>CAJUHH010000004.1 GCA_910585965.1 uncultured Lachnospiraceae bacterium
AGCTTAGGTACGGATATCCTTGTAAAAAAAGTGTCAACCAATATTGACAATATCAAGGTATATTCCCAGCTGGCTGTATACCCAGTAGGTAAAGGAACTGCAGTCAAAGTAGCCTTCCTGATCCCGTTTCTCCTGACTGTACGGTGTGCCCAGCTTTGTCAGGGCGAGATCCACGGCTTTGTTCCCGGTTTCTCCCGGAATCAGGTCAGGGTTGATTTCCACCAGATAAACCGTGTCAAACAAAAACAGGTGCAGGTTTGCGGCATATTCCTCTGCCGTCTGCATCTGTTCGCCGGTGAGATGGAAGACATTTTCGGCATAGTAGCTGTCGCCAGCGTATTCCACCGTGTATTCATAATGGTATATGGTGCGGGTTTCCCCGGTTTCCTCATCTGTTTTTTCATAGTCAGTGATCTGGACGGTGTAGGAAAAGATGCCGTCCGTGTTATCGCGGAGCAGCCCCTCCAGTTTTGCAAGGTTAATCTCCCGGTAGTCTTCCTGCGAGGCGCAGAACTGGGAAATAACCAGTGCACTTTCGTATATAATGCGGTCTGAAAAATCATCCGTAATGCTGTATTCACAGTCAGAACCAAGAGAATCCGCCTCCCGTTCTATTTTTTCCAGCAAGGCATCGTGTTTTTCCCGCAGGATGGCTTCAATGGAGGTTTCCGTCTCCGCAATGTTCTCCATGATGAGAGTATTGTCATTCAGTACGTCACCGGCTGCCGTGTCCAGCCCCAGATTCCCGAAGATCAGGGAGGGGAGCATGAGGATGAACAGGACGGGGATCAGCAGAAGTGCGCCGATGGCCGCCAGTACCTTCCCGACTGCTTTCCTGTTTTCCCACAGACCTGCGGCAAGCATCCCGTAAGGACCTGCGGCAGCGCCTTTGGCAGCCCCGGCAATGGCTTTTCCCGCTTTCAGTGCGCCCTTTGCTGCACCTGCGGCGGAGGCTGTCCGGGATAAGACGGACTGCTCCTTATTTTTATTCTGTTCTGGCATTTATACGCGGTCCTTTCTTTTGGGCATGTTGGGGAGTTTCTGCACGATGTTCTCATGGTAGGCAATCTTGCCCTCCCCGGTCATGTAGGGTGTCCGGTCCACGGTATCCACCGCATACTGCCTGTACCATGTGGCATTGTCAGCCGTGGTGACAGTTTCATAATGCCCCTCCGGTGCCATATACTGCTCGGTGTTATACATACCGAAGGCGGCGCCGTTGGGATATTCCACTGAGGTTTCCGTCCCCATGATGCGTCCGCCGCCGATTTCCACATCCGAATAGCTTGGCGTGTCCGGGATACCCGTCTGTCCCATGTAAGAGGTCAGCGCCTGTGCTGCCTGTGTGCCGGTCATGGAACCGGTGTAGCTGATGTTTCCCTTTGCCACAGCCCCGGTGACGCCGTTGGCAAAATCGCCGCCCTTTTTCACCGAGGATTCAAATGCCCTGCGGCTGATGGGGTTGCTGGAATGCCCGGTCATGGTGTGCATGGCGCTCTGGGTAAACTGGCGTCCCACGGCACCGGCAAGCCCGCCTGACAGGAAGGAGGACTGGCTGACGCTGCTTGAGCTTCCGCCCATTCTGACAGAACCGCCCCGGAAACTGGAGCCTCCGGCGATGTTCTTTGCGGTGGTAAGCCCCCTTGCGGCAACCATCAGCTCCGCCATCATGTTGCCGCCGGTATGCCCCACGTTGATACCGAGGCTGGATAAAAAGCTGTCAATCTTCTGGCTGATCTTCAGAAAGGCGATGGCGCATAAAAACCAGATGAAGACATTGCCTGCCGCAGTTTCTTTCCCGACCGCCTCCACATCGCTTTCCGTTACCGCGAATACGGTCATGGACTGGGAAAGGAACAGGGCGGCAGTAAGTATTATGGTATAAAGTTTGTTTTTTCTGTTTTTCATAGATACCTCCCTAAAGTGACAACGGATTGGACAGAAAACTTCCCACCATGGATGTGAACAGGCGCAGACACCATGCGTTCATCATCAATAAGAAGATCTGTCCCCCGAACATCCGGCACCACGACTTGAAGATATTTGAGGTGGACTGGGAAGCGCCGGTGGCAAACGCCATAGGCGCCGTATATACGACCACGCCAAGCAGGACATAGCGTTCCGCCGCCTCAAACAGCAGCTTGATATAGTTCCATGCCAGAATCAGCAGAAGGATCAGTGCGATCAGCGTAACGGAACCGCTGGCGCAGACGCCGAGTATCGTCAGCAGTACGGAGTTAAAATCCGCGAAGTTTAAGGGCGGCAGGTCAGAGGAGAGTATCCATGAATAGGGAGTCCCTCCGATGGAAAGCACCATGTCCGTGATCTGGTCGCAGTAATAGATCAGACCGATAAAGAGGACGGAACGGATACTCAGTTTGAAGGGATCTTCCGCCTCCACGCCTGCAATCAGCCCGAAGTTCTTAAAAAGCTGCCACACCCAGTTTAAGAGGACAAGTCCTATGGCGGTTGCCACAAATACCTTATACATGGTCTCCGCAGCGGGGAAATACCGCAGGAAGGTTCCCATGTCACAGCCCAGGGCACCCAGTACCGAGGTGGAGATCAGGTCAAGCCCGTTCATCACCTGCTTGGCAATCCATTCCACGATGCCGTCAAGTATGCCCATGACTCACCCTCCCTTTTATCCGTTCCATTTGCCGTCGGAGAAGAAGGGTGTGACATAGGCGAGGATGAAGCCGAGTCCGTTTAAGATCACCCATGAGATGGCAATGCGCTTGAGCCATGCACGGGACTCATCCACTGTCCTGCCCGATTTGGAGAAGTTCATAAGGAGCAGGGCGACGGAAGCGGTCACGATGGCGGCGATGGTGGAAATCCCCAGTATCTTGCCATACACATCCTTCAGGATCGTGTCTGCCTTAGACCACATATCCGTTGCAAGGACCTGACTGGTCTGAAGGGTAAAGAAGTAGGCAAAGGCTGCCGCACCTACAATGATGTTCTGGTAGGGGACGCGGAATTTCTTTTTTCTGGGGAGCCGGTTTTTGGTTGCGTTGTTTTCTTTTTTCAATGAATTACCTCCTGTGAAATTTGTTATAGTAGAAAAACCGGCAATTCCCGAAGGACTGCCGGTTCCAAAGCCCCTGTTTCAAGGGGGCTGCCATACAAAAAAGCGCATGGCGTATGTTCTGCAAAAAAAATGACACCTGCGGGTGCAGATGCCTGAAAAGTGGAATGGATATGGGTGCAGATACAATTTTGAGCATGACCATTATAGCATGGGCATTTTTACCTGTAAATCGCAATACTGTGCCAGTTTGCGTAATTTGTGCGCCAATCTGGTGCCATTTGGTTATTTTTCTTTTGGAGTGCATAAAGAGACCGCCAAGGCTAAATATTTTCCTTGACGGTCTATGTGTGTTCTCAAATCGAACCTCTCTTAGTTCGTTTATCTTTAGTGCTTTGCAATTTTGTGATTTACTAATGTCTTTGCAGCTTTAGTTTTTGTAGCTTTGCTGGAAGATTTAGAAGCTAATTTTCTGCCAGCAGCGCCAACTTTTCCACCATGATGAACAGCCATAATACATTTCCTCCTTACATTCTGGGTAATTTCAGTAAATTATCGTGTACGGTATCATTTGGTTCAGAACGGACATATTTCTCCCCAAGTGAACTGGTTGCAGGAACAACACAGGGATAGGGTGAAATATTAACTCGAATACTGTTCGGGTTAGTCTTGAGATAATCATGTAGTGTTCCTTTAGGGAAAAATCCCGGATTGTTGCAACCATCTACATAGATTTCCGCGATTTCCTGCGTGTTGTTTGAGTTTCTGCATCCATCCTGCATTCTGATTTTTTTTGCGTACATCATATTCATGTACCTCCTTGTAAATTATTGATTTTACAGGACATACTTCTGTGCTTTATCAAATAAAACCTTGTATTTTTTGAACATAAAGGTTGTATTCCGACCATCAAAATGCTAAAATAACCATAGGGAGTTGGCTTTGCATATTTGATATGGATTGCCGCTACAGAAAAGCAGTGGATTGTGAGTGCAAGTCGCAATACCGCTGTTTTTTGTCTTGCATCTGCGCATCGTTCCTTTGATGCAACACCATTATAACACAACTGTTCCTCAAATGCAACACCTTTTTGTTGCATTGAAGGAACAGTTATGTTATAATTTTTTTGAAAGGAGTTGCTACAATGGAAAATAGGTCATTTGGGCAATATATTATTCAGTTAAGAGATAAAAAATCAATAAGCCAGAGAAAATTAGCCGAACTTGCGGGTGTAACAAATTCTACGATTAGTCGTATAGAAGCCGATATGGTTAAGCCTGATCCTGCAACACTTGAAAAATTGGCGTTGGCATTGGATGTTGACAAATCGTTGCTACTTACCAAGTGTGGGTATAGCGAAATACCAGAAGAGTTTGTTGTTATAGCCCGAAAGACGGGCGAATTGTCAGAAGAAAAAAGAATGGAGGCATTTAGGATTTTTAATGCAACAATAGACAAATTTCTCCTTGAAGATGACGATGATGAGGAGGAATGAATAAGATGTATGAATGGTCAAAGATTACTTCGTTGGCATATCTCACTTTATTGGAACTGAATATTCAAGAGTTTCCGATTCCTGCCAAAAAGATTAAGTGTAAAGATGTAATGATAAGCAGTTATCAAAAATATGCAAAAAAGACGGGATGTTCTATTAATGAAATAACACTGGGACATGAATTAGAGGATGCCTTTTTGCTAAAGGGGCTGCGTCCGGGATTGACTTTAATTTTATATGATAAAGAGAAGTACGGTCCGAGGATGAAACATACTCTTTGGCATGAGATTGGTCATGTCAAGTGTAATCATAAGAAGCATGGAAATAAGGAAGAAATAGAGGCACACTTCTTTGCGGCACAAGCCAATGCACCCAATATTCTTATTAAGACTATTGCAAAACGAGGATATAATATAGACAGAAGTTTCCTGATGGATTGTTTTGGCTTGAGCGGGGAAGCGGCAAAAAAGAAAATGGATTACTTGAGCGAATATGGTTTTGAGCATACCAATGAGTATGATGATATTGTGCTGATGCAATTTAAAACATATATTGATGCTAAATATCCGCCAAAGACGCAACGATATTATGATGATTATTTTGATGAGTTAGAGAAGGAGCGCGAAAGCTGGTATTAGGTATTCAAAGTTTATATCTTCAAAAACAGCGCAATCAAAATAGCTGCTGTTTTTGAAGATTTTTTTAAATTAGAGATTATATATAAAATTAAAGTATTGTAGAATATTTAGAAATTTGCAAACCTGATTCTGTGATATAGATACAATACCCTTCACGGATGAGATATGTAAAGATAGCCAAACACCCACATAAGAATGCCATTTGAAATCCCTGTGGTAATTGTTGAAATATATCCATAAATCTTACCATTAGTTCGTTAGCTTTATTATTTTTGGATATGTTGTTTTCTGCTTTAGATATGTCATTCATCGGTATCCTCCTCCTTTTTTAAGTAAATCTTTATTGATTCCCCAACAAATTTGGAAGAGCCCTTGCCTTTGGCCTCATCCATTTTGAAAGAAAATACGCCATTTGAGATCATCATTTTTCCAAACATTTCAAATCCATTAGAACTTGTTGTTTTTGCAATAGTATTAAATATTTGATAGGCATTTTTAACAAGATTCTGAACTTCTGTATCTTGGGGGTGTGCGCCTGCTTGCCATGTAGCGTATATTTTGTTTAGCACATTATTGAAGTTGGCGTCTCCAAATATTTTGCCTACTCTTTGCATGTTTTCTTTGCTAATTGAATCAAATTTGTTTTTGGTGTATTCAAGGTATTCGTCAATAGAATAATCTTTGACATTATCTATTTCAGTGGGTAACATTCCGCTTGTGTGAATAATCTCAGCTACATGGATAAGTTTATCAATATGCTCCTTTTTCTTTTCAAGTAATTCTATTTGTTTACCAAACCATTCTCGCTGATCAAAATCAGGACTATTTAATATTTCTTGAATTTGCCTAAAGGTACACCCAAGTTCACGAAATAGTTTTATTAACCATAACTTTTCTATTGCGGCATCGTCATAATACCAGTACCCTGATGTCTCGTCTATAAGTGTTGGTGGCAGCAAAGGTTCTTTTTGACCTTTTGCTGAGCCAATTCTTTGTAAAACGTGTCGATCTACACCAACTATGTTACAGACCTCTCGTAATCGTTTCATAATAGTCTACCTCCTTAACCTTAGAATACACCTGCTCATAGTGGGCAGGTCAAGAGATTTTTCAAAAATATGTTGCTATTATTTAGTGAGTAATACCTGAATTTATTATTTGTCTTTCGGTATAAATTTGTCCAACATTTCCAGACAGTCCTTTGAGGTGTATCCCCACAGGATAGAACTGAGTGCCTGAACAGCCTTTGGGCGCCGGCGGTAGTAGGTCCTGTGGGAGATATTTGCTATATGTGGGCGCAGGCTCTCGATAATTTCATCCGTATTCTGGAGCTGCTGGGGAGAGAGGTAGCTGTAATAGAGTATCCAGTAGTATTGTTCCCCGTGTTTATGCTTGTTCCGCAGGATGTCAACGGCGGAATTTAAGAGTGTCAGCATTTTGTTGCTGCGCTCGATGCTCCTGGCATAATCCTCCAGCCGTGTGCCGCCAATATCTGCCCCTGCAAGATAGATGGAGTCCAGAAATTCCTCAATGCTGCTTCCAAACTCAATCTCAAAGGTGCTGCGTACCTGTTGGACAGCCAGTTCAAGGTTCCAGACGGCATCTCGGTAATTCTTCAGCAGTTTCCATGTGTCGTGGAATAGGGGATTCTCCTGTTCTGAGGGAATATTTTTGTTTGGTCTTGTGTTTGCCATAGTGTTTACCTTCTTTCTTCATTTTGGGTGTCTGCTTGGTTGACGGGTGCATTACTGCGGTCTTCTGGCGGAATGACCGGCGATAGTGTCAGTTCAAACCGGTAGGGCATCTTCCCGTCCGGACAGACAATCTGTAGGGAATACCTTAAATTAGTTTCTTTGCAGTCGGATAAGGGATATAACTTATATTGCGTTCGGGGGCATTCGCAGCACGAAACCCCTTGTGTGGCAAGGATTTGCGTCACTTTCTGAACTACTTTTTTCATGTGCGGTTTTGAAACGCAACCGGGCTGCCCTGAAACGCAGCCGTCTGCCTCCATAATCGTGATCTGTTCATCACGGATGGCTTCTGTTTCGGGAAGGGATAAATCCTTCGGAATGTGTATGGGAACCTGAAATGTCATGGAAATTTCCTCCTTGTCGATCATTACGTCACTGATACCAAACATGGTAGACAGGTAGCTGCACAGATAGATGACGCTGCCGTGCCTGCCGGTGAAGGATACCAGTGAGAGATATTTTTTGTCCTGCAGTTTGCTTAAAATCCGGCTGACCGTAGACTTCGATATGCCCCAGCGCAGGGCAAGGTCACTGAAATTCGTGAGCGGATTGCCGGTGGCGTTGCGGAAATAGACCACAGGACCCAGTTCAGAGCCTTGCACCTGCCGGTCGTTATAGATTGCGTGTACCCACAGGTCAAGCACAATATCCATCTCCGAGCATTTGCCCATGCTGATCAGTTCATGGACAGCAGCAACCGGGAAAAAGAAAAAGCCCACATCCTTCAGACATGGGTAATTGTAATTAAGCGCCGTATTGTGCTGTTTCCAGCCGTTGATTGTGAATTTAATCAGGTGGTTTCTGCCAAGTTTGGTGTAGGTGATGTAATTCTGTTCTTGCAGGAAGTCCAGAATGGTGACTGCCTGATGCTGGAAGCGTGTGCGGAACCATTCCGCCAGTTCTGAGGTCTTACAGATCCACTCACCCGGACCCACTAGATAGGAGATCCCCTCTATTTGGCGGTAGGAGGAGCGGAAGTTGGCATAGGAGCAGAGCGTCATGTAATAAAAAAGATAGGAACTTCCGTTTGTACGGATGTCCCTATCGTCCATAAGGCTGCGGATGAACTCGCGGTAGATGCGGCACCGTGGGTAGTCCACAATTTGTCTGATTTCTAATTGATAATCCAAGATAAAGTCCTCCTTTGATAAAAACAGACACCCCCAAAGGGGTGCCTGCGGATATTGTGTTTCGACAATGAGAATGGATTGCATTCATTGCATTAAAATTGCATTTTTTCAGTTTCTAATATTCGTTTATATTGCTTTATATCTCTTGAAATTGCCGTAAATTCGTTGTATCCTCTTAATATACGGTACTGTCTGTATGGAGTTCGAATAGTAAACATTATTCCGAGGCACACCCGATTATCCTGTGAGGGCAATCTGGGGCAGCCCCAAAAAGAGAATAGAGTAAGTTCAAATGACCTTGTAGAGAGGAAGATTCCTTTCTATGAGGTCATTTTAAGTTAGAGGGATGGAGAGAGAAAGCCTTGAAAATAAAGGGATTGAGAGGTATCAGGTGCTGGTACGGTTTGAATCAGAGGGGCATGTTTCCCGTGTGTTTTGCTTCTGAATGTTTTTTGGGGAAAATGGGTAGAGGATATGCGAGATTGCCTCCACAGGATAATCGGGGTTGCCCCTGAACAAAACAGAAAGCCGGGAAGCAGCATAAACAGCGGACTTTCCGGCTTTTGATGTGGGGCGTGATACCTTTTTGATACCTAAATTGAAGGTTAAAGTTCTGATAATAATTCTTTTTTCATTTTTAGAATATTAGTAAATGTTAGTTTTTTTCCTTTCTTAGCCAGCCGCAAGATTTTTCTTGCCTTTGCATTCAGTTCCCTTTTTAAATCATTGGGTATATGTACAGGATTGTGGGAATCGGCATAAAAATATTGATTTAATATATATTTTTGAGTAACTGGACACATATTCTGTAGGAGAAAAGCATTATACTGGCCTTTTAAATAGCCGAAGCTGATAGAATCGCACATATTATAACGTTCTATGCTTTTGTTGTATTCCTCCAGATACTTATCCGTTTGGGATGATACTGGAATCATCCAATATATATCTTTTTCATCATCATCTTGGAATGAATAATAACAAGGACGATTATGAACTTCGCCGTTCACCATTTCTTTATTAGCCATCAATTTTTCATTAGGGAATTTCTGGTAATAATCATCAGAAATAAAATAAAAGTATCCTTTTTGCATTTTTCTCCTTTGATATGAAAATATCCCACCGTGGGGTGGGATATACTCATTGAAACCTTACCCTTTTATTAGCCGCTGGTAAGTTGCGGGAAATATTTAAACCTTAACCTTTTGTTAGTCGCTGTTAAGTCGCGAAAAATAGAAATCATTTGATTTCCTATTAACAGTATATACAATAATTGAAAAAATATCTATAGTGAAAATGCATAAGAATAACAAAAAAATCTAGATACTTTTATAATTGGTCAATCTGTTCTCCATTTCAAGGGCGATTTATTGTTCTCACAAGTATCCGGCCAATTCAACTTCCACTCCAAATATTCCTCCCGACTAATTTCCCCGGCCTTCAGCTCATTCTTCCTAACTAGCCATTCCCGCATAAAATCGTCCACAACGCCATAGTTAAACCACAGCCCCACCGGCGGGTGGGCAGGCCAGTTATCGCTGTCATTATAGCGCGCGGCATCATCGTCCGAAGCATTGCACTTCCCCGGATTCCTTGCCAGTTGGAAAAGGTTGATTGCCCCCGGATTGTCTTCGTCCAGCCAGAAGAATGTCTGCATGATATCCTCTGCGGAGCCGGAAACCTCGCTGATAAAGTTCAGCGGGTTCACATCCAAGACTTTCGCCATCTGCAACAGCATATCTTTCTTTGGTACCCGGTAATTTGTTTCATATTGGGCAATCCGGTTATCTGCCCCTTTTTCGTCAAACCCTACCTCCATGCCCAATTCTTTTTGTGTCATCCCCCTGAATATACGGATAAACTTGATTTTTTCGCCTATTGTCATCTTATCATCACCGCCTTTTCCCCATTATAACGGATAAAGAGAAAATAGTAAATAAAAATATTAACAATTTTGCGAAATAAATGCTTGACATTAACATATAAGCTAATATATAATACAAATATGACATTAACTTAAATGTTAATAATTGAATGAGCTGTATCATCTGCCAACAGACTTGCGCCAAGACCCCGGAAGGGCGAGCGGGGAAAGGCACTCCCGTAAAGGGTGGGAATCTCGAAAAGGAGCAGTCCCATGGCCGCTTAAGCGGTTGAGGCCAGTTGAAACACTGGCAGCAGACGGTGCGAACGGAAGCCATAAACAAAAAAGGGGAAGGAGAACGATTATTGAACAACACTTTATTTGTAACAGCCGGGGAAATTGCAAAAGAACTGGGCATTTCAAAACCATTTGCCTACAAACTGGTACGACAGATGAACGGGGAACTGGAAGCAAAAGGTTTTCTTACGATTTCGGGGAGGGTAAGCCGGAAATATTACGAAGAAAAGTTTTATGGGATAACAAAAGCAGATTAGGGAGGAACAGACAATGGCAGCATATAAAGACGAAAAGAGGGGAACGTGGTTCGTATCGTTCCATTACAATGACTGGACGGGGAAAAACTGCCGGAAAGTCAAAAGGGGGTTCAAAACAAGGCGGGAAGCAGTGGAATGGGAGCAGCATTTCCTCATGAAAGAAGGCTCCGATTTGGATATGACATTCTCCGAATTTGTAGCCGCCTATACGAGAGACATGCAGCCCAAACTGAAACATAATACATGGCTCACCAAGGAACATATCATCCGCACGAAGCTTCTCCCCTATTTTAAGGACAAGAAGATGTGTGACATTAAGCCGAAGGATATTATCCGATGGCAGAACGTACAGATTTCATACCGTGACGAAAAAGGGAAGCCCTATGCGCCCACCTACTTAAAAACTTTGCAATCGGAGTTAAGCGCACTGTTCAACCATGCGGTGCGCTTCTACGAACTAAAAAGCAACCCGGTGACAAAAGCCGGCCCGCTAGGAAAAGGAAGGGCAGAAGAAATGCTGTTCTGGACGAAAGAGGAATACCTGAAATTTGCGGGAGCCGTCAAGGAAAAGCCTCATTCCTACTATGCGTTCCAAATACTGTACTGGTGCGGGTTAAGGTTGGGGGAACTGCTGGCATTGACGCCGCAGGACATTGACTTTGAAAAGAAAGCCATACGGATTACAAAATCCTACCAACGCCTACAAGGCGAAGACGTGATTACAGACCCAAAGACCCCTAAAAGCAAACGCTTGGTCAGTATGCCGGATTTTCTATGCGAAGAACTGCAAGACTATATCAGCAGACTGTACGGCATTCTCCCTACGGACAGAATCTTCCACATGACAAAAAGCTTCCTGCACCATGAAATGAGCCGGGGAGCCAGCCTTGCGGGGGTAAAACGGATAAGGGTGCATGATTTGCGCCATTCCCATGTATCCTTGCTTATCAATATGGGATTTTCTGCGGTATCCATCGGAAACAGAGTAGGGCATGAAAGCGTGGATATTACTTATCGGTATGCGCACATGTTCCCCACCGAGCAAAGCCAGATGGCAATGAGACTAAATGAAGAATTTAAGGAGGGAACAGAAAAATGAGCGGAACACATAAATACCCCACTATCAGCTTCCGTATTTCGCCCAGGGAACGGCAGGAAATAGAAGCTAAGATATTGGCAAGCGGCATGAAAAAGAAGGACTATTTTATCCGTTCCTGCATCTATAACCGAGTGTGTGTAGTGGGCAAAGAGGAAACCGTGTACCGAATTGTCGAAAAATTGCAAGAAATGGAAACACATTTATCTGAACTGGCAAATCAAATAACAGAGAACCAGCCGGAAGCTACAACGAAAGAACTGGAACAAATAAAAGAAGAATATCTTGATTTGTTAAAAGCAGTCTTGTGGATGCTGGACGGGGCGAAATACCTCTGGCAGGAAAAAGGAAATGCCCCGAATAAGTAAACCGGGGCATTCTATGATGGTAAAAGACGGAACCTTTACACCATATCCAGCAAATATAGTGTACCAAAGGCTCCGGCATATTTCAATGAAAGCATAAAGAAATGGAGATAAGTATGAAACAGTCACAAGAAGTAAAACTAATCCGTATGGATATGGTACAAAGCCAGACGATAGAATGGCTTTGGTATCCATATATCCCTTTTGGAAAAATAACTATCGTACAAGGCGACCCCGGGGAGGGGAAGACCACTTTTGCATTGAATCTGGCGGCGCGCGTGACAAAAGGGGAATGTTTCGGGCAGGAGGGCAAATCCGGCGTTCCCTTATCCGTCATTTACCAGACAACAGAGGACGGGCTGGCCGATACGGTGAAGCCAAGGCTGGAAGAAGCGGGAGCGGACTGCAGCCGGATTCTGGTTATCGATGACCGGGAGCAATCCTTGACGATGGATGACGGCCGGTTAGAACAAGCCATTGATGCTACGGGAGCCAAACTGCTTATTTTAGACCCAATACAAGCCTATCTGGGCGGCAATGTGGATATAAACCGGGCGAACAAAGCGCGGGATATGACAAAAAAATTAAGTCAGCTTGCAGAGAAGACCGGGTGTGCAATCCTTCTGATTGGACATATGAACAAGGCCAGCGGCACAAAGGCCGCATACCGGGGAATCGGTTCCATCGATTTCTTTGCGGTAGCCAGAAGCGTGCTGCTGGTGGCAAGGGTAGCGGAGCAGGAAAACATCCGGGTAATGGCGCAGATAAAAAACAATCTGTCCAAAGAAGGCCAGCCGGTAGCGTTTGAACGTTGCAAAGATGAATTCCGCTATATGGGAGCCTATGACATTACCGTGGATGAATTATTAGGCGGCTACTGCAAGGCGAATAAAACCCAGAAGGCAAAACAGCTTATCAAAAGCCTATACGGGGAAAACGCGTTAATCTCAAGCATGGATATGGAACGGAAGGCAGAGGGCATGGGCATTTCCAAGAGGACATTGGATATGGCCAAAAAAGAGCTGGATATCAAATCAAGGCGGCAGGGGAACATCTGGTACTGGGATTTGGATAAAAAGTAAAGTCCAAGGATGCAACAATGTATGTCTCTCATAATTGCAAAGTTAAGCCTGCATAGATAAGGATGTAATTTCCTAAGAAGCGCATTGTTGCATTCTTGCTTTTAGAAAAAGTGCGTCGGAAAGATTAGAAGAAAACAATATCGTCATAGAAGCCCTCGGTGTTTGAGAGCGAAATACACCCGTCGCACAAACCTTCAGTTTATGCTCTGGGTCTATTTCGCCCTTGCAAGGGGGCAATTCGTAAACGGACACCCTATGGTGTCCACTCACGGGAAGGAGCGTCATCTATCGCAAGACATTCATTTGTCCAAATATCCAAGCTGCACGATGTGATGGGAAGGATAGATTACATTTCCAGCCATGACCGGCAGGAAAATTTATATGCTACTTATCAGACGGCAGATATGGAATTTTGGAAGAGCCTTGCAAAAGAAAACCAGCAGGAATTTGTGAAAAGCGGAACGGGAGGGAAATGCGTGGAAGCAAGGGAATTAATCATTGCTTTGCCCGAAAATTATACGGAATATAATCCGCAGGACGTGATTTCATTATTTACGGAAGCACTCAAAAACCAATATCACATAGAATGTGCTTCCGCTCTGCACCATAACAAACGAAAGACGAATTACCATATCCATTTGATTTTCAGCGAACGGCAATTACTGCCGGAGCCGGAAATAAAGATTGCTAGCCGGGATATGTTTTATAATGAAAATGGCAAACATGTAAGGACAAAAAAAGAAATCTTGGATGCGGAAGGGAATATAAAAAAAGGATGCAAAGTTATCCCCAAGGGTTCCGTATACGAAAGCAGGATGTTCACAAATAAAAACCCGTATTTTAAAAGCGATGATTTTCTGGCAGAAGTAAAAAATAACTTTACAGAACTGATAAATCAATACATAGAGAACCCAAAGGAGAGATTGCAGGTCTTTGACCGAAACGGCGTGTACCTGCCTATGAAAAAAATAGGCAAACATAATCCCAAAGCGGCAGAAATTGAAAAGGATAATTGGACACGGAAAGAATGGAATTATACCGTGGACGAAGCACTTATATCGGGAGTGGAGGAAAAGGAAATACGGAAGATTAAGAAGCAGGAAATTACGGAACAAGTTTCTCAATCTGTGATAACGATTGGCAGGAAACCGTGGTTCTTTTTTCTTTTTGTGGAAAAGGCCATAGAACGTTTAAAAACAGTCATAGAAAAATGGAAACTGCCGTCCAGACCGGCAATGGACGTAGATATGATTGAGTTCCGCAAAATGCAGGACGTAAAGGAAAAACTAGAGAACCAAATAATTGCAATACGCAAATTGGAACAATATGAAATCCCTCTGTTAAAAAAGGAGCTGGAAGGCATCAAGGGCATATTCAGGGGAAAAGAACGGAAAGCCCTGGAAGGCGAAATAACTACCGCCCAAACACGCTTGTCTTCCATGAAAACATATTTGAAAAATATAGTAAATAACAGCGGCTATCAGTCGGTACAAGACTTTATTCAAGTGTATCAAAAAGCAGAAACAGAGGTGCTTGCCTACCAAAAGGCAATGGAGCAGTACCGCGCCTATGGCGGACAAAAGCCGCCGGAGGAAGAAAGAATCCGGCAACAGCTACGCCGTTTGGCAGAGGAAGCAAAAAGTAAGGAATGCAGCAGGAAAATAACAGCAAAAAAGGAAAGAGGGGCAAGGTGACAATGACGGAAATGGAAAAGAAGGTTATGCTCCGAATGGCTGCAAAGTTGGTGGAATATGGCATTATGGAGCAAGATAAAGAAGCTGAAAATCTGGTAAGGTGGTTTTTGGCAAGCAGCCGGATAAAGGAAAATAATGCCGAAATCCGGGAATTAATGAAAGGCTATAGAAAGACAGAGATTCCGGCCAGAGAGGGGATAAAGGAAGCGGTAAAAAGCAATCGGGAGATTTGCAGACGCAGAGACGAATTATATCATATACAGAACGATTTGAAGGGAGATATAATCAAACTGGAAAGGGATTTGAGCCGGTAAAAACTAATCCGGCGATTGGCTTTTGGGTAATGGCTTTACGAAGTAATTGGCTATTTTATTAAAAATGAGGGCGGTCATCTATTGGCGGCCGCCCTGAAAGCGGTTTATGAGCGTCATTCATTATCTATAGGGGGGATAAAAACCTCTGTCATCATACGTGCGCCGATGCGGAAACCATCAATAAAATTCTGTTCCATTTCATAGGGTATCAGCCCGATATGCGCATCTATTAATTCTTGGAATTCCTTTTTCAAATCATCCGGGAGTTTTTCAATAAAAACCGAATAAGATTGAAAAGCCTTGTTTCGGTTTTCGCTATATTCCTCTATGACTGTCTGGAATTTTGAAAAAGGATATAATTCTCCGTTATACAGTTGCTCTAAAACTTTTTCCATCTTCATAACCTCCTTGTACGATTGTTTCTATCTAGTAACAAGTTTACCATAGATTAAGGCTATACTCAATACAAAAGTTACTAATTAGTCACAAAAATTTGGAGGGTATGGCTGTGCAATGGATTTTAAGGGATATTCCGTTAGGGAGGAATATCCAGACGATACGGATGGAAAAGAATATGACGCAAAAAGAAGTAATTGAAAAGCTGGAGTTAATGGGTGGGTTTATGTCGCGAAGTACGCTTGCAAATATAGAAGCCGGAAGAAGAAACATTAAAGCCGGCGATTTAAAGGCATTGAAGATATTGTTCGATGTGGACTATGAGGAGTTTTTTAAAGATTAATTATCGGATGGAAATGCCCTATGATTGTTTCTATATGGTGGCATTATTGCCAGCAATATTTACTATACTCAAACTAAGTTACTGATTAGTCACAAGTTTGGAGGTATAGTATGCAGTGGGTATTGCATGACATTCCGTTGGGGAGAAATATTCAGACCATGCGAATGGCAAAAAATATGACACAGATGGAAGTGGTGGAGCAGATGCAGCTTATGGGAAGCATGATGTCGCGAAGCACTTTAGCAAATATAGAAGCTGGAAGAAGAAATATTAAGGCCAGCGATTTGAAAGCATTGAAAATATTGTTTGATGTGGAGTATAGCGAATTCTTTAAAGATTAGGTTCCCGCGTATTTGTTTTGCGCTGATAATCGGGATTGCATGGTGCTAGCACCATGTAAAGAAAGGCCGTCAAAATGTGATACTCCGTGATACCCGTATGATACCTATATCTTTTTAAACGGTAAATAGACGGTATAATTTGAATAAAATAGATATGGGAAACCTTGAAAAACCACCAAAAAATTAACAAATATGTTAATGGTTTAGGGAGTTCGAGTAGCGGACAAGATGCTAGGGATGCTGATAAAATGGGCGTTTCCGGGATTGTTTTATGCCTGTTGGCTCTAAAATGGCTCTAAATATTTGATGAATACTGGATTTGGGGCGGGTATCGTGATACCTGATGGTGGGGAGCGGCAACATTCTGTGTTGCATTTTAAAGGAATATTTGCTTGAATCTCCCTGCCGGATATGGTATATTGTAAACATAAAAGGAAGCAACCGCCCACAAAGTGGTTGACCTCCCGCTAGGTTATGAGCCTACCTGAGTCCGGTCAAGAAACAAGGTAGGCTTATTTATTTTCGCTTGTTATTCCTATCTATGTAGGCAAGCAATGCAAGGAGAAACGAACCGCCTAAAAATAATAGGCTAAAGACTTCGTATGTATCCATTTGCATCACCTCCCCTCTTCATGAATTTTGTGGTTCACACAAGTGAGGGAGGCTTTCCACCTTGTAACACGGTTGTTCCGTGCTTCTAATATAGCATAACTTCCAATATCCGACAATCTATGCAGACAGTATGCAGTCGTTGGTCTATAAAGACATTCAAAACTCTTTAGCGGAAATAGAAAAGTTATAAATTTATTGGGATTTTAGGGAGTGTTGGGCGTGGCGGCTGCTATGCCCTATATTTTTGTGGTAAATGTAGAGAGGGAGTGGTATAATTAAATCTGCAAATTAAGGTTGGGGAGGTAAAAAAGTGAAACGCTGCATTGTAGTAACCGATATAGTCGCATAATAACTATCAGAACATGGAGGATTTTAAAATGACTATATCGGAGAACAAAATTTATCCCCGGACAGGTGATACTCAAACAGTTTATTTGAAAAACGTGATTACCAGTGACAGAATTAAAATTGGCGATTATACAATGTACAATGATTTTGTGCATGACCCACGGGAATTTGAAAAGAACAATGTATTGTATCATTATCCTGTCAATGGAGATCAGTTACAAATTGGTAAGTTCTGTTCTATTGCTTGTGGGGCAAAGTTTTTGTTTACCAGTGCAAATCATGCAATGTCTTCACTTTCAACATATCCATTTCCAATATTTTTTGAGGAATGGGGGTTGGATGTAAAGGGGATTACAAGCGCATGGGATAACAAAGGCGATATTGTAATTGGTAACGATGTTTGGATTGGCTTTGAAGCGGTTATTCTATCTGGTGTCACGATTGGTGATGGAGCGATTATTGGTACACGAGCGGTTGTTACAAAAGATGTGCCGCCTTATACGATCGTTGGCGGTGTACCTGCAAAACCGATACAAAAACGGTTTTCGGACAATGTGATTTCTGAATTATTGAAACTTCAATGGTGGGAATGGTCTGAAAACAGGATTAAGAAAAACATTGCGGCGATTCAATCAGGTCGGATTGAGGATTTGGAATAATTAGTAACATTTGTGTGGAAATACAGTTTTCTATAACTTCTGGTCTGTAAGAAAGGATAGAAAGTTTTTTCTTCGTAAGGATTTGAGCATGGTGCTAGCACCATATAAGTTAATGTAGATAAAGAAAATGGTAATGTGGCAGTTCGCAATATCAAGCGGATTGCCACATTTTTATGGAAAAATAGGCGGTTACGTGGTAATATATAGAAGCAAAGATAAAAACACAACGCAAGGCAATCTTGTAGAACTGGTAGGTAGTCCAGTCGCACTGGCATGGTGTAAGTAGCCCTCCCTCCTTAGGGTCGTCCGTTCTTTGTTCATTTCAATCATTTTAAGGAGGATTTGTCAATGGACAAAATCAACAAGTTGATCTCAGTATCGGGAAAGCTATCCGTGTGTAAGATTACGTTTGGGGCAGAACCAAAAGACTATGAGATATATGATTTCGTTCTAAAAAATTACTATCGGTTAAATTTAGTCTGGCTGTGGCAACTGATAGAAAAGAAATAGGTCGCAATCCTAAACGGGTACAACGTGAAGTGCGGAAACAGGTACAAAATACTGGGATAGGAACAAAATCACAACAGGCTTTGAAATTACAGCAGGAGCAGATGAAAACTGAACGTAAGACTGTGAGCCGGGAACGACGGGAAGCAGAGAAACAGCGGCAGTTTGAACTGAAACAGCAGAAAAGGAAAGAAAAGCATAGGGGCAGGTAATAACTGCTCCGGCATTTCTTCATGAAAATATGTAAGTAGAGTGTTGTGATTTAAAATATCTGGAATGTTTGTTTTATAAGGCGTTTAGGAACCAAAGATTCAGTTGCGGAAAGGAAAAATATTATGTTTTATTCACCATTAAGATATCCTGGTGGTAAGGGTAAACTGGAACCGTTTATGGAATTGCTTATTGAGCAAACAGGACATATCGGTGGAACATATATTGAACCCTTTGCTGGTGGGGCTGGTATTGCACTAGAATTATTGGAAAAGAATATAGTAAATAAGATAGTAATTAATGATTTAGATAAAGGCGTATATTCGTTTTGGAAAGCGATATTGACAGAAACAGACAAATTTATAAATGATATAAGAAATATTCCCTTAACTATTGATGAGTGGAATCGACAGAGAGCAGTTTTAGAAGATAATCGTAGATATAGTTATGAATTAGGATTTGCTACTTTTTATCTAAATAGGACAAATAGATCAGGAATAATAAAGGGTGGTGTTATAGGCGGAGTTGAACAAAGTGGCAGTTGGAGGATGGATGCACGTTTTAATAGAAATGAGTTAATTGAACGTATTTTGAAAATTACAAGGCGAAAAAGACAAATACATATTTATAATAAGGATGTTAATTCTTTTGTACGAAACTATTTGCCGCAATATGAAGAAAATGCATTTGTGTATTTTGATCCGCCATATTTTGGAAAAGGAAAACAATTGTATTTGAATTTTTTTTCTTATGATGATCATGTTCGCATCGAAAGAATGATAGATGATTATGTAAATTGTGATTGGGTTATTACATATGACGATGTACAAGAAATTGCAAATATATATCAAAACCATATTTTACGAAGGTTTGATTTGAATTATAGCGCGGCAGTAAAGAGAAAAGCAAGTGAAATTATTATATTTAGGCGATTAGATATGATGCCTAATATAAAACAGCTAGAGGAAAGAGGAATTTTCGTTAATTTACGATAAGGGAGAAAAAATGTATAAATCATTGATAATAAACGATTTTAGGCAATTCAACAATATGGAGATTTCTCTAGGAAAAAGGCTGACAGTTATTGCTGGGAGAAACTCAACAGGAAAATCAACAATATTAGGAATATTGGCCAATAGTGGGGAATTGAAAAAAAAGGATGGAACTACATATGCTAATGGGCAATTTAGAGCAGAGTTTAGTGAGATTCTCCATGGAAGTAAAAGATTTGATGCTTCAGGTTCCGATAGAATTCAAATTGATATCGTTGATGATAAGGGCAATCAGATTGATTATAGAAAATTCCGTACAGCTTGGCAAAATGATAATGGCAAAGATAGATTTAGGGTAATTCCATTAAAGGTATTTGAAGATGGGAAAAAAACAGAAGCTAAAATGCAGATACCTGTAATTTATTTGGGATTATCACGATTATTTCCTATTGGTGAGGCAAATGAGGATAATATTAAAGCAAACAAAATAAAGTTTGATGATGATGAGCAGAAAAAATGGTTTATAGAAAAATATACGGAGATATTATCTATATATGACAATATTGGTGGCATTAATAATTTTTCAATTGGAGAAACAGATAAAAAGAAAGGGGTAGGTATTGAAACAGACAAATATGATTATTTAACTAATTCTTCTGGACAAGATAACTTAGGACAAATTTTAATGTCGATATTATCATTTAAGAGATTAAAGCAAATAAGAGAAGAGTGGACTGGCGGACTGGTTTTGATAGATGAGATAGACGCAACGTTACATCCAGCAGCACAAAAACGCCTCATTGATTTGCTTGTCAAAGAGGCAAAAACAAACGATATTCAGGTTGTTGTAACAACACATAGTTCGGATTTATTGAAGCATATTTGTACAAAGACTGCACATAATAATGATAGTAGAAATAATGATGTAGAATTATACTATTTCACAAATGCCAATAGGCGTTTGGATATGAAACGTAATCCAGGCTATTCTACTATAGAAAATGATTTATTGGTGGAGTCTATGTTGCAAAATTCAAATAAGGTAAAAATATATTCGGAGGATGCCGAAAACAGATGGTTTATAAAGAAATTGGTTCCAGAATATTTGCCATATGTTGATATCTTGGATGTTAAAATCGGATGTGATCAGTTGTTAAGTCTGTATTCAGGTGATGTGTCATATTTTGGAAATGTTCTCATAGTTCTTGATGGTGATGTTAAAGAAAAGGATTTGGAAGCAATACCTGAACAGTTAAGAAAAAGATTAAATAATATAATAAAATTGCCTGGAACCATAAGACCAGAGGAAGTAATATATAATTATATTATGGAATTGGATTCAGAGCATCCATATTGGGAAAATACGAGTAAAGTTGATATGAATTGGACATATTTTAAAGAAAATGGGCCGAATTCGTTTAGGTACAATCAAGAAAAAGAACGTGAAAGATATAAAAAATGGTTTGTAGAACATCAAATAATTTTTGATTCCACTAAACTTTTTGAATTTTGGGCAAAAGATAATAGAGAGCTGGTGGAAAGATTCAAACAAGAATTTGTTGTATCATATAATGCAGTTGCAAATAGAATATTTGCAATTACAATTAAGGATTGATTCCCTCACGGATTTAATATCCCGCTGCTTGCAGCGTTCAGAAAGAAGAAGTTAGGGCTGAATACCCCGTAGCTTGCTACGGG
Organism: uncultured Lachnospiraceae bacterium; assembly: GCA_910585965.1. GTDB lineage: Bacteria > Bacillota > Clostridia > Lachnospirales > Lachnospiraceae > Kineothrix. The sequence continues at coordinate 21,121 of CAJUHH010000004.1, forward strand.
GTGGTTCATTTGTGTAATGAATAGTAACATGATGCCAGTATCATGTCGCTAAGGTAGACAACGAAAAAATGGTTGTCCTGACTGGCTCTATTTTGGCTCTAAAAATTTTGAAAGACTCAAATACGAGAGCGGTCTTTGAAAAATATAGATAATAAAACCTTTAAAAAACATAGAAAAATAGCCAGTTCAAGCTATTCGGCGAAGAGTTCAAGTGATGATAATCAAACGCAGGAAATGACGGAATATATAAAATTCTGGGCAAAATTTTCTTGAAAATCAGAAGAAATTATGCGTGAGTATAATAAATTGTCTGATGAAAATAAAAGGAAAGCAAGTAATCCATATTGTGAAATTAGATGATAGCAGGTATAGTGCATTTTTGATATAGGATATGTTTCCGATAACGGACGAATACATAGAATGGGAATATACCATAGCCGGAAATCATTTGATGCTGACAAGCGAGCATACAGCTAGAGAGATTGAACAGAAAGCAAAAAAGGTTATGAGTATGTCTGTGATGTCCGTATGATACCTGATGGTGGAGAGCGGCCACATTTTAAGGAATATTTGTTTGAATCTCCTTGCCGGATATGATATATTGTAAGTATGAAAAGGAGCAACCGCCCACAAAGTGGTTGATCTTCGAAGTATAGCTTTTAAGCCTGCCTTCTACCGCCAAGAAATAAGGCAGGCTTATTTATTTTCGCTTGTTATTCCTATCTATGGCAGAAAAACCCAACAAGTTGGGTTCGCAATGCAAAAAGACACTATTTTAACATTACTGAAAACGGATAAAATGAACGGCAATTATACAAATAATTATTGGTTCTCATATAAAGACTATCTGGATCCGACAGATGATTTTACGGATTTCTGTTGTGAATGTCTTGAGGGAAAGCGTGAATATATTGCCTTGATTGAAAATTTAATCAACAAAGATAGAACTGCAAAAATTTTTGTGCAAGTCTATGGATTGGAAGATAAGGATAGGGTCATAACCGCTGATACGTTGATCATTTTCAGTAAATTATCTCTTGCCGAAATAGAGCATATTTTTAATAAACCAAAAGATATATTCCCAAGTGACATTGGAAAAGAAATGGCATACAAAGAAGAATCGGAATTAAGAAAGGTATGATATGAAGATAATAAACAGAGATATAGATAGAGGAAAACCCTTTGACTGGGGGAGAATATCTTTCGATTATGCGAAATTCCGTGATATTTATCCGCAAGAGTTTTATCAAAGAATCGTTGACCGTAAATTATGTTTAGACGGTCAATCTGTCCTTGATATTGGAACAGGAACGGGGGTTCTTCCTAGAAATATGTATCAGTATGGAGCGAAGTGGACGGCTGCGGATATTTCAGAAAACCAAATTGAACAAGCGAAAATTCTTTCAAAGGGTATGGATATAGATTATCATGTTGTACCGACAGAGGATATAAGCTTTCCAGATAACTCGTTTGATGTAATTACAGCATGTCAGTGTTTTTGGTATTTTAACCACGAAACTGTTATGCCTAAGCTTTACCATATGCTTAGACCAGGGGGGAGTATTCTTGTTTTATATATGGCATGGCTGCCATTTGAGGATAAAATTGCAGGAGCCAGTGAAAAACTGGTATTAAAATATAACCCGAATTGGAGCGGCGCAGGAGAAACGAAGCATCAAATAGATATACCAGATTGTTATAAAGAAAAATTTGAGCTTGTATATCATGAAGAATTTACTCTAAAAATACCGTTTATCCGTGAAAGCTGGAATGGAAGAATGAAGGCTTGCCGCGGGATCGGAGCATCACTTACCGAGAAAGAGATTTCGATGTGGGAACAAGAGCATATGACGCTTCTTGAACAAATTGCGCCGAATGAATTTGATATTTTACATTATGCTGCTATTGCAGAGCTTAAAAAGAGATAGAATTTATTTGGTGTGGCAGAGTTCCTTGCGGGGGAAGCTGATGGGATGTACGTTGAATATGATTTTGGAGAGGTTATCTAAATTCTTAAACAGTAAATATTCCTAAATCCGATGTAATAACATTCAATATAGATATTTGCTATTAATCTGCTTTTGGTTTATATTAAAAAGCGGATTACGCCGGATCATCATAGAGGAAAAAGCACTGATTATAAAAAGAATGGAGGATAAGGAAAATGACAAGGTCAAACATTATCGGAAAGCAATTTGATGAGGAACGGGCGCTGTATCATTTGCAGAACACGGATGTGACGGACTGTATATTCGCAGGCCCGGCGGACGGGGAGTCCGTGCTCAAGGAGTCTGAGGATGTGGGGCTGAAAAACTGCCGTTTTTCCCTTCGCTATCCCTTGTGGCATGTAAAGGGTTTTGCCATGGCAGAATCTTTTATGGATGACAAAACCCGCGCAGCAATCTGGTATGCGGAAAATGGCGACATCACAGACTGCGTGCTGGGAGGGATCAAGGCGGTACGGGAGTGCGCGCATATCCGTCTGGAGCGCTGCCGGGTGGAATCACAGGAATTTGGCTGGAAGTCACAGGATATTACATTGGTTGATACGGATATTGTGTCCGAGTATTTATTCATGGACAGTCGGGACGTAAAACTGCGCAGCGTAAAGATGAAGGGAAAGTATTCCTTCCAGTATGTGGAAAATCTTGAGATTGATGGCTGCGAACTGGACACGAAAGATGCTTTCTGGCACAGCAAAAATGTCACCGTGAAGGACAGTATCGTGAAAGGCGAATATCTGGGGTGGTTTTCTGAGAACCTGACACTGATTAACTGCAAAATTATCGGGACACAGCCCCTGTGTTACTGTAAAAACCTGAAGCTGGTAAACTGTACCATGGAGGATACGGATCTGTCCTTTGAATACTCGGATGTGGAAGCGGATGTAAAAGGCCATATCCTTTCTGTGAAAAATCCGCGATCTGGCAGGATTATTGCGGACAGCGTGGGAGAGGTTATCTGCGGCGATGCCGTCATGGAATGTACGGGAGAGGTCATAGTCCGGGCAGAAATGGGGAAAGAGGCAGGCATAACTGCTGAAAGGAAAAAAGATATTGCTTGAGCTTAAGCAGGGGCAGAAGAAACATGGGCTTATGCTGCTTCAGGAATGGAGGGAACGGCTGGGAGGCGGGGACGTGACAATCACGTTGGCATTACAGCAAAGGCTTCATATATGTTTCCAGACGGTTTAAAAACAATTTTGCTGCCTTGGAAAAAACCTGATATTTCTTGGTAAAAAGGTATACGTCCGAATAAAATTCCGGGGACAAGGGGCGGAATGTCAGGGGGTGGCTGCCTGCGGTGTTGATCAACTCGTCAATGCACAGGGCGTAGCCAATTCCGGCCTCCACCATAAGCCCGGCATTATAGATAAGGTTGTAGGTGGAAACGACACAGGGGCTGACATGTGCCTCTGAAAAACGAGTTTTCATACGTCCGCTGTTGGAAGTCTGGCTTGGCATGATCAGCGGGAGGCCTGCCAGTTCTCCAAAAGAGATTTCTTCCATGTTTGCCAGGGGAGAGTCTTTTCGCATAAGGATGCCCCATGCTTCGCGCAGCGGGAGTTTTTGGCAATCGTAACGGGGAGTGATCTCCGGCGCCAGTAAGAAGCCCATATCCAGAAGCCCCTTATCCAGCCGCTCAATAATGGCATCTGCATTGCTGCTGAAGAAGTGGAAACGGATGTCGGGATATTCTTCTTGTATCGACCGAATGATCTGCATGATGGAAAAAGTGGAGCGGTGTTCGCCGCAGCCGATATAGACATCGCCGGAAATGCTCTGTTCATTTTCACGAAAAGCGCTTTCGGTTTTATCCATCAGGGAAATAATCTCTTGGGCGCGTCCTCTCAGAAATGCGCCGTCTTCCGTCAAGGTGACTTTTTTCCTGCCGCGGACAAGAAGCTGTTTGCCCAGAATTTCTTCCAAATCCATCATTTGTTTGGACAGCGTAGGCTGTGAAATATGGAGATATTCAGCGGCTTTCGTAATGCTCTGTTCTTCAGCGACAGCGAGAAAATACTGTAGCAGACGGGTTTCAATCATTGGGAATTCTCCTTCTGTTTTAATATTCATATAAGTTATTTTAATTTATTTTATATAGTTTTTGACTATTTATCAAGAAGAAACAACGAAAAGCGAGGAACTGAGAAAGGGGAAAAAGCAGCTTGCCTGTCTGGGCTATGGAATTGCAAAAGTGGAAAGCGCCGATAAAAGGATGAAAAACCCCATTGACTTTCCCCTTGCGGTAAAGTTTATACTATACAACAGCAAGGAGGAAATTTTATGTTATCTATTGGAGAATTTTCAAGTATATGCAAGGTGTCAACCAAAACGCTTCGCTATTACGCTGAGATAGGTTTGCTGGAACCGGGCGAAGTTAATCCAGAAAATGGCTACCGTTATTATTCCGTTGAACAGCTTGAAACGATGCTGTTTATCAATCGGTTAAAAGCATATTCCTTTTCTTTGGATGAAATTAAGGATATATTGCAGTCAGAAGAAGCAGGGGACGATAACTTATATTTGGCATTTATTCAAAAGAAAAAAGAAATAGAAAAAAAGATGCATAACTTCCATCATATTTTAACACAGTTAGAAGACGATATAGCTATGATTCAAGAGGGAAAATCTATTATGTCATATATGGGGGATATTGGCGTTCAGCTGGTAGACGTGCCGCAGATGCATCTTTTATCTATTAGGAAGAATGTGCGGGCGGATGACTATCCTGCTGCATACAGCGAATGCTATGAAAAACTATTTAAAAGAATAGCGGTCGATCGTTTGACAATGTGCGGTGCGCCGATGGTGCTTTTTCATAGCGCGGAATTTTCCCCGTCCGGTTTGGATACAGAGTTTGCGATTCCTATAAAAGAATATGTTACAGGCGTGCGGGATTTTTGCCCCGGCTTATGTCTGAAAACAGTTGTGAGAGGGGCGTATAGCGAACTTTCATCCGTTTATGCGAAACAAATCGAGTGGGCTGAAAAAGAGGGATACCAATGTACTAATGCGCTGTTTGAAGTCTATGTGACAGATCCGTCACAGCTTGCAGATGAAAAGGATAATGTCACAGAGGTATATTATCCCGTAAAAAAAATTATCTCTAAGTAGTGGCTTGTATGGAAAAAGGAAATAACATATGAAACAACAGCTCATTAAAATAATGGAAAATACAATTCGTAAAGAATATAAAAATATAGCAGGCATGACAATCATGCAAAACGGTAACTTGGTTTATGAAAAATATTTTAACGGCTGCACGGAATCCAGCCGTATTCATATTTTTTCGGTGACGAAAAGTATTATTTCGATATTGTGCGGAATCGCGATAGAGAAGGGATACATAGACAGCATAAACCAAAGAGTGTTGGAGTTTTATCCGGAATACTCTGTCAAAAGAGATGAAAAGACTGTTCGGAAAGTGACAATCCGGGATGTGCTGACGATGACTGTTCCTTATAAATATAAATTTAATCTGTACAAGAAATATTTTACGAGTATGGATTGGGTTAAATTTTCGCTTGATCTGTTGGGCGGCAGAGGACATATAGGAGAATTTAGATATGCTCCTGTTGTCGGGCCGGATATCCTGTCAGGCATTCTTGCGAGGGCAACAGGACGATCCGTATTGGATTTTGCAATGGAAAATCTTTTCGCCCCGTTGGGAATTACCGTTGAGAAAAATATTATTTTCAATAGCAAAGAAGAACAAATGCTATTTTATAAAGCAACTGATATGAGCGGCTGGGTTGCAGACCCCACAGGAGTCAATACGGCGGGCTGGGGACTGACGCTTTCATCGACAGATATGTCTAAAATCGGACAGTTATTTTTGGATGGCGGTATCTGGGACGGCAGGCGTATTGTATCTGAAAAATGGATTGCTGAAAGCACGACGGAACAGAGCAGATGGAAACAACACAATTTGCCGTATGGATATTTGTGGTGGGTGGATGAGCAGAATAATGGCTATGCAGCTATGGGAGATGGCGGAAACGTTATTTATATAAATCCGAAGAAAAATATGGTTGTTGCTATTGCTTCTTTTTTTAAACCAAGAGCAAAAGATAGAATTGAATTTATTAAAAGATATGTCGAGCCGATTTTTGATTGTGTAAACCTTCAAACTGATGTAAGATGAACCCCCAGTTTGAAGGTTTATTTTATGGATGAAAAAGGATTCCTCCCCCCAAAAGGTACTCTGGATGAAAATACCAGAATACAGTCACGCCTTTATCGTGCATTCATATAAATTTCTACCGCATCATCTACGGTTAATTTTTTTGCAGAACCTGTATGGTTTCCGCAGGCAGCCATGCATCGGTGGGCCATATCAAGAATTTGACGATTGGATGGCGTAATACCAAGCTCGCGCATATTTGCAGGCATGCCAATGCTGCGGTAAAATTGCTCCATAGCGCAGATGCCGGCCTCTGCAATTTCCGTGTCGCTTCCCTCCAGTGTTATGCCCATGACATTTCTTGCAAAACGGACAAAACGGGGAAGGCAATCTTTATAAACATGTCTTGCCCAACTTGGCCAGATTGCAGAAAGACCAGCACCATGCGTTACATCAAACATTCCCCCTATTTCATGTTCAAGCTTATGCGTCATAAAATCACCGCCGTCATTCCCGCATCCAGTCAAATCATTATGCGCCAGGCTTCCTGCCCACATAATTTCCGCACGGGCATTATAATTGCCGGGATTGTCGTGCAAAATAATTGCGTTTGTCATAACAGTACGCAATAAAGCCTCGGCAATCGCATCTGTAATTTCCAAATTTCCTCCATTGGTAAAATAACGCTCCATGGTATGCATCATAATATCAACACATCCTGACTCTGTCTGGTAATCGGGAAGCGATTTTGTATATTCGGGATTCATAATGGCAATTTTCGGCCGGGCAAGATTATCATCATAAGCGCGTTTTTCACCAGTCTTTTCGTTAGTGATAACACACCCCTTGGAAGTTTCGCTTCCAGCGGCGGCAATCGTTAGCACGCTCGCTACGGGAAGACATTTTTTTGCAGTTCTTATATGCTGAAACAGTTCCCACACATCATATTCCGGCTCCGCCAATCCGTATGCTATGGCTTTTGCCGTATCAATAGCGCTTCCGCCCCCGATAGCTAATAAAAAATCTATTTCGTCCGCTTTCCCAATACGAATACCTTCGTATACTTTATCCAACCTTGGGTTCGGGACAATGCCTTCAAGCTCCGAAATAGATATGCCCTCTTCTTTCAAAGAATATCTGACCTTATCTAAAAGCCCAAGGCGGCGTGCGCTGTTTCCCCCATAAACAAGCAATACATGAGATGCCCCCAGTCGTTTGAGTTGCTTTCCCGTTTCCTGTTCCACGTCTTTGCCAAAAATTACTTCGGTAGGAGAATAATACTTAAAGTTATTTGCCATAATCATTTTCCTTTCTTCTTCGCATGCTGTTCATTTTTATAACAATATTATAATTTGATTTTTTGCTGAATAATATGATTTTCTGGACTATTTATAGAAGTATACCGCCAATCAGTAATTCATGGCGGGAGTATAAGACGAGCAATGAGATGTTGTTTCTTGTTATCTTAATTCCGCACTCTTTCTTTTGTTATATTATACCATAAAAATATTGGAAAAACAAGACTGGTAACGTTTTTGGGGCGGTGGTAGTATGGAAAGAAGTTCTAAAGCTCACGCCAGAGGGCGTTGCACTAAGAACTTCTAAGTTCCATACCGAAAAATGCCGGGGCAACATAAGAGGAGGAGATGCTTTTGGAGAAAAATTGGATGGCTTTATGGCAGAGGCAGAACCAGCTGGGAAAAGTGCTGGAAACAAACCAGGTGACGGAGCGGTTCGGGCTTGTGCTGAGCGAGCAGGAAGCGGAGATGATCGTAGCAGAGCGGATGAATGCGCTGAAGGAGCATCAGCGGGTAGAGTTCGGCGCAGGAATTATGCCGCAGATTATTTATGAATTCTGTGATTCAGATTTTATCGACCAAAGTAATTATGCCGCGACTTTGATCCGGCTGCAGGAAATCTTTTATCTTTATAAGAACGAGATGCAGGATGAGATTTCGGATGAGGAACTCCTGCATTTTATGAAGGAACAGTTTGAAGAGATATGTTTCGGGGATTTGGATTACCTGGAAGGGACCTGCCTGAATATTTTTGCCCAGGCGGTCCGGGCAGGATACGATGGCTATAAGGCTTCGGACGGATATGGGGAATATGGAAAGTTTGACGAAGTGAAAAGATGGGATTATGAATTGTACCAGGAAACGCTGAGGGAACTTTTTTGGGGGTAGATGCTGATGGATTATAAGATGGAAGAACTTGTTTCGGTGGCGGGGAAGCTGGCAGAGAAATATACTTCTTTTGAAAATACGTCCGTTACTTATGAAAAAGCGGAGCAGCTGATGGGGGCTGTGCTCTATTGTATCCGGGAAGAGGGGATGCCGGGGCGTTATGAAGTTGCAGGAGGCGGGAGAAAACCGGCGCAGCAGGCTTATGAGGCCGGACTGGCCCAGGTAGGGGAAAAGGTGAAGGCGGCACTGGATCTGTACAACGATTTGCTGCCGGAATTTGTTTATTATGAGAACCGTTGCTTATACGAAACTTTTGCTAAGGGGCTGCCGGAGTTCTTCCGGCGGTACGATATGAAGTTTGAGCCGCAAGACACGATAATTACCCTCGATTATCCGGTTCTGAAGGATTTGTCCGATTATACGGGGATTGATAAAATTTATGAATTTATTGTATGCATCCGTTTGGAGCAGACCTTTTTCAAATGCTTCCCGGAGAGCTATGCGGTCAATGTGTTGAAAAGATACAATAATTTTTATAAAGAAATGATAGACAATATCTGCGGAATCCTTTTTCTCTCTGTTTTTGGGCATATGCTGATAAGGAAGCCGCTATCCGGGCAGGGATTCGCAGGAGAAGATTATCTGCGAATGGAAGAAGAATTAGCGGGGCTTGGCAGGGCGGAGCTGGAACAGTGGATGCAGAAGGCGGCAGCGGTGTTTGTGGAGGAAAGCTGCGGGGGAGATAAAAAATTATTGGAGTATTTGGCAGGTTCCATCACGGATCATGCGGTCCGGATGAAAGAAGCGGCGGGCAGCGGCGCGCTGGGGCGTATTATTTTGTGATTGAGGCGGCAGAGATGCCGCCTTTTATTCGCAACGGGCCGACGAAAAATGACAGAATGCGGTGGAAATCTGCCCTTTGAAAAAAAGTATTGTCAATGGAATAAGAACCGTGTATAATACTTCAAGTGGCAGATGGATCCATCTGTGTTTTTTTTAACCACAAGTAAGTAAATGTTTATTTACAAAACGTGTCATTATTGTGGTGGGTGGATACTTCGGCATTGAAAAATAGTTTTATCCATAGCGCGGCAGCGGAGGGAGGATGCTGGATGACCGAAAAGGAGATCAAGAATCAAAGGATTATTATTAAAAATGTGAAAGATAATCGGATTATCGCAGACACAAAAGTTATCAGATATGACAGCGCAGTCAATTCTGTTTATATTTCTGCCCATAGTATATCTGACAAAAAGTTTTACCAGGTATCCGTTGTTATTTTTGCTGAAAATTGCTTGTATAATTTCAGCGGCTCGATGAGAGGCGTTATCAGGGAAAATGAGATGGAGGTCTTTCTTGGAAAATGCGAAACAAAAGAAGACCGACAGGCAGTACGGTATTCTCTGGTTTTTGAAGGGAGTATTGAGGGTGTATATATCGATACAGCAAAGGTCAGGTTCCATAAGCCGATATCGGTTGAAACGATTGACATGAGTTCCAGCGGCATTTTGCTGAGGGCGGGTGCAGGATTTTTTCAAATCGGCGAAAAGTATTCGCTGCTTCTTAAAATAAAGGAAGATTTGTTGAAAATGCAGTGCGAGATTGTGCGGATACAGAGTGATGGCACGCTGACGGAGGAATATGGCTGCCGGATTGAGGAAGTACAGTGGGATCGAAGAAAAGGAATGGATGAAAAGCCTGTTATGGTGTATGAGGGTACCTATCTGGACATCCTTGCGGATGCGTATATATCGGATGAGGACAGGCGGAAAGCCGTGGAGAAGCATGCAGGCTATGGAAGGCTGAACCAGGATATTGGTTCTTTTTTTCGTAATCCGAATAAAGAATCATGGCTGAGTAAAGAAAAGATGGAACCGTTAGGGCGCGAAATAGCGGAGAAACTGATAGAACTGGATCCGATAACCATATTCGAATGCATGAGTTTTTCAAGGCCAATGAATGAAGAATTGCAGCGTCATTCATTGAATGTGGCTTTGTTAAACGGGATGCAGGCAGAGTGGATGAATATGAGCCCGAACCGGGTAGAAATGTTTATATTGGCAGGGCTTTTGCATGATGCAGGGAAAACGATGATACCGGAAGAATTATTAAATGCCCCGCGCAGCCTGACGGGGGATGAGATGGAGGTTGTGCGGATGCATCCGATTTATTCCGACCGGCTGCTGAAAGACAAATTTGATGACGAGATCAGAAGCGCGGCAAGGCATCATCATGAAAAGCTGAACGGAGCCGGGTATCCGGACGGCATTATGGGGGATGCCATTGGATTATGCGCGAGAGTAACGGCAATATCGGACATTTATGATGCCATGGTATCTGCAAGAAGCTACAAAAGTTCCAAGCTGCCGCTGCATATTCTCCATATGTTTTATGAGGAAGAATTCGAGGGGCTGGATCGGGGGCTTGTTATGAATTTTATTAAGAATATGCGGTTAAAATACACGGGCAAACAGGTAGTGATGTCCGATGGGGGGCGGGGAGTCATACGTTATATTCCGTTCAATGATGCGGAACATCCCATTATACAGCAGGGAACAAGAATCGGGCAGACAAATGCAGAATGGTTTTGCAAAGCAATGCTGGTGGATATTTAAGGAATAAAATGCGGTTCATTTATATTTTCTGGGGAAAATAACGGGAACAGGAGCGCGATGCTCATCCATGCGGGAAAGAGAAATAACCATGGAAAAGTGCGGGATATATGGTATAATAGCACGAGAGATATTTCTGGATGATAATGGAAAAGAAGCAGGAGAGAGTGGCGCGGCATGGAAGAGAGACGGGAAAACAGGAATAAGAAGGGGAATTTTATCGCTTTTGAAGGCATCGACGGGAGCGGGAAAAGCACGCAGATCGGGCTGCTGGCAGAGCGGCTGAAAAAAGAGGGGATTCGTTGCTATACGACGATGGAGCCTACAAATGGACCCATAGGGTCTCTGATCCGCCAGGTCATGACAGGGCGGATTCGGATGGATAATAAGGCGATCGCTGGGCTTTTTGCCGCCGATCGTTTGGACCATCTTCTGAATGAGGTGGACGGCATTGCTGCCAAAATGGAAGGGGGGATGACGGTTCTGGCCGACAGGTATTATTTTTCCTCTTATGCCTACCATAGCGTCGATATGCCGATGGAGTGGGTGGTTAAGGCGAATGAGCAGAGCAGCCTGATATTGAGGCCGACGGTCAATATCTTCATTGACGTGGACCCGGATGTCGCGCTGGAACGCATCGCAAGGAACCGTTTTCATCAGGAGCTGTTTGAAAAAAAATCCAGGCTGGTAAAAGTCAGGGAGAATTATAAAAAAGCGTTTGATCTGCTGGCGGGAGAAGAAAAGTATGCGGTCATTGACGGGAATCAGCCCGTGGAGGCGATTGCAGACGGAGTCTGGGAAGCGGTCAGAGAGTATTTCGGTTTATAATGTGTCCCTGAAACGAAAAAGCGCAAAGATTGGCGTGTTTTGCGGAACCAGTATCCAGTATTTACATGTATAAAAGCGACAGGTTCTTATGATAAAATGTTTTTATACATAAAAATACTCAGGAGGAGGGAACTATGGTTCAGGAAGCAAAAAGGGATGCGGAAATGGAAAAAGTCTATGGGGTGTTTGGAGGTTATATTAAGAAGAACCCTTATATTGAGTGGATCTGGTCTGAGAAGTTGGGGTATGTCCTGATGCAGATCGAAGCAAAAGACCGGGAGATCGTGGAAAGCAGGGTAGTAGCAGATGCCGGTGACTTCTGTAGGATCTTGTGCCATGAAGTCGCGGAGGATGTGCTGAGGAAGAGAGGCAGCGAGCATACGCCTTATGAAGCGGATGCGCCGGAAAAAGATGAGATTGGAAAAGAGCTAAAGCCATATATCGATCAGCTGCCGGAATATAGGGACTGCTGCTGCGGGCTGTTTTAAGGATGGATGTTTTTGTACATAGGAAAATTTATGATTGACAGGAAAAATATCCTGCTTTATAATCAGGAAAGAGCGTCAGGCGGTTTGTATATTTTGCACACTTCGCCATGATCGAATAAGAAAAACAGAGAGAGGTGGAAAAATGCGGATATAATTTACTTTTGATGGCATGAGATTTTGTTTTATGTTACCAAAGGTGGATTATGTTCTCATAACCTCTCTTTTTTGATGCGCGCCGGGCAGAAAGGATGTGCGGCGGGAGCAGCATGGGGCAGGCGCGGCGGTGTTTGCTGGATAAACAGAAAATAGATTTGGGGTTATTTTACGGGCATGGATTCCTTTGGCGGCAGCAAAGAGGAGGAATTGGAATGGCAAGGATAGGCGTAAATAACCTCACTTTTTATTATGAGGGAAGTTTTGATAATATATTTGAAGAAGTGTCTTTTTCCATCGACACGGATTGGAAGCTGGGTTTTGTAGGGAGAAACGGTAAAGGAAAAACGACTTTTTTGAATCTGCTGCTTGGAAAATACGAGTATACAGGCTCCATCAGCACGAATGCGGCATTCGATTATTTTCCATATCCGCTCAGGGAGGAGGATATGGAGCGCCCTGCGGCAGAGCTGGCAGAAGGGTGGAAGGCAGGGGCGGAACAGTGGAGAGTCTTCTGCGAACTGAACAAACTCGGGCTGGACGGAGAGGTATTGTACCGTCCGTTTGCGACTTTGAGTTTTGGCGAGCGGGCGAAGGTGATGCTGGCGGTTTTGTTTTCCGGGGAAAATGATTTCCTGCTGATCGATGAGCCGACGAACCATCTGGACAGGGAATCCAGGGAGGCGGTGAAAGAGTATCTGGCAGGAAAAAAAGGATTTATTTTGGTATCCCATGACAGGGATTTCCTGGATGCTTGTATTGACCATGTGCTTGTGCTGAACCGCCGTTCGATCGAGGTGCAGGCGGGCAATTTTTCCAGCTGGTGGGAGAACAAGAGCCGAAAAGATACTTTTGCACGGATGGAAAACGAGAAGCATAGGAAAGAGATCTCCAAGCTGAAGGCGGCGGCTGAGCGGTCCAGGCAGTGGGCGGAGAAAAATGAAGGGACGAAAATCGGTTATGACCCGATGGATGATCATGCCAATAGGGCATATATCGGTGAAAAAACCAGAAAAATGCAAAGCAGGGCGACGCAGACAGAAAAACGGATGGAAAGGGAGATCCAGGAAAAGGAAGACCTTCTTGTGGATATCGAGAATCCTGTCGATCTGAAGATGAAACCGCTGGAACATTTTAAAAAGAAACTGCTTTCGGCTGACAAGTACAGCTTGCAGTATGCTGGTTCTGCAAAGCTTTTGTTTGAAGGGCTGAGCTTTGAAGTCTGCCAGGGGGAACGGGTATTTTTGAACGGAGCGAACGGATGCGGAAAGTCCAGCCTGATTCAGGCCGTTTTAAGAAGGGTGAAAGGAGAAGAAAGCGGAGTTGGCATGGCGGAGAGCGGAAGCCTTCGGACGGCATCGGGGCTGAAGATTTCTTACATTAACCAGGATACTTCTTTCCTGCGGGGCAGCATCCAGGATTTTTGCAGGAAAAGGGATCTGGATGAAAGCTTGTTCTGTGCCATATTGCGCCAGCTGGATATGGAGAGGGTGCAGTTTTTGAAAAATATGGAGGATTATTCCGAAGGGCAGAAAAAGAAAGTATTGATCGCGGCAAGCCTGCTTACCCCGGCGCATTTGTATGTGTGGGATGAACCGTTGAACTATATCGATGTGTTTTCACGGATGCAGATAGAAAAGCTGCTGATGGAATATAAGCCGACTATGCTGGTGGTGGAGCATGATGTCCGGTTCCGGGAACAGGTGGCCACGAAAACGGTGGAACTCGGGATTGGTGATTGTCAGGCAGGAAGGAATAGTGGTATAATGACAGGCAGATAACCGATTTTTGGATAAAGGCCGAAAAAAGACAGGCAATGAACGAAAAGGCAGGAGGAATAGGATGAAACAGGACAGGATAGCGGTTTTGGATTTGGGAAGCACGAAGAATACGGAGCTGGCGAGGGCGATCCGCGCCTTGGGCGTGTACAGCGAGATATACCCTCACGATATTACGGCGGAGGAATTGGAAAAACCCGGGAATTTAAAAGGCATCATTTTATTTGGGGGAGAAAACAGGGTGGTGGACGGAAGCCCTGTGGAAATACGCCAGGAACTGTACGGTATGGGCTGCCCGATGATGTCCATCGACCATCCTACGTCCCAATGCCGGCAGAAGCTGGAAGAGATGCCGGAAGAAGAAGGGCTGAAAGAGTTCGTATTCGGCCAATGCAAGGCGGAAGCAAACTGGAATATGAAGAATTTTATTGAGGACCAGGTGGAATTGGTGCGCAGGAAAGTGGGAGATAAAAAAGTGCTGCTGGCCCTGTCTGGCGGCGTGGACAGTTCGGTGGTGGCAGCTTTGCTGATCAAAGCCATTGGAAAGCAGCTGGTCTGCGTGCATGTAAACCATGGCCTGATGCGCAAGGGAGAGTCGGAAAGCGTGGTGGAAGTGTTTAAAAACCAGATGGACGCTAATCTGGTTTATGTGGATGCCCAGGAGCGCTTCCTCGGCAAGCTGGCAGGCGTGGCGGATCCCGAGCAGAAAAGAAAGATTATCGGAGCGGAATTTATCCGCGTGTTCGAGGAAGAGGCACGGAAGCTGGAGGGCATTGATTTCCTGGCACAGGGGACGATTTATCCTGATATTATCGAGTCGGGTACGAAGACGGCAAAAATGGTGAAATCCCATCATAACGTGGGCGGGCTGCCGGAAGACTTGAAGTTCGATTTGGTGGAGCCGCTGTATTATTTGTTTAAGGACGAGGTGAGAGCCTGCGGCCTGGAGCTGGGGCTTCCGAGGGAGATGGTATACCGCCAGCCGTTCCCGGGGCCGGGACTCGGCGTGAGGTGCCTGGGGGCGATTACGAAAGAGAGGCTGGAAGCGGTGCGCGAATCGGACGCTATTTTGCGCGAGGAGTTTGCCATAGCCGGGCTGGACCAGAAGGTGTGGCAGTATTTTACGGCGGTGCCGGATTTCAAATCGGTGGGCGTGCGGAACCATGCGAGGTGTTTTGAGTACCCTGTCATTATCCGCGCGGTGAATACGGTGGATGCCATGAACGCCACGGTGGAGCAGGTGGACTGGCCGGTGCTGCTGAAGATTACGGACAGGATCATGAAAGAAGTGCCTAAAGTGAACAGGGTCTGCTATGACCTGAGTCCGAAGCCTACGGCGACGATTGAGTGGGAGTGAGGGAATGGATTTAAAAAGATATGTAGATAAGGATATTCTTAATAGGTTTGAGTTTCATAATTATGGGCATGCTTTAGAGATATTGCATGATGCATTTCCGCTGGAATGGCACGAAATACAAGAATGCTTACGCCATTTGTTGCTTACTTTAGATGATATAAGGATAGCTGGGGGAAATGAGTCGCCAATACCAAAAAAATTTGATGATATTCTTTATCCGTATGGATGGAGGGAAATTCGTATCAGTGGTGATCTGATAGTTAAGAAGTATCCAAGACAAACGATACAAAGAAGAGGACGTTTTGCAGATGAACCTTATGAGGTTGAAACAATTGAAGGATATATTGATGGACATAATATAGATTTTTTGAAAAATAAGGTCGCGTTTGATTTGGAGTGGAATAGTAAAGATCAAACGTTTGACAGGGATTTATTGGCAATGAGAACTTATTTTGATTGTGGCTTAATTGATGTTGGAGTTATCGTAACGAGATCAGAAGAGCTGAATGACATATTTAAGCAAGAAAAAGATGATAAAGGGCAGCCTTTAATGAAGAAATATGGAGCCAGTACTACATGGATGGGGAAATTAACATATAGATTGGATTCTCGTCGTAACGGAGGATGTCCGATTTTGGCAATAGGGATAGGAAAGGAATGCGTTGAAGGATATGGCAGACTTAGTGAGTACTATAGAGAACTTACAGATATTTACTGCGGGGAAGAAATATAATACAATTTATGCAGATCCACCATGGCAGTTCCAGAATAGAACGGGGAAGGTTGCGCCTGAACATAAGCGGCTTACCAGATATGGAACAATGTCGATTGAAGAAATAAAAGAATTACCCATTGCAGAGATAGCGGGAGATAAGGCGCAATTATATTTATGGGTTCCCAATGCTTTGCTGCCGGATGGTTTGGCTGTTATGGATGCATGGGGATTTGAGTATAAAGCAAATATTGTATGGGAAAAAGTTCGAAAAGATGGTGAGCCGGATGGACGGGGAGTAGGATTTTATTTTAGAAATGTTACAGAATTATTGCTTTTTGGAATTAAGAAAAAAAGTGCCCCTAACCGCACACTGCAACCAGCGCGTTCACAAGTGAATTTGATTAGAACCATGAAACGTGAACATAGCCGCAAGCCGGATGAAATTATTCCTATTATCGAAGCATGTAGTCAAGATCCCCGTATAGAACTTTTTGCAAGAGGAATACGAGCAGGATGGGATATGTGGGGAAATCAGGCTACAGCGGATTATGAACCGACATGGAATACATATTCAAATCATACGGTTGCAAGCATGGCTGAAAAATAATATGTTTAAGTATGGGTTCTGGCGATGATGGAATGATAAAAAGAAGGGAAGAAGATATGAAAAACGGAAGAATCACCCAACAGGATTCTGCGCTTCGAATTCCTGGCGGCTGACCAGCGGAGTGTAGCGTCGGCCGAATACATTGCCGCTCCGAACAAAATCCGCCACAGCGATCAGGTTTTTTTTCAGCATCCTGGTCAGTGTAGTATGTACGGTTGCCAGCCTCAGCTCGTCATTGGATTCCATGATTTCGGATGCCAGAAGGGGTGTGCCGGCCGCCCATAATATATGAAGAATATCCAGTTCGCGCGGTGACACGCTGCATCCATTTATCTTAATGCCCATAAGCTTTACCTCATTTCGTAAAAAGAAGCAGCATTGGCGTGTACATCTGTCATATGCTGCTTTTATTGTCTTATTTTGTCCCATTCTATCATATTTATATTTCTGTGTAAATATTTTATTGCAATACATGAATTTAGTACGTGAATTTAGGAAGGAACAAGATCGGGAAATCAATTTCCGCAGGCGCAGGATAAGTTTATTGAAATGACAGGCACATTTTGCTATAATCATAGATACATGAGCGGATGACAGGTAAAATGAGGATAAAAAGGAAGGATAAAACAGAGAATGAGACAGGCCTTTTTGATTACTGCCTATAAAGATTTTGACTGGATAGAGAAAACGGTGGATATCTATACTTCCGGAGGGATCGACTGCTATATTCATATGGATAAAAAAACCCGGATGCCGAAAGAATTCATGGATTGGGCAGCGAGGAAAGAAGGAGTATTTTTATATTCCCGGTATAAAATAAACTGGGGAAGTTACAAGCATATCAGCGCGGTTCTTTATTTGATAAAAGAAGCGTTAAAAAACGGGCAATATGACTATTTCCACATCATAAGCGGCAATTCGTTTATTACGCGCCCTATCGGTGAAGTGGCGGCGTTCTTTGAAAAGACTCCAAATGCGAATTATATCCAAATGGATGATCTGGATGAAATCGATGTGGATCACGCGATCGATCCGTGGTTCATCTATTACCATTTCCTGCATTGGTATGATAAAAAAACAGAATTTGGCAATAATTTTGATTATTATTTTTTGAAAGTGCAGAGCAGGCTTGGGATCAGAAGAAAGCTCAGGTTTCGGTACCATGGGCTGTTTTACTCCCATCTTTCCCGTGCTTTCATTGATTATGCGCTGGAATTCGTGGAAAAGAATCCTGGATATTTGAGACAGCTGAAGACATGCAATATCGGAGAGGAATTTTTCTTCCATAATATGATTATGGATTCGCCTTATAAAGATACTGTAAAAAATACGAGTTTGTTTTATAATAAATGGAGTCCTGGAGGAGTTGCCCAATTTTTGACCGAAGAGGATTACGATATCCTGATGAAAGGGGATTATCTGTTTGCGCGTAAGTTTGGAGAGGGAAGCGAGGAGCTGGTGGAACATATATGCCGGTCCTTTCCGCAGTAAAGGGCTGCGGAAAATGTCCGGCGAAAGAGGCCGGGAGACTGGGCGGCATGGGACAGCAGAAAGGAGCAGAATATATAGTGAAGAAAATATATGGGAATGACAGGGGAAGAAGAGTATTTTTTTTCATTTGCCTGGCAATCAGTTTTGCGGCAATATGGGCCTATAATTTTATGACTCCCCTTATGTCGGACGACCTGTTGTTCCAGGCATCGGAATATCGTTCGCTGCTGGACATATTCCGGCAGGAATATAAGCAGTATATGACATGGACGGGGAGATCGGTGCTTCAGATTATTTTGAAAATATTCAGCCTGATGCCGAAGCGGGTTTTTGACCTATGCAACAGTCTTTGCTTTGTGGCGCTTACTTTGTTGATTTATTGCAATGTAAAAGATCGGAAAAAATATGATGTTTTTCTTCTGGTACTGATTAATCTGTGCGTATGGAATTTCAGCGTGGATTTTGACCAGACCGTTTTGTGGCTGGGAGGAGCCTGCAATTATCTTTGGGGAGTTGTGATCCTGCTGGGCTTTCTGACGGTGTTCCGTTATTGCATGGATTCCGGCGAACGCATTGTTTTCGGTGGGGCCATAGCTTCTGACAGAGCCATGGAAAAAGGAGGACTTTGGAAAAAGGAGGTTCCAGTCAGTGTGCTGCTGTTTCTTTTTGGAATATTGGCCGGGTGGGGAAATGAGAATACATCCGGGGGCGGGATATTGATCGCCTTGCTGTTTGCTTTTCTTTCTTTCCGAAAAAAGAAGAAAATATATCCATGGACAATCGCTGGAATCGCCGGTATGGCTGTCGGTTTCCTTGCCATGGTGGCAGCGCCCGGCAACAAGGCGAGGGGGGCGCTGATGAAAGCGGATGAAGCGTACAGCGGCTTTATGGTTTATGTGAGCAGGGGATTGAAGATCAATAAGGCGGTCAATGCATATATGATGGTCTATATCGTAGTGATCTGTCTGCTTTGCGCATATTTGCTCTATAAAGGAAGAAAACTGGAAGAGTTGACGGATTCTTTTATTTTCTGCCTGGCAGGGCTGGCAACAAGCTACGTCCTGATACTGACGCCGGAACCGATGCCCCGCGCTTATTTCGGGGCGAATATCTTTTTTGCCATAGCATGTATACAGATGATCCAGAGAATCCGGAAAGAGGATACTTTGCTGATTGCGCTGAAAACAGGAGGAATCGTCGCGGCAACGATCTGGATGTTCTTTTCCTATACGGAAAACGGGGCGAACCTGGCAAGGGTTCTGCGCGAGGTGAACGAGAGGGAAACGTATATCTTGGAGCAGACGGGGCAGGGGAATTATGATCTGACGCTCCCCATGCTAAGGCCGGAATTCCAGACAAAGTATAGTTTTATGTATGATAACGATATTTCCATGGAGGATGATTTTTGGATGAATGAAGTTTTCCGTATGAAATATGGATTGAACAGTATAAAGGTTGTCCCAAGAGACGAGTGGGAAGAGGGGCAATGATCACGGGACAGAGGAATGTGAGGAAGAAAATGAAGAAAACGGACACTTTTTTTGTGATTCATAATTTCAATACGGTGCCGGAGAAGCTGGTGGAATATTGCAGGGACTATATTATTTACGATGCCTCCACCGACCCGAAGGTGACGAAAGAGCTGGAAAGACGGGGATACCATTACGTGCATATCGAGAATACAGGGCATAATATCACCACCTATTTCCAGTATTTTGCGGATTATTATGACAGTCTGCCGGAATATGTATGCCTGTGCAAGGGAAATATGCTGGGCCGCCACTGCTCCAGGCAATATTTTGACCGTGTTTACGACAACCAATATTTCACCTTTTTATATGAGGACAAGGATATTTTTGCAAAGCTGAAGGAGCAGGGGATTATGTCAAGGGAAGAGGATCCGATCGAATGCTTAGTAAGCGAATCCCATTATCTGGAGGAAAATACTTCCTGGTATGTGGAGTCCGAAAATCATCCCCACCGTTATTTTGACGAATATAACAGTCTGCTCGCTTTCCTTTATAAAAAACCGGTGATACCGAAATACAACGTATTTTCCCCAGGAGCCTGTTATATTGTGGGGCGTTCCCAGATTAAAAAACATACGCCGGAGTTTTATCGGAATATGAATAAGATTATGAATTATGGGATGTCGCCCAGCTTTCCATCGGAGGCGCACCATGTGGAGCGGATGCTGCCGGTTATATTTTGCGAATCCTACGAAGAAAATGAATGGATGAACGATGAGGCGCTGTTTGACCAAAAACTGGAAGAGAGGATACCTTTGATCCAGTTCCAGGACTCGATCAGGGGAAAACGGATGAAGAAACTGAGGAAGCTGGAATACCGGCTGAAGAAGGGAATCGGCTTATAAAAGTCAGAGGATGGATAATATGTATAAAAAATTGATGGCAATTTTTAACCGGAAACAGAAAGTGCATCTGATGTTCCTGGGAATTATGATTTTTGTAGGTGGTATTGTGGAAACGCTGGGAGTTTCTGCAATGCTGCCGGTGATTTCGGTGATTCTGGACCAGGAATCCCTGCAGAGCTACGAGATCGTGGGAACGGTGATGGATATCCTGCATATAGAGAATATGCAGGCTTTTACCATGTTCCTGCTGGCGATGCTTATTGCGGTTTATGTATTGAAAAATCTGTATACGGTATGGCTGACTTATGAACAGAACCGTTTTATTACCATAAATAAAAATAAAATGATCAGCCAGGTGCTGCGGGAATTTCTAAACAGGCCATATGAGTTCTATTTGGATGCGGATATCCCGACGGTATTTCGAATGACGGACTCCGATATTCCCAATCTGTTCCAGCTGATGATGGTTCTGTTGCAATTTGCATCCGAAGCTATTGTATTTATCTTTCTGGCAGGAGTCCTCGTCGTAACCGACTGGAAGATGGCGGTGATGATGGTGGGCGTATTCGGCATTGTCACCATACTGATGAGCAAGGGGATGAAGCCGAGGCTGAATGCTTTGGGGAAAAAGAACCAGGAGATCCAGTCCAGGATCGCCAAGTGGAGAATACAAGCTATTTATGGGATAAAGGATGTGAAGGTTCTCCACCGGGAAGAATTTTTTGCGTATAATTATGAAAATTCCGGGAGATACGGGGCGACGCTTTCCCAGAAATATGCGGTGCTGAACTGCATTCCGAAAAATTTGATCGAGACGGTGTTTATCGGCAGTCTGGTGGGGTATATTATGGTATATATCGGGACGGGCAACGATGTGGACAAGCTTGTTACTGTGCTATCCATTTATGCGGTGGCGGCGATCCGGCTGATGCCGTGTCTGAACAGGATTAATACCTATCTGGCGGAGATCGCCTATAACCAGCCCTGCCTGGATTATGTTTATGAGAATATGAAAGTCAGCAGGAAGAGCATGGAGGAAAACAGCTATCTGAGAACCGGGGATTACGGAAAGAAAATGGGGATCCACGATAAGATCGAGCTGAAAAATATTACCTATGCTTATCCGAATACGGAGAAAAAGATTTTCGACCAGGCGAATATGACGATTCCCTATGGAAAATCGGTGGGCATTATGGGAACTTCCGGGGCAGGAAAGTCAACGGCGGTGGATATTATACTAGGGCTGCTGCATGTGCAGGAGGGGAGTATTACGTGTGACGGCAAAAATATTTTTGAAAGCTATGCTTCCTGGCTGGCTCAGGTCGGCTATATTCCCCAGACTATTTACCTGGTGGATGAATCTATAAGGGAAAATATCGGTTTTGGCATTAAGGTGGAAGATATTGATGAAAAAAGGGTTTGGGAAACGTTGGAAGAAGCGCAGTTGAAAGATTTCGTGGAATCTCTGCCGGAAGGGCTGGATACGAAGGTGGGCGAAAGAGGGGTAAGGCTTTCCGGCGGGCAGCGGCAGAGGATCGGCATTGCCAGGGCGCTGTACCATAATCCTGAGATACTCGTGTTCGACGAGGCGACTTCGGCGCTGGACAATGAAACGGAGGCGGCTTTGATGGAGGCGATCAACAGTTTCCATGGGAAAAAGACGATGATTATTATTGCCCATCGATTGAATACGATTGAGAACTGTGATATAATTTATAAGGTTTCAGAAGGGAAGATCGAAGAGGTTAGGAGGAGAGAGGGATAATGAGGGTCTTGAAAAGGGCTGTGATCGGGGGCGTTATTGCGGCGGCAGTGGCTGTATCGCTTTATTTCGCGTATGTAGGGAGCAATATCAGCAGTACAAGGATGACGCCGGTGACTGTGGTCTCGGAAGTGCTGGAATAAAGAAGGGGATGCGGCGCATAGAACGAGACAGAAAGGGCATATAAAAGGAGATACTATGGAAGAAATCAGACTGGGTACGATCGGGTCGGGACCTATCGTGCATTCGATACTCGATAATGTGGCGGTTACGGACGGGATCCGGCTTGCGGCGGTATATTCGAGAACCGAAGAAAAGGGAGGCCGGCTTGCGGCAGAGTATGGCGCGGATAAAGTGTATACGGATCTGGATGAATTTTTGAAGGATGAGGAGGTCAATGTGGTTTATGTTGCATCTCCCAACCTTCTGCATTATGAGCAGACAAAAAAAGCGTTGCTGGCAGGCAAAAACGTAGTCTGTGAGAAGCCGTTCTGCACGAAGGCGGAACAGGCGCGGGAATTGGCCGCGCTGGCGAAGGAGAAACGTCTGCTTCTGGTGGACGCGGTGCCGACTGCATTCCTGCCTAACTTTGAAGTGGTAAAAAGAGAACTTCCCAAGGTTGGAAAAGTGAAGCTGGTGCTTGGCAGTTTCAGCCAGTATTCCAGCCGTTATGACCAGGTGCTGAAAGGCGAGAAGCCCAATGTCTTCAATCCCCAATATGGCGGCGGATGCCTGATGGATATTAATTTTTACAATGTGTACCTGAATGTGGCTTTGTTTGGAAAACCACAGGAGGCTGTTTATTATCCGAACATTTATGAAGGGCTGGCGGATACTTCAGGAATTCTGGTTATGAAATATGACGGGTTTGTAAGCGAATCGGCAGGGGCAAAGGATACCTGGGGCGTGAATTCTTTTCAGATTGAAGGGGAAAAAGGCTATATTTATGTGAAAAGCGGAAGCAACAGAATGGCTGAAGTCCAAGTGGTCACGAAGGATTCGGAGGAAAATTTTAACGAGCAGGAGAAGCCAAACCCATGGTTTTATGAAGTGGAAAAATTGGCGAAGCTTTTATTGGACGAAGATTATGATACGATTTATCAGGGACTTGACGTTATGGTCGATGTGATGGAAGTCTTGGAATCGGCGAGGAAGAAAGCGGGAATTCTTTTCCCGGGGGATTAAATTAAAAAATTTAAATTAAAAAAATCGGGCTGGAGAAGAGTCATCTTCTCCGGCCCGATTTTTGGCTTTATTTTACTCGGCTACTGCATATTCGTAATCCAGCATAAAGTTGGTGACACCGTCCAAAGCCAGTTCCTTCGGCTCTAAAGACAGAACGCCGTCACGCACTTTCGCGTAGGAAACGGGCATATACTGGTGGAGCATATTCATAGGGATCGGATATTCCCGCAGGTTATCGAATAATTGGTTGATGGATTCGGTGACTTCGGGCTGGCCAATATAGTAACGGGCGCGGTCAGAGAAACTGTATTTTCTCGCCAGTGCCAGCTGCTTGTCATCGCCGTGGTAGTGCTTCTGCCAGTTGCCGGGTTCTGCTAACATCACTTTTTCCAACGTTCCGATAAAATCGGCCTGTTTTTCTTCCGGCACCAATTCTTTTTCCATGAAGCTTAAGGCGAACAGAGCCTCTCGCAGCCCATAAGTCAGGGCGGGGCCTACCTTTAAAATAGCAATGCCGTCATTTACCATGTTTTTCAGGCATTCCGCGCTCTGGTAATCGGTGGAGTGGCCTTCAAAGCATACTTCGGGATATTTTTCCAGCGCAGCGCAAAGAGCAGTTGCCGCATCATGGTCATAAAGGAATACCTGGTCATCGCCGAATTCTACGCCGGGCTGTACAACAACGGCCACGACATCTTTCCAGCCTTCCCCTACGCCGGCTTCTTCAAAGATATGTTTATAGGTGGCAATGGTATCCTGGAATGCCTCCGGGCTGGTGACGGACAGACTGTCTTCCGCTTCCTGCGCGCCGCCGGGAATCGGAACTTCGCTTCCGATAATAAAGACAGGGCGCATGGCATCGGGAACTTCTGCTTTCCGCTCTTCATATCCCTTCATGGAGGCTTTATAAAGCTCCGCTCCGCGGCGGGCGATGGTTTCTGTAGACAAAAGTCCTTCCGGGTCGTCGGCTACTTTCATGCTGGTATCCAAATGAATTTTCGTAAATCCTGCTTTTGCATACTGGTAAACCAATTCAACGGATTTTTCCATGGCTTCCTTCTCGGGAAGGTTCTGCCAGGTCAGGGGACCAAGATGGTCGCCGCCCAGAATGATCAGTTCTTTGGGAACACCGATTTCCCCGGCCATTTTCTGGATCATTTCATAAAAATCTTTGGGAAGCATTCCGGTATAGCCTCCGTATTGGTTGACTTGGTTTGCCGTGGCTTCGATCAGCACAGGCGCATGGAGCAGTTTGGCGCGTCTTAATATAATTTCAAGCGCCAGCGGGTTAGCGGTACAATAAGAAGGAATCCCGCACTTCTTTCCTTGCCTGCGTTGTTCCATCATTTCTTGAATCGGGTGTTTCATTGTTTTTCTCCTTTCGCAATTCATCGGTAGCTAATCATCAAGGCAGCTGGGGCTGGCCCATACGGTAGGTCTGGCGGACCTGGTAGTCGTGTTCGAGAACGACCAGATCGGCATCCATGCCCACGCCGATCATACCTTTGCGGTTATCTACGCCGATGCAGCGGGCGGGATTGATCGTACAGGAATTGATCGCATAGTTAAACGGCACCATGGCTTCTTCCACCAGAATGCGGAGTCCGTCGTTCAGCTTCAGGGTAGAACCTGCCAGGCCGCCGGTGGAGGTCAGATGGGCGCTTCCGTCGGGATAGATTTCGATTTCGTTGCCGCCGAAGATATAACGGCTTCCTGCCGGAGAGCCTTTTGCCATCAGGGCATCAGAGATCATGATGGAATAGTCAGGGCCTTTCGACATAAAATAGTTGTTCAGCGCGGCTGTCGTGGAATGGTTGCCGTCACAGATGATCTCGCCGTACATCGTGCGGATACGGTAAGCGGCGCCGACCAAACCATTGGCGCGGTGGTTAAAAGGCGTCATGCCGTTATATACATGGGTCATGGAACGTGCGCCGTGCGCGTAGGCCATGGCCGCCTGTTCATAAGTCGCTGCGGAATGACCGATGCTGACAACAACATGGTTCTCCGTCAAATAATGAGTCAGGGCAAAGTCATCATCGGTTTCAGTCGCCATGGTAATATAGCGGATATTTCCTTTGGCCGCTTCCTGGTAGCGTTTGAACTGTTCGATCGTGGGCTTGACAATATGCTGTTCCGGCTGTGCGCCCTTATATACCATGTCCAGATAAGGTCCTTCAAAATGAATGCCCAGGATTTCAGCGCCTTCATAGCCGTCTTCCATCACTTTGGCTACGTTGGCTACCGCTTTTGTAAGAACCTCTTCGCTTTGCGTGATGGTGGTGGCCAGAAAACCGGTCACGCCTTCGCTGACTACATTTTTTGTCCAGTTACGCAGCCCCTCTTCATTGGCATCATTCGTATCAAAGCCGTATGCGCCGTGGCAGTGGATATCCAGGAATCCGGGAACGATCCTCAGATCTTCGTAATCGACATCGGCGGGCCGACTGCCGTAAGGAAGGATATCTGCAATTTTGCCATCCCTTATATCAAGCTCGGCTGCCATAAACTGATCTGCAATCCACATTTTTTTACCTTGAATTAGCATGAAAAAAACCTCCTGTCTGAAAATTTAATTATTTCTATTATTATATCTCATTATAGCATTGAATAAGCGAATGAAGTTGTATTTTTTGAGTGATTCATTATCAGTTTTAGTAGCTGTATTGTTTTTTGTGAAAATACTGCGGTATAATTTAACCATACGTTGCGAAAAGTATATGTTACATACTTTATGTCATTAGAAAATGAATTATATAAGGAGGACAAAAAAATGAACATTTTTGACATTTCCCCGGAAAAGATGAAAGAGACCTCCTCTGTGTTCACACTGACGGAAATCAACCAGCAGCCTTCTACATGGAAGAAGACCTGCGTACAGATTGCAGGCTGCAAGGATGAACTCCAGGCGTTTCTGGACCAGGTGTTAAAGGCAGAGGATTTTGATATCGTGCTGACGGGGGCGGGAACAAGTGAATTCGTAGGGAATTCTTTATACCAGGCGTTGAACGGAAGATATGGCTATAAGGTAAAATCTTATGCAACGACAGATATCGTGCCTTCCCCGGAAAATTTCCTTTCCCGTACGAAGCCGACAATTCTTGTAAGTTTTGGGCGTTCCGGCAATTCCCCCGAGTCGATCGGCGCGGTGGAAGCTGCGGAAGTTGTATGCCAGAACTTGTATCATCTGTTTGTGACATGCAACCATGAAGGAAGCCTTTCTAAAATGGCGGGAGAAAGAAAGAACTGCTTCGCCCTGAATCTGACACCGGAGACCCATGACCAGTCCTTTGCCATGACATCCAGCTTTTCCAATATGTATATGGCAACCTATCTGGCGTTTAACCTGGATCGTCTGGATGAGATTACGGCGAAAATTGAGAAAGTCGGCGAGGCTGCAACAGACTTTTTGGAGAACGGATACCCTGTGGCGCAGAAGATCGTGGATGAATTTGATTTCAACCGCATCGTATACTTGGGCAATGTGGCGTTAAAAGGTGTTTCTCAGGAATCTGCCCTGAAGATGCTGGAACTGACGGCAGGACAGGTGGCGACCATGTATGATTCCCCGCTCGGATTCCGCCACGGCCCCAAATCGATTATCGATGACAGGACATTGACTGTTATATATTTGAGCGACGATCCATACCGCAGGAAATACGAGCTGGATTTGATCAAGGAAATGAGTCCCCAGAGAAAGAAAAACCGCATTGTGGCAGTGATGAATACGCCTTGTGAAGAAGCGAAGGAACTGGTAGATTACACGGTGGAACTGTCGATCGGCCAGCCGATGGAAAATGTTCTTCTCGGTTTTGCATATGTTGTATTTGCGCAGACCCTTGCAGCGATGAAATCCCTGGCGCTGGGAATCACGCCGGACAATCCATGTCCTACCGGAGAGGTAAACAGGGTAGTGAAGGGCGTAACATTATATCCATATACATTGAAATAGGAGGGTACTATTATGGTAGGGTTATTGATTACTGGGCATGGCCATTTTGCGACCGGGCTTGGCTCCAGCCTGAAGCTGATTACAGGCAATACGGAAAATATTGTTTATGTGGATTTTGAAGCGGATCATTCTACGGATACGTTGACAGAGAACATAAATAAGGGACTGGATGAGTTAAAAGATTGTGACGGCGTTCTTGTTCTTTCCGATCTGGCGGGAGGCTCTCCGTTCAAGAGTGCAGTGGAATGCAAGGTTGCACGGCCGGACCAGGCAATCGAAGTGTTGGCAGGTTCCAACCTTCCTATGCTGATTGAAGGCTCTATGGCAATGGCGGCGTTCGATTCACCCCTGGATATGGCTCAGTCGCTGATCGAGACAGGAAAAGATTATATTGTTCGGTTTGAGCTTACGGCTCATGAGGACAATGCGGAAGAAGACGGAATTTAACCTTAAGTTTTGCTTCAAAAGGAGTGTGCCGCTGCACTCATAGGAGGCGCTGGGAGATAAGCTATGAATATTAACTGGGAAGTAATCGGCTGGACTTGTATCACTTTAGCGGTGATTATGGGAGTCATTGGGCTGATCCTCGCTATTATTTCTGCAAAAAATGTACGGAAACGCAGGGAAACTTTGGGAGAGGTCCATACGGAGCTGAAAATCGGAAGTAAAATAATATTTGCCGGAGGGATTTACGGAAGAGTCGTGGGCATAGAAGAGGAAACGGTAAATGTGGAAGTGGCTAAAAGCACGGTCATCCAGATTTCGCGGTTTGCGATCCAAGCCTTGGTCGATTCATAAATACCGGGCAAAAAATAAGCCCGCAGCAGAGTACACATTGCATTCTGCTGTGGGCTGTTTTTATATGAAAGGAAACTGGCCGAGCTGATTTGCATCGAGGCATCAAGGCTTGTAGAGCATTTTGGAATATTCGCTCGGAGCCATTCCGAACTTTTGCGTGAATGCTCTGGAAAAATAGTGGATTGAGTTAAACCCGAGCATAAGGGCGATTTCGCTGATTGTATATTTTCCTTCGCATATCATCTGCCGGCTGGTTTCCAGTTTCAGTTCGTTGATATATTTCTTGGGCGGCTGGTTCATGCTTTCCTTGAATAAAATCTGCAAAGAAGACCGGGACAACGAAAATTTCTGGCAGATCTCCGCAATGGTGATCGGTTCATAGATTGTCTCGTCGATGTAAGCGAGGATCTTCTCCAAAAGTTCGTCTTGGTAATGCTGCCTTGCATCCGTCACAGTCCGTTCGTGCTTTTGCCCGATAAATTCGGACTGGAGAAGCCGGACAATGGTTTCCTGGAGAAGGCAGAGCATCAAACTGTTCATATAGGGAAGCTGCGAGGTGCTTTCCATTACGAAAGTTTTGACCAGGGTATGTATTTTCTTGTCATAACCGAAAACTTTATTTAAAAGCAGTTCATAATGCGTGCTTTCTACGTCATAGACAATGGTTTCCATATCGAAGATAATCGTTACATAGGAACAGGAACATCCTTCAGGGATCCGTTGCGTGTGAAACTGGCCAGGGCCGTAAATGATCAGTTCCCGTTCCTTCAGGTTATAAGATTTCCCGTCGATTTCCGATGTCATGCACCCCCGGTCAACGTAAGTGAGTTCAAAATAGGCATGTGTCTCGCCTCTGAACTGGTAGCCGGAGTTGCGGATGGAGTAATAATATCCAAGTATTTCGCTGATTCGGATGCGGGGGAGAATTCGTTCAAATAAGTAAGGAGGGGATAGTGCCTCTACAGTAGACGAGTAGGACGCGGTGGTAATCAGTTTGCAAGTAATGTTGGATGTAACGGCTACAAGAGAAAAATAAATCCCGGGTTTGAGCCTTACCAGCCGATGAACGGCGAATGCTGTTAATTGGTCTGCATACGGAGCATCGCCGACCAGTAGGGCGGCCATGCCTCCCTGCATCTCGAGATAGACTTCACAGTCGAAGCGGTAGAGCTGGCTGACAGAGCGCTTGGCAATCAAATGCCAGTTCCGGCTGATCATGCCGCATTCTTCCAGATCCAAGGGCTTTTCGTAGACAGAACCATATTTTTCAAATTCTGTACTCGATGTTTTTAATTGCATATGTAACCTCCATAACTAGGAATAGTATATATTTTTTTACAGAAAATGTCTATAAAATCTTGGAAAATTCTTAAGAATGAATGGAAGAAGATGTATTCTTTGGAGAAAAATTATTATGCACTATGACTAAAATATTATGGTAAAAAGGCTTTCAAATATAAAAAGTGAGGTAAAAAAATTAAAATAGTATAAAAAAATCGAAAAGAATAAATAATCTGTTGAAAGGTACAAAGACTAATTTTGTAGAAAGTTTTATAATAAAGAAATCTGAATGGGATTTTCAGAAAAGAATCATAATTGAAGGAGGGAGAATTATGCCCAATATTGTTTTGACGCGAATAGACAACCGCTTGGTTCATGGTCAGGTGGCCACTCAATGGTGTGGCAGCATTGGCGCAAATCTGATTCTGGTAGCAAACGACAATGTAGCAGGCGACAAGCTCCGCCAAGGTCTTATGGATATGGCGGCACCGAGTTATGCGGCTATGCGTTACTGGACATTGGAAAAAACCATTTCTACCATTCATAAGGCATCTGACAAGCAGATGATTTTTATTGTATGCGAGACACCGCAAGACGTATTGACGCTTGTGGAGGGCGGTGTGCCGATCAAAAAAGTGAACATCGGTAATATGCATATGGCAGAAGGAAAGCGTCAGGTAGCAGGCTCTGTAGCCGTGGACGACAGCGATGTAGCTGCCTTTGCAAAATTGCGTGATCTTGGCGTGGAACTTGAAATCAGAAGAGTTCCTTCCGAGGGCACGGAGAACATTGAAAAATTGTTCAAATAATGAGTAACTACTAATTATTAGAGAAAGGAGATTGTATAAATCATGGAATTTAATGCAATTCAGATTATTCTGGTTGGCGTATGGGCGTTTATCGTAGCCATCGACCAATTCGACTTGTTAGAATCTCTGTATCAGCCTATCGTATCAGGTGCAGTAATCGGCGCTATCCTTGGCGACCTCCCGACCGGCCTTATAGTAGGTGGTACATATCAGTTAATGACAATCGGTAACATGCCTGTCGGCGGAGCACAGCCCCCCAATGCGGTTATCGGTGGAATTATGGCAACTGTATTCGCAGTTTCTTCCGGACTTGACACCACGGCAGCAGTTGGTCTTGCAGTACCTTTTGCATTGATCGGCCAGTATATGGTGACATTACTGTTTACGGCAATGTCTCCGATTATGTCCGTAGCAGATAAGATGGCAGAAAAGGGCGACACAAAAGGTATCGTTCGTTTGAACTATCTGGCTATGGGAGCTCTTGGTCTTTTGTTCGCGATCGTATGTATCGCTGGTCTGATCGGTGGAAGCGCTCTTGGGGTTACTTTAGACAAATTGTCCCAGGATTTTGCATGGATCATGGCTGGTCTCGGCGCAGCAGGCGGAATGATGCGTTTCGTTGGTTTTGCTACTCTGCTTCGTATCATGTTGTCCAATGACCTGTGGGGCATTTACTTTGCAGGTTTTGCACTTGCAACAATTATCGGATTCATCCCGGAACTGGGTGGTTCCGCTCTGATCCTTATCGCATTCGTTGGTATTGCAATCGCACTGAACGACTTCCAGACACGCGTTGCAATTAAGAAGAATGCAGGAAGCGCAAATGGAGGTGAAGAAGATGGCATCTAATAGAACACAGTATAATAATTTGACACCGGCTCAGCCGTTGGATAAAAAAACTCTGAATAAGATGGTATGGCGTTCACTGAATCTGCAGGCATCCTTCAACTATGAAAGAATGCAGGCGGCTGGATGGTTATATTGTATCCTGCCGGGTCTTGAGAAAATTCATGCAGATGACAAAGAAGACCTTGAGACTTCTATGCAGCACAACCTTGAGTTCTTCAATACGCATCCGTTCCTTGTAACTTTCGTAATGGGTATTGTATTATCTCTGGAACAGCAGAAAGCAGATATCAATACCATCCGTGCGGTACGTGTGGCTGCAATGGGTCCTTTGGGCGGTATCGGAGATGCTATTTTCTGGTTTACTCTGGTTCCGATTACAGCAGGTATTACATCGAACATGGCAATTAACGGTTCCCTTGCGGGTCCTATCCTGTTCCTGTTGATTTTCAACATTGTACAGTTTGGTGTACGTTTCTGGCTGATGGGCTGGTCCTATAAACTGGGATCCAAGGCTATTGAAATGTTGACGGCTAACGCGAAAGAGTTTACCCGTGCAGCTTCCATGCTTGGTGTATTCATTGTTGGTGCTTTGACATCCAACTATGGTGGAACAACCATCTCTCTGGAAATTGCAAACGGCGAAAGCCCCATTGTTATCCAGAGCATTTTGGATGGTGTGCTTCCGAAACTGATTCCGTTAACCCTTACACTTCTTCTTTTCTATCTGATGAAGAAGAAAGGCTGGAAGCCGGTTGCTTGTATCGGTTTGTTGCTGGTAATTGGTCTTGTTGGGGCATTGGTCGGACTCTTCTAAAGTAAGACGATGAAAGCAGTCATATTTGATTTTAATGGTACTCTTTTCTTTGACTCATGCTTCCATATGGAAGCATGGTCAGAGATTTATAAAGAAATAAGCAATGAAGCAGATCAGGAACTGGATCCCGCATTATTCTGCGGGCAAAATAATGATGAATTGATTCATACTATTGCCCCTGATTTGACAAAGGAAGAAAGACAGAAGGTGTCTGTCCGCAAAGAAGCGCTTTATAGGGATCTCTGTTACAAAAATCCAGAGAAGGTGCATCTGACGGCGGGAGCCGAAAAATTATTTTCGGAATTAAAGAAGCAAAGTATTCCATATGCTTTAGCTACTGCTTCCATTATAGATAATGTAGATTTTTATTTTGACACATTTCACTTGGGACAATGGTTTGAGCGTGGGATGTGTGTCTATGATGATGGAGCATATGCCAATAAGGGAGAAATGCAGCTAGAGGCAGCCAGAAGATTGGGGACGGCATTTTCTGAATGTATTGTGATCGAAGACAGCATAGGGTCAATACACTATGCAAAAGAGAATGGTGCAGGAGTAATTATAGGTATTGGAAGCAATCCTATCCATCCTGAATTGATTCGAGCAGGAGCCATGCATTGCATTTCTGATTTTACTGAATTTGATCTTGCATGGTTAAGGAACTGAAATCCCACAGAAGGAACTGTCGCAGTGCGGCAGTTCCTTTATTATGCGCAGGTCCGCATATGGAAGTTTGCTGCTGGAAGATGTCTCTTCCCTACTCGACTGCACAGATTCGTATATTTATATGACATGGAGATAAGAATTTGATGGAAAATAATGAAACTTTTGTTTCTGTCATCGGAGGGGCAGACGGCCCTACTTCTATTTTTCTGGCAGGAAAAATGGGAAATGGATTTATGGCAGGAATTATTATTTTTGTAATGCTGGGATTGTTTGCAGCGGCTATGCTCATATTTTGGAAGCCTGGAGTGAAAACGAAATATCGGTTTCTTCGGTTATCTGCCGGAAATTTATTGATCCATTTGATGGATGGATTCGTAACATTCGTGAATACGCCGGATTTGGCGAAAGAGGGAAATCCTTTGGTGAGCCGTTTGGGATATGGCTGGGGAGCTTTGTTTACAGCGAATTTAATCGGTTTTGCCATGATCGTGCTAATGACATGGTGGTTTTGCCGTTATGAATATATAAGAATACCCTCAAAAAGTATATTTGATTATAGAATGAAATTAATGTACGGAGAAAATTATAAGCCGGTTTGGGTGTGGTATAAGTTTTCAAAAAATTACCGTGCAATGTTTGCCTGGGGCGGCTATGGGATATATTGGGGGTTAACTGCGGGAACACTTGTGTTTGTTATTGGATGGGTCATTAGGATGCTGCATATCCGGCCTTTCTGGTGGAAGGATTATTGGATCGCAGGCACAATTTGTATAATGGTATGTGCATGGGCTATGTTCCAATGGATGAGAGAAGGATATCGATTAAGCAGCAAAGAATACGAAGCAGGAGGAAAATATGGCAAAGGGGATTAATCAAAAACTGAAAATCATATATTTGATGAAAATCCTTTTGGAAAAAACGGATGAAGAACATAGCATTACAATGAATGAGATTATAAGTTCATTGGAGGCTTATGGAATCAGGGCAGAGCGGAAGAGTTTGTACAGCGATATTGAGAGTCTGCGTCAATACGGCATGGACATTATAGGGAAACAGATGGACAGAACCTATTATTATTGTGTCGTGAACAGGGGATTTGAATTAGCAGAACTAAAATTGCTGGTGGATTCTGTTCAGGCGGCAAAGTTTATTACCGTCAGAAAATCCCATGAATTGATAAAAAAAATAGAAAGCCTCGCAAGCGAATATGAAGCTTCCCAACTGCACCGACAGGTGTATGTAGCGGGACGGATCAAGACGATGAACGAAAGTATTTACTATAATGTGGATATGATTCATTCTGCTATTGGCGCAAATTCTAAAATCACTTTTCAATATTTTCAATGGAATGTAGATAAAAAAATGGAATTAAGGAAAGATGGCGCATGGTATATAGTAAGTCCGTGGGCACTTTCCTGGGATGATGAAAATTATTATCTGATCGCTTTTGACAGCCAGGAAGATAAGATAAAGCATTTCCGCGTGGATAAGATGCTGCATATTGGTATGACCGGGGAAAAAAGGGAAGGGAAAAAGTGCTTTCAGGAATTTGACATGGCAGTTTATGCCCGAAAAATGTTCGGCATGTTTGCTGGAGAAGAAGAGATAGTAAAAATGGAATGTGAAAATTCTCTTGCGGGTGTAATGATCGATCGGTTCGGAAAAGATGTGACATTGATCAAAAAAGATAATGGACATTTTACGGTAAATGTAAAGGTGGCAGTCAGCCGCCAGTTTCTGGCATGGGTGATTGCACTGGGGGAAGGGGCGAAGATTATAGGGCCGGAATCGGTAATTGTTCAGATGAATGCGGAAATAGACAGATTAGTAAGGCAATACCGATGAGGCACAATAAATTGGATTAACTGTCCAATGACAAATGTTGGAAGATAAGGTATGATCATACTATGGATAAACAATGGAGGTAATGGGGTGGTAATGGATCATAGAGAATATCCGAAGATCAATATGGAAAAGACAGGAGCTTTGATCAAAGGGAAAGTTGTGGAGCAGGGATATACAGTAAAGGATATTCAGAATTATTTGCAGTTGTCATGCCCGCAGCCAGTATATCGCTGGTTTAAAGGAAGGGTATTGCCTTCTTTGGATCATCTGCTCATGCTGAGCAAACTGCTGAAAGTTCATATGGAAGATTTGTTGGCGGTGGAAATGGATATCCAAGGACGGGATGAGGGAACAGATGCTGGCAAAGTCATATATTATGACATACAAGAGGAGAGAGGAGCTGGCAAGAAAGAAAAGAAACTAGGCAAAACAACAGCAAGACTTTGGACTTATTGGGAGAAATTAAACATAGGAGCGGCGTAAAAGCGCTTTCATGTATATAAGGCAGGGAAGTGTCCCTGCCTTTGTTCGTTTTCCTCAATTTTAAACTTTTTATTTTGTCATCTGTATTCCTTTCGTTACTCTGCGGTAAACCTTCCAGATCAGAACAGCAGGAAAGCTGAAAAGCAAATATAACGTGGAAAGAACACCCACAAGCCCCCCGACAAAAGCAATAATTAAAAGTCCAATATTCATAATAAAACCTCCTGGTGTAAAAATTATGTTCAACTCGGTTTTATTATAATGAGAAAAAATGAATGATGAAAGGCAGAATGCCGTTTCTTAACGCAATCTTAACGTTGCATCTATTGCATCTGCTATTATACTATCTTTATATCTTTTTCATTGCCCCTTCAGGATTGCTAAAAAATTCCTATGCTGAAAAGAACACGAAGAGCCGCCCTTGACATAAACAGCTTTTTATGAGAATATAGTTTAATAATGAACAGTTTAAATATAAACTGTTCATTCCTGAACCGCTTTCCCGGCGGTTTGGAAGGAGAAATACAAGCAGAAACAGTCATAAATCAAAGGGCAAGAGGGACAAAAGGTGGATACGGAGTTTGAAACGTTATTATACGGACAGCAATTCAAAAAGCTTTATGAGAAGATGAGCAATTTGATTACAGAGAAATATGGGCTGCATAAGGTGGAGATAGAGATACTGCTTTTTCTAAAAAAAGGCAAAGGGAATACGGCTAGGGACATTGCAGAAAACAAATATTTTTCAAAAGCGCATATCTCCCATGCAATTGATAAGCTTGTGGAATGCGGATATCTGGTGGGCAAACCGGATGCGCAGGATCGGAGATGCGTCCATTTGATTTTGACAGAAAAAACAGAGCCGGTGTGCGGGGAGCTTTTGAAAATGAGGGAAAGCCTGATGGGCATTGTCTGTAAAGGTATTACGGAGGAAGAACGCCGGATCATGAGACAAGTTGCAAAAAAGATCGCGCATAATATAAGCATGGAACTCGGCGCTGAGATACAAAGCAAGGGGAAGAAAGAAAAGGAGGATTTGGATGACAAGAAACAGTAAAAGAGAACAATTAGAAAATTACGCAGTGAAATATGGAGAGGTCTGTAGGGAAAGCAACCGTATCGATATTGACTTATATGAAAAATATGGCGTGAAAAGAGGGTTAAGGGATAAAAACGGGGAAGGGGTGCTTGCCGGGCTGACAAATATTTCCCTGATTAAGTCCCAGGAGATCATAGATGGAAAGAGAGTTCCCTGTGAAGGAAGGCTATTGTACCGGGGATATGATATCATTGACTTGGTAAGGGGATTCGAGTACAGTTCCCGGTTTGGGTATGAGGAGGTTGCCTATTTGCTTTTGTTCGGCGATCTGCCGGATAGGGGACAGCTGAAGGAGTTTAAGGAAAAGCTGGCGATGCTGCGTACTCTTCCGACCAATTTTACAAGGGATGTTATTATGAAAGCATCCAGCAAGGATATTATGAGTTCTTTGACAAAGAGCGTGCTGACATTGGCTTCTTATGACAAACAGGCGGCAGATCTGAGTATTCCTAATGTTTTGCGGCAGTGCATGATGCTGATCAGCGTATTTCCTATGATGTCAGTATATGGCTATCAGGCATATAACCATTATGAAAGGGACGACAGTCTTTACATACATAGGCCGGATGCCAGCCTTTCCACAGCGGAAAATATTTTGCGGTTGCTGCGCCCGGATATGAAATATTCCGAGCTGGAAGCCAAAGTGCTGGATATTGCCCTAGTGCTGCATATGGAACATGGAGGGGGCAATAACTCTACGTTTACGACTCGAGTAGTAACATCTTCCGGTTCCGACACCTATTCGGTGATCGCCGCCGCGCTGTCTTCGTTGAAAGGCCCGAAACATGGAGGGGCGAATATCAAGGTAGTGGAAATGATGTCGAATATTAAAAAGCATGTAAAGGATGTGAATGACGAAGAAAAAATCCGGGACTATCTTGCAAAGATGCTGAATAAGGAAGTATTTGATAAAAGCGGCCTGATTTATGGCATGGGCCATGCCGTTTACTCCATTTCTGACCCGAGGGCGGTAATCTTCAAAGGGTTTGTGGAGCGGCTGGCGTTGGAAAAGGGGCGTAAGGAGGATTTTAAGTTGTATTCCATGATCGAACGGCTGGCGCCGGAGGTGATCGGCGAGAAAAGGAATATTTACAAGGGCGTGAGCGCTAACGTGGATTTCTATAGCGGCTTTGTATATAGTATGCTCGATATCCCGCTGGAATTGTATACGCCTATTTTCGCTATGGCAAGGATTGTAGGTTGGAGCGCGCACCGTCTGGAGGAGCTGATCAATGCGGATAAAATTATTCGTCCCGCTTATAAGAGCGTGATGGAAGAACGGGCTTATAAAGATTTGAAGGAGAGAGAGAGTTGAAATTACACCGTACGAAATTCCAGGAGAAATTTAATGAAGCTTTGAAAGCAGTGCTGCCGATTATCGGGATCGTGCTTGTACTCTGTTTTACAGTAGCGCCTATTTCTCCCAGCATCCTGATGGCGTTTTTAATAGGAGCCGTGCTTTTGGTTGTAGGAATGATGCTTTTTACGCTGGGCGTAGAGCTTTCCATGACACCGATGGGAGAACGGGTAGGGACGTGTATGACTCAGTCAAAAAAGCTTTCCGTGATGGTTATACTGAGTTTTCTATTGGGCGTTGTGATTACGATTTCGGAGCCTGATTTGCAGGTTTTGGCAGAACAAGTGCCGTCGATTCCCAATCTGGTTCTGATTTTTGCGGTGGCTTTCGGCGTGGGGATTTTTCTTGTCGTAGCTTTGCTGCGTATGTTGTTTGGAATCCCGTTATCCTATATGCTTTTATTCTTTTATGGGCTTGTAATCGTATTGGCTTTTTTCGTGCCAAAGAGCTTTTTGTCGGTGGCATTTGATGCCGGAGGCGTGACGACCGGACCGATGACGGTACCTTTTATTATGGCGATGGGCGTAGGTATTGCAGCGATCCGAAGTGACCGACATGCGGCTGATGACAGTTTTGGCCTTGTGTCGCTTTGTTCCATCGGTCCGATATTGTCGGTGCTGGCATTAGGGCTGATTTATCATCCTGAGAGTACGGAGTACATACCGGAACAAATTCCTGATATTAACAGCTCTGTGGAACTTTGGGGACTCTTTGCGGAAGGATTTCCAAAGTATATGTGGGAGATGGCAGTTTCGCTTTTTCCTATTCTCGTATTTTTTGGGATTTTCCAGATTATCTTTAAGGGAATGCAGAAACGTACATTGATTAAAATAGGCATTGGACTTGTATATACTTATGCAGGATTATTTTTGTTTCTGACGGGGGTGAATGTGGGATTTATGCCGGCCGGGAACTACTTGGGGCAGGTGATCGCATCGAATCCGTATCGTTGGATCATCGTTCCGATCGGCATGCTGATTGGTTATTTTATCGTATTGGCAGAACCGGCAGTCTATGTTCTGACAAAGCAAGTAGAGGATATTACGTCTGGCGCAGTATCGGCAAGGGCTATGAGCCTGAGCTTGTCTATCGGCGTATCAGTGTCTCTCGGGCTTGCCATGATACGCGTATTGACGGGAATTTCTATCTTATGGTTTATTATTCCCGGATATGGCCTTGCTCTTATCTTGTCGTTCGTAGTTCCGAAGATATTTACAGCGATAGCTTTTGACTCGGGAGGGGTAGCTTCCGGGCCGATGACAGCGACTTTTCTCCTGCCATTCGCTATGGGGGCATGTGTTAGCGTGGGCGGAAATATTGTAACGGACGCGTTCGGAGTGGTTGCAATGGTGGCAATGACACCGTTAATTACGATACAGGCGCTGGGACTCGTGTACCAGATCCGCTCCGCGAAAGCTGCGCCGATGCTGCAGCCGGCAGGAATGGGATTGCAGGAGGCTTTCGAGCTGCTTGGTGACGATGAGATTATTGAGCTGTAGGAAAGGAATCCAATATGAGTAAAGTATATATGATGGTGACGGTTATCAATCGAAGCATAGGGCCTAAGATGCTGTCCTTTTATAAAGAGAACGAGCTGGTGGTGAATTTGAATATGCTGGGGGCTGGAACGGCTAACAGCGATATGTTGGATTATTTCGGTTTGGAAGCCACGGAAAAAGCGGTTATGTTCGCCGTGGTTACGAGGGAAATGTGGAGAAAGCTGAAGCGCGGGCTGCAAAAAAAGATGCATATCGATGTGCCGGGAACCGGGATCGCCTTTATTATTCCGCTTTCCAGCATTGGGGGGAAAAAGGCGCTGCGGTTTCTGACAGACCGCCAGGATTTTGAAAAGGAGGAGGAAAGCGTTTTGAAGGAAACGGAATATGAGCTGGTCATAGTAATTCTAAATCAAGGATATAGCAATCTGGTCATGGATGCGGCCAGGGAGCAGGGAGCCGGAGGCGGCACCGTGCTTCATGCCAAAGGAACGGGCATGGAAAAGGCGGAGCAGTTTTTGGGGGTATCTATTGCGGCAGAAAAAGAAATGATTTTTATTGTAACTAAGTCGAAGGGAAAAAATGCGATCATGAAAGCGATCATGGAAAAAGCCGGTATGGACAGCAAGGCCAGGTCCATTGTATTTTCTCTTCCGGTAACAAGCACGGCGGGGCTGCGTTTGCAGGAAGAAGATACATCGGAAGAAATATAGGGCTTTCATTCCCGCGAACAACGAGCTAAGTGCCTGTGCAAACTGTATGTTTCTGACAGGCAATGATGTCGGCATGATGAACAGGCCAATTTAGACAGAGGGCAGAGGCGGGGCGATATAAAAGGTATCGGCGAGAAGGAGCCAGTTGGCACGGAATAAATTCATGATTTGCCAGTAGTCCGCGCCCCGCAGATGGTATTCCTGAATAAGAGAAAATTTTTCTTTCATGCTTCTGACATCTTCGAACCATACTTCATGCATGATGCCGTCTGCCTCATAAGTGAAATGGGGGGACATGGATACTTGGTCGAATTCAATAACGGCATTGTTTGCTATTGCGATCTCCACTGCTTCCGTATTGCTGATGGTGCGGGCAGCGGTGATGCCTTTTTCGTAAGGAAGAGGCCAGTCGTACCCATAGTTTGGAATGCCCAGATTGATTTTTTCCGCCGGAATGCGCGTCAAGGCGTATTCGACTACTTCCCTTACTTTATGGATAGGCGCGACAGCCATGGGGGGACCATAGGTATAGCCCCATTCGTAGGTCATAAGCAGCACATGGTTTGCGGCTTCCCCTAACAGCTGGTAATCCTTGCCTCCATACAGAAGTCCGGGCTGGTCATCAGAGGTTTTGGGCGCTAATGCAACAGAGACAGGATATCCGGCAGCATTGGCAGATATCCGGACCCGGGTGACGAATTCGGCAAAGGCGATCCGGTCTTCAGCTAGGATATATTCGAAGTCGATATCAATGCCTCCATAATGTTTCTTTTCTATAGTCTGCAATAAATTGTCAATCAGGTTCTGCTGCACTTCTAAATTATTCACCAGCACAGAAATAAGATAGTTGCTGAACATTCCATCGGGTCCGAAAGGAGTCAGGGTAAGGATCGGACGCGTATTGTCTTCTTGGGCCAGTTCAATCATCCACGTATCGTCCAGCTGGGGAGGAATCAGTTCGCCATCAATCGTAAAGCCATAAGAAAAGATGAACAGATCCGTCAAATAGGGAAGTGTTTCTGTAAGAGTAAAACGGCGGATAAAAGGATAGGCATATCCGCCCGTTACAATGCTCATGCGGTCTTCCGTGCTGTCGCTGATGGTCAGGAGAAGAGCCTGCCCTATGGCGAGGCGGTAGGGGTAGGAGAGTTGGTTATTATAAATAATGGAATTCGTGCTGGTATTATGGGCAGCTGCAATAGAATCCACGCTGTCGCCGGCCTGAACAACATATATAGTCATAAAGTTTCCTGCCTTTGGAAAAACGGTATAAATACCGATACTGATACTAAAATACTATGCGGTATGTGGTGGAATTGATTGCAAAAGAATAGAATATTTGCTATGATGGGATATAATCTAGGGGGTTTGTCAACAGAGAAAGTGAGGAATGCGAATGAAAAAAGCAAAAAATGCGAAAAATGGGAAACAGGATAGCGCGAACGGCCTATGCAGAACAACGATTCAAATGGAAATTCGAAAAAGGGTGACAAGGCTGGTTGCGATATCCTTGGTTGTGGTAGGAATAGTATCCAGCTTTTTAAACTATTACTCGACAGAAGATACCTTGAAAAGGACGATGACGGAACAGGCAGAGACGGCAGCAGATGAAATTGAGTATATAGCGGCGACGGATATGAATCGGATTGAGGTGATAGGGAGCATTGCGAGGCTTACCAACCCGGATGTGGCCCCGGAGCAGAAACAGGAACTGCTGGAAGGATACCGTTCGCACTATGGATGGGTATCCATTATGATTACAGATGAAAATGGCATAGATGTGTCCGGTTCTGGAACGGATGTTTCAGGAAGCTCCTATTTCAGCAGAGTCATGAAGGGCGAATCGGTTATTGCTGATCCGGCTAAAAGCAGGGTAAACGATGAGCTGGTTATGACATTGGCTGCGCCTTTGATGAAAGACGGAAAGCTGGATACTTATCCGGTAGGGGCAGTAGTAGTGGAAGTACATGCACAGGTGTTGTCCGAGATCGTGAAACAGATCCGTGTCAGCGGTAACGGAAGCGCCTATATCATTGATGGGAAAGCCAATACAATAGCCCATAACAATTATGACCTTGTTTTAAATGAAAGCAATACGATAAAGGAAGCGGAAACAGATTCTTCTTTAAAAAGCCTCGCAAAGCTGGAAGGGAAGATGATGAGCGGAGAAACCGGATTTGGGAAATATAGTTATGGAGGAGATGTAAAGTTTCTCGCTTACGCGCCGATAGAGATTAACGGCTGGAGCCTTGGCGTGACGGCGCCGGTTATGGACTTTATGCTGGAATCGGTAATCGGTATCGGAATCATTATTGCATTGTTAATAATATCTGTTCTGATTGCGATAGAGACTGCGAAAAGGATCGGAGTATCCCTTGGAGAGCCGATTAATCAATGCGCGGATCGGCTGCGCCTGTTGGCGGAAGGGGATTTGGAGACTCCGCTTCCATCGATCAAAACGGAAAATGAAACGATGATCCTGGCGGAATCCACAAAGGTGATTGTGAGCCGGATGAAGGAAATCATAGGGGATATTGACTATTTGCTGAAAGAAATGGCAAATGGTAATTTCGCAGTGAAGTCTAAAATTGGAGAGACGGCTTATGTGGGGGCATTTAAAGGCGTATTGTTATCTATATGGACTTTGAACGGCGATCTGCGTACGACTTTGAGGGAGATCCAGGAGGCCTCCCGCCAGGTGGAGGCAGGGGCATCACAGATGGCGGAAAGCGCACAGAGCCTTGCGGAAGGCGCTACGGACCAGGCGGGTTCCGTGGAGGAACTGCTGGCGACTGTATCGGAAGTGACGGGTAATGTGGCAGAAAACAAAAAGGCTACGGACCAGGCGCATGAGAGAACGAACGAAGTAGCCAAGGAGGCGAAGACCAGCCAGGATAAAATGCATGATTTGACGGCGGCCATGGATCGGATCGAGGAAACTTCCAATGAAATCAGCAATATTATCGAAAATATTGAAGATATCGCATCCCAGACCAATCTGCTTTCGCTCAATGCGGCAATCGAAGCGGCAAGGGCGGGAGAAGCAGGAAAAGGTTTTGCTGTAGTCGCTGACCAGATCAGAAAACTGGCGGAACAAAGCGCCCAGTCTGCGATTGATACAAGAAAACTGATTGAGGCCTCTATTTCGGAAGTGGATAACGGAGGAGTGATTACAAAAGATACGGCTGCATATTTGGATAAAGTAATGGAAGGGCTCGATGAAATACTTGCTGCAGTCGGCAATGTACGCCAGGCATCGGACAGGCAGGCGGTGGCGATGAAGGAGATCGAAGCAGGCGTAAGCCAGATATCACAGGTGGTGGAAAGCAATTCTGCGGCGGCACAGGAGACATCTGCTACCAGCGAAGAGCTTTCTGCACAGTCTGAAAGTCTGAATTCTCTTGTCGATCAGTTTAAACTGGATTAAAATGGTATTACACAATTTAAGTTATGAAATCAACATAGAAATGAGGAAAAGAGATGAACTACGAGGAAGCGTATGGAAAGCTGGAGAAATATGGACAGCTGCATGTGCTGAAATATTATGAGGGGCTGCCGGAAGAAAAGAAGGCAGCCTTGCTCAGCCAGATAGAAAACCTGGATTTTGGCATATTGCAGTATTGCAAGGAAAACACAACCAACCAAAAGGGGAGGCTTGCCCCTTTGGCGGCCATGCAGCTTCCTGAGATAGAAAAAAAGAAAGAAGAATATACGAAGATCGGGATAGAGGAGATCAGGCAGGGGAAAGTGGCAGCTGTTCTTCTCGCAGGAGGAATGGGGACGAGGCTTGGATCGGATCATCCGAAAGGCATGTATGATATCGGGTTGACGAGGCCGGTCTTTATTTTTCAAAGGATTATAGAGAATATGCTGGATGTGGTAAAACAGGCGGGAGCATGGGTGCGTTTGTTTGTTATGACCAGCGATAAGAATCATGATATGACCGTGGAGTTTTTTGAGGAGAAAAACTATTTTGGCTATGACCGTGATTATGTAAGCTTCTTTGTTCAGGATGTAGTTCCGGCTTCGGATTATGACGGAAAAGTTTATATGGAAGAGCGATGGAAGATATCCACCTCTCCGAATGGCAATGGTGGATGGTTTTCATCCATGAATAAATGCGGGCTTCTGGATGTGGTCAGAAAGGACGGCATCGAGTGGATCAATGTATTTGCTGTGGATAACGTACTCCAGCGGATTGCGGATCCCTGTTTTGTAGGGGCGGTGATTGATCATGGATGCGTGGCCGGCGCGAAGGTCGTAAAAAAGAACAGCCCGGATGAACGTGTGGGGGCGTTATGCTTAGAGGACGGCAGACCTTCGATTGTAGAATACTATGAGCTGACCGATGAAATGAAAGCGGCAAAGGATGCGGACGGCAATCCGGCCTATGACTTCGGAGTGATACTGAACTATCTTTTCAGGACGAAGGAGCTGGAAGAGATCATGGACAGGCAGCTTCCGCTCCACGTGGTGGAAAAACAGATACCGTATATGAATGGAAGCGGGGAATATGTGGAACCGGAAACGCCGAACGGATATAAGTATGAGACTTTGGTGCTGGATATGATCCACCAAGTGGATAACTGTCTCGCCTATGAAGTGGACAGGAATAAGGAATTCGCTCCAATTAAAAATGCGACGGGAATTGATTCTGTGGAGACTGCCCGCGAGTTATGCAAAGAAAACGGGATTGTTTTATAGAGGAATCGCGGCAGTATAGTTTTAAAGATGAAAATGAAAGAATATGCCAATTAACATTTTGACAGCC
Organism: uncultured Lachnospiraceae bacterium; assembly: GCA_910585965.1. Taxonomy (GTDB): domain Bacteria; phylum Bacillota; class Clostridia; order Lachnospirales; family Lachnospiraceae; genus Kineothrix. Next base: position 65,716 of record CAJUHH010000004.1, read on the forward strand.
ATATGTAACATTATCATATTGCAAAACAGGGGTATAGGAGTAGACTTATGGTAGATGCGGAAGGCAAAACAAGAGGAGGTATTAGGAAATGGCGATTTTGGTAACAGGCGGGGCTGGATATATTGGAAGCCATACGGTGGTAGAACTGCAGAATGCTGGTTATGATGTGGTGGTGCTGGATAATTTAAGCAATTCCAGCGAGAAGTCGTTGGAGCGGGTGGAAAAAATCACCGGCAAGAAGGTACCATTTTATAAAGCGGATATTTTGGACAGGGAAGCATTGGAACAGGTTTTCGCAAAAGAAACGATTGATTCCTGCATACATTTTGCAGGGTTGAAAGCTGTAGGCGAATCGGTGGCGAAGCCTTGGGAGTATTACGAAAATAATATAGCAGGGACTCTTACTTTAGTGGATGTGATGAGAAAGCATGGCGTAAAAAACATTATTTTTTCATCTTCGGCGACGGTATATGGAGATCCGGCGATGATACCGATCACGGAGGAATGCCCCAAAGGACAATGTACGAATCCTTATGGATGGACAAAATCCATGTTGGAGCAGATCCTGATGGACATGCAGAAAGCGGATTCGGAATGGAATGTAATCCTTTTGCGTTATTTTAATCCGATCGGGGCGCATAAGAGTGGAACGATCGGCGAGAACCCGAATGGAATTCCGAATAACCTGATGCCTTACATTACTCAGGTGGCAGTTGGGAAATTAAAGGAACTGGGCGTGTTTGGCAATGATTACGATACGCATGACGGAACAGGGGTCAGGGACTATATCCATGTGGTAGACTTGGCGAAAGGACATGTGAAGGCGCTGAAGAAGATTGAGGAAAAAGCAGGGCTTTGCATTTATAATCTGGGAACCGGCAGCGGATACAGCGTGCTTGATATAGTAAAGAATTTTGAAGAAGCTACGGGAGTAAAGATTCCCTACACGATAAAGCCCAGGAGGCCGGGAGATATCGCTACTTGCTATGCGGACGCGGCGAAAGCGAAAGAAGAGCTTGGCTGGGAAGCAGAGAACGGAATCAAGGAAATGTGCGAGGATTCCTGGAGATGGCAGAGCAATAATCCGAATGGATATGACGAATAAGGACCGTTCCGCGATGGACGTGAAAAGACCGCCGATATGGATCAGGCGGTCTTTTTTTCCCTTATAGGAAACGTCCCTCAATTTCCGGCGATCAAGCGACGTATAAATACATAAAGATAAAATGGCAGATGCTTCCGCCCATGACAAACAAATGGAAGATTTCATGAGAGCCAAAATGAGTATGCTGGGAATTGAAAATAGGAAGTTTCAGAGCATAGATAATACCTCCTGCCGTATAGATAATGCCGCCGGCAAGCAGCCATAAAAAAGCACTGGCAGGGAGCGTGTGCCATAGAGGGCCAAAGACACCCACGCATACCCATCCCATAGCGATGTATATGACAGAGGAAAACCATTTGGGACAGGTGATCCAAAATGCCTTGACTGCCATTCCTAAAACAGCGATACCCCAGACAATGGCCAGCAGGGTATAGCCCACTTTTCCGCCGAGTACGATCATACAGACTGGCGTATAGGATCCGGCGATCAGGACAAAGATCATCATATGATCTATCTTGCGGAATATTTTTATGGCTTTTTCGGAAAGATTGACAGAATGGTAGGCGGTACTGGCACCATAAAGCAAAACCATGCTGAGCATAAAAACGGCTAAAGAAGCCAGACTGACAGCTCCGGGTTCCAGAGCCGCCTTAACAAGCAAGGGAGCCGTGGCGATAATAGCCATCATCATTCCTATAAAATGGGTAATCGCACTTCCGGGTTCACGAATTGTAATCTGCATAATACTTGCCTCCTTATATTGAACGACATATCTAAGACCATGTAATGTAGTTTTTAAAACTATGTTATATATATTATAATGCTACACCTTAGTGTATGATATGTCAACAAAAATATGCAGATAAGATTCATGAGGAAGCTTTTGCGTTTCCATTTGCTGCGGTTGGCAGCGAGGCTCTTGCTTGCTATATATCTTCTTCAAGGACTTGGATCTCCAGAAAATCAAAATCAATCGATTCCATGAAATTATCCTGGTAAAAGCGGGCTTTCGCATGCCTTTTAAATTCATTTGCCGTAGCATCGAGCCAGATCGGCTTGCCAAGATCGAACTGGTAAGCAATTTCTTCCAAAGCATGGAATACTTTGTGGGTTCTGGTATCGTCGCTATCGTCGCAAATGACAGTATCTTTGACAAGATGGTTTTCTTTAATGATTTTTGCCCATAACCGAAACATATAGAAAATTCCTTTCAAGGGTATTTTGCTTATTATTATAGCATATATATATAAGGTGTGCGACCCGGTCATGAATGGGGATAAATTAACAATAAAGATTAAAAAATAATTAAAATTTTGTGAATAATGCACATTTTTGTAAAAATGTGATATAATAAAAATATCAGAATTCCGCATTGTGGATAAAGGAAATAAGGGCAGAAGAAAAGCGGTATTATCGATGAGAATAGGGGCGGGAAGGAAATGGAACTCAGAGTAGAACGGAATAGCGATGTGGATAGCTGGAAAGAGGTTGTTCTGATTTACAATTCAGCATTGAAGCAGATTTCTACAAAATTGGAAATTTTGAACGATGAATTTCAGCATGTACATAGGTACAATCCGATAGAACACATCAAATCAAGAATGAAGACATCGGAGAGCATTGTCAAAAAACTAAAAAGATACGGTTATGAATCCACCATAGAGAATATGGTCAAATATGTCAATGATATAGCTGGAATCAGGGTGATTTGTTCTTTTACCTCCGATATATATGAGATTGCCGATATGATACGCGAACAGAGCGATATCAGGGTGATCGGGGTAAAAGACTACATTGTTTCTCCAAAAGCGAGCGGGTACAGAAGCTACCATATGCTGGTGACAATACCGGTATATCTGTCTGATAGAATCGTGGATACAAAGGTAGAGATACAGATACGGACGGTCGCGATGGATTTTTGGGCGAGCTTGGAGCATAAGATCCATTATAAATTCGAAGGCAATGCGCCGGATTATATCAAAGATGAATTGATTGAATGCGCAAGGATGTCGGCAGAGCTGGATGAAAGAATGTTGTCCTTGAATAATGAAGTACATAGTATAGCAGAGAAAAAAAGAGCATGAAAACGCTCTTTTTTTCTTTGTGCTGCAAATCTGTTTCTGTAAAATGAGGAGTGCCCAGGCATCTTTCGACACCCGGGCTATTATGAAAAAATTTATCTATATGTGTAATGAAAAACATTACGTTATCTCTCGTTTGTTATGGATTTAGTATAGCAATCATTTATGAACAAACTATGAACGCAGTGTAAAGATATCGTTAATACTTACAAAAATACAAAAAAAGGAAAAAGATTTTGCGGCAAATTGCACAAAAACCTTGGAATGGTTGTAAAAAGTATGGAAAAATGATAAGATGATAAATATGTTGCACAGGATAGAGGTTCAGGATTTGGGGGAACGGTAAAGGACGACATCGGGAGGAGATCGAATGGATAATTTTATGGATAAAATTGCGCAGAAGCTGGGAGCCCAGGAGGCGATACGCGCCAATGCGGCGGCGGATGCCGCACAAATTGAAAGGCTGGAGGCCCAGGTGGCAGAATATGATGCATGTATTAAAGAGATGCGCAGGCTGAATCTGCGGAATGCAGAAAATGAACAGAAGCTGAAAGAAATGGCAGAGAACATCGGCGGGCAGATGAAGGCGCTGATGGAACAAAATGACAGGCAAATGGGGCTGCTTGTGGAAAACGGCAGCAAACAGATAGAGCAGCTTGTAGAAGAGAACTGCGAGCAGATCCGGCAGCTTGCAGAAGAGAGCAACCGGCAGATCAAGCAGATCACGGAAGAGTGCATCGTGAAGCTTCAGGGGGTAGAAGAAAAGACGGAAGACGAAGATGATCGGAAAGAAGAAGTGCAGAAGATTCTGGAAGAACTGCGGGCGGCTCTTGCAGAGAATATGGTGAAAGTGGAGGAACAATTCCGGCAGTCGGATGATTTTGTACATAAAGAAAATGTGAAGGTGTACCGCAATGTCCAGGCGGCAACTGCGGAAGAGCTGGAAAAGCAGACACAGGCAGTCATCAGCAGCCAGCAGGAACTGGCAGGGAAAAATAAAGGGCTATATACAGTAGGGATTTGGACTTTGATTATATCTATAGTTAATCTGGGGATACTGGCAGCCCATCTGGCCGGATTATTTTAATGGGAAGCTTTGAAGGCTTCAGAGGGGAGGCAATGCGGAATGGGAAAACAGAGCTGGAAGCCGGGGAATATGCTGTATCCCCTGCCCGTCGTTCTTGTAAGCACAGCAGATAAAAAGGGAGAAAAGAATGTCTTTACGGTGGCATGGGCAGGAACGATATGCAGTGATCCTCCTATGGTGTCCATTTCTGTCCGTCCGGAACGTTATTCCTATCATATGATAAAGGAAACCGGAGAATTTGTGATTAACCTGACGACGGAAAGCCTGGCGTTTGCTACCGATTATTGCGGGGTGGCCAGCGGACGCGATGTGGATAAATTCGCCAAAGCGCATTTGACCCCGATTCAGGCAGATATCGTCTGCGCTCCTATGATTAAGGAAAGCCCGGTAAATATCGAGTGCAGGGTAAAGGACGTGAAAACGCTGGGCAGCCATGATATGTTCATAGCCCAGGTGGAGGCGGTGCATGCGGATGAGGAATTTATGGATGACAGGAACAAGTTCCACCTGGAAAAGGCGCATCCCATCGTATATTCCCACGGAGTTTATATAGCGTTAGGGAAGGAAATAGGAACGTTTGGCTATAGCGTGAGAAAAAAACATTAAATATCTTTGTGATGGAGGAGGCTTCCCCTTACGATGGAGTCTGCTCCATATTTTTTGCGGATGGAATCCAGCGCCTGATCCAGCTTCTGCTGTTTGGTGGAAGGAATCGCAGGGGTTATGGGGGAAGCGGCATCTGTGGAAGTGTTCCCCATATCAAAAAGGCTTAACTGGACTGGCTCGCCTTCCGACATCAGCCTGGAAGTACGGATGCCCAGAAGCCGTATAGGAGAGCCGTCCCATAGCTCATCGAAGAGATGGCAGGCATGTGCATAAATGATATCCGTGCTTTGAACCGGGGTCGGCAAAGTGAGCTGGTGGGAAACCCGGCGGAATGTGCTGTATTTGATTTCCGTGCTGACCATGCCGGCAGACTGATGAGAGGCCCTCAGCCTTCCGGCAACGCTTTCTGCCAGACGGAGCAAGGCGCGGCAGGCATCTTCTTTTGTAAGAGCATCTTCCTTCAAAGTAATGGAATTGCCGATGCCCTTCAAATCTGTAGGTTCTGTTATTACTTCGGATTCATCGATTCCGTTGGCATATTCCCAAAGCAGCGTGCCATGACTTTTTAAATGGGAGGCAAGAATGCAAGGATCTGTAGCTGCAAGATCGCCGATGGAAATAATTTCAAGCTTGCGCAAGGTTTCTACGCTGGAACGGCCGCACATATAAAGGGAGGAAACGGGCAGGGGCCACATTTTTTCCCTGATTTCTTCAGCATATAGGGTATGTACCAGATTTGGCTTCTTAAAATCAGAAGCCATTTTTGCAAGGACTTTTCGGTCGGAAATACCGATGTTTACCGTATATCCAAATTTCTCATAAATAGAATCTTTGATTGCGACAGCGGCTGGAAAAGGCTTCCCATACCGGGCGGCCACGGACGTATAATCCATGTAGCATTCGTCCACGCTGACCTGTTCGATATCCGGGCAAATGCCGGAAAGGAAATCCATCAACTGTTCCGAGCGCTGGTGGTAAAGGGAATGGTCAGGCGGATGAAGAACCAGATGGGGGCATTTCCGGAATGCATTGACGATAGGTTCTCCAGTTACGATGCCGAAGGCTTTTGCCGGGATAGACTTGGCAAGCACGACTCCATGGCGTTTCTCGATATCACCTCCAATAATCGAAGGAATTTCCCGCAGATCCGTATCCCTTCCTTTGGAAAGTTCGTCCAGAGCGCTCCAGCTTAAATAAGCGGAATTCACATCAATATGAAAAATTATCCTGTCCATATGCTTCCCCCTGAATTCATAAAATGATCGCTTTTTATTGTAACATATTTCTTCCGAGGAAATCAATTTTTGCAGAGGGCATGGTGTGCCGGGAGAGGGGGGAGCGGCGGCCGCCCGGAAAGGGTCTTGGCATGGGCCGGGATTTTCCGCTGGAACTCCCAATCAGATTTCACTAATGAAATGGGAGAATATGTCCCAACCGGTCGGGTCGGAAAAAAAGGGCATCCGTGTCCTTTTTTTCTGAAATTGCCATTCATGGCAATTTTCCCTTAAGGGTTCGACCATTTCATAAGTGAAATTTCTGGTTGTACGCAACAGCGGAAAATCCCGGCCCATGCCAGGACCCTTTCCGGGCGGCCGCCGCTTCCTCCCCCCTCTCCCGGCACGCCATGCCCTCTGCAAAAATTGATTTCCGTACAGGTAATCCATCCCTTTACAAGTAAAATAAATACTGCTAGAATAAATCTGTTGCAAATTTATTACAAAATCAGAAACGGATCGAAGCTGCGGGATATGAAAAAATTAACGAAAAATTACAAACGATTACAAATAAGGGCGACGGAGATCGCTGTATTGGCAGTTATTACCTTTATTTTTTTTATGCCAGGATATATTAAGATTGAAAATACGGGAAACAATAAGTTTACATTACTTTTGAACGGAACCTATGTCGGGACGATAGGGGACGGTTCGGAAGCGGAGGAATATTTGAAACAGGCGCGCAGGCAGGCGGCTGGAGACGGCGAAGAGCTGGTGCTGATCGACAGCAATCTGGAATGCGTGGGCGAGGAAGTATTCTGGGGGCATATCGACAGCGGGGAAACCGTTGTGGAGAATATGCGCAAGGTGCTGGAGGATAATGTAAAACATACGTTGCATCGGTCTTATACGGTGAAAGTAAACGATTATACCGTGAATCTCGCCAGTAAGGAAGAAGTTCTTAAATTGCTGCGTTCTTCAATCGGCAGATATGATACGGAGGGCGAGTACGATGTGGATCTGGTGCTGGATTCCACGAGGGAATTGAATGTACTAACTACCGAAGTAAGGTCGAAGGAGGAGCAGCAGGCGGAGGAAGAAGAGGAACAGGCTCTGGCATCGGTTGGCATTTTTAAGACGCTGGATGACATGTTTGAAGAAGTGGAACCTGCGGCGGAGAAGGATTTTTCCGATTATGAGCTTGGCTTGGTTTCTCTGATGTTCGGGGACGAGGTAGAGGTGGTGGAGTCTTATCTTTCGGAAGAAGAACTTACGCCCATCGACGAGGCGATCGGAGAGGTGACAAAGGATCAGGAGAAAAATCAGATTTACGAGGTGCAGCCCGGGGACTCCCTTTCCAAGATTGCGGTGGAAAATGATCTGACGGTGGACAGGCTGGTCGAAATCAATGAAGCCATAGAAAATGAAAATTCCACAATTCGTGCCGGCGATGAAATTATTATAACCGTGCCGGAGCCGGAACTTTCGGTGGAACGGCAGGAAGAAGTATATTATGAAGAGGATTACGAAGCGGAAATCATTTACGTGGATAATGACGATTGGTATACGACGGAATCAAAGACTCTGCAGGAGCCTTCCGCAGGACATAGAAAAGTTGTGGCGGTAGTTTCGTACCGCAACGATATGGAGACAGCCAGAGAGATTGTAAAAGAAGAAGTAACCTATGAAGCGGTGCCGAAGATTGTGGAAAGGGGAACAAAAATCCCGCCCACTTATATCAAACCCATTTCAGGCGGAAGGCTTTCTTCCGGCTTTGGGAGAAGGAACAGGCCGACGAGGGGGGCAAGCACTTATCATAAGGGCATTGACTGGGCGACTCCGATCGGGACGGCTGTTATGGCATCTTCCGGCGGAACAGTGGCAAAAGCCGGATGGGGCAGCGGTTATGGTTATGTAGTTTATATTAACCATGCGGACGGGAGGCAGACTCGTTACGGGCATCTGAGCAAAGTGCTTGTATCCGCAGGGCAGACGGTATCCCAGGGGCAGAAGATTGCCTTAAGCGGCAATACGGGTATCAGCTCCGGGCCACATGTCCATTTTGAGATTTTGATCAATGGTTCACAGGTGAATCCGTTAAAGTATCTGAACTGATGAAAAGTGATTCGATGAAAAGAGGCATTTACAAATGACATTTTTATGGTATAATCATTAAGATGACACGTTGCAGAATGCAGCGTTGTGATGAATGGAAAATAAGAATGTATTTTGTACTCCCGCAAACACATCGGCAGGAAAAGAGGCCGGGAAGTTCGGGCGGGGCAGTTGATAGGATAGAGAGCAAGGGCCGGGAACATTTTCCCGGCGGTATATGATAGAGGGTACACCATGGAACAATTTGCGATTAAAGGTGGGAATCCGTTAGTCGGGGAAGTGGAGATAGGAGGCGCCAAGAATGCGGCGCTTGCTATTCTTGCAGCGGCAATTATGACGGATGAAACCGTATTGATAGAAAACATGCCGGATGTCCGCGATACCAATGTGCTGATCCAGGCAATGGAAAGCATTGGAGTGATTGTAAAGCGGATAGACAGGCATACGGTAAAGATCAATGCGTCCAATGTTCATGACGTAGTGATAGAGGATGATTTTATAAAAAAGATCCGGGCATCCTATTATCTGCTGGGGGCTTTGCTTGGAAAGTATAAAAAAGCAGAAGTATCCCTGCCAGGCGGCTGTAATATCGGATTACGGCCGATTGACCAGCATATCAAAGGTTTCCGTGCGCTGGGCGCGGATGTGCGCATTGAGCATGGCATGATCATTACCGATGCGGAGCATCTGAAAGGAAACCATGTCTATCTCGATGTCGTGTCTGTAGGAGCGACGATCAACGTCATGATGGCGGCAGCCATGGCAGAGGGAAAGACAACGATCGAGAATGCGGCCAAGGAACCCCATGTGGTGGATCTGGCTAACTTTTTGAACAGCATGGGAGCGGATATCAAAGGGGCAGGGACGGACGTGATCCGTATCAAGGGAGTATCCAGGCTCCATGGGAGCGAATATGCGATTATTCCCGACCAGATCGAAGCCGGAACATTCATGTTTGCGGCGGCTGTTACGAAGGGCGATGTGACAGTGAAAAACGTAATCCCGAAGCATCTGGAATCCATCAGCGCGAAACTGCTGGAAATCGGATGCGAGGTGGAGGAGTCGGACGACGCAGTCCGCGTGGTGGCTTCCAAACCTTTGGGGCATACCCATGTAAAAACACTGCCTTATCCGGGCTTTCCGACGGATATGCAGCCGCAGATTGCTGTTACCTTGGGATTGTCTATGGGAACGAGCATCGTGACAGAGAGCATATTTGAAAATCGTTTCAAATATGTGGATGAGCTGACGAGGATGGGAGCGAGCATTAAGGTGGAAGGAAATACGGCCATCATAGACGGCGTAAAGAAATATACCGGAGCCAGTATTACGGCACCGGATCTGCGGGCCGGCGCGGCGCTTGTGATCGCGGGGCTGGCGGCAGAAGGAATTACGGTGGTGGATGATATCCGGTTTATACAGCGCGGATATGAAGACTTCCATCTGAAGCTGAAGGCGTTGGGAGCGCAGATTGAGTTGGTAAATACGGAGCGGGAGCTGCAAAAATTTAAATTGAAGGTTGGATAGTGAAAAATCCCCCTTGCGGCAGGGAATGCTTTCCTGCGGTGAGGGGGTTTTTATGCATAGGGGGAAAGCGAAGGAGGATGCGGACATGATGTATGTATTATTTTTTATGATTAGTTTTCTGGCTTCCATAGCGGGGGCCATCTGCGGCATAGGGGGCGGCGTCATCATTAAGCCTTTGCTGGACTCTTTTGGCCTTATGGATGTAAAGACGATCAGTTTTTTGTCAGGCTGTACGGTTCTTGCCATGAGTACATATTCTTTCGTGGTTTCCAAGATGAAAAAGGAATCCCTTGTGGATATGCGGATTGGAACGCCTCTCGCCGTGGGGGCGGCCATAGGAGGCGTTCTTGGAAAAAGTCTGTTTCAGACGCTGGTGAGTTCCTTTGACCAGAATTATGTGGGAGCGATCCAGGCGGGCTGCCTGTTCGCGGTAACTTTGGGAACGTTGGTTTATACCATATATAAAGCCAGGGTTAAAACGCTGCGGGTGACAAATCTTATCGTTTGTCTGCTGGTGGGTCTTGTTCTCGGCGTGATGTCTTCGTTTCTGGGCATAGGGGGAGGGCCGATCAACTTGGTAGTGCTGTTTTTCTTTTTTTCCATGCCAACCAAGACAGCGGCGCAGAATTCCTTGTATATTATACTGTTTTCCCAGATTACCAGTTTGTTGAATTCGATTGTTACCTCCACGGTTCCTGCTTTTTCCGTCGCGCTTCTTGTATTGATGGTGGCGGGGGGCATTCTGGGAGGCTTTTGTGGAAGAAAGATCAATAAAAAGATCGATGACCATAAGGTGGATCTTTTATTTATGGGCTTGATGATCGTCATTATCTTCATTAATATATATAATATGTACCGGTTTCTGGTTTGAAAAGAAAACGGTGTGAAAAGAGGCGCTTCCGTATGGGAGCGCTTTTGTGGACGAAAGGATGGGTAAATTATGCCTGATATCAGTGTGTTAATAAAACCGGCTTCCGGAATGTGCAATATGCAATGCAAATATTGTTTTTATTGCGATGAGATCAAAAACAGAGAAGTGGTGTCTTACGGGTTTATGACAGAAGAGACGCTGGAGAGGGTGATAGAAAAAGCGCTGGCTTTTTCGGATACTTCCTGTTCTTTCACATTCCAAGGAGGGGAACCTTGCCTGCGAGGGCTGGATTTTTTTAAAAAAGTGGTTTTGATGCAGGAAAAATACAATATAAAAGGAATATCTGTTTCCAACGCCATTCAGACAAACGGAATCTCCCTGGACAGGGAATGGGCCGGATTTCTGAAAGAGAATCATTTTCTGGCGGGGGTTTCTTTGGATGGAACCTCGTTTACCCATGACCGTTTTCGTGTGGACGTAAAAGGGGAAGGAACCTTTGGCCGGGTGGTTGCGGGAATTGAACTGTTGAAGGAATATGAGGTGGATTTTAATATTTTGACAGTGGTAAATGCCGTGACTGCGAAAAAGATTCCGCAGATTTATCATTTCTATAAACAAAAAGGTTATGACTATCTCCAGTTTATTCCATGTTTGAATCCGTTGGGAGGTGAAAAGGAGCGCTTTCCCTATACTCTTACGCCGAATGCGTATGGGCATTTTCTGAAAACTCTTTTCGACCTGTGGTATAACGACTGGAAAGAGGGAAATATCGTACATATCCAGCAATTTGAGGAATATGTGAAAATGCTGCTTCTTATGCCGCCGGATGTGTGCGGCATGAGCGGGATATGTTCGTGCCAGCATGCGGTGGAAGCGGACGGAGAGGTATATCCCTGTGATTTTTATGTGCTCGATGAATATAAGCTGGGAAATCTGAACGAAGTTTCCTTTAGAGAAATTAACGAAAGAAGAAAGGAACTCCATTTTGTGGAGGATTCCGCCCGGATGCATGAGGACTGCAAGAGTTGCAAATATGCGTCAATCTGCAGGGGAGGATGCAGGCGGCATAGAAATCCGAAGAATTATTTTTGTGCATCCTATTATGATTTTTTTGACTATACGATTCACAGATTGGAGGAAATTGCCTTTTGGTATCAGAAAAATCACTAAATATATTTTGCGCATAAAAATTTTATCTTTCAAAATCACCAATTATTCTTAATAAACTAGACAAGATTTGTGAAAAACAGACTATTTCGTACAACTTTATGAAAAAAGTATGGAAAGTTGTTGAGAGGGGAAATGGGATTATGATATATTGAAGCCATATCAAGATGTACGAAACACTGCAGGGATCGTAAGTTTATTATGAAAAAGGAGATGGGAAGATGAAGAAAAGATTATTAAGTGGTATTTTGGGTCTTACGATGGCGGTCGGGCTGCTGACAGGGTGCGGCGGCAGCAAGACAGCGAGCTGGACTGTGACCTGTCCGTGGGCTCCGTCGGGGGTTGCGGCGATGGTAAGCCAGAAGGCGGCGGCCATGTCAACCAATTATTCCGAAAATATTATTCTCGTGGCGGACGCGATCAAAGGGGATGCGGCTACGGTGAATACATGGGTGGCGGATACGAAGGCGAATGATACCGAGCTGGTATTTGCCGGAGAAGGCCTGTTCTCCATTACTTCGATTCTCGATCCGGCAAAGCTGCAATTTACATATGATGATTTTGTATTCGTGGAAAATCTGTATTCATCCGTATTCGTTATGTCGGCGGATGCAAGTCTGAATATAAAGAATATCAATGATTTGGATGCATATGCTTCAGGGGCTGATGAGATCAGCGTGGCAGCTAACGGGGCGACGGGTTCGGAAGCTTTTCTGGCGGCGGCTCTTTTCGGGTCTATGGGTTATGGGGATAAACTGAAAATTACGCCCTATAGTTCCGCGGCGGAAGCGGCACAGGCAGTAGCGAGAGGCGAAACCAATTTCGCGGTTTCCCATCAGTCACAGATACTGGAAACTTACCAGCAGGGCGGCGTTACAATCGTATGCGCTTTTGACGGCGAAGATATTGCAGAGGGCGATTTTGCAGGAGTAGAAGGCGTAGGAAAATATGGCTATCCGTATTTCCGCAACCGTTGCTTTATCCTTGCCCGCTCTGGAACCAAAGCGGAAACGGTGGCTGAGTTAAAGAAACTGTATGACGATATTCTTGCGGACAGTGAGATGGCGAGCTGGTTAAGCGATACGATGATGCTGGAAGTGGATACGATGAGTGAGGCGGATGTTCAGGAACATATACAGAACGTGCAGAACATCGTAAATGAATATTATGATATCGTAGTAGGCTGATCAAAACCTTTTCATGGGATGGACGGGACTGGATAGGACTGCCCATCCCATTTATTTCACATAAGGATGTCTGGCGAAGCCTGGCATCCGTTGTTTGGGAAAGGAGTCCGTGTATATGAAGGAAAAACAAAGCTGGATGGACCGGCTGGACGAAAAAAGGGATGCGATAGGCCGGAAACTTTCGGAAAAAGAAATAAAACTGCCTGTGGATCTTGTGACAGGAGTTTTTTTCCTGCTGTTGGGAGCGGTGATCTTGGCAGTTATGCCAAGTCAGGTTCCGGTGTCGGATACGGATGTAGTGAACGGACGGGCGTTTCCGACGCTGTTGATGGTAGTTATGATGATATGCAGCGGTATGGTTCTGGCGAAAGAGTTATACCAAATTTTTGTAAAAAAAATGCCGCCTGCTACAAAGAATATTAATTTATTGGTAGAAGTGAAGGCGTTGGAAATTTTGGCAATATTGCTGTTGACATATGTGATTTGCCGGGTGATGGATCTGTTTGTCATCGGAGCCATTTTCTGCAGCCTTGCTTTTCTTGTTTATTTCCGCTGTCGGAAGGTGAGCTATTATGCAATTACTCTGACGATGGCAGTACTCATATGGGTTGCGTTCCGTTTTGGACTCAACGTAAACTTTTAAGGGAGGGAGGTATTGAATATGTTGGAATTTATAGGTCCTGCACTGGAACATTTGTTTACGGTGGAAAATTTCCTTTGGATTAATCTGGGCGTCTTTATCGGCTCGGTATTTGCGGCCGTTCCGGGCCTTACGGTTATTCTTTGCGTGATCCTGTTTTTGCCCTTTACCTATAGGATGACGGCGATTCCGGGCATGATGTTCCTGCTCGGCATATATTGTGCCGGAGGGTATGGGGGAAGCGTGTCCGCGATTTTGATCAATACGCCCGGGACGCCCCATGCGGCAACGACAATGATGGACGGGCATCCTCTTTCTCAAAAGGGGCGTACGAAAGCGGCTTTAAAAATCGCTTTGTATGCATCTGCCTTCGGCGGTATTTTTTCGGCGCTGATGCTTCTCTTCTTAGGGCCTCAGGTGGCAGAAATTGCGGCGCAGCTCGGTACGGCGGAATATTTCATGGTCTGCCTGTTCGGGTTGACGATCATAGCGGGTGTGTCGGGAAAGAGTATGGTCAAAGGAGTGATCGCAGCCTGTATCGGTCTTCTGATTTCTTGCATCGGGGCGGATCCGATGACAAGTTATGACAGATTTACCTTCGGCATTCCCCGCTTATATTTGGGGCTTGACCTTGCGATTTGCTTGATTGGTTTGTTTGCCTTGGTGGAAATACTGGCGAAGGCGGAAAAAAAGCCAGGACCTCTTGTATTGGATACGAAGAAGATGAATGATGACGGTAAGATCACAAAAGAAGAATATAAGAGGATGCTGCGGCCGACGCTGATTTCATCCATTATCGGGGTTATGGTGGGTATCGTGCCGGGAACGGGGGCTTCCGAGGCTTCCTGGTTCAGCTATGACAGGGCGAAGGCGATGTCCAAGCATAAGGAGGAATTCGGCCATGGTTCGGTAGAAGGAATTGCGGCTGCAGAAGCGGCGAATAACGCGGTGACAGGGGCTACGCTGATCCCTTTGCTGACGATGGGGATTCCGGGAGACGGAACGGTGGCGATCATGCTTTCCGCATTGATGATAAATGGTTTAAATCCCGGACTGAGTCTGTTTACGACCCAGGGAGATATTATGTATGCGATTATGATCGGGCTTGTCTTTGTTAATTTGTTTATGCTGTTGCAAGGCAGTTTTTTAACCAAGCTGTTTGCGAAAGTGGTTTCCATTCCACAGGAAATTTTAACTCCTATTATTGTGCTTTTCTGCTTTGCAGGAGCCTATTCGGTCAATAAGAATTATTTTGATGTAGGGGTCGCTTTGATTTTTGCAGTCGTTGCATGGCTGCTGCGCAAGCTGGATATGCCGCCGGTGCCGATTCTTCTTGGGATGGTGCTTGGAAACATGACGGAAACCAATTTCCGCCGCGCTTTGCTGATTTCCAATGGAAGTCCGGCGATTTTTGTAAGCAGTGTATATTGTATTGTCTTTGTGGTGCTGATCGTTCTCGCGATGGCAACCCTTATCAGGAGTAAAATGAAAGAAGCAAAGGCGGAAAGAAATAAATAATGGAGGTAGATCAGCTTATGGCTTATAATATAATATTTTATTTTACGGATCAACAGCGGGCGGATACTTGCGGGTGCTATGGGCAGCCTTTGGATATCACGCCCAATCTGGACCGCCTGGCGGCGGAAGGGGTAAAATTTGAGTATGCATTTTCTCCCCAGCCTGTCTGCGGACCTTGTCGCGCGCTCTTTCAGACGGGAAAGTATCCTACGGAAACAGGATGCTTCCGCAACAACATTATGCTGCCTTCGGGAATCAAAACGCTGGCGGATTATATCGAGGAGGCCGGGTACGAAACAGCTTATATTGGAAAGTGGCATCTGGCCAGCGATGGAGAATTGGAGAAGCCGCCGACGATCGATCATACGATCACGCCTATTCCTCGGGAGCTGAGAGGCGGATATACGGGATTCTGGCGTACGGCGGATGTGCTGGAATTTACTTCCCACGGTTATGATGGATATGTATTTGATGAGAACAATAACAGAATAGACTTTAAAGGCTATCGTGCGGATTGCATTACCGATCTGGCATTGGACTTCTTTGACGAAAGGGATGCGGAGAAACCATTTTTTATGACGATCTCGCATATCGAACCCCATCATCAGAACGACAGGAAATGTTACGAGGGGCCGAAGGGATCGAAGGAGAAATTCAAAGACTGCATATTGCCGGAGGATCTGAAAGCGCTGAAAGGGGATGCGGCGGAGGAATATCCGGATTATCTGGGAGCCTGTGAGAGCCTGGACCGGAATCTCGGCAAACTGGTGGATAAATTAAAAGAAAAAGGTTTATATGAGAATACGATTATTATATTCGGCGCGGATCACGGTTCTCATTTTAAGACAAGGAACCGCGACAGCCATCTGAACGGCTATGATGATTACAAACGCTCCTGCCATGATGCGTGTCTCAGGGTGCCGCTGGTGATTGCCGGAGGGACTTATAAGGGCGGAGTGACGGTGGAAGAACTGGTAAGCACAGAGAGTCTTCCGAAGACGATCCTCGCTATGGCGGGGGTAGATGTGGGGGACGCTATGATCGGTGAAAATCTGCTGGACGTGGTGGAGAAAAAAGACATTGATCGGCCAAACCAGATTTTTGCGCAGATTTCGGAGAGCCGGATCGGAAGATGCGTCCGTACGCCGAGATATACTTATTCCGTATATGCGCCGGGAATGAACGGAGGAGAGGCCGCATCGTCCGATGTCTATGCGGATGATTTCCTGTATGATATGGAAAAAGATCCCTATCAGCTGAATAATGTGGTGGACAGCTCGGATTATGCGGAGGTAAAATTGGATATGAGGAAACGTCTGCTGGACTGGATAGAAAAAGCGGAAGGGAAGAGGCCGGCGATCCAAAATTAGGGAGGTATATTTTCATGGGGGCTTCGGATAAAAAATCGGAACAGACATATCTTTGGCTGCGGTCTTATATCGATGAGAATAAGTTTGCCAATAATTCCAAGCTCCCATCGGAAAATGTGATCAGCCACCGCCTGTCGGTAAGCCGGGAAACGGCGCGTACGGCTCTTGCCAGGTTGGCGGAAGAAGGGCTTATCCGCAAGGTGAAGGGGAGCGGAACCTACATCAATAAGGAAGTGGCCCTGACAAGGGAGCTGGGGGGAAAAGGCGGTACGATCAAGGTCGGCCTGGTGCTGCAAGGGCAGGATACCAATGCGAATTCCGCCCTGATCGAGGGAATACGGAGCGTTCTTCTGACCGATGAGGTGGATCTGCGCATTTTTTTGACGGATAATAAGTTTGCCAATGAAAGGCGCTGCCTTCAGACGGTAGTCCATCAGGATTTTCAGGGGTTTATCGTGGACGGCGTAAAAGCGAGTCTGATGAATCCCAACTTGGACTGTTATATGCAGATTTACCAGAAGAATATTCCCGTCATTTTTTACAATAATTACTATAAGGAGCTGGATTACCCAAGAGTGACGATCAACGACAAACAATGCGCCGATCGTCTTCTGGGACTTTTGATCAAGGCGGGACACAGGCATATAGCCGGGATATTTATTTACGATAATTACCAGAGCATTGAGAAATTCCAGGGGATGGCGGCGGCTTTGAAGCGGCATGGGGTGGAATTCCAGGATGATTATATTAAATGGTGCGTTTCCAACGAGGCCCATGACGACAGGTTCGCCCATTCCATAGAGAAGTTTTTAAAAGGGATACCGAAATGCAGCGCGATCGTCTGCTGTAATCATATGATTTATTGCCTGGTACGGCGGGTATTGAAAGAACAGGGAAAGAGGACGCCGGAGGATTATTCCCTCGTTTGCTTCGATTATTCGCGGAATGACTGGGAGGAAGAGGGAATTGCCTGCTCCATCCATCAGGGCCATCAGATCGGGCGGGAAGTGGCGGCACGTCTTTTAAAGATGATAGAACGGAAAGAATGCAAGGGGCAGAGCTATTCCTGCATCATGCCCCCTAAAATCTATGTTGGAAATTCTATCAGGCAGATAGAAAAGAAGCCGCGCTGATAAAATATATGGCCTGAAAGATTCGTATCAAATAATAGCAACGATAGATACATTGCGTTCATTGGACAGATTGATATACTGACTGCCCGATTTGATGGTCGGCTTGGAAAGCTTATCCGGATTGATGAACACGATCTCGCCTTCCCGGCCGTCGCTTAAACGCACGCGGTGAAGCATATAAGTATTTACGATATTGCTTAAAAAAGTGAGAATGTATTCCGCATCGTATTTCAGGAAACCTTCCTGCTCAAAAGCCTCGATAACCACGAAGGGGCATAAAGGGCCGCGGTAAACCCTTGCGGATGTCATGGCATCATAAACATCAGCGATGGCCACCATTTTAGCAAAGGGGTCGATCTGGTTGGAGGTCAGGCCTATAGGATAGCCGGAGCCGTCGCAGCGTTCGTGGTGCATCAGCGCTGCATTTTTTACATGGTCATTCACCGGGGATTCCAAAAGAAGATTATAGCCTTCCCGGGGATGCGTCTTGATGACTTTAAATTCTTCTTCCGTCAGCTTGCTCGGTTTCTTTAAAATATCTTCCGGCATTTTCAGTTTGCCGATATCGTGGAGAAGACCGCAGAGGGTTGCCGTTTTTACATCTTCCTCGCTCATGCGCAGCCAGTTCGCAAAAAGATTGCAGATCAGGCCTACATTCATGCAATGTACATAGGTGGAATCATCCAGTTCGCGCATATTATGCAGCATATCAAAGACGTTGATGCGCTGGTTGTCTTGGGACAAAAGTGATATGGAATTCTGGATGAGCTGCTCCACATCCAGGTTGGCAATATCGTCCATCGCGTTGTTGATGGAGTTCTTGAAAACTTCCGTTTCTTTATGAAAATCTTCCGCGAAATGCTGGAATTCGGGAGTCTGCTTTAATCGTTCGGCATACGAAGGGCTTTCTTCCGGTTCTTCCGGCGGAACTTCCGCCCATTCGTCCTCGACTCTTACATAAAAAATGGAATAAACTTCCAGTTTTGTGATCGCTTTGTCCGTTAAAACAGTTCCTTTTGATAATATCAGGCTATTGCTGAAGCTGAAAATATCCTCTGCCGTTATCATGCCCGGCATCAAAGATCTGGTACTTACCCTTCTCATCTTATTACCCACACCCTTCTCTCAAGCTAGAAAATTAACGTAATAGAATTATAAAATTTTTACAAGGCATTGTCAATAAATACATTGACAATAAAAAGAGAATGGTGTATGTTATTAATCAGATATGAAATATGAAAATTCAATATTGTAGATAATCTCTTATTCAGAGTGGCGGAGGTACATAGGACCTGAGAAACCACGGCAACCCCTGATAAGGAAGGTGCCTGCCTGAGCGAGCAGCAATGAACGGAGGAAGCAATTCGTCCGTAATAGATCGAACAATAAGAGGATTTGAGTATCGAATATCGAGTCCGCTTATAAAAGAAAGCGGATTTTTTTATGCATACGGGTTCCCAAAGGAAATATGTCAGCAGGGGAAGATGGCTCTTCCCTGCCCGATGTGAAAACTTTTACAAAATAAGGAGGAAAGACATGGAGAAATTTTTATTTACTTCAGAATCAGTAACAGAAGGACATCCCGATAAAGTCTGCGACGCAATTTCGGACGCAGTATTGGACGCGTTGATGGAGAAGGATCCTATGAGCCGCGTTGCCTGCGAGGTGGCAACTTGCACGGGCTTTGTGCTGGTGACAGGGGAAATTACGACGAGCGCGTATGTGGATATCCCCAAGATAGCGAGGGAGACGATCAAGGAGATCGGTTATACCAAATCCGAATATGGGTTTGACGGCAATACGTGCGCGGTGTTCGTAGCGATTGATGAGCAGTCTTCCGATATTGCCATGGGCGTGGATAAGGCTTTCGAGGCAAAGCATGAGAGCGCGGAAAATCAAATGACGGACGAAGAGATCGAAGCGATCGGCGCGGGCGACCAGGGCATGATGTTTGGCTATGCCACGAATGAAACGGAAGAATATATGCCTTATTCCATCGCCCTTGCACATAAGCTGGCGCTCCAGCTGACAAAGGTGCGCAAAGACGGTACTTTAAAATATTTAAGGCCCGACGGGAAAAGCCAGGTTTCGGTGGAATATGATGCAAAAGGCAATCCGCTGCGCCTGGAGGCGGTCGTGCTTTCCACCCAGCATGACGAGGATGTAACCCAGGAACAGATCCACGAAGATATTAAAAAATATGTGTTTGATCCGGTGCTTCCAGTAGAGCTGATTGATGAGAAGACAAGATTTTATATCAATCCTACGGGGCGTTTCGTAATCGGCGGGCCTCATGGGGATGCCGGTTTGACAGGGCGCAAGATCATCGTAGATACTTACGGCGGATATGCGCGCCACGGCGGCGGCGCTTTTTCCGGAAAAGACTGCACGAAAGTAGACCGTTCCGCAGCATATGCGGCGCGTTATGTGGCGAAGAACATCGTAGCTGCAGGCATCGCGGACAAATGCGAGATCCAGCTGTCCTATGCGATCGGCGTAGCGCAGCCTACTTCGATTATGGTGGATACTTTCGGGACAGGAAAGATCGAGGACGACAAGCTGGTAGAAATTATCCGCGAGAATTTTGACCTGCGTCCGGCAGGGATCATCAAGATGCTGGATCTGCGCAGACCGATTTATAAGCAGACAGCGGCTTACGGGCATTTTGGAAGAAATGATCTGGATCTGCCTTGGGAGAGGCTTGACAAGACGGATGTATTGAAGAAATATTTATAGAATAGGGAGGACGGCGGGGTATCCCGCCGTCCAATGCTATGAATGGAACCTTGATAAATAAATATGGATAGTCTGATTGATTTCAGATGCACAGGACATTCTTTCGCTGTATACAATAATTTCCCATAGCTTCCCGTTTAGCGCCATGCACCTGTAGGAAAGAGACAGGTTGACGAGGAGAAAGGTGATCGAAAATTCGGCGGATGCCTTTCCGCACGGCTTCCGGTGCGTGATATGCCGAGGAAATATGCGGGTGACTGCAAAACAAAGACGGCATAACTTGGAAGGATAAGATGATAACAATGAGATGATAAATAGAAAGATGAGGAGAATCTATGTGTGGAATTATTGGTTATACAGGAGAAAAAGAAGCAGAAGATATTTTAACGGACGGATTGGAGATTTTGGAATACAGAGGCTATGACAGCGCAGGGATTGCTTTATGCCAGGCGGACGGGAGCGTGCGGATTCGCAAGTGCGCGGGACGGGTGAAGGAGCTGCGCGCCTTATGCAAAGGGGCGGGGCTTCGCGGCACATGCGGCATCGGGCATACGAGATGGGCGACCCATGGAGGAGTCAGCGATGCGAACGCCCATCCCCACCAGTTTGGAAAGGTGACATTGACGCATAATGGCATCATCGAAAATTACCGAAGCCTGGTGCAGAGGTATGGGCTGGAGGGGCAACTGCGTTCCGAGACGGACAGCGAAGTGGCGGCGGCCGTGATCGCCCATTTTTACAATGGGGATCCTTTTGCGGCCATTCGGAAGGCGGTTTTGAAGCTGAAAGGGACTTTTGCCCTGAGCATTATGTTTGAGGATATCCCGGGGGTTATTTTTGCCGTGCGGAATGTGAGTCCTATTGTGATCGGGAGAGCAAGGGGAGGAAGCATGCTCGCGTCCGATGTGACGGCGCTCGGGCAGCATACGAAAGAATATTTTGTGCTGCCTGAATTCCATGTGGCGGTGCTGAAGAAAGAGGGAATAGAATTGTACGATATGTCCGGCGAGGCGGCATCCTGGGAGTGGATGACGGTGGACTGGGATGTGGACAGGAGCGGCAAAGGCGGCTATCCTTTTTACATGGAAAAAGAGATTATGGAACAGCCCCGGGTGATCCGGGAGACGATTGCCCCGAGGATCCTCGAAGGAATCCCGGATCTGGGCGCGGACGGCATTCCAGACAGTCTGCTGGCGGACTGCAAGAGAATCTGCGTTATCGCCTGCGGCACGGCAATGCATGCCGGGCTGGTGGGCAAGGCGCTGATGCAGTCCTTGGTGCGCATCCATATGGATGTGGAATTAGCCAGCGAGTTTATGTATGCGGATGCGATTGTGGATGAAGATACGCTGGTGGTCGCGATTTCCCAGTCAGGGGAAACGATCGATACGCTGGAGGCAGTGAAGCATGCAAAGAAGAATGGGGCGAAAACTCTGGCAATCGTGAACGTGAGAGGATCTTCCGTGGCCCGCGCCAGCGATTATACGCTTTACACGAATGCGGGGCCGGAGATTGCGGTGGCCAGCACAAAAGCGTATACGACCCAGCTGGCGGCGCTTTATCTGCTGACCGGGCGGATGGCATATGTAAGGGGGAGCTTTGGACGGGAAGAGGCGGAGCATTTTGCGAAAGAGCTGCTGCGGACGCCGGAGGCGATACAAGAAGTGCTGGACAGGAGAGAAGAAATCCACTATATCGCCCGCTCCATCCTGCATGCAAAGGACGTGTTCATGATAGGAAGAGGGCTGGATTATTCGATCTTGCTGGAGGGATCCCTGAAGCTGAAAGAGATATCCTATATTCATTCGGAGGCTTATGCTTCCGGCGAATTAAAACATGGGACGATCGCGCTGGTCACGGAGGATACGCCGATTGTGGCGGTAGTGACGCAGGAAAAGCTGCAGTCCAAGGAATTTTCCAACATAAAAGAGGTGCAGTCCAGGGGCGCAGGGGTTATACTGTTTGTGAAGGAAACTTTTGACATGGATCGGAATGCTTCCTGGGACGGCTTGTTCCGGCTGCCGGCGATGGAGGATGGGTTCATGGTGATGCCCGCTTCGGCGGCTTTGCAGCTTCTGGCATATTATGTGTCGCTGGATAAGGGGCTGGATGTGGATAAACCGAGGAACCTGGCAAAGGTAGTGACAGTGGAATAAACAAACGTACAGAGGGAAGCCGGGGAAATGGGACGGCGGAAGGCATGTCCCGTGCATCTGAAATCAATAAGGCTCATGCGCCAAAAGGGCGGGGACGGAGTACATAGGAAGAATAAGAGGTATCGTTTATGGCATTTACGCATTTACATGTGCATACGGAATACAGTCTTTTGGACGGTTCCAACAAAATTAAGGAATATGTGAAAAGGGTAAAGGAACTGGGCATGGACAGCGCGGCCATTACCGACCACGGGGTGATGTATGGCGTGATTGAATTTTATAAGGAAGCAAAGGCGGCCGGCATTAACCCGATTATGGGATGCGAGGTGTATGTAGCGCCCAATTCCCGTTTTGACAAGGAACTGACCGGGGGGGAGGACCGATATTACCATCTGGTGCTTCTGGCAGAGAATAATACGGGTTATGCCAATCTGATGAAGATAGTCAGTAGGGGATTTACGGAAGGGTATTATTATAAGCCCCGGGTGGATATGGAAGTGCTGAACCAGTTCCATGAGGGGATCATTGCTCTTTCGGCATGCCTGGCCGGCGAGGTGCAGCGCTATATTTCCAAGGGGCTGATCGACGAGGCGAAGAAAGCGGCATTAAAATATGAGACCTGTTTTGGCAAAGGAAATTATTTCCTGGAAATGCAGGACCACGGAATCCCGGAGCAGAAAACGGTGAACGCGGCCTTGCTTAAAATGAGCAAGGAGCTGGATATCCCGCTGGTTGTCACCAATGACGTACATTATACGTATGCGGAGGACGAAAAATCCCATGATGTCCTTCTCTGCATCCAGACAGCAAAAAAGCTGGCGGATGAGGATCGGATGCGTTATATAGGCGGGCAGTATTACGTCAAGAGCGAAGAGGAGATGAAGGGCTTATTCCCATATGCCTGGGAGGCGGTGGAAAATACGCAGAGGATCGCCGACCGCTGCCATGTGGAGATCGAATTTGGCGTGACGAAGCTGCCTCATTTTGAAGTGCCGGAAGGCTATGATTCTTGGACTTATTTGAATAAGCTGTGCGATGACGGCTTGTATGAGCGTTACGGCGTAGTAAGGAAGGAAACGGCCGCAGGGGAAGCGGATGCGGAAAGCCTGGTCAAACGTCTGGAATATGAGCTGGATGTCATCCGCACGATGGGATATGTGGATTATTTCCTGATCGTATGGGATTTTATTAATTATGCGAAAATGAACGATATTATGGTTGGCCCGGGCAGAGGGTCGGCGGCAGGAAGCATCGTTTCTTACTGCCTTCGGATTACGGATATTGATCCGATCAAATATAATCTGTTGTTTGAGCGGTTTTTGAATCCGGAAAGGGTGTCCATGCCGGATATCGATATTGACTTCTGCTTTGAACGAAGGCAGGAAGTCATTGATTACGTGGGGAAAAAATATGGGTCTGACCGGGTGGTGCAGATCGTTACTTTCGGTACGATGGCGGCCAAAGGCGTGATTCGGGATGTGGGCCGAGTGATGGATCTGCCTTACGCGTATGTGGACTCCATCGCCAAAATGGTGCCAAATGAGCTGAATGTCACGATAGACCGGGCGCTGAGCGCAAACCCGGAATTTCGAAAAATGTACGAGACGGATGAACAGGTAAAAACACTGATCGATATGAGCAAACGCCTGGAGGGGCTGCCGAGGCATACTTCCATGCATGCGGCAGGGGTGGTGATCTGCAGCAGGCCGGCGGAGGAATTCGTGCCGCTGTCCAGGGGGAGCGACGGCTCGATCACCACCCAGTTTACGATGACGACGATCGAGGAACTGGGACTGCTGAAAATGGATTTTCTTGGACTGCGCACTTTGACGGTGATCCAGAACGCCATGCATTATGTGGAAAAGAATAAGGGCATCCATCTGGATATGGATCGGATTGATTATAATGATAAGGCGGTGCTGGCATCTATCGGGACGGGGCGCACGGACGGGGTGTTCCAGCTGGAAAGCGGGGGCATGAAAAATTTCATGAAAGAGCTGAAGCCCCAGAGCCTGGAGGACATTATCGCCGGAATATCGCTGTACCGGCCGGGGCCCATGGATTTTATCCCGAAATATATCAAAGGGAAGAATACGCATCAGGATATTATCTATTCCTGCCCCCAGCTGGAGCCGATCCTCTCTTCCACTTACGGCTGTATCGTATATCAGGAACAGGTGATGCAGATCGTGCGCGACCTGGGCGGCTATACGCTTGGCCGCAGCGACTTGGTGCGCCGCGCGATGAGCAAAAAGAAGCAGTCGGTGATGGAAAAGGAGCGGGAGAATTTTATATACGGAAATAAGGAAGAGGGCGTGCCTGGATGTGTGGCCAACGGCATCGATGAAAAAGTGGCGGGACAGATCTACGCGGATATGATGGATTTTGCCAAGTATGCTTTTAACAAGTCCCATGCGGCATGCTACGCGGTGGTAGCTTACCAGACCGCTTATTTGAAATATTATTACCCGGTGGAATTTATGGCGGCCCTTCTGACTTCTGTCATCGATTTCCCGAGCAAGGTATCGGAATATATCGTGACATGCAGGAATATGGGGATTGCCATCCTGCCGCCGGATATTAATGCCGGGTTTGCCGGTTTTTCCGTGACGGACGAGGGAATCCGCTATGCGCTGACCGCTATTAAGAGCATCGGCCATCCGGTCATCGAGGCGATCGTAAAGGAAAGGGAAGAACGGGGAGAATACAAGAACTTGAAGGATTTCATTACCCGGATCGCGGATAAGGAGATCAATAAACGCACGGTGGAAAACTTGATCAAAGCCGGAGCGCTGGACGGCCTTGGCGGCACGCGCAAACAGTTTATGAGCGTGTATGTGCAGATTATGGAGGGCATACAGCAGGATAAAAAGAATAATATGGCGGGGCAGCTTTCTCTGTTTGATATTGTATCCGAAGAGGAAAAGAAGGATTATGAAATCAGGATGCCGGACGTAGGGGAATATTCCAAGGAGATGCTCTTAGCTTTTGAAAAAGAAGTGCTGGGCATTTATATCAGCGGGCATCCTTTGGAAGAATATGCCAAGGTATGGAAGAAAAATATTACGAATACGACGGCGGATTTCCTTCTGGACGAGGAGACGGGAGAAACGGCCGTGAAGGACGGGCAGAGCGCCACGATCGGGGGCATCATTGCGGATAAGAAGATAAAGTATACGAAAAATGATAAAGTCATGGCCTTTTTGCAGCTGGAAGATCTGGTGGGAACGGTGGAAGTTATTGTATTCCCGAGGGATTATGAAAAGAATTCCGCGAAACTGATGGAAGATGAGAAGGTATTTATCAAAGGCCGCGTATCGATGGAAGAGGAAAAGGACGGGAAACTGATCTGCGAGAAG
Organism: uncultured Lachnospiraceae bacterium; assembly: GCA_910585965.1. GTDB lineage: Bacteria > Bacillota > Clostridia > Lachnospirales > Lachnospiraceae > Kineothrix. Next base: position 91,588 of record CAJUHH010000004.1, read on the forward strand.
CTGACGGGGTTCGACGAAATCAGCAAGAAACTGTGGATCAAGTTTGCCACAAAAGAGGCTTATGAAGCTGCGGAGAAGGAGCTGCTGGAGCGGCTGGCGGAGTCGGATGGAAGGGACAGCGTATGTATTTATGTGGAAAGCCCGAGGGCGGTGAAAAACCTGCCGCCGAATCGAAATGTGAGGGCGGACCGGGAGCTGGTGGACGGACTGGCGGCTTTGTATGGGGAGGAGAATGTGAAGGTGACGTAGGATGGGGGGAAGGCTGTCGTTCTGCCGCAGAAAGCGGTCGCTGCCAAAGGCTTGCGCGGGCGGCGGAGCCGGGGGCGGTAGGGGAGCGGACTGGCAGGAAGAAGTCGTATCCATGGCATTGCACGGAGCATTCCGATAAGCCTCTGAAAGCAAAATCGTGTTCAGCAGTGGCTTCCACGATTTTTGAGTCTTATCTCCATCGTGCAAAAGGCATGGATACGATCTTCTTCCTGCCAGCCCGCTCCCCTACCGCCCCCGGCCCCGCCGCCCGGCAAGCCCTTGGCAGCGACCGCTTTCTGCGGCAGAACGACAGCCCCATCGGTTGCGGCACGTATATATTTATCTCTAAGCTTTGAATGGGTAATTCTTGACAATTTTTGACATAGGGGTTTCGATACCCGTAAATTAAGAAAATCCAATTTTGCAGACGGCATTCCGGGCCGGAGGCAGCGCCGGGGAAGGGGATAGCGGGGTTTTTGCTGTTGCGTACAATCAGCAATTTCATTTATGAAATTGTTCACTTATGAAATGATCGATACCCCAGGGTGAAATTGCCATGGATGGCAATTTCAGGAAAAAAGGACACGGATGTCCTTTTTTTCCGACCCGATCGGTTTGAATGCATATCCCATTTCATTAGTGAAATCTGATTGGAAGCTCCAGCAAAAACCCCGCTATCCCCTTCCCCGGCGCTGCCTCCGGCTCGGAATGCCGTCTGCAAAATTGGATTTTCCCTCATTTTCGCATTCCCTGCATTCCGCAACTCGCTTGCTTGCAGATTATTGCACATATGGCACCCGGAAGTAATCCAGATACTTCTTAAACTTATCCTGTGCCGCAAGACAAGTGTCCGTAAGATACCCCCGTTCCGATTTCCATTTGTTCAGCCCGCGATAATAAAACATTTTCAATTCCTCGTCGATGATAAACGGCACGATATTATTGCGAAGACACTCCTTAAACAAAATCAGCCGTCCCACACGCCCGTTCCCATCCTGAAAAGGATGAATCGCTTCAAAAGCGGCATGAAACTCAATCAGTTCCTCCAGCGTTTTCTCTTTCTGCCCGTTGTATGCGGCAAGAAGTTTCTTCATTTCGTTTGCAACCATTTCCGGCAGCGCGGTGTTTTGCCCGCCTACTTCATTCGGCAGCTTTTTGTATGAGCCTACTGCAAACCAATCCTTGCGGGAATCGCTGGTGCCGCTTTTCAGTGTCCGATGAAGCTGTTTGATAAACCTCTCGCTTAACGGCTGGGCCGCAGCATCAATTACCATATCAATGCATTGAAAATGATTGGCCGTTTCCACAATATCATCCACATTGACCACACCATTTTCCATGCCGATTGTATTTGTTTCATAAATATAACGGGTCTGGTCATGGGTAAGCCTGCTGCCCTCAATATGGTTGGAGTTATATGTCAGCTCAATTTGTACCTTATGATAGATACCGCCTTTTATTTTATGTTTTTTTTCTGCTTTCAAAACTTCCAGCAACGTTTTGGGATCATTATTCTTTTTATTGATCCGCTTCGGACGCTGTGCTGTTTCAGGGATATTCCAGGTTTTGCCCGTTAAGAATGCATCCTGTATTTTCCCTGTCGCGCAATAATTTCTCACCGTGCGTTCTGACACGCCCCACTTTTCCGCAGTCCGGGCTACCGATAAATACTTCATCCTCCACCTCCGTCTGAACCAGTATACCATATGATCGGCAAAAAACCAATGATCTATTCACAAGAACATGGCTGTTTTTGCCGTTTCCGGCAAAAAAGCGCCGGATGCTTTTCGCGCATTTCAATAAAAAAATATTGAAAAGGCATAAAAAACAAGGTAAAATAAAGATGCTGTATATCGTTTGCGCCGACTGTTTTATGGTCAGGTGAAAATGACAAGAGGGTGCGGCGGGACGGTACAGCGGACATCGAAAGAATCAATGAGAGAGGTGCAGGCATGGCGGATGAGATCAGGACAATAGGGGTATTAACCAGCGGCGGCGACGCGCCGGGGATGAATGCGGCTATTCGTGCCGTAGTGCGGCAGGCGCTTGCCAAAGGGGTAAGAGTAAAAGGCATTAAAAAAGGTTATCAGGGGCTTTTAAATGAAGAAATTGTCGATCTGGAGAGAAGCAGCGTGTCGGATATTATCCAGAGGGGCGGAACGATTCTTGGCACTGCCCGCTGCATGGAATTCAAGACGGACGAAGGACAGGAGAAAGGCGCCAGGATATGCATGAAGCATGGCATCGAGGGTCTGGTGGTAATCGGCGGCGATGGTTCTTACAGAGGCGCACAGGCGCTTTCACGGAAAGGGATTAATACGATCGGGATTCCGGGAACGATCGATCTGGATATCTCTTGTACGGATTATACGATAGGCTTCGATACGGCGATCAATACGGCGATGCAGGCGATTGATAAAGTAAGGGACACTTCTTCCTCTCATGAGAGATGCAGCATTATTGAAGTAATGGGAAGGAACGCGGGTTATATCGCTCTTTGGTGCGGCGTGGCAAACGGCGCGGAGGACATTCTCCTGCCGGAAAAATATGATTTTAACGAACAGAGGATTATTAATAATATTATCAATAACAGGAAAAAGGGGAAGACCCACCATATTATTATCAATGCGGAGGGAATCGGGCATTCCACTTCCATGGCCCGGAGGATTGAAGCGGCCACTGGCATAGAGACGAGGGCGACGATTCTCGGTTATATGCAAAGGGGCGGTAGCCCTACCTGCAAGGATCGTTTTTATGCGTCGATGATGGGCGCATATGCGACGGATATTCTTTGCCAGGGCAAGACAAACCGGGTGGTAGGATATCGGAGCGGGGAATTTCAGGATTTTGATATTGAAGAAGCTTTGGCGATGGAGAAACATATTCCTGAATACCAGTATGAGGTAAGCAGGGCGTTGTCCATGTAAGAAAGCAGATATGTGCTTTCGTGAAAGCTGGTGTATGGAAGGTCTTTTGAAAAAGTAAAGGCATATGAAAAATAATCCGAATAAGGACATAATTGGAGAAACTGAAGACATGGTAAGAAACATTGCGAATTGCAAAGGCAATTTTAAATGTCAATCATGGAATGAGTTAAAAGATTTTATAACGAAAAGCTCATTCAATTCATTGGATGATATTTGGATTAACGGTAATGATGATTACCCTTGCCTTGCCATATTGATTAATAGGGAGCATGCATGTGTTCATTATTTCCTTGACGGTGAAGGAAATATGTGGCAGTCAGTAGGATACGGCAAGGAAGATGTTGCTTTTGTTTGCAATGGTGAAAAGTCTGTTATGCCTGCAAATTCTGTTATTTCTCTCGATAAAGCATTGGAATGTGCAAAGCAATTTTTTCAAACATTAGAAAGACCAAGCTGCATCGAATGGAGAGACCTATAGCTTCTAAATTACCAGGAAAATATAAAAGGTGGAAAAATGGATGTTAAGGGCGGACCGGTACGGAATGTGCTGGTCCGTTTGCAAATGTGCGGAAAAGGACACGGCAGGATATGATAACGAGCGTATCGAATCAGAGGGTGAAAAGGATTGTACAGCTGAATAAAAAGGCAGGGGAGAGAAAAAGAGAAGGCGTTTTTGTGGCGGAGGGGATCAAGATGTTCTTGGAAGCGCCGGAGGAGTATGTGGAGGAGATATATGTTTCCGAGGATTGCCCGATCCTTTTTGGAAAAGGAATGCTGCTGGAATGGCAGGAGGATAGGAAAAGGGTAAAGGAAAAGCTGGAGAAACGGGGATATGAAACGGTATCCAGGGATGTATTCGGGAAAATGTCGGATACACAGGCCCCGCAGGGAATCTTGTGCGTGGTCAGGCAGCGGCGCTATGAGCTGGCTGATATGCTTCGGGAAGGTGGAGCCGCCTTGCTTCTTGTGCTGGAAGATATCCAGGATCCGGGTAATCTGGGAACGATTTTAAGGTCAGGGGAAGGCGCGGGAGTGAGCGGCATTGTGATGAGCAGGGATACGGCAGATATTTATAATCCCAAGGTGATCCGGGCGACGATGGGATCCGTGTACCGAATGCCTTTTTGCTATGTGGATGATCTGGAAAATGCAATCGGGCAGATGAAAAAGGCCGGAACAGAAGTGTTTGCGGCTCATTTGGAAGGGAAGAAAAGTTATGACCAGTGCGATTACCGAAAGGCATCGGCTTTCCTGATCGGGAATGAAGGAAAGGGTTTGACGGAACGGATTTCCCTGCTGGCGGATGTACGGATAAAGATTCCGATGGAAGGGAAAGTGGAGTCGCTGAATGCAGCGGTGGCGGCATCCCTGCTGGCATTTGAGGCGGCGCGGCAGAGGCGCGGGTGAGGACGGGAATAGTGCTAAGTTGTTATTTGAAAAAGGAGAAAGGTATGAAAATAGGATTTATCGGATTAGGGAATATGGCGAAAGCGATGATCGGAGGGATGCTTCGGGAAGGAATCGTGGAGGCCGGGGATATCATAGGGTCGGCCAAAACCCGGGCAACGCTGGAGTGCAGGAAAGAAGAGTTCCATATCATGACTTCGGAAAGCAACCAATATGTGGCAGAATATGCCGATGTGGTCATACTGGCTGTCAAACCTGTTTTCCTTTCGGAAGTGATCGGAGAGATCAGGGAGGCTGTGACAGAGAAAAAACTGGTGATCAGCATTGCCGCAGGAAAGAGCATGGAATGGATCGAAAGGGAATTTGGAAAAAGAATCAAACTAATCCGATGCATGCCCAATACTCCGGCCCTGGTAGGGGCTGGCTGCACGGCAGTATGCAGCAATTCACTGGCAGAAGAAGCGGATGAAGAATTCTGCCTGAAATTGATGGAAAGCTTCGGAAGGGCGATCGCAATTCCGGAACGCCTGATGGACGCGGCAGGAGCGGTCAGCGGAAGTTCCCCTGCTTTCGTTTTTTTGCTGATAGAGGCCATGGCGGACGGCGCGGTAAAAGCCGGTATGCCAAGAAAACAAGCCTATGAATTTGCCGCAAGCGCGGTAGCCGGAAGCGCCAGGATGGTATTAGAAACAGGCATCCACCCCGGGGAACTCAAAGACATGGTCTGTTCGCCGGGCGGGACGACGATAGAAGGCATTGCAGTATTAGAGGAAAAAGGAATGCGCGCGGCTGTTATAGAAGCGGTCGGAGCCTGCGTAGAAAAATCGAAAAAATTGTAGCGTTATAGAAAAGGTAGCAGATACACCTTTGCTAAGTGTTGCGACATGTCGCAACTTTTCAGAAGGAGGTATTAATGAAGAATGGAATAACGTTGTCAGATGCTTTTAATCATATTTATGACGATATAAATGATTTGATAAGACAGAAAAAATACGATGTTAAAAATGCTGTTAATGATGCGATGATTTCTTTGTATTGGGGAATTGGAAAGAAGCTGACAGAAGAGATAACTGGTGTTAATAAACCGGAATATGGGAAAAAGGTAGTTATTGAAATCAGTAATAGATTATCTGTAGATTATGGAGCGGGATTTAATAAGTCTGCCATTTCTCGCATGATAAATTTTTATCAGGAGTTTCCAGATTATGAAAAAGTTGCGACATTGTCGCAACAATTGACGTGGTCGCATTTTATTGAAATATTGCCAATTAAGGATGAATTAAAAAGGGACTTTTATGCAGCAATGTGTAAGAATGAAAATTGGTCAGTTCGTACATTGCGCGAACGTAAAAAATCCATGCTTTATGAGCGCACAGCAATTTCAAAAAAGCCTGATGAAACGATAAAAAATGAGATTGCGGAGTTGAACGTAGAAAAGAAAATGTCGCTGGATATATTTTACCGAGATCCATATATATTAGATTTTCTTGGTTTGAAAGATACTTATAGTGAAAAGGACTTGGAAAATGCTATTCTTGCTCAGCTAGAAAAGTTTATTTTGGAAATGGGTTCGGATTTTGCATTTTTAGCTCGTCAAAAACATTTTGTTCTTGATGGCAAGGATTATTATATAGATTTGCTCTTCTTTCATCGAACATTGCACCGTTTAGTGTTAATAGAATTAAAATTAGGAGAATTTGAACCGCAGGATAAAGGACAAGTTGAATTGTATCTTCGATGGCTTGAAAAATATGAAAGAGCAGAAGGTGAGGAGAAGCCGGTCGCTTTGATATTGTGTGCGGAGAAATCGCAGGAGACAATAGAGCTTATGGAACTTGATAACGGCAGCATACATGTAGCGCAGTATTTGACTAAGATGCCGCCCAAAGAGGTGTTGGAGAGAAAACTATTACAGGCGATAGCGAATGCAAAAGAACAGTTAGAGCAGAGGGATTCAACCGTTAGAAGGACTGGCAGGGACGCGATAGCGGTGAAAAACGAAAAATCTTTATCTGAATCAAGTATAGCAAAAGGATAAGCATCCTTGCACAAGGGTAACGACAGTGTTTGAAAATGAGAGAGAATATATGTTCTTGCGAGCCGATTTATCTTTCAGAACTGTCCTGAAAAATCAACAAACTTGACAATTTCCTTTTCTTTTGATATTATTTATGTAATAAAATTAACAATTTCGTAATAATTATATACAATAATAGAAAGGAAAAAAATGTCCGGCCGTGTCGGAAGAACGGACCGGGTACTCATTGGAGGGAAAGGAAATGTCAGGAAACAGAAAGCCGTTACATCTGTTGTCAGGTTTTGTTGTAAGTCTGGTAATGATGATGGCTGTAGGTATGACCGCTGTAGCCGGGGAAGATAAGACCAGCAGCCAGGAATATCTGGATTCTTTAAATGTGGGAGTGGCAACGCTCCTTGCGCCTGATACAGATGAGAAAAAGGAATTGGAAGAAACGAAGAAGGAAGAGGAGGAAGCCGTGCCGGGTGATTTGATGGCGGATAATTCCGCGTCAAGAGTCCAGGTGACGGAGGATACGGTAAGGGAAAGTTTGCAGACTGGAAAAGAGCCGCAGGAGGAAGAATCGGATCTGGTGATGGCAGACGTGCAGAACACGCTGAATGTCCGTGCAAAGGCCGATGAGGAATCGGAAAAAGTGGGCGTGCTGTATAAGGACTGCGGCGGCAGGATCCTGGAAAGAAAGGACGGCTGGACAAAGTTAAGATCCGGCGACTTGGTTGGCTGGGCAAAGGATGAATATCTGCTGTTCGGCGAAGATGCGGAGAATCTTGCGGATGAAGTAGGGAATTTGATTGTGACGATCGATACGGACGCGCTGCGGATCCGTAAGGAGCCGAGCACGGAGTCCGAGATATTTGCATTAATGGCCCAGGATGACGAACTGGACGTGATCGAAGTGATGGACGATGAATGGATCAGTGTAAAGTATGACAATAAGACAGGCTATGTTTCAGCGGAATTCGTGGATTTGGATTTCCATATTGATGAAGGCGAAACGATAGCTTCGATTAAAGCGCGGGAAAAGGCGGAAGCGGAGGCAAAGGCGAAGCTTACGGCAAACCAGGGCGCAGTGGCAGTAGGAGCGGATGATACAAGGCTTTTGGCGGCATTGATTTACTGCGAGGCAGGAAACCAGGGATACGAGGGCCAGCTGGCAGTAGGCGCAACGGTTATGAACCGCGTGAGAAGCGGCGCATATCCGAATACCATTTACAGCGTTATTTATGCATCCGGGCAGTTTACCCCGGCATTGAACGGCAAAGTGGCGAGAGTATATGGCGGCAACATTCCAGCCAGCTGCATCACGGCGGCGCAGGAATCGATCAACGGCGCTACGAATATCGGCACGGCAACTCATTTCCGAAGAGTGGGCGCCCATGAAGGGATTGTGATTGGAGACCATGTATTTTGGTAAAAGCTGTCAGGGCTTCCTCTGCGAAAATCTTTTTTGCTTGTATTGAATAAAAAAGGAAAGTATAGTAAGATAATAAGGAAGCGTTTATAGAGTCGGCGGACTTCGGAAAGGACATGGTTATTCAAATGAATTATACGATTTTTTGGCTGGTGGCATTGGTGCTGTTTATCCTTATTGAAATAGCGACAATGGGGCTGACGACCATATGGTTTGCCGGAGGAGCCCTGCTGGCGGTGATTGCATCGGCGCTTGGGCTGCCTTTGGCGGTACAGATTGTCCTGTTTTTTGCAGTATCGTTTATCCTGTTATATTTCACAAGGCCCATAGCGGTCAAATATTTTAACAAAGACAGGGTAAAAACAAATGCGGAGAGCCTTGTGGGGCGGCAGGCGATCGTGATCAGCGAGATCGATAACCTTCAGGGGATCGGACAGGTGACTGTGGGCGGAATGGAGTGGTCGGCCCGTACGGCAGAGGCCGGAATCCGGCTTGATGTAGGCAGCGTGGTTAATATTATCGCGATTAACGGGGTAAAATTAATTGTAGAAGAGAAAAAAGAGATAAAAGCCTGAGCAGATCGGACAGGCAGAAACGGAGTGGATGATGGGAATTGTAATGCTCGTTATACTGATTTTAATTGTTTTGATTTTAGTATCCTGTATCAAGATCGTGCCGCAGGCATACGCATATGTAGTGGAAAGGCTGGGAGCATACCAGGGAACTTGGTCGGTAGGCCTCCATTTTAAGATGCCTTTCCTTGACAAAGTGGCGAAGAGGGTGAATTTAAAGGAACAGGTTGTGGATTTCGCGCCCCAGCCGGTGATCACGAAGGACAATGTAACGATGCGGATTGATACGGTCGTGTTCTTCCAGATTACGGATCCCAAGCTTTTTGCTTATGGCGTGGAAAATCCGATTATGGCGATTGAAAACCTAACAGCTACAACGCTCAGGAATATTATCGGCGAGATGGAGCTGGATCAGACGCTGACATCGAGGGAAGTCATTAACACGAAGATGCGCGCTTCGCTGGATATTGCGACGGATCCTTGGGGAATCAAGGTAAACCGCGTGGAGCTTAAGAATATTATTCCGCCGGCAGCGATCCAGGATGCGATGGAAAAACAGATGAAGGCGGAACGCGAGCGCCGTGAGGCGATCCTTCGTGCGGAAGGTGAAAAGAAATCTACGGTTCTGGTAGCAGAAGGCCAGAAAGAATCCGTGATTTTGGAAGCGGAAGCGGAAAAACAGTCCGCGATTCTCCGTGCCGAAGCGCAGAAAGAAAAGATGATCCGTGAAGCGGAAGGTGAAGCGGAAGCAATTTTGAAAGTACAGAAAGCGACCGCAGATGGTATTCGGATGATCCGTGAAGCCGGGGCAGACCAGGCCGTGCTTACGATCAAGAGCCTGGAAGCATTTGAGAAAGCGGCGGACGGAAAAGCGACGAAGATTATCATTCCTTCTGAGATACAGGGAGTAGCAGGACTGGCTTCTTCTTTGAAGGAGATCGTGGTAGAAGGAAAGTAAAAAATTCTCTGGATGGAGAATATATTCCGGCAGTTGGAAGAAGCGTTCCGGCTGCCGGATTTTAGGTGAGAGGAGAAGGATTATGAATCTGACAGGCCGTGATTTTTTAAAGCTGCTGGACTTTACCCCGGAGGAAATCGGATATATGTTGGATCTGGCGGCAGATTTGAAGGAAAAAAAGAAACAGGGAATCCTGACCAAGTGGCATGAGGGAAAGAATGTGGCGCTTATTTTCGAGAAAACGAGCACGAGGACGAGATGTTCCTTTGAAGTGGCGGCCCATGACTTGGGGATGGGGACGACTTACCTCGATCCTTCCGGCTCCCAGATCGGGAAAAAGGAGAGCATTGCGGATACAGCCAGGGTTCTTTCCGGCATGTATGAAGGGATCGAGTACCGTGGGTTTGGACAGGACATCGTGGAGGAACTGGCAAGGTATGCGAAGATTCCGGTATGGAACGGCCTGACAAACGAGTTCCATCCGACCCAGATGCTGGCAGATCTGCTGACCATCCGGGAGCATTTCGGATATCTGGAAAATATTCATTTTACCTATATGGGGGATGCGCGTTATAATATGGGGAATTCCCTTATGGTGGCATGCGCTAAGATGGGAATGCACTTCACGGCATGTACGGCGGAAAAATATTTCCCGGACAGTAAGCTGGTGGAAGAATGCAGGGAAATAGCTAAGGACACAGGGGCGACGATCACTCTGACGGAAGATGTGGAAATGGGAGCGAGAGGGGCCGATGTGATTTATACGGATGTCTGGGTTTCCATGGGAGAGCCGGATGCGATATGGGAAGAGCGGATACGGGAACTTTCCCCTTATCAGGTGAATGGAAGAGTGATGGAACTGGCAGGGGAAAAAGCGGTATTCATGCATTGCCTTCCTGCATTCCATGATTTGAATACGAAAACAGGAAAAGAGATCAGTGAAAAATTCGGCATAGCGGAGATGGAAGTGACGGACGAAGTTTTTGAGTCGGAAGCATCCATCGTTTTTGAGGAAGCGGAGAACCGTATGCATACGATAAAGGCCGTGATGGCGGCCACGCTCGGCGTACCGGACGGAGAGGGTGTGCGGAAGTAACGAAAAAAGCGGCATTGAGGGCGGAAACATGATGAAAACAGAGATTTTAAAGCTCCTTCGGGAAAGCGGGGGTTATATTTCCGGCCAGGAGCTGTGCAGCAAGTTCGGCGTTTCCAGAACGGCGGTCTGGAAGGTGATGAATCAGCTGAAGGAAGAAGGATACGGGATCGAAGCAGTAAAAAATAAGGGATATCATTTGGAAATAACGCCTGATGTCCTTTCCTACAGTGAATTAAAAAGCCGTATCCGAAATCAGTGGGCGGGCAGGGATATCCATTATTACGAGGAAACCGGGTCCACGAATATCGATGCTAAACGTCTTGGCGAAGAGGGTGCGGCCCATGGGACGGTAGTAGTGGCCGATAAGCAGAATGCCGGAAGGGGAAGAAGAGGCAAAGCCTGGGAATCGCCAGCGGGGAAAGACATTTATTTTACGATCCTTTTGAAGCCGGATTTTTCCCCGGATAAAGCATCCGGGCTTACGCTGGTGATGGCTCTTTCCGTGGCGGAGGCCGTCAAAGCCTGCTGCGGACAGGAGGCAGGGATTAAGTGGCCCAATGATGTGGTTTTGAACGGAAAGAAAATATGCGGTATTTTGACAGAAATGACATTGGAAACCGATTACATCCAACACGTGGTGATTGGCGTGGGAATTAATGTGAATCTGGACGTCATGCCGGAGGAAATTGAGCGGACGGCGACATCGATTCTGCTGGAGAGCGGAAAAGAAACGGCGAGGGCGGAACTCTTGCAGAAGGTGTTGGAGCGGTTTGAAATCAATTACGAAACATATGAAAGGGATCTGAACTTGAGCCATATGCTGGAAGCATATAATGGATATCTGGTAAACAGGGACAGGCAGGTACGGGTGCTGGATCCTAAAGGAGAATTCGAAGGAGTGGCAAGAGGAATCAATGCCTCCGGCGAACTGCTGGTGGAAATGCCGGATGGAAAGACCGTGGAAGTATATGCTGGGGAAGTATCGGTAAGGGGGATCTATGGTTATGTCTGATGGGAAGGTCGTGCTTTGCGGCGCTAACGCATATGAGAAGAAGTATTATTTTAACAAGGATTTTCGAGGAATCCCCCAGTCCATCCAGGACGAGCTGCATATTATCTGCGTCCTTTTTACGGAAGAGATCGGGGGTATTTTTACCATTGCCTTTGAAGAGAGCGGCGATGTAGTGATGGAAACGGATTTTGCGGAGGATGATTACTTGTACGATGAGATCGGCAGCGGCCTGATGGTGCGCGAGGTGAGAAGGAACAGACAGGAGCTGTTTGAAGCGCTGCGCCTTTATTATAAGGTATTCGTCTTGCATGAAAGCATCCCATTGGAAAATGCATAGAATCGAATCGGGTAAAATGAGAGGCTGCGAAATTCGCAGGGCGGCGGAAAGGCAGGAAAACAAGAAATGATTTTAGTGATCGATGTCGGAAATACAAACATAACATACGGAGTGTACCGGGGAAAGGAACTGGTGGCTACTTTCCGCATGACGACGAAGCAGGCGCGTACTTCGGATGAATATGGGATGAGTATTATGGAATTGCTGCGGATCAATTCGGTGGAAAAAGAGGATCTGGAAGGAACGATTATTGCCAGCGTAGTTCCAAACGTGATGCATTCCCTGACGGGGGCGGTGACACGTTATTTGAAGACGCCGCCCCTTATCGTCGGGCCGGGGGTGAAAACAGGAATCCGGGTCGTGACGGAAAATCCGAGGCAGATCGGGGCCGACCGTATTGTGGACGCGGTGGCCGCTTATGAGATATACGGAGGGCCGGTTCTCGTGCTGGATTTTGGAACGGCCACTACTTATGATCTGGTTTCGGAAGACGGAAGCTTTGTAGCCTGCATCATAGCGCCGGGCATACGGATATCCGCGAAAGCATTATGGGAAGGGACGGCCAAGCTGCCGGAAGTGGAAATTAAAAAGCCCAAGTCCATTCTTGCCCAGGAAACCATATCCAGTATGCAGGCAGGCCTGATATACGGGCAGATCGGCCAGACGGAATATATTGTCAGCCAGGTGAAGAAGGCAAGCGGCTATGATAATCTCAAGGTGGTAGCGACCGGGGGGCTGGGCAGGCTGATTTCCGAGGAAACGGAAAGCATCCAGTATTACAACAGCACGCTCACTTTGGACGGGCTTCGGATGATTTATGAAAAGAACAGGAAATGACGATGGCAAAGCAGTGGTTGAAACAGTTAAAAATAGGAAATGTAGTTCTGGAAAATAATGTGGTTTTAGCTCCTATGGCAGGCGTATCGGACCTGCCATTTCGTCTGCTGTGCAAGGAACAGGGGGCAGGGCTTCTGGGAATGGAGATGGTGAGCGCCAAAGCGATTATGTACGGCAGCAGGAATACGGAGTCTTTGATGGAAATTCATCCAGAGGAAGGGCCGGTATCTTTGCAGCTGTTCGGTTCGGATGCGGACATTATCAGCGAAATGGCGAAACGGATCGAGGAAAGGCCCTTTGCCCTCCTTGATATTAATATGGGCTGCCCGGTGCCGAAAGTGGTAAATAACGGAGAGGGCTCGGCGCTGATGAAAGATCCGGCTTTGGCGGAAAGGATTATTGCCAAAACGGTACAAGCGACCCGCAAGCCGGTAACGGTGAAAATCAGAAAAGGATTTGATGAGGGACATGTGAATGCAGTGGAGATCGCCAAAGCTGCGGAAGCGGCAGGGGCGGCGGCTGTGGCCGTGCATGGCAGGACGAGGGAGCAATTCTATTCCGGAAAGGCGGATTGGGCCGTGATCAGGGAGGTAAAGAAAGCGGTCCGCATCCCAGTGATCGGAAACGGGGATGTCACGGACGGGGAAACGGCCAGATGCATGATGGAAGAAACCGGCTGTGACGGGATCATGATCGGGCGGGCGGCCAAGGGAAATCCGTGGATATTCCGCGAAGTAAGGGCTTTCCTGGAAAATGGGGAAAAAATACCATATCCCAGGCCGGAGGAAGTAAAAGCGGCGATTCTGCGCCATGCAGACCTACAGGTAAAGTATAAGGGGGAATATACCGGGATTCGTGAGATGCGGAAGCATATCGCCTGGTATACCGCAGGCTATCCCAATTCCGCCAGGTTCCGGGGCAGAATCAACGAAATAGAAGATATGGAGGAGCTGAAAAAGGGAGTAGAGGAAATTTTCTGCCAGGATATGGCTGCGAAATAAAAGGGCGCTTTGTGAATAAGAAGCGTCTTTTTATCATACGTTGTTCTAATAGAAGGCAGGAGGCAGGAAAGCAGTGGAGGGAGAGAAAATTTTATATTTTTACCTGAAAGAAGGGGAGCGGTGGAAAAAGCACGGGTGGAGCCGGGGAAAGATGGCAGTGGAACACCTTGGAATGGAGGAGGGGGGAATGCTTGGATGCTGCGGCGTGCCGGAATTCTGCCGAAAAAATAGAGCCTGGAAGGAAGACAGGCTGAGGGATGCGATGGGCAGGACGGTGGAAGAGCAGAAGGCAGAAGAATTTTATTTGCAGCCCCAACTGGCTCTTCTGGCCGGGGTAGAAGAAAAACTGCCTCCCGAAGTGCTGCTGAAAAAGGTATTAGGGCAGGTCCCTTGTATGGAATATCTGGTTTACATAGGGGGAGGCGGGGGGAAAAGAAGCGCGTGGGAAGAAGAGGAGCTTCGGGAAGAGAGGCAGCTCTTATTTTATCTCCTGTCCCCTTATCTGGCGAGAATCAATCATTTTGCCTTGGCGACGGACAGGCCGGAAGGATACGAGGAATTTACGGATTATATCTATGAAGAATATGGGATTCCAACGGCGGTGGCAAAGATGGACCGGCCGTATGGGAAAGACGGGAGAACGGTCATCCTGGACAGGGGAAAGGGGTGGGAAATAGCGCTTGGGGCAGTCCCGCGCAGGGCTTCTTATGTGGATTTTTGGTCCGAGGAAAGAAAAAGAAAAAGGATAGAAAAAGAGCGGGAAGATATCCGATATATATCAGTAGTGAAATTCCTTGACACTCTGGTGAAAAATGGGTATAATACCAGAGTTGATTTCTGCAAGCAATAACAGGATTTGCGCTAAACGTTAGTTACAAAACTGCGAAAGGAGTATGAATGTTCCAATGGAAGAGAAGAAGAATATTTTAACCTATGAGGGTCTCAAAAGATATGAGGATGAGCTTCATGAGCTGAAGGTGGTAAAAAGGCAGGAAGTGGCACAGAAGATTAAAGAAGCCAGGGAGCAGGGCGATTTGTCAGAAAATGCGGAATATGACGCGGCGAAGGACGAACAGCGCGATATCGAGGCAAGAATCGAGGAACTGGAGAAAATCCTGAAAAATGCGGAAGTAGTCGTAGAAGACGAAGTAGATCTGGATAAAATCAATATCGGCTGCAAGGTAAAGATTTTAGATTTGGAATATAAGGAAGAATTGGAATATAAAATTGTTGGTTCGACGGAAGCGAACAGTTTAAAAGGGAAAATATCCAATGAATCTCCGGTAGGGAAGGCTCTGATCGGGGCAAAAGTGGATGATGTGGTCAGCGTGGAAACGCAGGTCGGCGTATTGCAGTACAAGGTGCTGGAGATCCAGCGGTCCAGCAACTGATTGGTACGATAGGGCGATTAGGCATATAATCAGAATATTATGGAAAGATTTCTGGGAAATAAGTCATAGGAGAAAAGGAGTGTCAGCGGTGGGAGAAGCACGGAATGCACAGGAACAGGATATTAACCAGTTGTTAAAGGTGAGAAGGGAGAAGCTTGCGGCTCTTCAGGAAAACGGCAAGGATCCTTTCCAGATCACCAAATACGATGTAACACATCATAGCCTTGACATTAAAAATGCTTTCGACAGCCTGGAGGGACAGGTCGTTTCCATAGCTGGGCGCGTGATGTCCAAGCGCGTGATGGGAAAAGCATCCTTCTGCAACGTACAGGATATCCAGGGGAATATCCAGTCATATGTAGCCAGGGACAGTATCGGGGAAGAGTCCTATGCTGACTTTAAGAAATATGACGTGGGAGATATCGTGGGCATCCGGGGCGAAGTTTTTAAGACCAAGACGGGGGAAATATCCATTCATGCCGCAGAGGTGACGCTGCTCTCCAAAAGCCTTCAGATTCTTCCTGAAAAATACCATGGGCTTGTGAATACGGATATCCGTTACCGCCAGAGATATACGGATCTGATTATGAACGAGGAAGTGAAGGACACGTTCGTCAAAAGATCGAAGATTATCAGTTCCATTCGGAGATATCTGGACGGGCAGGGCTTCCTTGAGGTGGAGACACCCATGCTTGTTTCCAATGCAGGAGGAGCGGCGGCAAGGCCTTTTGAGACGCATTACAATGCGCTGGATGAAGATGTAAAACTGAGGATTTCCTTGGAACTGTATTTAAAGAGGCTGATCGTAGGGGGGATGGAAAGGGTTTATGAGATCGGGCGCGTATTCCGCAACGAGGGGCTGGATACGAGGCACAACCCGGAATTTACTTTAATGGAGCTGTACCAGGCATACACAGATTATAACGGTATGATGGATCTGACGGAAAACATGTTCCGCCATGTGGCGCAGGAAGTATGCGGCACGACGACCATCACTTATGGCGGAGTGGAGATTGACTTGGGAAGCCCGTTTAAAAGAGTGACAATGATTGACGCGGTAAAGGAATATGCGGGCGTGGATTTTGATCTGATAAAGGATACGGAAGAGGCAAAGAAAATAGCGGATGAAAAGGGCGTGCATTATGAAGCAAGACATAAGAAGGGGGATATCCTGAATCTGTTCTTTGAAGAGTTTGTGGAAGAGCATTTGGTGCAGCCCACATTTGTTATGGATCATCCGGTGGAGATTTCTCCCCTTACGAAGAGAAAGCCGGACAAACCGGATTATGTGGAGCGGTTTGAGCTGTTTATCACATGCAGGGAGATGTGCAATGCATATTCCGAGCTGAATGACCCTATCGACCAGCGGGCGCGTTTTGCAGCGCAGGAGGAAGCGTTTGCTGCTGGCGATGAGGAAGCGAACCATACGGACGAGGACTTCTTGAATGCATTGGAAATCGGGATGCCGCCTACAGGGGGGATCGGATACGGTATTGACAGGCTGGTGATGCTGTTGACGGACTCTCCGGCGATTAGGGATGTTTTGTTGTTCCCGACAATGAAGAGCCTTAACTGATTTTAGAGCTGGGAAAGCCCGAAAATAAAGGAAAATTGGAGATTGTAAAGCTGTCAAATTGGTGGTTTTATCTCAAATTTATCTCAATTCAATAGAGTTTTGAAAAATCAAAGCCCTTGCTACTGGTGGAAAGTAGAGAGGGCTTTTGTGATGTGTTTAATTTTTATTTGGTATTAAGAGATTTTTATTGCTTTGATTTGGGTTTTAATGCTTTAATGCGATTTTCCAATCCCATTAGTATTAAATTGTCAAATGTGTCCGATTTTTCTTCTAAGTGTATAACAGCTTCTGTGGAAATATATTTCTTTGCGGATATTGTACCAGATTCAGTATAATACCACAAATCATTTCTCAACCCTTTACTGTGCAAATAAATAGTGAGCCAGTGGAGAACACTATTATTTTTATGATTTAATTGTTCAATAAGAGTATTGATAACGTCTAAGTCATAATTAGCATCTCCATAAACAGCGGTTTCAGCATAAAGTTGTCTAAGCTCTAATATTGCGGTTTCAGACAGTCCAGTTTGATTATGTACGAATTGTAAATCATGCTTTTTGCAATCTATGTTACCTAAAAGATAATCAACATCACATTCAAGGATTTTGCATAAATTATCAACTATGTCAAGTTTGGGGCTTCCTTTATAATTTCCGTTTTCATAATGCTTTATAGTTCCCAAAATACCTGTTGAGTTTTTAATGTTTTCTTCTTTCCGATTTTTTCGAGATGAAGGAAAACGTTGATTGTATTCTTTAGCAAGAGCATATTGTGTTTTGTATCCACATTCAATTCTTCTAGTTTTCAAATTTTCAGAGAATAAAATCTTATTCATAGTGCCTCCAAAATATTTTAAAATAGATAAGTAAAAGATATATTTTTATTCAAATATCAATGATACCATATTAACATAAAGAAACAAGATAATCAATAGGACGCAGAAAGGAAAAAGACTATGGAAGCATTAAAAGTAAAAGAAATGATGAAAAGAGAAGTACCACAGGTGAAAACTATTAAGATTGAGCCTGCTTGTATGCGGTACGGAGTGGGTAAGAACACAATGCGGAAAATTGCCGAAGATGCCGGGGCGGTTGTTCGTATTGGGAAAAGTTATCTTATCAATGTTTCTAAAGTTGATAAGTACATGGATGCTTTATCAGGTGAGTAATGAAATCAAATGTAACAAAGAAAATACCCTCCAAAGCGGTGCAACGCTAAAGAGGGCAGAGCATAGCCGGAGCTATGTACATCACAATGGAATTATATCATGATTCCGGCAGAGAGGACAAGAGTATGGTTTATGAAGTTTTGAAAGTCGGTGAGAGAAATGCGTTATCACCAGATTATTTAAGAGTAACTTTAGGGCTGACAAGTAATAGAGCAGTTCAGAAGCAGATAGAGCATGAACGCAAACAGGGTAAAGTGATTTTAAGTAGCACACAGCCACCGGGCGGTTATTTCTTGCCTGAAACAAAGCAGGAAATCAGACGGTTTATAAGGACGCTGGAGAACAGAGGAAGTAAAACATTAGATGCCTTAAATAGTGCAAGAGCATTATTGGACACTTTTGACGAGGTGGAAGATGCTTAATGAAAGTATAAAATTGACATAACGGGGGGGCGAAGCAGTGACCTATGATGAAATATTAAGCCATTTACAAGTAAAAAAGCGTTATCAGGACAAAGCACAGTGCCAGTGTCCGGCGCATGATGATAGGCAGGCTTCCCTTACTGTCACAAATGGGCGTGATTCCGTCCTTATACACTGTCATGCAGGATGCGACATTGATAATGTGCTATCGGCAGCAGGATTGAAAAAGTCAGATTTATTCTATCAGGAAAAGCGGACTGGCAGCAGTTGGCAAGCCTATATTGAGAGCCGGGAGAAAAAGCGGATTGAAGCGGTTTATAACTACGTTTCCAGTAACGGCGGCTATCTTTTTACCAAAGTGCGGATGCAAGGAAAGAAAATGATATATGGCACGTTGGCAAATGAGCGGTTCACTTACGGATTGGGAGGGCGCACACGGAGAGGGTTATGCGCTGTCTATGCGCCTGACGGCGTACAAGCCATAAATAAGGCAGTTTCAGAGGGCAAGCCTATATTTATCCCGGAGGGCGAAAAAGACGCTGATACACTGTCAAAACAAGGCTATACGGCGTTTTCCTATGGGGGCGTAAATGATTGGTCGGCAGATATGGCGCAGCTTTGCAAAGGGGCGGTTGTCTATGTACTAGCTGACAATGACGAACCGGGGCGGCGTGTGGCAAACACTATTCAGAGTGATCTGCAGGGCATAGCGGAAAGCGCAAAGGTAATAGTTCCAGTGCCGGACATTCCCAAAGCCGATATATCAGATTACTTTGCGGCCGGACACAGCAAGGCAGAGTTTGAGAGCCTTTTGCAGCAGGACAGAGCCGTTACAGAAAAAAGGGCAGAGGGAAACACGCCAGACTTGTCGCAGTTTCATCTTGTGAATAATAAAGGCGTTCCGACAGGCGTATTTGATGAAGCTATCTTTAAATACATAAAAGGGCAGCAGGATTTATTTGTGTGCGGCGGTACGGTCTATATTTATGACGGCGGCTATTTTAAGGCAGACATAAGCGGCGCAAGGCTGAAAACAATGATTAGCAAGCTGATATATCCGCAGTTCATTAAAAGTACCACACTGAAAAGGATATATGACCGTTTCCTTTGTGATATATCCCTGGAAGTATCTTTCGAGGAATTGAACCACTATCCGGCACACTGGATATGTTTTGAAAATGGGATGTACGATTGCAAAGAAAAACGCCTGCTGCCACACAGCCCAAAATATAAAGCCATCAATCAGATACCACATGAGTACAAGCCGGATGAGGTATATCAGGGAAAGCGCACAGAGGAATTTTTAAGTTTTATCTGCCCGGAGCCGGACAACCGGGAAATGGCTTTACAGTTCGCAGGATATACTCATACAAAGGATGTGGGGCAGCAGAAATTTCTTGTCCTGCTTGGAGAGGGCGGCAGCGGAAAAAGCACATTTATAAGGCTGATAGAAGCATCCGTTGGGAGCCGGAATCTGTCAAATATCGGGCTGAATGAATTACAACAGCGGTTCGCCAGTTTTGGGCTTATGGGTAAGCTGATGAACAGTTGCGCCGATTTGGAAATATCCGCACTGGAGGACACAGCAGTTATTAAAAAGGTATTGGGGGAGGACACATTGCGAGCGGAGCAAAAGGGGCGTGATGCAATTTCTTTCAAGTCTTATGCAAAGCTGATTTTCTCCACAAATGAATTGCCGCTTGTGAAGAATGAAAAGACCAATGGATTTTATAGGCGGCTTTTGGTTCTTACCATGAACAGAGTGCCGGACAATAAAAACCCTAATTTGATGGATGAACTTATGCAGGAGATTGATTATTTCACTCAATTATGTGTCCGGGCGGTAGAACGGATGTATGAGCATGAAATTATTGTAACTTCTGCTGATTCGGAAAAGGCCGTGGCGCAGTTGCGGTGTGACAGTGATACAGTGCAGGCGTTCTTGATGGAGGAATGTTCGCCGGATGATGGCAGCAGGATTGAACGGACAAAGCTTTTTGATAGGTATGCAAAGTATTGTGAAAGCGCTGAACGGCAGAGCCTGACAAGAAATAATTTTTACAAGAGTTTGCGGCTAAAGGGATATAAGGAACTAAAGACGAATGGTATTTATATTTTCAAGGGCATTTCTGAAAAAAAAGAGGGTGCAGAGCTGCCCCAACAGCCCCTAAAAACTACCCCGGACGGATTTATTGAAATCCCGGAGGGCTATCAGGAGGAATTGCCTTTTGACTGATAGGGGTATTTTTAGGGCAAAAGGGCAAGTGTGGGGCAGTTGGATTTTGTGGAATTGCCCCACGGAAAGCCTTGTATTTACTGTATTTAGGGTAAAAGGGTAATTTTTTAAGAGAAATATATAAAAGATTTAAAAATGTATGTGATACGGGTATTTTATGTATATAAAAGAAAACAGCGAAAAAAATCTGCCCTTTTGCCCTTTTTGGATTTGGTAACGGATTTTAATAAAAATATCAGTGGCACTTTTGATGTGCCGGAAAGGGTGTTGCCATGAAAGAGTGCGTAAAAGAAGTATGGATAAAATTTGGCAGTCAATCGGAGTATTCCAAGAATGAGGAAAAATTGTTTGCACTTTTGGATGAAAAGCCGGGAGATTCCATTGTAAAAGTGTATGATGCGAGTACCAAAGGCTGCAAGGAATTGAGAAGCCGCAGTTTTGATGAAACGCATATTTCCATTCTGACGGATGCTTTTGGAAAGGACAATGTAAAGTTTCAGGAAAGAAAAGTGAAGGCAGAACGGAATAGACAATGCACAAAGCCAATTATCCGGCAGATTATACCATGTAACCATGATATGTATGCAGTGGTAAAGGATTCGGACGGCGGCGAGTACAAATATAAAGTGCTGTTATATGCGTTGTGTAATGATGGGGAAGTGTACCCTTTATTCTATGATGATTGGTACGGTGTTTGTCTTTCTGCTGATGCGCTTTTCTGTGCGGATAGATACGAATTAGAGGGCGGCGAGATTTATTCGCCGGAGGGGGGAAAGCCGGATGAACAGAGATAAAGCTATCAGTTTAGCGGATGCGCCGGGGCTGCCTGCTGCCAGTATGGCATTTTATGACCGATACCGGGAGCGGATCACTGGCATTGAAAGTGTGCAGCAGAGGAACAATATTCTTTCTGAAATGCAGCAGGATTTTGAAACGGAGGTAAGGCAGGAGCCGCAGAACCGGGATAAGCTGTCGGAGGTTTATCAGTTGCTAAAGCGGAAATGTTGGGAGGTTGGCTTATTTGGTAACGGATGAAGAATTAAAAACCGTTTGGGGAATGTTTACGGACGCATGGAAATTTTACAAGAGATATGCAGGCATACAGCAATCAGAAGATGAGAGATGGCAGCAGTTGGTTGATGAATACGGGCAGATAGCAAAGAAGTATGATAATGCGAAACTGGCGATTGCCTTATTACTGGCGGCTATTGATGAACTGGAAAGGAAAAGCAAGGAGATTCAGAAAATGCCGCAAAATGCCACCTAAAAAAAGAGCCTGCCTAAGCAAGCCCCCGAACCTGATTAAATTATAAAAGGAGTGGCTTGCTATGTCAAAGGGTAAACGCAAGAATGGTACAAACACAATGCAACGCCGGAGTTATGCGGAGTACGGCATTGGGCGGCAGCGGCTTGAAGAATTACAAAGCGGATGCAGAACCGGGATATATCCCCCTGAAATCCTGAAAGCGGCCTGCAGAGGGCTTGAAGCTATTTCGCCGTGGATTCTGTTATCTGTCAGACAGGGCAAGTCTTTTGACACCCTGGCGGTGCGGTGGGAACTGGGGGAGATAGAAAAGCCGCCATTTTGCAGGACTGATTTTTATTCTTGCAGGCGGCGGTTTTTCGCTAATCTGGATAAGGAACTGAAAGAAAGGGGCGCATAGCGTGAAGCAATATAAATTTTCCGTGGAGGAAATAAAGAAGCTGACAAAGAGTATGGTTATTTTAGTTGACAGCCGGGAAAAGAAAAATACTCACATACTGGACTATTTCAGGAAACAGAAGATTGCCTATCAGGTGGAAAAACTGGAATACGGCGATTATTCGTTTATGATTCCGGCAGCGGCAGCAGGCGAGGACATATTTTTTCACCGGGATTGCGTGGTGGAGCGCAAGGCATCCTTGGAGGAATTGTCCGGCAACCTGACCGGGGAGCGTGAACGGTTTGAAAAAGAGTTCCTGAAAGCCGGGAATGACGGGTGCAAGGTGTATCTGATGATTGAAGCCCCCGGCGGCTACTCTGACATTATCGGGCATAAATACCGCACAGAGTTCATGCCTGCTGCTTATATGGCATCTTTAAAGACGTTTGAACACAGATTTGACGCAAACATACAATTCATTTCCCCGGAATATGCCGGCTATTACATAGTTTCCACTTTCCAGTATTACGCAAGGGAGATTTTAAAATAGCCAGTGGCAGCAGGCGCACATGAAAAGAGGATGCATCTATTCAGCGGCAGGGGTACCCCATAATTTGGGGGAGGGGTGCCGAGAATTTCCGGCAGGGTGTTTGTGATTACTGGCAGGGGATATGTGGTTATTGTGTAACGTGGCGCAGTAACTACGGAAAGGAAATATTATGTTTTGTGTTATTCAGGAAGTAGCAACAAAGACGGTTCCGGCAGGAGAGCCAAAGGGAATAGAGGTATATGAATCACGGTGGACGGCTGACGGTAAAGAGTTCTGCAGCTATGAGTACCGTAACAGCGCAGAGCGGTTTGAACGCCCTATCAGGAAATCATACCGCATAAGCATACATGAGAGTTACCGGGAGAATGGGAAAGTCAAGAAGAAACAGACCGTAATTTGTACGATTGGATATTATGAGGTTGTGGACTGGGGCGACTGGCCGGGGGATTTTGTTGTTGGTGGGCTGGCATCAAAAGCGGATGCGCTTGGACTGGAAGAAAGCGAACTAGCAGACCTGATTTATACAAAGTGGCAGGCTATTGTTGACCGCATTTGGGAGGAATACAAACGGACGGAGGAATATGCTGCAAGGCAGGAGAACTGTCGCATAATCAGGGAGCATAACGAGAGGGTAAATGAGTTCACGGAGAAATACAGCGTTACCCGGAGCGAGTACAACCGCTGCTATGATGTGTTCGGCAAATTGCGCAATCCTGAATACCTGAAAAAGATTAAGGCAGATTTTAAAGCGAAAAAGGAATATGAGCGCAGGAGCCGGGGGCAAAGCAGTAGTTATTATGGTAACTATGGGGGATATAGTGGCGGTAGTTATTGCGGAACTGCTGCCAGTAACTACAATGAAGCTGACAAGGCCATGTTAAAAAAGTTCTACCGCACATTATCAAAGGCATTTCACCCGGACAGTAACCCGGACAAGGACACAAGCGAGGAAATGAAGATGCTGAACCGCCTGAAAAGTGACTGGGGAGTATAGGTTTTTGTAACGGTTTTTCTCTGATTTATCCCCATTATTTATAGATTTATCACGGTTTTTCCCGGTTTTTGAAAAAATGAAATGTTGGAAAATGTTGGTATTTTCAGGATATAGGGGAATTTAATGACACTATAATGCGCGAAAAAGTGCAAATATTCCGTTGATTTAGGCAAAACCTGACGTATAGGAAATAGAGAATATAAGCAGATAGAAACATAGTATAGTTACGGAAAGGGGATGTTATGGCGTGGGCGGTTATGGTTCCGGCGGTCACAATAAGACACACAAACGGCTTGAAAGTTTCCGCAGGATAGACAGCTTTGCATTTTATGATTACCTAATGGCTGATAAATACCTTGACTGCAAGACAACCGTACAATATCCGCTTACCAGAGGGGATATTATCTACCATGTACAGAGCAGAACAGCGTTGATTAAAGTATTGAGCATTCAGGATGGGGAATACAGATATGTTGATCTGCCATTGTCAAGGGTTCCCGGCATAGATGGAAAGTCGGTAAGAATGTATTTCCATTGTCCGTATTGTGGGCGGCGTGTGCGGTATCTGTATGATTACTATAAACATTATGCGTGCCGGAAGTGTGCGAAGCTGAATTATTCCTGCCAACAGAAAAGCGGCATGGATGAAATACGGCTGAAAATGGAGAGGATTGCGGAACGGTTAGATTATCAGTGGTGGAGAAATGATTTTGACTGCATTGCTGATGTATATTACATACCGAAGCCGCATTATATGAGATGGGCTAAATATGAAAAGCTGATGCAGGAGTTTAGGACATTGAAGAAAGAGTATGAGCGCAACATGGAAAACGCACTTATGAAAGCATACAAGGCACTATGCAGATAAAGGCTTGAAATGCCTTGCAGTAGGGCTTGTAATGGGGCAAATCGGGCTTGAAATAGTGTGAGGGTAGAAATTAAGGGTAAGAGGATAAAGGGCGAAAATAGGCTTTAAAACTGAATATAGGCATTGTCGAAAAAAGTAATGTGTGCTATACTCCATTCATGGGAAACCATAGAGCCAAAGGCGGCTTTACCCCTCTTGTATTTTGCGGAGGGTATAACGGCCCTCCAGACGAAAGAAAGGAGGGCGATACAATGATTACATATCAGGATTTCTTTTTGTTCTGTACGTTCATTGTTGCCCTTATCAGTCTGCTTTATCAGATTTTTAAGGGAAAGAAATAGCCGCCACTACTGCGAATAGTGACGGCGGTTGGATTGTAAAATCCATTTAGTTTGTTCATTGTGAGGGGTAGAGCCGCTTCTATGGCTTTCCCTTTTTCTGTCTATAATATAGCATATCCGGCAGCAGGATTCAAGAGCCAAACGCACGTTTATTGTAATGTGATTGCAAAAGCTGTCTGCCTGCTGCCCTATTCCTTATCAGATAGACTGTCACGCAATATAGTTTCATCAATAGCCCTGTTAATGAAAGCCGTTGTACTTTCTCCCATGTTGGCGGCGTGTTCCTGAACCTCTGCCCGCCGTTCTGTTGTCATTCTTACTTTAACCTCACAGAATTTCTCCATATACTTCTTTTGCGCCCTGATTTCTGCATCTGTCTTTACCCTCTTTACTTTATCTGCCATTGTCGCACCTCACTTTCTTTCCTAGTGGGGGCGTGCCATATAAAGACACCTTCTCCACTATGCACTAATTATAGCATAAAAAGCAATCTACGACTAGATACAAAATGCACAAATATCTACGACTAGATTTGTCTATTCCGCACATTGCTATCTACGACCAGATATGCTATACTTAATCTATCAAATGAAGGAGGTACGCAAAGTGAAACAGATTACAAAAGTAAGAAAAACAGTTTGCGCAATGGCTAACCAATTACGGAAAGCCGGGTACTCTCTCAAAGATGCTTTCAAAAAGGCATGGCAGAGAGTGAAGCTGTCAATGACAGTGAGAGCCGCTGGGGTTAGCTTTGAGAACAGACAAGAGCGGCTGGCATTCCTGCAGCAGTTCAAGCCGGAGGATTTGACCGTTACACTGGAAAGAGAAAAGGAAAATAAGTTTGATGGTAACGCCATTCAGATTGTTGTGCATATCAAGCCGATTTCCAGACGTACCATAATTGGATATATCCCCAAAGGGCTTGCAAGGGAGCTTTCCAAAGTGCTTGATATGGGTATTCAGGTAAAGGCTACCCTGATGCAGATTATCGGCGGCTATGGATGGAAAGAAAGCCTGGGCGCACTGATTAACATAACAGTATAAAGAAAATGCCCTTACAGAAGCCGCAAACTTCTGATAGGGGCAGTAACCCAAAAACCGTTACAAAAAAAGTATCAGGGTATGGGGAGATTATAACATTTCCCCTGCCCGGAGTAAAGAGAGGATTTGAAAGAAAATGGATTTAATAAAATGCACCTTTGACGAACTACCATCTGCTATGCAAATGCACGTTCTGTATTGTGAAAAGATTACAGTAGCAGAGTACCAGCTTGCAATATGGAGCAACAAAGACACGCTTTATTATAACAATCTGCCGGAAAAAGAGGTTGTGCGGTTCATATCGCTAATTGAAAGTGACAAGAAATTCATCAATAACAGGACTATGGACAGTATTTACAAAAAGTATGGCTGGGCGGTGTATAACGAGATTCATGAGGCACACAGCGAATACTTGAAAAAGGGGCGTGAGAAAGTTGCTGAACAGATAGCGCAGGAGTATTTTCCGATTATCGAAAAGACCATGAAAAAACCGTCAATCCCCTATTGTGATGAACTGCTGAAAGCTATGTCACATTTAGCAGATAAAGGACATTTCAAGTTTAAGGAATGGAGTACAGATCAGGCATATATCTACTTTATGGGTTATCTGTTGGGAAGTGGAAAGCTGGAATGGGAGGGGCGGTTATCATGAAATTAAGAGCAAAGAAAAAAGAGGGAAAGAACCTTGCAACGGAGATTATCAGCATGGCAAAAAGGAAGTTGTGGCGGTGCAGGATTGCACTTATTATCTCACTGGCCGGGAATGTGATTCAGGCAGCAGTATTGATTTTCAGGTAACGGAAATAAGGGAGTGGGCGGCGGCTTATATGCCTGCTGCCCTATCCCACATTATAGAAAGGCGGTGCTTATTATGGCAGAAAAGAGGAAAGACAGCCGGGGAAGAATATTAAGGGATGGGGAAAATCAGATGAAAGACGGGCGTTACCGCTATCAGTATATGGACGGCAGAGGAAAGCGGTGTGCGGTGTATAGTTGGAAACTGGTGGAAACGGACAGAACACCGCCCGGAAAGAGGGATGATATAAGCCTACGGGAGAAAATAAAGCAGATTGACCGGGATGTTGAGGACGGTATAAAAGCCGCTGCCAATAACAAAATTACGCTGAATGATATGTTTGATTTGTACATGGCTGGAAAATATGAATTGAAAGATTCCACACGCTCCAATTATCTGTATATGTATAAAAATTATGTGTCGGACGAGATAGGGCGAAAGAAGGTAGCCAGTATCAAATATTCGGATGTAAAGGCATTTTATAACAGCCTTATCAGTGAAAAGGGTTTTAAGCCTAACAGCATGGAAATTATCAATACTATCCTGCATCCAGTATTCACGCTTGCGGTAAGGGATGGATATATCAGGAGCAACCCCACGGACGGGGTAATGGCAGAGATTAAGAAATCCCATAATTGGGAGAAACCAAAACGCCATGCGCTAACAGAGCAGGAACAGGAAGCCTTTATTGACTTTATCTCCAATTCTGATATTTATAAGCACTGGCTTCCATTGTTTACAGTGTTTCTTGGAACCGGGTGCAGAGTGGGCGAGATTATTGGCCTGCGGTGGCAGGATTTGGATTTTGAGAGCCGGACAATAAGCATAAATCACAATCTGATATACCGTGTGTATCGGCAGCAGGGCGAAAAGTGCGAAATGCACATTACAACGCCAAAGACAAGCGCAGGATGCCGGACAATCCCCATGTTGGATGAAGTGCGCAGGGCGTTGCTTCAGGAGAAGCGGCAGCAGATGCAGAGGGGGCATAATGAAACAGAGATAGACGGTTACAGCAGCTTTATCTTTACGAACCGTGAGGGCTATGTACACAATCCGCAGACTATTAATAGAGCGATAAAGAGGATATACACAGCTTATAATGAGCAGGAGAAAGCGAGGGCAAAGCAGGAACACAGGGAGCCTATTCTTATCAGACATTTTTCCGTCCATAACCTTCGGCATACTTTTTGTACACGGTTCTGTGAGAACGAAACCAATATAAAAGTCATTCAGGAGATTATGGGGCATAGCGATATAAGCACGACCATGAACATATACGCAGAAGCCACGGAGAGCAAAAAGAAAGAATCCTTTGAAAATCTGCAAGGCAAAATCAAAATATGCTGACCTGATAAAGAGAGCCGTTCCTGGATGCCGGGGCGGTTTTCCTATATCTCAAATTTATCTCAATTTTTATCTCAATCCAAAGAATGATGATAAATACAGATAAACGGAAAAATAGGGGGAAAGTGCCGGAAACATAGGCTTTTATATAACCATAAACAGAGATAAACAAAGATAAAATACAGTATTATCATTTCCCGACGATGAAAACGCTTGGCGGAAAAGACCAGTAAAATCAATGCTTGCTTAAGTTCATGTTTTGCACAATGAGGACATTTTTCTAGAAAATATAGGGAAGTGTCCTTTTGCTATGGCTAAAACACATTTTTAAGGAGTATCTTGGCTGCTTTTCATTTTTTCTATATTTTTTCTCGTCTTTTCAATTGTTTCTTCAAGTTGATCTAATTCTTTTTCAGAGGAGCATAAATCTTCTAATATTGCTCCAGGACAGTGATTGATCATGCGCTCGTCAGGAGTCAAATCATGGTCTTTATTTCTGCGCATGAATGAGAATAAATTTTTTATTTTCATAAAATATTTTTCCTTTATTTCCATGAGCAATGGGCAGATAACATACGTAGAAAGCAGCAAAGTATAATTGTTTAATATGCGCAAATAATTCATTTATATACCAATATTCAGTTTTTGATTAGGATAAAACGGTGAGGAACAGCAGGAGCATGGTTTTATGATGCAAAAATGATGCATCAGTGATTTAAAATAGAAAAATATAGAACTTAAAAATGACAGGGAAAGCAGTTCATAAGCTGGATTACGATAAAACATTACAAGAGCATCATTTAGGGGGGATAGGTTATGAGGAAGAAAAATAGGATCATTGGAATTTTGCCAGTGCTGATTTTGGTAGGGATAATCGGTTTTTTGTGGATGAATGGAGGGAAAGCAGAAGCAGTTGATCAGCCGACAGAAAAGACGGAAGCTCCGTATGAGGAAATGCCGGGGCTGGAGGAACCTTATGCCCTGGCATATTTTGAATTTTTAAAAAAATACGCTGCGGACAGCGATTATGTGAAAGAGGGGAAGGCAAGGTTTGCGCTGGCTTTTATTGATGGCGATGAAGTCCCGGAGCTGCTGCTGATGGAGGACAATTACCATGCCAAGGGAGTAAGAGTTTTTGCCTATGACCAGGATCAGGTGGTGGAATTAGGGGAATTTGGTTCCTTCGGCATTATGCAGTACGTGGAAAAGGGAGGAATGATTTTCAGCCATTTTATGGCGCAAGGGGAGTCAAATAATGATTTCTTCAGAGTGGAAGAAGGAAAAGCAAATCTGGTTTGCAACATGCATTCTTGGCCGGATCATACCAGCGAAGAATATATCGAGCTATATGAAATAGATGGACGTTCCGTGGATGAGCAGACGTGCCAGGCGAAATGGCAGGAACTATACGAAGACCAGGAATATGTGCCGGTCGGGTATGAAGAAGGAATCCCGATCAAGGAAACGGAACTGAATTCGTTATTGCTGGAAGCTATCGATCATTTTGTTCCCAAAAAGGATCTGGCATGCTTCAGCTATGAGGAACTGCCGGATGGGACTTTGCGGATTACGGGTTATGATGAGGAAAAAAATACGGAGAATCCCTATCAGGTCACGATTCCGTCCATGATTGACGGGAAAAGGGTATCTACGGTCGGGAAGGAATGCCTGGGCATGACTTATTTCGCCGGAAAGCTGCTGGAACTTACAGTCTCTGACGGCATCACCACAATAGAGGAAAATATCATAGAACATGCCTATGATATTTCCCTTATAAAACTGCCGGACAGTGTGGTATCCATAGATGAAAAAGCTTTCTGGAGGAACGGAGATCCATGGCCGGTCGTAGTCGCCTGCAATGACGACTCTTATGCTTACCGATACGCGAAAGAAAATGGTTTTGCCTGTCAGGTAATGGAATCTGTTTTGCCGGAAAATGACTTCCTTGATGAATACCGAAAAGGAACAACAACGGAATTGCCATATTATGCACACTGGAGGACGGAAAGGGAACGATTTGACTATATTGCGGTAGAATACCGGGACAGCCAAATGGAGAAAAGACTGGAGGGGGAGATGGTTTACCAGGAGCCGAATGAATTTTTGGTGTTAATTGCAGACCATTCCAGCGGAGATATCCTGCAATGCATCGACTCTTCCTGCGTAGATGCGGAAAAAGTGGCGTTCTATTGGCTAAATGATGTTTCTTGCTGGAATTTTTTGTCTTTTGCGGATTGGAATTTTGACGGAGAGGAGGACATCCGCTGTTACCAAGGGACATTTGGCACGGGGGCGGCATCCTATTCTTCCCTGTTTGTTTATGAACCGGACAGCGGACTGTATCAAAATGTGCCGGAATTTTTAGGGATTGACTCGCCGTCGCTAAGGCCGGACAAACAATGCATTTATGGATTCTCCAGAAGCGGCGCGGTTTCGCATTATGCAGACCGCTACGAATATATAGACGGGCATCTTACCCATGTGGCAAGGCTCAGCCAGGTCATCCATAAAGGGGATGAAGTGGAAATTTTGGATGAGCGCCTGGTGGACGGGGAATGGCAGATTTACCGCCATGAAACATTTTACCCGCGTGACCCGTCCGCAGAGGAGGCTTGGCAGGATGCCTATGAGCAGTCTGAAAGCCTGTATGTGGAGGACGGGTACTGGGATTTATAAAGCAGTTTTTATGATGGATTATGCCGGTAAATGGAAATGCCGCAAAGCGTTGTCTTTGTCCGGGTATATGAAACATTGGAAAATATCGTTCTAACGGGTATTTTTTGCTGGAATATGAAAGAACTCTGTAGAGAAATCCGTAGAGGTATGTTACAATATCAAAAAGAAATTATGTTGTAATACCAGCTATAGGAAGCATAACCAGCAGGAAGAATTATTTGAGCTTAAGAAAAGGAACGGATATTGATATGAAACCAGATACAAAAGAGAACAGGCAGTTTCGGATTTTATCTGCGTTAGGAATTATTTTTGTCGTGGCCGGGCATTTGGGGTATGATGTATTTACGGTGGGCGGATTGTTCCCCTATTATTCTTTCCATGTGTTCATTTTTTTGTTTGTGTCGGGATATTTTTACAAAGAAGAAGCAGAAGAGGATATGGCCGGTTATATTTGGGGGAAATGCGTGACCCTGCTGTTTCCCTATTTTTTATGGAATCTGTTTTATGGAGTTGCGGCGCAAGTGCTTCGTAGGACAGGGCTTTCTTTTGGGGAGGAGTTGTCTTTCCGGACGCTTTTTCTCCTGCCGTTTTCAAGCGGGCATCAATTTTTATATAATTTTTCCGCATGGTTTGTCCCGGCGTTGTTTCTGGTCGAGGTAATCAATGTACTCATGCGGAAAGTGCTGGGATTGCTGCGCCTGAAAAATGAATGCCTGATTCTGGCAGGATGTCTGATTGCCGGAATGGCTGCAATCTATCTGGCGATCGGCGGGCATGTATGGGGGATATATAAGCTGCCGGGAAGACTTCTGCTCATGCTGCCGGGATTTCAGATGGGCAGGTTTTTATAAAAAAATTAGAAGTTCATGATACATTGCCGGACGGGATATATTTGTTGATTGTTATGGGCGTGCAGATTTTCATCTCCGTTTTCTGCGCAGGTCTGTCTTTCAGCGCGGTATGGGTGACTGGATTTGCTAATGGCCCTATAGTGCCTTACCTTACGGTGGTGACAGGAATTGCATTTTGGCTGCGGGTCGCGAGGGTGATTGGCGGTATTCCTTCTTTTGCAGAAAAGATGGTCAGGCTCGGGCGGAATACTTTTTCTGTTATGGTGCATCATGTTGCAGTATTTATGCTGGTGAAGGGATTTTTTTATTGGTGCAGCCGTATGACATCTTTCTGTGCGGCGTTTGACCGGGAAATGTTTTTTCGGGATATTAACTATATTTATATGGCGGGGGGAGCGGAAGAGAGCAAGTGGATCTACTTGCTGGCAGGGATCGGCGTGCTGGTTTTGGTTGGAAAAGGAATAGCAAAAGGGAAGGGGCTGCGAGGAAGCCTATGGAAAGAATAACGTATGGGAAAAAGATATTGAAAATCTTGGGGGCTGTTTTGGGAGTGTTTGTTTTTTTCTCTGGTCGGTTTTTTTGGTTATATTTTTATGAGGAGCGAGGAACGCACGGCATATATAGACGGACAGAAATATGTAGCCAGGCTTGAAACAAGAGGCTGGAAAAGCGTCGGCATATCATACCATAGAATGCATGGCGTTTTTTGCGAAAGAGAAGGCTGGGAAGTTGAATTTGATTATAAATTATGGGATACTTATCGGTAAGAGGTTTATAAGACAGATTCATAGGAAAGGGCAGACGACAGGGATGGAAAAAAAGGTTATTATCATTTATAAGAGCAGCACAGGATTCACGAAAAGATACGCAGAAATGATAGCGGAGGAAATAAACGGCACATTAGCAGATTTCCAAACGGTAACGGCAGAGACGCTGTCAGGATACGATACGGTGGTCTTTGGAAGCAGGGCGCATGCGGGAATGATCGACGGGTATAAGAAAGCAAAGGAACTTTTTCAGAAAGCATCCGTCTGCCAATGGATTCTGTTCGTGACGGGGGCGACTCCGAATACGGAGGTTGATGTGCTGGAGGAATTCTGGAAAAATAACCTGACAGAAGAGGAAAGGAAAAAAACACCGCATTTTTATATGCAAAGCGGGCTCTGTTATGAGAAAATGTCTTTGTTGGATAAAGGCATGATGAAGTTTATGGTCAGTATGATGAAAAAGAAGAAGGATAAGAACGATTATGAAAAAGGGATGGAGCGGTCGATTGCCAGTTCCTTTGATATTTCTTCCAAGGAATATATCATGCCTTTGGTTTCTTTGCTGAGACAGGAAGGGGGCTTCTGAAAATGGGAGAAAAGAGTAAAGCAGATCTGTTCTTGGGAATGCTGAGGGAAGATGCCCTGGATGACGGGGCAAAAGGGAGTCCGCAGGGCGGCACGGGTTCCTTTATGGCCAGAAAGATGAGAGCGGCCGTTGATGCCGGGGAAAAAAAGATGGCGATACGTTCGCTGATGAACATCCGCATGCCGAGGGAGGCATCGAAGGAAATGCTGGAAGCGCAGGATGCTTATCTGCAAGAGGAGCTGGAGGCAAAGGGCGTGGTGTCTTGGAAGGAAATTCCCACTGTTGATGAGCAATATGGAAGCCGCCGCCCGTTTGCCGACAGGATATCTATCTGGCAAGGGGATATTACGAGGCTGCGGATAGGAGCTATCGTCAACGCGGCCAATTCGCAGCTGCTTGGCTGTTTTGTGCCATGCCATCGATGCATTGACAATGCAATCCACAGCGCTGCAGGGATGCAGCTTCGGGAAGAGTGCCATCGCATTATGGAGCAGAGGCGGGCCAGGTATGGAAAAAGGTATGAAGAACCGACAGGGACGGCTACTTTGACCAAAGGCTATAATCTGCCTTGCGATTACGTCGTACATACGGTAGGGCCGATTGTGTACGGCAGACTGACGGATTCCCTTTGTGAAGACCTAAGGAACTGCTATCAAAATGTGCTGGAATGCTGTATGGCAGGCAACATCCGAAGCGTGGCATTTTGCTGTATATCCACAGGAGAATTCCATTTTCCGAATGATGAGGCGGCCAGGATCGCGGTGGACACGGTTGCCCGCTTCTTTAAGGAAAACCCGGATGCCATGGACAGAGTAGTATTCAATGTATTTAAGGACGAAGACAGGATATGGTATGAAAAAAGGTTAGCGTGAAAAGTACTTCTAACCACTCGCAGCATAGGCTGCTTCGCGGAGAAGTACTAGACTTGCTTTGCAAGTCTTTTTCACGCCGAAGAATGCCTGAAAAGCGGCATTCTTCACACGGAAACTTTAGTTCCGCAGAATGGAGGATAAAATGGGAATTGCAGGAGCATTTATGGTTCCGCATCCGCCGTTGATCGTGCCGGATGTGGGCAAAGGGGAAGAAAAGAAGATAGGGAATACGATCCGGGCTTATCAGGAGGCAGCCAGAAGGATCGGGGAGATCCGGCCGGAGACGATCGTGCTGGTTTCCCCGCATCAGACGATGTATGCGGATTATTTCCATATATCGCCGGGCAAAGGGGCAAAAGGCGATTTGGGGCAGTTTCGTGCCGGGAATGTGAAAATAGAAGTTTCTTATGACACGGAGTTTGTGGAAAAATTATGCAGGATGGCGGATATCAGGGAGATTCCGGC
The DNA here is from genome assembly GCA_910585965.1 of uncultured Lachnospiraceae bacterium. Lineage (GTDB taxonomy): Bacteria > Bacillota > Clostridia > Lachnospirales > Lachnospiraceae > Kineothrix. Next base: position 126,023 of record CAJUHH010000004.1, read on the forward strand.
AGGAACGATGGGAGAGCGGGAGAAACGGCTGGACCATGGAACGATGGTGCCGCTATATTTTGTGGAACAGTATTGGAAGGAATACCGGCTGGTCAGGATCGGTTTGTCCGGCCTGCCATTGATCCGCCATTATGAGCTTGGACAGTGCATTCAAAGGGTTTCGGAGGTTTTAGGAAGAAAGACAGTGCTGATCGGCAGCGGGGATCTGTCCCACCGGCTGAAAGAAGACGGGCCGTACGGCTACCGGGAGGAAGGGCCGGCCTATGACAGCCGCGTGATGGATGTCATGGGAAGGGCAGCTTTTGGGGAACTGCTGGATTTTTCGGAAGATTTCTGCGAAAAGGCGGGAGAATGCGGCCACCGCTCTTTTACGATGATGGCGGGGGCGTTGGATCGGATCGAGGTTGAGGCGGAAGTGCTTTCTTATGAAGGACCTTTCGGCATCGGCTACGGCATCTGCTGTTATAAGCCTTGCGATGTACGGAGGGAAAATTCTTTCCCGGAACAATCTTTCCCGGAAAGTGCCTTTCCAGAAAGGAACTTCGGGGAGCAATATGAGGAAAGGGAAAGGAAGCGGATGCAGGAGCGGAGGGAAAACGAGGATGCCTATGTGCGCCTGGCTCGGGAAACGATAGAAGAATATGTGAGAAATGGAGGGAAGATCAAAGTGCCGGAAGGGCTGCCGGGGGAAATGTACAACAAAAGGGCAGGAGCCTTTGTTTCTATTAAGAAAGAAGGGCGGCTGAGGGGCTGCATCGGGACGGTATGCGCGGTACAGGCTTCCATTGCGGAAGAAATTATAGAAAATGCGGTCAGCGCTTCCACCAAAGATCCCCGTTTTCTGCCCATAGAGCCGGAGGAACTGGAGAAGCTTGTGATCAGCGTGGATGTGCTGGGGGATATGGAGAAGATTGCCTCCCCGGACGAGCTGGATGTAAAAAGATATGGAGTGGTTGTGACGAAGGGATATAAAAGAGGGCTGCTGCTTCCGGACCTGGACGGCGTGGATACTGTGGAGGAACAGATAGCGATCGCAAAAGACAAGGCGGGGATCAAAGCGGGGGAAGAAGTGGAATTGGAGAGATTCGAAGTAGTCCGGCATAATTGATCCGGGCAGAAAGAGAGGGCGCTATGGATATGTTGTTTACAGAAACTTCATCCGTGAAAATAACATGCCGCACTTGCATGCACCGCTGCCGCCTTTCGCCGGGGCAGAGAGGAATCTGTCTTGCGAGAAAAAATGAAGGAGGGCAGATTATATGCGACAATTATGGCATGGCCACATCTCTGGCGCTGGATCCGATCGAGAAAAAGCCGTTGAAAATGTTCCGTCCGGGAAGCCTGGTCCTGTCGGTTGGAAGCTTTGGCTGCAATTTGAAATGCCCGTTCTGCCAGAACCATGAGATTTCCATGGCGGGGAGGGAAGAGGCAGAAGAAACGACAGGAGCGGTTTATATTTCGCCGGAAGCTTTGGCTGGCAAGGCATTGGAATACAAGCCAAGGGGCAATATCGGAGTTGCTTTTACTTATAATGAGCCGATGGTGGGCTGGGAATATGTGCGGGATACGGCGAAACTGGTAAAAGAAGCCGGCATGGACAATGTGTTGGTGACAAATGGTTCGGCTTCCATAGAGGTGCTGGAGGAGGTGCTTCCTTTTATGGATGCCATGAACATTGATTTAAAAGGTTTCCGGGAAGATTACTATCGGAAGCTGGGCGGGGATCTGGAAACGGTAAAAGAATTTATTGTCCGGGCAGCCAGAGACTGCCATGTGGAAGTGACGACGCTGATCGTACCCGGGGAGAACGACAGCATAGAAGAAATGGAAGAAGAGGCGGACTGGATCGCGTCTATCGGCGCTATGGCCGGAAGGACTGGGAGCAGGGGGATACCGCTGCATATAAGCCGTTTCTTCCCGCAGTACCGTGTGGCGGACAGGGAGGCTACGGATGTGGGACAGATATACCGCCTTGCGGAGACGGCAAAGAAGTATTTGAAAAATGTGTTTACAGGTAATTGCTGATGAGTTTCCGGCCTTGGACAGTTTGTTTGTCCAAGGCCGGAAAAAGATCTTTATGATTCGCTATGGTCCAATTGTTTTTTATATTGGGAGGCAAGATAATTTGCGCCTAACAACCCGGCGGTATTTCCTAAAGCGGCGGGTTTGATTTTCACATGGGCAAAATTCGGCATAATGTTCTGGTCGAGTTTGGACTGGATTTGCTCTATAATATAAGGCTGCACCATAATGCCTCCTCCGAGGATCACGCAGGAAGGGTTGAAAATATGGATCAGGGTGGTCAGGCCGAAAAGGATTTCTGTGATCCAGCAATCTACGATGGGTTTGATTTCTTCATCGCCGATGCGTTCAAAGATCTTCTTTCCATCCGTGAGAGAAGGATCAAAGGCGGATGTTGCGTTTACCAGGGCTGTCGTGGATGCATAACGTTCATAACAGCCGTCAAAAAAATCGGAACCGAAGGTTCTGGCCGTCCCATGGGTGACAATAGCGCCGAATTCCCCCGCAGAAAAACTGGAGCCATGGTATATCTGCTTATCGTGGACGATGGCGCCGCCTACTCCTGTGCCATAAGTAAGGCAGAGGAAGTCGGGATATTCCTGCCCGGCACCGTAAACGGCTTCGCCGATGGCGGCGGAATTGACATCATTTTCTACTGCGACCGGAAGGTGGAAAATAGTCTCCAGTTCCCGGCGTATCTGGGTTCCCGTGTAATCGGGAAGATTGCTGTTGGCGTAAATAATGGATCCTTTGGATGAGTCTACTTGTCCTGCGGTGCTGATGCCGATAGCATCGCATGCTGTTTTCTCCATGATGGATCTGATGAGGCCGATCAATGTATCCATAACATGCCTCCCCCCCCTGAGGGCGTGGGTAGGAATTTCATTTACCTGGAGTAGTTTATCATTTTCACAAATACCATATTTAATTGCAGTGCCGCCGATGTCAAATACGAGATTTTTCATATTAAGAGCCGTCTCCTTTCCAAATTGATAAGGTTTATAAATTATATATGTACTTTAAACACACATTTTTTTAAGCGGGTATCATCCGATACAGCAATTCCTGGTTTGTGGGGTTCTTCTGCCATGCACAGGATAAAATTGCCGGGACCCATCGTGCAGGAAGCCAGGTCGGGGCATTGAACCGTCCCGAAGTCTGAGGAGGCATCATAGCTGTCAACGGACATAGCGCCCGTATCCCCGGTATGGATGGCTTCTGTGCCGGAAAGATCAATTTGTATATCCATATATTTCTTGTGAATCTCATAGCTTTTCGTTTCTAGAGGGCCGGCGGCTGCTTCCATTACATTTATATATACATGGTCGCCGTCCAGTTCCGTCCTGCCCAGGGGGAGGGCGGAAAGGTCATTTTGCAGAATATAATCGATGGCGGTATCCAGATTCCTGTTCATTCCTTTATACCGGCCGATATTTACAAGCTTGTCATAAATCATAACAGTTCTCCTCTCCAATGCTGGCTGCTGTATTTTTCATTTCAGCTTTTCATTGTTCGATAGCCTTATAAAAGCGCTGCGCGATTTCCAGGGGTCTGGTGATGGCGCCTCCCACGACTACGGCATGGACGCCGAGTTCCAGCATTTTTTTCGCCTGGTCGGGATAATGTACTTTGCCTTCTGCAATGACGGGGATTTCCACATCCTTGACGAGCCGTGAGACAAGTTCAAAATCGGGGCCGTCAACTTTGGGGGAATACGGAGTATAACCGCTTAAGGTGGTTCCTACCAGGTTGACGCCGCATTTCCATGCGTTGACTCCTTCTTCATAGGTAGAAACATCCGCCATCAGAACGATATCCGGGTATTTTTCCCGGATCTGCGCCAGGAATTCATTAATCGTAGTTCCATCGCCGCGGGTGCGGTTTGTGCAGTCCAAAGCGACAATGTCGGATTCTGCTGCGACCAGCTCGTCGATTTCCTTCATCGTCGGCGTAATATACGCATCGTAGCCCTCGTAAGTGCGTTTGATCAGTCCGATGACAGGCAGGCCGGTTGCTTTTTTGATTTCCACCACATCTCTTACGCTGCTGGTGCGGATGCATTTGCAGCCTGCCATCTGAGCGGCTTTCGCCATAAAAGGCATGAGTGACATTTCTTCGCAGTATAACGGCTCGCTGGGAAGCGCCTGGCAGGAAACGATAATGGAATGACGGGTTGCGGCTAAAATTTCTTCCAGAGTTTGTTTCATCGTAATCAGATCCTTTCATAATTTTTTGCTAATTATACCATATGCGCCTTTTCATGTCATTAAAATGAAAATAAATTCCCGTAAAAAAAATATTTTAAAAAATTTTTTCTGGAAATATATTGACAATAGAGAACGTATATTGTACAATTTTAACAAATAGCGGTTAAGCTATGAAAAGCAATTCATAATTTTCAACAATTTGAAGGAGGAAAGAGAATGAAAAAGTTAGTAGCATTACTTTTGGCTGGAGTCATGACATTTTCATTAGCAGCATGCGGCAGTTCACCGGCTCCTGCAGAAGAGCCTGCAGCACCTGCTGAAGAAGCGGCTCCTGCTGAAGAAGCGGCTCCTGCTGAAGAAGCAGCGCCGGCAGAGGAAGCGGCTCCCGCTGAAGAGGCAGCTCCCGCTGAAGAAGGAAGCGTAGCGGCAGACATTACTTTATGGACATATCCGATCGGCAAGTTCGGCGATTCGGCGACAGTGGATGGATTTATTACGGCGTTCAACGCAGTATATCCTGATATCCATGTATCGGTGGAATATCTGGATTACCAGTCCGGTGACGACCAGGTAACGGCAGCAATCGAAGCAGGGACAACGCCTGACGTTATTATGGAAGGTCCGGAACGTCTGGTAAGCAACTGGGGCGCAAAGGGCAAGATGGTTGACCTTGCAGACCTTTGGGATGAAGAAGCTCTGGCAGACATCTCCGCAACCAGCGAAGCAGTAGTTGCAGCTTGTAAATCCGCAAGCGGCGCTTACTATGAGTATCCTCTTTGCATGACGACTCATACAATGGCAATCAACCAGGAATTGTTTGAAGCAGCAGATGCTATGCAGTACATAAATGATGACCGTACATGGACGACCGAGAATTTTGAAAAAGCTTTGCAGGCTCTGAAAGATTACGGCGTTGAGACGACCGGCGTTGTATATTGCGGCGGCCAGGGCGGCGACCAGGGTACACGTGCATTGGCAATGAACCTTTACAATGCAGAATTTACAAATGCAGAACATACAGAGTGGACGATGAACAGCGAAGCTGGCGTTAAGGGCCTTCAGAAGCTGGTTGAATGGTCAGATGCAGGATTATTGAGCTATGACTCCGGTGCAGTTGCATCCGATGAAATCCAGTTGTTTGCAAATGAGACAATCGCAATGAGCTTCTGCTGGAATGCAGCAAACCAGCTGACATATGCGGCAGAAACAGCATTTACACCTTATCCGGTAGCATTCCCTTCCGAGACAGGAACACCTGAGCTTTGCGGCGGTATCTGGGGCTTTGGTATTTTTGACAACGGCGATGCAGATAAGATTGCAGCAGCAAAAATCTTTATTGAATTTATTTGCGACGATGCGACACAGGGTCCGATCAGTATAGCAAATACGGGCTTCTTCCCGGTACGTTCTTCTTATGGCAACATCTATGCAGGAACAGAAGACGAAGAGCGTATGGAAATGTATGCAAGCTTCCAGCAGTGGCTGGGCGATTACTATAACGTAACGCTGGGCTGGGCTGAGCAGCGTACCGCATGGTGGAACATGCTTCAGCAGATTTTTGACGGTGAAGATGTTCAGGCAGCAGCAGATGCTTATGTAGAGACATGTAACACGGCTACAGCGGATGCTTCTGCGGCAAACTAAAAAGAGTCAGGTCTTGGTTAACTGATATTTTATAGGGTACCCTCCAAAGGGATGGGTACCCTTTTTTCACAAAATTAGTTCAGGAAGGAATGTTGATATGAGGAAAAAAAATATGACGACTCGAAGCAAAGTGCTGGTTATGCGTGAGACCAGATCTGCTTATTTGTTTCTTCTTCCAAGTTTGTTTTTCTTTGTAGGTTTTGTTATCATTCCTATGTTTATGTGCCTCTTTACCAGTTTTTTCAATTATACAATGAGCGATTTCAGCTTTGTAGGAATTGGAAATTATGTGGAAATGTTCCAGGATAAAATTTTCCAGCGGGCGTTCTGGAACACAGTGCTTATCGTTGTCGTAGCAGTTCCTGCGGTGACAATATTTTCATTATGGGTAGGCTCATCAATTTATAGGATGCATGCAGTGACGAGATCCTTTTTCCGTTGTATCTTTTATCTGCCCGTCGTTACCGGTACGGTTGCGGTCGCGGTAGTCTGGAAATGGATGTTTAATAAATATACGGGGCTTTTTAATACAATCTTGTCCGGCGTAGGCGCGATTGACCAGAATGTCAGCTGGCTGGGCGACGAAAAAACGGCTATCTGGTGTATTATCCTTATCCTGTTTACTACGTCCATCGGACAGCCGATCGTGCTTTACATTGCCGCTTTGGGCAATGTGGATCCCTCTCTGGTAGAGGCGGCGGAAGTAGACGGTGCAACCGATGTACAGACTTTCTGGAAGATCAAATGGCCTTCCATTATGCCGACAACATTATATGTTCTGGTTATTACCACGATCAACTCATTCCAGTGTTTTGCGTTGATCCAGTTGCTGACATCGGGCGGGCCGAAGCATTCTACGGATACGATCATGTATTATATTTATTATGAAGCATTTAAACTGAACCGCTATGGGTATGGAAATGCGATGGGAATCTTCCTTGCGGCGATCATTGCAATTTTCTCCGCGCTGCAGTTTAAAGTAACCAAATCAGGAAGCGTAGATTAGGGGGTGAATAAATAATGAATACTGGAGTAAAACATAAAACTGCTTATGATGTAATAGTAATGATCATTATGATTATTTTGGCTGTTTTATTTATTTTCCCCGTATACTGGATCGTAACGGGATCCTTTAAGGATGCGGCGGCGATCAATGCGGCGATACCGGAATGGTTTCCCAAGAATCCTACGACGGATAACTATGTAAGGCTTTTTGACAAGCCGGCGATGCAATGGCTGTTTAACAGCGTTTTTATTGCGCTTATGTCAATGGCCCTGACTTGTATCACTGCTGCTATGGCAGGTTATGCGCTGGCAAAAAAGAGATTTGTGGGAAGAGGGATGCTGTTTACCTTTTTGGTGTGCGCTATGGCGTTGCCGAAGCAGGTTGTTCTTGTCCCCTTGCTGAAAGAAATGTCGTTTTTGGGAATGCATGACAGCGTTTGGGCAGTTATTCTGCCTACTGTCGGATGGCCTTTCGGTGTGTTCCTTATGAAGCAGTTTTCTGAGACGATTCCTACGGAAATGCTCGAAGCGGTAAGGATTGATGGCGCTGGCGAAATACAGACGTTCCTTACTATAGTGCTTCCGATCGTAAAACCGGGCATCGGCGCGCTGGCAATTTTTACCTTTATTTCAACATGGAATGATTATTTCCTGCAATTGATCATGCTGAATTCCAGCAAGAATCTGACGATTGCGCTTGGTATTGCCAAGCTGCAGGCGGAAATGTCCAATGACTTCGGATTGATTATGGCGGGCGCTGCGCTTGGCGCTATTCCGATTATTACGATATTCCTGTTGTTCCAGAAATACTTTACACAGGGTATTACCATGGGTGCTGTTAAGGGTTAATGCGTGAAGGGCGAAAAGAGGAGGATTTGTTTTATGGATATCAAAAAATATCAGGGGGTTATCCCGGCGTTTTACGCCTGCTATGATGAGGATGGGAAAGTCTCTCCCGAACGGGTGCGGGCTCTTGCGAAATACTTGATAGAAAAAGGTGTCACCGGGCTTTATGTGGGAGGTTCTTCGGGGGAATGTATTTACCAGAGCGTGGAGGAACGGAAACTGACTCTGGAAAATGTCATGGAAGAAGCGAGAGGAAAAGTCACAGTAATTGCCCACGTTGCCTGCAATAATACGGCGGACAGCATGGAGCTGGCGGCACATGCACAGAGCCTTGGAGTAGATGCGATTGCATCTATCCCGCCGATTTATTTCCATCTGCCGGAACATGCGATTGCAAAATATTGGAATGATATATCTTCGGCAGCGCCGGATACGGATTTTATTATTTATAATATTCCGCAGCTGGCCGGGGTGGCTTTGACGGTGTCCTTGCTGAAAGAGATGAAAAAGAATCCAAGGGTGATCGGAGTAAAAAATTCTTCCATGCCCGTGCAGGACATTCAGATGTTCCATGACGAGGATGTCATCGTATTTAACGGGCCGGATGAACAGTTTGTTTCAGGGCTTGCGGCAGGGGCTGTAGGAGGAATCGGCGGCACATACGCGGCTATGCCGGAATTGTTTATTAAGGCGAGAGAGCTTTTTTATGAAGGAAAAGTGGAGGATGCAAGAACAGTCCAGAACGATATATGCAGGATTATATATAAGATGTGTTCTACGCATGGAAATATGTATGCTGCAATCAAGGAAATTATCCGTATCCAGGGAGGGCCTGATGTAGGAAGCGTCAGAGCGCCTCTGGCAGAATTAACGGAAGCGGATAAGGGGATCGCGCAGGAATGTGCAAAGATGATTGCGGACGCAGTGAAGAAATATTGTTAACCTGACATAAGTAGAGACATGGCTTGCCCATGTCTCTTTCTGCAATGCATGCCGGTGTGTTGTATACGGAAACGGCTTAGGCAAAAGGGAGGAATATGGTGTCATCATCCAGTTTATTACTAGATATTCAATTACTATATAACCAATTTACCAAAACCGAAAAAAAAATTGCCGATTATGTGGCAGAGAATGCCAACGCGGTCCTTTTTATGTCTATTACCGATCTGGCAGATGCCTGCGATGTAGCGGATGCCAGTGTGCATCGTTTTTGCCGGACGGTGGGAGTAAAGGGGTACCAGGAATTCAAAATGAAGCTTTCCTTAAGCCTTACAGCGGGTGAAACAACGGAAAGGCCGGGGGAGGAGCGCCCGGAAGGAACGGACTCCCTTTCTTGTATGTTGGATGGTATATTGGAAACGCATATTAACGCCTTAAGAGAGACGCGGACGCTGTTAAGCGTAGAGGCGGTGGAGCGAACGGTGGATATGATGGAAAAGGCAAAGCGGATTTACTTTTTTGGCATTGGGGACAGTCTGCTGACGGCACAGGAGGCCCGCAATAAATTCCTGCGGATCATGAACAAAGTGAGCTGCATCGGGGATCCCCATATGCAGGCCATGTCCGCTTCCATGGCTTCTTCGGATGATTTGATTTTTATCATCTCATATTCCGGTTCCACGAAGGATAATGTATACGTGGCGGATATAGCCCGCCAGGCCGGAGCGAAAATTGTGGGGATTACCCGTTTTTTAAAATCCCCCCTTACCAATTATACGGATGTTCTTTTAACCTGCGGCGCAAATGAGGGGCCGCTGGAGGGAGGATCCATGAGCGTGAAAATGAGTCAGCTTTATATTATTGACATTCTATTCCAAGAATATTACAGAAGAAATCTGGCAATTTCCAGGGAAAATAATAAGAAAACGTCAAAAGCTGTGGTGGAAAAATTATATTAGTGCTATAATTGACGTGGATAGGAGGAACGTGCCATGAAAGCAAAAGCAGGGAAAAAAATAGATTTTCAGCTGAATCTGAATATGAAAGCACAGCTCTTGGTCGGTTTTTTGGTTCCAATATTGTTTGTTATATTAGTAGGAGTTATTTCTTCCCAAAAAGCGGAGGAGGGAATGGTTGCTAATTTTGAGGAATCAGCCAGGACTTCTATTGAGACACAGATGCAGTACCTGGACTTCGGTATGTCCATGGTCAGTGCGGAAGCGATGCAGATGCGGCTGGACACGGAACTCCAGAGCCTGGCAAACGGTCTGTTCAAAAATGACCTTTCCAAGGCTTCTTCTGTATATAGGAAAAATGCATCGAATATTAAAGTAAGGCAGAGATCCAATGAATTGATTAACTCGATATACATTATACCGAAAAGCGGAAGCAAGGTCATGAGTACGCTGGAGTCTTCGGAACAGAGCGAGGACGGCTATTACGAAGCGTGGGCTGAGACGGAAGAGGGGCAAAAGATCATATATGAAAAAAATATGGCGGACTGGCTGGGAAAGGCGGTTCCCTGGGTGGGGAGCCATCCTGCCATGGATGAGATGACGGGCTATAATCCTGAAGACTATGTGATATCCTATATGAGCGCGTTTCCAAACAGGGCGGCGGTCTTTGTGGTGGATATCAGCAGGGAGGCGGTCAGGAAGAGCCTGTCCGCGATAGATACTTCGGATGGATCGGCCCTTGGGTTTGTGACTGCGGATGGCAGGGAGCTGGTGATAAAGGACGGGGAAGCCACGGAGGAATTCAGGTTTTACGGACAGGAATTTTTTCAAAACTGCCTTGCGTCAGAAGAGCTGATGGGGACAGAATACATAACGCTGGATGGGCAGGAATATTTTTATACTTATGCCAAAAGCGAAAAAACAGGGGCTGTTTTAGGATATCTGGTGCCTGTGCGTCACGTGACGAAAGGCGCGGAATCCATTAAAAGCATTACAGTCGTGCTGGTTATTGTGGCGTGTATTGTAGCGGTTATTATCGGACTTTTGATTTCGCTGAATATCAGCGCCAGCATGGGCGGGATTATCAAACGGCTCAAAAAAGCGGCGGACGGCGATTTGACGGTGCATTTGAAAACGAAGGGCAGAAGCGAATTCAGCGTGCTGTCTCGATATATTATGAATGTAATTACCAATATGAAAGGGCTGATCCAGCAAGTGGAAGGGATTGCTATGCTGGTGAAAAATGCGGCTGGCGGCGTGGAAGAGGTTTCTGCGAGGATTGAAGAGTCTTCCCAGGGAATTAAGATGACTCTGGCGGAGATTGACAAAGGGGTGTCGCTGCAGGCCTCGGATGCAGGGGACTGCCTGAACCAGATGGATTCCCTTTCCAGAAAGATAGAGGAAATCGGCGGCAGCATCGAACAGGCGGCATGCGGCTCGGAGTCCACGAAAGAGATTGTGGAGAAAAGCATCGAGACGATGGAGGCATTGTCCGGGAAAACCGAGGCTACGATAGAAGTAACGGATAAAGTAAAAAAGGATATTGAAGAACTGGCAAGAAAATCCATGGTAATCGGGGAATTTGTGGAAACAATCAACGATATTGCAGAGGAAACCAATTTATTGTCCCTGAATGCGTCCATAGAGGCGGCAAGAGCCGGAGAGGCGGGAAAAGGTTTTGCGGTAGTAGCAGAAGCCATTCGGAAACTTGCCGACGGTTCCAGCGAAGCGGCCAGCGAAATAAATAAAGTGGTGGACGAGATCATAAAACAGACAGAGGATACGGTTTCCACGGCTGAAAGAGCAGGGGAAATTGTAGGGGAACAGGCGCTTTTAGTAAGGCATACGACGGAAGACTTCCGCAGTATTGCAGAAAGCACCGGCCAGATGCTGGATACCATCCGGCAGATAGCGGGGGATATTGAAAGTATCGACAGCCAGAGGAAGGATACACTGGATGCTGTGAGCAGCATTTCCGCCGTATCGGAAGAAACGGCCACGGCCTCAGGGGAAGTATATAATATTTCCCAGAAGCAGATGAATGTGGTGGAATCGCTGAAACAGGCGAGCGCGGAACTGAAAGAGAAAATGGTGGAATTGGAAGAGGCTCTGGCTGCTTTCAAGACGGCAGAAGACAGATAAAAACAGGGCGGAACAGAAAGAAAAGAAGAAGAGGCGGCTGCGAGAAAGATCCATGCAGCGGCCTCTTTTTTGACCGGGATGCCGAATGGCGCGCGGAACTTGGCATCCTATGTCTGCAAAAAAAATTTTTAACTCTAAAGTAATCGCTCAAAAGTCCGATAATAATAATAAGACATCAGCGGACTCGCGAAAGGAGGAGTGGAAAATGCGTATTGAGGCATATACACAAGTTCAGCAGATATATAAATCGTCAAAAACTGATAAAAGCCAAAGGAAGGCCAGCGCCGGCGCAACCGACCAGCTTGAGATTTCCAGCATTGGAAGGGAGTATCAGGTAGCAAAGCAGGCAGTAGCAGCAAGCGGCGATATCAGGGAAGAGATAACGGCTCCTCTCAAAAACAGTATTCAGGCAGGTACTTATAGAGTGGAAGCAGGAGCCTTTGCTGACAGATTATTACAGAAAATGAAAGAAGTGGGGTAGTTTTGTGGCAAGTTTAATGGAGAACCTGATTACCGTATTAGGCGGTATATGTGACGAATATGACAACTTGCTGGAGCTGTCCACAAAAAAGAAGCCGGTTATTATTTCCGGCGATTTGGAAGAATTATCAAAAATCACGGATGAAGAACAAATCGTTGCAAGCAGAATCAACCATTTGGACAATAAAAGGCGGGAAGTGATTCAGGATATTGCCAACGTAGTAAACAGGGATGTTGAAGATTTGATACTGACGAATATTATTCAGATGCTTGAACCAAGGCCGGCGGAACAGCAAAAGCTGGCGAAAGTACATGACAGGCTCAAAACAGTAGTATATCAGGTGCGGCAGATCAACGAACAGAACAGGGATTTGATACTGAATGCGCTGGAAATGATTGAGTTTGACATAAATATGTTTCAGGCGATGAAAGCAGCCCCGGAAACGGCGAACTATAATAAGGGCGCCTATAGCGCAGGAAGCGCAATCGGGGTAAGTAGAAATGGATTTGATGCAAAGCAATAATCCCGGGGAGAGGTGATATCATGCCATTATTTGGAAGTTTATATATAGGGGCATCTGGATTGCAGACCAGCCAGAATGCGATGAATACCACAGCGCATAATATGACGAATGTGGATACGAAGGGTTATACGAGACAGCAGATTCTGCTTAATACGAGGACTTATCAGACGCTTTCTGTCAACGCCTCTGCCGTTGCTTACCAGCAATACGGCTTGGGCGTATATTATTCCCAAACAAGACAGGTCAGGGATATGTTCCTGGATAAGACCTACCGAAAAGAATCGGGGCGCAGCGCGTTTTATGAGGCGAACGTGAGGGTTATCGATGAAATGGAAGATTTGTTCGGAGAGTTCCAAGGGGTGGAATTTTCCGAGTCGATACAGAATCTTTGGAAAACGATCCAGGATCTGGATTTGGATCCCTGCGACCTGACGAACCAGAATCTTCTTGTTTCCCGCTGCAATGAGTTCTTAAGAAGGGCCTCGCTGGTATATACCGGCCTTTGCGAGATGCAGGATAATCTGAATACGCAGATAAAGAAAAGCGTAGACCAGCTGAATGATTATGGCAGGGAACTGGTGCAGATCAACCAGCAGATCATGAAAGCCGAAGCGGGGGACGTAGAGAATGCCAATGACTTGCGAGACAGAAGGAATTATATTCTGGACGAGATGGGCAAGCTTGGGAAGATCAGCTATGAAGAGGATATTTACGGCGCTGTGACTGTCAAATTTGAAGGCGTGGATTTTGTAAGGACCGAATCGATCAGCGAGATCGCTGTTTATGCGGATCCGGACACAGGATTTTATACGCCATACTGGCCGCAGCTTGCCGATTATAATACGACGCCGTGGGGAGAGAAGATCCCGATCTTGGATTCCGTGACGGTGTTCGATACAACGCAGGAAATCCGCTCCTCGTTAAATACGGATATCGGCTCCCTGCGGGCGCTGATGTATGCGAGGGGAGATAAGAGAGCGACTTATCAGGATGTGGCGAAAGAAAATATAGAAGCATATAACAGGGATATTTCCCAGTCGCTGATTATGAATGTCCAGGCGGAATTCGACCAGCTGGTGAATAAGGTGGTGACGACGATTAACGACGTTCTCCGCCAGGCAGCGGAAAGCGAGCCGGATACGGACTATATGAAAGTAAGGGATGAGAACGGCAATGTCCTGAAGGATGCGCTGGGCAATCCGATCGCGCTCCAGATGTTCGAGCTGATTTCCGATGATCCGGAAAAAGGATATACCATTGGAAATATGATCGTAAACGAGGACTTGAAGAGAGAGCCAGGGACGCTTTCTTTCCGGCTGAAAGACGGATCGGAGGACAAAGCGACGACGGCCAGGCTGAAAGCGGCATTTTCGGAGGAAACCCATACGCTGAACCCGAACTTGGAGACAAAGGTATCGCTGATCGGCTATTATGGCAATCTGATCGACCAGCTTGCCATTACGGGAGAGGCGAATAAAGAAATCGGCGATCTGCAGGCGGAAGTGGTGAACGAGACATTTTCCGCAAGGGAAATGATCGTGGGCGTTTCCGATTCCGAGGAAATGGAATTTATGATCAAGTTCCAGAATGCGTTTAACGCGTCCAGCCGATACATCAATGTAATAAACGAAATGATAGAACATATTCTCAGTACATTAGGAAGGTAAGGTGAAGTAAATGCCATCACAATTTTTTGGTTTATCAATTGCGTCATCAGGTATCAGGGCGGCAAATGCGGCATTGAACACCACTGCCAATAATATTGCCAATACGCATACGGACGGGTACAGCAGACAGCAGGTGACGCAGGAAGCGGCGAATGCCCTCAGGCTTTTTACGACCTATGGGTGTGCCGGGGCCGGCGTGGATGTCGTGGCGATTGAACGCGTCCGGGATGAATTTTATGATTTGCGTTTCCGTAATAATAATTCAACCCTTGGCGAATATGATATTAAGAAATATTATTGCATGTCCATCGAGGACTATCTGGATGATGACGGAGAGACAGGGTTTGCGGCTATATTCAGCGCGTTTATGCGTACTTTGCAGGATGTGAAAAATAATCCCAGCACCAGGGACTACAAGGCGGCTTTCATCGCTTCCACGCAGAAAATGGCGGAATATTTTAATACGACGGCTGGGAATCTGCAGGCACTGCAAAAAGATGTGAATGAAGAAATCAAGTTGAGGGTAGAACGCATCAATTCCATTACATCAGAAATTGCTACTATGAATAAGCAGATCAATGTAGTGGAAATGACAGGAACAAGGGCGAACCAGCTGAGGGATAAAAGAGACTTGCTGCTGGATGAACTGTCAGAGATTGTAGATGTCAAAACAGAAGAATACCCGGTCACTGACCCTTATGACCCGGAACGGGAAACAGGAGGAACTAGGTTCATCGTAAAAATTGCCGGTAATCAGCCGATTGTAGACGGCGGCGATTACCATAAGCTGGAGTGTCGTTCCAGGGCGGATAATGAGAAGGTGAACCAGAGCGATGCTGACGGATTATATGATATTTACTGGGACAACGGGAATGATTTTAACCTGAACAATGCGTCCATGGGCGGCGCCCTGAAGGGGCTTGTGGCGATGCGCGACGGGAATAACAATAAAGCGTTTCAGGGAATTGTGCAGACCGTCAGGAAAGGGCAGTTTGGGACGGAAGTAACCATAAAGGCTTCCAGGGATTTCCTCTCAAACATGAATAAGTGCAGCCTTTCCGATACGGGCGGAAGCATCGTGATCGGGAATACGTTATATTATTACCAGGACTGGGAATATAATGAGAATGACGGCACTTTCAAGTTTATTATGGATGACAAAAAGTGCGATAGTGTAGTGTCTGCTGATAAGATTGGAAGGGAAGCGGAAGTTGGCGTGGATATCAATTATCAGGGCATTCCTTATTATCTGTCCCAGATGAACGAATTCGTCCGTGCCTTTGCGGCTAAAGTAAACGAAATATTTACCAGCGGCTATGATAAAAACAATAATCCGGGCGCGATGTTCTTTACGGCGAGAAAGCCTGTGGCTGGAAACAGTATTCTGGATTCCCAGTATGCGATGGAAGACTTCCTGGATGCGGATAAATATTATGAACTGACGGCTTTCAATATCGAGATCAACGATAAGCTGGTGGCGGATCCCGATCTGCTTGGAACGAAAAGCGTGTCCAATAACGGGGTGGAAGAGAACGGCAAACTGGAGGAACTGGTAGAAGCATTGCAGGATAAGTCGAAATTCAGCTTCAGGAATGCTACTGCTGAGGAGTTTTTAACGACTTTATTATCTGATGTTTCCCTGAATTCCAAAGCTGCTATTGAATTTTATGACACCTATTACGGCATTGCCGTGACGATCGAAAACCAGAGAATGTCCATTTCCAGCGTGGATGAGGACGAAGAAGCGGTGAACATGGTAAAATTCAATAATGCCTTCACATTGTCTTCAAAGATGATTCAGACGCTGACAGAGATTTATGACAGGCTGATACTGGAAACGGGCGTTTAATAAATCGTAGGCATGACAGGAAAGGGCAAAAGCATGGCTGGTACCTGCTGTGAAAGGAGAGAATTGTTCTATGAGAATGACGAACAAGATTATGCAGAATAATTCCCTGTATAATATTAACAATAGTAAAGAACTGACCAATAAGCTGAGCACGCAGATGGCTACAAAGAAAAAACTGACAAGGCCGTCGGATGACCCGGTAATCGCGATCCGTGCATTGAGGCTGCGCAGCGACGTATCCCAGGTGATACAGTTTTATGAAAGAAATGCAAAAGACGGGGCGAGTTGGCTGAAGGTGACTGGCGACGCGCTGGAGACCACGTCGGAAATCTTAAAGAGCATGGTGGGTCTCTGTACCCAGGGTGCCGTGAAAGATTTTGATGCGGGCAATATAGCAATTATTATCGCGCAGCTGAAGGAACTGAAAGGAGAATTTTATTCCACGGGCAATGTGGACTATGCGGGAAGATATATGTTTACCGGATACCGCACCGATACGCCGCTTACCTTTATTGAAAATCTGCCGGAAAACCCGGACGATCCGGCTTATAGGAATTTCCAGATTACCGAGCAATTGGATATATCGGCGATGGATACGATTAATTATACGCATATCGGCGATTTGAAAGGGGTATCGAAGGAAAGTTATGACCCTGTTGCTGATGGTGTTGCAGAGGAAGAAGCTGATATCACCAATTCCGATATTCATCGCATTCGGCTGTCGTATGATGCGATAAAGGCTGATAATAATAACAAACCAACGATTACTTTGATTACGGAAGCGGATAAACAGGCTGAGGCGGCGAATGGCACGCCTGCAAATCCTACGACTTTAATTGCGGCAGGTGATATGGAAGTAGTTTCTTCTACTGCGGTGCCGAATCCCTATGATTATGTGCTTGCGAATCCGACCAAGGCAGTATTGATACCAGAAACGGGGGAATTGTTGATTGGGGCTGATATGTATGATAATAATGTCCCGCCCTTCTCAGGCATAGATACAAGCACGGAAATCAGGATCACATATGAAAAAGACAGCTGGAAGAAGGGAGACATGCAGCCGCAGCACTATTTTGCATGCAAGGATATCACCAATCCGGCCAGTGAAATTGAATATAATCATGCAGAGTATGTGGATACTACGGTAAATCCGCCTGTTACAAAAAAATATATTCCTTGTGATAAAGTAACACAGTATATAGAATACGATGTGGGCTATAACCAGCGAATCCGTGTCAATACAACGGCAGATGAAGTATTCACGATGGATATGGATCGGAATATTGATGACATGGAGAATGCGCTGGCGAGATTAGAAGAAATCGAGGCCATTAAAAAAGATCTGGAGAGGATGATGGACGGCAAAGATCCCAATAGTGCTGGTTATGCTGACCTGAAAGCCACATATGATGCGGCTGAAAAGGCACATACCCATATTCGCGAGAATATGCAGAAAATGATGGAGGGGCTGATTACCAAGACACAGAAAATCTCGGACTTCACCAGCCTGGCGATCACGGACAATGGTACAAGGGCAAGCCGCCTTGACCTGATCAGCAACCGCCTGATGACGCAGAAGAGCACATTCGAAACTTTGCAGTCGTCTAATGAAGACATCGATGTGACGGAGGTAACGGTACAGCTGACCAGCATGGATTATTCCTATCAGTCGGCATTGATGGCGACAGGAAAGATTTTGCAGAATTCGCTGATGAATTATATCTAAAGCGAAAGGCAGTCAATGATAAAGCAGTGAAAGAATGAGGAGAAGATATGACTTTACAAACAAAAGTATTCGGAGAGGTTACGATTGAAGAAGAAAAAATAATTACTTTTCCGGGCGGGATCATCGGGTTTCCTGATCTGACCCAGTTTACATTGCTTCAGGATGAAGAGGATGGAATCGAAACGATTCACTGGCTGCAGTCACTGCAGGAACCGGGGTTTGCCATGCCTGTGATGGATCCTCTTCTTGTGAAGGAGGATTATAACCCGGAAGTAGAAGATGAGCTGCTGAAAGTCCTTGGAGAATGGGAACCGGATGAACTTCTGGTACTCGTTACGGTTTCTGTTCCGCAGGAATTGGAAAAAATGACGGTAAACTTGAAGGGGCCTATCATAATCAATGGCGCAAACAGAAAAGCATGCCAGGTAATCGTAGAGGGGGATACGTATAAAGTGAAATTCCCTATTTATGATATTCTGCAGGCAAGGAAAGCGGGTGAATAGATGTTAGCTTTATCTAGAAAAAAGAACGAAGCCCTTATTATTAATAATAATGTAGAAATTACAATTCTGGAGATCAAGGGCGAACAGGTGAAGATAGGCATCTCGGCTCCGAAAGAGGTTCCTATATATCGGAAAGAGGTTTATATGCAGATACAGAATGCGAATGAAGAATCGGTGCATATGGACGGAATGGAAGCTTTGAAGAAGATGTTGGAATAACATAATGAAAAAACATAACCGGCAAAAATAATTGTCGGTTATGTTTTTAGAAGCTATTCTTTAAGAAATTATTCTTTAAGAAGTTATTCTTTAATCAGAGGCGGCTGTTGGTAAAGTTTTCGTTCAATCTGCCGACGTTCGATAGCTATTTGTTTCAATGCTTTTTCATCGTCAGTAACCGCTTCGATTCTTTCTAAAATGCTTAATTGATCAAATAAATAGCAATTAATTTCTTTTTCATTCGTTGGCATATGATGCACCTCGCTTTCTGAAAAGATTTTCAGTTGTTGATTTTATTATAGCAGGAAGGAAAAGAAGTGTAAAGATGGAAGTAATACGGCGAAATTGCCAGGGAAGGGGTAAATTATTAGAAAATTTATCCGATATAATAGATAGACGTAAATGATAAGTATGATTATGTTGCTTATCAGATAATAACATATTAAATATCACACGGAGGTGATCAACGATGGCTATAGAACCATTAGGAAGCGTAATGACAATTCAGTCACAGACGGTTCAGAGACCGGTCAGAACAAGTGAAGCAGCGGAAAACACGGAAGTTTCCACACCTGCACAGATGGCAAATGTAGACCCAGTTACAGTATCCGTAGCAAAAGCAGACGGCAAGGACGGGCAGGGTGCAGGCAACCAGAATTCAGAACAACAGCAGAATTCGAATGAAAAGATCAAAAAGGCTGTTGAACAACTGAATAAGAATATGCCCCATTCGGAGGCTGTTTTTGGTATCCACGATGAAACTAACAGGGTGACAATTAAGATTGTGGATAAGGATACCAAGGAAGTGATTAAGGAATTTCCGCCGGAAGAAACTTTGGATATGATCGCAAAGGTATGGGAACTGGCTGGAATTATGATTGATGAGAGAATGTAACAGAAAAACGGGAATAGGAGGAGAGACATATGCCGATTAGAATTACGGGTATGAATTCGGGGCTGGATACGGAGTCCATTATTTCGGAGCTTGTAAAGGCAGAAAAGACGAAAGTGGACAGCATAAAAAAGAAACAGACAGCGCACCAGTGGAAACAGGATGCCTGGAAAGAATTGAATGCGAAGATCTATAAGCTTTTCCAGAACACGCTTGGCAATATGAGGCTGGCTACGGATTTCAGCAAAAAAGTGACGGATATTTCCAACCCGTCAATTGCAAAGATTATCAGCAGCGATGAAGCGATGAACGCTACCCAGACATTGCAGGTGAACGAACTGGCTACCTCTGGCTATATGACAGGAGCGAAAATAGAGAAAGACGCGGATGGAAATAGTATTGATGTAACCAAACAGACTCTTCTGAAGGATTTGGGAATTGCAGCCGGGAGTACAATTACGGTTGAGACGGGCGGAAAGAAAACGGATATCAGGATTTCAGAAGATACTACGCTTGGCGGTTTCATAGCATCGTTAAAGG
This sequence comes from uncultured Lachnospiraceae bacterium, assembly GCA_910585965.1. GTDB lineage: Bacteria > Bacillota > Clostridia > Lachnospirales > Lachnospiraceae > Kineothrix. The sequence goes on from CAJUHH010000004.1 coordinate 146,184, forward strand.
ATGCCGGTGTAGAGGCTAATTTTGATGAGAAATATAAGAGGCTTCATATCGGATCGACCAAAAGTGGAAAAGCTAATGATTTTACTCTTACTGCGTCTAATGCAGAAGGAACGAATGCGCTGGATAAACTGGGTATACTCTATTACGGAACAAAGGAAAAAGAGGCATACCAGAAATATGCGGACTTGGGTAAACCGGAGAACGCAGCAGCAAAAAAGGCAGCGATTGATGGGGATGTCGCGAAGAGGCTGGAATCTTATATAAGCAAAAGGGAAAGCTTACTGAAGAGGCAGACGGAACAGACAGAAGCGCGGGACGCGAGCAAAGAGGCATTCACCAAAGAATATGGTGAAAATGTGGAGGATGTAGACAAGGATGCTTTGAAACAATCCATCGATAATCTGAAACAAGCGATTGAGAATGCTGGTGACAGTGCAAGCGAATCGGATAAGGAGGAGCTGGCAAAATTACAAGGCAAGCTGAGTGCTGTTGAGAGCTATGAAAATAAGGTAAAAGATCTGGACGCCACAAAGCAGTCCCTCAGTGACACGGAATCTTATCTGGATCCAGCGGATCCCACCAAGGCAAGCGCTAAGCTGACAGCAGAAGTCGAGACGGCATGGAACAAGAAAATTGCCGAGGCAGAAGCTGTTGTGGCTGCTGGTTCTCCGGCAGGAAGTACAGGAATACAAAGGCAGGAAGGGAAAGATGCGAAAATCACGCTGAACGGCGTGGAGTACGAAGGGGAAAGCAATACCTTTGAAATAAACGGACTGACGATCACTGCACTGCAAAAAAGCGATGAAGTGGCGACTTTGACAACCAGAAGGGATACGGAAGGCGTTTATAATATCATCAAAAACTTCCTGAAAGAGTACAATGCGATTATCAATGAAATGGATAAGCTGTACAATGCCGAATCTACGAAAGGATATGAGCCGCTTACCGATGATGAAAAAGATGAACTGACCGATACAGAGATCGAAAAGTGGGAGACAAAGATCAAAGACTCCATTTTGCGGAGAGATTCTACGCTTTCTTCCCTTTCCTCCGCAATGAAGAATATTATGTTGCAAGGTGCGACGGTGAATGGGAAGCAGATGTATCTGTCCAGTTTCGGGATTGAAACACTGGGATATTTCAGTTCTGCAGAAAATGAAAAGAACGCATACCATATTAACGGTGATGAAGATGACGTGGCGGTAAGTTCAAAGGCAAATGACCTGAAAGCCGCTATTGCAGCAGATCCTGATACAGTAATCTCTTTCTTCTCACAGTTGGCACAGAATTTGTATACGGAACTGGATAAGCAATCCCGCAGCATAGACGGCGTCAGGAGTTTTGGGTCTTTCTACGATGATAAGCGTATGGAGACCGAATATAAAAATTATACGACGAAAATTAAAAAGCAGGAAGATAAATTGACGGCTTTGCAGGATAAATGGTATAATAAGTTCTCAGCAATGGAGACGGCTTTAGCAAAATTACAGTCGAACCAAAGCGCGGTATCAAGCTTATTAGGAGGAATGTAAAATTATGGCTCTACCAAACAGGTATGAACAATACAGCAATAACAAAATTATGACGGCTTCGCCAGCAGAACTCACGCTGATGCTTTATGAAGGCGCGATCAAGTTCTGCAATATTGCGATTATAGGCATAGAACAAAAAGATGTGGAGAAAGCCCATAAGAATATTGTGAAGACGGAAAAGATTGTGGAATATTTGAGGGATACTCTGGATATGAAATATCCGGTAGCTCAGGACTTTGAAAATATTTATGTATATCTCAATCGACGTTTGGTAGCTGCTAATATGAAAAAAGATAAAGATGCTTTAGAAGAAGTCTGTGAACATCTCCGCTCTGTCAGGGATACGTGGAAAGAAGTTATGCGTTTGAACAGAGAGAAAGGTAAGGAGTAATGGAGAATTATCTTCAGGTCTTAGAGGAAAGCCTTGACAAGAAATTGGGTGTGCTGGACAGGATAGAAATGCTTTGCGGCAGACAGGAACAGATTTTGAGTGAAGAAGCCGTTTCGGAAGAAGCATTTGACAGCAGTATCGAAGAAAAAGGAATGCTGATTGACGAGCTGACGAAGCTGGACGAAGGATTTGAAACCCTTTACGGACATATCAAGGAACAGCTTGCGGAAGGAAAAGAAAAGTATAAGCCGCAGATCGCCGCCTTGCAGAAAAAGATTGCAGAAGTGACAGAAAAGAGCGTGGCTATCCGTGCGCAGGAAGCAAGGAATCAGAAATTGGCGGAGAAGTATTTTGTAAAAGCCAGAGAAGATTTGAAAAAGGGAAGAAAAAGCTCCAAAGCCGCATTAGACTATTACCGCAATATGAATAAGTCGCAGATGGTTTCTCCTCAGTTTATGGACAAAAAAAAATAAAATTTTTTTTGGATTTGGTATAAAGTATTCGGAAATCGTTCCGATATAATATACAAGTAAAGCAAATTACTTAGCAAACAAATGGCCGGTGAGGAAGCCTAGGGCCGAGCCGGACATAAAAACAAGAACGGCAGGGAAGCCGTTTAATATTCAAGGAGGAATATAATATGGTAGTACAACACAATCTTACAGCTATGAACTCTAACAGAATGTTAGGTATCACAACGGATGCACAGGCAAAGCAGACAGAGAGACTTTCTTCCGGTTACAGAATTAACCGTGCAGCAGATGATGCAGCAGGCCTTTCCGTTTCCGAAAAAATGAGACGTCAGATCAGAGGTTTGGATCAGGCTTCTACGAATGCTCAGGATGGTGTATCCTTAGTACAGTCCGCAGAAGGCGCTTTGAATGAAGTTCATGACATGCTTCAGAGAATGAATGAGCTGACAGTTAAGGCTGCAAACGGCACATATACCACCACACAGAAGCAGTACATTGCAGACGAAATTAACCAGCTGGTATCTGAAATTGACCGTGTTGCAACAACAACGAAATTCAATGACCAGAAGGTACTTCAGGGTTCTAATAAGGACGGCAGCTTGAGTAATCCGAAGAGCTTCCTGTTCCAGGTTGGTAATGAATCCAATGAGACTCTGAGCGTTCAGATCTCCAACATGAAAGCATCTTTCTTGAACCACAGCTTGAAGAATCAGAGCTGGAGTGCTGCTAAGAGCTACAAACAGGTTGCAAGCTTTATTGATATCGTTAGCGCTGCACTTGAAAAAGTTGCTTCTCAGAGATCCGCACTTGGTGCTATGCAGAACCGTTTGGAGCATACCATCAATAACTTGGATAATATCGTTGAGAATACAACGGCTGCTGAATCTCGTATTCGTGATACAGATATGGCTAAGTCTATGGTTACTTACTCCAACAACCAGATCCTTGCTCAGGCAGGTCAGGCTATGCTGGCACAGGCTAACCAGACAAATCAGGGTGTATTATCCTTACTTCAGTAAATTATTAGATGTTTGCGAAGTACAGCACTTTACAAAGTGTTCAAAGAGAGCTGGAAACTCCAGCTCTCTTTTTGTATAGAAAAGGTATGGAGATATAATAAGTATGAATATATTGATGTTGGAGTGGGATAGCTTTGCCCATGAGTATATAGTCGAAGAATTTAAAAGAGCAGGGTGTGAGGTGGATATTTTTTTATGGCCATATCCTGATGAAAATATGAGAGAGAATGAGAAATTATGTCATAGACTTTCTCAGACATTAAAGAAAAAAGAATATGAATTTGTATTTTCGCTGAATTTTTTTCCAATAGCGGCTAAAACATGCAATGATTGTAGCTTGAAATATGTTGCATGGATCTATGATACTCCATTTTTGCTTCTCTATTCTCAATATACGATGTTAGATACCAATTATATTTTCTTTTTTGATAAATCCTTGTCTTGTGATTTCCAAAAATATGGAGTAAAGCATGCATATTACTTGCCTATGGCGGCTCCAGTGAATTATTATGATAAATTGAGGGTATCAGAAGTGGATCAAGAACATTATCAGGCAGATATTGCTTTTGTAGGATCCACATACCATGAAGTCAGGCAGGATTTTTATCGCTATATAGAAGGAGTGGATGAGTATACATCCGGTTATTTGAAGGCAATTATGAAAATGCAGGGGGAAATATATGGGAGTTTTCTTTTAGAGGAATTATTGACGGATAATATTGTCCAGAAATTACAGCATGTATGTCCGCTCCGAAAGGGAAAGGATGAATGGGAAACGGATGCGTGGATTTACGCGAATTATTTCCTTGCAAGAAAATTAACAGGAGACCAAAGGAAAGAGCAGCTGGAACTTTTAGGGAAAAAATTTCAGGTGAAATTGTATACGTCGGATCAGACTCCTGATTTAGAACATGTAATAAATTGTGGTTCTGTAGACTATATGAAGGAAATGCCCTTGGTATTTAGCCATTCAAAAATAAATTTAAATATGACCTTGCGAAGCATTCATACAGGCATTCCGTTGCGTGCTATGGATATTATGGGATGCGGAGGGTTTTTGTTGACGAATTATCAGGAAGATTTTTTAGAGCATTTTGAGCCTGGTGTTGATTTTGTATTTTATACCAGTCAGGAAGAGTTAGTGGAGCTGGCAGAATATTATTTGGTTCATGAGTCGGAACGGCAGGAAATTGCTGAGAATGGTTATCGAAGAGTAAAGTCCGGACATACTTACCGCGAGAGAATAGATGTAATTTTAAGACAAATAAAGGAGTCATAGAAATGAAGGTATTATATATCATATGGGAGGCGTTTGCAACGGAAGATGTGCAACAGGAGATGGTCAGGCGCGGTTACGAAGTAGACCACCATAGGGTAAGCCGCAAGGAAAATACAGATTCCAATCAGAGAATTGAGCAGGAGCTGATCAAAAAAATGTCAGAAAAAGAATATGACTTTGTTTTTTCATGGAACTTTCTTCCTGTGGTATCAATTGCTTGTAATGTATGTAGGATTCCATATGCTGCATGGATATATGATAGTCCATTAAGGGCGTTGTGGCATTGCACGGTGGTATCTCCTTATAATTATATATTTATTTTTGATAAAGCGGATTATCTGGAGTTGAAAAGAAAAGGAATTGATACGATATATTATCTGCCTTTAGCAGCAAGCGTAGACCGTTATGATACTTATGAAATGGATGAGGAGATAGAAGAAGCATATGCGATACCTATTTCATTTATAGGATCTATCTATACGGAAAATAAATTTACCCTATATCGTGGACTGAATTGGCTGGATGATTATACGAGAGGGTATGTAGATGGGGTAATGATGGCGCAGAAAAAGGTGTATGGGAGTCTGATTATGGAGGATATGCTGACTCCGGATATTATGGAAAAATTAGAAGAAATATATGGGGGAGAAGAGGATTCGGATGATAAGCTTCCTTATAAAAAATATATCGGACAAGTAGTATTGCCGCGTTATATCACCGCTATGGAACGGCAGGAGGTTTTGGCCATGCTGTCAGAAAGATATCCATGCCATTTATATACCCATCGCAAGACACCGGCATTACCCCATGTGATTAACAGGGGGACTGCGGCAAATTTAAAGGAAGCCTGTTATATATTCAGATGTTCTAAAATTAATTTGAATATTACCCTACGTTCTATTCGTACGGGGATTCCGCTGCGCGCTTTTGAAATCATGGGGAGCGGAGGATTCTTGCTGACTAATTTTCAGGAAGATTATTTGGATTATTTTGAACCGGGCGTAGATTTTGCTTATTATGACAGTTATGCCGATCTGCTGGAAAAAACAGAGTATTATCTGACCCATGAAGACGAGCGCAAGGAAGTGGCAAGAAATGGGTATGAGAAGGTGAAAAAATACCACACTTATAAAAATCGTTTTGATACGATGATAGAAACGATGGGTTTGAAAGAGAAAGAATAGGGCTATGCAGAAATGAGGTAAAGTATGATTATTAGAGTGGATGACAAAGTAGTGAACCTGGTAGAAAAAATATGCAGGGCGTTGAAAGATGGAAAAATCCAGGCAGATGCATTTCCGACCGAGGAGATTACGGACTTAATCGAATGCACATTGGGGGAATCTTTTTGGAAATGTATAGGGAGTAGACAAAACTATGGATTTGCCAATATGCCTGATGTATATAAAGAGTGTCTGGTAAAAGCGGTGGAAAGAAAGGATATGGAGGAATGTGAACACCTTCTGCGGCTTTTCGAGTGTACGTATCAGGCATTTTATACGGCATTAAATGAAGAAGAGAAAATGTTCCGGGAAAGACCTTACAGGCAGATGATTATCGATTTGGGAACGGTAAATTCCCAAATACAGTACCGGCTGCATAAGGAACGGCAGAAGGCGTTTACAGACCGGAAGGAACGGGTGCTGGGAGAAGGACGCGGAGCAGTATATACCTGTCTGCTGGGAGAAAAAGCATTGAGCCAGCCAAAAGAGATTAACAGGCAAATGGATTATTTGTGCTTTACGGAAGACGAGGATAAATGGGGGAAACAAAACGGCGTATGGAAATATTGTAAGATGGAAAAGCCGGAAAAAATAGGAGAAACAGAGGAAGAAAAAGTATTGATATTGGAAAACTGGTGCAAAATAATGGCGCATAAACTGTTGAAGGATTATGATTACAGCATATGGGTTGCGCCTAATCTCACGATTGTGGGCGATGTTTCCAGATTTTGTAAGGTTTATGGAGATGGAAAAAGCTTCTTGAGTTTTCCGAGCCCGATGGAAGACTGTATTTATGAGGACATGTCCATTACCCAGATGTCCACAGATGATTTAAATATTATGATCCGAAAAATGATGCTTCAATACCGAAAAGAAGGTTATCCTGAGCATAATGGGCTGATAGATGGGAGAGTTATTGTACGGAATCATAAAGATGAAGAATTATGCCGGATTATGGAGGAATGGTGGAAGGAAGTGGAAAAAGGACGGTTATTTATAGGAAATGTATTTAACTATATGTCCTGGAAATATAAGTTCCCATTTTCCATCTGTAATTTATTTATTTATGAGAATCCTTATTTCAGAGTGAACGATATCGATTTGGATACCAACGAAGAGTTATAAGGGGAATGTATATGAAAATTCTGTTCATGGAATGGAAAAGTTTGGGGCAGAAAGACATAATGGAAGAGTTTAGGAGGAGAGGATGGGAAGTCGTGTGTTATCCGTTTCCACGGGAATCGGATAACACACGGCTGAATCAGGAATTATGTGAAAAGCTGATTTGGAAAATCGCAGGGGATAAATATGACGTTGTATTTTCTTTTAATTATTTTCCGGTGATATCCATTGCTTGTAATGCCTGTCAGGTAAAGTATGTGTCGTGGACTTTTGACAGCCCGTTTATCCAACTATACTCAAATACAGTAAAGTTTCCATATAATTATGTATTTATCTTTGACAGAGGAACCTGTGAGGACTTGTGGAATAGAGGGATAGATACGGTGTATCATCTGCCGATGGCGGCACCGGTGGAAAGGTATGACGCTTATCCGTTGCTGGAGAGAGAAAAAGAGTTTTACCGTACGCAAATCTCTTTCATCGGTTCTACTTATCATGAAAAGAAGAACAGATTTTATGAAAGGCTTGGAAATATTTGCGAATATACGAAAGGATATCTGGATGGATGCATAGAGATGCAAAAACAGATTTACGGGGACTTCCTGTTGGAGGGGATGCTGAAATCGGAGATCATGGAGGATATGATGGAGCATTGTCCTTTGAGGGTGAACCAGGACGGGTTTGAACGGCTGGAATGGGTTTATGCGCATTATTTTCTGGCAAGGCAGGTTACAGCGTTGGAGAGAAAAGAGATTTTAGAGTTATTGTCAGAGAAATATCAGGTAGATCTGTATACTTATGATGCGACGCCGGAACTGCCCAGGGTAAAAAACCGGGGAACGGCCGAAGTGATGGAAGAAGCTTCAAAAATATACAAATGTTCGCAGATTAACTTGAATATTTCCTTGAAAAGCATACTGACCGGGATTCCTCTGCGTTCTTTTGAGATTATGGGGAGCGGGGGATTTTTGCTGAGTAATTATCAAAGGGAATATGAAGATTATTTCCATAGCGGAACAGACTATGTTTATTATACAGACTATGAAGACCTGGGCAAAAAGGTGGAATATTATTTATCCCATGATAAGGAAAGGAGAGAAATTGCCAGGAACGGTTATGAAAAGGTAAAGGGAAGCCATACGTATAAAAACCGTGTAGACACGATATTAGAAATTATTGGCGGAGGAGAATAAAATTTTGTCCGATATAGATCAATGGAATTTGAATGATAAAATACAATATTGGAAAAAGGATCCGGGAGATAAAGACAGCATGCGGGTCTTGTTTTCTTCAGAAGAATACGATATTTTAGATGCGGTTTATCAATTTGAAATCTTTGACCGGGCGGTGACGGAACGGTTGGAAAAAGCCAAACTGACAGGGAGTATATCCGAAACGTTTATCAGGGTAGAAGAAGAAGCGGAAATAAGCGTTCTGCTGAAAGAGCGCTTTATGCGACAGATGGATATTCTGCTGGAAAAAGGAACGGCAGAAGCATGGATAGAGATTATGATATGGTATTCCCTGCTTGAGGAAGAGAAACTTATTGTGGAAGACTTCTGGGAATTCCCCGCTTTGAGAACGATGATTGATATATTTATGAAAGAATTGAATGTTTTTTTGGAGAAGGGAGGAGCAAGTCGGATATCCATTTTGTCTCTGCATAATATGCAGGAACTGACAGATGCTTATTTTAAAGTAATTTTTTTATGCAGACGAATAGAGTATGGGGTAGAACCAGTAGATGAGATCATAGAATATATCGAAAAGAAGCAATTTTCTGATACTTTTATTCGTGCTATAATACAGACAGCACAAATATTCAATGAAGAGAAAGTGATAAGCATAATAGAGGAATGGTGTTGGAAATAATGGCGGATGGAAATAAGATTTGTTTTATCATATGTGCAAATAATAGCCTGTTCTATGATGAATGCGTAAGATATATCCGATGGCTGGAAGTACCGGAAGGGATGGAAATAGAACTGATGGAAATCCGGGGAGCGGCATCCATGGCGGCAGGATATAATGAGGGAATGCGCAGCAGCAATGCAAAATATAAAGTATACATGCATCAGGATGTATTTATTATCAATAAATATTTTATCCATGACATGATTTCTATATTTCAAAGCAGTGAAAAAATCGGAGTGATCGGGCTGATAGGATCGGTGAAAGTGCCGGAAAATGGAGTGATGTGGTCGGAAAGCAGGGTCGGGAACTGGAGCAAGATGATTCCTTGGGAAGGATATCGATATGATAAGGATGAGGACGGCTGGTGGGAAGTGGAAGGACTGGACGGACTGCTTCTGGCGACGCAGTATGATATTCCTTGGCGGGAGGATTTGTTTGACGGGTGGGACTTTTATGATCTGTCCTGCTGCTTCGAAATGAAAAGAAGAGGTTTTCAGGCTGTCGTGCCGGTACAAAGGCATATATGGTTTATTCATGACGACAAGGCGGCAATGTCATTATGGAATTATAATAAATACAGGAATAGATTTATCAGCGAATATATGAATCAATAACAGATCTGGTGGAAAGGGCGAAGCTGTGGATAGGAATAACATGGAAGAGAAGATCGCAGAAGCACACCGTTACCGCATGGAATGGCACATATGCCGCATATGTGGAACAAGGGGGGAAAATAAGACTTATACAGCAAGGGAAATGATGTATGGAACACGGGAGGGATTTGATTATTTTGTCTGTAACCGCTGCAAATGCATGCAGATAGCTGAAATACCTACGGATTTAGGAAAATACTATGCCGGTGGTTATTACAGCTTCCGGGAAAGGGAAACGCATTCTTTTGAAGGAAGCGCCAATGTAGAGAATAAAGTTTTGGATGTTGGATGCGGAACAGGGAAATGGTTATTGGAATGGGCGGAAAAGGGCTATGGAAACTTATTCGGGTGCGATCCTTTCATTGAAGAAGATGTGAGTTATGGGGACAGGATTTTTATTAAAAAGTGTGAAATAGATGAAATGGAAGGAAAGTTCGATTTCATAAGATTCAGCGATTCTTTTGAACATATTGCCCGGCCGCTGGAGACCTTGCAAAATGTGAAGCGGCTCTTAAATGCTGGTGGAATGTGTGAAATACAAATACCAGTATTTCCAAACGCCGCATGGGATACTTTCGGTATAAACTGGTACCAGCTGGACGCTCCGCGCCATATATTTTTGCATTCCGTGGAAAGCATGCGGTATTTGTGCGGGAAATGTGATTTGAGAATAGATGAAGTCAGGTATAATTCCAATGAATTTCAGTTTGCAGTCAGCTATTTTTATATGGACGGATATTCATATGCAAAAGCAAAGGAGCAGATCAGCATCGTTTATTCGGAAGACAAGGAATGGCTGGAAGGGTTTAAAAAAGATGCTATAAAATGCAATGAAAAAAAATATGGGGATCATGCGGTTTTTAATATTGTACATGCATAAGGGAGTGAATAGATATGGTGGGTGAAAAATCCAGTCTGATTGACCGAATAAAATATTATATGGATAATCCAGAAGACAAAGACACATTAAAAAATATTTTTACGGCAGAGGAGCTTGATATCCTATATACCATAAGCGAATTTGAACGGATGGAAGCGGAGATACCGCAAAAAAAGGGAAAAGATGCTGCCGAAGAGGTGGAAATATTTCTGACCGGGGTAGACAGGGAAAAGGAGATCAGCTTTCGTTTAAAGGAGAAGGTAATGTGCCAGCTGGATATATTGCTGGGAAAAGGCAGTACGGAAGCATGGATAGAAATGATGACATGGTACCGTCTTCTGAAAAATAAGAAACTGATCATAGAGTCTTTTTGGGAATTTCCTGTGTTGGAAAATATGCTGAAGATATTCAGTGAAGAGACAAAGAGTATGAAAAACGGGGAGATTTTTGTTTTAGCACTTCGCAATATGAAGGAATTGACAGAAATGTATTTTCGAATGGTATTCATGTTAAGGCGGATGGCATATGGGGCAGAGGTTACGGATGAAATCGTGGATTATATTACGGGGAAGGAACTGTTTCCTGTTTTCATTAAAGTTATGGCAGAAGACAGCAGTATAGAGATACACGATAGGGAAAATCTTTTGAACGAATTGCCTTTGGGGAGGTATAAAAATGGCACCTGACGAAAATAAAATTTGCTTTATTATATGTGTGAATGATGATTTATTTTTTAATGAGTGCGTGAAATATATCCATTGGCTGGAAGTGCCGGAAGGAATGGAAGTGGAACTGCTGGAAATTCGGGATGCAGTTTCTATGACATCGGGATATAATGAGGGAATGCGCAGCAGTAATGCGAAATATAAAGTATATATGCATCAAGATGTATTTCTTATTAACCGGCATTTCATTTCAGATATCGTTTCGTTATTTCAGCTTGACAACAGCATAGGAATGATCGGGATGGTCGGCAGCAGGAAGATACCAGAACATTGTATGATGTGGAATGGGAGCCGTGTAGTAAGAGGACCAGAAAGAGTATCCTGGGACAATTATCGTTATAAAAGAGAGGATGGTTTCTGGGTAGTGGAGGGGATAGACGGTCTGCTGATGGCTACGCAATATGATGTTCCCTGGAGGGAAGATTTGTTTGACGGATGGGATTTCTATGATTTGTCACAGAGTTTTGAAATGAGAAGAAGAGGATATCATATTATAGTGCCAGTACAGAACCATATATGGTTTAATCATGATGATAAGACGATCTTATCGCTTTGGGATTATAATAAGTATAGAAAAATTTTTATGAAAGAATATATGGAAAAGCGAGAATGATCAAGGAGTTGCAATAAAGACGGATCAATTACTTAAGGAGGCAAATATGATAACTGTTATGATGCTTGCTTGCCATGAACGTCAAATGGTGGAAATGGCGGTGCAAAGTTTTCGACTGCTCGGCGATATGGATATATCGTTTGTTATAGTGGACAAAGGATCTGGAGAGAAGCTTAAGGAGTGGGCATCAGAACAGACAGATCTGACATATGTGTTGATAGAGGAGGAATGTGCCAGCTGGGGGAAAGCGATTAATATGACAAAGCGGGAACTGCATATAGAAACGGATTTGCTAATCATGGAGGATAAATATATGCTGACACCCCAATGCCTCAGGCGGCTGGAAGAAGCGCTGCATGCGGAGAAGGAGATAGGGGGCGTGTGTGGCGTATTCAGTGAAGATGAGAGCTACGAAAAGGCAGTCAGGGAGGCAGGAGAAAAGAGGAGCAGAAAAAACGAGAGGACGATGGCATTGCACTATGGGGCAGTATTGTGGAAGAAAGTGGCAATGGAAGAGGTCGGGGAGTTTGAAGAGGATGTTGAATCTTTATTTATGGTAGTGAAGGATTATTGTCTGCGTATGATCAAAGCAGATAAACCATTACAAATATGCCCAGGAGCCGTTTTCTGGAATATGGGGGACGAGAAAGAAGTGGTTTTCGGGGAACAGTGGGAAGAGGAAACGTTAGAGCGTAAATGGGGAATGCATTATTTTAACAATCATTACAATGAACGAATTATTTCTTTGCTGGAGGCCGAACCGGAAGAAAGGATTGTTGTTTTGGAAATAGGCTGTGACTGCGGGGCTACCTTGCTGGAAATTAAAAACCGGTATCCCAAGGCAGAGGTATATGGAACAGAGATTAATGAGCAGGCAGCATTGATTGCATCTCGTTTTGCGCAAGTGGCTGTAAATAATATTGAAGATAAGAATCTGCCATTTGACAGGGAGATGTTTGATTATATTATTTTTGGGGATGTTCTGGAGCATTTGCATGATCCGGAAGAAACGATAAAATACTGTAAAGATTACTTGCGGGAAGAGGGAATGATTATTGCAAGTGTACCGAATGTGATGCATATTTCTGTTATGGAACAGCTGATGCGGGGGGATTTTACATATATGGAAGCCGGTTTGCTGGATAGAACCCACATACACTTCTTTACGTGCAATGAGATTATCCGCACATTGTATAGGGCAGGATATGAGATTGGCTGTATGGACAGAGTTGAGTTCCCGATTAGTGACAGGCAGAAATATCTGATAGACAGTTTGCTTGCCATTGACTGTACTGCGCAGAGGTTTATGTATGAGACGTTTCAATATGTAATAAAAGCCAAGAAATTGGCAGGGCCAAGACAGCAGGATGAGAGAAAGGTTATATTATGGAAATAAAGCCAAAGTTGAATTTGGATTGGTATAAAGGAGAAGACAGCTATTCGGATGGGAATGTGGAAGATGATATTATAAAATACATTATGGAAAATGCGCCGGAGGATTATGGCAGGACGATTATGGAGCATTATAGCTGGCCGGTATATTACCATCTTACACATACCAGGCAGAATCTGTTAAACTGGTATCCGTTTAAAAAAGAGGCTTCTGTTTTAGAGATCGGATGCGGAATGGGAGCTATAACAGCGCTGTTGTGCGATAGATGCAGAACGGTGACAGCGGTGGAATTATCGAAAAGACGGGCGGAAGCAGCGCAGCTGAGATGCCGGGCAAAGGATAATCTGGAGATTATAGCAGGGAATCTGAACGATATAGAATTTGACAGGAAATTTGATTATATAACTTTAATTGGAGTGCTGGAATATCAGGGAACTTATACGAATTCCGATAATCCATACAAAGACTTTTTAGTGAGAATAAGATCCTTGCTGAAAGAAGGCGGGAAATTACTGATTGCAATAGAAAATAAATATGGGCTGAAATATTGGTGCGGGGCGCCTGAGGATCATACGGGGATTCCTTTTGACGGGATCAACCAGTATAAGTTGAGCGGCGGCAAAGTACGGACATTTTCCAGGGAAGAATTGACGCGGCTGCTGGCAGAAAGCGGGTACATGAAATCTTTTTATTATTTTCCAATGCCGGATTATAAATTGCCGACAGTGATTTATTCGGAGAAATATCTGCCGCGTAATGGAATGCTGGAAAATGTAGTGCCATATTATATCCCTTCCGACCAGACCTTGGTGGTGGAAGAAGAGGCAGTATACAAAGATATCGTACGGAACGGCGTTTTTGATTTTTTTGCCAATTCTTATCTGGTGGAATGTTCTGTCGGGGCTTTGGAAGAGGAAGAAGAAAAAACGGTATTTGCACTGATGAGTTCGAAAAGGCAGAGAGAATATAGGATAGGAACGAAGGTCAATACTTCCGGCCAGGCGGTAAAATTTCCGCTGGAGGATAATAAACATATACGGAACCATTTGATTCAGATTATGGAGAATGGAGAAAAGCTGGAACATAGAGGACTGAAAGCGCTGCCTTATAGGATGGATGAGGATGAATTAATATCGGATTATATGGACCTGCCGTTGTTTGAAGATGCATTGTATGACGCAGCAGCCAGAGGGGATGCAGATCTGCTCTGGAAGCTGTGGGATAAGCTGTTGGAGCAGATTGAGGAGTCATCCAATACAGTGGAGCAGAAGGAATGTATTATATATGAGCTGGAGATGGATCGTTATGAAGAAGGAAAAGATTATGGGAAAATATTAAGAGAGGGCTATTTGGACATGATCCCAAGGAACTGCTTCATAAGGGAGGGGGAAATGTTATGGTTCGACCAGGAGTGGACACTTGATCATATTCCAAGCAAATATATTCTATTCAGAGGGATGATGAACACATATATCCGTTTTGCTGTGATGCACGATGCGATTCCCATGCAGGAGTGGCTGGAACATTATGGAATTGATATTTTCCTTCCAACTTTTTTATCGATGGACGCATTATTTGATAAAATGATATTGGATGAATACTATGCGGGATATGATGCAGAGAAGAGAGATGAACAGATTTATAAGAAAAATATCGTAAAATTATTACAGTAGATTTTTCAGGAACGGAGAAAGGAGCATGTGATGGCCAAAATGCAGGAATGGGAGCTGAGAATAGAAGAAGCGTCTGAAAAGCTTAATTTGAAATGGTATCGGAATGAAGACAAATACTCGGATGGGGACGTAGAAAATGACATATTAAAATATATCGCACAAAATGAATCAGAAGATTACGGAAAGGTGATAGAGGATCATTTTAGCTGGCCGGTTTTTTACCATCTTACCCATATCAGGAAAAACCTGCTGAACTGGTATCCGTTTAAGGAGGGGGCATCCGTGCTGGAGATTGGCAGCGGCTGCGGGGCTATTACCAGACTTTTATGCGATAAATGCCGGAAAGTAACAGCGGTAGAATTATCCCGACGGCGCGCTACGGCGACACAGTTGAGGTGCAGGGGAAAAAATAACCTGGAAGTGATTGCGGGAAACTTAAATGATATAGAATTTGCCGAGAAGTTTGACTATATTACGCTGATAGGAGTTCTTGAATACCAGGGGGAATTTACAGAGGGAAAGAACCCATATAGAGATTTTTTAATGAAGATTAAATCGCTTTTAAATGAAGGGGGAAAACTATTAATCGCGATAGAAAATAAATATGGCGCAAAATATTGGTGCGGAGCGGTGGAAGACCATTCAGGCATACCTTTTGACGGGTTAAACCAGTATGAATTGAGCGGCGGGAAAGTACGCACTTTTGCGAAAGCGGAATTGGAAGAATTGCTGGAAGAAAGCGGGTATGAGGATTCTTTCTTTTATTTTCCTCTGCCGGATTATAAACTGCCGGTAGTGGTCTATTCAGAAAAGTATATGCCTGAAAATGAGTATATGGAAAATATGCTGCCATATTATATACCGTCTGACCAGACGTTATTTATCAAAGAAAAAGGGTTGTATAAAGATATGATCGAAAACGATGTTTTCGGATTTATGGCGAATTCTTTTCTGGTGGAATGTTCGGCCGCGCCGGAGAAAGCAGCAGACGGGAAGGAAGAAAGAGTCATATTTGCTTTATTAAATTCTTATAGGAAGAGCAAATATAGAATAGGCACATTGATAGAGGATTCGGGCAAAGTCGTCAAATTTGCTTTGGAATCGGGGCCAGTTATTCACAGCCATCTCAGGGCTGTTTTGGAAAATACAAAAAGAATGGAAAGCAGAGGGCTGGCAGTATTGCCGCACAGGATGGATGGAAACCGCCTATTGACGGATTTTGTATCTTTTCCGACGCTGGAAGATGTGCTGCGGGAAGCGGCAGTAAGGAAAGATAAAGATTTAATCTGGAAATTATGGGACCATCTTCTGGAACAAATCGAAATGTCTTCCGATG
Organism: uncultured Lachnospiraceae bacterium; assembly: GCA_910585965.1. Taxonomy (GTDB): domain Bacteria; phylum Bacillota; class Clostridia; order Lachnospirales; family Lachnospiraceae; genus Kineothrix. The sequence continues at coordinate 162,410 of CAJUHH010000004.1, forward strand.
AGGCAGATGAAAAGAGCTGCATTATGTACGATCTGGAGTTGGATGAATATCGGGAAAACAATGGATATGGGAGAATATTGAAAAAAGGTTATTTGGACATGGTTCCCCGCAACTGTTTTGTAAGGGAAGGGGAATATGTATGGTATGACCAGGAGTGGCTGATGGATAATATACCAAGTAAATTTATATGGCTCCGGGGAATGCTTATTACTTATGACAGAGTATCCGAATTGCTGGAATTGATTCCCCGGGAAGAACTGGTGGATCGCTATGGGCTGTATGACTGCCTGAAGATCATGGATCCATTTACTGAATTGTTTGAAAGTACGATCCAGGATACAAACAGGCTGGAATATTTTTCAGAAAGAACTCTGGGGATAAATGAAGATATTTATATTAATAATATTAAAAAAATAATGGCAGAATAATGCTTAAAAAGTAGTGGATTAATTCCACATGGAACAGATTGTGTATTTGGAAGCGAGTTTTTTGCTTAAAAAGGCACAATCTGTTTTTTTATTAAAAGCATAGTATTCAATGGCATCTAAGATATCATCACAGACATGCCCTTGGTTGCTGAAAATACAATCCCCTTTTTGGTGGGTTGCTTCATAACAGGAAGGATCCTTGCAGAACCTTTCCACGTATTCCCGCAATTCTTCCTTTTTGCATTTAACAATATAGTCTACAGGCATATTTGCCGGCCGGACAGAATCCCCGTCAGGCATGAGCCAGTCAGTAACAGCGATACTGGGTTTGTGGAACATGAGGGCTTCCGCCATAACGCTTGACTCTTCAGATACAACGATGTTGCAAAGTTCTAATGCAGTCATAATGCTTTCGGTAGGTTCAATGTAATATACATTATCATATTTGCCCTCATGCATGGCGCGCATTTGGCTGATATTGTCAATAATATGTTGATATTGCGGGGGCCATTGGGCTTGTTTGATCAGCAGATTAGCCTTTAAGGAAGCAAGCGCATGGACAAAATCTTCCTCTTTTCCGTCGTTCTCCCAGGAAGGGGCATATAGTATAGAGACATCATATTTTAAGTGGAGCTTTTGGCGCAATTCCTCCGCGCGGGATATTAAAGGAGCGGAACGGACAAGGTCGCTTTTTGGATACCCGAATTCGTAGACGCCGCATCTGGGATTGGCATAATAGAAACAGGCAGACTGCATCCAGAAAGATGCCCATGATTTCCCCGGTACGATTCCCAGGTCATAGTTGTTCCAATGCTCCAAAGTCCATATATTGGGCCAGCAGTCATGGCGCTGGGCCAGGTCATGAAGAAGGACGGCCGAAAAGCGTGAATTTTCAGGATATCCGCCATGCTGGCAGTATATGCCGATTTCTGCTTTTTGCATGATATTCTGTGTGAACTCTACTTTATACCCCCGTTGTGCAGCGGCATCGGCGATCGGTTTTAGGTTATAGTATTCGCCCATGTCGGTATAAAAGAATGTCATTTCTCTCAGAATGGGAGAATCAGAAGCGGGCGAAGGTCTTTTGCTTCGGTCGGGAGAAAGCGTGATTCCGTTTTGCGAGGCAAAAGAAAATACGAAATTTTCATATGCCTTTTGGACAGACGCATCATCCCGGAAGGGCTGCAATTTGGCAGAGGCAATGCTGGTAGGAACATACATGCGGCGGCCTTGTCCGTTGACAAGCAGATGGAAAAGAAAGGCGAGCGAATGGATGGCATCTATGGATAAATCGAGAAACGGGTACTTTGCTTCAAAAGTACAAGAAATTTTTTTGGCGTACTCTGTTGCAGCCATAAGAGTAGAAAGGCTGCCATACGTGTTTATGCCGCTATTGATGGAATCCTGCAATAAGAGCTTGCCGTCAAAAAGACAGTCTGCGTCTGAATTCGATGCGGGCAGACCGTCAAAAGCTATGGCCTTCCCTGTCGGATCCATAAAATTACGGGGCGAGATTATCATATCAGCGGAGGATAGTTGTTCAAAGGCGGAAACCATATCAAATATTTTGGAAGAATCATAAAGATAATTGGGTTCGCAGAAACAGAGATATTTACTGTCTGCAGAGGAAATATACTGAATAATATCGGAAAAGGAATCATCCGGCCCGGTTCTTACTACTTCCAGATTGGAGTAAAGCTGGCGGGAAAGGAATTCATCTACAGAATCATCGGCGCAGTTTAAGCAGAGGAGAGAAACCATAGGCCCTTTCCGGCTGAACGACAGCGCATAATCCTGAAAAAAATCATCGCTTCCAAAGATAAGCTTATAGGTATTTAAACCGTTAAATACCGTTTGCGGGGGAAGATATATCGCACTTTGGGCAATCGACGATTGCAGTTCTTTTTTCAGCATAGATGTATCCATAACTATGATTCCTCCAGGCAAATACTCGAATTAATTTATGATGACGATAAATCCGCAATGATTTCAGATTCATACTGCTCATCATGTATATCCTCTACCATATATCCATCAGGATATTCATTATTATATTTATAGCTGACAGCAGTCACGTTGTCCCCGCCGCTCCTCAAAAACCATTCGTAGGATAAATCCACATGCCCTATATCGATGGCATGGTATCCTGCCTTTGCCAGGTCGTAAGCCAGAACGCTCGCGGTAGGGCCTAATGCAATCAAAATTGTTTTATTGTAAGATAATTTCAGCGCTTCTTCTAAAATAGCATCATAATTATCAAAGGCATGTTCGGGAGGGCAGAGGATTCTCTGGATGGATTTGGCATTGTGGAACAGATCGTTGCCTACGCCCATCCGAGTCTGAGATCCTTCAATAAATACACAGTCTTTGCCGTCCCATATTCTTTTCTGCTCAGCCACTTTTTCTGCCGTCCCGCTTCTTGATATGCCGGTATTGGCGTAAAGCCTTTTGGCATCAAGCAGCTCCATATGCTGTCTGCGGATTTCAGGAGTAATATATGATCGGATGGCGGCGGCATCGCCTGCGCTTCTATGGGACAGACTGCCATAAAAATTGATCAGTCCTATCATGATATTTTCATCGTCGGAAGTGACCACTTCTCTTAACCGTATGGCAAGCTTATCATCAACTTTCTGGAAACGCCAGCGGGAATCGCCGAACATAAGGGCGAATTCGCCGTCGCCAAATCTGGCAATAGACTTTTTATGGAGTACGATCTCGTCTATTGTTTCTTTTTCCGTCATGATTTTAGGAATAGAAGTGTATGTATCGTGCATCCGTGGATCCAGTATTTCATAAGGCAGGTTATCCATATGGATATGCAGATCCAGTATCCGCTCGGTCTGGGCCTTCATTTCCTGCATAAGTTTTTCGGAAAGCGCATTGTTGTCGATAACACACTGGACAATTTCATTTAACATGGCGCGAAGTTCATTATTTGCAGCTTTTAGAGCGTTTAGCTCCGCGTTTATTTTTTCTTCTTTTATAAAATCCAAAATATAGTCACCATCCTGTTTTATTATTTCGTAGCACTGAAAATATATTGGCTGACTTGAAACTGTGCCTTGGGTGCAAGATTCGGTATTTCTTCCAGAAAATTCAGTAATTGATCTTCTTCTTTCGTAGGCAGCCCGCCTAAACCGGCAGTCAGGTTATTTATGGTCAAGTCAAGCTTTTGGAACATTTTTGCAATGCTGTTCAATGTAAAGAATCTGATATGTGTTCTGTCGCAAATTCCAGAGTCCGAATAATCAAAGTTTCCCTGGAGTAATGGCAATAATACAGATGTATGCATGATATTTGGTATACTGCATAAAAAAGAACCGCCTGTTTTTAAATAGGGGAGCAGACGGGCCAGGGTTCTTTCCGGATCATATAAATGTTCCAGTACATCTGCTAATATAATATAATCAAATTGCTCCTTTGCATAAGGAATTTCCATGGTTTCAATGTTGCCTTGTATAATATTTGTATGGCTGGTTCCGATTTTAACAATGCGGTTGACGAGTTCAATGCCGTAAACCTCAGAGTCCGGCCAGAGATATTGTATTTTTGCCAGAGTAGCGCCCAGCCCGCAGCCGACCTCTAAAATCGTGAGGGGGGGGGTATTGGCCTTATGGCCGATTAATGAAATAATTTCTCTTCTGGCGAACGTATAGTAAATAATGTCAAAATCCCATTTTTCTTTAAATTTTTGGCGGTTTATCATAAACACTTCATTCCATGACTTCTGATGCTTCCCGTCGCCGCAACCATAATGGTAAATGAAGCTGTTATAACACAGGACGGTCTGCCAGCCGGAGAGATTCATTCTTACGCCCAAATCGCTGTCTTCAAATTGTCCTGGCGAAAATCTTACATCCAGCAGTCCCGTTTGGTCGAGGGCTTCCCGTTTTAATAGAAGGGCAAATCCGGTCAAAAAAGTCTTCTTCTCATAAGGGTTTTTGGATGGCAAGTTAGTTTTATTGGCATATGAAATATATTCCTCCAATGTCCGGCATTCTTCCGGCAATGGCTGTCCATGGGAAGAATAATTAGAAATACTGCCGGTGGCACCGACAGAATCCTTTTCATACAAGCCCATTCTTAACCAGAAAATGGCATTTGAAGGGACATAGGTATCGTTGTTGAGAAGGAATATATTATTTTCCGGCTCTGCCATTTTTATGCCTTGGTTGCAGGCATAAGGAAAGCCTTTATTAACGTTGTTGCATAATAGTTTAATATCGGACTGCTCTTGCAGCCATTTTTTTATGCCGTCGGTAGAATGATTATCCACTACTATGATTTCATAGGAAGAAGGCAAATTGTTTTCTCTAATGCTATGAATACATTGCTGGGTTATTTCTTTCAGGTTATAAGATAATATGACAATCGACGTCTTTTTCACATTCCAGTCCGGGTTTTCTTCCATCCGTGTTTTATATTGCAGGATAATATCGGAATCTTTCTTATTATTACAATAAAATTCCGCATTTTCATAACAAAGCCATGCCTGGTTTATATTGGTTCGTTCGTAATAGTTTCCTAATAAAAAATATAATTCGTAATTTGTAATATTATAACGAAGTCCTTTTTGTATGCTTTCGTAAGCATCCTCATATGCATTATTTTGAAAGAAAAGAGTTGCCGCCAATATCGCAAGTTCATCTGTCCATATATCGTTCCGATGTGCCTGGAATTCATTTTCTGCCAATTCCCATTCGTTGTTGTTAATCAATTCGGCCAGTCTTTCATATGCCATACTTTCATCCCTCTCTGGAACTTTATTATGAATATAGAATAACATAAGAAAACAGAAAAAGATAGCAGATTTCTTGGGACAGGTATTTGAGCTTGTAACAAACAATTATCTTTTGTATAATTCCAGAAAATCCTGTTTGTTTTGAACGCCAAAATCATGGAAGTCGAATCTGGCATGTTCCGCCGCTATTTCATGGTACCACTTTAATGTTTCTTTCATATTTGGCACGTTTACTTCCATAAAATCTGCAATTTGGACTAGGATCTCCAAACCAAAAGAAAAATCCGCAGTAAAATATCGGGAATGCAGATCTGGAATATATCCGCCGTTTATCTTCAATGAGGGCGTTTTTAGTCCCTGAAAGCTTTGGATGCCGGATATTTTTTGGGTAATCTGCTTCGGAGTATCGCCGCCATAATGAAGCTTCAGTGATTTTACATAAGAAAGGTCACAGCCGGTCAATGCCTTGCATATGTTCTGTACTTCATCATCGCATTTTAGTAGTAATTCGGAAGCCTCATCGGTCCATTCTTCATAAAACAGAGGAATGGAATCGTAAACTTTTCCTTTTTGGTAATCTGAAAAAAGCGTTCTCAGTCTGGCAGTATGTAAAATGGGGTTGGATGGTATTAGGGTCAGGTTAAGGTAGTGGGGCAATGCGATACAAGGCATATCAAAAATATGAGAAATAAATGCGCTGAGTCCCGCCGTTTCATGCCGGGGGAGCGCTGCAACATGCAACTCTTTCCGATATCCTGTTGCACGGACGCTTTTTCCGTACTTAACCAGCCTTGCCACGCTTGGGACTCTTTGCATTCCAAAAAGCACCGCGCCTTTTTCCATACATCTTTTAAAAGCCCATTCCCCGCCGCCTGTCCCTGGAATCAGCCCTATTTTGACTTCTTTCTTTACATAAGGATAAATAGTGTCTGCTGCCTTTTTCATAGCGAATGCCGGAACCGTTACAAATATAATGTCTGCTTTCTGAAAGGCTTTTTCAGGGTTATTGGTTGCGCCGTCTATTTCGCATGCGCAGATGTTCGTTCCGTTTTCATTAACAATAGATAAAGGTTGTTTAAAACATTCAGGCTTTGAAGCATATATGGTGACATGATGCTGTTTTCTGGCGCAATGGACAGCGAATTGGGTTCCGATGTTGCCGCCGCCGACGATTGTTATATTCATAAAGATCTCCTATTATTCTTTCATAATTTATTCTAATAGTTTATTTGATATTGTGCAAGGGGCGAGAAAGCTTAAAATACTTGCATGAAAAAACGAGGGTCAATATATTTGATAACTTTATGAAAGTAATATATAATTAGGATAAAAAGCCGGAAAGGAATGTAAAAGATGCTGCCCAAAGTGATGATGATATGCATGGATTGCGGTGAAGAGAGAATAAGAGAGAAAATCCGGGAAGCAGATTATGCAAATTTAGAAATAGAAAGCGTATGCTGGGAGACAGAAGGGCTTAAAAAGATATTGCAGATAATTTTGCGTACCGAATGCCCGTATATTTGCTTTGGCGAAAATGACATGGAATCGAATCCGAAAAAGATTGTCAGAATGGTGGAATATTTGGAAAAGGAATGTGATTGCGATGCTGTTTTTTGCTTAAACCGATATAAAGATGAAAAGGGGAGCATGGCAAGGCATATATCGGACGGGTGGATGCGCTATATGGAAGGAAAGAAAAAATTTGATGCTCTTTTATTATTTAATCTCACAATACACTGGGAAGAAAATATGGTGGGGAATCTGGAAAGCTATATGTTTCGCAGGGAAGCATACATAAATAAAGCTTTTTTGCTGGACGGGGTCAGGATAAAAAAGACGGAAGAGAAAATGCTGTTTATGCTGGAAAACATATATGGAATGAAAACGGGCATTATAAAGGAAATATTGGTGGACTGCAAGGAGAAGCCGCTGGATGCTGCGGCGCTGTATTACCAGTATTGGGAATACCGGGATTTGCGAAACCGAATACTGGACAGTATCGGCAAGCCGGATTATCCTGACAGGGAACTTCCGTCTGTATTCATGAAAATGATAAAAAAGGATTTTGACAGACGGCTTCTGGTTTCGGATACGAAGAAGGAAATCACTATTTTTTATACAGACACACAAGAGTATAAAAATCTGGAGCCGATTGGAAAGGAGGCGGCGAGAAGAGGTTATCAGGTTGAATTTACAGATGAACTGGAAAAGGGCGCGGAGATCGGTATTTATTGTTCCCATGTGGGGGTAATAAAAAATATAATAAGAGACAGAGGGGGAAGTCTGGCTAAGTTTTCTGTAATTTTATTGCATGACCTGACGCAGGGGGAATCGTACTGGCCCGATTTATGGAATTATGAGCCATGGAATGATTTTGATATCGGCATCCTTCCGGGAAAAGATTGGGTAGAGCGGTGGAGAAGATGCTCGGGGTTTTATTATGCCCATCCAAGGCTGGGGGTGTATGAGCTTGGATATCCCAAAGGGGACTATGTCATTTGTCGGGAATTTCTGCAATATGCTAAGGAGTTCAAGGAACATATGGGGTTGAAATATCCATATAGCGTATTATATGCCCCATCATGGGAAAATGACGGCAAAGAGGATGATTTTATAAAGGCAGTGCAGGGCTTATCTGTTAATTTGTTGATTAAGCAGGCTGCCTGGAACGAATGGTATCCTGATATTATCAGGAATATTCGGGAGATGCGCCAACTGCATGAGGGAAAATATGATAATGTGTATTATATCGAACCAGAAGAGGATATATTTACGGCATTAGGGATATGCGACCTGGTGGTGTCCGATGAGTCCAGCGTTATGACGGAAGCGCTGTTATTCGGAAAACCAAGCATAGCGGTGATGGATTGGATCATTCCGGAGGAGAAGCCGAGATATTCTAACGTGCCGGTTGATTATGTGTATAAATGCAATAAGGCGCAGCTGAGAGAGTGTGTGGAGCGGGTAGTTGAAAAAATCAAAGCGGGAGAAAAAACAGACAGAGCGGAAGATGTGTTCAGCAATATAGGAAGAAGCGCTGGCGATATTATGGATTTGATTGAATATTATATAGGAAAAAAGGAAGAATGCCGCTGTTTGGATAAGGAAATATATCCGATACATATGATGCATGGCTTATGGGATGTATAATTGTCAGAAGGAGCATGAGATATATGGAAAGAAAAATATTGTTAAATCCGGGGCCGGCCACGACGACGGACACAGTAAAATATGCGCAGATTGTGCCGGACATTTGCCCGCGCGAAAAAGAATTTGTGAAACTGATGAAACAGATCAGGGAAGATCTGGTAAAAGTAGTGCATGGGGCCCCGGAGGAATATACATCGGTTCTGTTTTGCGGCTCGGGGACTATCAGCATGGATGTCTGCTTGAACTCTTTATTGCCGGCCGGAAAGAAAGTACTGGTAGTCAATAACGGGGCCTATAGCAGCCGGGCGGCTGAAATTTGTAATTATTATGACTTGCCTTATATTGATTTAAAGTTTTCGGTGGATGTTTTGCCGGATTTGGGAGAGATTGAAACTGTTTTGGAAAGTGATCCCGATATTGCGCTGGTCTATGCAACCCATAACGAAACCGGAACAGGCATTTTAAATCCAATCAGGGAGATCGGGGCATTGGCGCATAAATATCATGCGGCCTTTGTGGTAGATACGACTTCCACCTATGCGATGCGGCCGATCTATATCAAAGAGGATAACATTGATTTCTGCATGGCATCTGCCCAGAAAGGGCTGATGGCGATGACGGGGGTTTCTTATGTGATCGGGAATAGAAAGCTGATCGAGGAATCGCGTCATTTTCCCAAACGTTCTTATTATTGTAATCTGTATATGCAGTATGAATATTTTGAAAAGCATGGGGAGATGCATTTTACCCCGCCAGTACAGACTCTGTATGCGTTGAAACAGGCGCTGAAGGAATATTTTGAAGAAGGCGAAGAGGAAAAATGGGACAGGCACAGCAGGGTTTTTGAGGCTATCCACAAAGAGCTGGATAAGCTGGGGTTCCGTGACGTTATAAAGCGGGAATGGCAGGCAGGCTTGGTTGTTGCTGTCAAATATCCAGAGGATGAAAACTGGGATTTTGATAAAATACATGATTATTGTTATGAAAGAGGATTTACTATATATCCCGGGAAAATAGGAGATGCAAAGACTTTCCGTTTATGTGCGCTGGGAGCCATTGATGAGAAGGATATTTCTGATTTTTTCCATGTTTTCAGAGAAGGCTTGCAGGAGATGCGGGTAAAAATTCCGGCGGTTTATCATGAGGTGTCAAATGAAGAAGAATGAAATAGCGATTTTGCTGGCGGCTGGCCTGGGAACGCGCATGCTGCCGCTGACCCAAAGCGTACCCAAGCCGTGTGTAAAGGTTCATGGAGTCCCAATGATAGAGACGGTCATAGAAGGGCTTATAAGACGCGGGGTGGATCGGATCTTTGTTGTGGTAGGTTATTTGAAAGAACAATTTTATTATTTGAAAGAAAAATATGATAACCTGGAAATTATAGAGAACTTGGAATACCGGCAGAAAAATAATATTTCGTCGCTTTATGCGGCAGGCGATATTCTGGGAAGCGCAGATTGTTTTATATGTGAAGCCGATTTATATGTGTCCGATAAAGAGATATTTAACCAGGAAATGAAGAAATCCTGTTATTTTGGGAAAATGGTTCAGGGGTTTTCAGAAGATTGGGTATTTGAACTGAAAAACAACAGAATTATAAGAATTGGAAAAGGAGGGGAAAATACCTATAATATGGTGGGAATTTCCTGGTGGAAACAGGAAGATGCCAGGATACTGCGGAAAGGGTTAGAGGAAGCATATAAGGAAGAGGGGCATGAGACGCTATTTTGGGATGAAATTGCTGACAGAAAGATAAAAGAAATAGAAATTGAGGTTTTGGAAGTGGCTGAAGACAGTATAGTAGAGATCGATACGTTGGAGGAATTGAAAAGGATAGATGGTAATGGCATGAGGGGAAAGGAAAAAAAGAAGCAGAATCGCTGGAAAGAGGTCTGGGGGGGCATGTAGCAGATGAAGATATATTGCAAAGCAAAGATGAGGAAAGGATACTGGTAGAATTAAAAAGGAGCAGCGGATTTGATGTTTTTGGGGAGTCTGTCAGATATGAGTGGTGGGTGGATAATTACCAGAAAATCAAGCAAGAACTTTTTTATGCAGGAAATGGGGAGAAAAGGCAGATAAAAAGCGTATATGAGGTTGGGTGTGGAAGCGGGGCTAATTTATATTTGTTTGAGAAAGACGGCATACGGTGCGGCGGGATAGATTACTCGGAAAATCTTCTTAATGGCGCAAAAAAAATACTTAGCTCGAATGACTTAGTCTGCGACGAGGCAATACATATACCTACTGATACCGTATATGATGCAGTATTTGCCAACGCCGTATTTTATTATTTCCCGAATGAGGAATATGCGCTGGAAGTGCTTGAGAAAATGTACCGAAAAGCAAAATACGCAATAGGGATTGCAGATATTCGGGATAAGGAGAAAGAAGAGGACTATATAACGTTCCGAAAGAAAAATATTGAGAATTACGAGGAAAGGTACAAAGATTTGCCCTGCCTGTTCTATCCGAAAAGCTTTTTTTTGGATTTTGCGTCAAAACATCATGCTGATATAAAATTTACCATATCAGATGTGAAAGGCTATTGGAATAATGAATTTGCATTTAATTGTTATATCTATAAAAGAGAATAACTGCGGGAGAGGAGAAACGAATGTCTGCAAAACAGGAATGGGAGCTGAGGATAGATGAGGCGGCTCAAAAATTGAATTTGAAATGGTATCAGGATGATGACCAGTATTCGGACGGGGATATTGAGGAGGATATTGTTCGATATATTGCACAGAATGAACCGGAAGATTATGACCGGGTTATGTATGAACATTTTAGCTGGGCAGTTTATTATCATCTTACCAACGTGAGAAAGAATCTGCTGAACTGGTATCCTTTTCAAAAAGAATCTTCCGTGCTGGAGATTGGATCGGGATGCGGCGCCATCACAGGATTGCTTTGTGACAGATGCCGGAAAGTAACAGCGGTGGAACTGTCCAAAAGACGGGCGACGGCAACGCAGTTAAGATGCAGGGAAAAGGATAATCTTGAGATCATCGTAGGGAATCTGAATGATATAGAGTTTCATGAAAAATTTGATTATATTACTTTGATCGGGGTTCTGGAATATCAAGGAACTTATACGGATTCGGACAGTCCATACAGAGATTTTCTTGTAAAAATAAAATCGCTGTTAAAAGATGACGGCAAACTGTTAATTGCAATAGAAAATAAATACGGCGCGAAGTATTGGTGCGGTGCGGAAGAGGACCATACAGGGATTCCTTTTGATGGAATTAATAATTATAAGTTCAGCGGCCAGAAAGTACGCACTTTTGCAAGGGCGGAATTGAAAAAATTGCTGGAAGAAAGCGGATATCCCTATTCTTTTTATTATTACCCGATGGCAGATTATAAACTGCCGACAGTCATTTATTCCGACAGATATTTGCCACAGAGCGGTGCTATGGAGGGAGTAAGGCCGTATTATATACCGTCGGATCATACGCTGCTAATAGAAGAAAAAGGTTTGTATAAAGATATTATTAAGAATAATGCTTTTTCATTTTTTGCGAATTCTTTTTTGGTGGAATGTTCGGACTCGCCTATGGAAAGGGAGGGGGAAGAGAGGGTAATCTTCGCATCGTTAAACAGTACAAGACAGAAAGAATACAGAGTAGGGACGGTGATAAAGGATTCAGGAAAGGTGATAAAATTTGCATTAGATAACGGTACAGATATTGACTTTATGTTTTCACAGATACTGAATAATGCAGAAAACATAAAAGGCAGGGGGCTAAAAACATTGCCTTATAAAATAAATGAAAAAAACGAACTGGAGATGGATTTCGTAAAACTCCCCCTTTATGAAGAATCTTTCCGGGATGAGGTATCCAGGGGAAATGCGGAGGCACTCTGGAAATTATGGGACAGATTATTGGCAGAGATCGAGGCATCTTCTGAATGCGTGGAGCAGCAGGAATGCCTGGTTTATGAATTACAGATGGATGAATACAGGGAAGGCAGGGATTATGGAAAAATATTGAGGGAAGGGTATGTGGATATGATTCCCAGAAACTGTTTTGTAAAGGGGAAAGAACTGTTATGGTTCGATCAGGAATGGGTACTGGAAAATATTCCCTCCAAATTTATTCTATATAGGGGAATGGTGGAAATGTACAAGGTTATTCCTGAGTTTGAAGATGTAATCCCGATGATGGAATTTGTAAAACATTACAAGATGGAAGAATGCCTGGAAGCCTTTATGGCGCTTAACGAATTGTTCCTTCAAATGGTGGCAAATCCTTATTATGTCGGAGTTTTGCTGGAACGTGTCAATAAATATATTTATAGAAAAAATGTATTGAAATTATTGTAATTAAAATAGTAATTGGGAGCAAAAGGATGAAAACAGTATACGCATGTTTCTGCACGGATGTGATACATGAAGGGCATTTGAATATTATCAAGCAAGCGGTTAAATATGGAACAGTGATTGCAGGGCTTCTGAGCGATGAAGCGATGGTACGGTATAACCGTGTTCCAATTATATCGTTTGAAGAAAGGAAAAAAATGCTGGAAGATTTACCGGAGGTGAGCAGGGTGGTCGTACAGCATGAAGTGATGTATGAAAAAATATTGTCGGAGTTAAAACCGGATTATGTGATTCATGGAGATAATTGGGTGGACGGCCCGCTGCATATTATCCGGGATAATGTCATTGCCAGCCTGAAAGAATGGGGAGGGCAGTTGATCGAAGTGCCATATACGTATAATGAAAAAGTAAGAAATATAGATGCGATGATGAAGGAAAAAGCAGCTATGCCGGAATATCGGAGGAAACGCCTCCGATTGCTGCTCAATCTTTGCCCTATTGTCAAAACGCTTGAGGTACACAGCGGCCTGACCGGCCTGATCGCCGAAAAGACGATTGTAGCTAACGATGGCGAAATCGCCCAGTTCGATGCGATGTGGCTGTCCAGTCTGTGCGATTCTACAGCGAAGGGAAAGCCGGATATAGAATTGGTGGATATGTCATCGCGGCTGAGGACGGTGGACGATGTGCTTGAGGTGACAACGAAGCCGATTATCCTGGACGGGGATACGGGGGGACTGGTAGAACATTTTGTGTACAATGTCAGAACTTTGGAACGCATGGGTGTGTCTGCCGTTATTATTGAAGATAAGACAGGATTGAAAAAAAATTCATTATTTGGAACAGATGTGGAGCAGACACAGGACAGCATAGAAAGATTCTGTGAAAAAATCAGGGCAGGAAAAAGGGCGCAGCGTACGGAAGATTTTATGATTATTGCCAGGATTGAAAGCCTGATTCTGGAGAAAGGAATTGAGGATGCGCTGGAACGTGCGGCGGCATATGTGGATGCCGGAGCTGACGGCATTATGATTCACAGCAGGAAGAAAGAGCCGGACGAAGTTTTTGAATTCTGCGACAGATTTCGGATGCTGGATAAGAAAACGCCTTTGGTAGCAGTGCCGACTTCATATAATACGGTGACGGAAGGAGAACTGCAGTCCCATGGCGTGAATATCGTAATATATGCGAATCAGCTTACGAGGAGCGCGTTTCCTGCTATGCAGGAAACGGCTGGAAGTATTTTGAAATATCATAGGACGAAAGAAGTGGAAGACCGGCTGATGCCTATAAAAGATATTATTACGTTGATTGATGAGTTATAGGCGATACGATTGATTCGTCAATTCCATAGAGAACAGGTTGCATATTTTGAAGTAAGTTTTTTGCTGAAAAAGTTGCAACCTGTTTTTCCCGTTGTATCCCCTTGTCCTAAAGCGTGCTTTTTGTCAAAAGCAAAGTATTCAATGGCATCCAGGATATCTGTACAGACAGATCCCTGGTTGGAAAAAAACTGGCCGCCTTTTTCCAATACGGAATGATAATAAGAGGGGTCGGAAACGAGCTTTTCGGCATATTCCCGGAGTTCTACTTTTTTGCATTTTATGAAGCAGTCTATTGGCATGACGGCACGGCGTGCCGGTTTGGTATCGGGAATAAGCCAGTCCGTGACAGCAATACTCGGTTTATGGAACATAAGCGCTTCCACCATAACGCTGGATTCATCCGATACGACCATATCGCATAATTTTAATGCGGTCATGATGCTTTCCTTGGGATCGATATAATATACATTGTCGTATTTGTTTTCATGCATAGCGCGCATTTGTTCGATATTATGAATAATATAGCCATATTCTTCGGGCCAATGCGCCTGTTTAATCAGCAAATTTACCTTCATAGAGGCGAGGGCGCGGACAAAGTCGTCTTCCTTTTCGTCATATTCCCAGGAAGGAGCGTATAAGATAGAAAAATCATATTTCAGATTAAGCTGTGTGCGTAATTCCGAGGCACGTTTTTTTAAGGCGACAGAGTCCACCAGGTCGCTTTTGGGATATCCAAATTCATAAACACCGTATCTGGGATTGGCATATGGCTGGCAGCCGCACTGTAACCAGAGAGAAGCCCATAATTTTCCGGGAAGAATTCCAATATCAAAATGATTCCATTGCTCTCCTTTCCATATATTGGGCCAACGGTTATGCCCTTGGGCCATATCATGGAGTAAAATAACAGAAAATTTCGCGTTTTCAGGATAGCATATATGCTGGCAATAGATGCCGATTTCTGCTTTTTGCTTTATATCCTGGGTAAATATAGTTTGATATCCCCTTCTTGCCGCTTCTTCAGCAATCGGTTCCAGATTGTAATATTCTCCCATATCGGTATAGAAAAAGGTGATTTCAGGAAGAGGCGGCAATGATTGGGGAGAGGCTTTCCTCTTCCAGTCAGGAGAAATGACCAGGGAATATTTTTTGGCAAAAGAAACGGCAAATTCTTCATAGGCTTTCTGTAACAAAGTATTATCCGTATATGGCTGAAGCAATGTGGATATAAGGGCAGTGTTCATGATACGGATTCTTGCATCGAGGAAAAGGTGAAAAAGGAGCGAAAGCGAGTTGATTGCATTTAGATCAGGCCCTGGCATGCTATAGAAAAAATTTTCGCATATTGTCTGTGCATGCATGGTAGTTACCATAAGAGTAGACAGATTTCCAAATAAGTTTTTATGCTCGCTGATGGAATATTGCAACAAGAGTGTCCCGTCGATTACTGTGTCTTTCTGTTCTTCAGAAAACAGAAGTTCGGAAGAAGCGACAACTGTACCGTCTGAACCAATAAAATTACGCGCGGCAATCAGTATATCGATGGATGGTAACTGTTCTAAAAAATAAACCATATCAAAAATTTTAGACGATTGGTAGCGGTGGTTCGGTTCGCAGAAACAAAGATATTTGCTTTGCGCGGTGGAGATATAATGGATAATATCCTCAAAGGTATCGTCCGGGGTGGTTCGCACTACTTCCAGATTTGCATATAACTGTCGGGAAAGGAATTCATCGATATCGCTGTCAGGGCAGTTAATACAAATGAGGGAAACTAAAGGACTCTGTTGGCTGAAAGCCAAAGAAGCCTGGGTGTAAAAATTGTCGGCTCCAAAATGTTTTTTATAAATATTCAAATTATTACGTGTGGTTTGGGGAGCCAAAGTTATGCTCTGCATAATGACAGACTGTAGCTCTTCTTGTAATGATAAATGATCCATCGTTTCCTCCTGAAAGAATATAAATATATTTGACACGGACATGGATTAATATAGTCATGAAAAATTGTACAATAAGCAGAAGAGGTTTGCAATAAAAAGTTGCGGTATGGCAAAGAGTTAGGTTTGATAAGTTTGGGAAAGTAATATATAATAATTGAGAGATAATAGGACATATTTTTATAGGATTGAGCGGAAGAGGAAAGGGCGGGTGGAAAAGTTTGGATGAAGAAATGCTAAGGGAGGAAATAAATAGCTTAAAGAAAGCGAATTTGGAGCTTGGAGAAATCTTGAAGGAAGTAATCAAGCAGACAATGAGCAATCAAGAACTTTGCACGCAAATGGCCAAGAGTATAACGGAGCATCAGAAACTTTATAACAGGCTGGACGAAGAGAATGAAATATTAAAAAGTTACTTTTACAATAGGATTAATAATTTGCCATATGAAATATTTGACCCCCGATGCAGACATAAATACGATATGCCTAAGCTTATGACGGAAGAGGAAACAATTGATGAAATCGTGTTAAACAGAAAATCAATCAGCAGATTTGGGGATGGAGAGTTTAGTGTGATGTTTGGTAAATCCCATTGGCGCTTTCAAAGAGATGATGCGAAACTTGCAGAGCGGTTGCGGGAAGTCGTGACATCAAGGGATGAGAATATTTTAATAGGACTTAATGATTTTTATGGGGATTTATCTCATAAAACCGAGCGCGAGGCAAGCGGGGCAAGATCTTATATTACTCCGCAAATCCGTGCGGAACATATGCAATTGCTGGATACTGAGAGAATTTATGCACAAGCTTGTATATCACGGGGTGGAACAAAAGAAAAAATAAGAAATCAGAAAAGAATATGGGATAATAAGGAATGCGTGTTTATTGAAGGGGATAAAACCAGAATGGGCGTGGGCAATGACTTATTTGATAATGCGAAGTCCATCCAACGAATCCTTTGCCCTTCAGAAAGCGCCTTTGATAATTACGATACTATTTTAAAAGAGGCTCTTAAGCTTCCGCTAAATAAAACGATTTTGATTGCATTAGGGCCGACCGCCAGCGTATTAGCATATGATTTGGCGAAGGCGGGCTATCATGCGATAGACATTGGACACGTTGATTTATCTTATGAGTGGTTTTTAAGAACTGGAAGTTCGGAATCGGCAGCCGTGAATTATAAGTATAATAATGAGTATCCAGAAGGATACATCGTGGAGGATATTCACGATGAGAAATATCAATCGGAAATCATAGCAGACCTATCGAAAATTTGAGAAAGGATATTGCAATGCAGCCAAAAGTAATGTTGATCTTCATGGATTGTTGCGAAGAAAAACTGAAACAAAAAATAAATAGAGAAAATTACGAAAATTTGGAAGCGGAAAGTGTTTGTTTGGAAAAGGAAGGGATTAAAAAGGCTCTGCAGATTATTCTGAACACGGATTGTCCATATATTTCCTTTTGCGAAAATGATATAATATCGGAGCCGGACAAAATCAGCAGGATGGTGGAATACTTGGAAAAGAACCGGGAATATGACGGGGTATTCTGCCTTGGCCGACATGTGGACGAAAAAGGGAGCATTGCACAGCATATACAGGATGGATGGCTCCCTGATATTACCTATAACGTTATGGGCCATGGGCTTTCAGATGCCTTTCTTCTTTTTGATTTTGCTTTGCATTGGGAAGAGAATATACTGGGAAGCCTGGAAAACTGTATGATTCGCAGAGATGCCTATTTGAATAAGGAGTTTTTGCTTGGCGGGATTAAAATAGAAAAGGCAGAGGAGAGAATGGTCCTCTTGCTGGAAAATATATATGGGATGAAGATGGGAATCATACCAGAAATATTAGTATATAGACAGGAAAAGCCGCTGGATGTGGTAATGTTATACAGCGATTATTTATGGCAGCAGCATTTGAGGAATAAGATTATGCAGTATATCGGCAAGGCCGATTTTCCGACCAAGGAGTTCCCATCAGTTTGCAGAAAAATGGTTGACAAACATTTTGACAGACGTACTATGGTTCCAGCAGTGGAAAAAGAGATTACTATTTTTTATACGAGCATAACGGAACGTAATAATCTTAAGCCAATTGGAGAAGAAGCAGTAAAAAGGGGATATCAAGTGGAGTTTACGGAAGAAATAGAGAAAAAAGCAGAAATTGGCATATATTGTTCACACGTAAATATTTTAAAGGACAGGAGAAACCAGGCGAAGCTCTCGGTAATTTTACTGCATGACCTGACGCAGGGTGAATCGGCCTGGCCTAATTTGTGGAACTATGAGCCATGGAATAGTTTCGATATCGGTATTCTTCCAGGAAAAGACTGGGCAGAACGATGGAAGAGATGTTCGGGATTTTATTATACGCATCCCAAGTTAGGGGTGTATGAATTAGGATATCCGAAGGGTGATCGTATTGTATCCAGGGAATTTCAGCAGTATATCAGTGCATTTCGGAAAAGCTTAGGGCTAAAATACCGATACAGCGTATTGTATGCCCCATCATGGGAAAATGATGGAAAAGAAGACGATTTTATAAAAGCTGTGCAGGAATTAGAAGTAAATCTGCTAATTAAACAGGCCGCTTGGAATGAGTGGTATCCTGAAATACGGAAAAATATTCAGGAAATGCGCAAACTGCATGAGGGGAAATTTGATAATGTATATTATATTGAACCAGAGGAAGATATATTTACGGCATTGGCAATATGTGATCTGGTAGTATCTGATGAATCCAGTGTTATGACCGAAGCGCTGTTGTTTGGGAAACCGAGCATTGCTGTAATGGATTGGGTAATACCTGAAGAGGAACCGCGTTATTCGGCAGTATCTGTTGACTATGTGCATAAATGCAATAAGGCGCAGCTTAGGGAATGCGTGGAGCAGATGGTCGACAGGATAAAAGAAGGGGGAAAAGTGGAAAGAGCAGAGAAAGTGTTCAGCAATATAGGCAGAAGTGCTTCGGATATTATGGATCTGATTGAATATTATACAGGAGAAAAAGAAGAATGCGACTGTTTGGATAAAGAAATATATCCAATACATATGTTGCATGGCTTGTGGGATGCATAAAAACTGTTCGAAATATAATAGGGGAGAATCTTATGGATGAAATTATTTGCTATACATCATATTTGCCAGCGGGGGAAGAGAAAAGCATTAATTTTATGGAGCTTCTTTTGGATGACAACTGGGCGGATGGCGTTATAGAATGCCCAGAAAAGGTATATTCTGATATTGGCGATATCAATCACAGGCTGGAGGCAAAACAAAACTATGAATTTTTATTGAGGGCTGTACAAAAATATCCAATAAAGGCAATGGGGGGGGTTTATAGTTCGATCAGAGAGAACTTGCCGGAATCCGGCAGCAACGTGTGGGAGGAATATCGTACCGATTGTTATGTGGCAGGCAAGTACAAAGAAGCGTTGATTGCATCGGATTACTATTCAGATGCAGTGAAAGGCTTGATGGAGAAGGCGCTGGATTTTCCAGACCCGGGCGAAGCTGTAGGCTGGCTGAATAAGATGATTTCCCATACTGCTGAATATTACGCGATAGATGATGATACGCGTCCTTTTCTTATTTATCAGGACAATTATTTTTGCTGCCATGTCCCGGCTTCTTTTGCTGACGGGCTGGCAGAAGCATTGAGGTCTTGCAGGCAGCAGGTAGTTCTTTGGGATGTGTCAGGGAATGAAGCGGACTTGGCTCAATTTGCCGGAAAGCGTTTTAAGGCTGTGGTTGGCATACAGACACCGATTTTTTTATCCACTACGCAGAAAGGATATTTTCACGATCTGGTCGGCGGACCGAAATATAATATTATTTTGGATCATCCGATAGGCTTGAGGGATTTGTTTGAGAATCATCCGGATCATTATTACGCGATGGTTCATGACCGTAATTACCAGAGATTTATCAAGTGTTATTGGCCGAGTATGAAAGATTGCTTTTGCTTTTCGCCCGGAGGGATACCGCCATCCGATCCGGCGTTGGAATGGGAATTGTCAGGACGGTGTGCCAACTGGGAAGAAGTAAAGCAATGTGACATTGTTTTTATTGGCAGTTATCCTAATTATCGGGATTTTTTGGAGCTGTTGTACAGTCTTCGGGGTCCCCATCGCATCTTGGCAGCCCGTTTCCTGCGCGTGATGCGCCAGAACCCGGATTATCCGGCAGAAAAAGCGCTGGCTGAGGTTTTGGAATATTATGGGATAAGAACAGGGAGGGATGATTTCTTGAATCTGCTGGAAATGCTCAGATATGTCATTTCCTGTGTATCCAGTTATTACCGGGAAAAAATAATCCGCGTGCTGCTGGATGCCGGGATAGAAATACATGTATATGGGGATAACTGGAATAAGGCTCCTTTTGCAGGGCATAAATGTTTGGTTTGCCACCCGGCGATCGATGTGGAGAAGAGCCTGCATATTATGGAGCAGGCAAAGATATCCCTGAACGTGATGTCATGGCATAAAGACGGTTTTACAGAACGTGTGTTGAATAGCATGCTGGCAGGAGCAGTGGTGTTGTCAGATAAGAGTACACGCCTGGAGGAGGAATTTGCGGATGGGAAGGATATTGCATTATTTGACCTGGCGCAAATAGACGCTCTGCCCGACCGGGTTAAAACGTTGCTTTCTGATGATGAAGAACTTAAAAAAATTGCAGAAAATGGCAGAAGAAAGGTAATGCAAAAACACCTTTGGATTCACCGGGCAAAAGAGCTGCTGCATATTATTTCAGAGAATATTTAACAGTTCTTTTGCACGATGGATCCATAGATGCTTATGGACAACTTTGCGGTATCCATTCATGGCAATTTGGTGCAACTTTGCGTCGTCCGATAATAAAGCCAGAATTCTTTCAGGCAGAAGATCCAGTTTGGAAAGATCAAACAGAAGGATATCCTCACCATCAATAAATTCCTCTTCCAACCGCGTACTCTTGTCGGATAATACGGCAGACTGACAAAGCATGGCATTGAGGACGCGTTCTGTCAGTCCGTCTTTATGCCATGACATGATATTAAGAGAGAGTTTGGAATGTTGCATAATGCGGAGTGTATCGGCAGGAACCATTGCGGGATGGCAGAGCAGACGGGGATGTTTTGAAAAAGGAGAGTTTTTCCAGCTGTCGCCATATACATGTATTTCTATTCCGGCATTGAGAAGTGTTCTGACTATCTTTTCGCGGTAGTAGAACATAACGCAGTCAAAAACGGGCTTCATTGCAATAAACATTTCTAAAAATCCATGGTCAGATAAGGACAGGCCGTAGTAGCTTAATGCCTCTTCGAGAGTTTTTTCTGCTGGGCAATCGGGTTTCTGACGCATAAGATGTATCAGGCGGGCAGAGAGTATACGGTAAGGGCGTGGAGAAGAGCGTACGGCTGAAAGGGGTTCCCGGTAATTGCGGTATGTACCCATAAAAGTGATTCCATATTGTTTTTGAAGCAAGCAGGTTTTTGGAAAGTGATCTTCAGAAGGGAATGTTCCGGCAGGGGGGAAATAAAAACATCCTGCCAGATTTTTATAATAATGTTGCATAAAGGAGAGATAATTGCGGTCATGCGTTAATACATAGCAATCCTTGAGATCGTATTTAAAGTTATCGTATATGGTGATCGGATGATCCAAAAGTATTAAATATTTTTGTCCGGAAAAAGAGCTTATGAGATTGGTTTGAATGCCTATGACTGCTTTGAAGCGGCGGCTAAGAAAATGTTCCAGCGGTGGGTTTTCTTTTGTCATATCAAGGATTTCCACTGGTTGCTGGCAAGAACGCAAAGCCTTTGCCAGTTCATCAATGAAAAGGTTCAAGATATAGTAACAAGCATCTGAGGTTCGAAGAAGCAGGATGGTCTGTATATCATGATTGGATTGATCCATAAATACCCCCTTATAACATACCCTGAAAATAATAATTTAGCTAGATTATATCAAAATTGCGAAAGCGTGTAAAGGCTTTGAACCGAGCAATGGTAAGTGGTATGTATGAATTGCTTTTTTAGTGCGGAGGTTCCGTATATATTTGCAGGTTATCATCCAGCAATGCGGCCAGATAACAAAAGGCGCTGTTTGACATGATAATTCCGCAGCACATGCTCATAAGCTGCATATCGCGGTAACTGGAGCCTTCGGTATTTCCCTCCACATAAATAATGTCGGCAGGCAGATGCAATCCAAGGGATACGGCGTGTTTCCGGCACCAGTCAAGATCATCGGAAAATACGAAGAAGACCGCATCGTTGTGTTCGGCCAGTATTTTCTGAACGGATTCCAAATAATAAGAAGCAGAAAGCTCCCAGCCAAGATCCACATAGTCGCCCCGGCGTATATGGATGGCGATAGAGTTGCAGGAAGCGATCCGGCTGGCATATGTCTGGTTTCTATCATCGGTAATCGGCGGGAAAGATAATTCTTCCCGCAGTATATCCTTATAAGAACGGAACCATTTAGGATGGATCCAATAGCCGTGGTAATAGATATTCTTCCCTGGGAATTTCGTGATTTCCGGGTGAAATTCATTGGATGGAATCTGATAGATTTTTCCGCAAAATGGATTATGGGTTTTGTAGTTTGTAGTTTCGGCAATCATTTCCATAGGAAAGCCCAAGTCGGCAAAGGATTGGGCAATGCTGGCGCCGTTTTGCTTATTGCGGATCAGTTCCTGCCACACATCGGCATCAAAATGGCGGCTCAATAAGTTTGCTTGGATGCCGAATACTTTTTCTAATTCGTATCCGTTATGCGCCTGATGGACAAAGAAAAAGGAATCATCCAGAAACCATGGGCCGCCGTCAGGATAATATAGTTCGGCAAATCGGACAAAAATATATTGGAAAGCCTGATTGGCGAGACCGCCGTTTAGATATTGGATTCTCATGGATATTTTTTTCCTTTCTTTTGCAGGGCTATTTTTCTTGGATCAAATTTAACCGCTGGCACGCAGGGGCATAGTTTCCGCATTTTTCATATAGCTTTACGGCCTCCTGATTATTTCCCATACATTCATAAATAACCCCGGCGTTGTAGTATGCGAGGAAGCTGTTAACTCCATGTACTGCGTGGTTGGCAATAGTGGCAGCTTTCAGGAATTCCTGGATGGCATTTTCAAACATAGCATTGTTCATATAGATTAATCCCATGAGAAATACAAAATCCGCCCGGCGGGAGAAGAAAGAGTATATCCCGCTCAGCCCGAGGGCTTTTGTATATTGTCCCAGATTGACCAGGCAGTATCCGTAAGATTCAACAAGAGTCTGCACATATTCTTCCCGTTCATCTACTTCCATGGAAAGCGCCTGTTCGAAATAGGGCAGGGCTTTAGCGTATTCGGAAAGGCCGAAATAGGACTGGCCTAATTGAAAAAGAAGGTAAGGATCGGAACCGCTTGCCTTTAATTCTGATTCCAGCAAAGAGATGTTTCTGGAAGCTTTTTTCTTTTTTATGTCAGCCGTACTGTAGCCCATATGGTAAAAGGTAAGAGGGATGGGGATAAATTCCAAAGCTTCCCCCCCCTTGGATACAAGCTGCTCATGGACTGCGCCTTTATAACAGGTAAATTTGCGGTTAAAAAAACGAGCGATATGTTCATGAACAATGGACTGGGATTCTCCAGAGGCAGAACATTCTGCCGAGGGATTCACAAGATCCAATACACCGATCTGCCAGGGGGTAATCCGTTTAGCCAAGTTGGATACTATATTCAATGTCTGTTCATCGGCCTCCAGATACTCATCGCAGTCTACAGCCAGGATATAATCGTTGCTGGCTATGGAAATGGAATAGTTTCTGGCGGCGCTGAAATCATTGACCCAGTCAAAATGGCAGACATGGGGCGTATAGGTACGGGCGATCTCGACAGTGCGGTCAGTGGAGCCAGTATCAACAACGATGATTTCCCAGTCATAGAGGGAAAGGCGGCGCAGACATTCGCCAATATAGTTTTCTTCGTTTTTTGCAATAATGCATACGGATATAGGCAGCATAAACGCTCATCTCCTGTTGGCGGGCATAAAATGAGTTTAAGAAATTCCTAATAAACGTTCTAATTCATGGATTCTGTTTTCCCTTTTCTCCAATTCATTTCTAAGTTCATTATTTTTGGTTTCCAGAATGCTGTTTTCATTTTCCAGAATGCTGTTTTCGTTCTCCAATATGCTGTTTTTGTTTTCCAGTTTGTTGTTTTCGTTTGCAAGCTGGTTGTTTTTACTTATCCACTCGTTTGCTTCATCCCTTAAATCATTAAGCTCGTCTGTCATTTCATCAATCATAAGTTGCACGGTATTGCGGTCTAAAATCCTTAATGCATCTGAGAACATAAATAATACACCTCCTATGTCTTGGCGGAATTCTGTCACCTCTTCATAGATATCTTTTATATGTGGGTATTGTCCAGCAATCTGCAGCTGGACTTCACGGTTGTTTGATGATAGCAGATGCATCCATGCATCCAGTTCCCCTTCTACCTTATTCTGCTTGATTTGCTGGAATCTGTCAAGTGCTATGAATGTATACTCCTGCAGTAATTCCATGGAAAGCCCGCTGTCAAACCGCTGCCGTGATCGATGAATATAAGTGCTGGGAAAAGCGTTAAAAATTTTGGTGCTTTTTTCCAAAATGATGACCGTGTATACTTTTTTTATGTCATGGTAAGAGAAGACCTTTCCTTTGTTATGTTTTACCCGTATATATTGTCTCATAAGAAGGTCTGAGGAGTAGCAGGCGGCGCGCTCGCCGGGGAACTGGTATGGGATTTTCTGGATTTCTATATCGGCAATGGAGCCATCTTCCATTTCTGCCACAATATCCATGATTAACAGGCTGCCTTCTTCGATGATACGCGTGCTTTCATTGGGCAGTACCTGGCGTACAGTCAGCTCTTTTCCCAGAATGAGGGAAAGAAGGCGGGAAAGCCTTTCAGGATGCGCTTCCGGATCAAATATTTTTTTGAAAAAAGGGTCATAGGTCAAGGGGAGCATGCTTGTTCCGGCGCAGAAATTTAAAAACTTGTTCTGCCATTCTTGGGAAAGACGCAAGTAGGCATGCTCCCATTGGGGATTGCCGTTTATCTTTTGCAGTAATTCTTCCGTTGTTAATTGGGCGTTTTCCATATGTAATTTCTCCTTTGCATTTTTGGAATAAAATAAGTGGGAATAAATGGCAGAATTGCCATAGAATGTAACGCCGCCAGACGCGGCCTGTTTTGGTAAAATTATTATAACGGTTTTTGGAAGGGTTGGCAAGTGTTTTATAAATGCTTCAGCTTTGAATCAATACTTATTTGCAGATAGATATTTTTTCCCCTGTGTGCTACAATATATAGCAAAATGAAAAGTATGGTTTTGCTTTTAGGCGGA
Source organism: uncultured Lachnospiraceae bacterium (assembly GCA_910585965.1). Taxonomy (GTDB): domain Bacteria; phylum Bacillota; class Clostridia; order Lachnospirales; family Lachnospiraceae; genus Kineothrix. The sequence goes on from CAJUHH010000004.1 coordinate 187,704, forward strand.
AGAAAGTTTTTATGGGAGAAAGCGTATGAATTACTTGAACACGGAAAATGCATATATATTATTTCAAAAGGCATTAAGAAGCGAGATCTATGTGGACAAGAGTATGCTGATTGATAAAATTTCGTCTAAAATCGGAACGAATAACCAGTATATCTGTATTACCCGCCCGAGACGTTTTGGAAAATCAATGAATTTGTATATGATGGGGGCCTATTATACAAAAGGGCTGGACAGCGGGCATTTATTTGAAACGCTCGCGGTATCGCGGACAGAAGGGTATGGGAAGAACAGGAATTGTTATAACGTTATTTATATTGATTTCAGCAGGATGCCGTTTGCATGTACATCCTATAAAGAGTATATTGCCAGTATATATAATAAATTGAGAGATGATTTATGGGAAGCATATCCCTTCCTTGAAGACAAAAAGTATGATGACATCAGCAGCATGTTAAATGACAGCGGTGAATCCTTCTTGTTTTTATTGGATGAATGGGATTCCATTTTTTATAAAAGTTTTATGACGCTGGAAAATAAGAATGAGTATTTGGGATTTTTGCAGAATTTATTGAAAGACCAGCATTATGTCCAGCTGGCATATATGACCGGCGTGCTTCCGATTGCCAAGTATTCCAGCGGTTCGGCCTTGAATATGTTTGATGAGTTCAGCTTCATGAATGATAATATTTATGATGGGTATTTTGGTTTTGACGAGAAGGAAGTGGGCGAGCTGTGTTTAAAGTATCCGTCGGTGACATATGAAGAACTGATGTATTGGTATGACGGGTATTATTCTGTGAATGGAAAAAGATTGTTCAATCCGCGCTCTGTCTCAAAAGCGCTAACTCGCGGCCTTTGTTTGAATTACTGGACGGAGAGCGGCCCGATGAACGAGATAGCGGACTGCATTGAACATAATACGGACGCGGTGAGGGAAGATATTGTAAAGATGGTAGCAGGGATACCAGTAAAGGTAAAGTTGAAAGGCTACAGCGCTGTTGACCTCAGCCTGGAAAACCGGGATGAAATCCTTTCGGCGATGGTAGTATATGGATTCCTGACCTATCATGATGGTTATTTGCAAATCCCCAATCATGAACTGATGGAAAAATATCAGGATGTGCTTGAAAGAAAAAGCATGGGGGCGGTAAGGGAAATTGTGGAGAAATCAAAAGAGATGCTGGATGCCACGCTGCGCGGCGATGGGGAAAAAGTAGCATGTATATTGGAAGAAGCGCATGACCGGGAAATACCGTTTTTGCAATATAATGATGAAAATTCACTGTCTTGTATCATAACTTTATGTTATTTGGCGGCAAGGGAGGATTACCATATGGAGAGGGAGTCCAAAAGCGGGAAAGGGTATTGTGATTATTTATTTCTGCCTCGAAAAAAGGAAATGCCGGCCATTATTCTCGAATTAAAGGTGGATGATACTTGTGAAAATGCTTTGATGCAGATAAGGGAGAAAAATTACCAGCAAAAGGCGAAAGAATATACCGATCAGGCAATTTTGGCCGGGATCAGCTATTATAGGGGAGAGAAAAGGCATAAATGCATCATAGAGAAATGCAGGATATAGCCCGTGCGGTTCATCGGCACAAATTTGACGGCGCATAAAGGAAGTGTTATAGTAAAAACATGAAAACGGATGGAGGATGCGGAAATGGATAACTTACAAGAAGAAAAAAAAGAAGCATTGCAGGCGATGGGAGAATATCTGGAAAGGCTGATTCCTGGAATCGGAACTCTCTGCGGGGAACTACGGGGGAACAGGCAGCCGGATACGGATGAATTCCAGAAACAGTGCATCGACGGTTTGAACTGGGTGATAGAAATTTACAACAGGATTACCGATATAGTGGATGCAGAGAAGATACATACAGAAAAACAGGAATTAAATGCAAGCCTGATGGAACTTGGAGCGGCGATCAGGGAGAAAGAGGATGAGAAAATCGCCCGCATATTGGAAGAGGCAGTGGTTCCTTTCCTGAGCGATTTAAAAGAGGCGGCTCAAGGCTAGGAACAGGGTTCAGTTCTTTTGCATTATGACCGATAAAATATATATGGAGTTTGTTTTGCTGTTTGGATGATAATTTCAGCTGAAGGGATGTCAGCGGTAAGATGCAAGGAGGCATACGTATATATTTTGTTTATATGCCCCTATTTTTAATAGGGGCATTTTTTTAAGGAAAGAGCTAAGGGCGATTGATGAGGAAACGGGAAAAGGACAGGCTTTTAGAAATTATGGATACGTTGTCGGACGGAATAGAGGAGATCCGGCGGCTGATAGAAAACGCACAGGAAGAGGAAGCGCTGCCGCTCCTTGCGGATTGCCAGGAGGCGGCGATAGCGATCGGAAATGCAATAGAGCAGGCGGAAGGGACAGGAACGAGGGCAGTGGGCTTGCTGGAGGAATTATGCGAGCTGATTTACAGATGCGATTCCGCTGTTTCCTTGGACGAACGGGAAAGCAGGGCTGATATTTGCGGAAGGATAGAAAGCAAATACGCAGAGGCGAGGGAAGAACTGATCCATGGGATAAAGGGGAAGAAACTGGCAGTCTTCCTGCCGTATAAAGTTTCCATGTGGGATTCGCTGGAAAGCGTATGGAGAGCTTCTGCGGAAGATGCGGATTGGATCAGCGTTGTCATGCCGATTCCTTATTTTGATAAGAGGCCGGACGGGACCCTGGGAGAAATGCATTATGAAGGCGGGGATTTTCCATCGGATGTACCGGTGGCTGAATGGCAGCAGTTTTCCCTGGAAAAAGAACATCCAGATCTTATTTTCATCCATAATCCATATGACCAGTATAATTATGTTACGACGGTACATCCTTTCTTTTATGCTTCCAGAATAAAGCAATATACGGAAAAATTAGTATATATACCATATTTTATACATCAGAATGATATGGTAGAAGATACGTATTGCGTGCTGCCAGGGGTTATTTATGCGGATACGGTTGTATTGCAGTCGGAAAAGGTAAGGGAGCAGTACATCGGATATTTTGAAGAGGCACTGCCGGAACTGGTGCAGAAGCAAGGGAAGAGGGCGGTAGAGGATAAATTCCAGGCATGGGGTTCGCCGAAACTGGATGCATTGTGTGGGGAAGAGAAGGGAGAGGAACTGCCTGACGATTGGAAAGAAATGCTGGGGGAAGGCGGCAGGAAAGTTATTTTTTTCAATACCCATTTAAGCAGGCTGATGAAGGAAAACAGCGAAGGATTTTTTAAAAAGATGGAATGGGTGTTCCGCGTTTTCGAAAAAAGGGAGGATGCGGTGCTTTTATGGAGGCCCCATCCTTTGAGTTTGGATACGGCAAAATCCATGAACCCGGAGGCGGTTGAGCCTTATCTGGAGCTGGTGGAAAGATATAAGGAACAAAGGATCGGCATCTATGACGACTCGGGGGATCTGCACAGGGCTGTGAACCTGGCGGATGCTTATTACGGCGACAGGAGTTCGGTGACGGAACTGTTCCGGCAGCAGAGGAAGCCGATTATGATTATGGACTGCGAGGTTTTGGAGGAATGAGGGTACACCATCTGACGGATGATGAATTGCGGGGGGTTCAGCTGATACAGCTGGAAATGCTGCAAGAAGTGGACAGGATATGCAGGGCATGCGGGATTCACTACAATATTATCGCAGGGACGCTGTTGGGGGCGGTCCGGCATAAAGGCTATATTCCGTGGGACGACGATGCAGATGTGGCGTTTTTGCGGGAAGAATATGAGAAGTTCAGGGATGCCTGCGAAAAAGAGCTGGACCAGGACCGGTTTTATTTCCAGGATCACAGGAATACGCCGGGATACCGCTGGGGATATGGCAAGCTGCGCAGGAAAGGAACAAAGTTCCTGCGGGAACATCAGGAACATATGCCCTATGAGCAGGGGATTTTTATCGATATTTTTCCGTTGGATGCGGTTTCGGATTCCAGGTGGATCAGGACGTGGCAGAATTTTCACTGTTTTTGCATCAGGAAGATGATGTGGGCTCCTGTAGGGAAGATCGCATCGGGAAAAAAGTGGTTAAAACGGTGGTACGGGTGGCTGGAAAGATTCCCGGAAGACAAGATTTATGGACATTATGACAGGCTGGTAAAGAGATGGAACCAAAAGGATACGAAATGGGTGAGGATACTTATGTTTCCTACGCCGAATACAGAATATGGATATTTGCGGAAATGGTATGAGGAAAGCAGGGAAATAGAATTTGAGGGGAAAACATTCTTAGGTATCCAGGATGCGGATGAGTATCTTTCTTTTAAATTCGGAAAGTATATGGAGCTGCCCCCGCCGGAGCAGCGCAAGGTGCATCCGGTAACGGAACTCGGGTTAGGCGGACCGGTAAGAGGGGAAAATGTATGAAAGGCAGGAAACGGCCATGAAAAAAGTGATCACATACGGTTCTTTTGACCTGTTCCATGAGGGGCATTACCGGCTGTTGAAAAGGGCGAAGGAGCTGGGCGATTATTTGATCGTAGGGGTGACTACGGAGCAATACGACAGGCTGCGGGGGAAACTGAATGTGGAAGAACCCCTGCTGACCCGCGTGGAAAATATAAAGAAAACCGGCCTGGCGGATGAGATTATTATAGAAGACCATCCAGGGCAGAAGGAAGAGGATATTGTAAAATATGGCATTGATATTTTTACGGTAGGTTCCGACTGGACAGGGGCATTTGATTATCTGGAGGGAAAGTGCCAAGTTGTTTATCTGGAAAGGACGAAAGATATTTCCAGCACGATGCTCCGGGAAAAGCTGTATCCGATTATCCGTCTGGGGATAGTAGGGACGGGGCGTATTGCGAAGCGTTTTGTGGCAGAGACAAAATTTGTCAGTGGCATTGAGAGCAAAAGCGTGTATAATCCCCATAGGGAGAGTGCGGCGGCTTTTGCGGAGAAAAACGGCCTGAGCGCTTATTATGAAGAATATGAAAAGTTTTTGGATGAGATAGATGCGGTATACGTCGCATCGCCCCATGAATTCCATTATGATTATACAAGAGCGGCGCTGCTTTGCGGCAAGCATGTATTATGCGAGAAACCGTTGACGTTTTCGAAGCGGCAGGCGCAGGAGCTGTATGGGATAGCGAAGGAGAGAAAGCTCGTGCTGATGGAGGCGCTGAAAACGGCTTATTGCCCCGGATTTGAAAAGCTTTGCCAGGTAGTGGAAAGCGGCGTGATCGGGGAGGTCTGCGATGTGGAGGCATGTTTTACCAGGCTGACGGCAACGGGATCGCGGGAAAGGACGGATGTGAAATATGGCGGAGGATTCACGGAATTCGGCAGCCATACGATGCTTCCTATCCTGCGGTTTATGGGGACGGATTACAAGGATGTGCAGTTTCAGAGCATATTGGATGAACGGGGAGTGGATCTGTATACAAAGGCGAATTTTGTTTATGAAAAGGGGATGGCCACGAGCAAGAGCGGTGTGGGAGTAAAGTCGGAGGGGCAGCTGGTGGTTGCAGGAACAAAAGGGTATGTGCTGGCTCCATCGCCCTGGTGGCTGACGAAATATTTTGAGGTACGGTATGAAGATCCGGCGAAGATCGACAGATATGAGGTGCCTTTTTATGGGGACGGGCTGCGGTATGAGGTGAAAGATTTTGCCGTGCAGATCAATAAGGGGGAGCCGGATAACGGGAAATTCGGAGCGAAGGAGTCGATCGCCCTGGCGGGGGTGATGGAGAGGTTTATGGGGCTGAGGGATGGAGCAGATGGCATACAAGGATGAAATGTCCGCGTATGATGCGGAAAAATTGGATTTTGAAGCAGCCTTTGGAAAGTTTAAGGACAAGCGGCTGGCAATATATGGGATAGGCAGGATGTCTGCGACTTTACTGCCGGAGCTTGGAGATTATAGGATTGTTGGGCTGCTGGACAGAGATAGCAGCAATTGGGGGAAAGTAATATACGGATATCCTGTTCTTTCAGTGGAGGAGGCAGAAAAAGAAGCGGATCTTGTAATTATTAATACGGCAGAATCCTATTGGAATGTTATTTGGAATAGGATCAGCGGGATATCCATACCAGTGTATTTTAAAAATGGTGTATTGGCGAAAAAGGAAGAAAAAGAAATTTTCTTTCAAAATCTGCCTTATTGGAATGGATCGTATGAAAAGCTGCAAAAAGAGGTGCTGGAATGTGATATCGTTTCCTTTGATATTTTTGATACACTGCTTATGCGCACCGCTATGGATCCTATCGATATGTTTCATTTTATAGAAAAACAGGAAGAAGAGATATTTCAAGGAGAGGATTTTTTTGAATTAAGAAAGAAAGCATCCGCAGCGGCAGGAGAGAATGCGACATTAACTGATATATACTCAAAGCTGCAGCTTTGGGGAAGGCTGAGCCACGGGCAGGCTGCGGCGTTGAAAGCCCGTGAGCTGATTGCCGAGAGAAAAAACTTCAGAGCGAGAAAAGACATGGTTTGTTTGCTGCAAAAAGCGGTAGAGAAGCGGAAAGAAGTATATTTGATCAGCGACATGTATATGGAGTCCGATTATCTTGCGGAGGTGATATACGAGTTGGCTGGAGTTAAGCTGCCACGTTCTTGTTTTCTCATATCATCGGAAAGAAAAAAACAGAAGAAGGACGGAACGCTTTGGAAGGAATATGCGGATAGAATCAAGGGAAGGGGAAAAGCGATCCATATTGGTGATGATAAAAAGGCGGACGAAATAGAACCCAGAAAGATGGGAATTGGCGTATATCGAATATGGAAGGCAAATGAGATGCTGGCGAACAGTTCGCTGGCTGATATTCGCTCGCTGGTGTGTAATCCATATGAATCCCTGCTGGCGGGCCATATTATGGAGAGGCTGTTTAACAGTCCGTTTGCATTGAATCAGATGAAAGGGAAGGTACAAATCGATCGGTTACGAGTAATGGGATATTGTGTGCTAGGGCCGGTTATTTATATTTTTTTGAAGTGGCTGTTGGAACAGGCTGAGAAAAAGGGGATATGCGACTATTTGTTTGTAGCGCGGGACGGATGGTTTTTGCTTCAAGACTATGAATATTTAGTAGGTTTGTCAGAAAAAAAGAATGCGCCGAAGGGCTATTACTTAGGCGCGTCAAGAAGGCTTGTCAGTGCGGCATCCATTAGAACCGAGGATGATTTTGAAAAAATTTTACTTCTGCCGTACAGAGGTACTTTTTCGCAGCTTATGGAAAAAAGGTTCAACGTAAGGATTAAAGAGGGTGAAAACGCCAATAAAATGATTTCCTTGCCTGCAGATGCCGAAATGATAAAGAAACTCAGTTTTCCCTATATGGCTCAGATCATGACGGAAATGAAAGAAGAGAGGGAAAATTATCAGAAATATCTGGAACAGTTCCCGATAGAGAAGGCAACGGCAGTAGTTGACTTTTGTTATCATGGAACAATTCAATATTATTTGCAGAAAATTATTGGAAAGAGATTGGATGGATATTATTTTTTTGCGGATATATCGAGCAATAACCCTTATTGCAGAGAGAATATGTTTCCTTGTTTTCAGGACGAAAGCGATAAAGAGGGTAAGGAAAGTGAAATATATAAAAAATGGATATTGATAGAAAGCTTTTTGACCGCGCCGCATGGAATGATTCAGTATGTTGATAAGAATGGAGAATTCGTATATGGCAGGCAAGGGAGAAACCAAATTTTTTTTCAGGAAAGAATAGAAATAAATGAAGGCGTGAAAGAATTTATCCGCGATATGGTAAAAGATGATGTTGACCGATGCCTGTCGGCTGATCATGCAATGATTCGCTTTGTCAGAAAGGCATATGGCTGCATGATGGAGGGTGACAGTGTATTGGGAGCAGAAATACGAAAGTATTTTTATTTTGATAACGATATGGTTCATGACAGAGAGCTGAATATTTTTGAATAGAGGACAGGCTGGTGAGAAATGGAGAGCATAAGGGATAAAATTGATCGGATAAAAGCGCGGAAGATGAAGGTGTGTATATTCGGGGCCGGAAAAATGGGTACGGGTTTTTGGTATGATATGCTTAAAAATCTTCAAATAGAACCAAGATATTTTTGCGATAATGATCCTGATAAATGGGGAAAGGAAGTAAAAGACGGTATTCGATGCATTTCTCCCGGAGAACTGACGGAGAAAGAAAATTGTGCATGTTTCATTTTAATAGGCATTTTTAAAATAAGCACCATAAAGAAGCAGTTATATGATATGGGCATAGAGACAGTAGTTACGTTTTCCGATCTGTATATGCTTGATGAAGTACATCGGATCTTTTATAGCCAGCCATATCTTTATGACGAAGGGCTATATCGGAAAAGACTGGAAATTCTGGAACAGGGAGATGAAAGAAAGATAGAGATATGGAATCCCAATAATAAGAAGATTGCAGTATATACATGTATTACCGGAAACTATGAAGAAGTGCTGGAACCGAAGGTGATATCCGATGAATGTGATTATTTTGTGATTTCTGATGAAAAGCCGAAGGGAACAAAAATATATCAGTGGATTGCGACAAAGGATGTTGTGCCTGACTGGGTAGAGGATCATGTACGGCGGAATCGATATTGCAAAATTAATGGAGAAAAAATATTCAAAAATTACCGATATTCTATATATATTGATGGATCGGATAGGATTATCGGCGATATCGGACAATATGCGGATCGGACTGGAAAATGCGGGATTGCGCTTCGGCCGCATCTTTTATATCCGGATTTGGATGTCTATACAGAAGCGATACAATGTGTATCCTGCCATTTGGATGAAGAAGATTTGATACGGTGGCAGATAGAATCATATAGGAAAGAGAATATGCCTGCCAATTTTGGAATGTTTGAATGCGGCTTCATCGTCAGGGACCACAGGAATAAATTATGTCAGGAAATTATGGAAAGATGGTGGAAAGAGGTATTCACGCGTTCCAGCAGGGATCAGCTTTCATTTACTTATTGTCTATGGAAGAGCGGCATGTGTGCATGCGATGTGGGGATCATTGGAAAAGGCAGACTGGACGGAGGGGTACAAGGAGTTACGACAGTGCATTACCATCATTGAAAGGAAGACAGGTGAAAAAATGAAATGGTTAAGGGCGGTGTTCTTGCTGGCAGCAGGCGGATTAACAGGCGTTTTTTTTAATGAAAGAATGAAAAAGGGAGAAAAGCAGTTACAATTAAAAAATTATAAAAAGTATGAATGCCTTTATCATTTGATGCATCAATGGATGACAATGAATGAAATGGGGTTCAGCGTGGCAGGACTGCTGGCAGCGTTTGGATATAAGAATATTGCAATATATGGAATGGCAGATGTGGGGAAGCATTTATATCATGCTTTGCAGGGAAGCGAAATTAAAGTGAGTTATTGCATTGACAGGGGAAAGAGCGGATGGTATAGGGACACCGAGATAAAAAAGCCGGAGGAGGCTTTGGAAGATGTGGACGCAGTTATTGTAACAGCCATTATGGACTTTGAGGAAATAAAGGAATATTTACAGAAAAAAACGGATAGCGCTGTTGTGTCATTGGAAGAGATATTATACGAAGGCGCATGGAGATAGATATGTGTGGAATTCTTGGAGGAACAATACGGAGCTGGGATTATCAAAAGGGGATCGAGAGTATTAAGCATAGAGGGCCGGACGGCGGAAGAATAGAGAGCGTGGACGGGATTACCCTGGCATTTGTAAGGCTGGCTGTACAAGATTTAACGGCTGCCGGAATGCAGCCGATGCAGTCGGGGGACGGTCAAGTATTTCTAGTGTTTAATGGTGAAATCTATGGATATGAGACAGTCAGGGAGGAACTGAAAAAAAAATATGTTTTTCACGGGAATAGCGATACAGAAGTAATTTTAAATGCTTATCTGGAATGGGGGAATTCTTTTATTGAAAAAATTGACGGCATGTTTGCGATTGCTATTTATGACAGGAGAAGCAGGGAAATTAAACTTTTTAGGGACAGAACGGGGATAAAACCATTATATTATTATATAGGAGAAGAAGGGATCGCGTTTGCATCAGAATTAAAAGCATTGGAAAATGCGGGAAAAGATATTCATTGGAAGATCGATGAAACGGCTATTTATGATTTTTTGTTTTATCAATATATACCGGATCCTAAAACGATGTACCGACAGGTAAAAAAATTGAAACCAGGATATAAGCTGACATATCACCTTGATACCCGGAGGACGGATATAGATAGATACTGGAGATTGAAGGTCAATACAACGACAGGAAGAAAAAGGAAAAGGGAAGATATTGCGGAAGAGTTGAGATACTTGATCGGAAAGTCTGTCAGAAACCATTTAATAGCAGATGTCCCGACGGGTACATTTTTGAGCGGAGGCATTGATTCGAGCATCATTACCTATGAAGCGGCACAGGCAGCACCGAAAATACATGCTTTTTCCATAGGATTTACAGAAAAGGAGTTCGATGAATCGGAGATTGCAGAGCGATTCTGCCTGGAAAAAAATATTATGCTGAAGAAAAAAATATTACAGGTCAAAGATATTGCGAAGATCAGAGACCGTATGCGGGGATGGTATGATGAACCATTTGCGGATACCTCGGCATATCCTACTTTTCTTGTATCTGAGTTTGCCAGAAAAGATGCAACAGTAGTATTGACAGGAGACGGGGGCGATGAATTATTCGGGGGATATGGGAGATATTTATCATTTCTCGATTTTTATAAAAAGCGCAAGGAAAGCGGTCATAAAGCGAAGCCATTTATTCAAAGTAAAAAGCGGAGAAACGATGAATTGGCGGCTATAAGAAGAGGACTCGGGATGACGGAGAGGGAGTTTTACTGGGAATATGAAAGAAAATGGAAAATACGCAGGGATTATGATCCCTATGACCATTTGCGCCAGTATGATATGCCGGAACTGCCGCCGTTTACAAGAATGCGCTACTTGGATTTTAAGACTTATCTTCCAGGAGATATTCTGACAAAGGTGGACAGAGTGAGCATGGCAGTTTCCCTGGAGGCAAGAGTTCCATTTCTCAGCAGGGAAGTGGTGGAGTTTGCTTTTTCCCTGTCGGAAGAAGAATGTAATCATGGAGAAGGACTGAAAGCCTGTTTAAAGGATGCTTATGATGGCATTATTCCGAATGAAATCCTATATGGAATCAAAAAAGGATTCGGTATTCCGACAAATTATCTTTGGAGGGAGAAAAAGGCGGTCAGTTTATATGCAGGGGTACTGGAAGAACATTGGAAGGAGCTGTAACGATGCACATTGTGTTGGTAACGAATGAACTTGCTACGGAGAAAAATGCTTCCGGCGGATTGGCCAGCTTTACGGCTAATATGGCGCGCATATTTGCGGAAAAAGGGCATCGTGTCAGTGTTATTCTGTTTACGACGAAAGAGGTTTTTTTGGAATTTGATTCGGATATCGAATTAGAGAATGTTTTTGTAAGGAAGGAGGTATGGGATTGGACGGACAAATTGACCCGAATCATATGCTTTGGAAAAAAGAAACTTTATGACGAACTAAGGAGGGCTATACTCGACCTGGAAAAAAGCTATTATATATCAAGAGCCATAAGCAAATTAAATAAAAAAAATAAGGTGGATATTGTCCATTATTGCAATCTGCAAGCACCTTCCCTGCTGGCATTAAAAAATATTCCATATGTGGTAAGGATGTCGAGCTTGACAAGAACGTGCATGAAAGCCCATGAAAGATATTATTCCATAGAACAGAAAGAATACCCGGCTACTCTTCGGATGAGAATGGAAGAAACAGCCATGAAAAGGGCAAGATATGTCATTTCTCCAAGCTTGTTGTGTGCAGAGTTAACACAAAGGCTGATTGGCATAAAGCCGGATATATTGGAAAGTCCTTTTGTTTTGGAAAGAAGAAAATGGAATGATACGGTTTACAACCAAAAACTGAAAGATAAAATGTATATTTTGCATTATGGCAGTTTATCGTATTTCAAAGGAACACACATCGTGGCGGAAACAATATGGCGGTTATTAAAGGAATATTCGGATATTTATCTCGTAATGGCAGGAAGCAGTGAGGAAATTTATGATGAAAATTCTGGAATGGAATGGAAGGCTTTTGAGTTGGTGAAACAAAGGGCGGGGGAATATGGAGACAGGGTTTTGTACCTGGGGCAGCTTGTCAGGGAAAAGTTATATCCAATTATTGAAAACGCGCAGATCTGCTGGCTTCCCTACCGGCTGGACAACCTTTCCAATGCGTGTATTGAGGCTATGGCAATGGGAAAAATCGTGATAGGCACGGAAAGATCCAGTTTTGAACAGTTGATTGAGGATAGGATCAGCGGATTTCTATGCGAGAGGGAATCGCCGGAGAGCAATTTTTCTGCGTTGAAGGAGGCGCTTCAGATGACAGAACAGGAGAAGCAGAAGATGGGAGAAGAGGCGAAAAAGCAGATAGAAAGGTTGCATCCGGAAGAAATTTATAAAAATTATCTGGAATATTATGAGAAAGTGATCAGGGAATGGTGACGAGAGATGGAAGATATATATCTGAGGAAATTGTGGGAGGCGCTGGAAGGAACGGAGATATGGAAAAAAATGATGAAAAATATGCGGATTATACAAGAAGAATGGTGGTATGAAAACATACAGCCTCTACGACAATGCAGTAACTACTTGCATGGGGAATGACTACGGCTATGAATATATTTTTTCGAAGCCCCTGGAGTTTTTGCTTAGAGAGGGGGATCTGCTTATTGCAATCAGCAGATCGTGGATTGTATTATGGAACGGGATGGCGTGGTAATATAGAAATAGAAGAATAAAGCGGAGGTGCAGTATGATTTCATTAGTAACTGGAGGATGCGGATTTATAGGTTCCCATATGGTGGATCGATTGCTTGCGGAGGGACATAAGGTAAGAGTTATTGATAATTGGACGACAGGGCGGCCTGAGAATCTGGAACATCAGAAAAATAACCCGGACTTGACAGTTTATCATATGGATATCAGAAATAGAGAAGAAATTGCGCCGGTATTTAAAGATGTGGATTATATCTTTCATTTTGCGGCATTGGCAGATATCGTTCCGTCTATCCAGAAACCATGGGAATATTATTCTTCTAATGTATTAGGAACATATCATGTAGTGGAATGTGCAAAGAATGCCGGAATTAAAAAGCTGGTGTATGCAGCATCGTCATCCTGCTATGGCATTCCAGACGAATATCCGACAAAAGAAACAGCAGAAATCAGACCGCAGTATCCATATGCTTTAACGAAGCGTTTAGGAGAAGAAACAGTGCTTCACTGGGGGCAGGTATATGGATTGCCAGTAGTGACGTTGAGGCTGTTTAATGTATATGGAACCAGATCGCGGACATCGGGTACCTATGGGGCTGTGTTTGGAGTATTTTTGGCGCAGAAGCTGGCGGGAAAACCGTTTACCGTAGTGGGGGATGGAAACCAGACAAGGGATTTTACCTATGTAACGGATATAGCGGATGCCTTTTATGCAGCGGCTGTGTCGGATATTGTGCAGGAAACTTTTAATGTAGGAAGCGGCGGCACATATTCGGTAAATCGTCTCTGCGAATTGCTTGGAGGGGAAATCGTCCATATACCGAAACGTCCGGGAGAACCCGACTGCACATTTGCAGATACAGAAAAAATTGAAAGGAAGCTTGGGTGGAAAGCAAAAGTATCATTTGAGGAAGGTGTTCAAAAGGTGCTGGACCATATCGATTATTGGAAAGAAGCTCCAGTATGGACACCGGACAGTATAGGAACGGCTACCGAGGACTGGTTTAAATATCTGGGAAAATAGAAGAAGGCGGATATAGAGGTTTGCAGAATGGACAAGATAGTTTCAAAGGAAGTGTTTCAGGAAAAAATAAAGAAAGAACTGAATGATGAGGGAAAAACAATTGCGTTATGCCATGGGGTATTTGATCTGCTGCATCCAGGCCATATTATTCATTTGGAACAGGCGAAGGAGATGGCTGATGTACTAGTGGTGTCAGTTACTGCGGCAAAGTATGTGCGCAAGGGTCCGGGAAGGCCTTACTTTGATGATGAAATGCGTATGAAAGTATTGGCCGCTTTGGAATGTGTGGATTATGTCATGTTGTCTGAGGGATATACGGTAGACGATATTATTGAAAGTATTGAGCCGGATATTTATGTAAAGGGAGAAGAGTATGCGAAGGCGGAAGACGATATTACAGGCAAGATCATAGAGGAAAAGGCGCTGGTGGAAAAGCATGGGGGCAGGATCGGATTTACTACAGGCCAGGTATTCAGCTCTACGAAGCTGATCAATATCGCGATGGCGGGTTTGTCAGATGAAGTCCGGCTGTTTATGGAAGATTTTAAAACACGGCATACGATGAAGGAGATCAGGGATTATGCGGATCGGATCAGCAATCTGAAAGTTCTTGTAGTCGGAGATGTCATTATCGATAAATATACTTACTGTAATGTACAAGGGATGATGTCGAAAGATATGGGGTATTCGGCAAGATTATCCCATACGGAGGAATATTTTGGCGGCTCTGCCGCGATAGCAAGGCATTTGGCGACCTTTACGAATCACGTGACTCTGATGTCAATGATCGGAAATGAGGAAGAAATAAGGCTTCGGCTTTTTGACGAACTGGCAGATAAGATACGGTTAAAGCTGACATATAGCAAGAAGCTTTCAACAATAGTGAAGCACAGATACCTGACGCGCAATGAAAAGCGGGAGGAATATAAGAAAATATTTGCAATTAACAATATCCCGGATGATATTCGGTATGAAGCAGATGTCTATGCGGAGTTTAAAAGAGAACTAAAAGAAAAAATAAGGGATTTCGATGCGGTATTTTTGTGTGATTTCGGACATGGCCTGATTGACAGGGAAATCATAAATCTGGTACAGGAAAATGCAAAATACCTTATATTAAACTGTCAGACCAATTCCACTAATAAGGGATTAAATGTAATTACAAAATATAACAGGGCAGATGTTTTTACCCTGGACCAGCAGGAATTGAAGCTGGCTTTCCCGGAATTTTCAATGGACGAACGAACCAGCCTGAAAAAATTGGCATGCCATCTGAAAGGAAATGGCTGGCTGACAAGAGGTTCTAAAGGCGCATACGGGATACATGTGCAGGAAATACATGAGTGTCCTGCGTTTACGTTAAGCGTAAAGGATACGATAGGGGCTGGAGATGCCTTTTTTGCAACGGCAGGGATTTTTGCAGCGGCGGGTGCTTCGGTAGAGGTAGGAACTTTTATGGGGAATATCGGAGGGGCTTTGGGCGCAAATATCGTAGGGAATAAAGAAGCAGTGGAAAAAATAAATGCATTGAAGTATGCCAGTACGTTGATGAATGTATAACGGGGGAAATGATGTCAGGGAATATTAGAATGGATTCACATAAATTGATTTATCATCCGGATACGGTAGCAAGATGGATGAAAGGAGAGAATATTTATCCGATCGAGATCGAGATATCGCCCAGCGGTGCATGCAATCATCGGTGTGTGTTCTGTGCGGTGGATTATATTGGATATCAGCCGGATTTTATGAATAAGGATATTATTTTGCGCGACATATCTGAAATGAGCGGCCGCGGTTTGAAAAGTGTTGTTTGTTCCGGGGAGGGGGAGCCGCTCTTAAACAGGAATATGCCTGATATAGCCAATGGCATTAAAGCATGCGGGGTAGATGTGGCGATGAGTTCCAACGGAGTCTTGTTTACAAAGGAAACAGCCAGAGATTGCCTTGGGGCTTTTACATGGATACGTTTCAGCGTGGCCAGTATGGAAGAAAGGTCGTATGATAAAATCCAAAGGGGAAAGGAAGGGGATCTGGAACGTGTGAAGGCCAATCTGGAAGAGGCGGTCAGGATAAAGAAGGACAAAAAACTGGATACCACTTTGGGAGTACAATGCCTGCTTCTTCCGGATAATATGGAGCAGCTTCCGGATATGGCTAAACAACTGCGTGAAATAGGGGTTGATTACCTGACTGTAAAACCTTATTCCCAACACCTTCACAGTGAAAATATTTTTCAGATAGACTATGAAGCGATGTTGGAACTGGAGCAGGAGATGAGGCAATATGCGGCGGGGGATTTTGCAGTCTATTTCAGGGCGAATGCCATGAAAAAGATGCATCGTAAAAAGTGTTACCGTCAGTGTTACGGCCTGCCCTTTATGACGCATATTGATGCCAGAGGAAATGTCTGGCCTTGCGTGGCTCATATCGGAACCGATAAGTTTTGCTATGGCAATATTTATGAGCAGACCTTTGAGGAAATATGGGAAGGGGATAAAAGGCAGGAAGTTATGCGGAAGATAAATAGCCTTAATATCAATGAGGTATGCAGGGAAGCGTGCAGACTGGATGAGATCAATAAGTATCTGGAGGAACTAAAGCATCCGGGCGGGCATGTGAATTTTATATAGGAGATTAAAATGGGAAAAAAATCGACACCATATAGTAACTTAAAAATTTTTGGGCATTTGGAAGAGGTGGAAAGGGTAAAAAAAGGGGAGCGGATTGCGCCTATTTATGTAAGAATCAAACCGACAAACCGCTGTAACCAGAATTGCTATTATTGCCATTATAAAAGCCCGTATTTGGAATTGGACCAGTATAGGCCGGGAGATGAAATTGAGCGGGAAAAAATGCTGGAGATTATAAAAGATTTTAAAGATATCGGAGTGAAAGCCGTAACATTCAGCGGCGGCGGTGAACCGCTTCTATATCCTCATATTGAAGAGGCAATGAATGCGGTATTGGATGCAGGAATTGATTTGTCTATCATCACCAATGGTAGTTTGCTGGCAGGAAGGAAAGCAGAATTGCTTTCCCGAGCGAAATGGGTGAGGATATCCCAGGAATCCAGCTGTTCAGAAACTTATTCAAAAATCAGAGGGGTAAAAGAAGAAGAGTTTGAAAAACTTTGCGGAAATATAAAAAATTTTGCAAAGATAAAAGAGAAGGACTGCGAACTTGGAATCAATTTTGTGATAGGCCCTTATAATTATAAAGAGGTTTACCAAGCGGGTAAGCGGATGGAGGAATTGGGCGCGGATCACATCAAGTATACGGCATTGATCGGCAACAATGTGGAAGAGATACATAGCCCTTTTAAAAAAGAAGTCATAGAGCAGATTCACAGGCTGATTGAAGAAAATAAATCGGATTTTAAGATTATTAATTTATACGAAAGTGATTTTAACAGCAATGTCGTTTTTGGAAGAAATTATGATTTTTGCGGGATAAAGGATTATGTAACAGTGGTTGCGGCAAATTCCAGAATTTATTATTGCCATGACAAGGCATATTTAAGCCAGGGCGAAGTGGGGAATATATCGGATAAATCGTTTAGCGAGGTGTGGTTTTCAGAGGAAACAACACAAAAGTTCCGTACATTTGATCCGCAGAAAGTTTGCCGGCATCATTGCGTATACGATGACAGGAACGAACTGCTGAATCATTTTTATTCGCTGGATGACCGGCATATTAATTTTATTTGATCAGAGGAAAAGCCAGAACAGGAAGAAAAAGACGGAGGAATAACGATGGATGATATCAAAAGGCTGAAAAAGAAAATTTTTATTACGGCAAATAAAGCCGGCGCGGCTCATTTGGCTTCGGCTTTTTCTGTGATTGATCTTCTTTATGTTTTATATTGCAAAGGGATTATCCAATATGATCCGGAAAACCCGTGGAAAGAAGAAAGGGACAGATTGATTTTAAGCAAAGGACATGCATGTTTAGCTTTGTATGTCATCTTAAATGAAATAGGAATGATTACCGATGAGGAACTGGATAATTTCTGCCAGCCGGATTCTCACTTGGGAGGAGAGCCAAAACTGGGGGCGGCTCCGGGGGTTGAAGCATCTACGGGTTCGTTAGGCCATGGGCTTTCTTTTGGAGTCGGAATAGCGATGGCATGTAAAATGAACCAGTATCATAATAAAATATATGTAATCCTTGGTGACGGGGAATGCCAGGAAGGCTCTGTATGGGAAGCGGCGATGTCGGCAGTAAATTTTAAGCTGGACAACCTAATAGTCATTGTAGATGATAATCGTTTACAGGCAATGGATACAGTGGAAGCGATTATGGGAATCAATTCCTGGAAAGAAAAATGGGAAGCGTTCGGTTTTGACGTCATGGAGATAGACGGACATAACCTGGAAGAAATAGAAAGGACGTTGAGCGAAAGCAATCCTAACGGCAGCCCCAGACTGATTATTTCGCATACGATCAAAGGGCATGGGGTTTCTTTTATGGAGGAAGTTCCCATATGGCACTTTCGAATGCCGAATGAAAGCGAGATGGAAATTGTAAAGAAGGAATTGGAAATTTCTGAAGAGGAGCTCGTGTGAAAAATAAACTTTTCACACGCAAATTTGTGCCTGCGGCCCAAAGTTTGCAGGCTGTGGAAAGGGCATGGTTATTAAAATGAGAAACACCTATTTAAATGCATTATATGCAATGGCCAAAGAGGATGAGAATATTATTTCCCTGGTAGCTGATAATGGATTGATTGTATATGATGATTTTCGCCGGGATTTTTCGGACAGATATTTTAATTTCGGAATTTCAGAAGGTAATATGATAGCTGCAGCGGCAGGAATGGCAAGCTGCGGGAAGATACCATTTGCCTATACGATCAGTGCCTTTTTAGCGTATAGGGCATATGAATTTTTAAGGGATGATGTTTGCTTCCAAAATCAGAATGTCAAGATAATAGGGATTGGTTCCGGCTTGACGTATAGTACGTTAGGACCTTCCCACCATACGACGGAAGATATAGGATTGTTAAGAAGTCTGCCGAACTTGACTGTATTTTCTCCTGCTACAAAGGCGGAAGTAAAATGGATGATGCATGAAGCATATAAGAAAAAAGGGCCGGTATATATACGGTTGAGCAATAACAGCGAGGAATATTATGAAGAGGGGGCGGTATTTCAGCAGGGTGTTCCATCGGTGGTTAAGCCTGGAAAGGATATAACGCTGATGACTACCGGATCGATCATTAATGAAGCTATGAAGGCGGCAAAGATGTTGGAAAATGATGGTATCAGCGTGGAGGTAGTCAGTGTCCATACGCTGAAACCATTAGATGCCGGTGCCGTTGCGGAACTGGCGGTTAAAACCGGAAAAGCAGCTGTTTTGGAAGAGCATAATGTAATAGGGGGATTATACAGCGCAGTAGCGGAATCTCTGGTCGAAAGGCAGGCATGTGTTCCATGCCTGAAGATTGGCTTGCAGGATGAATTTGCGGCTGGTTATGGAAGCATAGAGGATGTACGGCGCGTCAATGGCTTGGATTGCATGAGCATATATCATAAGCTGAAATCTTGGAGGTAGTATTGTGGCATATATCGATTTTATACAACAAGTACATACGAGTACAAAGCGTGATTATATCGGACGGGTGACAGAGGCAGATAAAGCGGAATGCGCAAAAGTTGCCAAACAGTTTGGCTATGACTTTTTTGACGGGGAACGGAAATATGGTTATGGAGGATATAAATATGATGGAAGATGGAGGCCGGTTGCTGAAAAGCTTATAGAGCATTATGGGCTGAAAAAAGGGCAGAAGGTGTTAGATATAGGATGCGGAAAAGCACATTTGTTATATGAACTGAAGCGGGCGCTTCCAGGCCTAGAGGTGGAAGGGCTTGATGTTTCGGAATATGCGATTACCCATACAATGAAGGAAATACAGCCCTTTTTGAAAAGAGGGGAAGCACAGAATCTGCCCTATAAGGACGATAGCTTTGATTTGGTGATATCTCTAAATGCACTGCATAATCTGAAGATATATGATTTGAAAAAAGCGGTCCAGGATATTGAGCGGATCAGCAAAGGGAATAGTTATATCGTGGTAGAGTCTTTTCGAAATGACAGGGAAGAGGTAAACATGCTCTATTGGCAGCTGACTTGTGCAAGCTATTATTCAGTGGACGAATGGGAATGGTTATATCGGGAATGGGGATATACGGGAGATTATAGTTTTGTCTTTTTTGAGTAGGAGAACAGGAAGGAAATGAAATATTTAATATTGGGGGCAAACGGGTACGTAGGGGGATATCTGTATAACCGTATGAAGATGGAGGGGCTGGAAGTAACTGGAACCGGACATTGCATTGCGGCAGAAGGGCTTGTATATTTTGATGCGTGCAAAGGATCTGTTTCAGATATTGCAAAAAAGATAACCGGGGAGGAAAAAACGGCCATTCTTTGTATTGCGCAGAGTAATATTGACCGGTGCAAAACGGAATATGAAAGCTCCAGGCGGGTCAATGTAGAAACGGCAAAAGAAATGGTCGGGACGCTCGCAGAGGGAAATTACCATGTGATTTATTTTTCTACAGATAATGTATTTGATGGAATGAAGGGAAATTATTCGGAAAAGGACACAACGAATGCAATCAACGAGTATGGAAAAATGAAAGAGGAAATGGAGCATTTTTTGCGGGATGAATATCCGGAAGTTTGCATCTTCCGTCTGCCTAAAGTGCTGAGTGCTGAACGGGAAATAAAGAATATGCTGGCGGATTGGGAGCAAAGGCGGTTTGATAACGAAATTAGATGTATAAAGGGCATGAGGATGTCGGTCGTAGCCAAAGACGATTTATACCAGGCATGCCTTATTGCCGCAGAGCGGAAGAAGCAGGGGATATATCATCTGAGCAGCGGTGAAATATACAGCAGAAAGGAACTGGCGGCAATATTCTTTGAACGGCTGGGAGTGGGCGGAAGAAATATTGTTGAGCTGGATATCAATGAATTTGGATTTCAGGATAAGCGACCATTGGACATTGGCCTGGATAATTCCAAATTCAGAAAGGAAACAGGGTTTTGTTTTAAAACATATGCCGCAATGGTAGAGCAATATCTGGAAAAGAACAGTTGAAATAAGGAAGGGAATAAAAAATGAAAGACGATTATCTGTTGGGATGCATTCAAGAATATAAGAACAGACTTATGTATTCTACAGACCGCAGGGAGGGAATGAAGGAAAAGAAACAGAAAGTTCAGTTATTCAAAATGTATAAGGATTTCATCGTCTATGGAAAGAAATATGAGAGAAGATGGAGGCGGTTATGTAACAGATACAAGAAAATAAGAATAATTGGTATAGAATTTGTTTCGATCGGTGAAACGATTCCTCGTTTGTTTACGGCAATAAAAGATTTAAGAGAGGAAAGCCCAAAGACACTTTTTGTAGTGTTGCCTGTTTTCTTTCAACATTATAGCGGTGGGATTTATAATAAAAGAATTTTTGATTTGTTGGGAAGGCATTTATATTTTATCAGAGAGTCGAATATTAGTTTCTGGCTTTATGTTGCGGCAAAGCATGCCGAAACATTGGATAAAAGCTGGTTTCATCATTATGATGCAAGGCGGGCGGAACGCGTGAAAGTAAAAAAGGGCAAGGCATTGGTTCCCTTTACCAAGGAGCAGACGGAGGAAGGGGAAGCCAGAATGAAGCAAATGGGGATAACAGGAGAGTTTATTTGCCTTCACGCAAGGGAAAACCGGGTAAAAGAGTTGGAATGGGTTGAGGAGATGGCAAAGGAGACATCCTGCAGAGACTGCGATATCAATTCTTACGGAAAGGCATGCTTGTATATGGGAGGCCTTGGATACCAAGCGGTCAGGATGGGCAAATACGAAATAAAACAGTGCAAGATTCCGGGCGTAATAGACTATGCAAATGATTATTATGATGAATTGATGGATTTCTATTTACTGTCCAAGAGTAAATTTTTGCTGGGGTCGAATTCGGGTCTTCCTGCTGTCGCAGGTTTTTGGGGATGCCCTGTATTGATTACGAATGTTGTTAATTTATGCTATGGGCTGGAAGCATGGCCGGATACAGGGCTGGATATGTATCTTCCAAAAAAATATTGGTCGGAAAAAGAAAAGAGATATTTAAATTTATATGAAATATTAGATATATCAAATGACTGTGATATTTATAACTCGAAATTCCGAGGAAGGCATATCGTGTTAAAAGATAATACGCAGGAGGAAATTCTGGAAGCTGTGAAAGAAATGAATGCAAAGGTTGATGGCCGATGGACTGCCAGTGAGGAAGAGGAGAAAGACAGAAAAAAATATTGGCAGATCATGGATGCATGGAATAGAAAACATTCATATGTGCTGCCGAGAAGGAGATGCAAGGGATATACAATGGTCTTCTGGCAGATCAGTTATAGCTATTTGAAAAATAACAGATATCTTCTGGATGTGGATTCATCTTTATTGGAATGATTTTTATGGGAGAAGTGATTGTATGGAAAGTATTTGCACACATTTGAAAATCGGCAGTCCATGCCGGATAGGCACAAAGATTTATTTTTGCAATATAACGTTTAACGGAGTATTCTATTTGGATTTGAAAGATTATTCGATACACTTTGTGCATAAGTTTTCTTTTGAGCCGGTTCATGCAGCCAGGCTGTCTAAAAATGCCAGCCTGGCTTATGGCCATACGATCTATTTTTTCCCTAATTATACGGATGTGATCCTAGAGTATGATATTTTGAAAGGGCAGGAGAAAGCAATTCCCATACCGGATTTCCCGGGTAAATTTGTAGATATATCGGGAATCGCAAGACGGGGGGACAAGGTGTATTTATTTCCTACCGAAATTGGAAAAGGAATATATCAGTTTGACCTTCAAAAACAGCGTGTGGAAAAGGATATGGCATTGAGTTCTTTATTTTGCAGGGATTTTCTCTGCTCGAGCGGACATATCCTTTATGATGGCAAAGATTGCGCATGGATTGGAAGATATGGGGGCAGCCAGATAGTCAAAGTGAATTTGGCTGAAAAGCAGATAGAAGACAATAAAGTGTTGGAGGGAATTCGAATTTTTGTCATGTGTTTTGATGGGAATCATCATTGGATATTGCCAATGGAATCTACGGATATTTATGAGTGGGATATGGAAAAAGACGACTTGCAAATATATACGAACGAGCATATAGAATGGAGAAAAGTGGATCATATAGGGAGGACCCCCTATTCCAATCTGATTTTTTTGGAAGATGAAATATTGGTATTGAATTGTTATGCAAAAAATATATGGAGGATTGATAAGCAAAAGAAAACGATTGGGGATCCGTTAGAGTTTCCGGAAGGGTTCGGACTGGCAAACCGTCAATTTAATGGATGGCCGGTATATGCCCAGTATACTATGCTGGAGGATAAAGTTCTGTTGTATCCTTATGCGGGAAATATGCTGTTAATTTATGATAAAAATACGAAGAAAATGTCAGGAAGGAATCTGACGGTATCAGAGGAGGATGTTCCTTATTTGCGTGAAGCGCTTCGAAAAAACCTGACCGAAAACAGACAATGTTTTGAGGATGGGGATTTTGCCCCTTTGGAAAAATTTTTGGATGTAATAGAGATAAAACGCGGGAAAGGTGAAACATGGGAGAAAGGGAGCATGGGGCGAATGATTTTTCAGAAATGCTGCGGAAAGGAAAAGGGATGAAAAAAGGAGTTTTAGGAATATTATCAGTATGTGCGGGAGCGGCGGCAGGGGCGATGGCCGTTGGCGGAGTATTAAAGGGAAGAATAAAGGAGATTCAGGATAAGTCGGACAAGCATTTGTCCTTATTTTTAATGATGAACCAATGGGTAATGGTAAAGCAGGCAGGGAAAAGCCTGGCCGAATATTTTGAGTGGGAAGGATATCGGCAAATTGCAGTATATGGCATGCATTATGCGGGAGAGACGCTGATTGAAGAGCTGGCCGGCAGCAATATTGAGGTAAAATACGGCATTGACAGAAATTCGTATCAGATTTATGCGGGAATTCCTATCGTTATGCCGGACAGTGACTTGGAAAAAGTAGATGCGGTTGTAGTGACATCCATTCATTTTTTTGAAGAAATTAAAGAATTATTGAATACTAAAATAGATTGTCCAATTATTTCATTAGAGGAGATTATATATCAAATGTAACGCAGCCAAAATACCAGGCGCCGGAGGGAATAGAGCGATGATACGGTTTTGGGGAAGAGAGGCTTTGGAAAATGCAACAAAGCAGGGATTAAAGCTGAATATTTTAAATGAACACGTGATTTTCAACGAGAAGATATGGAAAACAGGGAGGAAGTGTTTTACAGGCCGCCAAAGTTCTGTTGATGAGATCGTTCTGCTCCCAGTGTTGGACAGAGAGCATGAACTGGTGTGTTTTGCATGGCAGGATAAAGAAGCCAACAGGGAACTGCGAATGCTGCGGGAACTGGAGAAATGCAACGGTGCGTTAGGCTTTGAGGATTTAAACCCGAATTGTTTGAGCGTGACGATCCACGGATGCAATGAACTTGCCTACTATTTTGCGTTGTATCTTCAAAAGCGGGGGATCTGTGTCAATGTGGAAGGAAGCTTTTGGGATAGGCTGGGGTCGTGGGAATATCATAGGGCAATAGAATGCCGGAATTATGAAATATGGGCAGAAGGAGTGCATCAAAAAAATAATAATTTGTACGAAGAACAGCTGCGGAGCATTTCGGCAGAATTTGAGTGTGTGAATGAAATTTATGAGGCTAATATAAAAGCGGGAAAAATAAGAAATGCGGATGAAAGAGGAATTATTTATAAGCTGAGGAATGAAAAAGAAATTATCATCAGAGGGATTGGAACGAAGGCACAGGAAGCTTATGACTGGCTGTTATCGAATGGCATGGATATACAAGCTTTTTTGTCTGAGAAGGCGAGAAGCGAAGGGCGGACAGAATTATTTGGAAAGCCGATAGTCAGGCAGACAGAGCTTAAGGAGCATTTTCCGGAAGCGGTATTGATAGAATGCAGTGAAAAGAATAGTGCATGGGGATTTGGAGCTGTTGATCGAAATGACTATGAAGGATATGAAAGAAATGAGAGATACTTTTTGCTAAGGGATTATGTGGAAGTTCCTGAAAACGGTATAATGAATGTTGTCCGCGCCCAGCAGAAGAAAAATATAGTTCTTATAGGCGATATCCGTTTATGCAGCCGGCTTTGCCGGTCATGGGTAAGAGAGGGTATTGAAAGAGGCAGAATAAGGTATTGGGATATCCTGGAAGAAAATAAATCCGAATTAGAACAAATGCAGATGCCGATGATTTTGGGGGGCAGATTAACTAAAGAAAATATTTATATGCTGATGGTGCCGGAATATGACAGCAGATATCATATTACAGACGAAGCAGCGGGTAGATATAGAAGGTATACGGAGAAATTACATGCATATGGAATATATGATTATACGGATTATTATTCCAATATGCTGCAGTGTATCCTTTTTGCAAAAGGTGTACATTTAGATGATGAAAAACTAAAGTATACGGAAAAAGAATTATGTCCGTCTGCAATATTGCTTGGGGCGGCTCCGCCCCACAGCGGAAATACATTGATCAGGCATAGTTTGGCAGGCCATCCGCAAATCGTTATGATACAAGAGGTCGGTTATTTTAATAATAATTTATATTCCATCTGCATTCGTCTGGCAGAAGTGGATACAGAAAATATATTAGAGGCGTTTTGGAAATTATATGGGCAGGAGGCAGGCGAGGATACGATATCTGAATATTTTTCAGATAAAAGAAGATTTGACTGGAAAATGGAGAACTTATTGAGGTTCAGAGACCGGGTCACATCCCAAGAGCTATTTGTGATATTTCACTTGGCTTATGAGTTTATGCATGGAAGAGAAATATCAGATCTAACGAATATCGTTATTTATTGGGAACCACATCAATGGGACCGGGAGTTAGTGGGCGAATGGTCGCACTGGCTGGGAGATGAGAAAGTGAAAGGGTTTCTGATCCGTACAGTACGCAATGCATATATGCGTACTGGTTCAGGGATAAGGACTGAGTTTGATGCAGGGAAACGCTGGGAGAGTCTGGTAGGAAGCATGGGGACGGATGACTGGCGTCAGGAAAAAAGAAAAATATATGAAAATTGGAAAGAAAGAGTAATCAGGTTTGAAGATCTGAAACGTTATCCACGAAAAGAGTTAACAGAACTATGCGAGTGGCTGGGAATTATTTATGATGATATTTTGCTGCGGACGACGCGGCATGGGCAGACGGCATATTACCGAAACCTTGAGGGAGAATCCACAGGATTTGGCCTTGAACCGATATATAAGCAGTATGAAGAATATTTCAGCGCTTTTGACAGAATGCGTTTATGTTTGCTTGACGGAGCTTTTCAGAAAAAGTGGGGATATCCATACATAAGCTGTCTGGAGTTCAGCAGACGGGAACTGGAAGAAATGTTTAGGAAAGAGTTTCGGTGGGAAAAGCTGCCGCAAATGGAAAATGATGGAAATAAGGCAGGCATCTGGCATAGACAGGAGCGCTTCCGGCTGCTGCTGTGGCAGGCACGGTTTATGGAAATAACGAATTTCAATTTGTAGAAAATTGAAAACTAAGAGGGAGAAAGAGATGATAAGATTTTATGATAAAGAAGTATTTTGCGTGGAATATGGCAGTTTAGACAGGAGTGAACTCAGATCCTTTTTCTTGCAGGGAAATGAGGGAGAGGCTGTGTGTGTTCTGAAAGAAGGAAATTATGTGGGATATATTACATGGCCTTCTTTGCTTGGAAGCGATGATATATACGAAAGTATTCAAGAAGAATCCGTTGTTTTGGATGAAAAGGTATGGGAAAAGGGAAGGCGTTATTTTTCCAGTCATACGACTGTTTTTGGAGAGGCAGTCCAGCTGCCGGTGCTGAATAAGAAAGGGGAACTGGTTTGTTTTGCGTGGCAGGATGAAGAGGCTGACCGCGAGCTGAGAATGCTGAGAGAATTGGAAGAATGCGAGGGGGCGCTGACTTTTTGCGATTTAAATCAGGGATATTCGGGGGCAACGATACATGGTTTTAATGAGATTGCTTATTATATGGCAGGATACTTGAAAAGGTTGGGGATAACTGTCAATGTGGAAGGAGAGCTGTGGAAGGAATTCGGAGCTTGGGAAAATCAGGAGATGATGGCTCATAAAAATTATGAGATATGGGCAGAGGGAGTCTGGCAGAAGAGCGGGGATGTCCGCTATGAACGTTTAAGAAGCGTATCGCCGGAGTTTGAATGCGTGGATGATGTTTATGAGGCGAATATAAAAGCTGGATACATAACGAACGTGGGAGGAAATGTAGACTGGCTGTTAGGAAAACTGGGAGAGGAAAAAGAGATTGTCATCATAGGAACTGGTGCGGAATCGCAGGATGCATATGACTGGTTATTCGGGAAGGGTATCGAAGCATGTGCTTTCTTATCGAAAGACAGGGTGGAAAAGGAAAGGAAGCTGTTTGGGAAACCGATTTTTGAGAAGACAGAGGCTGCACAACGGTTTTCAAAAGCTGTTTTTATAGAGTGTAGTGAAAAACATAGCGCATGGGGATTTGGAGAAGTCGATCGTTATGATTATGAGGGGTATCGAAGGAATGATAGATATTTTTTGCTGAGGGATTATATAGAAGTGGAGGAAGAGGGCCTGCAACATGTCTTACAAGGGAAAAATATATTATTTGTTGGAGACGCTGATTTATGCAGCAGGGTGTGGAGATGGAGAAAACAAAGCAGGGAAGGCGTAGCCAAAGCAGGATATTGGGACATTTTGGGAGAGGATGAGGCGGAAGCGGCGAAGCGGAAGATGGCGGCGGTAAAGAAAGAAGAGGCGGGAGATTATGATATTATAGCGCTGGTAACGCCGGAATATGACAGTATAGAGGGGGTATCGAGAAAGGCTTCCGAAAGGCGCAGCAAGTATGTGGAAGCATTGGAAGCACAGGGAATCTATGATTATACGGATTATTTTTCCTTTACTTCCAGACTGACAAGGCTGGCGATAAAAGAAGAAATGTATATAAGGGAAGAACTTCGTCCTTCCGGCATTATAATCGGAGCAATTACTGCCCACAGCGGGAATACATTGGTTAGGCAGAGTCTTGCCGGACACCCGCAGATCATGATGATAGAAGAATATGGTTTTTTTAATGAAAATTTGTTTTCTATTTGTGTACGTCTGGCAGAAAAAGAATCCTCCGATATTATGCATGGTTTTTGGCAGTTATACAAAAATGAGGCAAAGGAAGAAGCATGGAAGCAGGGATTTCCGAACAAGGAAAAATTTATAAAAAAAATGGAAGAACTGTTAAAATGCGGTAATCAGTTTGCCTCTCAGGAATTGTTCATTATGTTTCATATTGCCTATGAAGCCATGTACGGAAGAGAAATATCTGATATGAAGGATATAATGATTTATTGGGAACCGCATATGTGGAGGTCGAAGGTTTTGCGGAAATGGTCGTATTGGCTGAGCAGCAGCGGCTTGAAAGGCTTTATATTAAGCGTAGTGCGCAACAGCTATGTTCGCGCGGGGTCTGCCTTAAATGATTGTATAGGAAATGTACCATCATGGGGAATTATGTTGTTTTCGGAAATGTTGGAGAAAAGAATGGTATGCCCAGGCTGGGAGGAACGGGTCATAAGATTTGAAGATTTGAAAAAGGAGCCGAGGGAAACGATGACAGATCTCTGCGAATGGCTTCATATAGCTTTCGATGAGGTTCTGATGAGGACAACGGTTCATGGAAAGACGGCATTTTATAGGGATATCACGGGGTTCGACCTTAGGCCGGTGTATAATCTGTACGAAAAGTATTTTACAAGTTTTGACAGGATGAGGATAGGTTTGTTGCATAGCTGTTTCCAAAAAAAGTATGGATATCCGTATGTCAATCCGTTGGATTTTAGCAGAAGAGAACTTCAGGAAATGTTTTTAAAAGAGTTTTTATGGGAAAAGATACCGCAAGCTGTAGTGGGAAAAGACGAAGAAGGGGTTTGGAGAATACAGCAAGTTATAAGGGAAAGACTTTGGAGGATGCGGTTTATGGAGGTGGAGGATGATACGATTCTGTGACAAGGAAGTATTTGTGATTTCTGAGGAAATGGCAGAGCAAGTATCCAGAAGCGATCTATTGCATTTTTTTATACAAAACGATACGATGCAGATTATCATGATAGTAGATGATGAGAATCACGTACAAGGAACGATTGCTTACGACAGGGTATTGAGGTATCACGAGAAGAAAGAATATATTTTGGAGAAAACATTCAAGATCTCGGAAGGGTTTTGGACGGAAGCAAAACTTTTTTTTGAACAGCATCCATCGGCATTGGTACCGGTTGTCAACGATTGGGGGGGGTACTGGGGTTTTGCTACCAGGGCAGAGGAGAAGAAGACAGGCTGTTGGAAGTATTGGAACGGCTGGAAAAACATATGGGCGATTCTTTATTTATTCAGGAATTATATCCTAAGATACGTCAGGTATGCATTATGGATTGCAATGAATTGGCATATAGAATTTATGCGCTCTGCCGCAAAAAAGGGATACCGATATGTGTGGTCGGCGAAAAGTGGGAATGGTTTTCCATTACTTCTTATGAAGGTTTTTTGGATTATCCAGAGTACGAGAAGTTTTATATATATGCGGAGGGCAATAGTATACGGCGGGAGGAGAAAGAATATGAGTCCAACAGATATGGGAGCGTCAGCAGTTCTTTTGAGTTTTTGAAAGATATTGCAGATAAAAACCAAATAAAATTAAAGCAATCAAAAATAGAAGAACTGGAGTCAAAGGGGGCAAGCGTCTTAAGCCTGGTAATTCCTCAAGAAGCAGAAGTCAGAATTCGAACAAAAGCAGAACTGGAATCTTATAGATATGGGGTTTCATTTTCGGAGTATGTCAATGCCTATGATTATATTTCGGAACAAAAAAGAAATATCGCTGAGAGCATATATGGAAAGGAAACTTGCGAGTATTATCGGAACGGAGGTGAAGATAAAAAGACGTTTATAAATTTTGGAAGGTTCCCATGTTTTTATATAAGGGATAATTTATCTGAAAAGAAGATATATGTAATCGGGCCATGTATCGTAGAGGGCAATTTACAAATGCCAAGCGAGTGCCTGGTCGCAAAATTACAGGAAAAAGTAGAGAAAGATGGCTATACGGTAATTGGGTGCGTTATATTATGGCACGAATATGATTTATGGGAAATGGTAGAAGACTTGCCAATAAGGAAGCAGGATATTGTGATATGCGTAGATGAAAGAAACCGTACTCCGGAGAAGGGAAAAGGGAGAGCAGTATATCTTGACAGCTTAGAATTGTATAACCGGCTGGAAAGGAAAACATGGTATGCAGGGGCTGCTCCTATTCATGTAAATGCGGATGGGGTGGATGCTTTATCAGACTTTCTTTATTATATGTATTTAAGGAAGGAGATAGAAAAGAAAAATAATTTGCCGGAACGGGAAAAACGTCACTGTCTGCAACAGGGCCGGATCCTGTCGATGGAACAAACAGCCGCTATTGCTTCCTATATCAATGAAATTGGGATACCGGATAAAAATGAATGGCAAAAGATAGGCGCTATTATTATGAACGGAAATCCCTTTACTTTAGGACATAAATATTTGGTAGAATATGCTGCTTCCCAGGTCGATATGCTGTATTTGTTTATCGTACAGGAGGACAGATCCCATTTTCCTTTTTCCGCGCGGTTTGCGATGGCTGCTGCAGGGGTGAGCCATCTTAAAAATGTTAAAGTTGTTCCCAGCGGAGACTTTGTGTTGTCATATAAGACGTTGCCTGCTTATTTTGAAAAAGAAGTATATCGGGAGATCAAATTAAATGCGGCTGTTGATTTGGAAATCTTTGCGCATTATATTGCGCCGGAACTGGGCATCAAATGGCGTTTTGTGGGAGAAGAACCAAACGATAGGATAACGCGCCAATATAACGAACAGATGAAAACCATCTTAAAGGAAAATGGAATTAATGTGGTAGAAATTTGCAGAAAGGAGAGTTTGGGAGAGCCGATAAGCGCTTCCAGGTTTCGGGAATTGTTTTTTGGCGGAAATATGGAAGAAAGCCTGAAGTTAGTTCCGCAGACAACCTGGAAAATTTTATTGGAATATAAATGTTGAATGGAATTAAAAGAACGGAGAGGTAAATTATGATACAGAAAATCGTCCTGGTCATTCCTAATTATAATTGGGACAAGGAAAATAAAAAAGGAGAGAACAGCAGTACATTATGGCATTTTATACCTTATAATTTGTGTTTGCTGGCAGCTGTATTAGAGCAGGAAAAGCGATATGAGATAAAGGTGATTGATGCATTAGCAGAAAGCCTGAGTATAGAACAGTTTGAACTGAGAATAAGAAAAGAAGAACCGGATTTTGTCGGTATCAGTGTTTTAATGGATTTTTATGGATATACTGGGCATATTGCTGCGGAAATCATAAAAAGCATTGATAAAAATATCATAGTAGGATTGGGCGGAGTTCATGCTACAGCAAATCCGGAGAGAAATGTAAAGGACAGGAATTATGATTACGTTATGTGCGGTGAAGGCGAAGAGATGCTGCCAGAGCTGATTCATTATATTAATGGGGAAAGAAAGACATTGCCGAAAGGCGTATGGACATATAATACTGCAGGCGGACATTCGGAATTAATTACGGATTTAGACCAGTATCCATTGCCGGCATATCATTTGATTGATTATTCACAATATGCTATGAAAGCAGAAAGGAAAAGTCTGGACGGGCCTGCGTCATATCCATATGCAAGAATACTGACATCAAGGGGCTGCCCATATAATTGCTGCTTTTGCCAGGTTGAGAAGATTGCAGGAAGAAAATTCAGGCCAAGAAGCGCGGAGAATGTACTAAAGGAAATCGAATGGCTGGTTGACAGATATCATGTCAAATCGCTGATTTTTGATGATGATAATTTGTTGACGGACAGACAAAGAGCGGTAAAAATTTTTGAGGGACTGGAGAAGTACAAAATTCCATGGAAAATGATTGCGACAGCCGCTTTCCTGCTTGATGACGAGCTGATCGAGCGAATGGGCAGGAGCGGATGCATTTATGTGGATATTGCTGTAGAATCGGGAACCGAGCGGATATTGCACGATGTGATAAGAAAACCGCTTAAGCTGGAAAAGGCGGTGGAAGTAGTTAAGAAATTGAAACAGGAAAATATTTATGTGGCTGCTAATTTTATTATTGGATTTCCTGGAGAGACATGGGAGGAAATACGGCAGACAATTAAGTTCGCGGAAGATTTGGGAGCGGATTATATTAAACTGTTTAATGCAGTACCACTGCCCGACACACGTTTATATCAGATGGCGAAGGAGCAGAATGCGCTGGTAGAAGGATTTGATGCGGAAAACATCAATTGGAGAAACAGCACAATAGAAACCGATGAATTTACAGCGCGTGACATGAGTATACTGCGGGCGTACGAGTGGGATAGAATTAATTTTTCAACTTATGAAAAAAGAAAAAGAACTGCGGATATGATGGGTATCTCTGTACAAGAACTGGATGAGATACGTAAAAATACGAGAAGGGCGCTAAACGATTAAATATGTTTTGCGGGATCGGGTTTTTATATTATATGAATCAACATTATACAAAGAAAAAACCAGCAGTATTTTTAGATAGGGATGGAGTATTGACAGAGGAGAACGGTTATGTGTGTTCCATAGAAGAGATGCGTATATTTCCATATGCGAAAGATTGTGTCCGGCAAATAAAGAAAAAGGGATATTATACAATTGTCATTACAAATCAGAGCGGGGTAGCCAGAGGGCTTTTTACGGAAGAGATGCTGATAGAAATGAATAACTATTTGCAAAAAAAAATAGGCGTGGATGCAATATATTACTGCCCTCATTATCAGAAGGGCAAAGAAGAGAAATATACAATGAATTGCAATTGCCGTAAACCTAAAACAGGAATGATAGAGAGAGCTTGTAAGGAGTTTGATATAGATATGGAAAAATCTTTTTTTGTAGGCGATCGAGCGGGGGATATTATGGCAGGAAGGAATGCGGGAATTAAAACAGTGTTGTTAGAGTCAGGATATGGAACAGAAAGATTGGAGAATAATGTTATACCGGATTATATATTTGATGATTTAAGAAAGGTCATACAAATATTATAGCAAATGAAAATTTTTTCATAACAGACAAAAGTTTCCCTTGACAAGGCTGTTCATATTGGTAATTATGGTAAGAGAAACAGCAATAGGAACGATAGAATACAGTTATGGGAGATAACCATGAATCAGCCAACGCATTTTTCAGATAAAAGGCTAGGTACAAAAGCGGAAACTTTAAAAAAATTATACGGATATATGAAAACGGCTAAAGTCCTTCCCCAGTTTACTTTCACCGCAGGAGACTGGCAAAGCCATCGTGTAGACATTATATCCGGATTCCAGAATCTCGAATGGAATTCCTGCGTAATTGTCCGAAGCAGCGCCTTGAACGAGGATACACAGACCCAGTCGCAGGCAGGAAAATATGTGTCTATAGCGGACGTATCTGGGGAGAAAGCGTTTCAGGCTGCGGTAGAACGGGTGATCGCGTCTTACGATGATTCCGATACGGGGAACCAGGTTCTGGTGCAGCCGATGTTGGAACATGCAACGGTATGCGGCGTGGCATTTACTTTAGACCCGAATACCGGCGGGAATTATTATGTCATAAATTATGACAGGACAGGCTCCACATCGGCAGTGACTTCTGGCAGCGGGAGAAATGATTTCTTATATTATCAATTTAAAAAAGCAACGACAGAGAGATGTTTAGAAAATAGAAATAATAAAAGATGCCCGAAAGAAATGCAGATGGTGGCAGCGGCGCTGGAAGAATTGGAGTATTTTTTCGGGCAGGAAAACCTGGATGTGGAATTCGCTATAACGGAAGGCGGGGAGTTGTATATTTTGCAGGTGAGGGCGCTATGCCTGAATGTAAAACCTGCGGACAAGGAAAAGCAGTTTCAGGAACTGCAAAGGATAGAGCAGAAAATCAGAAGGGATCAGACACCGAAACCGTTTTTATGCGGCCGAAAAGCCATCTATGGAGTGATGACGGACTGGAATCCGGCGGAAATGATAGGAATCCGCCCGAAGCCTTTGGCGATGTCCTTATACCAGGAAGTGATTACGGACAGCGTCTGGGCATACCAGCGGGATAATTACGGCTATCGGAATCTGAGGAGTTTTCCTTTGATGGTGGATTTTGGGGGCCTGCCTTATATTGACATCCGCGTCAGCTTCAACTCTTTTGTGCCGGCGGGGCTGGATGAAGAAATCAGTGAAAAACTGGTGAATTATTATTTGGAGCGGCTTGCGGAAAACCCTGAGAAGCATGACAAAGCGGAATTCGAGATCGTCTTTTCCTGCTATAGTTTTGACCTTCCCGAACGGATACAAGTATTAAAAGAATATAGTTTTTCGGAAGAGGAAATAGAGAAAATTATTTGTGCATTAAGGGACGTGACCAATCATATCACTGACCATAAAGAGGGCCTGTGGAGAAAAGACTATGAGAAAATTAAAATCTTAGAGAAACGGTATGATGAGATCATGGGCAGCGATATGGGGGACATGGAAAAGGTATATTGGCTGCTGGAAGACTGCAAGCGTTACGGCACGCTGCCCTTTGCCGGGCTGGCAAGGGCGGGGTTTATTGCGGTGCAGATCCTGCAATCGATGGTCAGCTGCGATATTCTTACGAAAGAAGATTATGAGCTGTTTATGGGAGGCGTGAACACAGTAAGTTCAGGGATGAGCCATGATTTTAAGGAATTGTCCCCGAAGGCTTTTTTGGAGAAATATGGGCATTTGCGGCCGGGGACTTATGATATTACCTCTTTAAGATATGACGAAGCGCCGGAGCTTTATTTTGACTGGGGGGCGAAAGAAGAAGGAGAAGGAGAAGGGGAAAAAACGCCGGAGAAAGGAATTTTCCGTCTTTCTTTGGAGCAGCTTGGGAGATTGAAACAGGCACAGGAGGAGAACGGGCTGACAAATGATGTGCTGGAATTGCTGGATTTTATTAAAACGGCGATAGAGGGACGGGAATACGGAAAATTTGCTTTTACCAGGAATTTGAGCAAGGCGATCCAAATGATCGGCAGCATAGGAAAGGCAGCAGGAATTGGCAAGGAAGACTGTGCATATATGGATATCCAGGCCATTCGTAAATTATATGCATCTACCCAGGACATACGGTCTGCAATGCTCCATTCCATAGAGAGGGGGAAAAGTGCATATGAGATAACCAGGACGATCACACTCCCGCCGCTGATTATAGAACCCGAAGAGGTCATGCAGTTTTTCTATCCGGATTCAGAACCGAATTTTATCACGTCTAATAAAGCGGAAGGGGAAATATATCTGCTGGATGGCATGGCGGAAGCGGAAGAGATGGAGGGAAAGATTCTGCTGATTCCAAGCGCTGATCCTGGATATGACTGGATTTTTTCCCATGGAATCAAAGGGTTTATTACCATGTATGGCGGCGCGAATTCCCATATGGCTATACGGGCAGGCGAATTGGGAATTCCGGCGGCGGTAGGCGTGGGATCGAAAGCTTTTGAGGAGTATAAAAAGGCACATGTGGTTGAATTGGATCCATTGGCGAAGTGGATCAAGATGTTGAAATAAGGATTTATGGATAAAAAGTAAATGGGAGGAAACAGAACATGAAGACAGAATGGGATTATACTAATTTGGCAGATGCCTATTTGAAAAGGCCTGACTATGCGCAGGATGCGATTGAAAAGATGCTGGAAACGGCTGAAATAAAGCCGGGTGATAATGTATGCGATGTTGGGGCGGGAGCGGCCCACTTGACGATAAAGCTGGCAGAGTATGGGTTAAAGGTTTGTGCGGTAGAACCCAATGATGCCATGAGGGCAAACGGAATAAAAAGAACGGAGAGATTCCCCGAGGTGGAATGGCATGAAGGCGTTGGAGAAGAAACCGGGATGGAAACCGGGAAATTCGATCTTGTAACTTTTGGCTCTTCTTTTAATGTATGCGACCGACAGGAAGCATTACAGGAAAGCAGCAGGATTTTAAAGCCGGCGGGCTGGTTTGCTTGTATGTGGAACCATAGAGACCTTGCGGATCCGCTGCAGAGCGGGATAGAGGATATATTAAAAGCACATATAAAAGATTATGGTTATGGGGCGAGGAGGGAAGACCAATCAGAGGTGATCAGGGAGAGCGGTTTATTCGAGGAAGCGGTATATATAGAAGGAACCGTGCGGCACCAAATATTGGCAGAAGACTTTATTGAGGGCTGGAAATCCCATGGGACAGTATATCGCCAGGCAAAAGAAAAGTTTGATATGATTAATAAGGAAATCCGGGAATTTGTGGAGTCAAAAGAGAAAGAATATATTGAAGTTCCTTATACGACGCGAATCTGGATGGCCAGGAAAAAATAAAACAATAGAAATAAAGAGAATGATATGAAAAAAACAATTATCTATACGCAGCGGGTGGAAGTCGTGGAAAGCTATGGGGAACGGCGTGACTGCGCGGATCAGAATATTCCGCGTTTCTTGGAAGCATGCGGCTATATGCCGGTTCCGGTCCCCAATGCTTTGTATACACTGGATGAATATGTAGAAAGGATAGACCCGGCAGGAATCCTGCTGACCGGAGGAAATTCCCTGGTTCAGTATGGAGGGAATGCTCCTGAAAGGGATGACACGGATAAAAGGCTGCTGGCGCTGGCGGTCGAAAAAAATATCCCGGTTTATGGATTTTGCAGAGGGATGCAGTCCATATTGGATTATTTTGGATGCGGTTTGGAAAACGTAAGCGGCCATGTGGCAGTCCGCCATCGGATACAGGGTGAATGGGGGAGCTTGACAGTAAACAGTTACCATAACCAGGCATGCAGGGAAGTAAAGGAGCCTTTGCGGGCAGTGGAAACGGCGGAAGACGGGGTAATCGAGGCGGTCGTATGCCAGGGGCATAAGATTATGGCGACGATGTGGCATCCGGAACGGGAGAAACCGTTTGCAAAGGTTGATATGGAGCGGGTTAAGAAGTTTTTTGGATAAAGAGCGGAAAATGCAAAAAGCAGTGCGGAAATGGGGGAGAGAATGAAAGTAATTATTTTGGCGGCAGGACAGGGAACGAGGTTGAGGCCATTGACGGACGACAGGCCGAAGTGCATGGTAGAAGTAAACGGTAAGAGCATTATCGAGAGACAGCTTTCCGTTATGCATCATTGCGGCATCAGAGAAAAAGATATTACGATTGTAGCCGGATATAAAGGAGAGGTTTTGCAGGAGCTTTTCCGTGATGTAGGGATACAAGTTATCATAAATGAAGATTATGAAAACACGAATATGGTATGTTCCCTGATGTGTGCCAGGGAAATGATGGAGAGAGAGGACGATATCCTGATTTCCTATGGTGATATTATTTACAGCGAGGAAGTGCTGCGAACCATATTGGGATCGGAAGAAGATGCATCGGTAATCGTGGATGACGGCTGGTACTCCTATTGGTCCGAGCGCTGTGAGAACCCTCTGGATGACGCGGAAACGCTGTTGTTTGATGAAGAGGGCTATTTGACCGAGATCGGGCAGAAAACGACGGATCTGAAGAGGGTGCAGTCGCAGTATATCGGCTTGATGCGTTTTAAAGGCAAAGGAGTGGAAGCATTGCTGGATCTGGCAGACGAGGCAGAGGAACGCAGCCGGAAAGGGATGCCGCTGTGGCGTACATCCAGAACGTATCAGAAAATGTATATGACGGATCTGCTGCAGGGTCTTATCGACGAGGGCAATAAGCTGAAGGCGGTGCATATCAACAGGGGCTGGTTTGAAATCGATGACTGTGAAGACTTGAAGGTGGTGGAGCGGCAGCTGCCTTGACGGAGTTGGCAAAAATGGAAGACAGAGAACCCCGGGTATTTGGCAGTAGAAAGGATGGAGCGGAGAAAAGGCATGGGCGGAAGGCTGTACTGGGTTACGGGATTGTCAGGAGCAGGAAAAACTACGATAGGAAGTTTGCTATATAAGCATTTAAAAGAGAAATATCCCAATACGGTGATTTTTGACGGGGATGCCCTGCGCCAGGCATTTGGAAATGACTTAGGATATTCGGCAGAGGACCGCTTTCAATGCGCCATGCGTTATGCCCGCTTGTGCAGGCTTTTGGTGGAACAGGGTATACATGTAGTTTGCTGTACTATTTCCATGTTTGACCAGGTGCGGGAGTGGAATCGGAGGAATATCAAGAATTATTCGGAGATTTATATTGAAGTTCCCTTGTCCGTGCTGGAGGAACGCAACCAGAAGAATCTTTATCAGGATGTAAAGGACGGGAAACGGGGGAATGTGGTTGGCATGGATTTGGAACTCCAGCTGCCGGAGAACCCGGATGTCCGGTTGGTCAATGATGGGACGAAGACACCGGGGGAGATGTGCAGGACATTGATTGAGGAGCTTGGGATGGTTTGATGTATGGAAAGTGGGCAACAGGCATACGGAAATGTCAGGACAAGATAAGGCGGTGCGAGGAGAGGAAATATGGCGGAAGACAGGAAAATAGCACATAGAAAGTGCAGATTATGCGGAAGCGAGGCAGAGCATAAAGTTTACCACGTAAAAGAAATGTTCTTCGGAACAGGGGAAGAATTCACGTATTTTCTATGTGACAAATGCCAATGCATGCAGATTATGGAGATACCAGAGGATCTGGGGAAGTTTTATGGGAATGGATATTATAGTTTTGGAAAGCCTGATATCCGTGAGCCGGAATCTCCAGAGAGAATCGAAACAAGGATACTCGATGTCGGGTGCGGGTCGGGTAAATGGCTGGCGGAAAAGTATGAGCAGGGACATATCCATCTGCTTGGCTGTGATCCTTTCATTGAAGAGGATATTGCTTATGAACCATGCATACATATAAAAAAATGTACCATACATGAGATAGAAGGCGCTTTTGACCTGATACGTTTGAGCGACTCCTTTGAACATATGAGCGATCCTCTGGAGGTTTTGCAGAGCGTGGATCGCTTGTTGGATAAAAATGGTATGTGCCTGTTAAGTACTCCAGTGATCCCGAATGCGGCATATGATATTTTCCACGAATA
Source organism: uncultured Lachnospiraceae bacterium (assembly GCA_910585965.1). Lineage (GTDB taxonomy): Bacteria > Bacillota > Clostridia > Lachnospirales > Lachnospiraceae > Kineothrix. The sequence continues at coordinate 226,694 of CAJUHH010000004.1, forward strand.
CTGGTTTGAATGGGACGCGCCCAGGCATTTGTTCCTGCATTCTGTGAAAAGCATGGAGTACCTATGTGGAAAGGCAGGATTGAAAATTGAAGAGATCAACTATAATTCCCAGGTGTCCCAGTTTATATCCAGCCTGCTGTATCAGAGGGGGATACCATATATGGAGCAGGATGCCGAAGCAATAAAACGAGAGTTTACCAAAAAAGAAGTGGATGGATTCGTGGAATTGACGGCAGAACTGAACCAAAAGGGATATGGGGATCATGCAGTGTTTGTTCTTGTCAAAGAAAGCCAATAAAGAGCGGTTTATTGGCTTTCTTCCAAAATCCGCAAAAATGCTTCAGCCCGGTTTTTCCATCGATGGTTCTGCCGGGCTTTTTCATAGCCATTAATAGTAATTTCCCACAGGCGGCCTTCATCGGATAAGAGTTCTTTTACTAATGCAGGAAGCTCGTTGAGCCGGTTCAGGGAAAAGAGAACAAGGTCTTGGCCGTTGACAAAGATATCTTCTAAGATGCCGCTTCTGTCAGATAATACGGCAGACTGACAGAGCATGGCATTGAGGAGGCGTTCTGTCAGCCCGTCTTTATGCCAGGACATGATATTAAGCGAAATCTTGGAACGCTTCATAATAGACAGCCCTTCCTGCGGGGTGACAGAAGGATGGCAGATCAGGTTCTGGCAGGACGCAAAGGGAGCATTCTTCCACGTGTCGCCGTACACATGTATTTGAATTCCGGCATCAAGAAGGGTTCGGATAATTTTCTCTCGGTAATAGGTCATGGCGCAGAAGCATACCTGTCTCATTTCATAAAACAGGCTGAGAAAACCTTCATCACTTAAGCTGATCTGCTTATATTCCAGTGCCTGTTGAAACGCCTGTTCCGCAGGCTCATCGGGGTTTTGGCACATAAAACGCAGGAAACGGGCGGCTAGAAAGCGGTGGAAGCGGTCATAAGAATGGATAAGGGCAAGGCGTTTCCGATAATCATAATAGGAGCCGATAAAGGTAAGGTCAAACTGCTTTTGGGGCAGATCAGAAGATGGAGGGAGCAACGATACGTTATCTGCGGCTGCCGCCAGTGCAGGATGAACTTGCAGAATATCCTCCGGCGATACTCCGCCGGGCGGAAAATAAAAACTCTGTTTTACATTTTTATAGTAGCGCGAAACAAAAGAAAGATAGTTTCGGTCATGAATCAACAAATAATAATCTTTAGGCCCGTTGTCAATATGTTCCTTCATCCAGGCCGGATGATCAAGGATCATATTGTATTTCGGGCCGATGATCAGGTCATGAAGGCATGTTTGTTTGTCCTGCATAAGGATAGAGAAAACGTGGGTCTGGATGCCGATCATGGCTTTAAAGCGACGGCCGATCAGACGGGGCAGTGCCTGGTTCCCTTCTTTTTCCACATCAAAAATTTCTACCAGCTGGCGGCAGCGGAGCAGTGCATTTGCCAGTTCATCGGCAAAAAGATTCAGAATATTAAAACATACTTCGGAACCCCGGTAGATCAGGATGGGAAGAGTGTCGTCATCAATGGCATGGTATTCCGGGCTGCGGGAAATCATTTTTTCAAGCCATGCGAATGCATTCATGGATGCAGGAAACCGGGATGCGTCCTGGAGAAGGGCTTCCATGACCGGGTTAAAATAGCCGGAAGAGAGGAGTTCCTCTTGGTATTTGCCAGCGATATAGCAGTCGGTACGGTAAGAATCCCAGGACGGATCGGGCTGTTCAGAATTAGCGCCAGCATCATCCGTGGAGGTATTGCCGGGGGCATCGCCGATCAACGTGACCGGGTATTTCTTGGCTGCTCTCAGCAAAAATTCGTATTCCTGTTTGGCGGAGAGTTTATGATTGATATCTCCAACTGCGGAATGGATTTGTCTTGGGTATTCGATTCTTCCGTCTGCCCAGCGTTCGTCGAGAAGGAGTTCTATAAAAGCAATATTTTGTTTTGCGCCTTCCGGCAAATGGCTGGTATAGCAGATGATTTCTTCCATAAGGCCTCCGATTATATAAAAAATGATATCTTCATAAGGAGTTAATGAAATATACACTATTATAAATGTTTTTTATGAATAAGGCAATTAGCAACGGAATCTCCGTAGGAATTTCCGTAGGAATTTATTTGCAGGGTTTACTTCTTTTTAGGGGCAATATATAATTTGAAAAGAGCGTATTTGCAGGTGGGGATATGTTTTGCCTGAGAAGAGGGCCGGAAGGCAGCATAGTGGAGATCAATACACTGGAAGAACGGAAGGAACTGGAAAGATGCCAACAGTAAAAGCATCCATTATCATACCAATATACAATGAAGAACGCTATCTGGAACAATGCCTGGACAGCGTATGCGGGCAGACTTTAAAGGAAATAGAAATCATTTGCGTGGACGATGGCTCTACGGACAGGACACCAGAAATTCTGAAAAAATATTCAGGAAAAGATTCCAGAATAAGGATAATCACACAAAAAAATAAATTTGCCGGAACTGCCAGGAACCGGGGCATGGAATGCGCATCGGGGGAATATTTGTCCTTTTTGGACGCAGATGATTATTATGAATCCGATATGATGGAAAAAATGGTGCAAAAGGCAGATGCAAATAAGGCGGATATCGTGGTCTGCCGTTATGAACAGCGCTGCGGGGAAGCGGTCATGCAGAATGGCTGGGAATTCGAAGAGCTTTTTTTTAGGACGGAAGGGCAGAAAGAGGCATTTTCTGGCCGTGACCTTAACTGCGCGGGGATTTTTCAGATTACAAAAGGATGGGCGTGGGACAAGCTGTTCCGGACAGAGTTTGTAAGAAACTGTGGGTATCAGTTCCCGGAGTTCCGTTCTTCGGAGGATGGATTTTTTGTCTATATGCTGATGGCGAGGGCGGAAAGGATTTCCTATATGGATGATATTTTGGCGGTACATCGTATTGCCGTGCAGGATTCTTTGTCCAATACGAAGGAAACCGACTGGCCGAACGGGTTCCGGATGTGGTCGATGATCAAAAACGAATTGAAAAGGGTGGATTTATATAAAGCATATGAACAAAGCTTTGTCAATGAATTCCTTTACTTTCTGCTTTGGTATCTGGAATCGATGAAAAGTTTTGAGGCATTTGGTGGCTGTTACCAGTATATTAAGGAGAAGGTGGAGCAGGAGTTTCGGATTTTATCCTATGGGAAGGACTTTTTCTTTCAGGAGGAACTGTGGGAATGGTATAGGGAAGTGAGGGAATTGCCGCTGGCGGAGTATTTGTTTCGGAGGAGAGGGGAATAGGGAAAAAGCAGAGAGGAATTACGTGGAGAAAGTACGGAGAAGACTTTGGTAATATTTGAAAATAATAATTGAAAGAGAAAACAAAGTGATATACAATAATGTTATATTCTTTATAGAATAATATTACCAAAGAAAAAGAGGAATTCCACGAATGGACAAAAATATTGCAGACATACTGCGGATTGTGAAAGGCAGAATCGAGGACGCAGACAAAATAAAGCTGAGGAATATTGACACGATAGTCAACGCCGCGAACCCGACACTTATGGGAAGTAACCAGGGAGTAGATGGGAGCATTCACAAAGCGATTAATGACTTGTCGGAAGACGGCAAGACATTTGCGGAGAAAATATGCGAGGAATTGGAAAAAAGATCGGCAGAGGGAAAAAACAGCAATATTATTCGCTGCAATCGTGGCTGTGCAGTGAAAACGAGCGGCCATAAATTATGCCAGAATATTATCCATGTAGTAGGCAGCAAATATGACGGGAGGAGCAAAAGCGGCATTGATTGTTCCAGCTCGAGGGTCAGCATGCTGGAGTCCTGTTATTATGAGATTATCAGGACGGTCAGGGAGAATGCTGATATTAAAAATATTGCGATACCAGTGATCGGCGCCGGCGATTATGACATTCCATTTAAACTGGCGGTAAAAATAGCATTGGCCAGTATTGGCAATGCGCTGGTGGAGTGGAAAAATGAAGATGAAGAACTGTTTGAGATGAGTGGCTTGGATACTATTTATCTTTATATATACGATAAAGATGCGGACAAGTGCAAGAGGTGCTATAAAACGGCAGACAGTATATTTTGTAAATATAAAAAGTTGTTTCGGAATGATAAGAAGGTGGTATTTCAGGATTCCTTTACAGCTCATATGCGCTATTTGCTTGAAATAATCAGGTATGATAAGAAACGCGGGTATTTTGCTGCGGCAAGGGGGATACGGATATTGCTGATGGCCGTACGGTTTCTTTTCATGCCTGTTATGTTGATTAAGGATATCATAGGGACGGTCGATTGGGAAAAACGCAGGAAGTCGGTGGAATGGCTGGCTTTGTCTAAAGTATTTCTTCCGATTCTGTTCTGGGCGCTATGGAATTATGGGTTTTTTCCACAAAATACGATAATTCATGAGGTGGTTTTTCCAGGCATAATTGTCTATAGCATCAGTGATACGGTCACGTATTTGCTGACTCTGATCGTCATGGCCGATATCCAGAGACCTTCGGCTAATATTATCCGCTCCATGATCATGTTGCTTGTGAATTACATAGAAGTGTCTTTGGGAATGGCATATTTGTATTTTATGAGTTATAAGGACGCAGTATCTTTGAGGCTAAACGAAGCAGTACAGTTTGGGGTTTTAGGCATGATTTCAGACAAAGCAAAGATGAACTGCTGGATAGACGATGCTTTTTTATATGCAAATGTGACAATCAGATTTTTCTTCGCATCTTTGGTCTTCGGTTATTTTGCAAACCATATGAAGCAGAGAAAGTTTAGAAGCTGAAAGAATATTGAGTTCATGTTGAAAAAATAGTTTTTGTGATATTATTAGAATATGATGGTGCAAAAGAGATAGATTTGAAGATGGGATGGGGAAGGACAACGGTCGATTATCTGGCAGATATCACAGCAGATAATCCAGAGTTATCCGTTGGATTTGGTCTGAGAATAATTT
>CAJUHH010000005.1 GCA_910585965.1 uncultured Lachnospiraceae bacterium
CCATGGATGGCAATTTCAGGAAAAAAGGGCACGGATGCCCTTTTTTTCCGACCCGGTCGGCTAGAAAGGATATACCCATTTCATTAGTGAAATCTGGGAAAAAATTTAGCTGGGAAATCCCCTTCCGCCCCGCCCCATACCCGCCGCTCTTCCCCTCCGGGAAAAAACACTCCCCCCGGGAACTTCACATATTCACATATTCTCATATTCCCACATTTCCACATTTCCATATTTACAATTGCCCCATTCTATGCTATAACATACATGTCTCAAAAAATAAAATAAATTAGCAGAGTAGAAATCTGTGCGTTAAGTGCCGCATGAACGGGGAGTTGTCATGCGGACGAAAAGCTGGCAAGGCTTGCGGTACAGAATTCGCATCCCGCTGCTGCATATGGAGCGCTTGTTCCTCCTTTATGTAGTCCAGGAAAACTGCTATAAAGGAGGTATTTTTCATGAAAAAAATCAAAGAGTATAAAGAAATCTGCCGCAGTTCCCTTCGGGAACTGTTTGTCACGGAGAATATGGTGCTGTGCGGCCTGATGGCGGCGCTTGCAATGGTGTTGAGCATGACGGCATCCATAGAAGTCGGCCCATACATCAAGATCGGTTTTTCCGGCATACCCAACCGCATCGTGGAATTTCTTTTCGGACCGGTGACGGGCTGCCTGTTCGGCGGGGCGATGGATGTCTTAAAATATGCGTTGAAGCCTACAGGACCTTTCTTTTTTGGTTTTACTTTCAATGTAATGCTGGCAGGGCTTATTTACGGTTCCATTTTTTATAAGAAGCCGGTAAGCATAAAAAGAATCATGGCGGCGGAGCTGCTTGTGAAAGTCATCGTAAACTGTTTTCTGAATACGCTTTGGATTTCGATGCTGTATGGGAAGGGGTTTTTCGTGCTGCTTCCTGCAAGGCTGTTGAAAAATGCTGTCATGCTTCCGATCGACAGTATGATTTTGTATGTTTCCCTTGTATATGTGAAAAAATTGATGTACAAGGTCGGCCGTTTTTCTAAAAAACGGGAGTTGAGATAAAAGCTGTAGAGAAATGAGGTGAAATACTTACCATGAAATGGGTAAAATTTAGAATCAAGACGTTGACGGAAGCGGAGGATATTATGATCAGCGCGCTGTACGATATCGGGCTGGAAGGCGCACAGATCGAGGATAAGGTTCCGCTGACGGCGGTGGAGAAAGAGCAGATGTTCGTGGATATCCTGCCGGAAACGGAAGAGGATGACGGTGTGGCATACCTTAGTTTTTTTGTAGAAGAAAAGGAAAACGGGATGCTGGAGGTGGACGGGGAGAACGTTTCGCCGGAAGAGATTCTTCGGAGGGTGGAAAAGGAGCTGGAAGGGCTGCGCACGTTTATGGATATCGGGGAAGGCACGGTAGCGGTGGACGAGACGGAGGACATTGACTGGATCAATAACTGGAAGGAGTATTTCCATCAGTTTTATATTGACGATGTGCTGGTGATCCCTTCCTGGGAGGAAGTGAAGGAGGAAGATCGGGATAAGATGATCCTGCATATCGATCCCGGGACGGCATTCGGCACAGGCATGCATGAGACGACCCAGCTCTGTATCCGGCAGCTTAAGAAACATATAACGGAAGAGACAAAATTGTTGGATGTGGGGACGGGGAGCGGCATTTTATCTATTCTCTCGTTGATGTTCGGCGCGAAAGAGGCAACAGGAACCGATTTGGATCCCTGCGCGGTGGAAGCGGTGGAGGAAAATAAAAAGGCGAATCATATTCCTGACGGGAAATTCCAGGTGATGACTGGAAACTTAATTACAGAAAAAGAAGTGCAGGATAAGGTCGGCTATGGATGCTACGATATCGTCGTGGCGAATATTCTGGCCGATGTTCTGGTGGCGCTCACTCCGGCGGCTGTCAGCTGCCTGAAGCCGGGCGGCATCTATATTACTTCGGGGATTATTGATGAAAAAGAAGGGATCGTGGCGGAAGCGGTCCGCAAAGCAGGGATGGAAGTGGTCGAAACGACTTATCAGGGAGAATGGGTTTCCATAACGGCGAGAAAGGCATAAACTTTGAAAAGACGTATGGAAAAATCATAAGAAGCAAGGAAGGCAGGGTATGCACCATTTTTTTGTAGAACCTTCACAAATACAGGGGAATGAAGTAAGAATAACGGGAAACGACGTAAAGCATATCAAGAACGTGCTGCGGATGAGGACGGGGGAAGAACTGTCCGTCAGCAACGGCGCGGACGAGAAGGAATACCGCTGCGGGATTGAAGAACTGGGGGAAGAAGAGATTCTTTGCAGGATACGTTTTATTAAGGAGGCGGACGTGGAACTGCCTTCGAAAGTTTATCTTTTCCAGGGGCTTCCTAAGGGGGATAAGATGGAGCTGATTGTCCAGAAAGCGGTAGAACTTGGTGTTTACGAGATTATCCCGGTAGCAGCCAGACGCGCGGTGGTGAAGCTGGACGAAAAAAAGGCGAAGCACAAGAGGGAGCGCTGGCAGGGAATTGCGGAAGCGGCGGCAAAACAGAGCAGGAGAAAAATAGTTCCGGCCGTGAAACCGGTAATGACGATGAAGGAAGCGATCGCTTATGCGTCGGAAATGGATGTCCGCCTGATTCCTTACGAGATGGCGGAAGGGATGGAAAGAACGAGGGAGATCATAAGCGATTTGGAACCCGGGCAGACGATCGCGGTCTTTATCGGGCCGGAAGGAGGATTTGAAGAAAGCGAGATCGAAGCGGCCGGGAACGCGGGCATCTGCCCGATTACTATGGGAAAGCGCATCCTGCGGACGGAGACAGCGGGGCTTGTCATTCTGGCATGGATTATGTACCAGATGGAAACATAGATAGGATGAGCCGGGGCGTTACCAACGGGATAAAAAGGGCATATAGTATAATAGTAGATGGCGTGTTGCTGATAGAAACAAGCAAATGCTGATCAAATGACATTAGGAGACGAAATATGGAAGTATATTTGGATAATTCAGCTACTACACGGTGTTTTGAGGACGTGGCGGCTTTTATGGCGCATATTATGTGCAAGGATTACGGCAACCCGTCCAGCCTGCATCTGAAAGGTGTCCAGGCAGAAAATTATACCCGTTATGCCAAAGAAACGATAGCAAAATTGTTAAAAGTAAACGAAAAAGAGATTCTTTTTACATCAGGAGGCACCGAAGCGGACAATATCGCCTTGATCGGCTGCGCGCTTGCCAATCATCGGGCCGGAAGGCATTTGATTACTACGGCCATTGAGCATCCAGCAGTGATGCAGACGATGCGGTATCTGGAAGAACAGGGGTTTCGCGTTACCTATCTGCCGGTGGACGACAAAGGGCGCATCCGTCTGGAGGATCTGTCAAGGGCTATGGGCAAGGACACCATATTAGTGTCCATCATGCATACCAATAATGAAATCGGCTCCCTGCAGCCTATAGCGGAGGCCGGGGCTTTGATCAAAAAGATGAATCCCCGCACGCTTTTCCACGTGGATGCCGTACAAGGCTTTGGGAAATTCAAGATATACCCGAGAAAAATGAATATTGACCTGCTTTCTGTCAGCGCCCATAAAATCCATGGGCCTAAGGGAGTGGGATTTTTATACGTGAATGAAAAGGTAAAGATCAAACCGATCATTTATGGGGGAGGACAGCAGAACAACCTGCGCTCCGGGACGGAGAATGTGCCGGGCATCGCCGGGATGGCGAAGGCGGCAGAAATGGTATATGCGGATCTGGATATGGATGTAGACAGACTCTACGGCCTGAAACAAAGATTTGTGGACGGCATTACAAAGATAGACCATGTGAAGATCAACGGTTATACCGGAAGGGAGTCGGCTCCTCATGTGGTCAGCGTATCTGTCAGGGGGATCCGCAGCGAAGTGTTGCTGCATGCCTTGGAGGACAGGGGAATTTACGTATCGGCAGGAAGTGCATGTTCCGCCCGCAAGCCGCAGCCCTCGGCAACGCTGAAGGCGATCGGCGTGGAAAGAGATCTGCTGGAATCTACGATCCGCTTCAGTTTTTCGATCTTTACGACGGAAGAGGAAATAGATTATACATTGCAGGCATTGTATGATATAATACCTATGTTGCGTAAATACGCACGACATTAACCGAGAAAAATGGAGAGGCAGGGAATATGCGGAAGGATATGCCTCGGCATATTCCCCCAGCGTCCATAGCGGGAGGAAGAATGTTTACAGCATTTTTAATCAAATATGCCGAAATAGGCATAAAAGGAAAAAACAGATATCTTTTTGAAGAGGCTTTGGTGCAGCAGATCAAATATGCGGTAAAAAGGTGCGAAGGAGAATTCAAAGTAACACGCACGCAAGGACGAATTTATGTGGAAGCGCTGACAGAATTTGATTTCGATGAGACGGTGGACAACCTGAAGACAGTGTTTGGCATTTCCGGCATCTGCCCTGTCGTTTACGTAGAGGATGAAGGCTTCGAAAAGCTGGGGCAGGATATCATAAAATATATCGGGGAAGTATATCCGGGCATGGATAAGACTTTTAAGGTGAATGCCAGAAGGGCGAGAAAGAATTATCCGCTGAATTCCATGGAGATCAACAGCAGAATCGGGGAAGTGCTGCTGGATGCGTATCCCGGAATGCGGGTGGACGTGCATTCCCCGGATATTATGCTGCATATAGAAATCCGGGAAAAAATATATATTTATTCGGAAACAATCCCGGGGCCGGGGGGAATGCCGGCGGGGACGGGAGGAAAGGCAATGCTTCTTCTGTCGGGAGGAATCGATTCCCCGGTGGCCGGTTATATGATAGCCAAGAGGGGCGTAAAAATTGATGCGGTATATTTTCATGCGCCTCCTTATACCAGCGAGCGGGCGAAGCAGAAAGTCGTGGATCTGGCCAGGCTTGTATCCCGATATACGGGGCCTGTTTATCTCCATGTGATTAATTTTACCGATATCCAGCTCTACATTTATGAAAAATGCCCCCACGATGAGCTGACTATTATTATGCGCCGTTATATGATGCGTATTGCGGAGCATATTGCGAAAGAGACGGAATGCCTTGGGCTGATTACGGGAGAGAGCATCGGACAGGTGGCCTCCCAGACGATGCAGAGCCTGGCTGTGACGAACGAAGTATGTACCCTTCCGGTGTACCGCCCTTTGATCGGCATGGACAAGCTGGAGATCGTTGATATTGCGGAAAAGATTGATACTTATGAAACATCCATTCTTCCTTATGAGGACTGCTGTACGATATTTGTGGCAAAGCATCCCGTGACGAAGCCGAATCCCGCCGTGATCAGGCGCCATGAGAAAAATCTGGAAGAAAAAATAGAAGAACTGGTGGAAACCGCCTTGAAAAATGATGAGCTGATCATCGTGCGATGAATTACATTTTTTTGTATGAAAAAGAGCCCGGTTTCCGGACTCTTTTTAAATGCTGCTATGTACTGCCTGATAGCAACATGAAACCATGTCCATAGTTTCATGCCCATGTATCCATGTCCTCAGATCAGGTAAGGTTTTAATATATTAAGAACTTCTTCCGCATTGTCTTCCGCATGGATATTCAAATCGATCGGTTTCGACAGATCCAGGCTGAAGATGCCCATGATAGATTTTGCGTCAATGACGTATCTTCCGGATACCAGATCGAAATCATAATCGAATTTTGTAATATCGTTCACAAAAGATTTTACCTTATCAATAGAATTTAAAGAAATCTGTACGGTTTTCATTGGTTTTTACCTCCTTAATTTGTTCATACCTTCTGCTTCAATATTAAATGGTAAAGGGGTAAAAGTCAATGATAAAACACAACAAAAAAAGAAAGGAATCAGATGAAAAGTGTAGCGCTTCATAACCTTGGCTGCAAGGTCAACGGATACGAGATGGATGTAATGCAGCAAATGTTACGGGAAAAGGATTATAAAATTGTGCCATTTGATGAGCGGGCCGATATTTATATTGTAAATACATGTACTGTGACGAACATTGCAGACCGGAAGAGCCGGCAGATGCTCCATCGGGCAAAGAAAATGAATCCCGGGGCGGTAGTCGTCGCCGTGGGATGTTATGTACAAGCTGGAGGGGAGGATGCGCTGAAGGATGACGGGGTGGATCTGGCGATCGGCAACAACAGGAAAAAAGACCTGGTGGAAATATTAGAACAATTTCTGGCAGAAAGAGAGCGCCGGGAAGGCGGGGAAGGGGATGCATATGCTTTCAAAACGCTATGCCATACGACAATCATTGACATAGGCAAAACCGATGAGTTTGAGAATATGAATTTGAAGGAAACCCATGGACACACCCGCGCTTATGTCAAGATCCAGGACGGATGCAACCAGTTTTGCTCCTATTGTATTATTCCTTATGCCAGGGGGCGGGTAAGGAGCCGGAAACAGGAGGATATTCTGAAAGAGATCGGCGGGCTCGCCGCAGGAGGATATAAAGAGGCAGTGCTGACAGGCATCCATATCAGTTCTTACGGCACGGACAGAGGGGCTTCGGAACTGATGTCCCTGATCCGGGCTATCCACGGCATAGAAGGGATAGAGAGGATACGCCTCGGGTCCTTGGAGCCGGGAATCGTAACGGAAGACTTTGCGGCAGGGTTAGGGGAACTGCCGAAGCTTTGCCCCCACTTTCATTTGTCGCTGCAAAGCGGCTGCGATGCGACCCTAAAGCGGATGAATAGACGGTATACAGCAGGGGAATACTATGAAAAAACAAGGATTTTGCGCAGGGTTTTTGAGAATCCGGCAATTACGGCGGATGTAATCGTAGGTTTTCCGGGGGAAACGGAGGAGGAATTTGCGGAAACGGCGGCATTTCTGGAAAAAGTAAAATTATATGAAATGCATGTTTTCAAATATTCCAGAAGGAAGGGAACCCGTGCCGCAGCAATGGACTGCCAGGTCGGCGATGAAACGAAGCGGGAGAGAAGTAATTTCCTGCTGGCCATGGAAAAAGCACATTCGAGGGAGTTCAGGGAAAGCCTTTTAGGACAGGAACAGCAGGTTTTGTTTGAGGAAGAAAAAAAGATCGGCGGTACTTTGTTTCAGGTCGGATATACCAGGCAATATGTGAAAGCGGCGAAAAGGTCAGAAATGTCATTAACGAACGAGGTGGTTTCAGGAAAAATTAAGAGTTTTTTGTCCGATCAAATGATGTTGCTCGAGTAGTTACTTGAAATTTTTGTTTAAATAGAGTAATATGGTAAAATAAGTATAAATATTTTCAGGTGCGGCGAGAAGCAATAGTAACGGAATGGAAAATAAGGGCGTGATAATATGAGGGATTTGGAAAACACACAATTTTTTAAAGTGGAAACGGAACCGGAAACAGGCGTGGAGGTAGTTTTAACAACAGTATATGAGGCGTTGACCGAGAAGGGGTACAACCCGGTAAACCAGATTGTAGGGTATATTATGTCCGGGGATCCGACTTATATTACGAGCCATAAGAGTGCAAGGAGCCTTATCATGAAAGTGGACAGAGATGAGCTGGTAGAGGAGCTTCTGACGAAATATATCGAGGCAAAGCATTGGAAGTAAGCACAATATGGGGGTAAAGAGAAGAATATATGCGGATTATGGGGCTGGATTTTGGGTCTAAGACGGTGGGGGTGGCGATTAGTGATGAGCTGCTCATTACTGCCCAGGGCATTGAGACCATAGAGAGAAAAGAAGAAAATAAATTAAGAAGGACATTGGCCAGGATCGAGGCATTGATCGTAGAATACGGGGTAGAAGAAATCGCGCTGGGGCTTCCGAAGAATATGAATAATTCGATCGGGGAGCGGGCAGAACTTACTATGGAGTTTAAGGACCGGCTGGAGCGGAGGACAGGGCTTCCTGTCGTTTTATGGGATGAGAGGCTGACGACTGTGGCTGCTGAGAGGGCTATGATAGAGGCTGGCATACGGCGGGAACACAGGAAGGAACATGTGGACAAGATTGCCGCATGTCTTATTTTGCAAGGATATCTGGATTGCAGGAAAAATAAGGAGATATAGAGTGGAAAAACTGATTTTTGAACCGGAAGAGGGAAGCCCGGCTGAATTGTATGTATTAGAACAGACGATGCTGGGAGGGGTTGTTTATATTCTGGTGACGGAGGAAGAAGAAGGCGACGGGGAAGCGTTGATCTTGAAGGATATTTCGAAGCCGGGGGACGAAGAGGCGGTTTATGAGATTGTGGAGGATGAGACGGAACTGGGCGCGGTAGCGGCAGTTTTTGAAGATATGCTGGAAGATGTGGAACTTTCCTGAAACAGAAAAGGAAATGGGGCTGATGACGGTAAATAGGGAAGAATTTAAGCAGTTGCTGAGAGATAACGGGTTAAAGATAACCAATCAGAGGCTTCTGGTGCTGGAGGCTCTTGCGTCATGCCCTGACAAGCATTTAACTGCGGAAGAAATTTATGAAATGGTAAAAGCAGGCTATCCCGAGATAGGACTTGCTACTGTTTATAGAACGATACAGCTGCTTTTAGAGCTGAACTTGATTGATCGCATCAATTTGGACGACGGGTTTGTCCGGTACGAAATCGGAAATGTGGGGCTGGGTACGGCAAAACACCATCACCATCATCTGATTTGCGTAAATTGTGGTAAAGTGATATCCTTCAAGGACGATTTATTGGAGGAACTGGAAGAGAAAATCATAGAGACTACAGGATTCCATGTGATGGATCATGAAGTGAAACTCTACGGGCGCTGTGCAGAATGTGGAGGAAAATTGATTGAAGAAGAAAGAAATTGAAAATGCGTCCAAATTGAGGATCATTCCTCTGGGAGGTTTGGAGCAGATCGGCATGAACATTACTGCCTTCGAATATGAAGACAGTATTATTGTGGTTGACTGCGGATTGTCATTCCCGGATGACGATATGCTGGGTATTGACCTGGTAATACCGGATGTCACCTATTTGAAAGAAAATATAGAAAAGGTAAAAGGATTTATTATTACCCATGGGCATGAAGACCATATCGGCGCGCTGCCCTATGTCCTGCGGGATATTAATGTGCCGATTTATGCTACAAAGCTGACGATGGGAATTATCGAGAATAAGCTGACCGAGCATAACCTGATGGGCAATACAAAAAGAAAAGTGATCAAATTCGGCCAGTCTATCAACCTTGGCCAGTTCCGCATCGAATTCATTAAGACAAACCACAGCATCGTAGACGCTGCTGCGCTGGCCATTTATTCTCCCGCCGGGACGGTAGTCCATACCGGCGATTTTAAGGTGGATTACACGCCGGTGTTCGGCGATGCCATTGATCTGCAGCGGTTTGCAGAGATTGGAAAAAAAGGCGTGCTGGCTCTTATGTGCGACAGCACCAATGCAGAAAGACCAGGATTTACCCAGTCCGAGAGGACGGTAGGGAAAACGTTTGATACGCTTTTTACAGAACATAAGGATACAAGGATTATTATTGCCACGTTTGCTTCCAATGTGGACCGGGTGCAGCAGATTATCAATTCGGCATATAAATTCGGAAGAAAAGTAGTGGTAGAAGGGCGCAGCATGGTGAATATCATCGAGACGGCCACTTCTTTAGGGTATTTGGATATCCCGGATAAGACGCTGATCGATATCGAACAGCTGAAAAATTACCCGGATGAAAAAACAGTGATTATTACGACGGGGAGCCAGGGGGAAAGCATGGCCGCATTAAGCCGCATGGCCGGAGATATCCACAAAAAGATATCCATAGGCCCAAGGGATACGGTGATCTTTTCTTCCAATCCGATACCAGGCAATGAAAAGACGGTGACGAATGTTATCAATAAGCTGCTGGTGAAGGGGGCTGACGTTATTTTCCAGGATGTGCATGTGTCCGGCCATGCCTGCCAGGAGGAGATCAAATTAATGTATTCCCTTCTCCATCCCAGGTATGCGGTCCCGGTGCATGGGGAATATAAACACCTGAAGGCACAGGCGAAGCTGGCAAAGGAACTGGGGATACCGAAAGAAAATATTTTTATTATGACATCCGGGGATGTGCTGGAATTGGATAAAGAAAATGCCAGGATAGCGGGCAAGGTGCCTGTGGGTGGGATACTCGTGGACGGCCTTGGTGTAGGCGATGTGGGGAATATCGTTCTCAGGGACCGGCAGCACCTGGCAGAGGACGGCATCCTGATTGTGGTATTGGCACTGGACGGATATTCCGACCAGCTGGTATCGGGGCCGGATATCGTGTCCAGAGGATTTGTTTATGTGCGTGAATCGGATGAATTGATGGAAGAAGCACGGCATATCGTGGACGATTCGGTGCGCGGCTGCCTCGACCGCGGAATCAGCGACTGGGGCAAGATCAAGAGCGGCATTAAGGATTCCCTTGGGGAGTATGTGTGGAAAAAAACGAAGCGCAGGCCGATGATACTTCCGATTATTATGGAAGTCTGAAAAGATATAGATATTATACAGTTAGATAAAAGGCGGAGGCTGGTTGCAGTGGAAGGGCATATGTATCGTGTAGCGGCGGATTTTATCCGGGAGATAAAAGGAACGGAGGAATTCCGGGAATATAAGGCGGGGCTGGCCAGAATTCAGGCAGAACCCGATTTGTACGATAAGGTAAATGAATTTCGGAAGAAAAATTATTTGCTGCAGAATGCGGAAGACAGCGAGGATTATATGGAACGCCTGGAAGCATTGGAAAAAGAATTTGAAGATGTCAGGGCAATTCCCATGGTGGATGATTTTTTAATGGCAGAGTTGGGATTTTGTAAAATGATGCAGGAAATCAACCAGTTGATCTGGGATGAAATTGACTTTCAATAAATGGAAACAAAAGCGAAAGGCGGTACTGGGACAGGCCGAAGGACGAAAGGGGCGTTGCCGGGATGAACGTGAAGAACTTAATTGGGACAGTGCTTGATACAATCATTAAAGTTGTATTGATTGCCGTAGTCGTGGTATATACTTACCGATATGCCGTGCAGGCATATGATTTCGGATACCGGATTTTTGCAGAGGGACCGGTATCTGCTTCCGATGGGTCAAAAGCGATCAGCATTTCGGTGACGGAGGAAGCGACCGTGGAAGAGATCGGAGCAGTTTTGGAAGAAAACGGGATGATCCGGGATGCCAGGTTATTTTATGTACAAGAACTGCTGTCCAGTTACCATGATAAAATCAAGCCTGGAATTTATGAGCTGAGAAGCGATATGACGGCGAGGGAAATGCTGGCTGTTATGTCTGCGGAATCGTCGGAAACGGAAGAAGAGGAAGAAACTTCCGGAAGCGGCGGGCAGGCTCCGTCTGGAGAAACGGAGGCAGCGGAAGGCGGAACAGAGGACGGGGAAGCGGAGCCGGAGGACGAAGGACAGCAAACGGAAGGTGGAGAAGCGGGGGCAGAATAACTGTGACGGATCATGTAATTACGGGGGAAAGGGTCAGCGCCTTTATTGATTCCCTGGATAGAGGGAATACGGAATTTTTGAATGAGATAGAAGCCGAGTGCAGAAAGACGAATGTGCCGGTCATACGTCCTCAGATGCAGAGCCTGTTAAAATTGCTGCTGGCAATGAACAGGCCGAAGAGCATTCTTGAGGTGGGAACGGCAACTGGTTTTTCTGCTCTTCTTATGAGCGAATATGGTTCGGAGGACTGTAAAATCACAACGATAGAGAAATACGAAAAGAGAATTCCCCTGGCGAAGGAAAATTTCCGCAGAGCCGGGAAGGAAAATGCGATTACGCTGCTGGAAGGAGACGCGGCAGAAATTTTGAAAGAATTGCAGGAAACGTATGATTTTATTTTTATGGATGCGGCCAAGGGGCAGTATCCTGTTTTTCTGCCGGATGTATTGCGTCTGCTGAAAACAGGAGGAATCCTCGTATCGGATAATGTGCTTCAGGACGGGGATATTATAGAGTCCAGGTTTGCCATAACAAGGCGCAACCGTACGATTCATTCCAGAATGAGAGAGTATTTGTATGAACTGAAGCATAACGAAAACCTGGAAACAGCTGTCCTGCCGGTGGGGGATGGTGTTGCAATCAGCGTATGGAAAGGAAAAAAAGGATGAAGAAACCGGAGTTATTGATTCCTGCCGGAAGCTTGGAAGTACTGAAGACGGCGGTGGTTTTCGGGGCAGATGCGGTATATATCGGCGGCGGGGCATTCGGGCTGAGGGCGAAGGCGAAGAACTTCAACAAAGAGGAGATGGAAGAGGGGATTCGTTTTGCCCATGCGCATGGGGCGAAAGTGCATGTCACCGTCAATATCCTCGCCCATAACGGCGATCTGGCGGGAGCGGAAGAGTATTTGGGGGAATTGAAGGAATTAAAGCCGGATGCGCTTATTATTGCCGATCCGGGTATTTTTGCGATGGCGCGAGAGATATGCCCGGAAATCGATATTCATATTTCCACCCAGGCCAATAATACGAATTATGGAACTTTTTTATTCTGGCACCGGCTGGGCGCGAAGCGGGTCGTTTCTGCCAGGGAGCTTTCCCTGGCGGAAATTAAGGAGATCAGGGGGAAGACACCGAAGGAGCTGGAAATTGAGAGCTTTATCCATGGGGCGATGTGCATTTCCTATTCGGGCAGATGCCTGCTCAGCAATTATTTTACAGGGAGGGATGCCAATCAGGGAGCATGCACCCATCCCTGCCGCTGGAAATATGCTTTAGTGGAGGAAACGAGGCCGGGGGAATATCTTCCTGTTTATGAGAATGAGAGAGGGACTTATATTTTTAACTCCAAAGACCTTTGTATGATAGAACACATACCGGAAATGGTGGATGCGGGGATCGATAGCTTCAAAATCGAAGGAAGGATGAAAACCGCTTTGTACGTGGCTACGGTGGCGAGGGTGTATCGGAAGGCGATCGATGACTATTTTGAGTCGGAAGAAAAGTATCGGAAGAATCTGGAGTGGTACCGGGAAGAGGCGGCAAAATGTACCCACCGGCATTTCACCACAGGGTTTTATTTTGGGAAACCGAATGAGGAAATGCAGATTTATGATTCCAGCACTTATGTGAATGAATATATTTACCTGGGGACGATAGAGGACGTGGATGAAAAAGGCAGGGCGAAAATCAGGCAGAAGAATAAGTTCTGCGTGGGGGACTGCATTGAAATCATGAAACCGGACGGGAGAAATGCGGGAACGGAGGTTCTGTCGCTGGAGACGGAGGAGGGGGAACGCGTGGAGTCCGCGCCCCACGCCGGGCAGATCTTGTTTGTCGGACTGTCGGCGGAGGCGGAACAGGGCGATATTTTAAGAGTAAAGGCGACGAAGCCATAGCGTAATCATAAAAAAATAAAATTGGGGGTTGCAATTTTATAGAAAGTAGAGTATTTTATTAAAGGACGGAAGAAAATCGTCAAAAATCGATAAAATATCCTGAACAAAGATGTTCCAAATTTTTTTGGGGCATTTTTTATTGCAAAGAAAGGAAAGAAAAAGATGGGCGAGGTTTTAAGCGTAGAAGAAATTTTTGCAAAAAATGTATTTACCTTGGGCAAAATGAAGCAGCGTTTGCCGAAAAGCGTATTTAAAGAGGTGAAAGCGGTGATGGACCGGGGAGGGGAGCTTTCCTTGGAAACAGCCGACGTGGTGGCAAAGGCGATGAAGGATTGGGCGGTAGAAAATGGGGCGACCCATTATACGCATTGGTTCCAGCCTCTGACAGGCATTACGGCCGAAAAACATGATTCTTTTGTGGCTCATCCAGATGAAGAAGGAAAAACGATTATGGAGTTTTCCGGCAAGGAACTGATTAAAGGAGAACCCGATGCTTCTTCGTTTCCTTCCGGCGGGCTGAGGGCAACCTTCGAAGCGAGGGGATATACAGCCTGGGATATGACATCTCCGGCTTTCCTGAAAGAAGCGGCTACCGGGGTGATTCTTTGTATCCCTACGGCATTCTGTTCGTATACGGGGGAAGCGCTGGATAAGAAGACTCCGCTGCTCCGTTCCATGGAGGCGGTCAGCGAACAGGCACTGCGCATCGTGCGTTTATTTCAGAATGATGAAGCTACCAAGGTAGTGGCCAGCGTAGGGCCGGAGCAGGAATACTTTCTGGTGGATAAGGAAAAATATTTGAAAAGGCCGGATTTGATCTTTGCGGGCCGGACTTTGTTTGGCGCCCCGGCTCCAAAGGGGCAGGAGATGGAAGATCATTATTTCGGGGTGATCAGGGAGCGCATCGGGGCTTATATGAAGGATTTGAACGAAGAACTCTGGAAGCTGGGCGTAACTGCCAAGACACAGCATAACGAGGTGGCCCCTGCGCAGCATGAGCTTGCTCCCATTTATGAGACGGCCAATATTGCGGTGGATCATAACCAGCTTGTTATGGAAACAATGAAAAGGGTGGCAGTTCACCATGATATGCGGTGCCTGCTCCATGAAAAACCTTTTGCCGGGGTCAATGGTTCCGGCAAGCATAATAACTGGTCGCTGGGAACGGATAACGGCGTAAATCTTTTGGATCCGGGTGACACGCCCAATGAAAATATACAGTTCCTGCTTGTGCTCGCCTGCATTAT
This sequence comes from uncultured Lachnospiraceae bacterium, assembly GCA_910585965.1. Taxonomy (GTDB): domain Bacteria; phylum Bacillota; class Clostridia; order Lachnospirales; family Lachnospiraceae; genus Kineothrix. The sequence goes on from CAJUHH010000005.1 coordinate 14,515, forward strand.
GAAAGCGGTGGATACCCATGCGGATCTGCTGCGACAGAGCGCTTCCGATGTGGGGAACGACCACAGGCTTGGCGCGAACGAAGCGCCTCCGGCGATTATTTCCATGTTTCTCGGGGAACAGCTGGAAGATGTGGTAAAACAGCTGGTGGAAACGGGAATTGCAGAAACATGCAAAGAAGGCGGAGTATTGGAAACGGGAGTTTCCACGCTTCCTAACCTGGCGAAAGACGCAACGGACAGGAACCGCACATCGCCTTTTGCATTTACCGGGAATAAATTTGAATTCCGGATGGTCGGCTCCGCCGATTCGATTGCAAGCCCGAATACGATTCTGAATGCAATTGTGGCGGAAGCTTTCTGCGAAGCGGCAGATGTCTTGGAGAAGGCAGAGGATTTTGACCTTGCCGTACATGATCTGATCAAGGAATATATGACGAAGCACCAGCGCATCATTTTTAACGGGAACGGATATTCCGAGGAATGGGTAAAAGAGGCGGAAAGAAGAGGGCTTCCCAATATCAGGTCCATGGTAGAGGCGGTGGAAACCCTTACTACGGATAAAGCGGTAAAGTTATTCGAAAAATTCCATATTTTTACAAAAGCAGAGCTGGAATCAAGGGAAGAGGTTCTCTATGAAACATACGCGAAGACGATTAATATAGAGGCGCTGACGATGATCGATATGGCCTCCAGACAAATCGTGCCCGCAGTCGTCAAATATACAAAAAGCCTTGCGGATACCGTGATTGCCGTGAAGGAAGCGGGAGCAGATGCTTCTGTCCAGGCAAAACTGCTCGGCCAGGTATCTTCCGGGCTGGCACAGGCGAAAACCGCGCTTGAAAAACTCCAGAAAACCGTAGAGGAAGCAGGCGCGATGCAGGAGGGGAAGGCACAGGCCTTCTTCTATAAAGATGTAGTTCGCATGGCAATGGAAGACCTGCGCAGGCCGGTGGATGAGCTGGAAATGCTCGTGGAGAAAGAAGCATGGCCGTATCCTACTTATGCGGATCTGATGTTTGAGGTATAAATGTCTGGTGCGGATGGAAGGTGGATGGGGATGCGCCCCATGCCGCCTTCCAGCGGCACATATAATTCATTTTTGATGAGGATAAAAAAATAAAAATAATGCTTGCAATATGATAAAGAATCGTGTATAATACCAAAATGTAGCGAGCAAACAGAATATTGGGCTATCGCCAAACGGTAAGGCAACGGACTCTGACTCCGTCATTTCAAGGTTCGAATCCTTGTAGCCCAGCTAAAAAGATCCGGTGGAATGGTTTCACCGGTTTTTTGTTGTATTTAAAAGGAAAGCTGTGTATAATACCAATAAAGAAAGGGGAGAAGGGAGTGTTGTTCTTGCGGGATAAAAGGAAAATTCTTTATTTGTTTATAGATGAAGTACAGAAAAAGTTAGGAGATTCAATAAGCAAGATTATTTTATATGGTTCTTATGCCAGAGAGGATAACAGGGAAGATTCGGACATTGATATTATGATATTAACTCCTTTGACAGAAGATGAGATAAAGGGAATCGAAAATAAATTGTACGATTTGGCATATGATTATGGACTGGAATATGATGTCGTGATAAGCGTTAATATAAAAAACGAAGAACATTTTAATTACTGGCTGGGCGCCCTGCCATATTATGACAATATTAAGAGGGAGGGAGTAATTCTTGCAGGATAAACGGAAAGAAGACCTATGCAAATATCGGATGGAGAATTCATCAGACAGCCTTGAAGTCGCAAAGGACTGCCTGGAAAAAGGGTATTATAAAGATGCGGTTAATCGTTCCTATTATGCCGTATTTTATGCAATCAAATCGGTTTTAGCACTGGAAGGAAAAGACTTTAAACGCCATAAAGACGTGATTGCATATTTTAACCAAACTTATGTGGCATCAGGTATTATCCCTAGGGAGATTGGAAGAAAAATAGGGCGACTGCAGCAAAAACGAGAAAAAAGTGATTATGACGACTTTTATCTTGCTTCGAAAGATGAGACAATAGAACAAATAGAAAATGCAGATGAGGCTATTTCCATGATTAAAAAATATTTGGAAAAAAGGCTGACGGACTCTGACTCCGTCATTTCAAGGTTCGAATCCTTGTAGCCCAGCTTTCAACCCCGGTGGATATTATCTGCCGGGGTTTTTGAAAAATGTTGAGAAAAATAATAGAATATGCTATGATAAATTTGTTCAAAATTACTTAATAAGATAAAGCGAGATGGAATATGGGAAAAATGAATTCTATTATTGAAGAATACATGGGTATGGTATATACCGTAGTTATTTTGGTTATTACGGGTTCATGCATGTGTGCCGGCGTTACTTTTGGCCTTTTAAAAGCACTCGGGTTCTACCCGACAGTTTCGTGGACAGCTTTGGGAGTCTTTATTGCGACTTGTGTTTTTTATTTCATAATAGGGTTGGTTCTGATTAAGAATGCTTATACGAAGAATGAAGCAACGGGGAAAAATATGATTAAGCCGGAAATGCTGAGGGTCGGCAAGGGATTTATACTTGTCATCCTTCTCATTCAGTTTAATTTTATTTCTTACCTGATTCCGTCCAAGGAATTTTGGGCATATACTTTTTTCTTTGTAATTTTAACGGCGTTTTTCATGGATGTGAAGATGGTGTCAGCGGTATCGGCAGGGATTGCCGTATCCATTATTATTTCCAGCGTGATAAAAGCGGAGGAGCTTCTGCCAGTCAGGGATGAAATTTTTATTGCAGAGCTGGTAATCCGGGTAATCTGCCTTGTGCTGTCCCTTTCCGGTATTATACTTATCACTTTTCTGACAAGCCATTTTCTTGTCAATATGAAGAAGGACGAGCTGGAGATGAATAATGCGAGGGTTCAGAACGTGATCGGGAAAGCGACTGATTTGACGGCCGGCCTGGTGAACGCGAGCGTCTCGCTGTCGGAAATATCAAAAAATGAAAGTTCTTCGGCGGAAAAGCTGAGTGCCAGCAGCTCATTGCTTTTATCGACCAGCAATGAACTGATTGTTAAGGCGCAGGAAAGCATGTCGAACCTGAATGAACTGAAGGAATCGGGTCAGTTGATGAATGAAAATGTAGAGAAGGTAGGCAGGACATCCCATGACTTGTTGGATAAATCCCAGGAAAACGAGCGTCTTCTGAACCAGTTAAGGGCAGTCAATGAGCAAGTGACCGCCTCTACGGAGGATACAAACCGTGTGGCGGAAAAGCTGAGCGAGGCGGTCGGCGAGATCGATGTAACGCTCAACGTGATCAGCGATATTTCAGAATCGACAAATCTTCTTGCTTTAAATGCATCGATCGAGGCGGCAAGGGCGGGGGAGGCCGGAAAAGGGTTCGCTGTTGTCGCTCAGGAGGTCGGCAAACTGGCAAACAGCACGCAGGATTCGCTTGTGGAAGTGCAGAAGGTCATCGGCAGGATACAGGACAATGTAAAGGAAATGTCCGCTTTTATCAGCGAAAATACACAGAAACTGGCGAACCAGAACGATATGTTTATGAAAACCTTCGAGAGCATAAAGGAAATGATTGTATTGCTGAAGCGTTCCATGGAAGATATTTCGGCCATGAATGAGGTGCATAGAAAGCAGGAGGAGGTGATCTGGAAGACAGTACATATCAGTGAAAGCATTGCCGGAAGCATTCAGAGCGAAAATGAGGAATTTGGTTATATTTCGCAGATGGTGGAAAGCAATGCCGCCGATATCATGCAGATGACGGAGCAGGTGGATACGATCAATCATATGATCGAGGAGATGAATGATTTGCTCAATTTATAAAATGACAGCGGAGTTTTTGCAGAAAAAGGAAAGAAGTGATAAGGAATGTATAAATTCAGCAGTCGCATCAGATATAGCGAAGTGGACAGTAAAGGGAAATTATCCCTGGAGTCGCTGTTGGATTATTTTCAGGACTGCTCTACCTTCCATTCGGAAGATATAGGGGTCGGGCTTGGATATCTGGAAGAAAGGCATCTGGCCTGGGTATTATCCGCATGGCAGATCGTGGCGGACCGTTATCCGAAGTTATGCGAGAGAGTAAGGATCGGTACAGCCCCATATGGTTTTAAAGGCTTTTTTGGATACCGGAATTTCTTAATGGAAACGGAGGAGGGAGAAAAGCTGGCCTGTGCCAATACTTTATGGATCCTGATGGATATGGAAAAGATGTATCCGGCGAAACCGACGAAAGAAATGCTGGAGGCGTATGAGATAGAAGATAAGCTGCCGATGGATTATGCGCCGAGAAAAATTGCCCTGCCGATGGAAGGCGGTGTGGGAAAAGAACCGTTGGAAGTTGCGCGCAGGCACTTGGATACCAATAACCATGTGAATAACGGGCAGTATATCCGCATGGCGAAAGAATATTTATCTGCAGAGTATATGGAGCGGGACATGTTCCTTCGGCAGATGAGGGCGGAATATAAACGGCAGGCGCATCTTGGAGATAAGATTTACCCGGTTGTTTATGAAAAGGGGGAGATAGCTGCGGTTTCCCTGAATGACAGGGAAGGGCAGCCGTATTGTATCGTAGAATTTGAGTTTAGGAATATGGGGAGTGAGTGATCATGGTTCAATTAGGCGAAAGACAGAAGATGGTAGTGGTAAAGACGGTGGATTTCGGGGTATACGTTGCTCCGGCAGTGGAGGAAGCGGAAGAAAAAGTGCTTCTTCCCAAAAAACAGGTGCCGGAGGGAACGAAAAACGGCGATGAACTGGAAGTGTTCATTTACCGGGATTCGAATGACAGGCTGATCGCAACGACGAATGAAGCGAAGCTATCTTTGGGAGAAGTGGCTTTGCTGAAAGTGTCCCAGGTTGCTGCGATCGGCGCTTTTCTCGATTGGGGGCTGGAAAAAGACTTGTTTCTTCCGTTCAGGGAACAGACGAAGCAGCTGCAGGAGGGGGATGAATGCCTGGTGGCCCTTTACATCGATAAGAGCGACCGCTTATGCGCGACGATGAAGATATACACTTATTTGAGTACGGACAGCAGCTATAAAAGGGATGACAGGGTGGAAGGCCATGTCTATGAAATCAGTAAAAATTTTGGCGCTTTTGTGGCAGTGGATGATAAATATTCCGGCTTGATCCCGGTAAAAGAAATCTATGGGAATATCCAGGTAGGCGATCTGGTTTCGGCAAGAGTCACGGGGGTAAAGGAGGACGGGAAGCTGGATCTGAGCATCCGGGAAAAATCCTATCTCCAGATAGGGAAAGATGTGATTAAGATACTGAACGCGCTGGAGGAATATGACGGAGTGCTGCCGTTTAACGATAAGGCCTCTCCTGAAACGATAAGACGGGAAATGCAAATGAGTAAAAATGAATTCAAACGCGCGGTAGGACATCTTCTGAAGGAGGGAAAAATCACAATAACCGAAAAAAATATCCGTTTAAATTAGGCAATATTACGATTGCATTCGTTTTGGGATATCAGTATAATCAGTGGTAAGCAAGGGGGAGAACAAAACTGCCCTTGAAGAAAGGAGATTATTATGAAAGTACAAAACATTACGGATATCGATAAGTTTTTTAAGGTAATTGACAGCTGTGTGGGAAAAGTAGAGCTGGTGACGGGGGAAGGAGACAGACTGAACCTGAAGTCCAAGCTTTCCCAGTATGTTTCCATGGCGAATATTTTTTCTGACGGTACGATCGCTGAGCTTGAGCTGATCGCTTATGAACCGGAAGATATTACGAAATTAGTCAGCTTTATGATGGAAAGCTAAGAGAAGATGAATGGTAAAAAGGTAAACCGGATCTTTCTGGCAGTGGTGCTTTTGAATATAACGACGATTGTGCTGCTGTCAGTCTTATATCCGATCTTTCAATTAGGGATGATTCCCAATTTAATATTGAGTCAGCTTATCGTATTTTTACCGGCTGCTTTTGGGGTTCTGCTTGCAAAGGAGAACCTTATTCAGTTTGCCGGTTTTCATAAAATCAAAGTGTCTTCAGTATTTATGACTATTCTTTTTACGTGGCTGTGCATGCCGCTGGTTACGTTGATCAATGCTATTTCCATGCTTTTTGTGGATAATGCGGTAGCTTCTATGACAAGCGACCTGGCAGGGTCGCCGCTTATGGCTACGTTTCTTGTGATGAGCATTTTAGGGCCGCTGAACGAAGAACTGGTATGCCGGGGAATCTTTTATCAGGGTTATAAAAGATCCGGCACGATGATGCAGGCAATGCTGCTGTCGGCGCTTCTTTTTGCGCTTTTGCATATGAATTTCAATCAGGCGGCATATGCCTTTGCGATAGGGATTATTGCGGTGCTGCTGGTGGAGGCAACAGGAAGTTTGTGGAGTTCTGTGATTCTTCATGTGACAATTAATATGCAGCCGGTATTGCTGATGTACATGGAAGACGGGGCGGACATACAAGAGGCGCAGGAACTGCTGACTACGGATATGCTTCTTTTGGTGATCAGCGTATATCTGGTGATCGCGGTCGTGACGACGGCTTTGGCAGGATGCGTGCTTGCATGGATCGCCAAAAATGAAAAGCGCGAAGAAAATCTCCGCGCCGTCTGGAAAACCAGAAAATACAAAAAAGAAGGAAAAGTTGTCACCGTTCCTCTTTTGATAGCAGTTATTATCCTGTTTGCTGTTATGGTATTGACTGCTCTATAACTGCATGAATTGTCAAATAGAAGACCATTTTACAGATAAACGTCGATGTTTGCGCCTATTGCAGGATTAACGGAAAGCTCCATGGAAGTGGTCATCATATTAACCATCTGCGCCCCGGTGGATTCCAGATTATCCAAAGATTTGGCGAGCATCGCCGTTCCTACTTCGTTAAGGGTTCTTGACTGGGCAAGCCCCATAGACAATGAAGGGATATCCATACGCTTCCTCCTTTCTGTTGCTTCATGTTTCAATACTTCTGTTGCAAGTATAGCATATTTCTGATATAATTGGCAAGTCGGGATATAGGAAATGGTGGAATATGCAGAAAATAAATATATTGGGGATTGAGCTTATCGATTACTCCCTGAAGGAATCGCTGCTTCGGCTGGATCATTATGTGGGAGGCGGAGGACTCAATACAATTTTGTACATTACGACCCCTGTGCTTATTATGGCGGGAGAGAATGAAGAGGAAAAAAAAGAAATAGAGTCTATGGACATGACTTTATGCGGGGATGCCGATATCCTTAAGGTAGCTGAAATCCGTTCCGTCAGCAGGCAGTATGAAGTGGAAAATCTGGTTTTCCTGAAAGAGTTTTTAAGAAGGCTGGCGAGGGACGGCAAAAAGGTGTATCTTCTTGCAGAATCGGAAGAGGAAACGGGAATTCTCAGGGAAGAACTGGAGGCATTCCAGACAGGCATTCTGATTGGCGGAAACGGAGTCATTGCGGACGGCGAGGAAGAGCTGGAAGAGGTAATAAACAGAATAAATGATATTGCGCCGACCGCGATCATATCCAGAATGGCCCCAGGGATACAAGAAAAGTGGATGACTAAGGCAAAGCCTTTTGCCAATGCGGAAGTGTGGCTGGGCATTTCAAAAGATATGATGCTTGACAGGACGAAGGAACCTTTCCGCAAAAAGGTTACGGACAAAATTTATAAGAGGATTTTCCATAAGAGGATGAGCCGCTTCAGGGATGAAAATGAGAGGGGAGAGTGAGCAGATTTGGAATGGCGCACATTTCAGGTCTGTTTGTTTTTGTGTACGGAGGGCGGAAAATAGCTCCATTATGCAGCAAAGCCGGGTAAAGTTAAAAAATATACAAATTTATGCGTGAAGAGTATGGATTTTTTTGTGGTTTTCTATTAAAATTAGGAGAAGGTATAGATCTAATCATAGAAAAACAGGTAGATGTATGAGGTGTAGTTTGTAGATTTTGCATAATTGATCAGAAGAACGGATGCATGATGAGGACAAGAGAAGGAGCGGGGAAATGATTTCTAATCAAATTTTACAGAATACGATTGACGGTTTAAAGTCTATTGCGAGGGTGGAATTGTGCGTTATGGATGTGGATGGGAAGGAAGTAGCATCTACGGCGCCGGACATGGAAAGCTGCGCCGGAGCGGCAGCCGGGTTTGCGGGATCTCCGGCAGATTCCCAGGAAATCCAGGGATACCAGTATTTTAAAATTTTTGACGAACAGCAGCTGGAATATATTTTGATTGCAGGCGGGGCGGGAGAGGATGTATATACTATTGGCAAGATGGTTGCTTTCCAGATCCAGAGCCTCCTGGTAGCATATAAGGAACGCTTTGACAAGGATAATTTTGTCAAAAACCTTTTGCTGGATAACCTTTTGCTCGTGGATATCTATAGCAGGGCAAAAAAACTCCATATTAGAACGGATGTAAAGCGCGTGACGATGATTATCGAGACGGAAGACGGCAAGGATAACAATGTCTTGGAAATGGCCAGGGCAAACTTTGGAAATAATAGCAAAGATTTCATTACCGCAGTGGATGAAAATAATGTTATAGTAGTGAAGGATCTTTCGGAAGGAGAAGCCGGCAAGGAGATCGAAAAGGCGGCAAATATGATGGAAAGCGTCCTGACAAGGGAAGGAATGCAGGGGATCCGCATTTCCTATGGGACGATCGTGAACGAGATCAAAGATGTGAGCCGCTCCTATAAAGAAGCGAAAATGGCGTTGGATGTAGGAAAGATATTTTTTGACGAAAGGGATATTATCGCATACAGTGAGCTTGGGATCGGACGTCTGATTTACCAGCTTCCGATACCGCTTTGCAAAATGTTTATCAAGGAGATATTCGGCGGGAAAAGCCCGGATGACTTCGATGAGGAAACGCTGACTACGATCAATAAGTTTTTTGAAAACAGCCTGAATGTTTCGGAAACGTCGCGGCAGCTGTTTATCCACAGGAATACTCTGGTCTACAGGCTGGATAAGCTTCAGAAGAGCACGGGGCTGGATCTGAGGGTTTTTGAGGATGCAATTACCTTCAAGATCGCTTTGATGGTGGTAAAATATATGAAATATATGGAGACTTTTGAATATTAAATGCCTGGACAGGGGCAGGCGGTAAAGAGAAAAATCAGGTGGGTGAAATACATTGACGGAAAAAGACAGGAAGAAAAAAAGAGGGAAAAAGCATACAATTCTGGAAAATGAAATCATTACTCTGGACAATGTGAGCAAAGCGTATGCGACGGGGGCGCCGGCATTAAACGGTGTCAGCCTGCATATTAACAGAGGGGAATTTGTTTTTATCGTAGGCGACAGCGGTTCTGGCAAATCCACGATGATAAAGCTTCTTTTGAGGGAATTGACCCCTACATCGGGGAACATCAATGTGATGGGATATGATTTGGTAAAGATCAAACACAGGAAGATCCCGAAGTTTCGGAGGAACCTGGGGATTGTTTTCCAGGATTTCCGCCTTCTGAAGGATCGGAATGTTTATGAAAATGTGGCGTTTGCCCAGCGCATTATCCAAGTGTCCAATAAGGATATCAAGAGAAATGTACCGAGCATTCTGGCTACGGTAGGACTTGCCGGAAAGTATAAGGCGAAGCCGAAACAGCTTTCGGGCGGAGAACAGCAGAGGGTAGCGCTGGCAAGGGCGCTTGTCAATAAACCGACTATTCTGCTGGCCGATGAGCCGACGGGAAACCTGGATCCTAAAAATTCATGGGAGATCATGAAACTGCTGGAGCAGATCAATGAGAACGGCACTACGGTTCTGGTTGTCACCCATAACAGGGAAATCGTAAATGCCATGAAGAAAAGAGTCGTTACGATGAAAAAGGGCGTTATCGTAAGCGATGAAGAAAAGGGCGGTTACATCGATGAGGATTAGTACATTTTTTTATACGATAGGGCAGGGGTTCCGCAATATTATAAGAAATAAATGGTTTTCTTTGGCTTCCATAGCGACGATCGGGGCATGTTTGTTTTTATTCGGCATCTTTTATGCAATTTTATCGAATTTCCAGCATATTGTTAAATCGATGGAAGAGGGCGTGTCGGTGACAGTATTTTTTAACGAAGGGGTCAGTGATACGAGGATTTCGGAGATCGGGGAGCTGATCAGCCGCAGGGTGGAAGTCGCCGATGTGCATTTTGTATCGGCAGAAGAAGCGTGGGAAAGCTTTAAGGACGATTATCTCGGGGAATATGTGGATGGATTTACGGAAAATCCCTTATCGGAATCGGCGCATTATGAGATCTATTTAAGCGATGTATCCATGCAGCCGGCGCTGGTTACATATTTGGAGTCCATCGAGGATATCCGGAGAATCAATAAGTCGGAAGTGACGGCAATGACGCTGAGCGGCATTAACGCGCTGATTGCCTATGTTTCCCTTGGCATTATCGGGATATTGTTTGCCGTTTCTATTTTCCTGATCAGCAATACGGTGACAATCGGTATATCTGTGAGAAAAGAAGAAATAAATATTATGAAATATATTGGGGCGACGGATTTTTTTGTCCGGTCCCCATTCGTTATTGAAGGGATGATGATTGGGCTGATCGGTTCGCTTTTGCCGGTGGGCATTATTTATTTTATTTATAATAATGTGATTTTTTATGTGACGGAGCGTTTTGCTATGTTATCCGATCTGCTGAATTTCCTTCCGGTTGAGGAGATCTTCCATATATTGCTTCCGGTATCGATCGCTATGGGAGTAGGCATCGGTTTTATCGGAAGTATAACGACGGTAAGGAAACACTTAAGAGTATAGCGTGAGAAGAGTTTCTAACCACTCGCAGCAAAGGCTGCTTCGCGGAGAAACTCTAGACTTGCTTTGCAAGTCTTTCTCACGCGTTGATGGTTTGTTAATCATAGAAAGGTACTGCCCATGAAACGATGGAAGAAAGCCCTGGGTGCAATGATATGTATTTTGCCTGTGGCATGTCTGGCGGCAAGGGGGTTGCCTGGACCGGCGGACGTAAAGGCTTCCGAGCTGACGAACGATCTGATTAAGGAAAAAGAGCAGGAGATCGAAAATGCCAGGGAAATGAAGGAACAGCTTCAGTCGAATCTTACCGATATTAAAAAAGTAAAGGAAGAACTGGAGGCTTCCAAACAGGATCTGGCTGAATATGTGGAGCGGCTTGACGGGGAGCTGGAATCGATACAGGCGAAGATCGCGGACCTGAAGGGGAAAATAGAAGATAAAGAAGGCGAGATCGTATTGACCCAGGGCGAACTGGAGGAAGCGATACAGGACCAGGAGAGGCAATACGAGGCGATGAAGGAAAGAATTAAGTTTATGTATGAAAAGGGCGATAATTTGTACATGGAACTGATTTTTTCTTCCCAGAGCTTTGGGGATATGTTGAATAAGGCAGAATATATTGAAATGTTGTCTTCTTATGACAGAAAGATGCTGGACAGATATGTGGAAACAAGGGAACTGATCGAGCTGTATAAGCAGCAGCTGGAGGAAGAGAGGGCATATCTGGAGGATGCAAAGGCAGGAGTGGAAAGCGAAGAGGCTTCGCTGAATTCCCTGATTGATGAAAAAAAGGTCGCGATTGAGCAGGTCAGCAATGATATTGACAATAAAGAGGCGGCGATAGCGGAATACGAGGCATACATCAAAGAACAGAACGAAACAATCGCCATGCTGGAAAAGGTAGTTGCAGAAGAAAAGGCTAAGCTGGCAGAAGAAAGCAGGATAAGGTATGACGGGGGGATGTTCCAATGGCCTGCTCCTTCTTATACGGCAATCAGCAGCGACTATGGCAATCGCCAGCACCCTACTCTCGGGGTGGAAAGATTCCATAATGGGTTGGATATGGCGGCGCCGGGCGGTTCGCCGATTTTAGCGGCATATGACGGCAAGGTGGTAGCGGCGGATTACAGCGGCTCCATGGGAAATTATTTGATGGTCGATCATGGAGACGGGCTATATACGATTTATATGCATGCGTCCGCTTTATACGCCTCAAAGGGCGATTTTGTAGTGAAAGGGCAGAATATTGCTGCGGTAGGCTCGACGGGGCGGTCTACGGGCAATCATTTACATTTCAGCGTACGCCTGAATGGAAGCTATGTCAGCCCCTGGAACTATTTGAGCAAATAATGTGGAGATGAAGGACAGTGGAATATAATTTAAACGGGTATTGGAATCAGGGGAACGGCAATGAGGGAGGAGACAGGAAAGAAGAGGGAAGAAAGGATAGAAGGAATTTTCGCAACGGAATGTTCACGGGAATGCTTTTATGCCTTTTTATCATATGCTGCGTCTATACGGTGAAGCAGCTTTGCGACCTTCACAGGATGCGTATGGATAAGCTGTTGCAGAGAGAAGAGGAAAGCGCGCCGGAAAGTCTTGTGAACGACAACACGATGGATAAGCTGGAGGTCATTGAAAAAGCGATCTCCGAGTATTACTACCAAAAGGATGTCAGCACCGAGGATATGATCGATGGCATGTACCAAGGAGTCGTAGCCTCTCTGGGGGATCCTTATTCCACCTATTATACGGAAGAAGACTTGGAAGACCTGATGCAGCAGACGGAAGGGATTTATTATGGCATTGGCGCTTATGTGGGAATGGATGCCCAGACGGGCATGGCTTATATCAGCGGCATCTTTGAGGGAACTCCGGCGGAAGAGGCCGGTCTGCGCGACGGCGACGTGATTTATATGGTAAATGACGAATCCATGCAGGGCTTTGAATTATCCGAAATTGTAGGAAGGATCAAAGGGGAGGAAGGCACGAAAGTGCATTTGACTATTTACCGGGAGGGAGAAAGCGATTATCTGCAGATTGATGTGGAACGCAGGAAAATCGAAAGCCCTACCGTGAAATATGAATTGTATGATAATAAGACGGGATATATCCAGATTACGGAGTTCGATGAAATTACCGTGAGCCAGTTCGAGGATGCGATGGCGGAACTCAGAAGCGGGGGAATGAAGGGTTTGATCTTGGATCTGCGCGCCAACCCAGGCGGAAATCTGAGCGCGGTGGTGGAAATTGCAAGACAGCTTCTCCCGGAGGGGTTGATCGTGTATACGGAGGACAGGGAGGGGAACCGCACGGAATATTCCTGTGACGGCAAACATGTTTTTGACAAACCCCTCGTAGTTCTTGTCAACGGCTATTCGGCCAGCGCATCGGAGATCCTGGCGGGAGCGATCAAGGATTATGGAATAGGGGAGCTGATCGGCACTACTACCTTTGGAAAAGGCATTGTGCAGAAGGTAATGTCATTATCCGACGGAACGGCCCTTAAGCTGACCGTCAGCACTTATTTTACGCCGAAGGGGAACAATATCCACGGCATCGGGGTGGAACCGGATGAAGTGTATGAATTTGACAGCGAGGAATATTATGAGAATGGTTATGACAACCAGCTGGAACATGCCAAAGCTGTGATTGCGGAGAAGATAAAATAAGGATGGGATGAAAAAGCGGAAAACGGGCGTTGGAGCTTGGGGGCCGCTTTTTTTGATGCGCGATTTGGTTTGGGTAATAATTGTTTTCGATATATAATAATTTGTTGATCGGAGAAGAATGAATACTGTATAATGGAATGAGAAAGTAAAAAGAATAGACGGCTTATTATAAAGAAAGATAACAAAGGAGAATACGAATGGAACAATATGATAGCGAGGAAATTGGGAAAGAAATAGCAAATGCCATGGAGCTTTTGGATAAAGATAACAAGATGGATTTTCATACGAAAGAGCTGTTGCACATTATGGACAAAGATTATAAAGAAAAGTGGGAGGAGCCTTATGCGGAAGAGATATTTATTGAGAATGTAGAAGATTTTCGAAAGGTAATTGACCAGGCAGGGCAAGAAGAATGGGAAGCATTATATATCAGAATGAGTGATTTCGAAAAGATACCAGAAGAAATAGGAAAACTGACAAGTATAAAGCGCTTGTCTATTGAAAATTTGGGTGATACGAGTATCTGTCTGCCATCGGAAGTTGGAAAATTAAAGCAATTAGAAGAGTTTAACGCATATGGCTGTCATATGGTTGCTTTGCCGGAAGAATTTAGTGAATTAACAAATTTGAAGATTGTTAATTTGAATCAGAATAGTTTTTCGATTTTTCCAGAACAAATTTTAAGGTTGGAACAATTGGAGTCTTTGGCGATTAATTTTGCTTTTGACGTTTTGCCGGATGAGATTTGTAATTTGACTCATTTAAAATATTTGTATTTACCAGAGGCCAATATATCTTATTTACCAGAAAAAATAGGAAATCTAAAGGAATTGGAAATATTGTGTATATGGGGAACAAAGGTAGAACAATTGCCGGACTCCTGCAAAAAACTGCAAAAAATTAAAAGTTTGTATTTGACAAAATCTATTTTTGAAAAGATTTTGCCGCCAGAAATTATTAGTCAGTCACCATTGGAGGCCATTCATTACATTTTAAGATATCAAAATGATACAGAAAAGGTAGAAGTAAATGAATCGAAAATGATCATTGTGGGACAGGGAGGTGTTGGGAAAACATGTTTACTGAATCGATTAAAAAATGATAAATATAATGAAATGCCATCTACAGAAGGAATTGTTATTGAGCCATGGAATTTTGAAGTAGGGAAGAAAAAGTATAAACTCAATGTATGGGATTTTGGAGGACAGGAGATTTATCATGCAACTCACCAGTTTTTTTTAACCAATCGTTCTCTGTATGTTTTTGTCTGGGATGCGAGGCAGGAAGAGGAATATGGAAGAATAGATTATTGGCTCCATACGATTGAGTCTTTTGCTTATAATAGTCCGATTATTATTGTAGTAAATAAATGTGACAGCCGTAATAGTGTCAAACAGCTGGACTTGAAAAGCATTAAAGAAAAATTTCCCCAGGTTATAGATTCTTTTAGAGTAAGCTGTAAAAAAAATATAGAAATCGGGCATTTGAGAAATGTAATAGAAGAGGAAACGACAAGGCTGCCGCTGATGGGAATGGTCTGGTTACAGAGCTGGTTGGATGTAAGAATGGAATTAGAGAATCTTGCTCGAAATAAAAATATAATCACATATAAGGGATACCAGGAAATATGCCGCAAACATAATATTTTTTCAGGGGAAGCATTGAGCTTGAGCAAATACTTGCATGATCTGGGTATTATTATTAATTTTCAGAATGATGTATATTTAAAAAATATTGTTATCCTTGATCCTGAATGGGGAACCAATGCGGTGTATAAGGTTTTGGATGCACAAGATACTATATTGAAAAACCGTAATGGCATTTTGTATTATGATGATTTACCAAAAATTTGGGAAAACATTGATGAATATCCGGAAGAGACATATCCAATTATTCTCCGTTTAATGGAAAACTTTCAACTTTCTTTTGAAGTGCAGAAAAATCGGGAATACCTGATTGCGGAGCTTCTTGAAAATGAAGAAATGACGGGTGTATTGACTTGTAACAATAAACAAATGTTAAATTTCCAATATAACTATGAGTTTCTTCCTGCTGGAATTATGACGAGGTTTATTGTGAAGGCGAATGCCTATCTAATAGAAAAAAATGGGAAAAAGGCATGTTGGAAAAAAGGAGCATATCTGGAATATGAGAATTCCATAGGGTTTGTAAAGCTTTTTGACAGTATTGCAGAGAGGAAAATAGAGATAAGGGTTGAGGGAGAAAACTGTAGGAACAATAGGGATTTATTAATTATTATTCGTAAATATTTTGATGAGATACATAAGAGTGTACCGAAAATAAAGTATAAGGAATATGTCAGATGTAATTGTGATGAACGTTGCACATATTTGCATGATTATCGTTATTTGTTAAGACTGGAAGAGAAAAAACTTGCATCAGAAAGATGTCAAAAGTCTCTGAAACTGGTGAATGTTTCTAAATTATTAGATGGCGTGGAAGATATGGGTGCACGCAGAAGAATGAGGAGGGAAGGTATGCCGAATATTCAGGTTAATCCGAGGATTGTTGTCGAAAATAATAATGTAAACAGCAGCGAGAATAGCAATACCAATTCTGTTCAAAATACTATAACAGTGGAAATAAGAAACAGCATTAATGAAATGCAGGGAAGTATTAATGACTTAAAAGATGAAGTAGTATATGAAAATCCTGAATTGGGCACGGAATTTGAAAAAATAGAACAAAGCGTAGAAAAATTAAATAATGCAAAGACAAAAGATGAACTGGTGAAATCAGGTGCGCTCCGTAAGGTAAAAAGATTTTTGGCAGAAGTACAGGATATGGAATCGGATCTTGGCAAGGTAGTGAAAAAAATGAAATATGGGGTTGGAATTGTTCAGGAAATTGGAGAAAAGTATAATGGCATTGCGGAGTGGTGCGGCTTGCCTGTCATTCCAAAAGTATTTTTAAAAAGATAAAAATGTATGATGCTTTATGAAAGAGATATTGATATAGCACATAATGAAACAGGGGTATTCGGGATGAAAGAATGCTCCTGTTTTTTGTCAAAACCAGTTTAATAGCATCTAAGGAACAGATGTTCTACTTTTGCTTCACATGGGGGAAAATTTATGGTAAAATTAAATGAAAAGAAGTTTGCACAATCAGGCAGAAAAATTTATAAGGAGTAAAGATTTCCGTTTTGGAAATAGTTTATATGGAAATATTATCATGGATCATTTTGAATTAGTATCACAATACGCTCCTGCTGGCGACCAGCCCAGGCCATCGCTGAGTTGGTAAAAGGATTTAAGGAAGGCAACCAGTTTCAGACATCATTGGGAGTAACGGGAAGCGGTAAGACTTTCATCATGGACAATATCATCCAGACTTTAAACAAGCCCACTCTTATCATCGTTCACAATAAGACTCTCGCTGGGCAGTTGTACGGTGAGTTCAAAGTTTTTTCCCTGAGAATGCAGTGGAGCATTTTGTATTCTAATTTGGGGACAGGGTGAAAACCGCATTATTTCGGGTTATTTGGTGTTGATTGTACCGTATTATATAGACGAAATGGGGATTATGGATGAAATAACACTAGGTGGACGGGTTGAGTTTGTGACCTGGATTCGTGTAATGGACAACACCATATGGATAAGAGCTAATATTTTTAAAGAAGAGACATTTTGGATGACGCAAAGAGCAATGGTAGAATTATTTGATTGCATTTGAAAATATTTATAAAGAAGAATTGAATGCAGAGGCAACTGCCGAGTTTTTCTCGGTAGTTCAGAATGAAGGTGGAAGAAATGTTAGTCGAAAAGTAAAATGCTTTAATTTGGATGCGATTATTGCCGTTGGGTATCTAAATTCAAAAAAGGCCACCAGGTTTCGGCAATGGGCAACGAAAATATTAAAAGAGTATATTATTAAAGGGTTTGCGTTAAATGACGATATGTTAAAAAATGGAAAACCCTTTGGGAAAGATTATTTTGATGAATTATTAGAATGCATCCGGGAAATTAGGACGAGTGAGCGTAGAGCTTATCAGAAAATCACAGATATATTTGAGCAATGCAGCTATGATTATGATAAGAACAGTGGAATTACAAAGAATTTTTATGCGTTTGTTCAAAATAAGCTTCATTTTGCAGTAACTGGAAAGACAGCGGCTGAATTAATATATGAGTGTACGAATTCAGAAAAGCCGGCTATGGGGTTGACAACTTGGAAGGATGCGCTAGACGGCAAAGTGCTAAAGAGAGATATAGGTATTGCCCAAAAATATTTAAATGAAAAGGAATTGTCCCGTTTAAATAGACTGGTAACTATGTTCATTGATTATGCTGAACTGATGGCAGAAGATGAGATTTTAATGAGTATGCAGGATTGGGTGGAGCAGACAAATCAGTTTCTGGTAAATAATCGGCGGGAAGTGTTGGATGGAAAAGGAAAATATCACATGAAGCCGCTATGAAAAAAGCGGAAAAGGAATATGAGGTATTTCGAGTAAAACAGGATAAAGAGTATATTTCGGAGTTTGATCGGGAAATAGAAAAATACCTTAAAGGGGATTGTTAAAGATTCTGGTTAATAACTTGATAAATATTTGATTTTTTAACCATATTAAGATAGGAGAAATAGCTCATGAAAATGAATTTTAAAGGTTTAGTAAGTTTACATACATCACCAAAGACTACACCTTTACTATCTTTATATGAGGCTGTTATAAATTCTATTCAAAGTATAGAGGATGCACATATTACAAATGGGAAAATAGAAATTGTAATTGAACGTGAGAAGCAAATGAATTTTTTTGAACAATGGGAAACGGATGTGGAGAACATTGTTATTATTGATAATGGGATAGAATTTAATGATGATAACTATGCCGTATACCCGGGTGAGTGGATCTGTACCGTGAAGGAACTGACGGCATGGTTCCGTACCCGTTTCCAGCGCCAGGCGGTATCCATCTTGAATGAACTGCAGAAACGCCACCTTAGCTCCTATCTTTTGCTTGACCGGGGAAAGGTGGTCAAATATAAGATTCGTGACTGGAAAAAACATAATACCGTGCTGGACTATAACTGCCCCTGTCAAAAAGATACGGGCTTTTTCTTTATGACCCCTGTGGTTGCAACAAAACTGGTCAGCGTCGGTCGCTGCTCTGAAATGGATATCCTGCTGGACCTGTGGATGTCTGCCGTCTACAATGACGGCCAGGTGCAGGGTTCGGAGATTGCCCCGGTTGTCTATTTCCGTACTGGTACTGGCTCTCTGCTGGCAGCATACAGCGGAATGGCTGTCCACTGGGGCATTTCCAAGGTCACAATCGGGCATGTGCTGAAAAAGCTTGCTGACATGGACTATATCTCCTTAATGTCATTCTCTGGAAGAACAGGCAGTGTGATCTATCTGCACAGCTACCTTTTTGTCATGTTTCAGATATCAGATGCCCTTGTTGATAAGGAGTTATTACAAAAATAGCGCAAGTCCTTGATGCATAGGGCATTTCCTGGTTTCGGTATTCAAGCTAATAGAAATTTTTAATTTTCTATTGTTGATATTCTTGAAAAAATGAGTATAATAAAATCGAAAAAATAAATTTCAGAAATGTTTACAGAAGGAGAATGCAGGATGTTATATGATTATCTTATGGAAAATTATGGGGAAAATACGCCTATTTTCGTATCTGAGTTAGATATAGAAGGACTTAATGAAAGTACATTGCGGGTACAGATTAAAAAGATGGCAGATGCTGGAATGTTGAAACGATTTGACACGGGTATTTACTTTATCCCCAAAAAAACAAAATTCAGATCGGGCTCCACGATTTCTGCGATGCAAGTTATTGAAAAAAAATATTTAAAGAATAAGGATAAGGTGTGTGGTTATTTAAGTGGTTATATGTTTGTCAATATGGTTGGTCTTACAACACAGGTTCCGATGGTTTATGAAGTGGTGTCAAACAATGCTACTACGGATTATAGGAAAGTTATGATAAATAAAACAAGGGTAATTGTCAAGCGGCCGAAAGTGCTGGTTACAAATGAGAATGTTGGAATTTTGCAGTTTCTTGATTTGATTAAGGATATAGATGTCTATTCCGAAGAGCAGGGGGACAATTTGAAAAAGAGAATATTGGAGATTATGAAGAAGTTGGACATTACTTTTTCGGCATTAGAACCGTATTTAAGTTATTATCCGGAAAAAATATATAAAAATATGTACGAAACGGGGGTGCTTGCAGGTGTATCTGCATGAAGAGAGAGAACAATTTTTGGATGCCGTCAGAATGGCAGCTGGGTATACGGGAATGTCAGAAATCGCCATCGAGAAAGATTATTATGTGACTATGATTTTGCGGCTTTTGTCACAAAAACTGCCGCTTGTGGAAATGGACGAGAATTTCAAAAAACTTGTTGGAGAGGTCAGTTATGAAATGGCTATTC
Organism: uncultured Lachnospiraceae bacterium; assembly: GCA_910585965.1. Taxonomy (GTDB): domain Bacteria; phylum Bacillota; class Clostridia; order Lachnospirales; family Lachnospiraceae; genus Kineothrix. The sequence continues at coordinate 34,307 of CAJUHH010000005.1, forward strand.
AGGCAATAGAAAAAATACAGGCAAGTGGAATGTTTGCAAAAGATATTTGAAGATTTTATATTTTGAAATGAAGAATGGATACGAGAAGGGCGAGGACGGAAGTTTAAAAGTGAGCCCAGAGCAGAGAGACCAATAAGGTTGATATATCGTTTTTCAGCAAAAATATACAAGTGAGGTGTATTATGATAGGGCTTCCCAAAGCAGAAAGGCCGCAACAGAAATCAGGCTTCAGGATCCGGAATATTAATACACAGAAAATACTGACTATGGAGCAGATCCAGATTCTGCTGGAGAAAAGCAAAGATACACCGATAACAGAGGTATTATAGCGGATGTAACAGAATATCTCTCGACTGCAGGGTAAAAAGATAAAAGAACAAATGTTTGCTTTCCTTCTGTACTTTTGAAACTGTTTATGGTATACTGTAAAGCAGTGTTCGGATTGCTTTTCATGCGTTTTGCGCCTGTTTTGTCCATATGGAATTACAGAGGTACGCTGAGTTGCAAAAAAGCAAATTGTGAACAGAATTCGCCGTGGGCCTGTTTTTCCAAAATTTGAGCAAAGGCCACGATGAAAATAAAATGTTCCACGGCGAATTTTTGTCTGATACGCGTCTTTTTTTACTATGCGAATATTTTATTCGCATTGAATTTATAGAGGTGATATTTGTGCAAATTGCACAAAATACATTTAAACTTCACAGTGAATACCAGCCTACAGGCGACCAACCCTAGGCGATAGATGCCCTTGTAAAAGGCTTCCAAGAAGGCAATCAATTCCAGATTTTACTAGGGGTAACTGGTTCAGGAAAGACCTTTGCCATGGCCAACGTGATCCAGCAGCTGAACAAGCCAACTTTGGTAATAGCGCACAATAAAACCCTTGCTGCCCAATTATACGGTGAGTTTAAAGAATTTTTCCCTGAAAATGCGGTAGAGTACTTTGTGTCCTAATTTGGGGACAGGGTGAAAACTGCATTATTTAGTGTTATTTGGTGCTGATTGTACGGTATTTTGTGGACAAGATAGGGGATTATGGACGAAATAACACTAGGCGGACGGGTGGAGTTTGTGACTTGGATTCGTGTAAGGGGTAGGATAAATGAAATGATTAGAAAATATATGGAGTAGTTTATGTATACATTTAGACCTATTTCACTGGAACAAAGATTTTATGATTTGGATGAGGGGCTATGTTCACAAGAAGCTTTGTGGGGAGAATTGTTGAATCAGTTAAGAAGAAACCTGAAGGGGCAGTTAAAGAAGTATGATGTTCCTATTAATAATGCTTTGTGTGAAATTAGTACTATTCGAAGTGAAGTGTTGAGGATTCTCGAGGAGACTTATATATCCAAAGGTGAAAAAGTCTATGTGTGTATTAATGGCATTGATCATGCAGCCCGTTCAAAAATAACTGTAAATTTCTTGCCTTCATTATTTCAACCTGATGAAATTCCAGAGGGAGTGTGTTTCCTGATTGTAGGATAGCCTGAAGAAATGTATCAAAATTATCCTGCATGGTTAAATGAAAATAATTCGGAAATTTTATATATCAAAGTGCCTACTTGGCAATAGAGACACTTAAACAGCATTATTTGTAGATGAAAATTTCCGTATAGGAAATGAGAAATAATATATTAATTGGTGAATTGGCTACACGTGTGTAGCCAATTCATTGGAGAATGTTTATGGAAGAAAGAAATGAAGTAATAAAGCAAAAAACACAGAAATTAATGGTGCCAGATGAGCAGCAGTTTTATAGGGATGTGTATTTTATATTACAGTAGGCAAGAGAAAAAGCTTATAATAGTGCTAATGGAATTATGACATATGCGTATTAGAATGTAGGCAGGCGTATTGTTGAGCAGGAACAATATGGTGAAAAGAAGGCTCAATATGGTTCTTGCTTGATAAAAAATCTATCAATCCAATTGTCGGACGAATTTGGAACAGGTTTTTCAGTAGCAAATTTGAGAAACTGCCGTCAGTTTTATTTGGTATTTCCAAAAGATTCATATGGATTTTCAATGGCTGGTAAAATTTCGTGTTCTCATCTAAGAAGTATAATGCGCATTTCCGATGAAGAGGAAAGAAACTTTTATTTAAAGGAAGCTCTGACAGAAAATTGGTCTGTAAGAGTTTTGGAACGCAACATCAAAAGTGGATATTACAAAAGAATGTTATCAACACAGTTGCCAGATAAAGAAAATAAGGCATTGGAGTTTGGGAAAGATCCATTTGTACTAGAGTTTATGGGGATTACTCCTAATATCAATCAATTAGAAAGTGATCTGGAAACAGCCATTATAAATAATCTTCAGAAGTTCCTGCTGGAAATGGGCAAAGGGTTTTCATTTGTGGGAAGGCAGATGAAAATATGTACAGAAACAACGGATTTCTATATTGATCTGGTTTTTTATAATTATATTTTGAGATGCTTTGCCGTTATTGATTTAAAAACAAAGAAACTGACTCATCAAGATATAGGACAAATGGATATGTATGTCAGAATGTTTGATGACCTAAAAAGAAGAGAGGATGATAATCCGACAATCTATATGACCGTTTTACCAACGGTGGAAGAGCTGCAGAAAGAATTAGAGAGAAATCAGTTGGTTTATGATAGCAAAAAATAAAGACATTGATAATTTATATGATATAAAATATGAAACAGACTACTTTGTAAACGGTTATGATTACAAATTTGTGACTTTTATTCGTGTAATTGCAAAAGTTTACCTATAGGCCAATTTTAAGATAAAAATTTATATGAAATTATTTTTAAATTACATGAATTTTATGGCTTATAGTAATCGAAGTAATTCCGTGAAAGAGAGGCTTTTATATGTCGAAATTTAAACTTCACAGTGAATACCAACCCACCGGCGACCAGCCCCAGGCGATAGAAGCGCTCGTAAAAGGCTTCAAAGAGGGCAACCAATTCCAGACGTTATTAGGTGTTACGGGTTCCGGCAAGACCTTTACCATGGCCAACGTGATCGCTAAGCTGAACAAGCCGACTTTGGTAATAGCACACAATAAGACTCTTGCCGGACAGTTGTACGGTGAGTTCAAAGAATTTTTCCCGGAAAATGCAGTGGAGTATTTTGTATCCTACTACGACTACTACCAGCCAGAAGCCTACGTACCCTCCTCGGACACCTATATAGCAAAAGACTCTTCAATCAACGAAGAGATTGAGAAACTGCGGCTGTCGGCGACGGCGTCCCTGACGGAACGGCGGGATGTGGTGGTGGTGGCCAGCGTATCCTGCATATACGGACTGGGAAGCCCGGACGATTATCAGGAGATGATCGTGTCCCTGCGCCCGGGAATGATCAAAGACAGGGATTCGGTAATCAGGGAACTGATCGATATCCAATATGACAGAAACGATATGGATCTTGGCAGGGGATGTTTCCGCGTAAGGGGGGACGTGGTGGAGATTTATCCGGCGCAGGGCGGGGATTACCTGATCCGGGTGGAGTTTTTCGGGGATGAAATAGACCGGATCGCGGAAACCGATCCTCTGACCGGGCAGGTGCATGCGGTGCTGGAGCATATTTCTATTTTTCCGGCTTCTCATTATGTCGTATCCCAGGATAAAATTAATGCAGCGTGTAAAAATATAGAATCGGAACTGGAGGCGCGGGTACGCTTTTTTAAAGGAGAGGACAAGCTTCTGGAAGCGCAGAGAATTTCCGAAAGAACGAACTTTGACATAGAAATGCTGAGAGAGACAGGGTTTTGTTCCGGCATTGAGAACTATTCCCGGCATCTGAACGGAATGCCGGAAGGGGCTACGCCTCTTACTTTGATGGATTATTTTAAGGATGATTATTTGATTATCATCGATGAGTCCCACATGACGATACCGCAGATCAGGGGAATGTTCGCCGGGGACCGTTCCAGAAAGAATACGCTGGTGGATTACGGTTTCCGCCTTCCGTCCGCTCTGGATAACCGGCCTTTGAATTTTCAGGAGTTTGAAGAGCATATTGACCAGCTTCTGTTTGTTTCGGCGACTCCTGCGGAATATGAAAAGGAGCATGAACTGCTGCGGACGGAACAGATTATCCGTCCTACGGGGCTGCTTGACCCGGAGGTGGACGTGCGCCCGGTGGAAGGGCAGATCGATGATCTGGTGGGCGAAGTCAATAAGGAGACGAAGCAACATAACAAAGTATTGGTGACGACGCTGACAAAGCGGATGGCCGAAGATCTGACCGATTATATGAAAGAGGTAGGGATCCGGGTAAAATATCTTCATTCGGATATCGATACGCTGGAAAGGGCCGAGATCATCCGCGACATGAGGCTGGATGTATTCGATGTGCTGGTAGGAATCAATCTGCTGAGGGAAGGGCTGGATATTCCGGAGATATCGTTAGTGGCCATATTGGATGCGGATAAAGAAGGATTTCTGCGTTCGGAGACTTCGCTGATCCAGACGATCGGGCGCGCGGCCAGGAATGCGGAAGGCAGGGTAATCATGTATGCCGATAATATGACGGATTCCATGCAGGCGGCTATTACGGAAACGAACAGAAGGCGCGAGATACAAAATAAATATAACGAAGAACATGGCATTACCCCGCAGACCATAAAGAAAGCGGTACGGGAGCTGATCAGTATTTCCAAAGTGATTGCTAAGGAAGAGGTGAACTTTGAGAAAGACCCGGAATCTATGAGCGATGAGGAACTGGAAAAACTGATCGGGAAGATCCAGAAGAAGATGAAGCAGGCGGCGGCAGACCTGAACTTTGAAGCGGCGGCAGAACTTCGGGATAAGATGGCGGAATTAAAGAAACAGCTGGCAGAGAGGAAATGAGGAAGGGCATGGAAGAGACGAATAAGAAAATGCTGCCCCGCAGGGAGTATATTAAAATACGGGGGGCGAATGAACATAACCTGAAGAACATTGACGTGGATATACCGAGGAACGAATTTGTCGTTCTTACCGGGCTGTCCGGCTCCGGGAAGTCTTCTTTGGCGTTTGATACCATTTATGCAGAGGGACAGCGGCGCTATATGGAGTCTTTATCCTCTTATGCCAGGCAGTTCCTGGGACAGATGGAAAAGCCGAACGTGGAAAAGATAGAAGGGCTTTCCCCGGCTATTTCCATTGACCAGAAATCGACAAACCGCAATCCCAGATCTACAGTGGGTACGGTGACGGAAATCTATGATTATTTCAGGCTGCTATATGCCAGGATCGGCATTCCCCATTGTCCTTCCTGCGGACGAGAGATCAAGAAGCAGTCGGTGGATCAGATGACGGACCAGATCATGGCGATGCCGGAAGGAACGAAGATCCAGCTGCTCGCTCCGATTGTCAGGGGAAGGAAAGGCGAACATGCCAAGGTGTTCGACCGAGCGAAAAAAAGCGGCTATGTCCGCGTCCGTGTGGACGGGAGCTTATATGAGCTGTCGGAAGAGATTAAGCTGGATAAAAATATCAAGCATAATATTGAAATTGTTGTGGACCGTCTGGTAGTTAAGGAAGGAATCGAGCGGAGGCTGACGGATTCTATTGAAAATGTATTAGCTCTTGCAGAAGGGCTTTTGGTTGTGGATGTCATAGGAGGGGAGCCGGTAAACTTCAGCCAGAGCTTTTCCTGCCCGGACTGCGGCGTGAGCGTCAGCGAGATTGAACCGAGAAGCTTTTCCTTTAATAATCCTTTCGGCGCGTGTCCTGACTGTTTCGGCCTTGGATATAAGATGGAATTCGATGTGGATCTGATGGTTCCTGATAAAAGGCTCAGCATCAACGAAGGGGCGATCGCCGTTATGGGATGGCAGTCCTGCAATGATCCTTCCAGCTTTACCAACGCTATTCTGCTGGCGCTTGGAAAAGAATACGGGTTTGATCTGGATACTCCTTTCGAGGAATATTCGGACAAGGTCGTAGATATTATTCTGCATGGAACCAAGGGGAAGGAAGTGACGGTGCATTATAAAGGACAGAGGGGGCAGGGGATTTACCCGGTTGCCTTCGAGGGGCTGGTTAAAAATGTGGAAAGGCGGTACCGGGAGACTTCTTCGGATGTTATGAAACAAGAATATGAATCTTTTATGCGTATTACGCCTTGCAGGCTCTGCAAAGGGATGCGTTTGAAAAGGGAATCGCTGGCTGTGACAGTATGCGATAAAAATATTTTTGAGATCACTTCCATGTCCATCGGGAAATTGCACAGTTTTTTGCAGGAGATGGAGCTGACCAGGCAGCAGCAGATGATCGGCAAGCAAGTGCTGAAGGAAATCCGGGCGAGAGTAGGATTTTTAATCGATGTGGGATTGGATTACCTTTCTCTGGCGAGGGCGACAGGAACCCTTTCCGGGGGAGAGGCGCAGAGGATCCGTCTGGCGACGCAGATAGGCTCCGGCCTTGTGGGGGTATGCTATATTTTGGATGAGCCGAGCATCGGCCTTCACCAGCGGGATAATGATAAGCTGCTGAATACGCTGGGGAATTTGAAGAATATGGGGAATACATTGATTGTCGTGGAGCATGATGAAGATACGATGCTGGCGGCAGACTATGTTGTGGATATCGGCCCTGGGGCGGGTTCTCATGGAGGCGAAGTGGTGGCCGTGGGAACGGCGGAGGAAATCATGGCCGTGCCTGAATCTATTACGGGGCAGTATCTCAGCGGCAGGCTGCAGATACCAGTTCCGAAAAAGAGAAGGAAACCAACAGGGAAATTAACGGTGCTGAAAGCGGCGGAAAATAACTTAAAAAATATAGACGTAGAATTCCCGCTCGGGGTGCTGACTTGTGTGACAGGCGTATCTGGTTCGGGAAAAAGCTCTCTGGTGAATGAGATTTTATATAAACGTCTGGCAAAAGAATTGAACAGGGCAAGGACGATCCCCGGCAAGCATGGGGGAATAAAAGGAATCGAGCAGCTGGACAAAGTGATAGATATCGACCAATCCCCGATCGGGAGAACTCCCCGTTCCAATCCGGCCACTTACACCGGCGTATTTGATCAGATCCGGGATCTGTTTGCCGCTACGGCGGATGCCAAGGCAAAAGGATATAAGAAAGGACGCTTCAGTTTCAATGTAAAGGGAGGCAGATGCGAAGCATGCAGCGGCGACGGCATTATTAAAATCGAGATGCATTTCCTGCCCGATGTTTATGTGCCTTGCGAGGTTTGCGGGGGCAAGAGATATAACAGGGAAACTTTGGATGTAAAATACAAAGGAAAGAGCATATACGACGTGCTGGATATGACGGTAGAAGAAGCGGTGGGCTTTTTTGAAAACGTACCTTCGATCCGGCGGAAAATAGAGACTTTGAATGATGTAGGATTGTCTTATATCAAGCTGGGGCAGCCTTCCACTACGCTGTCAGGAGGGGAAGCCCAGAGGATTAAGCTGGCCACGGAATTAAGTAAACGGAGTACGGGGAAGACCATTTATATTTTGGATGAACCGACCACAGGACTCCATTTTGCGGATGTCCATAAGCTGACGGAAATTCTGCATAGGCTGGCAGACGGCGGCAATACGGTGGTAGTCATAGAGCATAACCTGGATGTGATAAAAACGGCGGATTATATCATTGATATCGGTCCGGAAGGCGGAGACAGAGGAGGGACTGTAATTGCCAGCGGAACGCCGGAAGAGGTTGCTCGGAATGAAAAATCCTATACGGGGGCATACGTGAAGAAAATGCTGGAAAAACAACAGATGCCTGGAAAGATGCATTAGTAAAATGAGGAAAATAGGGGGAAAGGCTAAAGTTTTAAGGGAAAGAATCCGATGTATTTAGAAATATTAATCTTTTAAAAAAATTCAAGAAACCTCTTTGAAAAACTCTTTCTTTAGGTTATAATGGTTTTGCGTGTTTAGTTTATGGACAAATGGAAAATATTAAAATAGATGTTCAGCAAAATACAGACTATAGAAAGAAAGGGGCTTACCATGCAATATACGGATATCGGAATCGATTTGGGTACAGCGAGCATTTTAGTATATATAAGAGGAAAAGGGGTAGTATTGAAGGAGCCTTCCGTTGTGGCGTTTGACAGGGATACGGATAAGATTAAGGCGATCGGCGAGGAAGCCAGGCTGATGCTTGGAAGGACGCCGGGAAATATCGTAGCGATCCGTCCTTTGCGCCAGGGGGTGATTTCCGACTATGAGACGACGGAAAAAATGATGAAATATTTTATCCAGAAGGCGATCGGGAAAAAGACGTTCCGCAAGCCGAGGATTGCGGTCTGTGTGCCGAGCGGAGTGACGGAAGTGGAAAGAAAAGCCGTTCAGGACGCTACGGAGCAGGCCGGGGCAAGAGATGTATTTATTATTGAGGAACCGATTGCGGCGGCGATAGGGGCTGGAATCGATATATATAAGCCGTGCGGCAATATGATCGTCGATATCGGGGGAGGCACTTCCGATATCGCGGTTATTTCATTGGGAGGGACGGTAGTCAGCGCGTCTATTAAGATTGCCGGGGACGATTTTGACGAAGCGATCATCCGTTACATGAGGAAAAAGCATAATCTGCTGATCGGGGAAAGAACAGCAGAGGATTTGAAAATAAAAATCGGATCGGCTTTTAAACGAAGCGAAGTGGATTATATGGATGTCAGAGGGCGCAACCTTGTCACCGGTCTTCCGAGAACGGTTAAGGTTTCTTCGGAAGAGACCGAGGAAGCACTCAAGGAGACAACGGCACAAATTGTGGAGACCATCCACAGCGTATTGGAAAAAACACCGCCGGAACTGGCTGCGGATATTGCAGACAGAGGCATTGTCCTAACTGGTGGCGGAAGCATGCTGAGGGGGCTGGAGGATCTTATTGAATCCAAGACCGGGATTAATACGATGACGGCAGAGGAGCCGATGACGGCGGTAGCCATCGGAACCGGCAAATATGTAGAGTTTTTGGCAGGATACAGGGAAGAATAAGGGCTGGATAAGAGGAGGAGAGGAATGCTTAAGGGGTTATATACCGCATATACAGGTATGTTAAACGAGCAGCACAGAATGGATGTCATGACGAACAACCTGGCAAATGCGAATACCAACGGCTATAAAAAGGAAGGGGCTACCAGCCAGGCATTTAACGATGTGCTGGCTTATAAACTGAAGGATACATCGGAGACGGCCAGACTAACGAGGCAGTTGGGCGTAAATAATCTGGGCGTGAAAATCGGCGAGGGTTATACGGACTATTCCCAAGGGCCGATCAAGGGGACGGAGAATGAATTCGATCTTGCGCTGTCAGGGCCGGGATTTTTTGTCATATCTTATACAAACAGGAATAACGACAGTTCCCTGAAATATACGAGGGACGGGAGCTTTCGGATGGATACGCAGGGATATCTGGTGACGCATGACGGCGATTATGTGATCGGTACGAATAATGCCAGGATACGTTTGGATCCTTTGCTGGATGTCAGGATAGATACCAGCGGCAATATTATGCAGGGGGAGGATAATGCGCCGGTGGCCCAGATATTGGTTCGTGATTTTCGGGATTATAATTACTTGGCAAAATATGGGGAGAATTATTACCAGCCAGTGGAAGGCGCGGCTTTCCAGGATGCGGAGGCAAAGATTTACCAGGGATATCTGGAGAGTTCCAATATTTCGGTTGTAACCGAAATGGTAAATATGATTAATATATCAAGGGCTTATGAAACGAATCAGAAAGTAATCCAGACATATGACAGCACATTGGAAACTGCCGTTACTGAGATCGGCAGATTATAGGAGGGTTTAGGTTATGGTTAGGAGTTTATGGTCTGCAGCGACGGGGATGAATGCACAACAGACAAACGTAGATACGATTGCGAACAATCTGGCAAACGTGAATTCTGCCGGATATAAGTCCCAGGTTGCGCAGTTTAAATCGTTATTATATCAGACGCTGCAAACGGCTACGACGACGGCAAACGGCGATCCGAAACCGGTGACATCACAGGTCGGCCTGGGTGTAAGGACGGCTTCTATCAACCAGCTTTTTGGCCAGGGCAGTTTGCTCGCTTCGGAGAGCAAGACCGCGTTTGCAATCGAAGGGGATGGTTTCTTTGCTGTCCGTAATGCGAACGGGGAAATTAATTATACGAGAAACGGCGATTTTACATGGGCGACCGGGGGGACAAATCGGCTTATGCTGACGACTTCGGATGGGCTTCCGGTATTAAACACAGCAAATCAGCCGATTCAGCTGGCGGGCGATTTCATCACCAGCAGGATAACGATCAGCGCGGACGGCACGCTGATGTATCCCGATGAAAATAATAACCCTCAGTCGCTGGGAATGACGATAGGAGCTTTCCAGTTCAGGAATCCTTCGGGGCTGGAACGCCAAGGAGATACTTTATATGCAGCTACGGCGGCCAGCGGCGCGGTGATCAATGAAGCAACGAATCCGAACGTGCGGCGGAGCAAACTGGTGCAGGGATACTTGGAAGGATCCAACGTGAAGGTAGCGGATGAAATGGTAAATCTGATCGTAGCTCAGCGCGCATATGAAATGAACTCCAAAGCGATAACGACTACCGACGAGATGCTTCAGCAGGCGAATAACCTGAAACGGTAAAACGCCGGAGATGTGATAGAATAGCAAGGAATGTGCATGCGCCCGGGCAGGGCGGGAAACGGAGGGTAGGTTATGGACATAGGAAACGGTGTTTCTTCCGCATATGCCAATTATATATCGTCACAGGCTACTTCTTCCAGATTGGATGGACAGATCAGGAAAAAGGATTATACCCAGTCTTCGGATGATGAACTGCTGGCGGTCTGCAAGGAGTTTGAGGCTTATTTTGTAGAGCAGATGTTTAAGGAAATGCAGAAAACGGTGGATGTCTTCAGCGATGGGGAATCCAATCCTAACGATACGCTGGTAGATTTTTTTAAGGATAATGCATTGCAGGAACTGGCGAATACTTCAACGGAGAGAGAAGGACTGGGATTGGCACAGATGCTTTATGAGCAGATGAAGCGTAACTATAATTTGTAATATCAGTTTATAGTACCAACGATATTGACATACATAAAAAGGCTGCTTATTCAGGCAGCCTTTTGGTATTATGGGAAAATGGGAAAATGGAACAGATAAAAGGTTATGTGGAGCATATCATTTACCGCAACGATGATAACGGATATACCGTCATGAATCTGGTGGACGGGGAGGAAGAGATCATATGCGTAGGGAATTTCCGAACAGTGGACGAGGGCGAAACATTGGAAGTGTCCGGCAATTATACGGAGCATCCCTTGTATGGTATGCAGCTTAAGGCGGAGAGCTATCGCGTAGTGGAGCCGGATGACGAGGCCGGCATGGAAAGATATCTGGCTTCCGGGGCGATTAAAGGAATCGGCGCGGCACTGGCATCGCGGATTATAAAAAAGTTTGGAAAAGACACGTTTCGGATTATTGAGGAAGAACCGGAGAGGCTTGCTGAAATAAAAGGGATCAGCGAGAAAAAGGCGAGGGAAATCGCGGTAAGGATGGAAGAAAAAAAAGATATGCGCAGCGCTATGGTATTTCTGCAGAAGTATGGAATATCCGATACCATGGCGGTCAGGATATACAATACTTACGGCGAGAAAATTTACGGTGTTATGAGGGAAAACCCATATCAGCTGGCAGAGGATGTGGGCGGCATCGGTTTTAAGGCCGCCGACGAGATTGCCCGTAAGGCCGGGATCCAGATGGACTCCGATTACCGTATCAGAAGCGGTATTTTGTATGCCTTATCCCAGGCAATGGCGGAAGGGAATATCTATCTGCCGGATAACATATTGTTAGAAAGGTGTCAATTGCTGCTGGAAGTGGATAAAGAAGGGATAGAACCCCAGATCTCCAATCTGGCGATGGAAAAGAAAATCGTAGCAAAGCTGGCCGGGGAAAGGAGGATATACGCCGCTTCCGCTTATTATGAAGAACTAAATTGCGCGAAAATGCTGCACGATTTGAATATTTCCCTGTCACAGGACGGCGAGTGGGAAAAATTAGGGGAAAAACGTGTCCAACAGCGTATCGGCATACTGGAAGAGGCGCAGGGGATTCGGCTGGATGAACTGCAAAGGCGTGCGGTGGTGGAAAGCATAAAAAACGGGATTATGATTTTGACTGGCGGCCCCGGCACGGGAAAGACGACGACGATCAATACCATCATTGGATATTTTGCAGAAGAGGGGATGGATATTCTGCTGGCGGCTCCGACGGGGCGGGCAGCAAAACGGATGACGGAAGCGACAGGATATGAAGCAAAGACCATTCACAGGATGCTGGAATTGAACGGTGCTTCCGTAGAAGAGAAGAGGCTGGCAAAATTTGAAAGAAATGAAGAAAATCCGCTGGAAGCGGACGTTATTATTATAGATGAGATGTCCATGGTAGACATCCATTTGTTCCAGGCATTGCTGAAAGCGATTATGCCGGGAACAAGACTGGTCATGGCAGGAGATATCAATCAGCTGCCTTCGGTAGGGCCGGGGCAGGTGCTGAAAGATCTGATCGACAGCGGATGTTTTCCAAAGGTAATGCTGCAAAAAATTTTCCGACAGGCGGAAGAAAGCGACATTGTAGTGAATGCCCATCGGATCCACGAAGGAAAAAACATTGCATTGGATAATAAAAGCATGGACTTTTTTTTCCTGGAAAGAAATGATGTCAATGTGATCTATAAGCATATGATCCAGTTGATCCGTGAAAAACTTCCCCCTTATGTCCATGCCGGAAGTTATGACATACAAGTGCTGACCCCGATGAGGAAGGGGAGCCTGGGGGTTGAAACGCTGAACGGGATTCTCCAGCAGTATTTGAATCCTCCTGATGCATCCAAAGAAGAACATCCTTATGGCAGCGGGCTGTTCCGCGTAGGAGATAAGGTGATGCAGATCAAGAACAATTACCAGATGGAATGGGAGGTTGTGAGCAAATACGGCATTCCGGTAGACAAAGGGCTGGGCGTATTTAATGGGGATATAGGGATCGTGAGGGAAATCAATGAATTTTCCCAGGAACTGGTCGTGGAATTTGATGAGTGCCGACGGGTGTCTTATCCTTTTCATCAGCTGGACGAGATCGAGCTGGCTTACGCGGTGACGATCCATAAATCCCAGGGCAGCGAATACCCAGCTGTGATTATGCCCCTTTTATCCGGGCCGAAGATGCTGATGAACAGGAATCTCCTGTACACAGGGGTGACGCGCGCAAAATATTGCGTCACGATTCTTGGAAGCAGACAGGTGGTGGGGGATATGATTGCCAATGAGAGCCAGAATGGACGGTATACCAGTTTATGCGACAGAATCAGGGAAATGATACTGCCGGACCGTATGTAGACTCCTGCCCGGAGAGGCATGACGGAGGAAAATGAAGAGAAAATATGGAATAGCGGAAATCGTTCTGGATCTGGCCTTCCCGCCCAGATGCCCGGTCTGTGATCAGATCATTCCATTCCGGGGTGGAGATATCTGCGGGAAATGCCTGGAAAAGCTAAAGCCGATCAACGGCCCGATCTGCATGAAATGCGGGAAACCGTTGAAAGAAGAGGATGAATACTGCTTTGACTGCAAAACAAAAAAGCATTTGTACAAACAAGGGGTCAGCGTGTTTGAATACCGCGATATCGCGCCTTCCATTTATCGTTTCAAATATGGAGGAAGGCAGGAATATGCCTTTTTTTTCGGGCGATGCATGGCTTGGAAGCTGGAAGGGCGGATAAAACAATGGAAAGCGGAGGCGTTGGTGCCGATACCGATTCATCCATCCAGAAAAAGGCAGAGAGGTTATAATCAGGCCGAATTGCTGGCGAAGGTAATTTCTGCCAGGACAGGGGTGCCGATGCGCTGTGATATCGTGGCAAGAAGGAAGAAAACGACACCGCAAAAGGGGTTGGATGACGTGGAGAGACAAAATAATTTGAAAAGGGCTTTTAAAATTCTGAAAAATGATGTAAAATTAAGTACGATTGTAATTATTGATGATATATATACAACGGGAAGTACGGTTGACGCTATGACTGCCACATTGCAGACGGCAGGGGTAAAAAATATTTACTATGCGGCGCTGGCAATCGGCCGGGGACAATGAATGGGAGGTTTTATATATGGATGTACGTAATTGTAAAAAGTGCGGAAGAATGTTCAACTATGCGATGGGGCCTGTCGTATGCCCGAGGTGCAGGGAAGACTTGGAAGAAAAATTCCAGGAGGTAAAGAAATATGTATATGAGCACCAGGGATGCGGCATTCAGGAAGTATCCGAAGAGTGCGAGGTTTCCACCCAGCAGATCAAACAGTGGCTGAGAGAGGAACGCCTGGAATTTTCATCGGATTCCCAGGTGCTGATAAACTGTGAAAAGTGCGGCTCGCCGATCCGCAGCGGGCGTTTCTGCGATAAGTGCAAGAACGACATGACACATAATCTGCAAAGCGCGTATAAGAAAGCTACTGTGACAGTCCAGAAGCCGAAGGAGTCGAAGGATAATCCGAAAATGCGTTTTTTGGATCACTAGGAGAAGCGGTTTTATGTTGAATCAGGAAAGAATCATTTTGATGACAAAAATGGCATCATATGAGGAGAACGAAGGGAAAAAAAATAATTTGATTATGAATTATTTCCGGGGGGACTATGTATGGCTGCAGGTATTGAAATCCTTTGTCTGCGGTACCATTGCGTTCGGAGTGGTATTCGGAATGTATGTTTTTTATGATTTCGAATTTTTCATGATGGACATTTATAAAATGGATCTGATGGAATTCGGTAAGTCCGTTTTGATGAAATATTTACTTGCAATAGGAATATATTCGGTAGTGTCTTATGCGATATATTGCTATCGGTATGCCAAAGCAAAAAACGGCGTAAGGCTGTATATGAACAATTTGCGCAGGCTTGCCAGCATGTATGATAAAACATAAAACAGGGTCGAAACGCCCTGAAAGGAAGTTACTATGACATCATTACTTGTTGCGAAACAATATTTAAAAAAGTTTTACGGGAGATATGAAGTTTATCTCGTGCCTCTCTGGAAATTTTTGCTCGCTTTCATAAGCCTGATGCTGATCAATGGGAAGCTTGGGTTTATGGAAAGGATCGACAGGATGACGATCGTGCTCATTGCAGCATTGATGTGTTCTTTTATGCCGATGAATTTTATAATTATTGTTGCAGCGGCGTTTGTGCTGCTGCACGTATATGCTTTATCTTTGGAATGCGCGGTTGTCGTGCTGGCGGCATTCCTGCTCATGTTTTTGCTTTATTTCCGTTTTTCGCCGAAGGACACGGCGGTGGTGTTGCTGACACCCATATGCTTCTGGATGCATATACCTTATACAATACCGATTGCGATGGGACTTCTGGGTTCCCCGGCTTCTGCGGTGTCAGTGGCCTGCGGAACGGTGGCATATTATTTGATCGCTTACGTGAATGAAAGCACGACGACGCTCATATCCATGGAAGCGGAGGAAATTACTACAAAGTTCCGCTTTATCATTGACGGTATGCTGGATAACCGCACGATGGTGGTGACGGCGGCTGTTTTTGCAATTACGCTGATTCTTGTATACTTGATCCGGCGGCTTTCCGTTGACCATTCATGGACGATCGCCATCGTGGCTGGATCTTTGGTAAATATTATGCTTCTTCTGGTCGGCGATTTGATGTTTGATACCAATGTTGCCATCGGGGGAGTGATCCTTGGCACGGCGGCAGCGGCATTAATTGCGACAGTCATACAGTTTTTTGCATTTAATGTGGATTATGGCCGGACAGAAAAAGTGCAGTTTGAGGACGACGAATATTACTATTATGTAAAAGCAGTGCCCAAAGTGACGGTTGCCACGCCGGAGCGCAAGGTGAAGAAGATTAACCAGCCTAAGAAGGCACGTTCTTCACAGAAAGGCTTGGAGGGGAAAAAAACAGGCTAATAAACAGGCCGATAGAATGATAATGGTGAAATGATATTATTTTAAGACTGGAATGATTTAAAATGCAGCAGATTCAAGAATTTATGGACACATATTTCAGACGTATGCCGGACATCCGATGGACTGACATTGCGGAGATCATTATATTATCCTTCGTTGTGTACAGTATTTTGGTGTGGGTAAAAAATACAAAAGCGTGGTCGCTGCTGAAGGGTGTTGTTGTAATCGCCGTATTCTGGCTGATAGCGGCAATTTTTGATATGGAAACAATTCTATGGATTGCTGAGAATCTGGTGAATATAGCTTCTACGATAATCATAGTGATTCTGCAGCCGGAGCTGCGCAAGGCGATGGAGGAGCTGGGCAGGAAAAATTTCCTTGCTTCCTTGCTGCCGTTTGATTCTGGAAAGGCGGAATCCGGCCTTTTTTCTGACCGTACGATCAATGAAATTACGAAAGCCTGTGTAGAGATGGGAAAGGTAAAAACAGGGGCGCTTATTGTAATCCAGAAATCGCAGCCTCTGGCCGAGTACGAGAGAACAGGGATCGATATTGACGGTGTTGTCACCAGTCAGCTTTTGATCAATATTTTTGAACATAATACGCCGTTGCATGACGGCGCTGTTATTATACGCGGAAACAGGGTGACTTCCGCAACATGTTATCTGCCGTTGTCCGATAATATGCTGTTAAGCAAGGAACTGGGTACAAGACATAGAGCCGGCGTGGGGATTTCAGAAGTGACAGATTCCATGACAGTGATCGTATCCGAGGAAACAGGGAGGATCAGCATCGCTTATGAAGGGAATCTGGAAAGGAACCTGGATGGGGATACATTAAAAGAAAGGCTGCGCGAGATCCAGGGAAAACCGGCAGAAGGAAAGCGGCGTAAGCTTTGGAAGGGAAGGGAAAAGAATGAAAAAGAAACTGACTGACAATCTTGGGCTGAAAATAGGCTCCGTTCTTTTTGCCGCTCTTTTATGGCTTCTTGTAACAAATATAAACAATCCGGCGACTACCCGCAGGGTGAACAACGTCAGGGTGTCGATTATTAACGCGGAAGTCCTTACCAGCCAGGGAAAAATGTATGAGGTGCTGGATGGTTCCGATGTGCTTGATTATGTGGCGATTACAGGGCCGAAAACAGTGATGAACAATATAAGCGGCGGCGATCTTGTCGCCATAGCGGATATGAATAAACTGACTGCGGATAATACGATTCCGATTGAGCTGTCTACGGTGCAGTACAATGAAAGCCTGGACAGCATTCGGGCAAGTTCGGGCGTAGTAAAACTGAAGGTGGAAGACCGCAAAAGCATTTCCATTCCTTTGAAAGCAGAAACATCGGGGACTTTGCAGGAGGGTTATATCGTGGGCGATGTAACAACGGACCAGAACTTAGTGAGGGTGTCTGGGCCTGAGTCGATAATTTCCATGATCGAGACGGCTGAAGTGAGCGTGGGAATTACAGGGTTTACCGGAGATATTGGAACAAACGCAGAAATAAAGCTGTATGATGCCAATGGCGAAGAGGTGTCTAAGGATAAGCTGACGATGAATATCAATACAGTAGGCGTTAATGTGGAAATTCTTGGAACGAAGTCGATACCTCTCCGATTTGCGTATTCGGGAACGCCAGCCAACGGTTATAGGGCGACAGGCATAGTGAGCAGTTCCCCTGAAAGTGTTTTGCTGGCGGGCAAAGGAAGCGTGCTGAGGAATTTATCAGTCATTGAAATACCGGATACAGAGGTGGATATTACTGGGGCGACCGGGGATGTAACGGCAATGGTTGACATCCGGCCTTATCTTTCGGGAAGCGTGGAGATGGCCGATGCAGGATTTGACGGAAATGTGTCTGTGACAGTAAAGGTAGAACAGGAAGTTACGAGGAGCATTACTATTTCAGAAAGCAATATTGTGATCGAAAACCTTCCGGAGCAATACGAAGGAGTGATTTCCACTTACGAAGAAGAATTCCCTATACAGGTAAGAGGGCTGGCAGAGGAAGTAAATGCGCTGGATGCAAGCCAGATCAGGGGAGTGGTCGATATTGGCCGATTGCTGGAAACGGGTGTGATAGAAGAACTGGGAGAAGGGTATTATGACGTTAACCTTTCGTTCAATTTGCCGGATACCGTGAGTCTGCGCGAGAATATAACGGTGAGACTGAATATACGGGAACGGAATAATGAATGATAAACGGCAAGCGGACAGTAAAGAAGGAGCAGAAAGGAGCGCTTATATGGGCAGATTATTTGGCACGGATGGAGTAAGAGGAGTTGCGAATGAAGAACTGACACCATTGCTGGCTATGCAGCTGGGCCAGGCCGGAGCGTATGTGCTGACAAAGGAAAAGGAACATAAGCCGACTATTATGGTAGGCTGTGATACGAGGATTTCCAGCGATATGCTGGCAAACGCATTGATGGCAGGAGCTTGCTCGGTGGGAGCAAACTGCGTATATGTGGGTGTTCTTCCAACACCGGCGATTGCATATTTGACAAGAAAGTATAAGGTGGATGCAGGAGTAGTAGTTTCTGCCTCCCATAATCCCGTGGAATTCAATGGGATTAAATTTTTCGATGGGGACGGATATAAACTGCCCGACGAACTGGAGGACGAGATCGAAGCGCTGATCAGGAATGGAATGAAGGATGTGAAATTTCCTACCGGCGCCAGCGTGGGAAAGGTCAAATACCGCACGGATGCAAGGGAGGAATACATTAATCATTCGATGAAAGCGGTAAACATCGATCTGCGGGGGCTGAAGATAGTAGTCGATTGCGCAGAAGGCGCATCCTTTTATACTTCGATTGAGGCGCTGAAAGAGCTGGGAGGGGAAATCGTTGCCATCCATAACAGCCCGGACGGAACAAATATTAACGCCAACTGTGGTTCTACCCATATGGAAGAGCTGCAGGCGAGAGTGGTATATGAGAAGGCGGATATCGGGCTGGCTTTTGACGGTGATGCGGACAGACTGCTGGCAGTAGACGAAATGGGAAATATTATCGACGGCGACCAGATTATGGCGATTGTCGGGGTTCATATGAAGAACCAGGGAAAGCTGAAAGGCGATATGATTATTGCTACCGTTATGAGTAATCTTGGATTCTTTTTAATGGGGGATAAAAACGGTATCAAGATAGAACAAACAAAAGTGGGAGACCGTTATGTTCTGGAGCGGATGAAAGAGATTGGCGCCAGCCTTGGAGGGGAACAGTCAGGCCATATTATTTTCCTGGATGAGAATACAACTGGTGACGGCCTGTTGAGCGCGCTTCACTTACTGCAAGTCATGGTGGAAACGAAGGAACCTTTATCGGAGCTGTCCAAAGTTATGGAGGTAATGCCTCAGGCGCTTGTGAATGCAAAAGTTCCTAACCATAAAAAAGAACGTTATATGGAATATCCGGAAATTGCAGAGGCGATTGCCAAACTGGACAGCAAGTTTGCTGGTGAAGGAAGAGTGCTGATCCGTCCTTCGGGAACCGAGCCGAAGGTTCGCGTCATGATTGAAGGAAAGGATAAAAAGCAGATTGATGAAGAGGCGAAAAAGCTGGCAGAGCTGATTCAGAATATTATGCTTTAAAAGCACAGTTTTCCTAGTGAGTTTTCCTAGTAAGTTTTACTTAATAAGAAGGCTTCACAAGAGGCGAAAAAGGTGGTATAGTAAAAGAAGAGTATATGCAGACAGACGAATAAATATAAAACAAAGGCATATGCAGTGAAGGAGAAGAGGGTATGGTAAGCCAAAAGGTAATTATAAAGAACCCCACTGGGCTACATCTAAGACCGGCAGGCATTCTATGCAAGGAAGCGATGCAATTTAAATCGTTGATCACATTTACATTTAAAGAGAACACGGCAAATGCGAAAAGCGTGCTGAGTGTGCTTGGCGCGTGTGTGAAATGCGGCGATGAAGTAGAGTTTATTTGCGAAGGCGAGGATGAAGAAGAGGCTTTGAAAGCGCTGGTTCATGCAATCGAAAGCGGTCTTGGGGAATAATCGCTGTTTGGGGGTAAAAAGCAAAGATAGTGAAAGCTGGCCGGCTCTTTGTGAGCCGGCTTTTCAATTCAAATGCAGACTTGCGAATCGCGGCGGCGATGAGCGGGTTAAGAATGGGAGGAATAAATTATGTTGAATTATGAGAGGTATAAACGCAATCCGGTTGTGGATTACCCGGAACGAAAGTGGCCGGAGAGGGAAATAGAGAAAGCCCCTGTATGGTGCAGCGTGGATCTGCGGGACGGGAACCAGGCATTGATTGATCCGATGGTGGTGCATGAGAAAATAGAGATGTTCCAGTATTTGATCAAATTGGGCTTCCGGGAAATTGAAATAGGATTTCCTGCGGCAAGCCAGATCGAATATGACTTTCTCCGACAGCTCGTGGATCGGAAGATGATACCGAAAGATGTCTGTGTCCAGGTGCTGACACAGTGCAGGGAGGAACAGATCGAGAGAACATTTGAGTCCATTCAGGGATGCCGCCAGGCGATCGTGCATATTTATAATTCTACTTCGACGCTTCAAAGAGACGTGGTATTCGGCATGAGCCAGAAGGAAATTATCGATATAGCCGTGCAAGGAACCAAATGGGTGAAAGAGCGGGCGGAAAAATTTCCTGGAAAGATCATTTTAGAATATTCTCCGGAGAGCTTTACAGGGACGGAACTGGACTTTGCATTGGAAATATGCACGGCTGTCCAGGAAACATGGGGGCCTGACAAGGAGAATCCAATGATTATCAATCTGCCGTCTACAGTGGAAATGACGACACCGAATGTATATGCGGATCAGATCGAATGGATGAACAGGCATTTTAAAAACAGGGAAAGTATTATTTTGAGCGTACATCCACATAATGACAGAGGAACCGGCGTAGCGAGCGCGGAGCTTTCCCTGCTTGCCGGGGCGGACAGGGTAGAAGGGACATTATTTGGCAATGGAGAAAGAACTGGCAACGTAGATATACTGAATATTGCTTATAATATGTTTTCTCAGGGGATTGATCCCAAATTGAATATAGAAAAAATCAACGAGATTATTGAAATATACGAAAGATGCTGCAAAATACCGATCCATCCCAGGCATCCTTATGCGGGCAAGCTGGTATTTACTGCTTTTTCAGGTTCCCATCAGGACGCTATTAATAAGGGCGTAAAAGCGATGCGGGAAAGAGGGAGCAAGGTATGGCAGGTGCCTTATCTGCCTGTTGATCCTTCCGATATCGGCAGGGAATATGAGCCGATCGTCAGAATCAATTCCCAGTCCGGAAAAGGCGGCGTTGCATTTATTATGGATACCTATTTTGGCTTCAAACTTCCTAAGGGGATGCACAGGGAGTTTGCGAATGTCATCCAGAATATATCGGAGCATCAAGGAGAGGTATCCCCGGATGAGATTATGCAGCAGTTCCGAAAGGAATATCTGGACCGCAAGGAGCCGATCCATTTCAAGAAACTGAGGGTGGATGACTTGAGCGATGAGACGACATCTGAATTTGATACAAGGGTAGTTGTTGTTTATACCGATCATGGCGTGGAAAAGAGCTTTGAAGCGGTGGGCAACGGACCGATCGATGCGGTAAAACGAGGGCTTCAGGAAGTGATCGGAGAAGAAATGAAGATTCTGGATTACGAAGAACATGCCCTTCAGAGCGGTTCTAATTCTCAGGCGGCAGCATATATCCACTTGCTGGATGTGGACAATGGAAGCGTGACTTATGGCGTGGGGGTAAGTTCCAATATCACAAGGGCATCTGTACGGGCCATTTTCTCTGCTGTCAATCGGCTTGGAATCGGGGCAATGTGAAAAAGAACTTTCTGAAATGAGTATTCCTGAAGGAGCATTCCGAAAGGGGTACTCGTTTGATATAAAAAATCCGATTCCTGATGCATAGTTTGTTGCATCAGGAATCGGATTTTTTGTACTGTGATATGGTTTCAACAGCCTATTTTGCTTTCAAAGTTGCGCCGTCTGCTTTGAAGGAATCCCCGTCTTCTACGATGCAGATCATCGTTTTGCCGGTATTCACTTCGATTTCGTTTCCATCGTCATCGTAATACTTCGTAGGTTCGTAGTCCGTACTCTTCTTCCATGTTACATGGATACCTTTTCCATTCGTGAAGTAATAGCCGTCTCTTGTCGTATCATGTACCTGGAAAATCAGGTATCCTTTGGCATCCCTTACTTCGTGGTATGTAAACTGGACAAGAACATTCTTGAATGCCAGCTGCTGGTTATCGTTGGCAGCGTCTACGTCCGGGTTGCCATACATATAACGGTAATATAAACCATCGTTTTCATTGTAAGTGAAAGAAGTCTTGGTGACAGGATAAGCGGATGCCATGTCAATTTCTTTAGCTGTAATGGCATCGCTGTATTTTTCTAATGTATTCGGTTCCTTGGAGGAAGCGAATTTAAAATGGTCAGCATTGTAATATCCGTCTCTGTATGTCTTGGAAATGCCGAATTTGTCAATTCCTTTATTAATGCCTTCCGCGCTGGCATATGCATTCTGGGGTGCTTTCTTATCGGTGGAACGGTAGAAAGTTCCTTCATACATACCATCGGTTCTTTTATCACCGTATGCGCATCCAGTGATGTGGTCTGTGTCTTTCCGCTCAATGATCTCATTGATATAATAAGGGCCGCCGAAATGCAGGTATATGGAATCCCATTCGAAGGACCAGTAAACGAAATAATCGCGGCAGCTTCTTACGTTGCCAATACGATCCAAATCTTCCCAATCTTTAATAACTGCCATGCTTCTTGTGATGTTTCCTTCTACGGGACATTCATAAAGAATATCCGCTTTGGAAAGATTGTAGTGGGGCAGGGCAGAGGAATCATTGGGAACCATGATGGAAATGGGACGTGCGTCTTTCAGGTCGCCTTCAATCCATTCATTGGTCAGCGTGCTTCTTACCATGCCTTCCTTCGGAGGAGCTTCATCGTCTGCCGGAGCCTCTTCCGCAGCTGGTTCGGGGGTATCATTTGTTTCTTCTAATTCTGGCTGCTTCTCAATAACCTGTGAAACCGCAGGCTGTTCTTCAGCTTCTTCCTTCTTGCCGCATCCAAAGAGTAAAAAGGCGGAGGCAAGGCTCAGAAGAAGAAGCGCTTGTAATCGTTTCATGAGTAATCCTCGCTTTCATAAATAATGGTATTCATATAATTTCATTACGTATCCTTTTTGCCAAAGGAATAATATAAGACCACAAACGCCATTATATCACATTCATTCAGGATAGTCACTAGACTGGGGCAGAAAAATATGAACAAAAATCTTAAGAATTTATAACAATATTGCTACAAATAAAGCGGAAATAACAGCAGAAGCGTAAATTCGTTATTTTACAGAATAACGGTGATAAATATTTCTTGCACAAAAAAGGCAGGGGATGTATGATAAGGATATTAAAATATTAAGATATCAATAAGGAAAAATTGGGAGGGCTGCAGGCTGATGAAAAAGATTATTGTAACCGGTTGCAGAGGACAATTGGGTATTGCCATAAATAAGCTATATGAGGGAAATCAGGAAATCGAGCTTGTAAACACGGATGTGGAAGAACTGGATATTACGGATATCGATAAAGTGCTTGGGTTTGTACGGGAGATAAAGCCTTATGCTATTGTCAATTGCGCTGCCCATACGAACGTAAATGCCTGTGAGACCGATGTGGACAATGCATATCGTATCAACGCGATTGGACCGCGTAATCTGGCCATAGCGGCAACAGAGTCGGGGGCAAAGTTGATGCAGGTGTCTACGGATTATGTATTTGCAGGAAATGGGGACAGGCCTTATGTAGAGTTTGATGCCACAAGCCCGTTGGGGGTATATGGGGGGTCAAAGCTGGCAGGGGAAAATTTTGTCAGGGATTTTGCGAAAAACTATTTTATTGTACGCACGGCATGGTTGTATGGGGAAGGAAAGAATTTTGTAAAGACGATGCTGCGCCTGGCGGAGACGCATGATAAAGTGAGAGTGGTAAAAGACCAGATGGGAACGCCCACCAGCGCGGATGAACTGGCGAAAGCAATCGCGTATCTTTTACCGACGGATAATTATGGGATATTTCATGGAACATGCGAAGGTTTTTGCAGCTGGGCGGATTTTACAGAAGAGATTTTCCGGCTTGCGGGAAAGAAAACCGTGGTGGAGGCGATTACGACCCAGGAATATGAGAAGGATAATCCGTCTTCCGCGCCTCGTCCGGCTTATTCCGTATTGGATAATTATATGCTGCGTCTGACGACTGACTTCAAATTTGCAGATTGGCATGATGCGATTGCGGCATATTTAAAAAACGATTAGAAAAAGGATATTAAAGGATTTGGAAAATGGATTTTTTGAGCGATTTGATCGGAAACCATGTTTTCATGGCAGCAATTTGCGGCTGGTTTGTAGCGCAGATACTAAAAACGGCGATCCATATGTGGTTTAACCGAAAATTCGTGGCAGAACGGCTGGTAGGGAGCGGGGGAATGCCAAGTTCCCATTCGGCCACCGTATGTGCCTTGGCGACTGCTGCCGGAATGGAATATGGGGGAGGAAGTTTCCAGTTTGCCATAGCGGCTGTATTTGCTATTGTAGTCATGTATGATGCCATGGGTGTAAGACGGGAAACAGGGATCCAGGCAAAAGTGCTGAACGAGATGATCGAAATGTTCGTGAAGATGGGCAAGGAGATGAGTGTGGAAGACAGGCTGAAAGAGTTTGTGGGACATACTCCCCTTCAAGTGCTGATAGGGGCGCTGCTTGGTATTCTGGTGGCGGTATTCATGTATCTTTAAACAGCGAAAGGGAGGGCGTATGCTTTCGGTTTGTCTGGTTTTTCTATATATGCTGCTGAGTGCATATATTATCGGTTTTCTTGTTCTGGCGGCAATTGGCCGCGTGTTCGGGCGGGAGGGATGCCGAAGGATTAAGGCAGCTGGTTATGTAATGGCAGGGCTTGTAACTTTGACCGTATATGCCCAGTTTTTCAGTTTGTTCTATAAGGTGGGTCTGGCGGCTAATTTACTGCTGGTATTTGTCTGTATGATAACGGCAGCGGCGTTCCGGGAAAAGCTGTGGAAGCTTGTGAAGGAGCAGTGTACAAGCATAAGCATAGGAAGAAAGATATTTTATATTTTTTTGTTTTTTCTATTCGCATATGGAACGTCCAGGGGGATGATCCATTATGATACAGGGCTTTATCATGCGCAAAGCATCCGTTGGATTGAAGAGTACGGCATAGTGAAAGGGCTGGGCAACCTGCATTGCAGGCTGGCGTATAACAGTTCTGCTTTTTGCCTGTCCGCTTTGTATAGTTTTTCTTTTTTGGGAGGGCAGTCTTACCATTGTGCTGCAGGTTTTTTTGCGCTGGTGTTGGCAGGAACGTGCAGCGAGGCAGCAGAGGCGTGGAAAAGAAAGAGGCTTCTTCTGGCTGATATTGCACGGATGATGGGGATATACTATCTAATGGTTATTTTTGACGAGATGATATCTCCTGCTTCGGACTATTTTATGGTATTGACGGTATTCTATCTTGTGATCCGGTATCTGGAGCTGGCAGAAGAAGGGGAGAAAGAATGGCTGCCCTTTGGCTTGTTGGCATTGCTTGGTGTTTATGCGGTGAGCTTAAAGCTGTCAGCGGCTTTTGTCGTGCTTCTGGCAGTAAAACCGGCAGGGATGCTGGTGAAAGAGAGGAATGGAAAAGGAATTGTAGGGTTTCTCGGGCTGGGTATCCTTATTCTTCTTCCCTTTCTGGCACGGAATGTGCTGATTTCGGGATGGCTGATATATCCTTTTACTGCTGTTGATCTGTTTTCCGTAGACTGGAAGATTCCGAAAGGAATCGCGGATTATGACGCAAAAGAGATACAAGTATGGGGACGGGGGATTTATGATGTGTCCAGATACGGGGAATCTGCGGCGCAATGGATCGGAAGTTGGTTTTTTTCACAGACGGCGCTGGACAAGCTGTTTATATTGGCCGGGCTGGGTGCAGTCCCGATATCCTTTGTGGCATTGGCGGTCGGAGCGGTGAAAGGGCAGGACAGACAGAGGGATTTGATGCTGGCTGCAGTGACAGTAAATTTGTCCTTTTTGTTCTGGATGTTTTCAGCGCCATTGATTCGTTATGGCTGTGTCTATGTATGGCTGGCCGCGCCGTTGACCTTTGGCGGACTGGCGTTGTGGCTGGTCAAAAAAGAACAGTGGGGCAATTATTTCTGGTACGGCGTTTATTGTGTGATTGCTTTTGTGGGGGTGTATAAATTCTGGGCATGGGGAAAGGAAACAGTAGCGGCATATTCACCGGAATATTGGATTGTCCAGAAGGACTATGAAAATTTTGAAATGGAAGAATACTGGATAGAAGGGGTAAAGTTTTACTGTCCGATGGAAGGAGACAGGGCAGGGTACGATGCATTTCCATCTTCGCCGTCCAAGGCTGGGATAAAATTCAGGGGAACGGGGCTTGAAGATGGATTTATGAATAAAGAGTGGTAAGTTTTTCTGCGAAAGGAGCAAAGTTATAAGTATGAATAAGTCGGACAAAATTTATGTGGCGGGACACAGAGGGCTGGTGGGCAGCGCGATCGTAAGAAGCCTGAAAGCCAAAGGGTATACGAATATTATTGGCAGGACTCATAAAGAGCTGGATCTTCTGGAACAGGCAGCCGTAAGGGATTTTTTTGAAAAGGAGAGGCCGGATGTGGTTGTATTGGCGGCGGCAAAGGTAGGGGGGATTCATGCAAACAATACGAAGCCCGCAGAATTTGCTTACGATAATATGCAGGTGCAGTGCAATGTGATCAAATGCTGCCATGATTTTAAGGTAAAGAAGCTCCTGTTTTTGGGAAGCACTTGTATCTATCCGCGCATGGCGCCGCAGCCGATACCGGAGGATGCGCTGCTGACAGGAGCCTTGGAGGAAACGAACGAGGCTTATGCAGTTGCCAAGATCGCCGGGCTGGAAATGTGCAAATTCTTCAAGCGCCAGTACGGGGATGACTTTATAAGCTGCATGCCTACGAATTTGTACGGCCCTTATGACAATTATGATTTGAAGGATTCCCATGTGCTTCCGGCGATGATAAGGAAATTCCACGAAGCGAAAACAAGCGGAGCTGATTCGGTAGAGCTGTGGGGAACAGGAAGCCCGTTGCGCGAGTTTTTATATGTGGACGATATGGCGGATGCCTGTGTATTCTTGTTAGAGAATTACAGCGGGGAACAGCATGTGAATATAGGAACAGGCAAGGAAGTAACAATCAGGGAGCTGGCGGAAACGGTATGCCGCACGGTAGGATTCGAGGGCGAGATTGTCTGGAACAAAGATATGCCGGATGGAACGCCGAGAAAGCTGACAAATGTGGATAAGCTGCATAATATGGGCTGGAAGCATAAGGTTGATCTGGAGGAAGGCGTTCGTCTGGCTTATGACTGGTTTAAGGAAAATATCGATACGGCGAGGATGGACGGAAGATAAAGCGGATATAAAAAATGCCGTGGGGCAGAGAAAGGAGAGGGACAGGGATAAAATGAACAGGTATGGCGTAATTATGGCAGGAGGCGGAGGGACACGATTCTGGCCGTTGAGCCGCAGGGAGATGCCAAAACAGTTTTTGAACCTGACGGGAAGGGATACATTAGTCAATGAGACGATCGACAGGATCGTCGGAAATGTGCCGAGAGAAAATATTTATATTGTAACCAATGTCAGTCAGTCAGGGCTGATGGGCGAAGTGACTTCCGGAAGACTGGCAGAGGAAAGGATACTGGCGGAACCGGCGGCAAGAAATACGGCGGCATGCATCGGCTATGCGGCGGTGGCTATAAGAAAAAAATATGGGGACAGCATTATGTGCGTGCTGCCTTCGGATCATTATGTAAAGAATAAGGAAGCTTATAAGGAAGTTATGGATTTTGCTATGGACCTGGCGGAGAAAGAAGACAGGCTCGTAACGGTTGGGATCAAGCCCACAGAACCTGCCACTGGTTATGGCTATATCAAGTACGATAAACGGATGGAGGAGATTGCCCATAGGATTGGAAACGTGAGTCAGAAGCGGATTACAGCTTACCCAGTATCTGATTTTGTGGAGAAACCCAGCCTTCCTATTGCGAAGTCCTATGTGGAGCAGGGGTGCTATCTTTGGAACAGCGGAATGTTTATATGGAAAACTTCAGTGATCATGAAATATTTCGAAAGGCTGCTTCCTGATGTGTATGAATGTCTGATGGAAATAGAAGAAGCAATTGGAACGGAAAGAGAAAAGGAAACGATAGAGCGGGTGTACCCAACGATTCCCAAGATTTCGATCGATTATGGAATTATGGAAAAAGCGGATCAAGTGATTATGCTGGACGGCGATTTTGGCTGGAGCGATGTGGGAAGCTGGGACGCATTGGATACGCTGTATGAAGCTGATGAGAATAACAATGTGGTTTATGGAGAGCAAATCCATATCGGTTCTAAGAATTGCATTGCCTATGGAAAAGATAAGCTGATTGCCACGATTGGTTTGGAGGATGTGATTATCGTAGAAACGGAGGATGCAGTGCTTGTATGCGATAAATCGAAGGCCCAGGAGGTAAAAAAGATCGTGGAGATCCTTCAGGAAAAGGGGAAGGACAAATATTTGTAAGACGGCTTCCAATGCCTTGGCAACTAAATAGGTGAAAAGCTTTTCCCCTGCTTACTTTGTCAGCAGTAAACTTCCATGAGCGGGTCTGCTCATAAAAATAAAGTGCGTAAGTTTTGTTGGTAACTTACGCACTTTTTGTTATGGAAAAATTCTATTACAATAAGCTGCAAATTTATGTAGTATTTTGGTAAATCCGTTCCGTCCTATTCATCCATTAACTTAAACTGTCCTACCAGTTCATCCAATGTCACAGCCTGTGCGGACAATTCTTCGCTTGTAGCGGAAGTTTCCTGTGCAGTTGCCGAATTGTTCTGTACTACCTCGGAAATCTGGCCAACCCCTTGCTCTGCCTGGCGCATGGTCTCGTTCTGGTCTCCGATCATAATGCTCAGATTCTTGGAAACTTCGGCAATCTGTTTGATGCCGTCCACTACTATTTCGATGGAGCTGGATGCGCTTTCCACCGCGCGGTTTCCGCCTTCGATTTCCCTTAAAGATCCTTCGATCAGCTCCCTGGTATCCACTGCCGCTTTTGCGCTTTGTTCAGCAAGCTGACGGATCTGATCTGCAACTACAGCAAAACCGCGTCCTGCTTCCCCTGCCCTTGCCGCTTCGATAGACGCATTCAGGGACAACAGGTTTGTCTGGGATGCGATGGATTCGATCTCGGAAATAATATTACCGATTTTCTTAGAAGTATCATCAATTTTCTGCATAGCAGCAACAACGGTATTCATTCCGTCACGGCTGTTGTCCGCCTCATCCGCGCATTTCTTTGTCTGTACATAAGATTCTTCCGCATCTTCCGCGCTTCTTGCCATCGTATCCGTAATATTTACAATTGTTGCCTGCAGTTCCTCTACAGCGCCCGCCTGGTCCGTTGCGCCTTCTGCAAGATTCTGGGCGGATTCCGCCAGGTTTGAGGCACCGGCTGATACCTGGTTCGATGCTTCCGCAATGGAACGCAGTGTGGTTGTCATCTGATTTCTTAAGCCTCTCATCGCATCTACCAGTTTTTCGAAATCGCCGGTATAACGATCCAGCATGGAAGAAGTCACCGCATAGTTTCCATTTGCCATTTCTCCTAAAAGATAGCTGATGTCATTGATAATTTCATTCAGCTTATCCGACATTTCCCTTGCTTCCCTTACCATTACCGCGACTTCGTCCTCCGCTTCAACCACAGGGAACGGGGCTGAGAAATCCCCTGCCGCCAATAAGTTCAGCCTGCTTCCTAATTCATTCAAGGGCTGTGAGATCCCTCTGGCAATACTCCTTCCTATTTTTGTGGAAACGGTTATCCCGCAGATGATTACCGCTACAATTACTACCAGTAATATGAGTGACAATATCTGAAGAGTAGAAGAAAGCGCATTTCCTTCGTCTACTTTTACTGTCAGAAGTTCTTCCAGCCTTATATAAATATCGTTATATTTTCCTGCCAGTTCGCTTAAGGCCAAATCCTGCGCCTGCCGGCATAACTCTCTGTCCGTAGTTGCGCCGAGGTCCATGATCTGCTGATCCAATGCCCAATATTCATCCAATAATGCCTCGATCTCATCGTAAGTCTTCCGCCCGTCTTCCGACACGATGGTATTTTCTACCTGTGCGAAATATTCCTGAAATTGTGCTTTGTTTTCTGCATGCTGTTGTACGACGGTAGTTATTGCATCCGCATCATCATACCCGATAGCCGCTCTGAGCGATGATCTGGAATCCGCAAAGGTAAACAATGCTTTTCCGATATCCCCTTGTGCAAAACCAAAATTCTTTAGTGCGTAAGAATACCTGTTGGAAATGACGATTACCGCGATCAAACCAGCAATTGCCGCAATTGCCGAAATAGCTGAAACCAATACAAAAGATTTCGTAAGTCTTTTCTCGATTTTTTCTTTGTTGAACATCTTTTTTTTCTCCTCCCTGGTTTATAGAATCGAATTTTTGGGCATATCTTTAGCTAATGCTCATAAACTTACCAATAAACCCATTATAATCCTTTTATGAAAATTATACAACCTTTTTACCGATTTCATAGTATAGAAAGGTGAAATCGCTAAAAAGAACAGAAACAAGTATTCATAAGATTTGTACAAAGACATATTTTCTTACAATATCCTTATTTGTCCTAAAACCGCGATAAGTTACAATTTACAATAGAAACGGATATATGATATGATGCAGGGGAAGCGAGGGTAATTTTGTATGTAAAGGGGGAATTTTGGTGCAAACGGTGGAATTGGAACGGACAGAAGAGTTCGGATTGATGGAATACATAACGGAATTCATGCTGGATATGGGAGTTCCGGCGCATCTGAAGGGATACCATTATTTAAGGACGGCAATTTTATTGGCAGAGGAAGATATGGAAGTGGTCGGAAGCGTGACGAAGCTTTTATATCCTGAGATAGCCAAGCGATTTAAGACAACGGAGCAAAAGGTGGAACGCGCCATCAGGAATGCGATCGAGGTTTCCTGGGCGAGGGGGAATGCGGATACGTTTGAGGATTTGTTCGGCTATTCCTTCCTTACAGGCAACAGCAGGCCGACAAACAGCGAGTATATCGCGCAGATCGCAGACAGGATACGGCTAGAGGTTGGATGAGGATTGTGACGGCGGTTCTGGAGAAAGAGGCTTTTTTGGCGCAGAAATAAAAAGAAGGATCAGGAAAGAGGACTATTGCGGAAGTTCCATGTGGGCTTGGGCAATAGTTCTTTTTTGTAGGGAAATTGATTTCCGTGATTAGTTTAAATCATATCTTGACAGATATATAGAATTTCTATATACTATAAAGAAATTCTATATAGTTTATAAAGGAAGATGACGACAGAAATGGGGGACAAGATTTTTCAAAACAGCAATATTGATATGTTAATATTAAAAATATTGGAAGAAAAGGATATGTATGGATATGAAATAATACGGAAAATAAATAACATATCCAGCCATAAGTTTGTTTTAAAAGCAGGGACTTTGTACCCTCTCCTGCATGCATTGGAAAAAGAGGGATATGTAATTTCTTATGAAAAAATGGAGGATACCAGACAGGTCAGGAAGTATTATAGGATAACAGAAGAAGGAAAGAAACATTTGGATTGCAAAATCCAGAATTGGAAGGAATATTCTTCTATTATTAATTATGTACTTGAGGGATAAAGATGGATAATATGATAAAGAGCTATGTAGAAACAGCATGTAGCTGCATAAAGTGGAAAAATTATCATTTTGCAATTAAAACAGAGTTAAAAAACCATATATATGATAGTTTTAATGATTACATTGAGCAAGGCATGCCAGAAGAAGAAGCAATGGATTTGGTATTGCGAAATATGGGAGATCCATATATCATTGGAAAAGCACTAAATGAAGCATATCAACCAAAGTACAATAAGATGCTGATTCTTACAGTTTTCTTCCCAGTTATTTTATTTTCTCTGTGTGAGTATTTTGCGATGCTGGAGGCAACGGGGAATTCTTTTTATTTTATAAAAATTTTTTTTCATATATTAATAGGAAGTGCAGGAGGATTCTGGCTGTTTCAAAGCGATTGGAGCGAAGAGAGAAGATTTAATCGGTTTGTGTTAAGAGCTTATATAAGCATTATTGTAACTTGTGTTATCGTACACCTTCTTTTTTTCCCAGATATGTTCAATGTGTTAAATGGAATGTTGTTTTTGTTATCACATTTATGTTGTTGCTGTATTGACAGAATAAAAAACCGAAAGATAATTGGCCTGATTATAGTTATGCTGATTGATATGGTAGCAATATTTATTGCATTTTATGTTCAAGCATTTGCAGGAATGATAATGTTGACGGCTAGCAGCTGGGCGGTTTGCATGGAAACAATAAGAAGCGGTTGGATTGACATCGATAAAAAAAGATTTGGGTATTTTCTTGTTTCTATTCCTTGCTTGGTCATACTTTTATATTCTGTAATAATTAAAATGGATAATATACTGTTGAACAGGAAAGGATTTTTTGTTTTGGAGATTATGAAAGGTGCAATAGTTTGCGGAAGGGGAAATGCTAAAATTGCTAGTTACAAAGGAATTGCAGATTATCCGCTTACGCTTGTGATAGCAAGATATGGCTATATCATGTTGGCAGTATATATTATATGCTTTGGTTTTATTATATTTGAAATTATAAAGATTTTTCACAAACAGCAGAGCGTTATAGGCAGGGTTCTGATGATATCTGTTGTAACTAATTTTCTTATAGAATTTATTTTTGCATTGTTACTGAATCTTGGAATACCGCTTGTAAAGGGATTTGTGGTTCCCTTTCTGGATTTCCGTTTTGGAATAGTGACTAAGATGGTGCAAATTGGGCTGATAATAAAATTGGATTGTTTCGGTAATTATATTTTTAGCAATTATTCGGATCATAGATTATTTGATGTGGAAGGGGGAAAGATAATAATATACTATAGATGAGCTTTAGGAGGAAAGGGGAAAAAATATGAAAAGAAAAAAGAAGTACATAGTTTCAGTATTATCAATTATTTTTGTGGCAGCCAATCCGTTAAGTGTGTTTGCGGCCGATACATCAATGGAAATTGATACAGAGAAAATTATCAGTATTGATGCGGCAAAACCAACTTCAGAAACTGGAAAAACGTTGGAAGAGGTATTGGGAATTCAGTCTGCTCGGGCAACATCGATGCCTCGAGAAACTTGGGATTGGAGTAAGGGAAAGTATTCTGGTGATTTTGAAATTGCATATGAGTATTCATATACTCAGTATAACTTTTCGGGATACTCCCAATATTATTATCACTTATAAGGGGTGTGGCACAAAAGTGCAAACACCCCTTAAATGTTTTTTGCTTTCCCATAAGGATGTTTGTTTTACTAAGATTTTTATACGGAAATCAATTTTTGCAAAGGGCATGGCGCACCGGGGAGCGAGGAAGGAAACGGCAACGGCCTGGGAAGGGTCTGGCGTGGGTTGTTTTTTGCTGTTGTGTACAATCAGTAATTTCACTTATGAAATGGTCGAAAATCTAGGGTGAAATTGCCACGGATGGCAAATTTTAACCCGACCGATTTGAAAATATTTATCCATTTCATTAGTGAAATCTGATTGGCAACTCCAGCAAAAAAACAACCCACGCCAGACCCTTCCCAGGCCGTTGCCGTTTCCTTCCCCGCTCCCCGGTGCGCCATGCCCTTTGCAAAAATTGATTTCCGTGTATGCTTTTTCCAAAAAATGTGATAGAATAAACTCTGTATATAAACAGAAATAAAAATAATATAGAGAGGTCTTGCCATGGAACTGCTTAGCGTAATAGTTCCCAGTTATAATGAGGAAGAAAACGTCTTTGATTTTTATGAGGAATTGATGAAGAATGAGACGTTTTTCCAGCAAAGGGAACTGGATGTGGAAATCATATATATCGATGACGGGTCGAAGGATCAGACAGTCGGGAAAGTAAAGGAATTGGCGGGGAAGGATAAGAGGGTTCGTCTCGTATCATTTTCCAGGAATTTCGGGAAAGAAGCTGCTATTTATGCCGGTTTGCAAAAGGCGAAAGGGGACTATGCAGTGTTGATGGATTGTGACTTGCAGGATCCGCCTTCCCTATTGCCGGAGATGTTTCGGTATATGGATGAAGGATATGATTCGGTGGCCACAAGAAGGGTATCGAGGAAAGGGGAACCGCCTATCCGTTCGTTTTTTGCCAGGATGTTTTACCGCATTATGAATAAGATATCGAAGACGGAAATCGTGGACGGGGCCAGAGACTATCGGCTGATGAAAAGGCAGGTGGTGGATTCCATTCTGGCGATGGCGGAATATAACCGATTTACGAAGGGGATTTTCGGCTGGGTAGGCTACGAGACGAAGTGGCTGGAATATGAAAATATCGAGCGGAAGAAAGGGGAAACGAAATGGTCGTTCTGGAAGCTGTTTTTATATTCCCTTGATGGTATTATGGCGTTTTCCACAGTGCCTTTGGCGATTGCCTCTTTTATGGGGGTGCTGTTTTGTGCATTTGCATTTCTTATGATCATCTTTATTATTGTAAGAAAGCTGCTGTTTGGCGACCCTACTTCCGGCTGGCCTTCTTTGGTATGCATTATTTTGCTTTGCAGCGGCGTGCAACTCTTCTGTGTAGGTATAGTGGGGCAATATTTGTCAAAAACTTATATGGAAGTAAAAAAACGTCCGATTTATTTAATAAAAGAAGAGATTTGAACAAATGTAGAAACAGGGGAATACTCCTGGGAAATGGAGCGAAAGATGGAACGAAATGAGGACAGGCTGGTAAAAGCCGATGGACAGGACGGTACGGAAGGGCTGGTCAGCGTAATTATTCCGGTATTTAATGCCGGGAAATTTATCGATGAGACGATTGGGACGGTGCGGAGCCAGACTTATGGCTGCTGGGAGCTGATTCTGGTGGATGATGGATCGACGGATGACGGAAGAGGGAAGATCGAGAAATGGTGCCGGGAGGATGAGAGGATCCGCCTGGTGGTAAAGGAGAAGAATGAGGGCGTGGCTCGGGCCAGGAATACCGGCGTGGACCATGCAAAAGGGAGATATATAGCTTTTCTCGATGCAGACGATATATGGAGGCCGGAAAAACTGGAAAAAGAGCTGGAGTTTATGAAAGAGAAGGATGCCGCTTTCGGTTTTACGGCATACGAGTTTGCGGACGAGGAAGGCTATGAGACGGATCAGTGGGTCGCGGTGCCGGAAACCCTTACTTATAAGGAAGCGTTGTCGAGAACTGTTATTTTTACGAGTACGGTCATGTTTGATATGACGAAGATCAGCAAGGATATGATCAAAATGCCAGAAGTTCCGAGCGAGGATACGGCTACCTGGTGGAAGATACTGCGCAGCGGATATACGGCCTATGGGCTGGATAAGGAATATGTGGTGTACCGCAGGCCGGAGGGGTCGCTTTCGTCCAATAAGTTCAAGGCAATCAAGCGGATTTGGAATTTATACCGAAATGTGGAAAAGCTGCCGTTGCATACAAGCATATGGAATTTTATATGGTGGGCAATACGGGCAGTATTACGACGGATATAGGAAAGAGGAGCAAAAGTGAAACAGATGGAATCAAAGAAAAGAGCGGTCGTGCTGCTTCTGTCCCTGCTGGGGCTTTGCATGCAGATGGCGGTATACGTATATGCCTGGATGGAAATTTATTATCCATATCTGGCTCAATTTGGCAAGGTAAACTTTTATTCGTGGGGACACCGCCTGACGCTTGGCATTTATTTTGTGCTTCTTTTCTTTTTTGAAAATACCTATGGGGGATTAAAAATCGGATATTTAAAGCCGTTTGAGGTTTATTTTTCGCAGGTATTTTCCCTGTTGGCGGTGAATGTGATTTCTTATATACAGATATCGCTGCTCAGAAACTGGATTGCGCCGGTTGCCCCGATTCTCGGTGTATTGGCGGTTCAGCTTGTGGTTTCCGGCATTTGGACGTATCTGTGTGATATTTTTTACCGGAAGTTTTTTCC
This sequence comes from uncultured Lachnospiraceae bacterium, assembly GCA_910585965.1. Taxonomy (GTDB): domain Bacteria; phylum Bacillota; class Clostridia; order Lachnospirales; family Lachnospiraceae; genus Kineothrix. Next base: position 70,352 of record CAJUHH010000005.1, read on the forward strand.
GCCAAGAAAGATGCTTCTTATTTACGGGGAGCGCTCGATCGATGATATTCTCGGAAAATTTGCCACGAGGAAGGATAAGTATAAAGTAACGCGGTGCATGAATATCAAAGAAGGGGTGGCTGCCATTGAAGAAGAGGTGCAGGGGGATTACGATGCGATCGTGTTATGGGACATTCCGACTTTGGACAGAAACAAACTGCTGAAGTTCTGTTATGGGAAGTCTATCCGCGTATATATGATGCCGAAGATCCCGGATGTGATTGTCCAAGGATCGGAGAAAATGCATTTGTTCGATACGCCGATCTTTTTGACAAGGGAATATTCCCTCCGGGTGGAGCAAAGGGCGGTGAAGCGGCTGATCGATATCGTCTGCGCGCTTTTGCTGACTATCATAGCATCCCCGATTATGCTTGTGACGGCGGTTGTCATTAAGCTGTATGACGGCGGGCCCGTATTGTATAAACAGATACGCTGCACGAAGGATCAGAAGGAATTTTTTATCATGAAATTCCGCAGCATGCGGGTGGACGCAGAGAAGGACGGGGTGGCCCGGCTGGCGGCCAAAAACGATTCCAGAATCACGCCTGTTGGCAAATTTATAAGGGCGGTGCGGATTGACGAGCTGCCCCAGCTTTTCAATATTTTAAAAGGGGAGATGTCCTTTATCGGCCCGAGGCCGGAGCGTCCGGAGATTATCGCCCAATATGTAGAGGATATGCCGGAATTCGTATTTCGGATGAAAGTGAAGGCGGGGCTGGCTGGTTATGCACAGGTATATGGAAAGTATAATACCACTCCGTACGATAAGCTGAAGCTGGATCTGGCATATATTGAAAATTATACGGTATGGCTGGATATTAAACTGATGTTGCTGACGCTGAAGATTTTATTCAAGCCGGAAAGCACGGAAGGGATTGACAGCAGCCAGATAACGGCAATGAGGCAGGAAGAGGATAAATAAGGAATGGAAAATGAGAGATTTATGCAGGAAGGAATCGATGGAAAGAGGGTTCTCTGGCTGGTCTGGAAAAAGATATGGTTTTTTATCGGAGCAGTTTTTATCGGAGCGGCGCTTGGGGCTGGGATTTATTTGTCGGTTCATTTGCTGTTCGCATCCCAGAGGGAATATGAGGCGGTATCGAAAATATATCTGCATTTTAACTGCGACCCGGAAGACTTTACGGAACTGGCTTATAATGGATATACGTGGAATGACTTGATGGCGACGGATCCGATTTTAAATAGTACGATGGAGAATCTTTCGCCGGAGATAAGCAGGGATACGGTTATCCAGGCGACAAAGGCGGAAATTTTATCCGATATCCGGCTGCTTACCGTGACGATTACGACGGACAGGCCGGAGCTGTCGGCGCAGATTATGGAAGCGACCCAGGCGGCTCTCGTCCATCTGGGGGAGGCGGATCCGCTTTTTGAAAGCATCGAGATCTACAGCACTTCGGAGCCGAAGCAGATTTTGTGGGATAACCGCACGCTGCGGGCTGCGGCGACAGGAGCTGTCATCGCTCTGTTTGCCGCAGTTACGGCTGCTTTTTTTTACTATGTGATGGACGATTCCGTATATGTGGCGGCAGATGTGGAAAGGCGTTACGGGATACCGGCTGTGGGAATTCTGACGGAAGAAGTTTTGACAGAAGAAGTTCTGACAGAAGAAATTCTGACAGGGGACGGAAAACTGGCAGAGGGGTTCCAAGCGGAGCTTTTGGCGAATTATTGTTATCTTGGCAGGAATATGGGAACGGCGATTCTTGTGAGCGCCGATGCGAAAGAGGATACGAAAAAGGCTGTGAGAAAGATCGAACGGCTGATGGAGGAAAAAAGAGGGGCAGAAAGCGGCCGTTCCCCAAAGATACAGCTCCTGGACGGCGGAATGCCGGAGGACGGGGAAGCATATGCCAGGCTGCGGGAAGCGGACGGCGTATTGGTGGCGGTGCGTTTCGGAGGAAAAAACGGGAAAGCGGTGGAACGGCTGCTGGGGAATCTGAGGAAACAGGATTGCAAGGTTTTCGGCGTTGTGATCGTGGATGCGAAGGAAGATTTTTTGCGGATGTACCATAAGTGTGGAAAGGGCATGGGGTTGGTATGAAGATAGAGATGTTGGTATCCGCAGTGGGGCAGGATGTGCGGACGTTGGCGGGACGGATGAATATCAGGACGGATGCGGTCATTGTCAATCAATGCGGCGCGTTCGGGTACGAAGAGTATGAGCAGGAAGGGCATCAGATCCGATGTTACAGTTTTCGGGAGCGGGGCGTCGGCCTTTCCCGCAATAATGCATTGATGCGGGCTGACGGAGATATCGCTGTGTTTGCGGATGAAGATATTGTGTATGAAGACGGTTATGAAAAGAAGATAGAGGAAGCTTTTGTCAGAAACCAGGAAGCGGATATGATACTCTTTAATGTAAAGGTGTCCCCTGCCAGAATGACTTATTGGAATGAGGAAGAAAAGCGCGTCCACTGGTATAATTACGGCAGATATCCGGCTTATAGCATTGCGGCAAGGACGGAGTCGCTGCACCGGGCGAATGTGGGCTTTTCCCTTTTGTTCGGCGGCGGTGCAAGATACAGCAACGGGGAGGACAGTCTTTTTTTGAGGGATTGCCTGCGGCAGGGGCTTAAAATTATGGCTTCCCCGGAGGTGATCGGAGAAGAGAAGGAGAGGGAATCCACGTGGTTCCATGGGTATAACGAAAAATTTTTCAGGGACAGGGGAGTGTTGTACCATTTTCTCTATGGGAGGATGGCAATACCCTTTTCCCTTCGGTTTTTATTGGCGCATAAGGAAGAAATGTGCGGGGAAATGGGATGGAAGCGGGCGTACGAACTTATGCTGGAAGGAATCCGCATAGGAAAGGCTCGGTGAGGTCAAGGGATATATGGCTTTGTATGTGATGATAGCGGCAGGCACGGCAGCGCTGGCGGCATTGGTGCAAACGGTGCCGGCGGGAGGAGGAACAGAATATCGATTATCCAGGGGCAGTCGGCGGCAGGTTCGCAATGGGCTGTGTCTGGTGACGATTTTTATCGTCTTGTTTGCGTTGGCCGCATGCCGTATGAATGTGGGGAATGATTATGCAAAATATGTGGAGTTCATGCATCTGATTGCCTGCGGCGCGTATGAATATGTTCCGACAGAAGCAGGGTTTAATCTGCTGGTGGCGGTGTTATACCGGCTGGCCGGGGGCGAGAATTTCCTGCTTGTTTTCGCCGTATTCGCTTTTTTTACCCTTTGGCTTTTTTTGAAAACGATGTATGAGCAGAGCGACAGCTTTGGGTGGAGCTTCTTTCTGTTTATGACATTTGGGTTTTATTTTTCCACGTTCAATACAGTGCGGTATTATCTGGCGCTGGCGCTGGCGTTGTATTCCGTGAAATATGTATTGAAAGGAGAATGGGGCAAGTTTATCCTGCTTGTCCTGCTCGGCTCGTCGTTCCATAAGTCTATGCTGGTGGTGATCCCCCTTTATTTTCTTGCCTCGCTGGCATGGAAAAAGTGGCAGTTGGGCCTTATGGCTTTGTTTTGCACCACATTTTTCTTTTTGCAGGATTTTTATTTAAAGGCAGTTGTATTTTTATACCCTTCTTATGAGGATACGGAATACCTGGAAGGAGGGATCAGCTGGTTTAATATTCTCCGCTGTCTGGGAGTGCTTGTGTTTTCCCTTTTGTATTATAAACAGGCGGTGGAAGGGAGCAGGAGGAATCGGTTTTACTTTTTCTGCAATTTGGGGGCGCTTGTGCTGTACACATGCTGCTCCTTTCTGCCGATCATTACGAGGATCGGTTATTACCTGAATGTGACGCAGATTCTGTTTATCCCGGCGGTGCTGGCGAAGATCGGGGATAAGAAGCAGAAGAGATTTTGGAGCGTGGTGATTGGATTGGCGGCGGCAGGGTATTTTGGCCTTTATCTCTTGAGGGCCGGGAATGACGGAATTCGGGTGCTGCCCTATCAGACTTTTATGTTCCATGATATGGTGCCGATTTTGTCGGATGTGAATTAGGAGGTGCATGGTGAAGTTCAGTATCGTAGTAGTCTGCCTGAATGCAGGAGATAAATTAAAGAAGACGGTGGAAAGTATCCTGATGCAGACTTGCGGGGACTATGAAATCATTGTAAAAGACGGGATGTCTTTGGACGGATGCCTGGAAGGATTGCCGGAGGACGGGCGAATACAGATTATTTGCAAGAAAGATGCGGGCATTTATGACGGGATGAACCAGGCGGTGGAACGTGCTAGGGGTGAGTATATTTATTTCCTGAACTGCGGGGATGTTTTTTATGACAAAGATGTGCTGCGGCGGGTGGAAACGGAGATCGGGAAGGTCTTGCAGGATGGAAATGAGGGCAGGCATATTTTTTATGGGGATATTTATGAACGCCTGACGGGGGAACGGGTGGCATCGAACCCTGCCATGAATGCCTTCGGCTGTTACCGGAATGTACCGTGCCATCAGGCTTGTTTTTATGGGAAGCGTTTGATGAAGGAAAAGAAGTTTGATATTAGGTATAAAGTGAGGGCCGATTATGAGCATTTTCTTTGGTGCTTTTTCTGCGGAGGGGCCAAAACCGTTTATATGCCCTTTTTAATTGCGGATTATGAAGGAGGCGGTTTTTCCGAGACAAGGGAAAACCGCAGGACATCGATGGAGGAACATAAGAAAATTACGGAAAAATATATGTCTGCCGGGCAGATTTTCAAGTATAGGGCAGTGATGTTTCTGACTTTCGCGCGGCTGCGTACCTGGCTGGCGGGGAACCGGGCGACAGCCCATATTTACCAGAGGCTGAAAGGAAGCTTGTATAAGCGGCAGTGAAAAGAAAATGGCGCATGGCAAGGCTGCTTTTACAGGCGTTGGCCGGAGGGAGAAAAGATGGGAAGAAAAAGGATAGCGATAATTATCGGATTGTTTGTTCCTTCGCTGCTTTTGTGTGCGTGTTCCAGCATGCGGATGATCGCGAACGAAAGAAACAGGGAAATTCCGGTGGAAGCCGCGATGGAAGAAATGGCAGAGATTCTGGAAGAGAAGGAAGAGGAAGCGCTGGCAGAGGCTGACTGGTATGCAGAGGCGCTGGAAAGCTGGCTGATGGCGGGACTTACGGATATTGAACAGGAAGAGATTCCGGATAAAGGGGAAGATGCTTATAAAATTTTCGATGAGCCGGGGGAAGGCGAATATCTAGTTCTTTTGTCGGAGAATGGAACCCGTTATATGCGGAGGCCGGATAACCGCACGGATATGAGCTATCTGGAAAGCGAGGGTTCTTTTCGCTTTGAGATTCCCGTGGGCTGGACATGGGGCTATTGCGAGCTGGACGAGAGGCTGGACAGTTTTTGGGAGAGGGAAGATATTCCCTGCCTGATTTGGGCGATCGAAGACAACGATATGGGAGAGGATGCTTTTTCGGAAGATTGGGAAGGTGTATGCGCTTCCATAAAGCATACGGCAGAAACGGTTTTTGGGGAAGATATGGTGGAGTTTACTGCGGATCGATACTCCCTGGAGGATGGAGGGGAGGTTTATAACTTCCGATGCGCTTTCCACGATGAAAGAGGTTATTTGTGGGTGACGAGCGCGGCATACCGTTTTGCGGAGAGATATATGCTGGAGTTTATCGGGATAAAAAAAGGGGAAGGGGATGCCAACATAGAGAATCTGGCCTTGTATACGGCGGCCACTTATGAGGAATACGGCGGAGACAAAGCTATGGAATATGAAGGGGAAGGGAATTATAAGGGGATGGATATCTGGGATTATAAGAAATTCCATAATCCCTTCGTGCTCGCGTATGCACAGGCTAACGGGAAGGACTGGATGGAGGAATGAGAGTATTATGGTTATGTAATATTATGCTTCCGGCGATTGCCCGGGAGCTGGGACTGCCCTATAGCAACAGGGAAGGGTGGCTGACAGGAATCTATGAAAGGATCTGCCATGCAAAAGAGCGGCTTGGGAGAGAGGGGGAAGGAGAAAGGTTCCCTAAGGGGCAGAACGGAGCGGGGATAGAGCTGGGGATCTGTTTTCCCATAGATGGGATTCCCATAGATGGGAGGACGGCGGAAGCTATAAAGCGGCAGAAAACGGCGGAGGGTTTCCGGCTGGAAGGGAGCGGCGTTTGTTGTTACGGTTTTGCGGAAAACCTGGCAACGCCGGAAATATATGATGACGGTCTGGAAAGGCGGCTGAAAGAAATCCTGGAAGACTTTAAGCCGGATATGGTGCATATTTTCGGGACGGAATTCCCCCATGCGTTGGCTATGGTTCGGGCGTTTGGAAGGCCGGAACGGACGCTGGTGGGGATACAGGGGCTTTGTTTTGCCTGTGCGGAAGCCTATATGGCCGATCTGCCGGAGAGGGTGATTCGCAGAAGGACATTCCGGGACTGGCTGAGAAAAGACAGCATTCTCCAACAGCAGGAAAAATTCCGTATACGGGGGGAACGGGAAAAAGAAGTGCTGGGCAAAGTGGCACATATAACAGGCCGGACGGAATTTGACCGCAGGGAGACGGGAAAAATAAACGGCAAGGCCAAGTATCATTTTATGAATGAAACGATGCGCCCTGCATTCTATAGCGGAAGATGGAAGGCGGAGGATTGCATGCCTTACAGCATTTTTTTAAGTCAGGGGGACTATCCGCTGAAGGGATTCCACTATGTGCTGAGGGCCTTGCCGGAAATTTTGCGCCATTACCCCCAGGCATGCGTGTATGTGGCGGGGGCTGACGTGAGGAAGAATGATTCTATTAAGGATAAAATTAAGCTTTCTTCTTATGGAAAATATCTTTTGGAACTGATCGGAACGCTGGGACTGGAAGGTCATGTAAAAATGCTGGGAAAGCTTCCGGCCGATGGGATGAAGGAAAGGCTTTTGAAAAGCAGCCTGTTTATCTGCCCTTCTTCGCTGGAAAATTCCCCCAATTCCCTCGGGGAAGCGATGCTGCTGGGAGTGCCTGCAGTGGCGGCGGATACAGGAGGGATTCCGAGCATGCTGGAAGACGGAAAGGAAGGACTTCTGTACGAGGCCGGAAATGTGGAAATGCTGGCGGGCTGTGTGCTTCGGACATGGGAGGAAAAGGAAAAAACAGTCTGGAGGGCGGAGGCGGCGAGAACCAGGGCGCTTGCGGCCCATGACGGGGAAGAGAATTTTAAACGGCTGCTGGCGATCTATGAGGAGATTGTACGATGACGATTACTTTTGTATCCAATTATATCAACCACCATCAGATTCCTTTTTCGGATGCCTGTTATCGGGAGCTTGGCGAGGGGTACTGCTTTATCCAGACGGAACCGATGGAGGAGGAAAGGCTGGCTATGGGATGGGGGGGAGGCGGCCGGCCCCCTTATGTCCGCTGCCTTTATGAGGAAGAGGAGATTTGCAGGAAACGGATGCTGGAAAGCGATATCGCCATATTCGGATGGATCAGCAGGGAAGATCTGCTGGATGTGACGGATATCATAGACAAACGGGAGAAAAGCGGAAAATTGTCGTTTCGTCTGAGCGAAAGGCTGTACCGGGAGGGTCAGTGGAAGGCGGTTTCGCCCAGGGGGCTTTGGAAAAAATATAAGGATCATACGAGATTCCGCAACAAGCAGGTATGTCTGTTGTGTGCCGGGGCTTATGTGGCATCGGATTTTCATATCGTGCGGTCATACCCCGGAAAAATGTTAAAATTCGGTTATTTTCCTGAAACAAAGCGCTATACGGAGGAGGAATTCCAATCATTGAAGGAAAAAGACGGGAGGGTGCATATCGTCTGGGCGGGACGGTTTATGCCCCTGAAGCACCCGGAGTACGCAGTCAGGATAGGGGAGGAGCTGGAAAAGGCAGGGGAATCTTTTCATATCCATATGGCAGGAGGCGGGGAGCTGGAAGCAGAAATCAAAGGGCAGGTCAGGAAAAAGGGGCTGGAGGAGCGCTTTTCCTTTTATGGATATACGGAACCGGGAAAAGTGCGGCATATCATGGAAAAATGCCATATCCACTTGTTTACCAGCAATCGCCTGGAAGGATGGGGGGCTGTCGTGAACGAGGCCATGAACAGCGGGTGTGCCGTGGTTGCCAGCGGAGAGGCAGGGGCGGTTCCTTTTTTGATTGAGAACGGAAAAAATGGGTTGATTTACCATAAGGATTCTTATGAAGAATTTGCCGGGCTGGTGAAGGGGCTGGTATCCGATAAGGGGCGGATGGAAAAATTAGGAGAAGCGGCTTATGAAACGATCACAGGCATGTGGAACGCGGAGCATGCGGCGGAAGAACTGATTCGGTTTTGCCGTGAATGGATGGAAAGCGGCAGGATTCTTCCGGCACAGGAGGGGCCTTTGAGTCCGTGTAAATAATTGACTGCGTGATAAGGATACGCTATACTGTACAGATAGGAAGACGGTTTTGGGAATCCCAAATCCGTAGGCGGGCTGGGGGACAAGAGGGAGGAAGAAGTATGGGAAAAGGAACGAAGAAAAAAGACGTCGGAGCAAGGGAATCGATCAAGAAGAAAATGCTGGTACGCACGATTACGCCCACGGTAGTGGGGCTTATTATAGCGGGCATTTTGATTTCGGTTATGGCGGGCAGACAGATACAGCAGCTAAATAATCAGAATATTAAGGACAGTTCATTGAATGCCTCTTGTCAGATCAGCGAGTATTTTACGAAATATATGGAAGTGGGGAAACAGCTGGGGGCTAATCAGGAGCTTGTGGATTTGTTTGAAGGGCTGGAGCCGGGGGAAAAGATCGCGGAAGCGCCTCAGTACGACTCGGTGATGGCGACGATGGCAAACATGCACGGAACGGATGCAAAGAATATATTGGTGATGTGGGCGGCAGATGTGGATTCCAGCCAGTGCATCGAAGACAGCGGATATGTCAGCGAGATCGGCGAATGGGATATTACATCAAGAAGCTGGTATGGCCAGGTGCTGGAAGCGAAAACAACGATTGTAACAGAACCTTATGAAAACAGTTCCACGGGCGAGATGGTGGCCAGCATCGTTTCACCGGTATTCAATGCGTCTGGAGAAATGACAGGCGTGGCGGCGCTGGATCTTTCCCTGAACGCGGTGACGGATATGATGGAGGAACAGAAGCTTGGAGATACCGGTTTCCTGCTTCTGCTGACGAAGGACGGCACGATTATGCATGCGGACGACCAGGCGGCACTGCATGCTTCCCTTCAGGATTTGGATATTGCGGAAGAGGTAAAGAAAGGATTTGCGGACGGGCAATACGGAGCATATCAATATCGATATATGGGAACGAAGAATTACGGTTATATGACACAGGCAGGGGAAAGCCAGTGGGTCGTGTTGAGCGGCATGCCAAGCCTGGAATATAATTTGCCTTTCTATCAATTAGCGGGGAGCAGCGTTTTGCTGTTTGCCATTATTATTGCCGTTCTTTGTGTATTGATTATACAGATTGCGACAGGGATCGTACGGCCGATACAGGAACTGCATGGCGTGGCAGATAAGATTTCCAAGGGGGAATTGGATGTAGAAGTGAAGGTTTCTTCCAACGATGAAATTGGCGGGGTGGCCGAATCGATTGAAAAAACGGTAGTGCGCTTGAAAAATTACATAAAATATATTGATGAGATTGCGGAAATATTGGGTGAGATCGGAAACGGGAATCTGCACTATGTCTTGAAACAGGATTATGCGGGGGAATTCGGCAAAATAAAGGAGGGGCTTGAAAATCTTTCCAGTAAACTGGCCGAAACCATAGAAGGAATCGACACCACGGCAACTCAGGTGACAGGAGGGGCAGGGCAGATAGCCCAGGCGGCTCAGGCGCTTGCGGAAGGTGCCGTCAATCAGGCGGCAGCGGTAGAAGAATTGCTGGCTACGATTACGGATATATCCGGCCAGGTGCGTGAAAATGCGGAATATGCAAAGAATGCGGCAGAGGATGCGGACGATGTAAAAAATAATATTGAACACAGCAATCAGGAAATGCGGCAGTTGGTAAACGCCATGGAGGAGATCAACGAATGCTCGAATGCAATTAGCGCAATTATTGCTAATATTGAAGAAATCGCAGACCAAACAAATCTGCTTTCTCTGAATGCATCGATTGAAGCGGCAAGAGCGGGCGAGATGGGAAAAGGTTTTGCAGTGGTGGCCAATGAAGTGGGAAATCTTTCCAGGGAAAGTGTTTTGGCAGTACAAAAATCTACAGAATTGATCCAGAATTCGATTAATGCCGTGAAGAGGGGAATGGACTTGGTCGGCAACGCGGCTGACCGGCTGTCGGAATCGGTGGAGGGCGTTGTGCATTTGACCAATTCGATTAACGAATTGTCATCAATTGCGGATCGCCAGAAGGACAGCCTGGCAGAGGTGGAAAAAGGATTGGATCAGATATCCAATGTGGTGAATGACAATTCGGCGATGTCGGAAGAAAGCGCCGCTTCCAGTGAAGAGCTTTCTGCACAGGCCGCTACGCTGAATGAAATGATAGAGTTTTTCCATGTGTAAAGAAAAACAGAGGAAAGGTGGAAGCATGCAGGATTTAATCAGCGTCATCGTGCCGATCTATAATATTCAGGACTGTCTCAGAAGATGTGTGGAGTCTGTTTGCAGACAAACGTATTCCAACTTGGAGATCTTGCTGGTGGATGACGGTTCCGATGATGGAACGGAAAAACTGGTGGACGAGCTGGCCAAAGAGGATGAGAGAATCCGAATTTTCCATAAGCCGAACGGAGGGTCTTCTTCTGCGAGAAATATGGGGATCGGCGAGGCATCCGGGAAGTATCTGGGGTTTGTGGACAGCGATGATTATATTGAGCCGGAAATGTATGAACGGCTGATGAAATGTATCGGCGAAACAGGGGTTTCGATTGCTCAGATATCCCGGGATGAGATCGATGAATCCGGGAACCGCCTTCCCGATGTCTGTGAACCGCCAAAGGAGGCCTATTTATGCAGCGGGGAAAATTTTATGCGGGAATTGCTGCTTCACAGGGGTGATTGTTCTTATTGTACGAAACTGACGGACAGGAAATTGTTCGAAAAACATCGGTTTCCAGAGGGAGTGCTGAACGAAGATTTTCATTTGCTGGTGGAGATGCTTGGGGAGGTCGATAAAATCGCGATTCTGCCGGAGCAGGATTACCATGTGTTTTACCGCACGGGAAGTAACACGAGAAAAAAATCGAAGAAGGAATTTTCCCGCGTTTTTATGGATATCGTAGATAATGCGGATATGGCGGAACGGGTTGTGGAGGAAAGGTACCCTGCGCTGCGTCGGGAAGCGGTCCGTTTCGGGCTTTACCAGAGGCTGGATTATATGCTCCATATCCCGGTGGAAAAAATGCAAAAAGAGGATGATTTTTACCAGTCGGTGAAAAAATATTTGAGAAGACATATAAGGGATACGATACAGAATCCTTTTTTGAGCTTGAAAAATAAAGGATATCTGCTGCTGCTGACGGCTGCCCCGAAGACGGTGCGGCGGGTGCATGGTTGGACAGTAGTGTGGAAAGAAACTTTGCACCAAAAAATAAGGAATGGATGACAAATGGCGGGAAAGAGGAAGATGAAAAACGGTGCGTTTCAGAAAGAGCGGCTTTGGGTGGCCGCTTTTCTTGGTTTATTGTGTTTACAGATATTGTTGCTTGTGTATTTTGGAAACCGAAAAGCGGGATTTCACGAGGACGAATATTACTCTTATTATTCCACCAACCGTACTGCGGGGTTATTCGAGCCGGACAGGGAGTGGGTGGAGAGGGATGTTCTTCGGAATGAGTTTGTTGTGCTGGAAGGGGAAGGCTTCCGCTATGGCCTAGTAGCTACGGTGCAGTCATGGGATGTACATCCGCCCCTTTTCTATTTCTTTCTGCATACAGCCTGTTCTTTCTTTCCCGGCGTATTCAGCAAGTGGCTGGGCATTGGGGTGAATATTGCCGCGTTTTCCATCCATTTTGGACTGCTCTCTTGGCTGGCTTTTATGGCTGGGGGAAGAAATAAAAAGCTGGCTTTTGCGGTTGCGGCGGTATATGGATGTAATGCGGCCGCTGTTTCCGGCGTGATGTTTATCCGCATGTATGAGTGGCTGGCAGTGTTTGTGCTGCTTTGCGCCTGCCTCCATGTGAGGGCGGTGCTGGAGAACGGAGGAAACAAAAAATCATTTTTGCTTCCGCTGATGATAGTGAATTACCTCGGTTTTCTGACCCAGTATTATTATATTATTTTCCTGGTCTTTATAGGGGCCGGGTTCTGCTTCTGGAATCTATGGAAAAACAGGAAGCTGAAGGGCTGTATCCTTTATGGGGCGGCTTGCGCGGCTTCTTTGTTGCTGGCTGTGGCCAGCTATCCTGCCTGTCTTTCCCATATTTTCAGAGGATACCGGGGGACGGGGGCGGTTTCCGAATTCCTGGACGCCGCGAATACCTGGGGAAGGCTGGATTTTTTTTCCGAATTGGTAAACGGATATTTGTTTAACGGTTTTTTGTGGTTCTGGCTGCTCCTGCTTGTCGTTTTGGCATGCACGGTTGCTGCGGGACGGAAAAAGGCAGCGGGAAAAGTGAAGATGGAAGATGCGGGAGGGGAATCTCATGTGGAAGCGGTTCCCTATTTCCTGCTGTTGTTTGCGGCAGCCGGTTATTTTTTTACGGTATCGAAAACAGCGCTTTTATTGTATGAAACTTCCAACCGCTATCAGCATCCCATTTATGGCATTCTGTTGTTCCTGGTGATGGCGGCTGTGTATGAGCTTTGGAACAGGGCGGTGTTCCTATTAGGAAGGAAAGGAGGAAGGGACTTTGCCGGAGTCGGAAAAGGAGGGGCAGTTTTTTTCTTTGCGTTGTTTCTTTTGGGAAATATTTATGGACTGGCATCGGGGAAGGTGATTTTCCTTTATGAAGAGGAACGGGCAGATGTAGCTTATGCGAGGGAGAACGAGCATACGCCGGTGATCGTTTTCTATAACGATGCAACGCCGTACCATGTCTGGTGGTGTTCCCAGGAGTTGATGCAATATGACAGAGTGTATTTTGCCAGCCAGGGGAATGCGGAGAAAATTACGGATGAAATCATCTGCGGCAGTGATAAAGTGATTGTTTATGCGGCAGATTACGAGACGCAGGAGAAAAACTTAGATAGGATCCAGGAGAGCAATCCCGGGCTGGAAAGCAGGAAGCTGGTTGCAAAAAGGGGATTGTGGAGCGTATATGAGATGGAGTAATAGGTCTGTATGGGAGTGTAATCTTTTGGTGGTCTAGAATAAACCGCTATGTGTTCCTGTTCTTTAATCTTCAGCATTTAAATCCTCCATTAATTCTTCCACAGAAGAAAAAGGACGACTTAAATTCCTTCCATGCCCTCTGCAAAAATTGATTTCCGTAGAATGATAGAATAAAATATGGTTTTTTAGGCAAGCTTGTGGTATACTGTGCGGTGAGGATGCGGATTTGGCAGGAAGTGGAAAACGGAAGGAAAATCAATATTGGAGGAAAATCAATGTTAAATAATAAAACGATTTTAATTACCGGTGGAACAGGTTCTTTTGGAAAATGTTTCACAAAATATGTATTGAAAAATTACGAACCGAAGAAGATCATCATTTATTCCAGGGATGAATTCAAACAGTTTATTATGGCCAATGAATTTAAGGAATATGAAAGCAGGCTTCGTTTCTTTATCGGCGACGTGCGGGATAAGGAGAGGATGAAGCGGGCGCTGGAAGGCGTGGATTATGTGGTGCATGCGGCGGCGCTGAAACAGGTTCCTGCCTGTGAATACAATCCGAACGAAGCGATCAAGACCAATATCCATGGGGCGCAGAATGTGATCGATGCCGCGCTGGATTCCAATGTGAAGAAGGTAGTGGCGCTGTCCACCGATAAAGCGGTCAACCCGGTGAACCTTTACGGAGGAACAAAACTTGTGTCGGACAAGCTGTTTGTGGCGGCGAATGCGTATACGGGTACGAAGGACATTAATTTTTCCATTGTCAGATATGGGAATGTGGCGGGAAGCCGGGGTTCGGTCATTCCGTTTTTCCATAATATTATAAAAAATGGCGGAACTGAGCTGCCGATTACGGATTATCGGATGACCCGGTTCTGGATCAGCCTGACGCAGGGCGTGGAACTGGTGATCAAAGCGCTGGAAGAGGCTACGGGAGGGGAAACTTTTATCAGCAAAATCCCTTCTTTTAAGATCACTGATCTGGCGAAAGCGATGATGCCGGACTGCACGATGCCGGAGGTGGGAATCCGTCCGGGGGAGAAGCTCCATGAGATCATGATTACTACGGAAGATTCTTTGACAACTTACGAATATGACAAGCATTTTATCGTATATCCGCAGATGGTGTGGAACAATAAGCAGCAGCCGGATTTGAGCGGGAAGAAAGTAAAAGAAGGCTTTTCTTACAGTTCGGACAACAATGCCCAGTGGCTGTCGGTGGAAGAGATCAGAAAACTGCTAGAGACGGTGGATCTGGAGAAATAGACAGAAAGGATTGCCGCGAAGCCGGCGATTGGAAAAACAGATACGGAACAGGAAGAAGGCATACGGATATGGAAAAGGAAAAACCGGCAGTCTGCGGTGGAAAACCAGTAAGGGATACGAAGTTATTTTATGGGCATCAGTATATTGATGAGGCAGATATCCAGGCGGTCGTGGATGTGCTGAAGAGCGATTATCTGACTTGCGGGCCGAAGATCGGGGAATTGGAAAAGAAGTTATGCGAAGTGACGGGGGCAAAGTATGCGGTGGTATGCAGCAACGGGACGGCGGCTCTGCATATGGCTTGTATGGCGGCCGGAATAGGGCCGGGGGACGAGGTGGTGACAACGCCGGTTACGTTTGCGGCATCGGCGAACTGCGCCTTGTACTGCGGTGGAAGGCCGGTATTTGCGGATATCCGTAAAGATACTTATAATATAGATCCTGCGTCGGTGGCGGAAAGGGTCAGCGAAAAGACAAAGGCCGTGGTGGCGGTGGATTTTACCGGCCAGTCGGTGCAGTTGGATGAACTGCTGTCGCTCTGCCGGGAAAAGGGGCTTGTGCTGATCGAAGATGGCGCCCATGTGATCGGGACGAAATATAAAGGGAAACCGAACGGATCGATCGCGGATATGACCACGTTCAGCTTCCATCCGGTGAAGACCGTGACCGGCGGCGAAGGAGGCGCTGTTTTGACGGACAGCGAGGAATATTATCAAAAATTGCTGTTATACAGATCCCATGGTATTACAAGGAATGAGGATCTGATGGAATATGAGCCGGAGGGAGGTTGGTATTATGAGCAGATCGACCTCGGATATAATTATCGGATGACGGATATGCAGGCAGCTCTGATCATCAGCCAGCTGGATAAGCTGCCGCTTTTTTCCAGGAGGCGCAAGGAAATTGTGGAGCGGTATAACGAAGCCTTTTCCAGGCTGCCGCAGATCGCGGTGCAGAAGGAAATCCCGGAGTCGGATACCACGAGGCATTTGTATATCCTGCGCCTTGTGCCGGAAAAACTCCGTATAGGAAGAAAAGAATTTTTTGACGCGCTGGCGGCGGAAAATATATGCTGCAACGTGCATTATATCCCCACTTATTATTTTCCCTATTATCAGAAATTAGGTTATCAGAAAGGAATCTGCCCGAAGGCGGAAAAGCTGTATGAGGAAATCATCAGCCTTCCCCTTTATTATGCCATGACGGACCAGGATGTGGAGGATGTGGTCAGGGCGGTGACAAGGATTGCAAAATATTATGAAGCTTAGTATCATTGTGCCTGTTTATAATATGGCGGCAGATGGAAAACTGGAATATTGCCTTGATTCCCTCGTCAATCAGACGGTGGAAGATTACGAAATTATTGCGGTGGACGATTGTTCCACGGATTCTTCTTTTGAGATATTGAGGCGTTATGAGATGCGTTTCCCGGGAAAATTCCATGCGGTGCATTCGGAAGTGAACAGGCACCAGGGCGGGGCGAAAAATATCGGGCTTCGGATGGCGAAAGGCGACTGGATCGGATTTATCGACAGCGACGACTGGATTACAAGCGATATGTATGAGCGGCTGATTGAAAGGGCGGAAAGCACCGGCGCGGATCTGGCGGGCTGCGATTATTGTCTGACGGACCGGCATTCCATGGAAACAGGGCAGATCGTCCCGAATAATAAACGGAGCCAGAGCGGGGTCTTGGACAGGGAGAAAAGAGCCAGCTTGATTTTGGACGGGGGCAGCTTGGTAGTGAAGATTTTCCACCGCTCCATGATTTTGGAAAACGGCCTCTGGTTCCCGGAGGATATTTTTTATGAAGACAATGCCTTGGGGAATTCCTACCTTGTGCTGGCAAAGCATTTCGAATATATCGAAGAGCCGATGTATTATTATTACCAGCATGATACTTCCACCGTACATACGATTTCGCCCAAAAGATGCGAGGACCGTATGGAGGCGGGGCGGCTGATGCTGGAGGAAGCGAAAAGGCACGGCTATTATAAGGAGTTTGAAAAGGAACTGGAGTACAGTTTTACGCTGCTGTTTTATGTCAATACGCTGTTTACTTATATGGCTGGCGTGAATAAGACAAGATATGGGTTTGTGAAGGAGATGGGAAAGGAAATGAAGCGGACTTTCCCGGATTTCCAGAACAATTCTTACTACCGGGAGAGAACCCATGAGGAGGAAAAGAAACTGATTCGGATGCAGCAGAGGTCCACGCTCTTTTTTATGCTGTATTATAAGCTGCTTTGGGCATATAGGGGATGGAGAAAAAAACGGGAGGCGAAAGGCTGAATATGGAGATTGGGAGCATTTACGAAATCGATCCGGCAAAGGTTCCATCCAAAACGGGTATGCCGGAAAAGCCTTTTTCTTTAAAGGAAATTGAGAAATATGGGAAAAGAAATATGGTATTTACCATGTCGGGCAGGTCGGCCATAGCGCTTGCCCTGCGCAGTCTGGTGCAGAACAGATCCGGTATCGTGAAAAAATGCCTTTTGCCGGCATATATGTGCGATACCGTTTTTTTTCCCTTTCAGTGGGAAGGATGGGAGATTCGCTTTTACCATTTGAATAAAAATCTGGAGGCGGACGAGGAAGAACTGCGCCGCCTGGTCGAGCTGGAAAGGCCGGGTCTGCTTTTTATTCATGCTTATTACGGCGTGGATACATGGAAGCCGATGCGGTCTTTGTTGAAAACGTGGAAAAAAGAAGGAATCTGCATCATGGAGGATGTCACCCAGTCTTACTATCTGGAAAGCGCCGGGGCGGAGGCGGATTATGTGGTAGGAAGTCTGCGGAAGTGGTATCCGATTCCGGACGGCGGTTTTGTGGCAGCGGATGAAAGCATTTGCCGGAAGGGGATGGTTTCAGCGGATGAATTTACGCAAAAAAGGCTGGGATTTTTGACAGAGAAATGGAATTATCTGCATGGAGAAGGGAAGGCAGAAGAAAAAGCGGGCATGAAAGAACGGTTTTTAAGAAAAAACCGGGAAATGGAAGAGTGGCTGGACTGCCACGAGGGAGCAGGGAAAATGTCCCGTGAGGCTTTGGAAATGCTGGCCGGGATTGATGAGGAGGCATGCCGGGAACAGAGGAAGAAAAATTATTGTTATTTATATAAAAGGATCAAAAATCCCCCCCAGTTTTGGCCGATTCTGCCGGAAACGGACGGGGCGGCGCCCTTATATCTGGCAGTTTATGCCAGGGAGCGGGAGGAATTGCAAAGGTTTTTGAAATCCCATGATATTTATGCGCCGGTGTTGTGGCCGGTAGGCGAGGCAAACGGAAGCAGCCTGTCAAAAGAAGAGGGATATATTTACGAACATATGCTGGCTCTGCCTATAGACCAGAGGTATGGCAGGGAAGAAATGGAGCGTGTGGCGGCGGTTCTGGAAGAGTACTGTTTTTGCAAAAAGGACGGGAAAGAAAGAAAAGGAGCAGGGCAGGTGACGGGCATTCGGGTGGATGCGAACGAAGAGGTCGGCATGGGGCATATCATGCGCTGCATGACAATCGCGAAGCAGCTGCGGAAACTGGGGCAGAAAGTCCTTTTTTTCACGGCCGACCATTATGGCGGCGGACTGCTGGAACAGGCGGGGATGGAATACCGATGCCTAGGAACATCATGGAAAGACATGGAGGGGGAAACGGACAGGCTGAGGGAAGAGTTGGCAGGGGCGGGCTGCGGTAATCTGTTGGTGGACTCCTATTATGTGACAAGGAATTACTTTGACAAAATCAGGGACTTGTGTAAAATCATTTATATAGATGACTGTTTTGCAGATGTATACCCGGTGGATGTTGTTATCAACTATAATGCCTACCATGTGCGGTTCCCTTATGAGGAAGCCTACCGGGGGAAGGCAAAACTTCTGCTCGGCACGGAATATGTGCCTCTCCGGGAAGAATTCCAAGAGGAATATCGGAAGAAATGCCAGAGGATCCATGAACTGGCACGGAAGGAAGCGGAAGAAGGGGAGCCGCTTTCCCGGAAAAAGTATGAAGTGCTGTTAAGCTCCGGCGGCGGGGATGTCTGTGACGCGCTGTATGGCATCCTTCTTGGACTGGAAGGGGAAGCGGTTTTGCGGAAAACGATATTCCATGTAGTGGTAGGCCGGTTCCATCCGAATAAAGAAGGGCTGGAAGAGCTGGCTGCAAAAAACAGGAATATTATATTACATGACCATGTAAGTAATATGGCGGAATTGATGGGACGGTGCGATATGGCTGTTTCAGCGGCCGGAACGATGCTTTTTGAACTATGCGCGATGCGGGTTCCCACGGTATTTTTTGTCTGTGCGGATAACCAGCAATATGACAGCGAGTTTTTTGGACGGGAAGAGAGGATGCTGTTTGCAGGGGATATCAGGAAGGACAGGGAAGACTGCCTGGAACGGGTTTTGGCAGGATTGAAGACGCTGATGGAAGATCGGGCATTGAGGGAGAGAATGGAAGAAGCCCTTGGCCGTGTGACGGACGGGTGCGGGGCGGAGCGGATCTCAACACAGTTTGCTTTGTGAACTGTATGGTAAGTGGTGTTGTGGGTGGTATAGAAAGGATAACAGGAGGAAGCGGAGCGTGGGAAACGGGAAGAATGCGGTTGCGATTATTACCGCCAGGGGAGGGAGCAAGAGAATACCGGGGAAGAATAAGAAGGAGTTTCTGGGGAAGCCCATTATCTGTTATTCCATAGAGGCGGCATTGGCTTCCGGCCTGTTTGAGGAAGTGATGGTATCCACGGATGATGAGGAGATCGCGAAGATATCCAGGCAAGCGGGGGCAAGCGTCCCTTTTATGAGGAGCGAAGCGACGGCCAACGATTACGCGACGACCGATGACGTTTTGCTGGAAGTATTGGAGGAGTATGAGAAGCGAGGAAGGATTTTTGCCTATATGGCGTGTATTTATCCGACTGCTCCTTTTGTGACGGAGGAAAAATTAAAGGCCGCGTTTCAGCTGCTGGTGGAAGAAGGGGCTTCCGGGGTAATGCCGGTGGTTCGCTTTTCCTTTCCTCCCCAGCGGGGAATGGCAGTCAGAAACGGCAGGCTGGCATATTGCCAGCCGGAAAATGCGATGAAGCGTTCCCAGGATCTGGAGCCGATGTATCATGACTGCGGGCAGTTTTATTTTTATGATGTAAAAAAATACCGCGCCTGCCGAGGGGACCTGGAGGACGGTTATGTTCCTTTTCCTGTGCCGGAAACGGAGGTGCAGGATATCGACCATATGACGGATTGGAAACTGGCGGAGATAAAGTATCGGATGATGGGGGAGGGGTTATGGAAAAGAAGATAAAGATAGGCAGTCGTTATGTAGGAGAAGGGGAAAGGACATTTCTTGTAGCAGAGGTATCGGCGAACCACTTGCAGGATTATGGCAGAGCCGAGGCGATTATAAGGGCGGCGAAGGAGGCCGGCGCGGATGCAGTCAAACTGCAGACCTATACGCCGGATACGATTACACTGGATTGTGACAACGATTATTTCCAGATCACGCAGGGAACGATCTGGGACGGGACGACCCTCCATAAATTATATGAGGAAGCCTATACCCCCTGGGAATGGCAGCCGAAGCTGAAGGAGCTTGCAAACGGGCTTGGAATGGAATGCTTTTCTTCGCCCTTTGACGCTACGGCGGTGGACTTTATGCGGGAGATGGATATGCCGGCCTATAAGGTGGCCTCTTTTGAGATTAATGATATTCCGCTGATACGGAGAATTGCAAGGGTCGGGAAGCCAGTTATTTTTGCCACCGGGATCGCCTATCTGGAAGATATCGAAAGGGCTTTGGCTGTCTGCAAAGAAGAAGGGAATGAGCAGGTGATTTTGCTGAAATGCACATCCACCTATCCTTCCCCTTACGAAGATATGAATTTAAAAGTCATTCCCCATATGGCAGAGACATTCGACTGTCTGGCCGGGCTGTCCGACCATAGCATGGGTACGGCGGTGGCAGTGGCAAGCGTTGCCCTGGGAGCGAAAATGGTGGAAAAACATCTTACCTTATCCCGTTCGGACGGAGGGCCCGATGCCGCATTTTCGATGGAACCGGAGGAATTCCGGAAAATGGCGGAAGAGATACGTATCGTGGAAAAGGCTTTGGGGCGGGTGACATATGAACTGACGGAGAAACAGAAAAAGAGCAGGGAAGACGGGCGCTCTCTTTTCGTGGTAAAGGATATCAGGGCAGGAGAGGCGTTTACAGAGGAAAATATCCGTTCTATCCGTCCGGCGTTCGGCCTGCATACGATGTATTATGACGAGGTCATCGGGAAAAAAGCCAGGGCTGACATTGCGAAGGGAACGCCTTTGGACTGGAAATACATTGGATAGATAAGGGAAGTGTTGAATGGGAAAAGATTTCGGGGCAGGGAGGAAGGAACGAATGGGAAAGAAAATGATGATTCTAGGCGGGAGCGCGCTCCAGGTTCCGGCGATTCATGCGGCGAAAAAACTGGGATATGAGATTATTCTCGTGGATTATGATGAAAATGCGGTGGGTTTTGCGCTGGCGGATGTAAAGCTGGTGGTCAGCACGCTCGATATGGAAGAGGTATACCGCCAAGCATTGGCTTATCGCCCCGATGTCGTAATCACCTCCACCAGCGACGGACCGGTGAGGACGGCCGCCTATGTCAATGAAAAACTGGGCAAGAAACCGGATCTGGCCTATGAGGACTCTCTGTGCGCAACAATAAAAAGTCATATGAGGAAGCGGCTGGAAGAAAACCATGTGCCGATTCCTTCTTACTATGCGGTTGAGAGCTGGGAGGAGTTCCAGGAAGCGGTAAAGGCGTTTAGCGGGCGCTGTATCGTGAAGCCGTCGGATAATGCGGGGAGCCGGGGCGTGGTTTTGCTGGACGGCAGAGGGAAAACAGAAGAGGAATTGCACCGGATATATGCATACAGCAAAGGCAATTCCAGAAATGGCATTGTTATGACGGAGGAATTTATGTCCGGGGCAGAGGTAAGCGTAGAGGCAATGACGGTCAATGGGAAAACGACCATTATTGCCATTACTGACAAATATATTACGCCGCCGCCTTATTTTGTGGAAATTGCCCATAGCGAGCCAAGCCGGTTGGATCAGGGGACACAGGAACGAATACGGGAAGTAGCTTTGCAGGCGGTCCGGGCGATCCGGCTGCAGAACGGCCCCTCCCATACGGAAATAAAAGTGACGGAGCAAGGACCCAAGGTGGTGGAAATCGCGGCAAGACTGGGAGGGGATTTTATTACTTCCAGGCTGGTGCCGCTGTCTACAGGAGTGGATCTGGTGGATGCATCGGTAAGGCTTGCGGCTGGGGGGGAACCTGATTTATCCATAAAATGGCAGCGGGCGGCGGCGATACATTTTATCCAGAGCGGGAAAGGGAAACTGAAACGTCTGGAAGCAGGGGAGGAAATCCTGCGCATGGACGGGGTGGAGGAGGCCGTTCTTTATAAAAAAGCGGGGGATAGCACGGACGGCACGAAATCCAGCAACGACAGACTGGGGCATATTATTACGGTAGGCCGGACGCCGGAAGAGGCTATGGATGCCGGAAGGAAAGCTTTGGAGAGGATCTGTGTGGAATATGAAGAATAGAGTCTATGTGTGCCATACGTATTACCATGTCTATGTGGCATGCTTAAAGGAGCTGAATCTCCCGGCAGAAGAACGGAAAAATGCGGATCTGGTGCTCAGCACCATGTCCAATGATTTTGGCGATTTGAGAAGCAGGGCATTAAAATGCGGACTTTTTGATGAAGTTTATATGTTTGAAGAAAAAGAGGACGTGAATTTCCCGGAGGTGATGGAATACCACAAGAACCGGGGCAATTTGCTCCTTAATATGCTGGCCAGGATGAAATATACGAAGCTCCTGGGAAAGGCGCAGCAGGATTATGTGCCGGTGGATTTTGGGGAATATAAGGATGTCTATGTATTCTGTGATTCCGATCCCATCGGTTATTATTTGAGTTATAAAAAGATTCCTTACCACGCGCTGGAAGACGGGCTCGACTGTCTGGCTACGTACGATACCGCCCGGTATGACAACCGGGGGCATTTTGGACTGAAGGCCTTCCTGGCGGCCAGGAATCTGATTTTTATCCAGAACGGATGGGCAAAATATTGCCTGGATATGGAAGTGAATGATTTGTCCGTGCTGCCCTATCCTTGCCCGAAATATATAGAAAGACCGAGAAAAGAACTGACAGAGGGGCTGGACGGGGCAGGGAAGGACATATTGGTGCGCCTGTTCATTGAAGATATGGATGAGATTCTGGAAAAAATTGACAAGGGCGGAAAGGACAAAGTGCTGCTTCTGACGGAGCCTCTTTGCGAACTGGATGTGAGGGAGCGCATTTTCAGAGACTGCATTCAAAGATATGGGAAGATAGACGGGAAGGAATCGGTGGTTTTGATCAAGCCTCATCCGAGGGATGTATTGGATTACCGGAAAGTCTTCCCGGAATATATCGTATTGGACGGGAAATTCCCGATGGAGGTGCTGAATTATATTCCGGGATTAAAATTCCGAAGGGTGATCTCAGTTTTTACGGTGGTACACGCGATTCAGTTTGCGGAGGAAATCGTGTATCTGGGGGAAGACTTTATGGATGCGTACGAGGAGCCGGAGAAGCACAGGCAGAATGAGATGATTTGAGGCCGCGCGGCCCGCATGCTGCGACGCAGCAAACTTCCTTGTGTGGGCCTGCGCATAAAAAGGAGCTATGAAAGTCGGTTTCATAGCCCCTATAAAAGCGTCCCTATCCTTTTTACAAACTCAAATCCTTTCCTCCGTTCAGCTTGTTAAACAGCAGCAAAGAAGCCACCGTCAAAAATGTCAGGATCGTGGACAGGGCTGCCGCCGTCCCGTAATTCCCTCGGATAACCTCCGTATAAATGGCAACGGTCAGGGTTTTCGTCCGTCCCGTATACAAGATGATGGCTGTGGACAGCTCGCTGATCATTGTCACCCAGCTAAGGATTGCGCCGGATACGATTCCTGCCCGCATCATGGGAACGGTAATGCGGAAGAATGCTTTCAGCTTCGTTGCTCCCAGAGAGATGGCCGCTTCCTCGATACTCATAGGAATCTGTTGCAGGATGGCCACCGAAGAACGTATGGTATAGGGGAGCCTTCGGATAACCAGAGCCACCACCATAATCAACATGGTGCCGCTGATGAGGAGGGGCGGCTTGTTAAAGCCTATGAGAAGAGCAATACCCAATACGGTTCCCGGCACGATATAGGGAATCATGGACAGGATATCCGTAACGTTGGTCAGGGCGTTCCTTCTGCGCACCACCAGATAAGCGATCAGGATAGCCAGCAGAATGATCACGGCCAGAGCCAGCAAAGGAATAATAATCGTGTTCTGGATGCTCTTTCCCAGTTTCCCGAAAGCCGTGGTATAGCTTTGCAGGGAATAGCCGTCCACAAAGATCTTTCCTTCTGTATTCTTAAAGGAAGTATAGATAATGTAGCACTGGGGCAGAACAGCAACTCCGATCACCAGGTAAGAAAAGAGATGCACCAGCCACTTGGTTGTCCCTTTGGCCTCCCGCTCTTCCATAGGATGCAGGGCGTTTAAAGAGAAGGACTTCCGGTTGGATATGTATTTTTGAACAAGAAATACCACAGTAGTGATAACAATGGCAATGACGGCGATAGCCGCTGCAAAGCCGTCGTTTCCGCCTACCTCGTTGATAAATTCATTGTAAAGCACCACAGGGAAGGTTCGGTACCCTTCGCCGATAAGCATGGGCGTTCCGAAATCGGCAAAGGAACGCATAAACACCAGAAGGCCCGCCGCCAGAAGAGTCGGCATAATCAGCGGGATAACCACTTTGACAAAGCATTTTATGCCGGAACATCCCAAGTTTCCCGCTGCTTCAATCAGAGAATTGTCAATATTTTTCAGGGCTCCCCTTGCATAGAGGAACACCAGGGGAAACAGCTGCAGGGTCATAACCAGGACAATCCCGCCAAAACCGTAAATATCTGGCAGAGCAATCCCCAAGTTTTTAAAGAACGTAGTGATCACGCCGCTTCTCCCCAGAAGCAAGATCCAGGAATAAGCTCCGATAAAAGGCGCGGACATAGATGCCACTACGATCAGGATGCTTAAAAAAGATTTCCCGTGGATTTTGTATACTGCAAAAAGATAAGCCAAAGGCGTTCCGATCAAAAGAGACAGAAGGGTTGCCGCGATGGAAATCTTAAAACTATTAAAAAGCGTGTCAAAATAATAACTTTTAGAAAAGAATTTTGCAAAGTTCTCCATGGTGAGCCGCCCGGTTTCTCCGTCAAAGACGGACTGACGGATCAAATATCCCATGGGATACAGCAGAAACATCACATACAAGAGAATCACAAACAACGTGATAAAGCCCCAGATATCCAGACGGAATTTATTATTGTTTTTCATACGCCTCGCTCCTTACCAGGTTCCGATCCCCCATCTGATTGAACACATTGATCTTTTCCTTCTTCACTTTGAGAACTACGGACTGCCCTTCCTTCAGCTCTTCTTCCAGCGAAGATTCCTCGATGATCTCCACCGTCTCCCCGGCATCCGTCTCAATATAATAATGAGTATTCAGACCCAGGTACACAAACTCTTTCACCGTACCCCGGATCCCTTCGCCTTTCTCCTTGCCGATAATAAATTCCTCCGGCCGGATGGAGCAGAGGACTTCCTGATCCGCTGCCTTCTTAAGGATGTCTATCTGTTCCCGGTAGCCATCGGAAAATACCAGCTCGCCGCCCTCAATCCTTGCGGGAACCATATTGGTGCGTCCGATAAAGGTGGCTACGAATACATTCTTGGGCCTCTGGTAAATATCCTTGGGCTTTCCGATATGCTGAATGACACCGTCCTTCATAACGGCAATCCGGTCGCTGATAGCCATAGCCTCTTCCTGGTCATGGGTCACGTACACGGTGGTAATGCCCACGCTCTTCTGGGTATGGCGGATGACTGTGCGCATCTCCATTCGAAGCTTGGCATCCAGATTGGATAAGGGTTCATCCATCAAAAGCACGTCAGGCGTAATCACAAGGGCCCTGGCCAAAGCGATACGCTGCTGCTGCCCGCCGGACAGCTGGCTGGGCATTCGCTCTGCATACTCCATAATCTGCATCAGGTTTAAATATTTGTCTGTCTCAGTCTTTATTTTTTCTTTTTCAATTTTCCTGTTTTTCAATCCAAACGCAACATTATTCCTTACGGAAAGATTGGGAAATATGGCATAGTTTTGGAAAACCATGCCAATATTTCTCTTACTGGGATCCATGTCATTGATTCGGGTATCATTAAAATAGATGTCTCCCCCCTCAATGGAATTGAACCCTGCAATCATCCGCAGCAATGTTGTCTTTCCGCAGCCAGAAGGTCCCAGGAGGGTAAATAACTCTCCATCCTCTATCTCTGCGCTTAAATCAGGAATCACGGTGTTGTCGCCATATTTCTTTACCGCATTTTTTATCAGAATTTTGCTCATATTATCCTCCACAACCTTGCTGGCTTTCAGGATTTACCTGTTTTTTCTTATTTGCTCTGCAGATCTGTAAAGATCTCCGTATAGTGATCCACGATCTCCTGCTTATGGGTGCTTACGTAAGGAATGTCCTCCTCGATTACTGTGATTTCAGAAAAAGGAACCATGTAATCGCTGGTCTGCGCATCCTTCATAACCGGACGGTTGGTCAGGGTGCTGCCCCAGATATTCTGTACTTCTTCGCTCAGGATGAAGTCCATGAATAATTTCGCATTGTCCATATTTCTGGCTCCCTTAATAATCGTTGCAGATGCGGGAAGATAAACCGTACCCTCTTCCATATAAACGATTTTTACAGGCGCTCCGTCCTTTACCAGCTGAGCGCAAGGATCTTCATAGGAAAGTCCTACTACGTACTCGCCGTCGGCAACTCCCTTGTAAACAGCGGAAGAACTCTCCAGGATCTTGCCATCCACGTTCTCAAACAGTTTTTCTACATATTCCCAAGCAGCCTCATCCTCGTAGCCGCCCATAGCCAGCAGCATATTGGTCAGATGTGCGAATGCGGAAGAAGAGTTGGCCGGGTCTGCGGTCGCAATCTTGCCCTTGAGTTCGGGATTCAGCAGATCCTCATAGCCGTTGATTTCAATGTCGCCGATAAGATCCGTATTTACGATCAGAACGCTGCCGTCCAGCACGTTGCTGGTGATAAAGCCGCACTCATTCTTATAAGCGTCTACTACGCTGTCGTTGTTGGCAGATACGTAGGGCTCCCAGAGTCCCTCATTGTCATACATCTGGGACCAGGATCCGCCGAAGAGAACATCTGCGTAAGGATCATTCTGCTCGGATTCAATTCTCTTTACCAGTTCGCCGGTACCCGCCTGAATCACCTCGACTGTAATGCCGTATTTTTCCTCAAAAAGCGGGATGGTCGCATTGATCAGTCCTTCGGAGTTGGGGGAGTATACAACCAGCTCGCCGCCGGTCTGTTGTGTTTCAGAATTCTCAGCCTCGGAATTCTCAGCCTCAGATCCGCTATCCGCGCTTTCCGCAGGAGCTTCGGTTTCCGCAGGAGCCGCTGGCTCTTCGGCTTTTTGGCCGCAGCCTGCCAGTCCCATTACCATTGCAGCCGCCAATAACAGTGCCAAACTTTTCTTTTTCATCATAATTTCCTCCTTTTTTGTCTCACAGCCGCCCTTCTGAGCCGCTGATGAATTAAGATGATAACATTATCATAAAATTTTCTCTCCCCTTTTAATACCC
Organism: uncultured Lachnospiraceae bacterium; assembly: GCA_910585965.1. Taxonomy (GTDB): domain Bacteria; phylum Bacillota; class Clostridia; order Lachnospirales; family Lachnospiraceae; genus Kineothrix. Next base: position 97,588 of record CAJUHH010000005.1, read on the forward strand.
AAATTCCCGAACAAACGGAAAAAATACCGAACAAATTTTGTCCGGTATTTTTCCTCATTTGTTTCTGCTGCCCTGGTATTCTTTGACAGAGCAGCCCATATATTTTTTGAACACATAGTTAAAATATTTATACTCCCCGATTCCGCATTCCCAGCCCACCTCGGATAAGGGTACCTTTCCTTCCTTCAGAAGGCCCAGGGCTTTTTGCAGGCGGTAGCGGTTCAGGTACTCAATAACGGTAGTGCCTAAGGCTTTCTGAAATCTCCGGCTGATATACCGCTCCGAATAGTGCAGGTTCTGCTCCAGATCTGAAAGGGTAAGCTTATTTCGGTAATTCGCCCCTATATAGGCCAATACTTGTTCTGCCAGAGGATCCTGAATCTCCTTCTTCGGCTCCAGAAGGGAGACGCTCCCCGGCTCCGCCGCCGTCTCGTTTCGCCGGCGCAGATAATAGATATTCTGGGATTCCAGAACTGCCTGCTCCAGGGCTTCTTTCATCTCCTCGGTGTTAAGAGGCTTCAGCACATAGCTGGAGACCCCGTTGCGTATGGCTTCCCTGGCATACTCAAACTCCGAGTAGCCCGTGAGAATCACCGCCGCATAATCATACTGGAATTTCGTCTGTGCCAGCATGGTAAGCCCGTCCATCAGCGGCATATTGATATCCGTAATGACAATGTCCGGCCGCAGCTCTTCAATCAGCTGCTTTCCTTCCTCCCCGTTTCCCGCTTCCCCAATAACCCGGCATCCAAACTCTTCCCAGGGAATAGAATTGCGGATCCCTTTGCGTATAATCTCTTCATCTTCAACTAAAAGAACGTTGTACATACTCACCCTCCCGCTTTTATCCACAGACGGATGGTCACGGTAAATCCTGAATCTTCCAGGCTCTCAAGGCTTAAGCCGCTGTCATGTCCGTATTCCAGAATAACCCTTCGGTTAATATTCTGGAGACCGTTGTGGATCGTATTGATTTCTCCCGAACGCAAAATTCCCATAAGAGTCTTTAAAGTTGACTTGGGCTGTCCCGGCCCATCGTCCTCTACCTGAAGAACCAGATAATCTCCCTCGACCCAGCCGCGGATAAAGACATGAATGGATGTCTTCTTGCGAAATCCATATTTCAGGCTGTTCTCAATCAAAGGCTGTAAAAGCAGTTTAGGAACGAGAACCCGATTGCAGGAGGGATTTATATCCACTTCGTACTGAAAACGCTCCCCAAAACGGGTCTTCTGAATCACCAGATAATCCTCAATATACTCCATATCCTCCTGAAGGGAGGTTGTCTGTTTCGTATTATTGATGCTATAGCGCAGGATCCGGGTAAAGCGTCCGATGATTTCGTCCGCCTTTTGCGCATTCTGGACAATAAGAAAGCGGATATTGTCCAAGGTATTGTAGATAAAATGAGGATTGATCTGAGCCTGGAGGTTTTGAATCTCCATGCGGTTGTTGATTTCCAGCAAATCCAGATTTTTCTGATTCAGCTCCTTGACGCTCTCCACCATCATATTGATTTGACGGGCAATCTCTTCAATCTCGTCCCCGGTCTCTATCTGTATCACATGCTCCGTGTCCTTCTTGCGAATCAGCCGAATCTCTTCCACCAGCATCCGCACGGACTGGGAAGTCTTCTCCGCCATTTTCTGGATCAAATGGAAAAAGAGAGCCATCCAGGCCAGCCCCAGTCCCAGAATAATGAACACGCCGATGAAGATATAGCTTCCGTTCTTGGGCTGGTAGATAAAAGAGTAAAGGTACACATCCTGCTGGGGAAGATATCTCCTTCCCGTAAGATAGCGGCTGTCGTTCACCTGGCAGTAATGTTCCATTTTCTTGGGCTGGTACTTATTGACAGTATTGCCAAGAGTAAAGCTGTTGTTGGAACAGTAGATGATATCCCCGTTGCCGACAGTCAAAATGATATCGTATTGGTATTTCTGAAACAGCTGATGCCAGTCCTCTTCCTTTAAGTAGGCCGCCACGCAGCCTAGATAGACGCCGTCCCGGTAAAGAGGATGAATGAGCACATATTCCGAAGTCTTCCCGGAAAAATAGTACACCGTCTGATACAGCTGTCCCCCCTGGGCTTTGGTGTTTACACCTGCAATCTGATTAAATTCCTGCCGGTGCAGATTCAAATCTTCTTTGGAAAAGCTGGAAAAGAAAATCTGCCCTTGGGAATTGGCCAAAATCAGATCGATTTCCACCAGGGCATCCACATTATATTTGGTAATTCGGTACTGAAGCCCGTTTCCCTTCTCCAGTCCCTGAATACAATCGCAAAAAGCTTCTTCGTTTTCTTCGTCCCAAAGGAAAGATGAGACGGAATCGCAGGCATCCAGGAATGTTCTCGTCACATTATCCAAGTGCCTATTCTGCCTTGTTTTCTGCTCCATCAGCATATTGCCGAAAATAGCCACGCAAAAGAACAGACATCCAATTCCTATGACTGCGATAATCTGTCTTGATGCAAGTTTTTCCAATTCTTTTTGAAATATACTTTTTTCTGTAGGCATCTTGTTTCTTCATTTCTCCATTCGTCTGCGGTCGATTCGCAATTCCGTTTTTATTATAGGGGATTTTCCCCCAAATATCAAATTTAGTTTTTAACAGGTTTGTGTCAAGGGTTCATTGGCACTTTTCCTGTTTTTTTATGAACTTTCATTTGGTACCCCAACAGAACGGTGCATTTGCTTTGACTTTAAAAGGATAAATGGATATACTGTAAGCAGGAGGGTGCATATCAATGTGGGCTGTATTTGCATTATTATCTGCCGTTTTTGCGGCTCTTACATCAATTTTGGCAAAAGTGGGAATTGACGGCGTGAATTCCAATCTCGCTACAGCTATCAGAACGGTAGTCGTGGTCATCATGGCATGGGGGATGGTCTTTCTGACGCGCAGCGGAAACGGGATTTCTGCGATAAGCCGCAAAAGCTGGGTATTCCTGATTCTTTCCGGATTGGCTACGGGGGCATCATGGCTGTGTTATTACAGGGCTTTGCAGATCGGGGAAGCATCGAAGGTGGTTCCGATCGATAAGTTGAGCGTTGTCATTACTTTAGTGCTTGCCTTTTTGTTTCTGCATGAGCAGTTTACAATAAAATCGGCGATTGGCTGTGTGCTGATCGGAGCCGGGACGCTTTTGATGGTGCTGTAAAATTCTTTTATTATTGGTATTAGGCATAACAAATATCCTGTGAAAATTAATGTCCATAATTTTGAGCAAAAATAGATTGTATAAAAAATATAATTGTGATAAAATGAAAAAAATAAATATATATGCTGGGCGATTATAGGAACCTGAGCCTGTGGATGCAGATATTGGAGTTTTGTAGTCCGGCGGTGCCAAGGAGGAAAAGAATGGTTAAATTGAAAAGATTAAAAAGTGTGGGTGCATGTCTTTTGGGGATCGCGCTCGCATTCAGTGCTGGCGGCATGAAAACTGCGGCGGCGGAAAATACGGTGAATGTCCAGGTGGATTTGGAGTTCGGTCAGGCAGAGGCGCGGACCATTAAAGATATGGTGAATACGCTTCGTACCACGGATGCATGGCAGTATGACGAGAGCAACCATAGGGTAGAGGTGCCGGGGCTGGGGACGCTGGTTTATGATGCCAAACTGGAGGAAGTCGCTATGCAGAGGGCGGCAGAGCTTGCGCTGTATTACAGTCATACGAGAGCAAACGGGGAAGGCTGTGACACCGCATTCCAGGATCTGGGTTATTCGGGATGGACATTTGGGGAAAACATTGCTGCGGGATATACAAGTGCAGCCGCTGTGTTTGAAGGCTGGTGCGAAGATACGGCTGAGGATAACTATTCCACCCAGGGTCATAGGAGAAATATGTTGGAAGGAAACTTTACGGCAATCGGTATGGGTCATGTAGTTTATAACGGAACTCATTACTGGGCGATGGAATTGGGGGTCAGCGATGCAGAAAGCAATACGGGCGTGGACGGCGCTAAGACAGTTCCAGTGGAAGTGAATTATTCCAATATTCAGGCGCTTTCCGTAGAAACGGCTACTTGTACGGCGGCGGTGGGGAGCGCAAGCGATCTGCCTGAAGTAAAAGCGACTATTGCGCAGTCCTCTTCCGTAGATTGGGTGAGTCCGGCTTCGTGTACAGTAATCAATCCGGAATGGGTAGTGGCAGATCCGTCGGTGGCAACAGTGGCAGACGGGAAAGTAACAGGACAGAAGGTCGGCAGTACCACGCTTACGGTGACAGCAGGCGGGGCAAATGTAACGGTAACGCTGGAAGTAACCGCAGATGGACAGGGCGGTGATGACGATAATAACGGTGACGACAACAACGGCGGCGATGATAATAATAACGGCGATGACGACAACAGCGGTGATAATAATAACGGCGATAACAACAATGGCGACGACAATAATAGCGGCGATAACAACAATGGCAACGACAATAACAACAATGGCGGTAATAATAATAGCGGAAGCGGCAATAGGGAAGAGGGGGGAAAGGGTTCTTCTTCTGGTTCATCGGCAAGTAAGGATGAACCCGTAGTTGTGAAAATTCCTACCACAAGCGTTGTAGGAGGAATTACAACGACAACGGAAGGCGTTTATTTTGCAAGCAGCGTGAACGGCTCTATTATTGCCACAGGCACGGCGGATATTGTGAAAGGCTATGGATTGGCTGATCATGAGAAGCCTTATGCTAAATTTTATAATCTGGATCCGAAAAGGAGTAATTTGGCAAAAGCATCGATTGATGCGGCAGCAACAGAGCAGAAAGCGGTAGTTGGCCCTATGTTGAATATAGAGCTGGGGAAAATGAGCGGCGGCAAGTATACGCTCTTGGCTTCCAATGGACCAGCGGTGAGGATCGTGCTTGGTATTCCCAAGAGTTTTGTGCAGGGTGACAAGACATATGCTGTAGTATGCATACGTGAAGGCGGTGCATATACTGTATGCAAAGATCTTGACAATGTTTCGGATACCGTTACGTTTGAGACGACGGGCGGCGCAGGCGTTTATGCGATTATAAAATATTAGGTGCCGATCGGTATAGAAATCAGTTCTCTGAAATATCTAAATAGAAGAATGGGCAAGCCTGCATCCAAACATAATTTTGAAATAGCATGTTTGGATGCAGGCTTTTCTTTATATCTTTTTCGTGGCATTTTGATTAATTTGAGTTTCCCTATTTTTAAGCCCTCATGTCGTGCAATCTGCTATAATTAATCATGTAAAAACACTCCTTTGTTTAAAAGTTTAAATTGAAAAGGGACGGAATACGTGATATATATTTAAGAAAAAGGACTTTCTTTGTATCATATTGATCGGAAAGCTGACGCATGACTTTAGGCGTTAAGTTCAACGGATATGTCCTGTCTAGTATTGTCAAAACAGGTAAAATATTCCAAAGGGATGAAAGTCGGTTGGAATATTATGCGTCAGGTATTTGGAAATTTTGGAAGCATTTTAGGGGAGGATATTATGGTAATAAAGCGTATTAATGAAAAAAGAATATTTCGTATTCTATTTATTTTTTTAACAATTTTTATGATTTTATATGTTGTAAAAAAGGAAAATATATATTCAGAACCGGATAGTTATGTTCTTCCGATAATTTCGATACAGTATGGGGGGTATTGTGATTACCCAGGAGGATATTGATAAAGCCCGTGAAGATTTTCCTGATTTATATAAAGATGTATATACATACGAAGATTTAAGAACATCAAAATTGCTAAAAATAGATGAAGAAAATTGGATGTCTTTTTACTTTCCTTTCTATGCTTTATTATCTCTTCCTATAAAGCTTTTATTGCAAGCTTTTCAACTGAATCAATCGAAAGCATTTGTAATAACAAATGTAATATTGAATATATTTGCCTTATATTATTTTTTTATGGTATACAAAAGAAAATCAGGTTTTTTCAGCGCGTCTCTTTGGACATTATTATTATTGGCAAACCCGATTCTGCTGTATTATAGGTTTATAAGCGCAGAGTGTACCTTATTTTCTCTCATGCTTATGTCTATGGTTTTATGGAGTGAAAATAAATATAAGAAATCAGCACTGCTGATCAGCATAGCAAGTACAATGAATCCTACAGCTATGGGAACAGGCATCTTCCTTTTTATCGATTATGCATTGTCGTATTGGAAAAATAATAGAGGAAATCTTTTTCAGAAGAATAATGTGCTTGATATGTTTCAGTTAATTTGTTGCTATGTTCCTTCTCTAATACCATTTTTAATCAATTATCATTATTTTGGAGTATTCTATCCCAGTTCAAATCTTGCCACTGTAAAGGGACTGTTTACTAGGTTTTTAGCATATATATTTGATTTGAATTTAGGCTTAGCGTCTATATCCATATTTTTGATTTTACTTTTTATTGCATCATTCATATACAGCGTCTATAAAAAGGAATGGAAATTATTCATACAAAGCGGTTCTGTTTTATTTACAATTTTATTATTTTCCATTACAGTTCACATTAATTCGGGAATGTTAAACTGCGCAAGATATGTTATGTGGATTTTTCCAGCTTTTGTTTTAGTTATTGTAAATACAATGAATTTAGTATTGCAAAATAAAAAAGTTATCTATTGTGCAACGTTATTGTTATGCTTTGCTTTTCAGCTTGCGTTATTAGTTTATAACGGTTTTTATGGACCGCGCGAATTTAATAGCCTTTCAAAATTAATTTTGAATAATTATCCATCATTATATATTAATATACATCCTTCGACATTTAATTGCAGGGTTAATAATATTGACGGCGCGTATGATATAGATGATATAGTTATTTATGTAAATGAGAAGAATGGGGAAGTTCGAAAGATTTTATATTTTAATGATAAAACTAATTATTATAGTTTATTAAATAAAATCGGTTCTTCGGAAGATGAGGATTTATCAAAGTTAAAAGAGAAAATAAAATCTTTTAATAAGAAAAAGTTTTATTATATAAATATAAATAAAAATGCTGAAATTCAGTATTATTTAAAGGATTGATGACGAAAACTGCAGCTATACAGATGAATTTAAGCAGAGGTCCGATGAAATAAATTTAAAAATCGGACGATGAAGGATCTGCTGGATATATTTTCAAAATTTCAATTTTGGTGTTCCAAAAATATTCCCACTATCATTGCCAACTTAGCTTCCCCTGTGATAAAATATAAGAATATTTTGCCAAGTAAAATTATAACAAACTGAGGCAGGACAAGGCAAAGAAAATAAACAGAGGTAAAAATCCGTGAAGAAAATTCTGAAGAAACTGGATATTTTATTGGATAAAAAGCAGAAAAGGACTATGCTCCTTCTCGTTTTTTTCATGCTGATCGGCGCGGCGCTGGAACTGCTGGGCGTGGGACTCGTCTATCAGGCAGCGGGGATTATTACGGACCCTGATATATTGGAGAACAGCAAGACGCTGGCGCAAGTCTATCATATGCTTCATATGGAAGATATGAGGGAATTCACCATGTTTATCATGGGAGCTCTTGTGGCAGTATTCGCGTTAAAGAATGCTTATCTTTTTTTTCAGAACAAGCTCCAGTTTAAGTTTGTATACAGCAACCAGTTCGCCACATCCAGGCGAATGATGATTAATTTTATGCAAAGGCCGTACGAATATTATCTGAATGCGGATACTTCCGTGATTCAGAGGAGCATTACTTCTGATGTAAATAATATGTATGGGCTGATTCTGAATTTGCTGCAGCTGGTCAGTGAGATGATTGTATTTGTTTTCCTGACAGTTTACTGCCTGACGATGGATGTGGTTATGACCGGGACGGTGGCGGCGCTGCTGGTTGTGGTACTGGTAGTGATTAAATGTATCTTAAAGCCGATTATGCGTAAGGCAGGGGAGGAAAACCAGGATTTTTACAGCGGGCTGTATAAATGGATCGACCAGTCGGTGATGGGCATCAAGGAAATCAAGGTGGCGAATAAAGAAAGTTATTTTATCAATGAATACTGCAAGTGCGGGGCAGGATATGTGAACGCGGTACAGCGGTATAATCTCTATAATGCCACCCCACGCCTTTTGATCGAGACGGTGGCTATCGCGGGGATGATCTTGTATATGATGATTCGGATCGCCCAGGGGATGCCGGTGACGGAAATCATGCCGCAGCTGACGACGTTGGCGGTGGCGGCGATGAGGCTGATCCCGAGCGCGAACCGTATCAATAATTATTTAACCTCTATCGCTTATTTCGAGCCTTTCTTTATGGGGGTTACGGATAACCTGCAGGAAGAAATCAGGGATGAGAGCGTGAATTATGATGAAGAAGCTTATCGGAAGAAAAAGGATGTGGAGAAGCTTCCTGTCAGGAAGGAGATTCTTTTAAAGGGGATTACTTATAAATATCCGAATTCGGATGTATTGATTTTTGATAAGGCGACGATGCGGATACCGGTTGGAAAATCGGTGGGGATTGTTGGAACCTCCGGGGCAGGGAAGACGACGGCGGTAGATATCATGCTAGGGCTTTTGCGGTTGCAGTCCGGCGAAATACTGGCGGACGGCGTGGAAGTGAGGGAGCATTATGAATCCTGGCTGAAAAACATCGGCTATATCCCCCAGACCATTTTTATGATTGATTCTACGATAAGGAAGAACGTTGCTTTCGGCTGCGCAGATGAAGATATTGACGATGGGAAGGTGTGGATGGCCTTGAAGGAAGCCCAGCTGGACGAGTTTGTGCGGGGGCTGCCCGAGGGGCTGGATACGGGGATCGGAGAGCGGGGGATCCGCTTGTCCGGCGGCCAGAGGCAGAGGATCGGCATAGCCAGGGCTTTGTTCGAAGACCCGGAAGTACTTGTATTGGACGAGGCGACTTCGGCGCTGGACAACGATACGGAAGCGGCGATTATGGAGTCCATCAATCATTTGCACGGGCGTAAGACGCTGATTATTATTGCCCACAGGCTGCAGACGATTGAGAAATGCGATATTGTATACCGGGTGGAAGAGGGCAGAGTGACAAAGGTGCGCTGAAAGCGGCTGGATAAGCTGGAAAGGAAAAACAGGGAATGATAAAGTTTGTATGGAGCATATATAAGAAGTATGAAGAAACGGTAAATTATTTGTTTTTCGGGGTGCTGGCATTCCTGGTGAACATGGCTGCTTATGCCCTGGCTGCCTGGGTGCTGGGCGCGGATAATGAACAGGCGCTGCTGGTATCCATTGCCACGGCTTTTGCATGGGTTGTGGCAGTATTATTCGCTTACTGGACAAACCGGACTTTTGTTTTTAAAAGCAAGGTAAAGGATAAAAAGGGGGTTTGGAAGGAGTTTTTTGCTTTTGTGGGGGCGAGGGTCGCTACGGGGATTCTGGAACAGGTTATTATGATTGTCATGGTAAAACAGATGGGCATCCATCATATGATTGCCAAGTTCGTATGCAATGTGGTAGTCATCATTTCTAATTATATATTCAGCAAGCTTTTCGTATTTAAAAAGAAACCGGATGAAGGGAAGAATTGAGGAGAATATGGGGAAAGAACGAGGCCGGGGAGAGCGGCAGGCAAATTACGAGCTGCTTCGTATCATAGCGATGCTAATGGTTGTCACTCTTCACTATTTGAGCCATACGGGAATGCTCCTTACAGCGGGGGGAGAGGGAGGAAGCAGCAGGGTTTTTGGAATGCTGGCAGAGTCCTTTTGCATTGTAGCCGTAAATGTATATGTACTGATCAGCGGATATTTTCTGGTGGAGGCAGGATTCCGGGCAAGGAGAATCCTTGCGCTGGTATGCCAGGTACTTTTTTATTCCGTGATGATACCTTTGATTATGATGGGAGCCGGTTTGGCGGCAAGAGGCGGAGAAGGCGGCATTTACAAGCTGCAGCAGTATTTGTTTCCGCTTCAGTCGGAGCATTATTGGTTTGCGGCTTCTTATATATATTTGTATTTGTTTACGCCGGTATTAAATGCTGCAGCGAAGGCAATGAGCAAAAAGCAGATGCAGATAACGATAGGAGGGCTGCTTTTCTTGTTTTGCGGGCTGAAAAGCGTCGTTCCCATGCGGTTTGTGATGGACCGGTTCGGCTATGATTTCGGCTGGTTTCTGTGCGTGTATCTCCTGGCGGCATATATCAGACTGCACGGATGTCCTTTGGTCCGGGATGCGAAACGGGCATGGGGGCTGTATGTCGGCTGTTGTCTGCTGATTTTTGCCATGGGGACGGGGCTGTACATGGTGAACGCGAAGACAGGGCAGTTTGCTTATTATATGGAGGTTCCTTATCATTATAATTTTATTTTTTGCCTTCTTGGGGCGGTAGGGCTGTTCATGGCGTTCCGCTATGTGAAAATCCCGAAAGGCAGGGTTTCGGAACTGGTCTGTAAATTGTCCCCCCTTACTTTTGGCGTGTATTTGTTCCATGAACATATTGATATAAGGAATGAATGGGTGGGCTGGATTGAGGAATTTATAGGGCCGGCGGCGCAGTCCGGCGTTTTAGGGTTTGTGCTTCGGCTGCTGGTATCTGTGCTTGTGGTTTATGCGGCGGGAAGCTTTGTTGATGCAATACGGTTGAATATTTTCCAGTTTATCGGCAGATATATAGGGAAAGGGAAGCTGTCGGCATGGATAAGCGGAGTGGACGGGGAGTTTCGGTAAAAGGAGTTTGCGGCAATGGGAGTAAGTAGAGCAGTGGAAGGAAAACTTCATACGGGAAGAAGGATTGCGGAAAAGGTTATATTTCCTGCGGTGCTGCTGATCTATCCCCTGCTTCTCATCCATCAAGGGATAGATGTTTCAGACACGACGTATTCCCTGGGGTATTATCGGTTTATGGGGGAAATGGATATGACCTGGGTGCTGGCTACTTACCTGGCCAATGTGGCGGGAGCATTTTTGCTAAAACTGCCAATGGGGAATACGCTGCTTGGAATGAATTTTTATACGGGGCTTCTTGTATCGGCGATCGCGCTGGTTTGTTATTATGCCCTGTCCCGCTGGATGCCTTCGTTGATCGTGTTTTTGGGAGAGGTGACGGCGCTGAGCCTGTGCTGGTGTCCGACAACGATTTTATATAATTATCTGACTTATTTTTTCTTTGCAGCAGGCGCTGTCTGCCTATGCAAGGCTCTTTTGGAGGAAAAGGAAATCTGGTTTTTTCCTGCCGGTATCTGCCTGGGGCTGAATGTAATGGTGCGTTTCCCTAATCTGGCAGAGGCGGCTTTGATTGTTGTGGTCTGGTATGCAGGCTGGCTGAAACGCGAGAAAGGGGCGGCGGTGGCAAGATGGACAGGGCTGTGCTTGGCCGGTTATCTGGCCGGGTTGGGGAGTATATTGCTTGTTATCGTGATGAAATACGGGGGCGGTGCTTTTGCGGGAATGATAGAAAGCTTGTTCGGAATGACCGGGGAGGCTTCGGATTATACGCTGGCTGGCATGGTATCTTCTATCGCTTCTGCTTATTGGGCAGGGGTTCGGTGGATGGCCTATATGATACCGTGCATGGCGGCGGGCTTTGTGCTGTTTTTGGTTGGCAAAGGTCGGCACGAGAGGGCAAAAAGGTTGCTTTACTGCGGCGGAATTCTCGTTTTGCTTCGTTTTTACCTGGGGAGGGGAATGTTTTCCCTCCGTTATTATAATGAGGGCTGCGTGTTCCAGTGGATGATGTTGTTTCTTATTTTAACGCTGGGCTGCTGCGCGGCAGGGCTGGGCGGACTGGTTTCCGGCGGGCGGCAGGAGCGGATTTTGTCTGCGGCGGCGCTTGTCATTCTGCTGGTGACGCCGCTTGGGAGTAATAATTATACGTACCAGAATATGAATAATATGTTTCTTATTGCGCCATATACTCTGTGGATGTGCTGGCTGATAGGGAAGAAAACATGGAAGAGAAGCATTCATTTTCCATGGCAGGCGTTTGTCGCGCTGATCCTTTTTATGACATTTGTCCAGGGGATCGGATTTGGCTGTAATTACGTATTCCGGGACGGGATTTATGGGGAGAAACGGCTGTATACGGTGGATAATAGCCCGGTGCTGAAGGGAATGTATACGACGAAGGAAAATGCGGAAAGCCTGACGGGGTTGATCGATTTCTGCCAAAAGAACGGCGTGGGGGATGCCCCTATTCTGCTTTGGGGGGATGCGCCCGGCCTGAGCTATATTCTGGATACGCCTTCTGCCATTTTTACGACATGGCCGGAAATTCCAAGCAATACTTATGAAGCATTGGATAAAGCCTTGGAGGAATTGGAATGGAATCCTGATATTATCTTGCATAATGAGCCGGGGAGAGATATAGTGGAAGGGGAGAAAACGGATTTGATTCTGGATTATATAGTGGAATATCATTATACATGCATATACGAAAATAGTTGTTATCAAATATATCGATTGCTTTAGGCAATAGCTTTTAAGATGGGAGGAAGCACATGATTAATTTTAATGTACCCCCTTATGCGGGGAAAGAGATGGAGTATATCAGGCAAGCGGTGGAAAATGAAAAAATCTGTGGGGATGGCTCTTTTACTTTGAAATGCAGCCGGTGGATAGAGGAAAAAACGGAAACAGCAAAATGCCTTTTGACTACGTCTTGCACCCATGCCTTGGAAATGGCCGCTTTGTTGGCGGATATTGCCCCTGGGGATGAGGTGATCATGCCTTCCTATACCTTTGTTTCTACGGCGGATGCTTTCGTGTTGCGGGGGGCGAAGGTTGTTTTTGTGGATATCCGCCCGGATACGATGAATATAGATGAAAATCTGGTCGAGGCGGCGATTACCGAGAGGACGAAGGCGATTGCGGTGGTGCATTATGCCGGCGTGGGCTGCGAGATGGATAGGATTATGGAAATTGCGAAAAAACATGGATTGTTCGTAGTAGAAGACGCGGCCCAGGGAATGATGGCTTCTTATAAAGGGAAGGCGCTGGGGACGATCGGGGATTTCGGCTGCTTCAGTTTCCATGAAACAAAAAATTACAGCATGGGAGAAGGCGGCGCTTTGCTCATACGGGATGCGGGTTATGTGGAAAAGGCAGAGATCCTCAGGGAAAAGGGCACTGACAGGAGCAAATATTTCCGTGGGCAGGTGGACAAGTATCGCTGGATGAATTATGGCTCCTCTTATCTGCCCAGCGATATGAACGCCGCTTATTTATATGCTCAGTTAGAGATTGCGGATGAAATTAACGATATCCGGCTGGCGAGGTGGAAGAGCTATTATGAACAGCTGAGGCCGTTGGCAGAGGCGGGAAGAATCGAGCTTCCATTTGTCCCGGAAGGATGCGTCCATAACGGGCATATGTTCTATATCAAGACAAAGGATCTGGAGGAGCGGACGGCGCTGATTGATTTTCTGAGGAAGAATGAAATATTAGCGGTATTTCATTACGTTCCCCTCCATACGGCTCCAGCAGGGATGAAGTTCGGCCGTTTTAGCGGGGAGGATAAGTATACGACGAGGGAGAGCGAAAGGATTCTGCGTCTGCCTATGTTCTATAAGCTGACGGAAGACGAGGTAGGGTATATCAGCGGCAAAGTAAAGGAATTTTATGGATTGTAAGGCTTTTTGCAGAAAATATGAGAATTTTATATTAGCTTCGGTTTTGCTGATCGGATTGTTCTTGTTTGTGAGCGTGCGTTATGATCATTATTATGACTTGAACGATGATGTGCTGATCAAGGATCTGATGGCCGGGGTGTATACCGGGGAACCGGAAGGGCATAACATACAAGTATTGTATCCTCTGAGCTTGGCGGTAAGCCTGGGATACCGAATATTTCCCAGAATGCCGGTGTATGGATTTTTTTTGTGTCTGTGCCAGTATGGCTGCCTTTGGATTATTGTAAAGCGGAGCCTTAGCTTTTGCAGGGGAACGTGGAAAAAATTTTTTCTTGCGGCGGCAGAAGGAATCGTAATTTGGGGATTGTTTCTGGAACACTTGGTTTTTGTGCAGTATACGGTGACTTCTGCTTTGCTTTCGGCGAGCGCAGCTTTTTTATTTTTGGCTCCGAAAGAGGATTGGAACGGCGAGGGAATGCAAGTTGCTTTGGAGGCAGGAAGGGTCGGCAGATTTATCCGGCAGAATATACCGTCTATTCTTTTGGCAGTTTTATCTTTCCAGCTGCGGACGGAAATGATGGAACTGCTTTTTCCGCTCCTTTGCGTGGCAGGGATGTATCGGTGGTCTTTGGAAGAAAAGATTTTCAGCGGGGAAAGCTATAAGAAATATTTTACTGTTCTGGGAGCGGTGGCTATAGGGGCTGTAGTTTCCTGGGCGGCAAACAGGGCGGCTTTTAGCGGGGAGTGGAGATCTTATGTAGATTTTTTTAACAGCAGGACGGAACTCTATGATTTCCAGGGAATTCCTTCTTATGAAGGAAATGAGGAATGGTATGGAGCTTTGGGGATGACGGAGAAGGCGAAGGATGTGCTGCTGGATCAGTATAATTTTGGTTTGGATGACAATTTGGATGCGGATGTGCTGGACGCTGTGGTACATTATCAGAAAAAGGCCGGAAAAGATTACGAAGATTTTTTGGCGCGTCTGAAAGAAAGCCTGGGATGGTACCGATATCGGATTTTTCATAAAGAAGGGACGGATTCTGCCGTGCCGGACGATTATCCATGGAATTATATGGTGATTCTGGGGTATGGCGCTGTTTTTCTGGCCGGATTGGAAAAAAGCAAAGATATGGCTGGAAAGGCGGCGGCCCATATAGGAAGGAATGTTTTTTTCCTGTTTCTTTTGGCAATGGTCAGAACAGTCCTCTGGATGTTTATATTGATGAGGGGAAGGGAACCGGCGCGGATTACTCATTCTTTATATTTGATGGAGTTCGCCGTGTTAATGGGAATGCTTTTTATGGAGAGAAGGGGAAGGAAGGCGGATCGGGAAGAACTGCAAGGGGCGGGATCTTGGACAAAGTTGCAGGGGATAGGTTATTGTCTTCTTTTTCCCCTCATATTGACTTGGACAGCCATGCTCGCGGTGCCGGAGGGGATAGATGTCGTTGACAGGGAATTCCATAACCGGGAAAGTGCCAATGGGGTTTACGAGGGGATGAAAGAATATGCAAAAGCCCATAAGGATTGTTTTTACTTTCAGGATGTGTATTCCGTTGTGTCTTATCCGTCTGAACCTTATGCGGGAACGCCATATTCGGAGAAGATGTTTGCAGACGTGGATAATACGCTGGCAAATTATGACCTGATGGGGGGGTGGCTGGTTAAAAGTCCTGCCCAAAGAGAAAAACTGGAGCAATTTGGAATGAATTCCGTGCGGGAAGGATTGCTGGAAAGCGAGAATGCGTATGTGATGGTGGAACTGGCGAAAGGCGTGGATGATATTGCCGCTTACTTTCAGGGACAGGGAAATAATGTGAAGGCGGAATTGGTGGACAGTATAGAGGGTATCATCGGCGTATATCGGATAAAAGTGGAGGATGGGCAGGATGCTGGAGCAGACAATTAGAATAGAAGGTTCTCAGATCATCTTAAGGCCAATAGAGTATGGGGATACGGACCGGATTGTAAAGTGGAGGAACAGCGAGAGGGTGAGGAGCCGTTTTATTTACCGGGAACCGTTTACCGTAGAAGGCCATTGCCGCTGGATTGAGACGATGGTCAATACGGGGAAAGTAGTTCAATTTATGATTTGTGAGAAAGAAGGGATGCGCCCGGTGGGAAGTGTGTACTTCCGTGATATCAACAGGGAGAAAAAATCGGCTGAATATGGAATTTTTTTAGGGGAGGATGATGCATTGGGAAAGGGGTACGGCACGGAGACAGCTAATCTGGCTGTGGAGTATGCATTTTCCCGGATGGGATTGAAACAGTTGATTTTGCGTGTGTTTACCGATAATGAAGCGGCGGTCAGAAGTTATCGGAGGGTTGGTTTTAAGGAGGAAAAGGTTTTGAAAGATGTGGAATGCTCTGATGGGGAAAGGAAGGATATGCTGCTTATGTCTTTGTATAATTCAAGATATGTGCAAAAGGAAAAATTAATCAGTTTTGTTATTCCCTGTTACCGTTCCGAGCTGACGCTTCCAAAGGTAGTAGAAGAGATTGGCGGGGCGATGAAAACGTTACAGGAAAAGGGAAAAAAATATGATTATGAAATTGTTCTGGTAAATGATTGTTCGCCGGATGATACATTTTCTGTGATCCGCAAACTTTGTGAGAAAGATCGGAGAATAAAGGGCGTGAATTTGGCCCGTAATTTTGGACAGCATGCGGCTTTAATGGCTGGGTTCCATCAGATCAAAGGGGATGTGGTCATCTGTCTGGATGACGACGGGCAGACACCGGCAGATGAAGTGGGCAAGCTGCTGGAGGAAATCGAAAAGGGATCCGATGTGGTGTATGCAAGATATGAGCACAAAAAGCATTCACTGTTCCGTAACTTCGGAAGCTGGGTCAACGAGGAAATGGCGCATATTATGCTGGGAAAACCGAAAGATCTTTGTGTTTCCAGTTACTTTGCCGCAAAACGGTTTGTAGTGGAGGAAGTGAAAAGATATACCAACGCCTATCCCTATGTGATTGGACTGGTGCTTCGGACAACAAAGAGCATTACCAACGTGGCGGTCTGCCATAGGGAGAGGGAAATAGGAACTTCTGGCTATACCTTCGGAAAGCTGATTGGCTTGTGGTTTAATGGCTTCACAGCGTTCAGCGTAAAACCGTTGCGTATTGCAACAGCAATGGGTGTGGCTTGTTCGGCTGCGGGGTTTTTATATGGGATCTATACTGTGGTGAAAAAACTGGTAAATCCGAATGTACCTTTGGGTTTCAGTTCTTTGATGGCGGCGATTGTGTTTATGGGCGGAATGATAATGGTAATGCTGGGGCTGGTAGGGGAATATGTGGGAAGAATGTATATTTCTATGAACAGTTCCCCGCAGTTTGTAATTAGGGAAACGATCAATGATGAAACGTAATGGAAAAATAACAGGATTAGCATGTGCTTTACTGTCTTTTTTGGGTACTTTTTGCCTGCCATATGTGCTAAATCTGAAAGGGGAAGGCCTGGCGGTCAGCAATAGCTGGTTTGGCGTTTTTGCCTGGGCTGCTCTATGGTTTGTGGCAGACAGGGCAATGGATGGAAGAAGAAAAGGCGACAGGCGCGGTAAAGCGGCAGCATTATTGCTGGGAGGGACTTTTTCACTTTGCCTTGTTTTCGGCGTATCTCTGGAACGGGCAGAGAACGTGGATTTTGGCGATGGGATGATGTGGTTTTCAGCGACGGTCTGGGCCTTTATTTTTTCCCTTTGGATAGGCAAAGGATGGGAACTGCTGGAAAAATGGACAGGCCTGATGGGAAGAATTACAGACAAGAAGGAAGCGCAGGAAGAGGGTATAAAGGCCACAGGGAAATGGCGGATGCGGATACTGAGGGAGGTGGAAAAATGGGAAAGCCTGTCTGAAGGAAAGCGGAAGGCGATTTTGTTCTGCTTTCTGTTGCTCTGCTGGCTTCCTGTGTTCCTGGCTGTATATCCTGGTTTTTTTGTATATGACGCGCAGGATGAGCTGGTTCAGGTACAGACGAGGAATTTTACGACCCATCATCCGCTCCCTCATGTGCTGCTCTTAGGAGGGATTATCTCAGCGGTAAAGAAGCTATGCGGTTCTTATAATGCAGGTATTGCGGTTTATACGTTCTTTCAGATGTGCCTGATGGCCGGAGTGTTTACTTGTATGGTGGCTTACATGAAAAAGCGGGGGATCAGGCTTTGGGCGAGGGCGGCGACTGCGGTTTATTTTGGCTTTTTCCCGGTAGTCGTTATGTTTACGCTCTGTTCTGCCAAAGATGGGATCTTTACAGGGGCGCTGTTGCTTTTGCTGGTCGCTTTGGATGAGATGGCGAAAGAGCGGGAAAAGTTTTTTTCCGGATGGAAGAAACCGCTGTTTTTTTGTGCCAGTGCATGGGTGATGATGTGCTTCCGCCATAACGGGGCATATGCTTTTTTGGCTTTGGCTCCTTTTCTGCTTCTTTTTATGAATGGCTGCCGGAAAAAGCTGCTTGTCTGCCTGGGGGGGATTTTTGTTGGATATTTCCTCGCTTCGGCAGGGCTGGCTTATGCTTTTTCTGCTGAGGATTCGGAAAATCAGGAAATGTTGACCGTGCCGATACAGCAGCTGGCGCGGGTTTACCGATATGATAAGGAAAGCCTGGACAGCGAGGATCTGGAGGCGCTTTATGAGATCTTGCCGGAAGATGTCCTGGCCCGCTATGTGCCGAAGGTGTCCGACGGGGTGAAGATAGGGTTTCGAAACGATGCGTTTGCCGCAGACCCGATAAGATACGGGAAACTGTGGCTGAAAACAGGGATAAGGCATCCCTTTACCTATTTGAATGCCTGGTTTATGACATCATATGGCTTCTGGTATCCAGATACGGTGATCGATGTGTACAAGGGAAACAGTGTTTTTACTTTTACCTACGAAGACAGTTCTTTTTTCGGTTATGAGGTGGAACAGCCTGGGACGAGGGAAAGTAAGATTCCCTGGCTGAACGAATGGTATCGAAAAATGTCGCTGGAAATCGCCCAGCAGAAGATACCTTTAATATCCATGCTATTTTCTCCCGGTTTTCTTTTCTGGATATTTGCATTTATGGCGGGGTATGCTTTTTATAGGAAGGATTATGGGCATCTTCTGCCTTTTGTCATGATATTTTTGCTATGGCTGACTGTAGTACTGGGACCCACTTATCTGCCAAGATATGTGCTGATTCTATGGTTTGCCCTGCCTTGGGCAATGCTTTGGCCAATGCCAAAGGCGTGACTAAAGCCGTTACTGCAGGCCAAAACAGTAACGTTCTTGTAAACTTCTGGCAACTGTGTTATACTTAGGAACTGTTAAAGAATGGGTGGAGGTTTCAAATGTATAAAGTTGTAAAAAAGAGCAGGGCAGTGCAAAGTTTTATTATTTTAACAGCATTGTTCGTGATGTTTACTATATTTCCGCTGCGCATATGGGAGGAAAATATTCCTTCCGTGAGCAACCAGGTACTGGCGGGATCTTCCGACAGCGTATGCGATGACTATATGTTGCAGCGTTTTATCGCCCAATATGACCATCTTGGGACTATCAATTTGTATGTGATGAATTTTGAGAATGGCTGGAAGAGGGATGAGCGGGTGGATTCGTTCATATTCCGTATGCTGGATTCGGATATGGAGATCATGTTTGAAGAAACGATCGATATGCGGTTCTGCGATATTCCGGGATTTTGTACGGTATATATTAATGAAGACCTGGAAGTGGGCAGGGATTATTACTTTTTCCTGCAGGGAATGAACGGAAGCAGGGTCTGGTTCGGCCTGGAAGAAACAGCTAATGCGGGGACGCCTTATGTCAGCAGATTGATTTATAATTATGATGAGCTGGAAGGCTATAATATCATTGGGGAATATAATTATACGGTGCCTCTTCGTAAGGAAAAGGTATTTTTATACGATGCTGTTCTGTTTGCGGCAGCCCTTCTGCTGGTCGGGGCTGTGGAAGTTTATTATAGGACAATCGGCAGGGACAAGCTGATTACGGTGGAAAAGGCTTTGCGTTTTGCCGCCAACTGCCTGGCAGGGGCAGCGCTTGTTTATGCGGTCTGGAATATCAGCATACGGAGGTTTTTCAGCGGGAAGCTGGCGGATAATCTATTTTATACTGTTGGAATCCTGCTCGGTTTTAGTGCTTTGTTTTATATGATTAATGTAAGGCGGGACAGGAAGAATTATATGCCGCTTGTCAGAAGGTTCGCGAGCCGCTGGCAGAATGTATTGCAGACGGTTTTTTTTGCGGCCGGAGTGTGGGCGTGCTGTAATTATATGAACGGCCTTTACGATATCCATCACAGGGTGGCGGAGCGCCAGTTTATTGTGTTCTTGGCTTTGGCGGCCATTGTAATGTGCGAAAGAAAGGAGATTTTCAATAAGCTGACCATTTTGTATGCGCTGGCGGCGGCGGGCGTTACGCTCTGGTATCGGAGCATTTATGTGGATTACCTCGCCATGGATGAATGGGATCTGCGGATCTTACGGTGGGGCATTGCGGCGGTCATTTTATCGGGTTTTCTTTTGGTGAATATTGTGGCGCAGCTTGTCAGGGTTATGATGCGGAAAAAGAAGATGGCGGGCATTTCTTGGTGGTATGGGGCTATTTTGGCTTTGTTTTTCGTGCTGATTATCGCATTCCGCAATACCAGGTGGTGGACCGTGGCTTTGGCGGCGGCGTTTACTTTATTCTATATCCGTTATGCTCTTTGGGATAAAAAGGCGTATTTGCTGCAAAATATATGTAACGGGCTGTTGCTGAATTTTGTAGTTTCGATGTTGTTCTCCTTTGCCAGAAGGCCTTTTTTGTCATGGATTTACCCGAGGTTTCCGTTTATTTTCCATACGGTGACGGTGACAGCGGTATATATGACGTTTATTATGTGTGCGGCATTGGTCAAGCTGGCCGATCGGTATAAAGAGTGCTTTTGCGTGGAGAAAGCGGACAGGCCGAGAGGAATGGAAGGGCTTCGGTGCATCTGGAAGGAACTTCTTTTGTTCGGCATGTCAGGCACCTATATGCTGTTTACTGCTTCGAGGACAGGCTTCCTCGCGGTTGCCGTTATGGGGGCGGTGACATTGGTTTTCCTTGCCATGGATGCCGGAAGGGAAAGGCTAAAGCATATCGCCGTGCTGGTCGGGATGATGGCCTGCGGCATTGTATGGTGTTTCCCCTGGGTATTTACGGCTCAGAGGATTGTTCCTGCATTGTGCAGCAATATTTTTAAATATGAGGTGGAAGTTTTCCCGGATGAGATCACCAGGGGCAATGAATGGGATTCCATGTATTACATTACGGTAGAACGGTTTGCAGAAGTATTTAACAATAAGATATTCGGCGTGCCGGAAAGCGGCTCTACTTCCTATGAGAGGAGCGAGGAATATCAGAAATACAGGGCAAAACGTTATAATAACAAGGGAGAGATCGTATGGGACGGTGGCATCGATGAGATGTATGAGGAGGAGAACGCCCAGACAGCGGATGGCGCACAAACAGCAAACGGTAAAGAAGCAGATAATTCGGCTGGCGCGGGCATAGCCCAGGGAGACGGAAATGCGCCTGACCGCAAGCCGGATATCATCGGTATCAAGACGGATGAGGAACGCCAGGCGGAGGAGGAGGCAGCCGCGAAAAGAGAAGAGGAAGCGAAAAATAGCAAGCCGGAAGAAATAGAGGAAGAGCCGGAAGAGGAACCAGAGGAAGACTTGAGCGTATATGAAAAGACGGAAGAATATGCAAACGGGAGAATGGATATTTTCCGTGCCTATATCGGACAGCTGAATCTGGCCGGGCATGATGACATGGGAGCGGTGCTGCCGAATGGCGAATTGGCCGTACATGCCCATAATATTTATTTGCAGGTGGCTTATGACCACGGCCTCATAGTAGGAGCGGTTTTCCTGCTTGTGGGAGCGGCATCTTTTGTACAAGGATGCATTTTCTATAAGAGAAGAAGGGGCAAGGTTCCCTGCGCGGCGTTGCCGGCGGCGGCCATTGCGGCGTTTGCCATGGCGGGGCTGGTGGAATGGATCTTCCATCTTTGCCATCCGGCGGGATTTACATTGATGCTCGTATTAGCTCCTTTGCTTTTTGATATAGGAGATAAAAAGGACAAAGCAAATGAAAAAAGAGAAAAAACCCTTTAATGCCAAGCTATTTTACCGAAGGACGTATCTGATTATTTATGATATTATCAGTGTGGTCTTCTCCAGTTATATAGCAGTGCTGATTCGTTATGAATTTCATCTGGATACGGTGCCGGAGCATTTCCTGACACCGATCAACCGTTTTTTGCCGGTGAATATTCTGCTGACTCTGCTGATTTTTTATATTTTTCGGCTTTATCATAGTCTGTGGGCTTTTGCAGGGGAAACAGAGCTGCAGAACTTGGTGGTATCTTGTGCGATATCAGCGGTATTGAACAGCGTGGGGCTGCAGTTTTTTAAGGTATCGGAACAGCCGGTGCCGAAAAGCTATTATTTTTTATATATGTTCGTGCTGATCAGCATGATGTTCGCGAGCCGGTTTTCTTATCGTTTTCTGCGGAGCCAGAAGCATAAACAGCAGAATAAGAAAAACGGTATTTCCGTTATGGTGATCGGAGCGGGGGAAGCGGCTAACGTAATCATCAAAGAAATTGTGAACAGCAACTTTAGCACGATGGTGATTCGTTGTATCATTGATGATGATAAAGGGAAATGGGGAAGATATATTCAGGGAATCAAGGTGGCAGGAGGAAGGGACAGGATCATTGAATGCGTCGACCTTTATGACATCGATGAGATTATTGTGGCGATGCCGTCCATATCCCGGTCGGAACTGCGTAAAATACTGGAGATATGCAAAGAAACAAACTGCAAGCTCCGTTCTTTGCCTGGCATGTACCAGCTGGTGAATGGGGAAGTGAATGTCAGCAAGCTGCGTGATGTGGAAGTGGAGGATCTGTTGGGAAGGGATCCGATCAGCGTGGATTTGGATTCCATCCTTGGCTATGTGCAGAATAAGACGGTGCTTGTAACCGGAGGGGGCGGTTCCATCGGCAGCGAGTTATGCAGACAGATTGCCTGCCATAGGCCGAAGCATCTGGTCATCCTCGATATTTATGAAAATAATGTATATGATATTCAGCAGGAATTGAAAACCAAATACCCGGAATTGCGGATGACGGTATTGATCGCCTCGGTACGGAATACGAATCGGATGAATTGGATCTTTGAAAAGTATAAGCCGGAGATCGTTTATCATGCGGCCGCCCATAAGCATGTGCCGCTGATGGAGGACAGCCCGAACGAGGCGGTGAAGAACAATGTGTTCGGTACTTGGAAAACGGCACAGGCGGCTGCTTTTTATGGGGTGCGGAGGTTTGTTCTGATCTCTACGGACAAGGCCGTGAATCCGACGAATATTATGGGGGCCAGCAAACGTATCTGTGAAATGATCATCCAGACTTTCAATAATCATTACGATACGGAATTCGTGGCCGTGCGTTTTGGGAACGTGCTCGGCAGCAACGGCAGCGTGATCCCGCTCTTCCGTAAACAAATTATGGCGGGCGGGCCGGTGACAGTAACCCATCCCGATATTATTCGGTATTTTATGACGATTCCGGAGGCGGTTTCCCTTGTACTCCAGGCCGGCGCCTATGCCAAGGGAGGGGAGATTTTCGTGCTGGATATGGGGGAACCGGTGAAAATCCTGGATTTGGCGGAAAACCTGATCCGTTTGTCCGGCTACCGCGTCGGCGAGGATATTAAAATAGAATTTACCGGCCTGCGTCCGGGGGAAAAGCTGTACGAAGAGCTTCTGATGGATGAAGAGGGAATGAAAGAGACGGCGAATAAGCTGATCCATGTGGGGAAGCCTATTGAAATAGATGAGATGGAGTTTTTCCGCCAGCTCAAGCGGCTGAAGGAAGAGTCGAAAAATGAAAGCGGGGATATCCGGCCGCTGATCCGGGAGGTCGTGCCGACGTATCATTATCAGTGACGGTACAGGGCGGTGGACAGGCAAGGCATTCAGATTTTATTCGGAAAAGAAAGGCATTGTTATGGATACGAATACGGAAAGAAAAAGGATTTATCTTTCCTCCCCTACGATGCATGGGAAGGAACAGGAATTTGTAAAGGAAGCGTTCGATACGAACTGGGTGGCTCCTTTGGGGCCGAATGTGAACGGGTTTGAAAAAGAACTGGCGGAATATGTCGGGATAAGCCATGCGGCCGCTTTGGATTCGGGAACGGCAGCCATCCATCTGGCTCTAAAGCTGGCCGGGGTAAAGGAAGGCGATGTAGTTTTTGTACCGACGCTTACTTTCTCCGCTACTTGCAATCCGGTGGTTTATGAAAAGGCTGTGCCGGTTTTTATCGATTCGGAGGCTGATACATGGAATATGTCGCCGGAAGCGCTGGAGAGGGCATTTGAAAAGTATCCTTCGCCGAAAGCGGTGATTGTCGTGCATTTATATGGCACTCCGGCAAAGCTGGATGAGATTATGGATATCTGTAAAAAGCATGGAACCACATTGATCGAGGATGCGGCGGAATCCTTAAGCAGCACCTATAAGGGGAAGCAGACAGGGACGTTCGGGAAATTCGGGATTTATTCTTTTAACGGCAATAAAATTATTACCACTTCGGGGGGAGGCATGCTGGTGTCGGAAGACGAAGCGCTGATCCAAAAAGCTAGGTTCCTTTCCACCCAGGCAAGGGATCCGGCAAGGCATTACCAGCATTCCCAGATCGGCTATAATTACCGCATGAGCAATATTACCGCCGGAATCGGGAGAGGGCAGCTTTTATCTCTGGAAGAGCATAAAAGACGGAAGAAGGCCATTTATGAAAAATACCGGCAGGCTTTTTCCGACATCGGCGAGATACAAATGAACCCGCTGAACGAGGAGGGCGATGCCAACTGCTGGCTGTCCTGCAT
The DNA here is from genome assembly GCA_910585965.1 of uncultured Lachnospiraceae bacterium. GTDB lineage: Bacteria > Bacillota > Clostridia > Lachnospirales > Lachnospiraceae > Kineothrix. Next base: position 122,033 of record CAJUHH010000005.1, read on the forward strand.
GACGATAGCGGAAGGCAGCAAGGTAGCAAAAGATATGGTATTGGATGCTTTGGAGAAAGAAAATATTGAGGCGCGCCCCATATGGAAACCGATGCATCTGCAGCCAGTATTTGCGGACTGTGATTTTATTACGCTTTGCAGGAACGGGGAAAGCCTGGCTGAGGATATTTTCAACAGGGGGCTTTGTCTGCCCAGCGATATTAAAAATACGGATGAGGATATGGAGCGGATCATTCGTATCGTGAGAGGATTGTTCCTATAATTTTGGGTGGAATGCTGCGGGAAAGGCATGGATTCGTATGTACAAACGTTTTGTAAAGAGAGGGCTGGATTTTCTGTTATCTTTGGCAGGAATTATCGTTTTAAGCCCGCTGTTTCTTATATTGGCGCTGCTGGTGCGGCTGAAATTGGGCAGCCCGGTGCTTTTCAAACAGGAAAGGCCGGGAAAGGATGAGAGGATCTTTACGCTTTGCAAGTTTCGGACGATGACGGACCGAAGGGATGCGGAAGGGAAACTGCTGCCGGACAGCCAGCGGCTGCCCCGGTTCGGGAAACTGCTCCGGGCAACGAGCCTGGACGAGCTGCCGGAGCTGTTTAATATTTTAAAGGGCGACATGAGTCTGATCGGGCCCCGCCCGCTTCTCGTATCCTACCTTCCTTATTATACGGAAGAGGAGCGGATGCGCCATCAGGTAAGGCCGGGGTTAACGGGTCTGGCCCAGGTCAGCGGAAGAAATTTTATCGACTGGGACAGGCGGATGGAAAAGGATGTAGAATATGTAAAAAACCTCTCGTTTGCCATGGATGTGAAAGTGCTGTGGCTGACGGTGAAGACTGTACTCGGACATAGCGATGAGGTGGCAGAGGATACCAACGCGGTAGAAGGAAATTTTGCCCAGATCAGGCAGAAACGTCTGGAAGAAACGGGGAGCCTGAAGAAACCGGAACAGGAGGTGCGGCGAAACTCATGAATATCTTGATTTTGAGCGCGGGAACGCGGGACAAGGTAGTGCAGTATTTTAAAAAAGAGCTGGAGGGGAAAGGAAAGGTCATTGCTACTGACTGCTCCAACCTGGCTCCTGCAGTTTATGAGGCGGATCGGTTTTATCTCGTGCCGCGCATATCGGAGCCCGGATATATAGAAAGGATTCTGGATATTTGTAAAAAGGAAGAGATCGCTGGCGTTTTCTCCCTGATTGATCCTGAACTTAGCCTGCTGGCGAAGGAAAGGGAGCGTTTTCTGGCGGTCGGCACATGTCCTGTCGTGTCTCCTTACGAATTGGTGGAGACCTGTTTTGATAAATATAAGATGTACCGCCTTCTCACGGATATGGGAATACCGACAGGCAGATGCTACGTTGATAAGGAAGCGTTTTACCAGGGCGTGGAAAAGGGGGAGATCTCTTATCCCGTATTTGTGAAGCCGGTGAAGGGGAGCGCCAGCATTAATATCAGCAAAGTGTACGGGCCAAAAGAGATTGAAGTTTTATTTGATTTGTACGATGATCTGATGATACAGGAATATATGGACGGGACGGAATTCGGCGCAGACGTTTATGTGGATATGATATCCGGCAGATGCACATCCATTTTCCTGAAAAAAAAGATCAAAATGCGGGCGGGCGAGACGGATAAATCGGTTTCCGTCAAAGACGAAGGGCTTTTTGCCCTGATTCGGGATTTTGTGGAAAAATGCGGCTTTGCAGGCATGATTGATATCGATATTTTTCAAATAGGAAATGAGTATTATATTTCGGAAGTGAACCCCCGGTTTGGCGGCGGCTATCCCCATGCCTACGAATGCGGCGTGAATATGCCGGCGCAGGTGGCAAGGAATCTGGAAGGAAGGGAAAATGAAGTTTCCATCGGAGCGTACCAAACGGGCATCTGCATGATGAAATATAACGAAGTGATGATAAAAGAGATAGAAGATACGGAGATTATCGGATAAATGGGTACAATACTTGTATTAACGAATTCTTCCGGCGGTTTGTATGATTTCAGGAACGAGCTGCTGGTAAGACTGCTGGAGCGGCATAAGGTGGTTGTCAGCCTTCCCGATACGACAAAGGTAAAGGAGCTGGAAGCAGAAGGCTGTGAAATTATTACGACACCTATCAACAGGCGCGGCGTGAACCCAAAAGAAGACGCGGGGCTGTTTTTGGCTTACCGAAGGCTGCTTAAGGATATCCGCCCGGATCTGGTGATTACCTATACGATCAAACCGAATGTATACGGAGGCTTTGCCTGCCGTCTTTCCAAGACACCTTACATTGCAACGATTACCGGGCTGGGAGGGGCCTTTGACCGAAAAGGTTTTTTCCTGAAAATGATTATTATGATGTATCGCATGGGGTTGAAAAAGGCGGAATGCGTTTTTTTCCAGAATAAAGAAAACAGAGATATTTTTGCCGGTTACGGGATACGCGGGAAAAGAGAGCGGTTGGTGAACGGTTCCGGCGTGAATCTGGAGCGGCACTGCTTTGAAGAATATCCCCATGGCAAAAAAACGACTTTTCTTTTTGTAGGAAGGGTAATGAAGGAGCGTGGAATCCTGGAATATCTGGAAGCGGCGGTGCGGCTGCACAGGGAAGACGTGGAGTTTGCCATTCTGGGTTATTGCGATGAAGATTACCAGGAATTATTGAATGAATATGAGGAAAAGGGGATTATCAGCCAATGGGGGTTCCATACACAAGTGCATCCTTTTCTGGCAAAGGCAGATGCCATCGTGGTAGCATCCTTCCATGAAGGGATGTCCAATGCGCTCATAGAAGCGGCGGCGACGGGAAGGCCTGTCATCGCCTCCGATATCAGCGGATGCAGGGAGGCCTTTGAGGAAGGAAAGACGGGATTTGGATTTACGCCCGGGGATGCGGGCGACCTGATACGGGCTATGGAAAAATTCCTGAAGCTTTCCCGGGAAGAAAGGGCATCCATGGGGAGGGCGGCCAGAGAAAAAATGGAACGGGAATTTGACAGGAAGATCGTAGTGGATGCTTACATGAGCGAAGTTGTAAACTAAAGGAGGAAACAGGGATGGATTTGTATGAAAAGCTGGTGGATGGAAGCGAGAAGCTTTCTTTGGTAGGGTTAGGATACGTGGGCATGCCTATCGCGGTAGCTTTTGCCAAAAAGATAAAGGTAGTCGGCTTCGACTTGAACGAGCAGAAAATCGAGCTGTATAAGGCAGGGGTGGATCCTACCAATGAAGTCGGCGGGGAAGTCATACGCGATACGAAGGTGGAGTTTACCGCAGATGCTTCTAGGCTGAAAGAGGCAAAGTTCCATATCGTTGCGGTTCCTACACCGGTCAATGACGACCATACGCCGGATCTTTCGCCGGTGGAAGGGGCGAGCCGCCTTTTGGGGCAGAATTTGACGAAGGGTTCCATTGTTGTATTTGAATCCACCGTATACCCAGGCGTGACGGAAGATATCTGTGTGCCTATTCTGGAGAAGGAGTCCGGGCTGAAGTGCGGTGTGGACTTTAAGATCGGATATTCGCCGGAGAGGATCAATCCAGGGGATAAGGTACACCGGCTGGAAACGATTACGAAGATTGTTTCCGGGATGGACAAGGAAACATTGGATACGGTGGCTAAGGTATACGAACTCGTGGTAGAGGCCGGAGTTTACCGGGCCGAATCCATCAAGGTGGCCGAGGCCGCAAAAGTGATTGAAAACAGCCAGCGGGATATCAATATTGCTTTTATGAATGAATTATCCATTATCTTCCATAAAATGGAAATTGATACGAAGGCGGTGCTGGAAGCGGCCGGGACAAAATGGAATTTCCTGAAATTTTTCCCGGGGCTGGTAGGTGGACACTGCATCGGAGTGGATCCCTATTATCTTACGTACAAGGCAGAACAGCTTGGCTATCATTCCCAGATCATCCTTTCCGGCCGGCGCATTAACGACGATATGGGAAAATATGTGGCGGAAAGCCTGGTAAAGAATCTGATTAAAACCGATATTCCGGTGAAAGGGGCGAAGGTGGCTATTTTAGGCTTTACCTTTAAGGAAAACTGCCCGGATACGAGAAATACAAAGGTGATTGATATTTATAAAGAGCTTGGGGAATACGGGATCCGGCCGATTGTGGTAGATCCTGCGGCGGATGCCGATGAAGCGAAAAGGCTCTACGGAATTGATTTCCATGATATCAAAGAGATAGAAAATATGGACGCGGTGGTCATTGCGGTGGCGCATTCTGAGTTCCTGGAATTATCCAGGGAAGAAATAGGGGCATTCTTCAACCCGGCGCATAAAGTGAAGGTATTGATGGATATTAAAGGTCTTCTGGATAAGGAAGATTATCGGGAAGATTATCTGTATTGGAGATTATAATGGGGAAAAGGATAAGGTCAGGCATATTCCTTGTGCTGCTTCTGGCAGTTTTTCTCGGAATGTTCGCCGCATTCGGCCCGGGTGTATATAACGATTCGGATCAGTATTTAAAAATGCATATCCACAGGGAACCTTTATATCCTTTGTTCCTGGCAGCCCTCCGAACGGTTTTTCCGAACGGATGGCTGATTGCCATGGGGATTGTGCAGAATGTTTTTGCGGCGGTGAGCATATGGCTGTTTGCGGAATATTTCGGGGAAAGGTTTGAGCTGGGGGCTGCGGGAGAAGCGGTGGTGGTACTTCTCTGTCTTGCCCCTCACATGCTGACCAGATATTTTTCTGCTTTGCATCTTTTTATGACGAATTCGGTTATGAGCGAAGCGGTCTGTCTGCCCTTATTTACCCTGTTTTTTATGGAATGCTGTAAAATATTTACGGAAGAAGAGGAAAGGGAATGCCGGAAAGCGGCAGTTTGTTCCCTTCTTCTTGCATTTCTGGTTTCCCTAGCTAGGACGCAGATGATGGTGACGATTCTTATATGGCTGGCAGTGGCTGGGGTCAGGATCGTGCTGTGGCCGAAGAACCGATGGAGGCGGAGGACGTGGCAGAGGCTGAGGAATGGGAAGTGGAAAGCATCGCGCCTCCTGATCATGACTGGCATAGTGGCGGTTGTATTTCTCCTGCGCATGCTTGCGGTGAGGAGCTATAACCTTGTATTTAACGGGCATTTTATCAACAATACATACGGAACCGTAAACACGCTGACGAATATCCTATATGCCGCAGATCGGGAAGATGGGGAGCGGATCAGGGATCAGGAAGCCAGGGAATTTTTCTTCCGTATGTATGATTTGGCCGAAGAACGGCAGGCCAATTATAAATATGCCGGTTCTTCGCTCCGGGAAAAGACGGAGCATATTGAGGCCTGGCATGATACGATCAAATATGAAATGATAGAGGATGTATTCTATCAGACCTACGATAAGACGGTGACAAGCGATTATATTATCCAAAACCTGATGGCGGATGAAACGGCGGGGAAAATTATCAAGGGCATTCTGCCCGGCTGTTTTTTTCGGTGGCTGGGAAATTATATATTGATTGCCTCTTATGGAGCGGTTCGCAGCATTGCGGTCGTTCATCCTATTATTAACTGGGCGGCATGCTTCCTTTATTTATCGGCCCTGGGGCTGGTGCTGCTTGTCTGGAGGAAGGATGCAGGGAATCGGGCGGTTCCGGTCATGTTGATTGCTCTTTTGGCAATATTGGCAAACGTGGGCGCGGTATCCATGACCATCATGTGTTTGTCCAGATATATGATTTATGGGTTTGCGCCTTTTTATACGGGGTATTTTTTGCTGCTTTTAAACCTGCGGAGAAGATGATAAAAGAAAGGAGATATGCATTATGAGTTATAAAGAGTTAAAATTTGATGCGGACAGTGTATTTTTAGTCACTGGAGGAGCGGGTTTCATCGGTTCTAATTTGTGTGAGGCGCTTCTCGATATGGGTTATACGGTGCGGTGTCTGGACAATCTTTCTACCGGAAAATATGAGAATATAGAACCGTTCACAAAATCGAATCGGTTTACCTTTATCAAAGGCGATATCCGTGAATTGGAAACCTGTCTGGAAGCCACAAAAGGGGTGGACTATGTCCTGAACCAGGCGGCATGGGGAAGCGTGCCGAGGAGCATCGAAATGCCCCTTCTGTATGAGGAAATCAATATCAGGGGGACGCTGAATATGATGGAAGCGAGCCGGCAGAACGGAGTAAAGAAATTCGTATATGCCTCCAGTTCTTCCGTATACGGGGACCATCCCCAGCTTCCGAAGAAGGAAGGCGTGGAAGGAAAGGTGATTTCGCCTTATGCCCTGACAAAGAAAGTGGATGAGGAATACGGCAGATTGTATAAGGAACTGTATGGGCTGGATACTTACGGGCTGCGTTACTTTAATGTTTTTGGCAGAAGGCAGGACCCGGACGGGGCGTATGCGGCGGTGATCCCTAAATTTATCCGTATGCTTTTGAACGGAGAGACCCCAACCATCAACGGCGATGGGAAACAGTCGAGGGATTTTACCTATATTGATAATGTGATTGAGGCGAATTTGAAAGCCTGCCTGGCATCCGGCGAAGCGGCGGGGAATGCGTTCAACATCGGCGCGGGCGGGAGAGAATACCTGATCGATGTTTATTATGACTTGTGCAAGGCGCTTGGAAAAGACGTGGAGCCGAAATTCGGGCCGCCGAGGCTTGGCGATGTCCGAGATTCCAACGCGGATATTTCCAAAGCAAGGGAACTGCTCGGGTATGATCCGGAGTATGATTTTGCACAGGGAATCAGCCTGGCGATCGACTGGTATAAGGAGAATTTATGAAATACAAGGTAGTGGTGTTCGGAGTAAAAGACACATCGGAAAATATTGTGGAATTTATCCATAAAAAGATATGCCCGGTGGAACTGGTCATTACGATCAGCAAAGAGGTGCTGAATAAAAACCAGGTTTCCGGGTTCAAGGGCCTTTCGGTGTTGACAGAGCGGTATGGGATACCCGTATTTGAGGCAGACAGCTATTTCCTTACGGATGAAAAGACAAAAAAATTCATGGAAGAAAATGAATTCGAGATCGCCATTTCCATGGGCTGGCAGAGGCTGATCCCCAAATATGTGCTGGATCGGTTTGCTTACGGCGTATACGGCTTCCATGGGAACTGCGGCTACCTTCCGTTCGGCAGGGGGAGGTCGCCGTTAAACTGGTCGATCATCCAGGGGGATACCAGGTTCAATTTGAATTTATTTCGGTATGATGAGAATGCGGACAGCCCCAATGTGTTTGCTACGGAAATGTTTTCTATCACATGCCATGATGATATTCGGACGGCGCAATATAAAAATATGATTTGCTCTAAAAACCTGATTCGGAAGCTTTTGAAAGCTTATGAGAAAAAAAATATTGTAATCCGCACGGAGTCCAAAGACTTCGATTCCTGGTATAACAAGAGGACGGCGGAGGACGGGAAAATCGATTTCAAAGGGCGGACGAGGGATATTTATAACCTGATCCGGGGCGTAGCCGCGCCTTTTCCGGGAGCATTTGCAATGTGCGGCGGCGAAAAGGTGACGATATGGGAGGCCCACCCCTTTGATGAAATCATAGACTTTTCGGCTTATGCGCCGGGGGAAGTGGCGGATGTGTTTGACGGGAAACTGGTAGTAAGGACAGTGGACGGCTCGCTGCTTGTCGATCGATATGAATGCGGAAGGAAGATAGAGGCCGGGGATATTCTAGGTTAGTGTGAAGAGAAGTTCTAAGGCTCGCACCAGTGGGTGCTTCGCCAAGAACTTCTAAGACTTCACACCGAAAAATGCCTGAAATACGGCATTCTCCGCACGGATTTGTGATTCCGCGAAGCGGAATCATGGGGGATTTGTATGAAAATAGCGGTTCGGATGGATGATATTGCGCCGGGGATGGACTGGAAAAAATTCATGGATTTCAAGGCGCTTTTGGATCAATATGGAATCAAACCATTGGTCGGCGTGGTGCCGGACAATCAGGACGAAAATCTGGAACGGACGCAGGAGAACGGGGAACATAAGAATTACGGAATGCCTGAGGACTTCTGGGCATATATCAGGGAGCTGCAGGGGCAGGGCTGGAGCATTGCCATGCATGGTTATCAGCATGTTTATACACAGAAGAAGGGCGGCGTTTTTCCGCTGAACCGTTTTTCGGAGTTTGCCGGACTGCCGCTAGCCAGGCAGCTGGCGATGTTGGAAAAGGGCAGGGCAATTCTGGATTCCCATGGAATAAAAACGGATATTTTTATGGCTCCCGCCCATTCTTATGATAAGAATACATTAAAGGCTTTGCATCAGGCCGGATTCCGCAAAATAACGGACGGGTTCGGAAAGAGGCCGTATTTTTGGAAGCAAATGTGCTTTTATCCGATTGCGTTCCGGCTGGAAAGCAGCTTGAAAAAAAAGCAGGGGCTGACGACGATGGTAGTTCATGCCAATACCGCAAGCCAGAAGGATATGGAAAGATACCGAAGGATTTTTGGGCAAAATGAAATCATATCCTATAAGGATTACTTGCAGGAAGGGGCGGTTGCCAGAGGATGGTGCGGGCATTGCGCGGAGTATCTGCTGGCGGTCGGAAAGCGTATGTTGGTGAAGTTTTTATAGAGGAGGGAAATGCCCATGGGAGAACCGGTCCGCGTGCTGCATGTGCTCGGAGGCTTAAGCCTTGGCGGCGCGGAAAGCCGCATTATGGATTTATATCGGTGTATGGACAGGGAGAAGGTGCAGTTTGACTTCCTTGTGCATCAGAATCGGACGGGGGAACGCATTCCCGAATTTTATGATGAAGAGATTAAGAGCCTGGGCGGAAAAATTTATCTCCTGCCCAGGTTTCAAGGATATAATTATTTTGCATATCAAAAAGCGGCACGGGATTTTTTTCAGAAGCACCATGACTTTCGCGTCGTGCAGGGGCATATGACAAGTACGGCGGCTATCTATCTGCCGGAGGCGGCGAGAGCGGGTATCCCGGTTCGGGTTGCCCATGCCAGAAGTGCCGGGGTGGATCAGGGAATAAAAGGAGTTGTCACGAGGCTGCTGCGTATTCCGCTGCTTGGGCGGGCAGATTATTGCTTTGCCTGTTCCAGGGAAGCCGGGGAATCGGTGTTTGGGAAAAAATGGGAGAAATCGCCGAAAGCACTGGTTATCCCGAACGCAGTAGATGCCCGGAAATTCATATATCGGGAAGAGAGGCGGAATCAGGTCAGAAAAGAGCTGGATTTGGAGAATCGTTTTGTGATTGGGCATGTGGGAAGGTTCCATTATGCGAAAAACCATGAATTCCTGTTGGAAATTTTTGCTGCTGTAAAAAGAGGGATGGAAGAAAAAGGAGTAAAGGCGACGCTCATGCTTCTCGGCGAAGGTTCCGGCATGGAGGAAGCCAGGAAACAGGCAGAAAGGCTCGGCATAGAAAAAGAGACATTGTTTATGGGAAACCGAAAAGAAGTCTGGGATTATTACCAGGCGATGGATTATTTTGTGTTTCCCTCCCGGTTTGAGGGTTTGCCTGGGACTGTAGTGGAAGCTCAGGCCGCCGGGCTGAAATGCCTGATCTCGGACAAAATTACGCCCGAGGTAGGCTTTACGGAGCTGGTGGCATATCAGGATATCTCTCTTCCGGCAGAAGATTGGGCAGAGCAGATTATAAAAGACATTCCTTATGAAAGAAAAGATATGTGCCAGGCTGTCGAGGCGGCCGGTTTTGATGTGAGAGAACAGGCCAAAAGGATGGAACGTTTTTATTTGTCAGGGAAAATCAGCTGATCAGCCAGGCGAAGGAATCTTAGTAAATGCGAGGTAAGACATGAAGAAAAAAATAATGTTGATCGTGCCGATGCTCCACCAAGGCGGCTTTGAACGGGTGTGCGTAGCCACGGCGCGGCTGTTGGAGCCATATGCGGATGTGTATATCGTGGTATTTGACTCCAAGGATATTGCCTATGATATCAAAGGATTACATGTAACAGATCTGCATCTGGGAGTAAGGGAAGGAAAAATCGGCAAGACTTGGAATGTCATAAAGAGAAGCCTTGCTGTCAGGAAGCTGAAAAAGGAATGGGGGATCGATATCGCATACAGCTTCGGCCCGTCCGCGAATATGGTAAATGTGTTTTCCAAAACCAAAGGGGAAGTCTGGACAGGCATCCGCAGTTATATGGATATGGGGAATGCGCGGCTGATCCGTTTGTTTTCCCGGCGTTCGGATAGGGTGTTATGTTGTTCGAAGAGGATCGAAGAGGAAATAACATCCAGATATCGTTGCCGGAATGCGGTGACATTATATAATCCCCTGGATGTGTCGGCTCTGGAACAAAATGCCGCAGAGGAAGAAATCAGGCTGCCCTGGGAGGACAGGAAGAACATGATTGTTTCTATGGGGCGGGAAGATGACGTGAAAGGCTTCTGGCATCTGCTGAAAAGTTTTTCCCTTGTGCGGAAGGAAGTCCCGGATGCAAAGCTGATGATTATCGGGGACGGGGAGTTCGAGGAATACAAGGCGCTGGCAAAGGGGCTGGGCATAGGGGACGAGGTATATTTTACGGGAATGAAAAAAAACCCTTTCCCTTATTTGCATGCGGCCAGGGTTTATGTCCTGACTTCTTATAACGAGGGCTTTCCGAATGCGCTGGTGGAGGCCATGGCTCTTGGCATCCCGGCGATTGCCACGGACTGCCTGACCGGCCCAAGGGAGATATTGTGCAAGGGGGATGTTTCTTACGGGGTGCTGCTTCCCAATATGAGTCCGGTAAAAAATATGGATCCTTTGGCAATAAGCGGGGAAGAAGAGCATCTGGCGGACGAGATCAAAAGGATGCTGACGGATCAGAAATACTATGACAAGTATCAGGAAGCGGCAAGAGTGAGGGCGAAGGATTTTTCCAATGCCGGTTATGTGGAATGCATAAGGGGATGGATTGGCTGATGGAAGTGTCAGGCAGCTGTCCTTTATTGCAGAAGATACATACAAGCATATCCGTCGGTTTCCCTGGAAAACATGGTGATCTCTTTATCTTCCAGGCCGAAATGTTCGATCGTTTTCCGAAGAGTGTCTTCCTGGGGGAATGAAAAGGCGATACAGATAAGCACCTCGTCATATTCGCCGGGGGAAAGCGGGATAGGAGGGGCCTCGTCAATCTGTTCCGGGAAAAGAAGGGCGGTTTTCTTGCATGCAGCCATAATATCCAGGCAGGACTTATACATCCACCCATTGTCTTCGCTGATATAGATGCAGACAGCATTTTCCGCGCGCTCCAGAAAGGAATTCTTTTGTGCCTGGCTGGAGTAGGTGTATGGATGGGGAACGGCAATCAGGGCAAAAATGGTCAGAAATGCCCCAAAAGCACATAATATGGGAAAAGCATGCCTGGTCAGGCCGGAAAGCAGAATGCGGAAAAGGTGGTACATTCCCAGCAATATAATGGGGAAAATGCACATGATGTAACGATCAGCAAAAAAGGGGGCGCTGACGGCAACGAGAAGCAGATAACCGGCAACAGGGATAATAAGCAGGAACGGTTTCAGGATGGAAAAGGAGGATAGAGCCTCCTTTTTTTGGGTTTTGAAACAATAAACGACCCATGCTGTTCCGGCAACGGCTAACAGACATAACAGAGCAAGCAGCCAAAGCCGGTTCGCAAAAAGCGATTCGGCCAGGATCTGTAGATAGACAGTTATTTTATGCAAAAAACCGTCGGAAGCGGCATTGGAAAAAGTGCTGGCTCCGAAACTGTCGAAAAAGATATGCTTGATGGAAAAAGGCCAGATGATCAGGCTGAAAACAGCAGCGGCTAGCGAAGAAGTAAAATATGATTTTATTTTCATTCGGTATTCTTTTTGGAAGAAAAGAAAAGTTATAATAGTTCCAATAAGAAATAAAGCAAAGATAACAAAGTAATATTGCGTATAAAACCCTAGGACTGCACAGAGAATATAAGCAGTCCTGGTTTTTTTGGTAAAGGAAAAACCGTTATGTGCAATATGCAGATTAATGCCGAAAAAAGCCAGGACAAAAAATGTGTATACAGCATACATACGTATAATCAAAAGCGTGCCAAGCCCGCCGATGCTCATCGCATAGCATAAGGTAATAAGAAAGGCATATTTGGTACCGCCAAAATAATGTTCTGCCAAATAATAAAGCAAGGCACAGGTAAACATAAGAAACAGAATATTAACGGCCAGCCCGTACCATAAGGAAAAAGTATCCGGAAACAGGGAACAGATAAAGTGAACCCAGTAATAATAAAAAGGGGGAGCGGAATCATAAACCGCATTATACATGACGGAAAGGAAGTCAAAACGATGATCTGTATCTGCGGTCATAAAACGGGCGAAGTAATCCTGGTCATGCCAGAGTGAAGGCTCTTCCTGCTGCTTTTCCACGTTTTTAAAATCTTTATAGATACGGGAATTTTCCTTGCCGTTTTTTAGGATATCGTTGACATCATTCCAAATGACAGAAGGCGATGTGGATGTAAGATAGGAAATCATATATTCCACTCTGGGAGACTGGCGGTTTGACAGATCATAGGTTAAAAGCTCATCCACAAAAGTGCCTTTTTTCGATGAGCATTGGCAAAGCATGAAAATGAAAATTATAGCCATGCAAAGAATAAAACATGCATTTTTTCGTTGTATTTTGTGCATCAGGCATACTCCCAACTAGTATATCATAAAAAATTTTTATATGGAGTTTATTATATTATATTTTTTGAAAAGAGTATATGATTTTTATTTCGTTTATATGAAGTGATGTTTACCGTGTTTTGTTTGCGCTTATATCAGTAATATGGTAGACTATAAAAGTATATGTAGGCAAAAAATAGAAAAGGCAACATACCCAGATCATAGATAGGAACGGAAGAAGAATGAAGAAAACGATTATTGTTATGCCGGTGGCAAATGAAGAAACGACGATGGGCGGGATTATTGAAGAAATATTGGCATTGCCTTATGATAATCTGTATTTGTACCCGGTGATGGACAATTATTCTACGGATGGCACAAGGGCAATTATAGAAGAATATGAAAAGAAGACGGATAAAGTAAAACTGATTTTTTATAAAGACTCCTATGGGGTGATCAGCTGTTATCTGGAAGGGTTCCGCCATGCGCTGAGTGACGGGGCGGAACGGGTAATCGAGATGGACGGCGGCGGCAGCCATCGGCCGGAGGAGATACCGCAGTTTATTGAGAAACTGGACGAAGGATATGACTGTGTGTGGGGATCCCGTTTTGTGGAAGGGGGAGGCATCAGCCATCATCCGCTTTACCGGCGGATTTTGAGTTCCGGCGGGACGATTTTAGCCAATGCGGTGCTTGGGACGAAGCTGAAGGACATGACAAGCGGCTTTGAGGGTTTTCAGAGATATGTACTGGAAAACTTAAAATTGGATCAGTTTCTGTCCACAGGCCATATGTACCAGACAGAGATGCGGTACTATTGCAGGAATTACCGCACGATCGAGGTTCCGATTCATTATATCGGCTCGGAATCCAGCTTCCGCTTCCGGGTAGTGACGGAAGCCCTGCGAATTTTGTTCCAGCTGAAAAAGGCAGGGAAGAACATTTATAAAAACGGAAGCGGCAGAAAGGCGTGATGAGCAGGATGAAGCGAAAAATAGCATTTCATTTAAACTGCCTGGAGCAGGGAGGCGCGGAACGGGTGGTATCCAATCTGGCCAATCGCTTTGCCCGGGAAGGCTATGAAGTCCTTCTGGCTACGGAATGGTATGGGGAAAATGAATTCCAGATCGACAAGGAAGTACGCCGGGTGCATGTAGGGCTGCGGGAGGGCGACGAGGGGAAGTCCCGCATAGCCCAGTTTTTGCTGCGTGTGAAATATTTAAGGGGATTTATGAAAAGAGAACGGCCTGATATACTGATCGCGTTTGCCCAGAGGGCGAATTACCGGGCGCTGATGGCCGCGCCCGGCACAAAGGTTCCGGTATTGATTTCTATCCGTACGGATCCCGTGGGGCATTATGATGCCTGGTCGGACAAGGTACAGATACCGCTTTTGTTTCCACGGGCGGCAGGATGCGTGTTCCAGACGGAGGGGCAGAGGGATTTTTTCGCGCCCTATCTGCAAAAGAATTCCAGAATCATATTGAATCCGATCCACGAAAAATATATCGGTGTGCCGGAGCCGGAAAACAGGAAAAAAGAAGTGGTACAATCCGGAAGGCTGGTGGATTTTAAAAACCAGCCGATGTTGCTGGAGGCTTTTATGGAAGTACACAAGAAGCATCCCGATTATGTGCTGAAAATTTACGGCGGCGATTCTTTTGACGGAACGAAGGAAATACTGGAGTCCATCATTGAAAAGAACGGGGCCTGGGATTATATCCATCTGATGGGAGCCAGCGACTGCCTGGAAAAAGACCTGATAGATGCGGCCGTATATGCTTTTTCTTCCGACTGGGAAGGGCTGCCCAACGCTTTGCTGGAAGCCATGGCGCTTGGACTTCCCATTGTAGCGACGGACTGTCCTTGCGGCGGGCCGCGCACGGTTATGGAAGACGGAGTGAGCGGGCTGATGGTGCCGATCAAGGATCCAAAAGCGATGGAAGAGGGGATCAATCGTTTGATTGAAAATCCGCAACTCGGGCAGCGGCTTGGGAGAAATGCAAGGAAAATCGGCGAAATTGCCAACGGAACGGCCGTTTTTGAGCAGTGGCGGGATTATATAGAAGAGATATGCGTGAAAAAAGGCGCGGAAAAGAGGTAAACATGTTTTCATACAGCGATTACAAAGAGATTATAAAGATCATCAAATCTACGGGCCGGCAGGCGAATTACAGCGATGCCCTGCACAGGGATCAGTTTATTATTATGCGCCATGACGTGGAATACAGCGTGGAAAGGGCATATGCGCTGGCAAAAGTGGAATCCAGCATGGACTTTACTTCCACTTTTTTCTTTCAGTGGACAAACAACTCCTATAATTTGCTGTCCAGGAAAAACCGGGATTTGATCTGCGACATGCACGAGAGGGGGCAGAATATAGGACTGCATTTTGCCTTGAACGGCATGACGGACATGCAGGAGGTACGGAAACAGATTATCAAGGAAATGCATATGCTCAGCGAAATGCTCGGTTTTGAAATATCGGAGTTTTCCGTACATCGTCCTTCCCCGGCGGTGCTTGCGGAGAATATCAAGCTGCCAGGAATTATCAACGCCTATCAGGATGAATTTTTTACCTTTACGGAGAATGCTTCCGAAAAATCCGAGCTGGCGGTCAAATATATGTCCGACGCCAATCATATTTGGCGGTATGGGTATCCAGATGAAAAAAATATATTGGGGCATGATAAAGTGCAGATCTTGACCCATCCTTTTGCATGGACGAAAAAAGGGTATGATAATTTTGGGAATTATCAAAGTCTGGTGGAAGAAAAATATAGGGAGCTGATTGACAGCATTGATAATGAATGCAAAGATTTCGGCGAGTATAAGGACATTTTTCTGGATAGATACGATGGAGGTCGGTAGACGGTATGTGCGGAATATGCGGTTTTGTGTCAAAGCGGGAAATTAAGCTGGCACAGTTAAAAGAAATGAATGATACGATGTACCATAGGGGACCCGATGACAGCGGGGAAGAGATTTACGAGCTGGCAGGAGGGTACCGGGCGGGATTTGCCCAGAGACGGCTGGCCATTATGGATTTGTCCGCCTTGGGGCATCAGCCCATGCATTCGGATAACGGCCGCGTCAGCGTAGTGTTCAACGGGGAAATCTATAATTTCCAGGATATACGGGAGGAGCTTTCCGATTATTCATTCCGCTCCAACTGCGACACGGAAGTGATTATAGCCGCTTATTTAAAGTGGGGGATCGGCTGCGTGGGACGGTTTGTTGGAATGTATGCCATCGCCCTGCTGGACCGGGAAAGCGGGGAAGTGTACCTGGTAAGGGACCGCATCGGGAAAAAACCGATGTATTACTGGCTGGACGGAGAGAATCTTGTTTTTGCTTCTGAGCTGAAGCCGATCATGACATGTCCGGGCTTTCGGAAGAAGATAAGAAAAGATATACTGTCCCGCTATTTGTACCAGCAGTACATCAATGCGCCGGAAACTATTTTTGAAGATGTTTACAAGCTGGAGCCGGGGGCAGTCCTTACTTTTTCGGAAGGAAAGGCAGAAACAAGGAAGTATTGGAACATCAAAGAGGCCTACCATAGAGGGAAGAAAAACCTGGTGGAGGATTATGCCCAGGCCAAGTCCGAATTGAAGGAGCGCTTGAAAAAGGCTACGGCATACCGGATGATTTCCGATGTGCCGCTGGGGGCTTTTTTAAGCGGCGGATATGATTCTTCCCTGATTACGGCGATTGCCCAGGAGCATTCCAGGGAGCCGGTCAAAACATTTTCGATTGGCTTCCATGAAGAAAAATATAATGAAGCGAAGTATGCCAAACAGGTGGCGGACTATTTGGGTACCGATCATACGGAATTATATATCGATGAGAAGCAGATGTTCGACCTGGTGGAAAGTATTCCGATGTATTATGACGAGCCGTTTGCGGACAGCTCCCAGATTCCGTCCATGCTTGTAGCGGCGCTGGCCAGGGAGAAAGTGACGGTAGTCCTTTCCGGCGACGGAGGGGATGAATTTTACTGCGGTTATAATATTTATGAGAATGTGGCCCAAGCTCAGATGCTGGATGTTCCAGGCGGGATCGTCCACGGGATATGCAGCCTTCCCTTTATGCGTGGGATCAAGGGCAAACTGCCTTTCCGGGTGAGAGTGATTGCGGAGAACCGCAACAAAGAAACGAAGACGCAGTTCGGAGCCAGCAACTATATTGTCAGGGCGAAGAAGATGGTTCGCGGTGGCGGGCAGTCGCTGCCTTGCCATTATGAGATAGAGAGCGGCTATGGGGAAGACCGATGGCAGATACGGCGGATGCTGCTGGATATGGATACTTATCTGCCGGGGGATATTCTCTGCAAGGTGGACAGGGCTTCCATGAAATATTCCTTAGAGGCTCGTTGCCCGATTCTGGATAAGGATGTGATGGAGTATTCCTTCCGTATCCCCCATGGCTTTAAGTTCCATAAAGGGGATAAGAAGCATATTTTGAAAGATATTGCTTATGACTATATTCCCAAAGAGCTGCTGGACCGGCCCAAGGTGGGGTTTGGCGTGCCTCTGGACAAATGGCTGCGGGGGCCGCTGAAGGAACAGCTTCTTGCATACAGCGAGAAGGATTATTTGGAAAGACAGGGGATCTTTGATGCGGAATATGTATCGGGGATGATCAGGGATTATATAAAGACCGGGGACGGGGGCCCGGCCACCGGGGCGAATTATTCCAAGCTGTCATGGTCGTTTTTTATCTTTGAGCAATGGTACCAGCAGTATTTGTAGGCCGTGCGCATTTATGGACTTTTTGCGGAATCACGTGCAAAGGGGATGGTTGATATGGAAAAGAAACATATTGCAATGTTCATCAGTTCCCTGAATAAAGGCGGTTCGGAACGGGTGCTTGTTAACCTTGCCGAATATTTTTATTCCCGGGGATATGCGGTGACGATTGTCACTCAATATAAATCGGAAAATGAATATGGAATCAGCGACGGCATCCGCCGGGTTTTTTCGGAAATCACACAGGAAGAAATGGGGAACGGGAGAATTTCTAATTTTTTCAGGCGCTTTGCCAAACTGCGGAGGATATGGAAAGAGGAAAAGCCGGATCTGATCCTTTCGTTTATTGGAAAGAACAATATGATGGCGATTATGACATCGCGGCGGCTGCACATCCCGGTGGTGGTTTCTGTGCGGGGGGAACCGGCGGAAGAATATAATTCGCCTTTGTTAAAAAGGGCGGCCAGTTTCCTGTTTCGGTTTGCGGACGGCATTGTGTTCCCGGTGGAAAAAAGCATGGATTTTTTCCCGGGGGCAGTGAGGAAAAAGGCCGTTTGTTTGAAGAACCCGCTGAACCCGGCATTTATCCGGCCAGTCTATGACGGGGAGAGGGAAAAGCAGATTGTAGCGGTAGGCCGGGTGGATGCCAATAAAAACCATGAAATGATCATCCGGGCGTTTGCCGGGCTGGCAGAAAAGTACCCGGATTACCGCCTTGTCATATACGGCGAAGGGGATCTGCGCCCGTCGCTGCTGCGGATGGCGGAGGAGATGGGATTGAAGGACAGGGTGCTTTTGCCGGGCAGCATAAGCGATGTGGCATCCGCTATTTATAAGGCATCTTTTTTTGTATTGTCGTCCTACTCGGAAGGGATGCCCAATACCCTGATAGAGGCTATGGCGCTGGGAATACCTTCCATTTCCACGGACTGCCCATGCGGGGGTCCTGCGGAGCTGATTGAGGACGGTGTGAACGGGTATTTAATAGAGCCAGGGGATTGGGAAAAATTGCAGGATATCCTGCAAAAATTGGTGGATGATCCCCGGCTGGCCCAAAAAGTGGGGGAAAATGCTGCAAAAATCCAGGAGACACTGAATCCTGATCGGATGAATAAAATGTGGGAAGACTATTTTTGTAAGTGGCTGAAAGGGTGAAGTCTTTCAGGAGAGATGCAAGGGGCATAAGGGAAAATGACACGTAAACAAGCTATTCAATCAATCATTTTCATAGCGGGGTTTCTATACCTTCTGATGACGGTGACATATATTATAAGGACGAACGGGGACGTGAAGGACAGGTTCACCGGGTTTTATGCGGAAAAGGATCATACGATCGATGTGGTGATGGTGGGTTCCAGCCCGGTTTACCCTTATTATGCCGCGCCGATGATGTGGGGGCGGTATGGATTCCGCGCCTATCCCATATCCACGAACCTGCAGCGCCCCGTGGCGGCGGTCGGCCTTCTGGAAGAGGTAAGAAAGACCCAGGCTCCGTCCCTTTATGTCTTCGAGATGAGGATGTATACCGCGAGGGAAATGGATTTGACCAATAATATGGCATACACCCGGGGCGTGACGGACAATATGAAATATTCCTGGAACAGGATCAAGACCATCAACGACATGGTGGACGATGTTTCCGAGAGGCATACTTATTACTTCGATATCTTTAAATATCACTCCAACTGGAAAACTATGGTGCTGCCGGAGCAGCTCGCCTGTTTCCGCTATGAGAAAATGGACGACCAGAAGGGATATGTAATGACGGACGAGGTGGGGCCGTGCGAGGCGGTGGATACTTCAGGCATTACGGAGAAGCTGCCTATGCCGGAATTCCAGGAGGAATGCCTGGAACGGCTGCTGGATTATCTGGAGGAAAACGAATTACAGGCTTTATTCATTCTTTCCCCTACGGTAATGGAAGAAGAAAAGCAGAAGATGTATAATTATATGGAAGATATCATTAACGGCAGGGGATATGAATTCCTGAATATGAATGATTACTACGATGAAATGGGCTTGGATTTTGCGGCGGATTTCAGCGACTACGGCGGGCATGTGAATGCGGTAGGGGCAGAAAAATGCAGCACATTCTTGGGCAGATATCTGGTGGAGCATTATGGAATAGAGGATAAAAGGGGAGAAAAGGGCTCTGAAAGCTGGGATGCGGCCTATTTGCAATGGCAGGAGGAATTTGCACAGGCAAAGCAGACGATTGCCCGGCGGATCGCGGAAGAGGATTTTGCGGACGCGCCGGTGGAAGAGCCGGAATAAGGAGATTGGAGTTTGGGGACGCGGATTGGGAAAGGAGCATGGTTACTGGAATGTGCGGTATTGCAGGGTTTTGTAATCTGAAAGGCGACTGGGAAGAGAATATCAGGAAGATGAACCGGCGGATGGCTCACAGGGGGCCGGATGCGGAGGGAGTTCTGGCGCTGGAAGAAGGGCGTGTGGCTCTGGGCCACAGGCGGCTTTCCATCGTGGATTTGTCTGCAAACGGCGCGCAGCCGATGGAATCCCACAGCGGCAGGTATGCCATTGCTTATAACGGCGAAATATATAATTATAAAAAAATAGCCTCTAAGCTGATGGAAGAAAAAAAAGTGGCGGCATTCCGGGGGAGTTCGGATACGGAGGTGCTGCTGGAGGCCATAGAGGCCTATGGCGTGAGAGAAGCCATATCCATGTGCAAAGGCATGTTTGCTATCGCCTTATACGATAAAAAAGAACGGGAGCTGTTCCTTCTGCGCGACAGGGTGGGAGAGAAGCCGCTCTATTATGGCTTTAGCAAAGGAGCCTTTGTATTTGCTTCGGAAATCGGCTGTCTTACCGTGTTGGATGGTTTTGAAAATGCAGTCAATACGGATGTGTTGGATATTTATTTTACCCATGGCTATATCCCTGCCCCCTATTCTATTTATAAAGATATTTATAAGCTGGAGCCGGGGACGATGCTTCAGATCCATTGCCCTTATGAAAAAAAGGATCTTTCCATTACGACTTACTGGTCCATGAGGGAAGCAGCAAAGAAAGGGCAGGAGAATTTGTTCCGGGGGAGCAGGGAAGAGGCGGCGGAAGAACTGGAGCGGCTGTTAAAGGAATCCATCAGGGAGCAGATGATAGCGGATGTCCCGGTAGGGGCTTTTTTGTCAGCTGGGATCGACAGCAGTACCATTGTAGCCCTGATGCAGTCTTTAAACAGTGGAAAGGTGAGAAGCTTTACGATTGGAATGACCGAAAAGGGATATAACGAAGCGGAAGCAGCCAGGGAGATTGCAAGGCATCTGGGAACGGAGCATACGGAGCTGTATATTACGGAAGAGGACGCGGTGTCGGTGATTCCGAATCTGTCCTATATGTTCGGGGAGCCGTTTGCGGATTCTTCGCAAATCCCCACTTATCTGGTAAGCAAGATGACGAGGGAGCACGTGACGGTATCCCTTTCGGGCGACGGCGGGGACGAGCTGTTTGGCGGCTATACTTCTTACGAGTCGGTGGATCGTATCTGGAACAAAATGAAGGGAGTCCCTTACTGGATTCGGAAACCATGCAGCAGTCTTATACTGCATAGTCCGTTGGCGAAAAATCCCATTTATCGGACAAAGGGGACGCTGTTAGGGGCGAAAGGGCCGGGGAGGCTTTATGAAATATCTTATGAAACGGATCCTCTGACGAAGCGGATCAGCCGAAACCATACATTTTGCCCTTATAAATACAATGAGTTCCAGGAAGGATATCTGAAGGAAACGAACCATAATATCATGCTGATGGATATGCTTATGTACCACCCGGACGACATCCTCGTCAAGGTGGACCGGGCGGCTATGGCGGTTTCCTTAGAAACACGGGTGCCGATGCTGGATAAAGATGTGGTGGAGTTCGCCTGGTCCATTCCGATCGAGTATAAGCGGGAAGGAAAGACGGGGAAAAAGGTATTGCGCGATGTGCTTTATCGGTATGTGCCGAAAGAGATGATGGAACGGCCGAAGAAGGGATTCAGCATTCCGATCGACAAATGGCTGTTAAAGCCGGGTCTCAGGGAATGGGCGGAAGACTTGATCGACAGGGATACATTGAAGCGGCAGGGGATTTTGGATCCGGACGTGGTATGGAGGATCTGGGAGGACTTTACGGAAAGAGGGATTTGGCGGATCCAGATCTGGTTTATCTTAATGTTCCAGGAATGGGGGTTAAAATGAATATTATAAGGATGTCTGGGGGAATCGGGAATCAGATGTTCCAGTATGCGCTTTATCTGAAGCTTGTGTCCCTGGGAAAAGAGGTAAAATTTGATGATGTAACGGAATACGAACTGGACAATGCGCGGCCCATTATGCTTTCGGTGTTCGGCATCGATTACCCGAAAGCGTCGCGGGAGGAGTTGGTCGAACTGACGGATGCGTCCATGGATTTTTTAAGCCGCGTGCGCCGTAAGATATTCGGAAGGAAGAGCGGGGAATACCATGAGGCTTCTGCTGACTATGATGAAACGGTGCTGGAAAAGGATAACGCTTATTTATGCGGGTGCTTCCAGAGCGAGCGCTATTTTAAGGATATTGAACCGAAGGTAAGGGAGGCGTACCGTTTCCGCAATGCGGTAATCCCGAAGGAAATACAAGGCGGGATAGAGAACTATGAGAGACAGATCGAGGAGAGCCTTTCCGTCAGCATACATATCCGGCGGGGGGATTATCTGGATGCCGCCGACGTATATGGAGGTATCTGCACGGATGCCTATTATAACCGGGCGATTCGGTATATGATAGAGAAATATGAAAAACCCAGCTTTTTTGTTTTTACCAACGATACTTTCTGGGCGGAAAAATGGTGCGAGGTCAGGGAGCGGGAAACGGGCAGGCGGTTCACGGTAGTCCAAGGAACGGATGAAGAGACGGGTTATATCGACCTGATGCTGATGAGCCTTTGCAAAGCCCATATTATTGCTAACAGCAGTTTCAGCTGGTGGGGGGCCTGGCTGGACGCTTCCCCGGATAAGTGCGTGGTCGCTCCGGTCAAATGGATCAATACCCAGGAATGCCGCGACATTTATACAGAGGATATGGTGAGGATCGGTTCCAATGGGAAGATCAGAACGGATGTTTAGCGCGGTGCGGGCGAAAGATCGGATGGAGAGGTAAACAGTGGAAGAAAAACTGGTTTCGGTAATTGTAGCAGTTTATAATATAGAAGAATACTTGCCCCGCTGCGTGGATTCTATTTTAGCACAGACGTATGGGAAGCTGGAGATCATTCTGGTGGACGACGGGTCGAAGGACCGGTCCGGGAGCATTTGCGATGATTATGCGGGGAAAGATCCCAGGGTCAGGGTAATCCATAAGAAAAACGGAGGCCTGTCCGATGCGAGGAATGCGGGCATGGATGTGGCATCGGGGGAATATATCGGCTTTGTGGACGGGGACGACTGGATCGAGCCGGATATGTACCGGGCTATGTACCACGCCTGTGAAAAGGAAAAGGCCCAGGTCGCGGCCTGCCGCTATAAGCAGATAACGAAATCGGGCGTTATTGACGGTTCGGCAGGAAATAGTGTATCCTTATCAAGAGACAAGGCGCTGGAAATATATGTATGCGGGGACGAGCGGTATCTGATTTACAATTCCGTGTGGAGCAAGCTGTTTGCCAGGGAGCTGGTGGAGGACATGAGGTTTCCCGTGGGGAAGAATTCGGAAGACATTATGTTTACGACAAAGGCTTTTTGCAGGATGGAGCGGCTCGCCTATCTGGACGAAGCGTATTATAATTACGTGCTGGACCGGGAAGGCAGCATTATGAATGAAAAGGCGGGGGAACGGCGGCTTAGGGACGAGATTCCCTTCTGGCAGGAGCAGATCGTTTATTTCCGAGATGCCGGGATGCCGGAGCTGTCGGACAAAGCGGCCTATCATTTTTACCGGCGGCTGCTGTTTTATTATATTGATTTTATGGAAAATAAGAAAACGAGGATATTTGCGGATCAGATCGTCGGGCTGCTGCGGACGGACAGGGAGAAAATACAACGGATTTATAAAAAGGATTACGTGGCAACGGGCGACAGGGCGCGGATGAAACTGGCGCTTTGGCTGCCCGGGGCATATTACCGCGCAGTGAAGATGTATGATCGGTATGTGGTTCCGCTGCGGAGCCGGAAGTAAGGAGACAGATTAGGAAAGGACGATCCTTGAATGAGCGAATTCAAAAATGGAAAATTACAGCTTCCGAACGTCACTTTGGCGGCTATGGACAGCGTCAGGGTAAAAGCTTCGGTAAAGGCTTTGGAATACAGCATGAAAGGCATTGATTTTGGGGAAGTCATGATCATTACCCACAGAAGGCCGCTTTTTCTGCCGAAGGGAATCCAGTATCGGCATATTGATAAGCTGAGAGATATCGATGCTTTTAATTATAATATGATCTATAAGATTCACGAGTATATCCATACGGATTATATGCTGCTGGTACATTATGACGGGTTTGTGGTGAACCCGGATATGTGGAGGGATGAATTCCTGGATTATGATTATATCGGTTCGCCGTTTCCGCTGCCGAAGGACGATTTTTCTTATCGGGATGCGAGCGGAAATATCTGCCGGGTGGGGAACAGCGTGTCCATAAGGAGCAAACGGCTGCTGGAGTTTCCGTCAAAGGCAGGAATCCCTTTTGAAGCGGATCATGGTTTTTTTAATGAAGACGGGTTTATCTGCTGCAAGAACCGGCATTTGTTTGAGGCGGAGGGCATGAAATACGCGCCGCTGGAGGTGGCGAAATATTTCGGGCATGAATCCATGCTGCCGGAGACAGAGGGCATACGCCCCTTTGTATTCCATAAATGGGCGGGAACCAATGCGGAATATCCCAAATTTTACTGACAGGAGAGGATCAGATATGGTTTATGATAGTTTTCAGTTTTTTAACGAGTTGGATATCCTGCTCTTACGGATGCATATCCTGGACGACGTGGTGGACAAATTTGTGGTCAGCGAGTCCACTGTTACTTTTTCAGGGGATGCCAAGCCGCTTTATTATGAAGAAAATAAAGAGATGTTTCAGGAATTTGCACATAAGATCATCCATAACGTGGTGGACGATACGCCGATGGACTGCAACGCGTTTTTGCGCGACCACCATCAGAAATGCGCGGTGGCAAGGGGGCTGAAAGGCTGCAAGCCGGACGACATCGTGATTTTCAGCGATGTGGATGAGATTCCGAATCCGGAAACGCTGAAAAAACTGCTGCCGGAAGTGGAAGACGGGAAGATTTATATGCTGGCCCAGCGGCTTTTTTATTGTTATCTGGATATGGAAGAGGTGTCCGGGCGGCTGCTTTCGGTGACAGGGGAATTTGAAGGCGTGGAGAAGCCGATGTGGCTGGGGACAAAGGTCTGCAAATATGCCATGCTGGACAAGTATACAACGGAGGAACTGCGGAATAAGGAGCAGAGGGAAGTGGGAGTGCGCGTGCCGGACGGGGGCTGGCATTTCAGCTATATGGGAGGCGGCAAAAACCAGTCGGTGGAAGACCGGGTGAAATATAAGATAAAGAGCGCAGCCCACCAGGAATACAACAATCGTTCCACTTTGTCGAAAGTGAGGAAAAATATTAAGAACCACCAGGATATTTTCGGGCGGGACGCCCAGATGGTGCAGGTAAAGATTGACGAAACGTTCCCGAAGTATTTGCGGGATCATATCGATCAGTACCAATACTTGTTGTACCAGAAGCCGAAGTGGTATGAATTCTGGAAATGAGGAAAGGAATGCCGTATGGTCGGGACGGAATTTATAAAGGGACAGGGGCTTGGAAACCAGTTGTTCTGTTATGTGTCGGCAAGATGCATCGCCAGGGATCTTGGATATGAATTCGGCACGGCAGGGCAGGAACAGCTGGCGGTAAATATCCATAGCAAAAAAGGCATGTATTTTATGGATATGGATTTGGGCGCGCCTGTCATGGATAAAGAGAATTATCATATA
The DNA here is from genome assembly GCA_910585965.1 of uncultured Lachnospiraceae bacterium. Lineage (GTDB taxonomy): Bacteria > Bacillota > Clostridia > Lachnospirales > Lachnospiraceae > Kineothrix. The sequence continues at coordinate 147,321 of CAJUHH010000005.1, forward strand.
TACCGGGAAAAGGAAAAAAGGATCTATTTAGAAAACAGCGTCCATGATATGACCCATGGATGCTATGTGGCGGATGCGGACGAGGGCGTTTACGGGATCGGGGATCATACGCTGCTTTACGGGAACTTGCAGGCGGAGAGATATTTTTTTTCTCATAAAAAGGAAATAAAGGAATGGCTGAAAGTAAAAAAGGAATACGATTCCTATGAGCTTACGAGGGACAATCTTTGTGTGATGAATATTAGGGGAGGGGAATATGCGGGCGACCATTCCCTTTTCCTGCGCAGGAAATATTGGCTGGATGCCATGCGGCATATGCGGGATATCCGCCCGGATATGGAATTTTATATCGTGACGGACGACGTGGGGGCAGCGAAGCGGCTGTTGCCGGAAATAGAGGCGCATCATGGGGATCTTGCCAAAGATTACGTGACGCTGAAAAATGCCAGGTATTTGATTTTGTCCAATTCTTCCTTTGCTTTTTTTCCGGCTTTTACCAGCGAGACGGTGCAAACGGTGATCGCGCCGAAATATTGGGCGAGGCATAATGTATCGGACGGGTATTGGGCTTCCGGGCAGAATATTTATGAAGGCTTTTTGTACCAGGACAGGAAAGGAAAGCTGTTTGATGCAGGTCAGTGCAGGGAAGAGTGGGAATCTTATAAAAAAAGAAACGGTTCCGACAGAGGGAAAGAGAGATATACGGAAAGGGAAATCGGGATCCGCAGGAAGAAGGACAGGATGCTGTATTGGATGGATAAAGTAAAAGCACGATTGAGGTAGAGGAAAAGGAGCAGTCAGGCGTTATGGGAAAAGTGTCTATTTGCATTCCAGCGTATAATAATGCGGCGGCGGTAGGACGGCTGCTGGAATCGGTGGAAAAGCAGACATGGAAAGATTACGAAGTAATCATCACGGATGATTCGAACGGCGATGAGGTGGGGAAGCTGGCAGAAGAGAAGGGATATGTCCAATACTTTAAAAATGAAGTTCCCCTCGGGGCGGCGGCAAACTGGAATGAGGCGGTGAGGAGAAGCAGCGGCGAATATGTGAAGATGATGCACCATGACGACTGGTTTACGGACGAAAACAGTCTGGAGGCTTTTGTGGATATGCTGGAACGGCACCCGGAAGTGGATCTTGCGTTTTCAGGAAGTCGGCAGGTGGAAGCGGGAAGGAGTTATGACCGTTTTTTGTCGGCAGAGGACGCGGCATTGATTCAGGAGGATTATAGGAATCTGTTTCTCGGGAATACCATCGGGGCGCCAAGCGCTGTGATAGTAAGGCGGCGTGTCCTGCAGAACGGGCAGGGAAATGGGGCGGAGCGACAGAATTCGGACGGGGAAAGGATGCTTTATGATGAAAAACTAACCTGGCTGGTGGATATGGAATATTATATGCACATTTTGAAAGGGAACCCGAAGTTTGTCTATACGGAAAAGCCGTTGGTTTCCATAGGGGTCAGCGGCGGACAGCTGACCGAATCATGCCGTGATGACCAGGAACTGAATGCGTTTGAACATGGATATATTTACCAGAAATACCGGCTTGGAGAAAAAGAAGAGTGCCGGAAGAAACTGGCCCGCATACTGGCGGATGCTGGAAAGAACATGCAGGAGGCGGGAAATTACGGCATTGGCAGGGAGGAGTATCAGGCAGTGAAACGAAAGAAGCTTTGGAGCGCTATCCAATGGAAGATTACCCACCTGTTCAATAGAAAGGATATTCTATTTTTATTGGCTCTTTGGTTTGTTTTAAGTCTGTTGCCCTTGCTTTACCTGTCGCCTATCAACCATGCTACAGGGGATGATCTGGGATATGGAAGACTGACACGTGAGGCGTGGATGGAAACGCATTCTTTGGCGGAAGTCGTAAAAGCGGCAGGAAGAACCGTGCGGGATTATTATTATGGATTCCAAGGAACATGGATGAGCATTTTTCTTTTTGCCTTGCAGCCGGAGGTTTTTTCGCCCGGGGCATATATTATAGTCCCGTTGCTCATGCTTGTAATCTGGCTGGGGGCGACATGGATTCTGGGGTATTATCTGCTGGTGCGCAAAGCAGGGTTTTCCAGGGTATATTTTGGGATCTTGTATTTGTTGTTTGCTGCGGCAGGGATCCAGTATGTGCCGAGTACGAAATCATCAATTTTCTGGTATAACGGAACGGCTCATTATACCGTTCCTTATGCGATTGCGTTATTGAGCTTGTACTTTTATTTTCGGTTTGTGGATGAGGAAGAGAAGCGGGGAAGAGGCTGCTTTATCGGGATGGCTGTATGTATGGCACTGCTTGGGGGATGCAGTTACCAGCCTGCTTTGCTGGTTCCTGTGATTATTGTGCTGCTGTCCTTATTCCGATGGAGAGAAAAAGCGAAAAGGAAGAGGCTGTTGCTGTGTCTGATACCCCTGGCGTTGGAAATGGCCGGCCTTATCGTCAGCATGAAAGCGCCCGGGAATAAAGTACGGGGCGGCGAGGATTTTGGTTTCAGTATGCTGGCAGCAGTTCAGACAGTGCTGTCCTGCTTTGTTGCAGGAGCAGTCCAGGCATGGGATTATATGAGAGGACATCCGCTTCTCCTGCTCTATTTTTTCGCTGTCGCCGTCGTAGTATGGTGTACGGGGAAAGATGGGGGGAGAAGGAGAAAATATCCAATTCCAGGGTTGTTTTTGGTATTTTCTTATTGTGTGTATTGTGCCGTGTTCGCGCCGCAGATCTATGCCGGGGTGGAGGTATCCGGCGGTGTATACAATATGAATTATTATGCTTTCTTATATATGGTGTTTGCAGACATTATATATATCGGAGGAGCCGTAAACAGGAAAAAGAATTGCTCCGCAGGCAAGAAAAATGCAGGAAATGGGGAAACGGGAATATGGAGGGGAAAAGGGGCTGCGGCTCTGGCGGCGGCTATACTGGCGCTGGGATATCTTTTCCTTTTCCGTTCGGACGTGACGACGACGACGACCTGGCGGACGTTAGACTATATCGTGAGCGGCCGGGCAGCGGATTATAAGGAGCAGATAGAGCTGCAAAGATCAGTGCTTCTGAATGAAAGCATAAAAGATGTGGTACTCCCATTAGTCAATGATGACCAAGGACCTTTGATGCATATGCCTTTGATGGAAGATCCGAATGCGTGGACCAATACTGTCACTAAATTGTATTATGGAAAAGACAGCGTAGTTGCCATACCGAGAGAGGTGTGGGAAGAATTACAAGGAAGATGAGCGTGGAAAGAAAAAAGGAGAAAAGGGAACTTCATATTGATAAAATCGGTATCTGGCTGCTGTATTTGAGCGTCACGCTGGAAATTATCATTGTTATCGTGGATAAAAGCAATTATATCAATCCGATCGAGGGTCAGTTATTTCGCGTTACATTTCTGCTGGCGGCGGGGAAAGTATTGTGTACCAGATACTCGCTGAAGGAATGGGCGGCGCTTGTGCTGTTCGGCTTTTTGGGGCTGGTGTCCTATAAAGCGACAGGACGGAACGAGATCTTGCGCATCGTGGCGTTTGTCGCCGCATGCAAAGGGGCAGATATGAAAAAACTGCTGAAATATGTGTTTTATATGACAACGGCGGGCTGCCTGCTGCTGATGGCTTTATCGTTGACGGGGATTTACGGTGGACTAGCTTTGGAGACGAACTTTGGAAGGGGATATACGCAGGTCAGGTATTGCCTCGGGCTGGGCCATCCGAACGCTTTGCATTGCATGTTTATGATGCTGGTGCTTCTGGGGCTGTACCTATATAATGATAAAATGAAATGGTATGCTTATGCCGTTTTGACCGCCTTGAATTATGCCTTGTATCTCCTGACGGATTCCAATACAGGGATGCTGATAACATTTTGCGGTATTTTTGGCGCGGCTGTGGTACACTATTGGAAGGGGCTGCAGGAAAAGAAGGTTATTTATATAGCCGGAGCCGCCGTATTTTTATTGTGCGTTGTATTTTCGGTGCTGGCGGCGGATCGCGGATTCGCGAAACCGGATTATGAATCGTTCCAGTTTAATAATCCCCAGATCGCGAAATTGGAGGCGCATTTGAACGGCAGGATCAGGGATCTCCATTATGGATCGATCAATCGGGAGGGTACGACGGCCACCTGGTCGCTGTTTTCTCGGCCGGAAAACGATCACTTTTTTGATATGGGGTTTGTGCGGGTCTTTTACTGGTATGGCATTGTTCCCGGGCTGGCATATGTGGCTTTATACATGCTGCTGATAGGGAGATTTTATAGGAACAAGGATGGCATGGGTTTGGTAATGGTTGTGGTGCTGGCTGTTTACACGGTGTTGGAGGCGCATCTAGTTTCTGTATATATTGGAAGGAACTATCCGCTCTTCCTGATGGGGATGTATGCCGCCGGTATGCCGGCGCTTGGTTCGAGCAAAGACAGGGAAGAATATCTATGGTCGTTGGCACCCATGGTTTTTTTGAAATCAGAAAAATGATGGAGCAGGAAAAGGTATGAAACAGAAGAATAAGATTATAGAAGTATATGGTTTGTGGTTTGCGGATCTGGTAAGCATTCTGGCGGCATTTATTGCTGCGACTTATATTCGGTTCGGAAATTTCCGGGATATGGGCGATAAGAGCATACATTTTCTCGTATGTTTGTGCCTGATGCTTTTTTGCACGATGTACAGCTTCTTTTTCGACTGGAACAGGAATTTCCTCAGAAGGAGCATATGGAAGGAAGGAATGGCGGTGTTCCAGTACAACGCCATCATGCTTCTGGTGGTAAACCTGTTGATGACGATGATGAAATGGGCGGATGTGTTTTCTCGGCTGGTGCTGATTTATTTCTTCGTCCTGAATATACTGCTGTCATTACTGATCCATATGATCATTAAAAAGACGATGCACACCTATTATTCGTCGGGGCAGAACGTGGTAAAGGTGCTGGTTGTAACCCAAAGCAACTTGATTGACGAGACGCTGGACCGTCTGGAGAGGGATTTGGATATTTTTTACCAGATCGTCGCCCTGGCCTGTGTGGATTATAACATGGAAGGGAAAAAAGTCCGAAATATCCCGGTGGTGGCAGGAAAAGAGGATCTGATCGAGGTGGCTACCCAGATGGCATTGGATGAGGCGTTTTTGAATCTTCCGGGAATTTCCCAAAGCAGCATGGAGAATATTATCCATGGCTTTGAGGATATGGGGGTGGACTGCCATTACAGCCTGGAGCTGCCGGGAGGGGATGCCAACCGCAGCAAGGTGGAGAGCTTCGGCAATTATACGGTAATTACCTATACCAGATTCCAGAGCAGTTATAAGAGGATGATGATCAAAAGGGTGATGGATATTCTGGGAGGATTGGTAGGCATGTTCATTACGCTCCTGTTCCTTCCTTTTGTGGCGGCGGCTATTAAATGGGATTCCAAGGGGCCGGTCTTTTTCTCCCAGACCAGGATCGGGCGGAACGGGAGGCGCTTTAAAATCTATAAATTCCGCTCCATGTATATCGATGCGGAGGAGAGGAAAAAGGAGCTGGAAGCAAAGAATGAGATACAAGGTCTGATGTTCAAGATCGAGAATGACCCTCGGGTAACAAAGGTGGGGGCATTTTTAAGGAAGACGAGCATCGACGAGCTGCCCCAGTTTTATAACGTGTTCAAGGGGGATATGAGCCTTGTGGGAACGAGGCCGCCGACAGCGGATGAATTCGAGAAATATAACCAGTATTACCGCAGAAGGATCAGCATGACACCGGGACTTACCGGAATGTGGCAGGTGAGCGGGAGGAGTGATATTGAAGACTTCGATGATGTGGTAAAGTATGATTTGGAATATATCGACAACTGGTCCTTGCGCCTGGACATGAAAATCCTGTTCCAGACGATAGGGGTGGTATTGTTCGGAAAGGGAGCGAAATAATGAATCTTGTGATCGATTGCTTTAAGCTGGTGAAAGGCGCGGGGAAAAGCATAGGCATTTATAACCTGGCAAAGAGCGTGACGGAACATTTGGGGGGGAAGGCAGAGGAGGAGATTGCTTCCGGCGGGAAAGCCGACAAAGTCCTTCATACAGTGATTGTGTTTGGGAATGCCCATAACAAGGAAGATTTCGACGTGCCAGGCGTGACCTTTGTGGAGATGAAGGGAAATCCCCTGAATAAAATTTACTGCATTCTTTGGGAGCTTTTCCTAGTGAAAAAATATGCGAAAAGATATCAGGCTGACCGTGTGCTGTTTCCCAGGGGCTACCGGCCAATAGGACGAAAGGGAAGTCTTGGAAGATGCCGGGGAGGGAGGAAGATCAGGGACACGGTCATTATCCATGACCTGATTCCTTTTTATTATGACCAGCATTATCCCGGGTTTTTCAACAGGCTGGAAAATGCTTATATCATGTACCGGCTGAAAATATCTATGAAAAAGGCAGACGGGATCATTACCATTTCAGAATATTCCAAAGAGGACATTATGGACAAGGTTCCGGGATGCGGAAAGAAAATAAAGGTAATTTATAATGGGATGAACGATGTATCCTTTAGGCCGGAACGGAAAGGCGCAAAGAAGGAAAAGAAGGAATATATCGTGGCGATGACTTCCGGGCTTCCTCATAAAAATGCACGGGGAGTATTGAGGGCGTATGAGGCGTATCGCAGGAGGACGGACAGGCCGCTGGATCTGGTCGTGGTCGGAATAGAGGATACTTCCGCTTATAAAGAAATGGGGGCGGAAGCGGCCTCCCATGTCACATGCTATAAGTTTTTTAAGGCATTTGATGAGATGTGCCGGGTAGTTGCCGGGGCAAAGGCTTATTTGTTTTTGTCTTATATGGAAGGGTTTGGTTTTCCTCCGTTGGAGGCGATGCAGCTCGGGGTTCCCGTCGTCTGCTCCGACCGGGCTTCCCTACCGGAAGTCGTGGCGGATGCAGGAGTTCTGGTAGATCCCGATGATTTGGGCGGGGTGGCGGACGCGCTGGTCAAAGTGACGGGGGAGGAAGAAACAAGAAAAGAGCTGGTCAGGAAGGGATATGAAAATATAAAGCGTTTTTCCTGGGATAGCAGAACGGATCTGTATTGGAAGGAACTGTTTCATGAGTAGACTGTTTATTTATGATAACTCTAATTTTATCGATTTTCCCATCGGCGGCCAGGTGACAAGCATCGGCAATTTTCTCCGTTACGTCTGCGAAGTCCATCCGGAGCGGACGGACGCGATCACGCTGGTTGGAGTGACGGTTCATCCCGAAGAGGTAGGGAAAAAAAAGAAGCTTTGCCTTTACGGGAGGCAGATCGATTTCCTGCCTGTGGCGGCGGCGGAAAGGGATCTTGGAAACACGACCCGCTCCCTTCGGATGATGTATGCAAAGGGACTGTTGAAATATGGGAAAAGGCTGGGCATTACGAAAAGGGACTGCAATTATTTCCATGCGCCGGAAGCCTATGGTGTAATAAAGCTTCTCTGCCCGAAAGCGTCTTTCGTTATATTCTCCCATGGCAGTTATTTTAATATGGAACGGGGCTTTCGATTTTTTCAAAAGAATCTGCTGGTAAAAAAAGGTTTTGTGGCTTATTTGAAGTGGATATTGAAAAATGCGGATCTGATCTTCCTGCTGGATAAAGACAGCCTGAGGGATTACCGGCCTTATAATTCCAATCTGGTACAGGTGGGAAATTCCGTCATATGCCCGGATCTGCAGGAAGAAAGGCATATCTTGAAGGACGGGAAGGTAAAGGAACTCCTTTTTGTCGGACGACTGTCCAAAGACAAGCGGGTGGAGCCGATCATTCAGGCAGTGCTTAGGGCAGGAGAAAGCTTCGGGGAGCTGAACCTTACGATTGTGGGGGACGGGGAGGAGCATCATAACCTGATTTCATATGAAGGGGAAAAGGTTCATTTTGCAGGGGCGGTGACGCCGGAGGAAGTGAAGGAATATATGAAAAAGGCGGATGTCCTTGTGATGAATTCCGCTTTTGAAGGGATTCCTATGACGATCCTGGAAGCGATTAGCTATGCGCTTCCGGTGGTCAGCACGAATGTGGGGGGAATCGGCCAGGCGCTTCGTTTTGGCCAGGACTCGGAAGAGACGGACGGAACGGCGGAGGGCATTCTGGAAGCGGTCCGGCGGATCGACCAATATTATGATACCTATTCCCGCAATGCCTATAAGAATTCCAAGGATTATGATTACCGCAGGGTGAACCAGAAGGTATATGATTTGCTTTGCGGTTACTGGATGCCGGGGGCGGGCTTATGAGAAAAGAAGAATATCAGATCAGCGTGATCGTGCCTGTTTATAATAAAGAGAAATATCTTTGCCAATGCATGGACAGCATCCTTGGGCAGACTTATTCCAGTCTGGATATTGTGCTGGTGGATGACGGTTCTGCCGATAAAAGCGGGGAGATCTGCGATGGATATGCCAAAAGGGACGAAAGAGTCCGGGTAATCCACCAGAAAAATACTGGCTCTACAGCCGCTGTTTTAAGGGGGCTGGAAGAGGCATCGGGGGATTATTATGCTTTTATTGACAGCGACGACTACGTCAGCCCGGAAATGCTGGAAGAGATGACGGGGCATCTTTCCGGCCGGAAGGGGGAAATCGTCTGCTGCAATTATGTGCTGGAAAAGCAGAAAGAGACAGTGCCTGTGATCCAGGGGCTTGCGCCGGGAGTGTATGAGGGGGAGCGGCTGGAACGGGAAATAAAGGCCGAACTGGTCGGCAACGAAAACAGAAAGATCCCCATGTCCCGCTGTATGAAGCTTTGTGAGAAGTCGGTGTTCGAAGGGAACGAGAAATATTATGATACCGGGATACGCATGGGGGATGATTTTAACCTAATGTTCCCCGCGCTGCTGAATTGCAGCAGAGTAGTAGTGATGGAACAGGCGTTGTTTTACCATTACCGTTATGTGGAGGACTCCATTGTCCACAGCTACGACCCCCATATGGAGGAGAGCGTGGAGCGGTGGTATGTATGCGCTCTCCGGGCGGCCAAAGATAAAGAGATGGCCGGGGGGGAGGAAAAGCTGCTGAGGGAATACGCTTATATGATGATTCTTGTGATGAAGAACGAACTACGTAACCCGGGCAGAAATTATATGGAAAAAATAAGAGGGATTTTTACGAAACAGGAAGTACGCGGAAAAATCGATGGGACGCGGGCCGCAGTCGAAAACAGGGCGAACCGGTTATTATATGCCGGAGTCAGGCATCCGAACAGGCTTTATTTATTCGTTTTGCGGCTGATTATGAAATATTACGACAAGGCGCGGTAAAAGGGAAAGGAATGGAAATGAGCAAGAAGAAACAATTAGTGATGTATTTGCATGGAGGCAGCGGGAACCATGGCTGTGAGGCGATCGTGAACGGCACTTGCCGCATGACCAGGGGGGTACCGAAGCTTCTTGTGACAAACAGCGAAGAAGAAGACCGCTTTTATTCCCTCGCTTCTTTGTGCGATATTTTGCAGGAGAATAAGATTGCAGAGCATTTTTTCGCCCATGTTTGGTATTATGCATGGCGGGCTCTTTTCCATGATCCCGAATCCTTTATGAGATACCGTTTCCGCCGGGTGCTCGGGAAGAATCTGCAGCCCCTGTACCTGTCCATAGGAGGGGATATGTACTGCTATGATATTTCGAAAAAGGAAGCCATTCTTGCAAACCGCGTTTTCTGCCGGGCGGGGGCGAAAACGATTTTATGGGGATGCTCGATCGAGCCGGAACTTTTGAAGGAACCAGAGTTGATTGAGGATATGAAACGCTATGTGCTGATCACCCCTAGGGAATCGATAACGGAAAAAGCGTTAAGGGATGCCGGAGTCACAGAGAATGTGAAATATTTCCCGGATCCTGCATTTTTTATGCAGCCGGAGGAAATAGAGCTGCCGGAGGGCTTTGTGGCAGGGCGGACGATCGGGGTTAATGTCAGCCCGATGATTGTCAGGCATGAGAAGGTGGAAGGAATCACCGTGGAGAATTACCGCAGGCTGATGGATCATATCTTGGAGGATACGGATAATCATGTGGCGCTGATTCCCCATGTCATGTGGAAAAATAATGACGACCGGCTGGCGCTGGAAGAACTTTACCGAGGATATGAAAAGAACGAAAGGGTCGTTTTGTTCCCGGATATGTCCTGTCGGAAATTAAAATATATCATTTCTAAGTGCCGGGCGTTTATCGGTGCCAGAACACATGCCACGATCGCTGCTTATTCCAGCTGCGTGCCTACTCTGGTGGTAGGTTATTCCGTGAAAGCGCGCGGGATCGCCAGGGATTTGTTCGGCATGGAAGAACATTATGTGCTGCCGGTGCAGGAACTGGAGAAAGAAGGGGAATTGATCGGGGCGTATGACTGGATGATGGACAGGGAAGACGAGATCCGGGGGACGCTGGAACGGATCATGCCCGGCTATTGCGCCAAAGCCGGAGAGGCAGGGGAAGAAATCAGGAAGCTATGGGAAAGAGAGTTGGAAAAACAGTAAGCGTCATTGTACCCGTATATAATGGGGAGCGTTATTTAGCGCGGTGCCTGGAGAGCATACTGGAGCAGACATGGGAAGATATGGAAATCTTGCTGGTGGACGACGGTTCCACAGATGGAAGCGCGGGGATATGCGATGGCTTTTCCGAAAAGGATAAACGGGTAAGGACGGTTCATACGGAAAATAAAGGAGTATCTTCGGCAAGGAATCTGGGGATGGAGCTTTGCAAAGGGGATTATATCGCTTTTGTGGATGCGGATGATCTTCTGGCAGAAGATATGGTGGAACATCTGGCCGATCTACTGGAAAAAACGGGCTGTGATGTGGCCGGCTGCGGTTTCCGCAAGCCCTCGGCTGCGGATTCCGGGCAGGAAATAAAGGGCGGCGTACAGGAGTCGGCGCGGATGCGGGAGAATCCGGCAGTCTGCATGCGGTCAGGGCAGGAAGCACAGATTTGTTTGCAGCAGGCGGAAACGCTGTCCGGGCTGGAATTTATGAAAGAGGGAATTCTGAAAAGCGATACCAGATGCTGGAGCAAGCTTTACCGAAGAGAATCCATAGGAACTGTTCGGTTTATCGAAGGGCTGGCCATCGGAGAGGACATGCTTTTTTTGCTGGATCTGGCAAAAGCAGGGAACCGCTTTGCCAGGAGCAGTTATAAGGGATATGGCTATTGGAACAACGACGGAGGCGCTATGATGCGCCGGTTCCGGGACAGCTATATGGATCAGATTACGTGCTGGGAAAGGGCATTGCCAGTGCTGACATCGGCGGATCCTGGGCTGACGGACAAGGCGGAGGCTGTCCTGCTCGTGTCCGCCATGCTGGTAGCGGGCAAACTGGCGGCGTTGACCCGAAAGGAACGGAAGGAAAAAAGAGCCTGTGCGGAAAGGTGCCTCCGCCTGGTCCGGGAATATGGAAGCCATAAGGGGGCTTTCCGGGAACTGGATGGGGGATACCGAATCAAGGTGCTTATGTACCGGTATATGCCGGAAATATACATGGGGCTATATGGATACAGCAAAAGGCAAAAAGAAGGAAAAGTATGGGAAGAGTAAGGTACGCAGCGAAAAATATAGCCTTCGGGTGGATGGGCAATGTAGTCACTCTGTTTCTGGGGGCGGCGCTCCGCCAGGTCTTTATCAACCGTCTGGGGGATACGCTGCTCGGAATCAGCGATTATTATACGAGCATTCTTACGGTATTGTCCCTGGCAGAGCTGGGGATCAGCACCGCGTTTAATTACAGCTTGTACGGGCCGGTGGCCCGGAACGAGGTGGAGAAGGTCAAGTCTTATATGAAGCTGTATAAGAAAGCCTACCGGGGCATTGCGGCGGCTATTGCGGCGATTGGCTTGGCAATCGCCCCCTTTTTGAAATATCTGATCAAAGATCCCGGCAGCGTTTCTTTGAGGGATATTACTATTTGCTATTTTATCGTATTATTCAATACGGTAAGCAGTTACTTTGTGGCCTATAAGTACAGCCTGGCGAACGCCCAGCAGAAAAATTATATCGAGACGAATGTGATTACCATCACGAAGACGATTACCATATCCCTGCAGATCGCGGGTCTTTATTTCTTTCCCAATTTTTACTTGTATCTGGTGACGGCTGTGTCGGTCGAGCTGATACAGAAAATATTTGTGAGCATTTATTTGGATAAAATGTATCCTTATCTGAAAGAGAAAGAGGTGGAAAAGCTTTCCGAGGAAGAGGTGGGGGGCATTGTCAAACAGACGAAGGCGCTGGTGCTCCACCGGGTGGGGGATATGGCCAGATCCCAGACGGACGCGATGATCATTGCCGCTTTCATTGATGTCACTACGGTCAACTTTGTAGGAAGCTATAACCATGTCATATCTTCGGTTTCCAATTTTGTCAATGTCATTTTTAATTCCGTGCTGTCCAGTTTCGGCAATCTGATCGCGACGGAAAAAAAGGAGAAACAATATTGGATGTTTCAGGTGTATCGTTTCCTCGGCTGTTGGATCTATGGGTTTTCCGCGATCGGTTTCTTTTTGATGCTGACGCCTCTGATCATCCTGTGGGTGGGGGAAGAAAGGGTTTTATCCGACCTGGTGATCGGCTGTATTATGTTCGATTATTATTTTAAAGGGGAACGTATCGTGCTGACCAATTACAAGACAGCGGCAGGAGTATTCCAGCAGGACCGGTATCTGCCTTTGATACAGGGCGCGGTGAATTTGGTAGTTTCTATTGTGCTTGTACAGAAAATAGGACTGGTCGGCATTTATATCGGAACGATCGTTTCGGGTCTCATAGCAAATATTACCAGGCCGTTTATTATTTATAAGGTATGTTTTGACCAATCGGTGGCAGTCTATTTTAGAGACTCTTTGAAATATATTGCAGTCAACGCCGCTGCCCTCGCATTGCTGCTTTTTTTGAAAAACAGCATTATGACGACGGTGACGATTCCGATGTTTCTCCTGATGGTGGGCATCATAACGGTGGTTTACAATGCGCTTTTCGTACTGCTGTTCGGCAGATGCAGGGAATTTGCTTATTTATGGGGTCTGGTTGTGGATAAAATACGGAAAAAGAGTCGGAAAAGGGGATAAATCCAAATAGAAAAAGGAGGTCGGCAAAAAGGATGGGAAAGGCAATCACGGAAGAGGTTTTGCGGCGGATGGAAGAGGAAGCGATCTATGAAATGCTGCATTACCATGAAAAAACCAGTAAACAGAAGATAAAAGACACGGTAAAAAGAGCGGCCGGTCGTTATGTGGCGCCGAAAGACCTGATTTTCTGGCCAACGGCGATGATTGCCAACTGCCTCACAGAATGGGAAATGGGGGGGGTATTAGTGGATGAGAAACTATTCACGAATGAAAAAACATTCGCGAATGAGAAAGCATTATCCGCCGTAAAAGCCTATTTTGACCGCTGGATTGATGCGGGAATGCCGATTTATTATATAGATGACACGCTTGCCGGAGTGTCGCTTGTGGACCTGTATGCGGCGACGGGAGAGGAAAAATATAAAGCAGGAGCGGACAAGATGGCGGAGTACCTGTTCCGCCTGGAACGGGAAGAGGCGGACGGCAACGGCAGCATCCCGTACCGCCCGTCCCAGAAGAACGGTTATGTGTTCGCGGACGGCGTAGGCATGGTTTGCTCGTTTCTTGTAAAATACGGCACCGCATTCGATAACGCCCATAGCGTGGAGCTTGGGCTGCTCCAGATGCGCAACATGTTTCTGTTTGGGATGGATGAGAAAACGGGACTTCCTTACCATGGATTCCAGCGCAACACAAAATACGGGATCATCGGATGGGGGCGCGCGGTGGGGTGGCTGATTATGGGTGTGTCCAGATCTGCGGGCTGCTTTAAAAAATATTTGACGGAGAAGAAGGAAAAAGGGAATGGCGAGATGTCTGGCATCTGCCAGGCAGGCTATGAGGAATGCTGTATGGAATACCGACAGCTCCTTGAAACGGTAAAGCCATACCAAAAAGAAAACGGGGCCTTTACATGGCAGCTTGGAGCGATGGAAGGGCCGGAAGACAGCTCGGCGACAGCGATGATTGCCTATGCGGCATTGATGTGGATGCGGCAGGAAGGCGACGGGAAGGAGAACAGGGAACTTGTGGAGAAGGCTGCATCTTATCTGGCAGGATGTGAAAAGGGTGGGAAGGTATATAGATGCCTGGCAGAATGCATGGGATTTGCCGAATACCCGCAAGTGTACGGAGCCTATCCGTGGTCGCTGGGGCCGGGTCTTGGGGTACTGAGGAAGAAAGGCGTATAAACGATGATTATCATACAATTAGCGGGCGGGCTTGGAAATCAGATGCAGCAGTATGCATTGTATCAAAAGCTTTTGAGCCTTGGAAAAAAAGCAAAGCTGGATATTTCATGGTTTGAGGAGGAAGAAAGACAGAAAAATGTTTATGCCAGGCGGCAGCTGGAATTAAATTATTTTCAAAATGTAGAGTATGAGGCGTGTACAGAAGAGGAGAGAAAAGCGCTGACCGGAGGCGACGGGCTGGCTGGAAAGATCAAGGGAAAACTGTTTCCCGGGACGAGAAAAATTTTCCGCGAATCGGAAATGTACCATCCGGAAATCTTTGATTTTGAGGATAAATATATGTGCGGTTATTTTGCCTGTGAAAAATATTATGCGGATATTATGGAAATCCTGTGGAAACAGTTTGTATTCCCGGAAAGCGCAAACCCGGAGAACAAAAAGATGGCAGAACAGATACAGAGTACGGAATCGGTCAGCGTCCATGTACGCAGGGGAGATTATCTGGATGCGGAAAATGCCGCGATGTTTGGCAATATATGTACGGAGGAGTATTACGAGGGCGCAATCCGGGAGATGAAACAGATTTGCCCTTCAGTGCATTTTTTTATTTTTTCCGATGATATTCCTTATGTAAAGAAAATGTATAGGGGAGAAGAATTTACGGTGGTAGATATCAACAAGGGAAAGGACAGCTTTTATGATATGTGGCTGATGAGCAGATGCAGGCATAATATTTGTGCGAATTCTACCTTTAGTTTTTGGGGGGCCAGATTAAACCAGTATAAAGGGAAAATTGTGATGCGGCCGTCCATCCACAGGAGCAACCAGGAATTTAAACCGGAACAAATGCATGGATTGTGGAAGGAATGGGTGCTTTTGAACAATCGGGGAGACGTGGTGTAGAGATGGAAAGCTTAATAAAAAAAGAATCTATTCCATTGGGGGAAATATTATATGGCTTGTCATTCGGGGCGCTTTTCTTTGCAAAGGGCATCGGGCTTTATGACGGACAAAGAATATTTACATGTTTTGTTATGCTGTCATTGCTTTTTGGAATAGGCAAACTGGCAGTTACGAAATATTCATGGAAGGATTTCGTCTTTATTGCCGGAATGGTTGCGTTGAGCCTTACCATTTATAAATATTCCGGGGAAAAGGGCATTTTATTTTATACTTGGATGATTGTGGGACTGAAAAATGTAAGGCTTGAAACGGTGATGCGGTGGGGGCTGAAAATATGGAGCCTTTCTTTTGGGGGAATGTTTGTCTATTCTTTATTCCACCTTCCAAGTAGTATATATAAAGTGCATGATAAATTGGGATTAGGACACATATTTCGATGGGGGATGGGACAGCCGCATCCGAATGTGCTACATATCTCCTATTTAATTCTGCTTTTGTTTATTGTATATCATTTGCGGGAAAGGTTTAACTGGAAAGCCTGCTTGGCAATGTTTGCAGGAAACTGTTATGTTTTTCTGTATTCCGTCAGTTATACAGGCTTTGCGGTGGTGACAGTTTACCTGGCTGCTAATTTGTATTGGCAATATAGGGGAAAATTTGGTAAGATAGAACAGATAACATGTGAATGTGTTTTTCCCCTGTGCGTCTTATTGTCGGTGGCTGGGCCTTTGGTAATCAAAGGACGGCTGTTTGACATTATAAATAAACTGTTGAATACGCGGCTGTACTTGTCAGGCCTGTTTTTGAAGAAGGAGAATATCCGGCTGTTTGGGAATAATATTGGTTTGCTGACAGACGCGACGAAAACCATGGACTGTTCTTACGTTTATGGACTGATTGCTTATGGCGTCTTGTTTTTCGGAGCCATGGCTGTTGGCTATCTTTTTCTTATCCATAAGTATGTTAAAGAGCAGAAAGGGCTGGAGCTGCTTATGGTTTTTGCGCTGTTGGCGGCAGGGCTGACGGAGCCTTTGCTTTTTAATACGTCTTACAAAAATATTTCCTTTTTGTTTATGGGAGTTTGTATTTTTGAAAGATGGAGTTCGGAAGAGGACAGGCTTATGCTCAGCTTTCACGGCAGGGCGGCAGAGGATATCCTTGTCCCGGTGAAACGGATTGATTGGAAAAGAGTAAAAGATGATCTGAAATTAGCCGCAAAACAGAAAAAAAAGTATATTATTGCCTGTTCATCTGTTATCGGCATCGTATGTATGATATTATATACAAAGAATATACCTGATTATAAAGGGGTTATCGTACCCAGGGAGCATTGCGCGGATGTCGGGAAAGAAAGTTCTATTTACTTGGATGAGGATAGTGTCCAGGAATATGTGGGTTATTTGATTTTAGACTATACAGATGAAAATACCAAGATGGAAAAATTCGAGGGTAATATCATCAGACTGGAAAAAATAAGAGGAATGGCCAGCGGCGGCATAGCAGGCGGCGTAATGGGATATTGTTTGGCAGAGGCTCTATTTTTTATAATGTATAAGAAAACAAAGGTGCATAATGAAAAGTAAAAAAATGAAGATTGCTATGATTGGGCAGAAAAGAATCCCTTCCAGAGAAGGGGGTGTGGAAGTAGTCGTAACGGAATTGTCTACCAGGCTTTCTGCCTGCGGATATTCGGTGGAGGCATATAACCGTTCCGGGTATCATGTTTCGGGAAAAGAATTTGATGATGGAAGAGGGAAGCTGTATAAAGGAGTCCGCATTATAACGGTACCGACGTTTGAGAACGGCAAGCTGAATGCGATTGTTTATACCATATTAGCTACGTTCCGCGCCATATTCGGCCATTACGATGTGATTCATTATCATGCGGAGGGTCCCTGCATCATGCTGTGGTGTCCGAAACTGTTCGGGGTTCGCGTTGTGGCAACAATACACGGGCTGGACTGGCAGAGGGCAAAGTGGGGGAATTTTGCCTCTTATATATTGAAGACGGGAGAAAAAACAGCGGCTAAATACGCGGATGAGATTATTGTGCTTTCCCGTAATGTGCAGGACTATTTTAAAGCCACATATCACAGGGAAACCAATTATATACCAAACGGTGTGAATCGCCCGGATAAGAGGGAGGCAAAGGAAATAAGAGAAAAATACGGGCTGGAAAAGGACGGATATATTCTTTTTGTGGCCCGGCTTGTGCCGGAAAAAGGGCTTCATTATCTGATCAAGGCTTTCCAGAAAACAAAAACGGATAAAAAGTTAGTGATTGCGGGAGGGAGCAGCCATTCTTTTGAATATATGGAGAAAGTCCAGAAAATGGCAGCCAGGGACAATAGAATCCTGATGACGGGTTTTGTGCAGGGAAGAGTGCTGGAAGAGTTGTATTCGAACGCGTATGTTTTTGTATTGCCAAGTGACATTGAGGGGATGGCCATCAGCCTTTTGGAGGCAATGAGCTATGGAAACTGCTGCCTGGTAAGCGATATCAAAGAGAATATAGAGGTAGTGGGAAAAAATGCGGTGACATTTGAAAAGGGAAATGTGCCGGATTTGAAAAGAAAGCTGGAGATGCTGCTGGCAGAGCAGCAGACAGTGGATGGATATAAGAAGGAAAGCCAGGAATTTATCTGCACAAAATATAATTGGGATGATGTTCTGGAGCAGACGCTGGCTCTATATAAAAAAATGGAGTAATCGATGTGAAAAGATGGGTTGAAAAAATATTTCAATGCGGATGTTATGTGTTTTTTTTGCTGAACGTAGTATACTTGACGCTTTTAAGCATGTTCAGCACTAGCAGCATTGAGCTGAAAAGGGTAATTGCCGAGGGAGAGCCGGAGAGAGTGGAAAATTATAATTATTTTCTTCCTGATTCTCCCTGGAAGCATTTGCTGGCATGCGGCGTGCTTTTGATTGTTTTATGCGCGGCATCTTATTTTTGGAACAGCAGGAAACGGAAAATAAGCCTGCAATGGCTTTGCATCCCGTTTTTTATATTTTGCGTTTTTTTTATTATCCAGGCAGATTTATATCCCATCAGCGATTCCAATAAGATTCTTACGGTTGCAAGGCAGATCAGGGAACATAATTATGTACAATTTGCGACGGAGGGCTATATGCACCGTTATCCTGACCAGACGGGGATCGTGCTTATCTATTATTGGATACATGGGATATTCGGTGAAAAGGATTATCTGGCGATCCAAATATGGAATGCTATATGTTTGGCAGGGACATATTTTTGTATGGGACGGATCGCTTTCCTGCTATGGGGGGATAAAGATAAGAACGTCCAGGACATGACATTGCTTTTTTGTATCGCGTTTTTCCCTATGACGCTATATGTAACTTTAGTTTATGGGATGATTCCGGGGCTGGCATTCGGCGTGCTGGCATTCTACCTACAGTTAAAATATATGAAATCGGGCCGGTTTGCCTATGGGGCAGGCGCGGCGGCGGCGGTCAGCGTTGCGGTTGTGTGGAAAACAAATTCCTTAATTATGCTGGTTGCCATGTGCATTTTCTATGCATATGATTTCATCACGGGGGACAAGGACAGAAAGAAAAAATCGTTGGCAGCCATATTGCTGATGTTTCTGTTATATGCCGTAAGTTCATGGGCGGTGAATTGGACGGCAGAGAAGCTGACAGGTATAGAGGTGTCGGAAGGAATGCCCAAAACGGCATGGATCGGCATGGGGCTTCAGGAAGCGGCGTGCGCTCCCGGGGTATATAATGGTTACAGCGTAGGTACTTATGAAGAAAATAACTACGATTATGACAGGACAAATGCTGCGGCAAAAGAAGAAATCAAAAGCAGGCTGGCGCTGTTTTGGGATGACAGGAGCTATGGCGTGGACTTTTTTGGGAGAAAAAACGCGGCGCAATGGAATGACCCTTCTTTCAGTTCATTGGCGGTAATCGATGGAAGGGAAGAAGGAGGCGCAATCAACTTGGATAATCTCTGCCATGGCCCGTTAAAAGACATGGCGGCCGGTATTGCAAATTATTTGCATACCATTATTTTGGCAGGGGTTTGCTTTTATTTGTTATTTTATAGGAACAATAAGAAAAAAGGGGAACTGCTGCTGGGAATTGCTGTAGTGGGAGGATTTCTGTTCCATATGTTCTGGGAAGCGAAACCGCAGTATACGCTGCCTTATTTTGTGTTGCTGCTTCCTTATTGCGCCGCAGGGTATTCAGGCATGGTACAGAAGATGCTGGTTTTGTGGAAGGAAAGAAAGCGAAACGCCGAAAAAACAAAAGAAAGATGTCTGACGGCGGTTATAGGCATAGGAATAACAGTCGCGTTTATTGGCATCATATCTTTATTATCAGATTTCAGAATTATTTCTTATACGGTAAATATCCGGAATGAACAGGAACGTTTGCTGCAGTATGAGGAAGCAGTGAAAGAGAGACTGACAGAATATGAAGAAAGACAGGAGTAAGATAAATGGCAAGAAGAACGTTGTATGGAACCGTGATCGTAACTTACCGCTGCAATGCCCGCTGCAATATGTGTGATTGCTTTAAAGACCCGACCAGGCCGGAAGAGGAAATCACCCTGGAGGATATAAAAAAACTTCCGGAGATGGCATTTACCAATATAACAGGCGGCGAACCCTTTGTAAGGCAGGATATTCCCGATATTGTGCGGGAACTGTATAAAAAATCAGACCGTATCGTCATATCCACCAATGGGTATTTTACGGACAGAATTATCGCCTTATGCAAAGAATTCCCGAAAGTGGGAATCCGCATCAGCATCGAAGGGCTTCAGGAAACAAATGATGCAATCCGCGGCATTCCCGACGGATTTAACAGGGGATACCAGACGTTGAAGACATTGGTGGGAATGAAGCATCCCGACGTGGGCTTTGGAATGACTGTGCAGGATATGAACTGTGAGGATCTGGTTCCTTTATATAATATTGCGAATGATATGGGGATGGAGTTTGCGACGGCTACGCTGCACAATTCGTTTTATTTCAGGAAGACGGACAACCGTATCAATGATAAACGGAAAGTGGCTGAAAATTTTGAAAAGCTGATTAATGAGCTTCTGAAAAGCAAATCGCCGAAAAAGTGGTTCCGGGCATATTTTAACCATGGGCTGATCAATTATATTTATGGCAATCCGCGTTTATTGCCGTGCGACATGTCGAGGAACGCCTTTTTCATAGATCCTTTCTGCGATGTGATTCCTTGCAACGGAATGGAAAAGAAGGCAGTAATGGGAAATTTGCGCAACCAGTCGTGGGACGAGCTTTGGAATTCCCGGCAGGCGCAGACGGTAAGGGAATGTACGAAGAAATGCGACAGGAACTGCTGGATGATCGGAAGCGCTTCCCCGGCAATGCATAAGTATATCTGGGTTCCGGCATGGTGGGTAGTAAAGCATAAATTCCTGAAGGGCAATCAATATAGCCTGTCGGAAAATCGCTTTATCCATGAGGACCCTCCAAAGGAGAAATAGATGATATGAAGATACTGATTGTCAATAAATTCCTTTATCCCAACGGCGGCTCGGAAACCTATATTTTTAAGTTGGGGGAGCAGTTGCAGCGCATGGGGCATGAAGTCCAGTATTTCGGTATGGAACATGAAGGAAGGATCGTTGGGAACCAGGCGGAAAGCTATACGGAAGATATGGATTTCCATACGGGGAAGCTAAAAAAAGTATTATATCCGTTTAAGATTATATATTCGTTGGAAGCGAGGAAGAAAATACGTCCTGTCCTGGAACAGTTTGGGCCGGATATCGTGCATCTGAATAATTTTAACTTTCAGCTGACGCCGTCCATACTGTATGAGATCAGGGCATATGAAAAAAAGTCAGGAAAACGGGTGAAAATTGTATATACGGCTCATGACAGCCAGCTGGTATGTCCGAATCATTTGATGCAGAATCCCATTACCGGGAAATGCTGCAGCCAATGCATGGAAGGCGGGCTGATATGCTGCACGAAAAATCGATGCATCCATGGCTCCGCAGTGAAAAGCATGTTGGGAACTATGGAGGGGTTGATCTATAAGAAGTTAAGGGCTTATGCAAAGATTGACGTGATCATATGCCCGAGCCGTTTTATAAAGGAAAAACTGGATACGGATGCTGTTTTAAGGCAAAGAACAGTGGTAATGCATAATTTTGTGGATAGGATAGAAATGCATGACTATCGGAAAGAGGATTATGTCCTATACTTTGGAAGGTATTCCCTGGAAAAGGGGATTGCTACTTTGATCAAAGTATGCAATGCATTGCCGCATATCCCGTTTCGATTTGCCGGGACAGGGCCTATGGAAGAACAGGTGCGTTCCTGCAAGAATGCAGAAACATTAGGGTTTTTGGAAGGCAGGAGTTTGGCTGAGGCAATCGCGAAGGCAAGGTTTACTGTTTTTCCGTCGGAATGCTATGAGAATTGCCCGTTTACGGTAATGGAATCGCTTATTTACGGTACCCCGGTGATCGGCTCCGATCTGGGAGGAATCCCGGAGCTGCTTGAAGAAGGGAAAACGGGAGAGCTGTTTGAAAGCGGAAATTCGAAAGAGCTGAAAGAAAAAATAGAATCTCTTTGGAAGGAACCTGAAAGACTGCAAAGATATACCGAAGCATGTAAAAGTGTACACTTTGATTCTTTGCAGGAATATTGCCATAAATTGCTGGATCTATATAAAAAATAGCGGCATCGGGACAGGAAAAGAGATACAGAGGTAGGAGAGTGAAAGAGAAGATTAAAGAAATTTTGTCCAATATCGTTTATTGGATGTACCAGAAACATATTTTAAAGAATCATATCAGGGTGCAGTCGGTGGATGAAACGATTGAAGAACTGGTCCATACGGATAAAAGCCTGGTTCGGTTTGGGGACGGCGAGATTATTGTCTTAAAGGGAAGCAGTATCAAGCTCCAGCAGACAACGGAAGAAATTTCTGACGGTTTGAAAAGAATCATCGCCTATCCTTATGACGGCTTAATGGTATCGCTGCAGGGAATTTTTGACGGGGTGGAGGATTACCAGGAGCAAAGCCGCAAATTCTGGAAAGAGCATTTGTTTTTCTGCCGTAAAGTTTATAAAAAATATTGCAATCCGAAAAGGATTTACGCCAATACTTCTTTTTCGAGATTTTATTATGTGTTTGAGGATAAGGAGCCATGTAAAGGCTGGATTGAAAAAATAAAGCAGATCTGGAAAGGGAAAGATCTTGTAGTGGTGGAGGGAACGAAAACCCATAACGGAGTAGGGAACGATCTGTTTGAATCGGCAAAAAGCGTGGAAAGAATTATCTGCCCGTCCAGCAATGCTATGCGGGTTTTTGGCGATATTGTGCAGGCATGTATGTCTTATCCAAAGGACAGGTTGTTTCTGCTGTCGCTGGGGGTGACTGCAAAGTTTGTGGCAGAAGCCTTATTTTTGAAGGGATACCGCGTCATCGATATTGGCAATCTGGATATGGAATATGAATGGTTTCTCCATAAGAGCAAAAATAAAGCGCCGATACCAAAGCATGGGATAGAAGGGATAGAAGCGAACCGCGAAGCGGGATATATGGAATATTTGATACAAGTGAAAAAAAGAGTCGGCGTGGAATGATGAGGAGTGCATATGTTTGCAAAAGTAAATTATATTTTTTCAAGAAAAGATAAAATATTATTGGTTTTTCTGTTAATCGGGGTAGTTGCGGGAAGCTTTATGGAATTGCTGGGCGTATCGATATTTTCCCCCTTTATAGAAATTATTACGAACCCGGAAACGATCCGACAGGAACCGTACTTAAATTATTTTTATGAAGCGTTCCGCTTTACGTCGGAAAAAGATTTCCTCATCGCATTGGCTGTTTTGATCATTGTCATTTATTTTGTTAAGAACATATATTTATCATTGGAAAAAAACTGGATGTACAAATTTTCCTATAACTTGCAGAGAAAACTGTCGGTCAGGCTGCTCACTGCCTACATGGAAGAACCATATTCGTTTCATTTGAATAAAAATATTGCCGTATTACAGAGAAGCCTTCAGGAAGACACGGATCTGTTCGCAAAAGGGATTATTCATCTCTTGGAGCTGTTTGCGGAGATGGCAGTTTGTATCGTGCTTGGCATTTACCTTTTCTTTGTCAGCCAGTCAATTACAGTAATCGTAGTGGGGCTGCTTCTGGTCTGCGTCGGCATATTTACAGGGATATCCAGGAAATTCTCGAAGAGCATAGGGAAAGAAAGCCAGGAATATAAAGGAAAGCTGTACCAATGGATGAACCAGGCATTGGGGGGCATAAAGGAAATAAAGATTTTGAACAGAGAGGCATATTTTGTGGAAGCATATGACGCATATTTTACCAAGTATGTTAGAGGACTCCGCTTGAACCGCCTGATCGGGATGCTGCCTAAGCATGTTGTGGAAACGGTATGTATGACAGGGTTATTGCTGGCAATTATTATTAAGATGCTTTACGGGCAGAAAGATATCGCGGAATATATCCCCCAGCTGGCTGTGTTTGCGGTTGCCGCTTTTAAGCTGCTGCCTGCAGTTGGAAAAATCAACGAGCATCTAAGCTGTATCTTATATTCGGCTCCGTCCCTGGATTTGATTTACCATGATTTGAAAGATATCGATAACGAACAGAAGGAAGATAAAGGAGAAGCGCTGGATTGGAAGTTCCGTGACAGCATAACGATTTCAAAGGTGAAATATCATTATCCCGATGTGGAAGAAAACGTGATCGATGGAGCAAGTTTCCAAATAAAAAAAGGGCAGGCTGTTGCATTCGTAGGTACATCAGGAGCGGGAAAAACTACGATGGTAGATATTATTCTGGGATTATTATCGCCGCAGTATGGCAGAATAAAGGCGGACGACCTGGATATTAACAAGTATAAGAGTACATGGCAGAAGGAAATAGGCTATATCCCGCAGACCATATATTTATCGGATGACTCCATCCGCAACAATATTGCGTTTGGAATTGCCGAAAAGGAAATTGATGAGGCGGCCGTACTGGAGGCAGTAAAAAAGGCGCAGCTTTTGGATTTTGTGGAAAACCTTCCCGACGGGCTGGATACGTTTGTCGGTGACAGAGGGGTGAGGCTGTCGGGCGGGCAGCGGCAGCGTATCGGAATCGCAAGAGCCTTGTACCATGATCCGGAGATCCTCGTATTGGATGAAGCCACCTCCGCGTTGGATACGGAAACGGAGGAAGCGGTAATGGAATCGATCGACCAGCTGAAAGGCAGCAAAACAATGATCATTATTGCCCATAGGCTCACAACGATCAAGAATGCGGATGTGGTATACGAAGTCGGCGACGGCAAAGTGGTGCAAAAGGATAAAACAATATGAATAAGATAGTTTTTGTAGTGCCGGATATGGCCGGAGGCGGGACGGAAAAGGTGGTTACTTTACTGGCCAATGAATATGTCAGCAGGGGAATCGAGGTGGGCATTTTAACCTTTGCAGGAAATGAATATGCCTATCCCCTGGATGAGCGGGTAGAAAAATACAGCGCGGCAATGCCGTCGAACGGAAGCCTTATGGTGAGATTGAAACGCATTGCTTGTATGAGACGTTATTTCAGGAAGAACAGGGGCTGCAGGATTTTCTCCTTCAGTACCATCGGAACCGGCTTCGTTGTACTGGCAACCTTGTTTATGGGACGCAATATGCTGGTGGCGGAACGGACGGATCCGCAGACATGCGACCATAAGCCGTACCGTAATTTTTTTTATTGCTTTGCAAAAAAATTAGTCTGCCAGACTCCGGACGGAGTAAAATGCTTTCCTAAAAATCTTCAAAAAAAGGCATGTGTGATCGGCAATCCGGTTTCCGATGGATTGGCAGAAGTGTATACTGGAACGAGAAAAAAAGAGATTGTCACGGTGGGAAGGCTGCATCCGGTAAAAAACCAGCGTATGCTTCTGGAAGCATTTTCGCTATTTGAAAGACAGTTTAAAGACTATACGCTTCATTTTTTTGGGAAGGGATCCTTGGAAGGAGAACTCAAGGAACAGGCAGGAAAGCTGGGAATAAAGGAGAAAGTAATATTCCATGGTTTTTCGGATAGAGTGGATCTGGATATTTGTAAAAGCAGCATGTTCGTTCTTTCCTCGAATTATGAAGGAGTATCCAATTCTATGGTAGAAGCATTGGCGTTGGGGCTGCCGGTCATTGCTACCGACTGTCCGATCGGAGGGTGCCGTATGTATATAGAGCCGGAAGTAAACGGACTGCTGGTGCCGGTAGGAGATGCGAAGGCATTGGCGGATGCGATGTGCCGTTTGGCCGGGAACCAGGAGCTGGCCGAACGGATGTCACGAAACGCGGCAAAGGTCCGAACGGAATATTCCATTGGAAAAATTGCTGATCTTATGCTGCAGGCAGCGGGAGGAATGGAAAAGATATGAAAATCATGTATATGTCCCACAGATATCATACGAACCAGAATGCGATTGTAAAGGGATGGAAAGAACATGGGGACGAGGTGTTATTCTGCAGCCAGTATGCGGGCAAAATAGAAGATTATACGTATACCAGGCCGGTTATCGTGGGTTATTCGCCAGTATACCGTTTGATCGACTATATTTATGTGCATATTCTGGCAAGGAAAAACCCGGCGGCCGTGGATCTGAAAGTGAAGTGCGGATTTCCGCCGGTACGCAAGCTGGCGAAGATCATGAGGGACTTCCGGCCGGATATCGTTATTATGCGGGAGCGTTCCCTTTATTCTGTCTGCACGAACGCCTTATGCAGACATTACCATATACCGGCATGCTTGTATATGATGAATCCGGTATGGGGGGAAGCGCCCAAGCAGGATATCCCTCATAAGATCATAAGAAAACTGACTCCGCGCTATAGGCTGACCCCTTCCATGATAGTAGGAATAGAAAAGAAAGGAAAAGTAAGGGATAAAAATGCTTTTTACGCCCCTTATCTTATGGAACCGCAAATATCCCCTGACGAAAAGGAATATTTCCAGGGGGGGAAGATCAATATCCTGGCAATAGGGAAGTATCAGGAAAGAAAAAACCACTTTTTGATGATACGGGCAGTAGAGGCATTGCTGGACCGATACCCGGATATTCATTTGGATATAGCGGGAGAAATGTCCAATGACTTCCATAGAGAGTATTACGGACGCGTGAAGAAATATATCAAAGAACATGGGCTGGAGCATGTGGTGACTCTTTATACGAACTTGGACCAGAAAGAAATGAGGGAAGAATATAAAAAGGCGGATCTGTTTGTGATCCCGAGTACAGGAGAGCCAGGGGCTGTCAGCCATTTGGAGGCGATGGCGTTTTCCGTTCCGGCGATCGGAGGAACGGATAATGGGACGGCGAGCTATATTGTCCCAGGAGAGACGGGTTATATTTTCCAGGATAAAAGCGTAGAGGATCTGGCAGAAAAAATGGAGCGGGTCATAGAAAATAAAGAAAAATTAAGAGAGATGGGGAAAAAGGCATATGAGCATGTAAAGAAGGAATTTCAGTTCGAGAAATATTACCATAGCGTCATGCAGGTGCTGGCGAGGTATGAAAGGCAGCCGCAGTAAATGGCGGAGAACGGGAAAATGTAAGTCAGGAGAAACGGGATGGCAGAAATCACAATACTTACACCGGCTTATAATAGAAGAAATACGCTGGGGAAGCTTTATAGCAGTCTTTTAAAACAGACGGAGAAGGATTTTAGATGGCTTATCGTCGATGATGGCAGCACGGACGGGACGGAAGAACTGGTAGAAAAGTGGAAGAGGGAAAAGAAAATAGACATTTTTTACCAAAGGCAGGAGAACGGAGGAAAGCACAGGGCGCTGAATGCGGGAATAAAAGAGATAACGGACCGCTTGACGTTTATCGTGGACAGCGATGATTATCTTCCTGAAGACAGCATCCGGATTATTCTGGAATACCATGGCAGATATGCGGATACTCCCGGGATATGCGGGTATAGTTTCCTGCGGTTCTACAGTGATGGAAAGGTAAATACCGCTTATTTTCCCAAAAACGAGGAAATCAACACTTTTTTGCAAGTGAGGATCAACGGAGGCATAGGAGGGGACAAGGCGGAGGTCTTTTTTACGGATGTGCTAAAGCAATATCCTTTTCCCGAGTTTCCAGGGGAAAAGTTTTTGCCGGAAGATATTGTATGGATGCGGATGTCAGAAAAATACCGCATGGTCCATATAAACGAATGCGTTTATATCTGTGATTACCTGGAGGGGGGATTGACAAAAAGCGGCCGCCGGATGAAAGCCCGTTCTCCCAAAGGCATGATGCTCCGCTCAAAGATTTATCTGGAAAATGAGGCGGTTTGTTTCAAGGTAAAAATAAAGATGCAGGTCTTATATATTATTTATTCCCGCTTCGCCGGAATCAGCCGGAAGGAAGCGGCAGAGGGGCTTTCGAAGAAGGGACTGTTCTGTTTATTGTATTTTCCATCTATTATCATACAGAAAAAATGGGAAAGCGGGATGAAACGGTAAGCTTTATGCGGATACCGTTTCATTTTCTTTTATCTGGCAGAACAGATCCCGGCCCGTGAGGATGATAAGAACCAGATAGAAGACAGAAACAAGCCATAAGGGAACAATTTCTGATTTTAAAAGATACGGGGTGTATGCAATCAAAGATACCATCTGAAAGCCGATGGCCATCCATATTTTTTTCATACGGTGGAAGCCGTAAATAATGGAAATCAGGTCTATCATATAGCCATAACGTTCATGCATATGGGGCAAGGTATAGACGGTGACGGACACGGAAAAAAGAGCCAGCGTTATGATAAAAGAAGAAGTCAGGCGGAACTTTTTCTTGTATATATAATAAGCGGTACAGCCAAGGAAGGCGACCGTCAAAAAGGTGCCGGCACCGCTGAGGTATTTCGTGATTTCGTTGGATTCTATTAAGGCATATATATTGGGATAGCTCATAGTAAGGTCGGAATAAAAATCGGTAAGACCGGCATAGACGCCGATCAGGCTCCCAAAACTTCTTCCAAGAAACCGCATGGGAAGGATGCTTAAAAAATAAACAAAGGGAATAAGCAAAAAGTGTATCGTTTTCACCCGGTCTTTCAGCCACATAATAAGCAGGAACGGGAGAAAGAAAACGGCCTGAAGCTTAAAACTGAAAGCGATGCCCATAAAAAGCAGTGAATAGCCGCTTTTCTCTGTTAAAATGAAATAAAAGGACATCAAGACAAAGAAAACATAAATGGAATCGCACTGGCTCCATGCGGCGCTGTTCAGGAATACAGTGGGAGCGAGCAGAACCGCGCTGAAGGCAAAAATTGCCTTGTTTTTACTGCCTGTGAGACGGAGTATGGTAAAAAATACGGCAAAAGAACATAAATAATCAAAAAAAACAGAAACAAGCTTGATAAAATACATATCGCTGAAATTGGTATGGGTCTGGCAGATGACATAGAGAATATATAGGTAGGGAGAGTTATAGTTGCTGCCGAAATCCTGCCCGAGGATATGAATGGTGCCGTTCTGGCGCATTGCCGTGGTCCATTCCGTCAGGCTTCCCGTCCAGTCGCCGGATTCAATATGGCGGAGCGAGAAACGAATGGCAAACCCCAGGGCCATAATGCAGAAAATGAATATACAATCAACGATTTCAAAGGAAACATTCCGTATTTGCACTTTTTTAGTAAGAACGGAATCCATTTTTATTTTTATCTTATCTTTCATAATAAACGCTCCTGACAATAAACAAATGATAAATAAATCATACCTCATGGCTCCGATAGTGTGCAAGTTTTTTTTGCCCCAATAAGGGTTTCAAAACAGAAAGCAGGGCAAGGAAGGTAATGAGTTCCGATAAACGCCAATACCAGGGTTCCGAAAAATGCACGGTGATCTGACCGCTATAAGGAGCATGGAATAAGATCCTGATTTTGTGGTTCGTTCCGGGTACAAGCGATAACGCATCTGAATCGGAACAACTGCCCAGAGAATACCCCGTGTAATACAGAAGAGGTATTTCAATATATTCTTCAGTCCCGCTGTTTTCGCAGGCCAGGGTGACGGAAGTGCCGGACTGTTCATAGGAGGATATGGTTACATTGGAGGAAAAGGCTGGCTCTCTGGGCTGTGAGGATAATTCTGCCCAATCGGTATCAATAGGCAGATAGTCGTTCCGGCCCATGCGGGGCATGTCGGCATTTTCTGTGTTCCAGCATTGGAACTTGGAGGAGGAGTAAATAAATCCTTCCATCATGTTTCCATGCTGGAATAATGAGAGGAGAAGGATCAGGCAGCAAAAAGCATAAGCGAGTTCTTTTTTGTAATCCAGCAGGAAGCGGAAGGAGAGGCAAAAAAGTACGGTTGCCAGCAACGAAAATATGGTAAGGAAGCGGTAGGGGAACTGGAGGTTCCTTATGACAATATCCAAAAAGCCATTTACTTTCTGCAAATAAGAATAAGGAAAATAACAAGTGCAAAGATAAATGGACAACAGGCATAAAAAGGCAAAAAGACGTGTTTCTTTTTTAAAACTCCTTTTGAGGGAGCCATCATTCATATAGAGCATAAAAAAGATAAAAAGGATAAGAAGGAAGGGGAAACCCGGCACAAGCAAGGAAGATTCAAGGGTTCCTCCAGAAACATCGGTTCGGTAAACAGGAAGAACAGAGAATAATGAGGTCGTATTCAGCCCCGATGCTTGTACGGAACCATTAGGAAGATACGCCGCTCCCGGATCGTGAAAACTATATTTTCCTGCAACCATATAATGAATAAAAGGCACAAGAAACCATGCGTTCAGGCAAATTGTCCCTGCAGCTGCTTTGCACAGAAGATAAAAACGAGGTTTACAAAAAGTAAGTTTCCATAAAATCAGGCAGGTAAAGATCATAAACAGGCCGGTTATTGTGCAGGATAATACGTGGCATTGGATAATTCCGCTTAACCCAAGTGCCAGAGGCAGCCAATTTTTTTTATAATGAGGGTCTTGTATATCGTCCCGATAGACCTTCCATAATCCATAAAAAACAAGAGGAAGAAACGTCATAGCGGTAAATTCACCTAATGCGGCGCGGATATAGAGGGTGCTGATCCGGTATGGCGACAAGGTGTAAAGAAAAGCACCGGCTATGCCGATATGCTTATTTTTGAAAGTCCTGCTGAAACAAAAGTAAGAAAGGAAAGCAGTAAATGCATGGATACAGATGACATAAATTTTATATGCTGTCTGCAACGGCATACCGATGGTGCATAAAAAAGCAGGAAAATATAGGAATAAATCCCCATAAAAGATGGAGACAGGATATCCATAACCTTGTATACAGTTCGTGAGAATTCGAACAGGGAATTGATGATCATGCAATAAGGCTGTTTTAATTCCATAGATCCTGCGTAAATGAAATTTCATATCCGAAGATTCGAATAAATAGTCATTTAACAGAGGATAGGATGCAAAAAGGACGACGATAGCAAGAAAAAAAATCGGATATTTATTTTTACGCAGCCAAGGTATTGTATTTTTAAAAAGAACAGGAATATCAGCCAGGAGCGTTAAAAATAATAATATGGCAAAAATCAGGCATCGGCCGGAATAAGTTTCTTGGATCTGAACAGAGTAGATGGAAAGGGAGCCAGAACCGGAAAAGGTTGCTTTGACAATAAAATCGGAAACAGCTTGGAAAAGCCAGACCTGTAAAGAGGCGTGATGTTCGGAAGCTGCCAGCGGCGCGGTATAGTTTCCGAGAACAATGCCTTCGATAGCATTCTGGTTGATAATGTGAAAAGTACTGCCGTCCGCATCGGCATCATAGGATAATTGGATAGAATAAGTACCGGGAGTCAGGCGGACAGCAGGAGAAGTACCAAATGTTCCTGATAGCTCCATCGCGTCATCGATATAGAGAACACCCGGGTCATGCCTTTGTTCGCCGAGAGTGCCAGTAAAATCAGTGTACGAAAAATAATATTGTTTGAGCGGCAGGAGAAGGAACAGCCATAGGAAGACTGCCGATAAGGCGGCAAGCTCTACAGAAAGAAGGATTATTTTGGTTTTAAAAGTCTTTTGTGTTGGCATAAGATGAATTCCTTTATTTTTATGAATTATTTCTAATATTTATTTTATAATTCCTTCACTTTTTTATTTTATTATAAAACAAAATATTTTATTTTAAAATCCCTAATTTATAATGTATAATGTAATATTGATTGACAATCATAAGAGCATATGTAATTATAAGTCTATTGGGCAGGAAAAATGGTGCAAGGAGTTGAAATACATGGTCAATTTTGTGAATTATGCCACAACGATTATTGCAATAATCATTGTGCTGCATGTTTTGTATGGGGAGATAATACAGAAAAAAGCCGAACGGTATATAAATAATGAAAATTATAACTGGCAGCCTAATGAAAAGCAAATGAGAATCTTCGTATGCATATTGCTCGTGTGCGCGACGGCATTAAGAATGTGGAAACTGGGTCAGGTTCCGGAAATGATGAATCAAGACAGCGCATTGGCGGCCATAGAGGCGAAAGCGCTTTGGCTTCATGGTACGGATCGGTTTGGAATGAGATATCCTGTGTATTTTGTGGCATGGGGGTTTTCACAGATGAGCGTGCTTATGTCATATCTTATGATTCCGTTTTTCGAGCTTTTCGGCATGTCCGAACTCACGATCCGAATTCCATGTTTTTTCATGAGCGTGATAGGGCTGGCAGTCTTATATTTGTTGTGTAAGAAAATTTTTGGGAAAATGAGCGCGCTTGTTATCTTAGTGCTGGCGGCAGTGAATCCGTGGCATTTCGCCCAAAGCAGATGGGCATTGGATGCAAATTTGCTGCCCCATTTTTTTATATTAGGAGTTTTTTTCCTTTGTAAAGGAATCAAATTACATAAATATTTATATGTGTCTATGGTATTTTTTGCATTATGCCATTATTGCTATGCAGTTTCCTTATATATTGTTCCGCTTTACCTGTTGATATTAAGTATTTATTATCTGCATAAAAAAGCGGTGTCGATCAAACAGGTTTTAGTCTCATTATGCATTTATCTGCTGATCTCATTGCCTTTTTATGTTGCTATGCTGATCAATACCTTCGGATATCCTACGATTGAAACCCCCTGGTTTACTATCCCGTATTGTGAGGCAAGTACCCGTATGGGGGATGTTTTATTTTTCAGTTCCGATATAGCGGGGCAGCTGGTAAGAAATATAAAGGCTTTCGTATCATTGGTCGTGTTTCAGGATATTGGGAAGATATGGCATGGCGTGCCGGGGTTCGGGACAATGTATTATGCCATGGTGCCATTTACTTTTGTCGGGATTTATGCGGTGTACCGCCTGTTCCGGGAAAAAGTGGAAAAAAGAGAAGAATATATGGCAATAATTGTGTGGGGAATTGTCAGTATATTAGCGGGAATTGTTACATTTGAAGTGAATGTGAACAGGATCAATATTATTCATTATGTACAGATTATATTAATTGGCTTGGGAATCCATTATACGATAAAAAAATGCCGAAAGGCGAGTATACTAATTGGAGGATGCGTTTTGCTATTGGGAGGAGTATATGTCGGCACATATTTTACAAGTTATGCGGAAGCTTACCGGGCGGATTTTCGCATGGACTTCCGAAGAGCCTTGGAGGCGGTAAAAGAAAAAGACTGCGGGAAATATTATATTACTCCTATTACAGATGATCCACAGGCAAGGACAGTCAGTGAGATAGATGCTATTTATATACATGATTTGGATATTCCATATATCCAAGGGAAAACATCCTTGAACCATGGAAGCGAAGAAGCGCCATATAAAGAAAAATATCGTTATGTATATCCTGAGGAACTGGTTATTGATGCGAAAGAAGATGCCGTATATATTATTTTAACGGAGGATGAGGGAATGTTTCCGAAAGAGAGTTTTTATATTGAGCATTATGGGGCGTTTGGAGTAGTCAGTCCTTTAGAGGCTGATGGAGAGCAGAATACAGCGGCGGATAAGGAGCAGGATTAATGGGAAGTAATATTTTATATGTGGTAGTCCCGTGTTATAATGAGGAAGAGGTGCTGTATGAGACAGCGGGGCGCCTGAAAGACAAGATGAAAGACTTGATAGAAAAAGGGGCAATTTCGCGGGACAGCAAAATTGTTTTTGTAAATGACGGCTCTAAAGACAGCACCTGGGAGCTGATTCGGAAATTGCATGAAAGCGATCATTTATATGGCGGAATCAACCTGACCCGTAACAGGGGACACCAGAATGCGCTTCTGGCGGGACTGATGACGGTAAAGGAATATGCGGATATGGTGATTTCCATGGATGCTGACTTGCAGGATGATATCGATGCTATGGATGATATGATAGAGAAGTACCGGAACGGTATCGATATCGTTTATGGCGTACGGAGCAGCCGGGCAAAAGACACTTTTTTTAAAAAGGCATCTGCGGAAACCTTTTATAAAGTCATGAAGTTTCTGGGCGCAGATACAGTATTTAACCATGCGGATTACCGGCTGATGAGCAAACGCGCGATCGAAGGGCTGGCGGAGTTTAAGGAAGTGAATTTATTCTTAAGGGGAATTATCCCCATGATCGGCTATCCGTCGGATTTTGTTTATTATGAAAGGGGAGAGCGGTTTGCCGGGGAAAGCAAATATCCGTTAAAGAAAATGATTTCTTTTGCAGTGGAGGGGATTACTTCGCTGAGTATCAAGCCTGTCCAGCTGATTACAATTTTGGGCTTTTTCATATTTTTTGTAAGTATTATAATGTTGCTTTATAGCTTTATCAGACATTTTATGGGGGCAACGATTGTAGGA
This sequence comes from uncultured Lachnospiraceae bacterium, assembly GCA_910585965.1. GTDB lineage: Bacteria > Bacillota > Clostridia > Lachnospirales > Lachnospiraceae > Kineothrix. Next base: position 181,255 of record CAJUHH010000005.1, read on the forward strand.
TGGACAACCCTTATGGTATCCGTGTGGGCGATCGGAGGTTTGATTTTGCTGTCGCTCGGGATCGTAGGAGAATATGTCGGCAAGATTTATCTGGAAACGAAAGAACGCCCAAGGTTCCTGGTAGAACAATTCTTGCATGTTAAAGGAGAGGAAAAACAGGAGACAGACAAATGACGAAGAGGAGATGGCGGGTCTTACTGATTGCAGAAATAGTATTATTATTGGCAGCAATCTTATGGTCAGTGAACCATTTTCAGAAGAACAGAGAAGTATACAACTATGGGCAAGATGCTTTTTGGCGCATGGCAGGGGAAGAGGGGGAAGGATTTTATGTGGATGCCAGCGAGAATAATTTCAAAGATATCCTGATCGGCCTTTCCGGCATTGAAATCCCCGGCGGAAGTTATCTGGTGGACGTGAAGTATCGGTCAAGGGGAATCACTCATCTGGAAGTGTATTATGAACACGGAAGAAATGAGTATGACTTGAGTGGGAATATCATGTTGGACGGCGTGGAAAACCGGAAAAAGCTGAATATCATGGTGGATGGGGAAGATGGCCCGTTCTGCATTATAGGACGCTTGAACAGCGAGTGTGTGGGAGGGGATTATCTGCTTTTTTCAGAAGTAACCATAAGCAGAACTTTTATATCCTATCAGCTGGGTATCTTCCGTTTGCTTATAGGCATGTTCTTGGTGGATATCGGCCTATATCTGTTCAGCAAAAGAAATAAACATGCTGCTTCTCCTGAAAAAAAGGAAGTAATAGCAGGCATCGCGGCGATCGCTTTTATAGCTACATTGCCGCTTATGGTCAACTATTTGTTCGACCAGCAGGATCTGATATTTCATTTGAATAGGATAGAGGGAGTCAAAGAAGGATTGCTGGAAGCAAAAGATTTTCCGGTAAGAATACAGCCGCAGTGGCTCAACGGACATGGTTATCCGGTATCTATATTTTACGGTGATTTTTGGCTGTATTTTCCTGCCTTATTGCGGATTATCGGGATATCGGTACAAGATAGTTATAAAATATTTATTTTATTTGTGAACCTGGCAACTGCATGGTTATCGTATTTTTGTTTCCATAAAATGAGCGGGAATAGGAGGATAGGGCTGGCGGGAGCGGCAATCTATACTTTGAATTTATACCGTTTGACGAATATATATGTGAGGGCGGCATTGGGAGAGCTGATTGCCATGATGTTTTTCCCCCTTATTCTTTTTGGGCTGTGGCATATTTTGACGCAGGATCCGCAGGAAATAAAAAGGGATAAGGTCTGGATGCTGTTGTCTGCCGGTTATTTGGGAGTTCTGTTTTCCCATTTGATCAGCTGTGAAATGATTGGAATGCTGACGGTACTTATCTGCATTTTCCAAATTAAAAAAGTCTTTGTCAAAGAAAGGTTTTTCGCGCTTTTAAAAGCATTTTTAGGCATTGTGGCCGGCGGGGCGTGGTATTGGCTGCCTTTGCTGGAATATATGCAGCTCGATTTTGTTGCCAGCAGGCTGGGTGAATTTAATGTTTACCGCCAAGAGGAAAGGGGAATATTCTGGGCTCAGTTTTTTACCACCCGTTATAGCGTAAATGGGGAAAGCCTGGCGATTGCAAAAGGAATGGAAGGGGAGATGCCGCTTACTTTAGGAATTGCTTTTTTCATCATTCTGATGGCGGCAGTATATATAAGCTTGTGCCGCTGGAAAGAAATAGAGAGAAAAAAAGAATGGGTAATGGGCCTTTTGATGATGGCATTTTTTATGTGGATATGCACAAAAGATTTTCCGTTCGGCTGGCTTGGGCAAAAATTGGAGATATTGCAGCTTTTAATTGCCAGGCTCCAATACCCGTGGCGTTTTCTTGGTATTGTGGCTTTGCTGTGCGCTTGGATATTTGTTACTATTTTATCGGGAACGAATATAGAAAAACAATGGAAAAAGATGTTTTCTATCATAGTGTGCACGGTGCTGCTGCTTAACAGCATGGATTTTATGAGCCAGGTTATGTGCGATATAAAAATAAGCCGGATCTATGACGGAGGAGCGCTGCCTTCTTTTGGAGTGTCGGGAGGGGAATATTTGTATGAAGATTATGATTTGGAAGATTATGTAAACGAAATAACGGATGCTGGGGAAGGCGTTGCTGTATCCGAATGGGACAGAAGGGGAAATGAGGTCAGGCTTACAGCGGTCAATGTATCTGCAAAGGAGCAGACGCTGGAGCTTCCGGTAATTCGTTATGAGGGATACCGGGCCAGGGATATAAAGACAGGAGAGGAACTGGCGCTTGGCGATGGCAAATCCCACAGGGCGGTTCTGCATCTGCCGGGAGGGTATTCTGGAGAGATAAGGGTGAAATTTGCGGAACCGTGGTATTGGAGGGCGGCGGAGTTCGTTTCTCTGGCTAGCGCCGTGGCGGCGGTTTATATAATGATTTGTGATAAAAAGAAGCGGCAGGAAGAAGAGAGGGCGCTTGTAATAAAAGAAACGGAAGGAAATAGAAGAGAATTATGAAATTAGTAGTGGCGGGAACAGGGTATGTAGGTTTGGTGGCTGGAGTCTGCTTTGCCGAGGCTGGGCATGATGTTACTTGCGTTGATGTGGATGAGAAGAAAGTAAGGATGATGGAGTCGGGCGTTTCTCCTATCTATGAGGAGGGGCTGGAAGAGCTGATGAAAAAAAATAATGAGTCCGGCAGGCTTCATTATACGACGGATTATAAGAGCGCTTATAAGAATCCCGATGCTATTTTTATCGGGGTAGGAACGCCGGAGCAGCCTGATGGATCTGCTAATTTAAGCTATATTGCGACCGTGTCCAAGCAGATTGCGGAGTCTTTGGAAAAGGACTGCTTGGTAGTAGTAAAGTCTACGGTTCCGATAGGGACAAACGATAAGGTGGAGCAGTTTATTAAAGATTTTCTTGTAAACGATGTGAAGGTGGAGGTGGCCTCTAACCCGGAATTTTTAGCCCAGGGTTCGGCTGTTCATGATACTCTCCATGCGGCCAGGATTATTATCGGCACGGAAAGTAAAGAAGCAGAAGAAATGCTGATGAAGATATATGAGCCTTTTAAACTCCCTGTTGTGTCAGTCAGCCGCCGGAGCGCGGAAATGATCAAATATGCATGTAATGATTTCCTTGCCCTGAAAATTTCTTATATGAATGATATTGCAAACCTTTGCGAATTGGTGGGGGCGGATATTGAAGATGTGGCGAGAGGCATGAGTTTTGATGCCAGAATAGGGGCTAATTTTCTGAAGGCGGGTATCGGTTATGGAGGAAGCTGTTTTCCAAAGGATACGAAGGCTTTGAAATTCCTTGCGGAAAAAGCTGGTTATCATTTGGAAACGGTGGAAGCGGCAGTGGCTGTCAATACCAGGCAGAAAACAAGGCTGTTTCAGAAGGCCAGCGACAGGATGATCACGTTCCAGGGGCTGAAAACAGCGGTATTGGGCCTTGCGTTTAAACCAGGCACGGATGACTTGCGTGAAGCGCCTTCCATTGATAACGTGGAGCTTCTCCTTGAGAATGGGGCAGAAGTCTATGCATATGATCCGGTGGCTGCGGGCAATTTCAAGAAAAGATATCCGGCGGGGCCGTTGAAAAGAGGGAAGATTTACTATGTGCAAAAGCCGGAAGAAGCGTTAAAAGGGGCGAATATCTGTTTTATTTTTACGGAATGGCAGGAAATCAGAGTGATTCCGGCAAAGAGATATAAGGAATTGATGCAGACCCCTTTAGTATATGACGGAAGAAATATATATGATGTAAAAGAGATGAAAGAAAAAGGGATAGAGTATTACAGTATCGGCAGATAGCTTTACGGGGATATAAAATGATGAAAAACAAAGTGAAGGAATTGTCTTATTATCTTTTTTTTGGACTCATGGTTCTGGCAAAGGGGATGGGTCTGGACAGCGGTGTCCGCTTATATTATTTACTGAGCGCTGCGGCCTGTCTTTGTCTTGGGATAAAGCTTGTTCTTACGAAGTATAATATGAAGCAGGTAGGGGCTATGGCAGTATTATGCATTATAGCCTTTGTTTCCTATAGGAATTCGGGGAGGCTGGGGATTGTCCTGACCGTTCTTGCACTCATCGGTTTGAAAGATATGGATATAAAAAAGCTGTTTCGTATGGGGCTTGTTATTTATGGGTGTTCTTTTGCTTGGATGGTGGTTATGGCGAAGTGGGGCGTGATTCATAATCCTTTGGATGTACACAGGAAAGGCGGAGTGGAATTGATCCGCTGGGGAATGGGATACAGTACAGGGAATGTATTTCATGTGTCATATTTTATCCTGACAGTATTTTTATGCTATACATGGGGAAAACGATATGATATCAAGCGGATGTCGGCGCTGATGGCCGGGAATCTGGCGGTATTTTTATTTTCGCTCAGTTATACTGGGGTGATCGTGGTTACTTTTTTTCTGTTCTTATTTTTATATGCGGTAAGAAGAGGGAAACCGAGCCGGCTGGAACGGTTTCTGTTCTGGCTTCCGCTTCCCCTTTGTCTGGTTTTTTCTTTCGGAGGGCCGTTTATGTTAAATATTCCGCTGATGCAGAAGCTGGATGCCATGCTTCAGGCAAGGTTGTCTTTTTCAGCTTATTATTTGACAAACCAGCCTATCACGCTGTTTGGTGCGAAAATGAGAGACGTGCCTAATTTTTGGGTGATTATGGACAATGGCTATGTTTATATCTTTATGACTTTTGGGATTGTGGCGTTTATACTGTTTTGCATGGGATATGCGGTTCTAATTGCCCGATACAGCGGATTTGCGGGAGCGGGAAGGAAAGAACGATTGCAGGAGATGAGTATTATTACTGCATTTCTGCTGTATGGAATTATGGAACAGTTTATTTCTAACGCATTTATGAATCTTTCATTACTTTTTTTGGGTGAACTGCTGTTTGGGGCAGAAGCCATGGGGAATGAGAATGAAGGAAAAGAGGATATGGAAAGCGCGTATGCCGGGAAACGATGCGCTGTAGAAGAGAGGGACGGAAAACTGGCAAAAGAGTTTGGAAACTGGCAATGGATATGCTGTGCGGGAATCGGTATCGCGGTTGCTGTTCTCTATTGGATATTTGTTCCGGCGAAAGAGTGTGTGAGGGTGCCGCTGGACGCCTTGCTTTATGTGGATGCATGGAGCGTGGAAGTGGAAGCGGGAAGGCTTGGGGGGCCTCTGGCAGATAACCCCGCAGGGGCAGATCCTGGCAGTGGAGAATGTACAAAGGAAGAGCTGCAAGAGTTGATGAATCAGTGCAGAGATGTGATAGAAAAGCCGGAAGCCATGAAAGAGGCGGTCCGGAAGGCTGGGTTAGAGGGGAAACTGTCGGCGGAAGAGGCGGCGGCAGCTATGGAGTATTCCCTTCCGATATCTGTACAAAGCAGCGAAATATATGACAGATTCCGCATTCGGCTGCTGAAGTTATATTGCAGAATCGAGGACGAAGAATATGCCCGGCTGATGGATCAGATTGTACGGAATGCTGGAAGGTCAGGGGGGACGGCGTATCAGGCTGCTGTTGGTTCCATCTATACGGAAAGAATTGAAAAAAGCGCAGGGAAAGACAGAATTGAGCATATGGGCAGCGAAAAGGAGTATTTAGTGGAGAAGGACGGAAATATAGTGACAATGGAGCATTTCCGGAACAGCGTATTTTATGGCATAGCGGGGATGGCTGCGGGGGTATTGCTGTGGAATGCGCCGGGTTGGCGGAGACAATGGAACCGTCTGTGGGAAACTGTACGAAAGGAATGTGGAAAGGATGAAAATAGCGATTGACTTGACTTCCTTGGCTGATAATTTTTCAGGGATGGAGAGGTATGCTATGAATATAGCCAAAGAATTGATAGAGATGGATATAAAACGGGAAAATAAGTATATTCTTTTATTTAAGCGGAAGATTCATCCCGAGTTCGAACAGTACCTGGAAATGGAAAATGTTGCTTTTAAAGTATGGCAGGGAAATAATAAGTTTTTGTTTGCACAGGTATGGATGCCATTTCATCTTTATAGTGTAAAGGCGGATGTTTTTTTATTTCTGGCATTTCAAAGTCCTGTGTTGTTCCGGCGCAAAGGAATTTATAATACGGTTCATGACCTGACGTGCTGGGACTGTCCGGAGACAATGAAAAAGCATATGGAGTGGTATTTTAAGCTTTCCATACGGAATGCGCTATGGGTCAGCGAGAAAATCATTACGATATCTAAGTTTACGGGAAACCGCATTATAAAAAAATTTCATTACCGCAGGGATAAGCTGATTCTTGCCTATTGCGGGATTTCCGATGTGTTTATGGATTATGTCAGTGATGAAAAAATCCCTTTGTCAAAAGAGGAAACGGAGAAACGTCTGGAAGTTCGGCATAAATATCACCTGCCTGAGCAGTACCTTCTTTGCCTTGCTACGCTGGAACCGAGAAAAAATCTTCCTTTTCTGGTGAAAGCCTATGTGGAACTTCAAGAGGAAGAAGCGTTAGACATCCCCCTTGTCCTGGCAGGGAGAAAGGGCTGGAAAATGGATGAATTCCTGAATCGGATAGAGGCGGTATATAGAAGAAAGATTATTGTAACCGGGTTTATTGAAGATGAAGACCTGCCTTATGTATATCATATGGCAGATTGTTTCATTTTTCCTTCCATTTATGAAGGATTCGGCATGCCGCCGTTGGAGGCGATGGCGGTAGGCACTATGGTGATTTCCTCCGATGCGGCCTCATTGAAGGAGGTTCTTGGAGAAGCAGCTTCTTATTTTCATTTAGGAGATAAAGAGGAATTAAAGAAGAAAATGAAGATGGGCATCCGCCAGGAAATAAAAGATGTAACAGTGGGGGAGATTAAAAAAAGGATCGGTATGTTCCAGTGGGGAGTATCGGCGGGGAAAATTATGAGTAAAATCAGTAAAAAGTGAACTTGCTGAGGCCGGCGGGAAACCGGGCGATACATCGGGAGAAGTTAAAAAAGTTGGCCACGGGCCAACTTTTTTAACATGATTTGTTTCTTCTCAAATAATCTGCAAGTACCGCAATAAATTCTTTGGGAGGTAGAGGGCCTGCGTTGGGGTACCCGGTAACGGTACGGAAATGGCTGCCGTTGCCCTGCTCCCAATAGGCATCGAGAAGCGTTCTTATGCTATGTTGGACAGAATCCGGAGATACGTGGAAATGTTCAGCCGTATCCTGATAAAGCGCTTTGCTGGTAAGGAACGGGCTGTCTTCATCTGATACCGCCTGGAAAATGATGTGGGTCAGATAAGGATATCCCCTATAGGAAGGGTTAACCCCGATACGGATTAATAGTTCAGAAACAATAGTTTTTTCCATGGTTAATTCCTCCTTTGTAAAAATAATAATGCTGTTTCTTTTATTAGCATAATAGATTGGAGAAAAATTCCAATACAAGGGAAGAAAAAAGACAGAAAAGGACATTTTTTGTCTCGGTGGGTTCTTCCTTAAGGATGTAACGCTATAAAATTGTTATATCATATAAATGGCGTTTGGGAGGGGAGGGTGAATAAATAGAGGGTGAAAGGGTAAAAAAAGTGGTTTTGAAGGAAAGATTTATGTTAAGATAGAGAAAATATGACGGATGTACAGGAAAGGAGCCGGATATGCATAAACCAATGCCCATAGGAATTGAAGATTATAAAGAAATGATAGAAGAGGGATATTGTTATGTGGATAAAACACTCCTGATCAGGGATCTGCTTGAAAAGAAGGGGAAGGTAAATCTGTTCACCCGCCCCCGCCGTTTTGGGAAAACCCTGGCCTTGACTATGCTGAAAACGTTTTTTGAAGCGGAGATGGATGAGGAAGGAAAACAAAAAGATAATGCCAGTTATTTTTATGGGAAAAAAATTGCGGCGGCAGGAAATGAATATACGGCACATATGGCGAAATATCCTGTGATTTTTCTTTCACTGAAATCTACAAGACAACCGAATTGTGAATCTGCAAGGAACAGGCTGGAAGAGGAGATTGCGGGGGAATTCCGGCGCCACCGTTATGTGCTTATGGGGGAGGCGTTGCCGCCGTTGGAAAAGAAAAAATATGAGGAGGCTATGTACGGGCAGACTGGAGCTGACGGATACGTGACCGCTTTAAAATTTCTTTCACAGTGTCTTGCCGTATATCATAAAGAAAAGGCAATTATCTTAATCGATGAGTATGATGTGCCATTGGAGAATGCTTATTTCCGTAATTTTTATGAAGAAATGACGGACTATATCCGTTCTCTGTTTGAGTCGGCGCTGAAGACAAACGAAAATTTAAAATTTGCAGTTATTACGGGATGTCTGCGTATCAGCAGGGAGAGCATTTTTACAGGGCTGAATAATTTAAAGATCAATTCTGTTTTAAGCGCCGGGTATACGGAATATTTTGGATTCACCCAGGCAGAAGTGGAGGCGCTGCTGGAGGAATGCAGCCTGAAGGAAAAGGAAGATGTAGTAAAGGAATGGTATGATGGTTATCTGTTTGGAAAAACAGAAGTATATAATCCATGGAGTATTTTGAATTATTTGGATGAAGCGGCTGAAAACAGAGGGATGCCGCCAAAACCATACTGGGCGAATACTTCATCAAACAATATTGTGAGGCAGCTGGTGGAAAATGCGGAAGGGGCTGTAAAGCAGGAAATCGAAAAGCTGATTGCTGGAGGGTATATAGAAAAACCTGTACATGAGGATATTACCTATGAGGATATCCATTCTTCTCAGGATAATTTATGGAATTTTCTTCTGTTTACCGGATATCTGAAGGCGGGAGAGCAGCGGCTGGAAGAGAATGATGTTTATTTGACAATGGAGATTCCCAATAAGGAAGTTGCTTATATTTACAAGAATACAATTCAGGCATGGTTCGAGAAAAAGGTAAAGGGTTCGGGGTTTAATGCTTTTTATGATGCGCTGCTGGAAGGGGAAACGGAGAGCGTGGAGGAATTTATTAACGGACAGCTTTTGGGAAGCATTAGCTATTATGACAGTGAAGAAAAATTTTATCATGGATATATGATGGGAATTTTGGCGGGACTTGGAGGATACCAGATATATTCCAACCGGGAAAATGGGATGGGAAGGCCGGATATCTTGTTGTATCCATTAGACTATCGAAAGCCCGCAGTGATTCTTGAACTGAAACATGTGAAAAACTTTCCGCAGATGGAAGAGGGGTGCAAAGAAGCCTTGGAGCAGATAGAGGAGAGAGGATATGCGGCAGGTTTGGAGGCGGAAGGGATCGGCAAAGTGCTGAAGTATGGGATTTGCTTTTGCAGGAAGAGCTGCATGGTAAGGCTGGGACGGGGATTTAGGCATGAGAATAAAATAGTGTTTTAAAAATATGAATATTGCAAAAAACAATATTATTTTATATAATAATAAAGAAAAAGAGTGAATTTTAGCAACTAAATGAGTAAGGTGGATAATTAAAAGTTATCCGTTAAATCTATTGATAAACTGATGATTAAGAGAAGCAAAGGATATTTCCTGATTATCGGTAATAGATGTAAAAATATTATATGCATATGGAGAGTGCCCATTATGGTAGATAGTATTTTAATAAAAGCCAACAAATATATTAAAAATTCTCGCCCCTATTTACCGGAAGATACAATATGTGATACATTTCGGAATAATTCTTTTATGGAACTTGCGTTTATGAGTAAAAGATGCCCAAATGATGCCTGTGGGGCATGCATTATGTGTGACTATGGTGTACTCCAAGGAGAAAAATCTGCTTCTGTGTATATTGCAGAAATGAATAAAATCCTGGATAAGGAAAAAGGAATCGAATACTTGCTCATATGTACCAATGGCAGCATCTTAAACCCCAACCAGATTTCGGAAGAAACATTATATAAAATTTTAAAAGCGGCAGCCAACACAGATATTCCGCATATCATCATTGAAGCGCATTATAATGATATTTCCGAGCAAAAACTTGCCAATATAAAACAGATAATGCCTGACAAAAATCTGACTTTAGAACTCGGTCTGGAAACAGTTTCCCAATACTACCAGGATACATTGATTATGAAGCATATTAATATTGCTAATTTTGATAAAACAATTTCTATGATACAAAATTATAAATTCAACGTAGATATAAATATTCTGTTGGGATTACCTTTTTTATCTGCAAAAGAACAGTTTGATGAAACATTGAAGACAGTTGAGTGGACTTTGGAACGCGGATGCAATCCCGTTATTTTTCCGGTTAATATTAAACCGTACACGCTGTTGATGCATATGTATAAGAATAGTTTTTACACCCCTGTCTCACACTGGTTATTGATTTTGCTCCTTGACGCCGTCGAAGCAGAGCAACTGTCAAAAATCACAATTGCTTATTATGGAAATCGTACAGAGGATTATTATGATATGGCAGAACAACCTATTTTTCCAGGTTGCTGCGAGGTATGCCAGGCACCTATAGAAATATTTTATGCGGAATTTTGCAAGGAAGAGAATAGTATAAAACGAAAAAACCTACTGCAAAATATCTTGGCTTTTAAGCAGTGCGATTGCTTGAGCGATTTAAAAAATCAGATAAATCAAACTGCCAAAAGTAATTTCCATGAAAGATATGCATCCTATACTCGATTTTTGCACAAAGAATTTGATGCTCATATTTAAAGGATAAGGAGGTTATTTTTAATGCATGGTTTTCATTTATATTGGATCGGAATACGAGAATCAGAACTAAAAGATACCGGTACATTGTTTACTGGTTCAATTACTATATTTGGAACAGGAACCAGAAATAATTATGCATTTGATAAGGAATATCATTATAGGTATGACTATAATCAGGATTCTGATCTTTTGGATGCTTTTATCAATGAAAAGGCATTACTGATTCTTGCCAAGAATTCCGACGCAAAATTCATGTTATATTACCCGGTAGATATTGCAATCTTATCCCCTAAAGTATTAGAGCATACGCTTTATGCCAACGACATTCAAATGACTAAATTCTTAGATGATAAAATAGCAACAAGAATGTGGTTGAATGAGCAGATCCCCACACCACCTTTTTTTACTGCAGTAGGACAGACGATTAAATATAATAATTTGAAAAGTATGTTTCCGCAATATAACAAATTTGTAATCCAGGCAGATTATTCATGCGGCGGTTCAGGAACATGGCTGCTTACAAGCGGCAATATATCAGAAATCTCCAAAAGAATATCTGCTGATCTCCAATATACAGCAATGCCTTATTTAGAACACAGTGTCTCGCTTAATGTGCATATAGTTATTTATAAAAATGACATTATTATTTTGCCGGCGTCCATTCAATTGATTTCCATAAAAGAATATTCTTTATCTTATCAAGGGTCAGATTTTATTGCTTATACATATTTGCCCGAGCTGATTCAGGAGAAAGTTAGGAGTTATGCAGCGATTATAGGAAAGCAGTTACAATACTCCGGATATCTTGGTGTATGCGGCATTGATTTTATTGCAACTAAAACTGATGTGTTTTTTTCTGAAATTAACGGCCGCTTCCAGTCCTCAACTATTCTGCTTAATAAAGCAATGCGGGACATCGGATTAGACATATCTATGCAGGCGCTTCATATAGATGCTTTTGAAAACAATATGCGTACCATTAATTTACCAGCCTTTCATGTTCCATATAGTTTTTACGGCTATAGCTATCAGCCTCAATTTATAGATAAGCTGAAATATTTGCTTAACTATGCTGAAAAAGCACAAGAAGTTATAGAAATTCAGACTGATGAATTGGATTGGACAATGAGTTTTGAAACAAATACATATTTATTCAAGCTGCTTTTCCATACAAATATAGCATTTGTGGATACGGAATGCAAAACTATTCTGCACAGCAATCTGAATATTATGCATCCCATTTTTAATCCTGGCGATTACACAAGACAATTACCAGAATTGAAAATCATGCTTTTAAACCATGGAATCAGAATAGAACAGGATGCCTTGGATTTACTTAACAGGAATGGCGGAGTGAATTATGAGGAGTTTGAAGCAATTGATATGGTACTGGAAAACCATATTTACATTAACGTACCATATACAACCAAACTATCATCTCTAAGCCCGTTTTCTGTTAAACTGAACGGCATGGGACATCTTATTTTGCTTTATTTTGGCCGGCCAGTTACAGAAGTTTTTATAAGAACAAAAGACCCATTGAGTACATCTGTATCTAAGAATGGTATTCCTTATGGAGATTTTATTTATCTAGGAAATGATCGGTTGCGGATATTCCATCGAAATGGCTGCAATTTTAAATCAATGAATATAGGATGTAAATTTTGTGACATAGAAGCAAATGATCGGGCATTACCCATGGAAGACATCAGGGACGCAATTGAGGCATACGCTAATCATAGTAGTATAAATCATTTCTTGATAGGAGGCGGATCGGAGCGAATAGATTCTGATTTTAAAAATATTATTCAAATTGCGGAACATTTAAAAAATAAATATTCAAAGCCGATCAATGTAATGTCCATTCCTCCTTTAGACATTAGAATTTTAAGTAATTTGAAAAAGGCCGGAGTTACCGAAGTTACATTTAATCTTGAAGTTTTTGACAGAGATATAGCTAAAGAGTATATGCCCGGGAAAGGAGCGCTGTCATTGGAAGTATATGACGCTGCATTCCGAGAGGCTGTGAGACTATGGGGAAATACCGGAAATGTCAGGACGGTTTTTATTGTGGGGCTTGAAAGCAAGAGTTCACTTTTGCGTGGTTTAGAGCATGTATGCAGGTTAGGAGTATATCCAATATTAAGCTTGTTAAAAGGTATAGAAGGAACTCCTTTGGGACACTGCTTGCCGCCGCAAGATAAAGATGTTTTAGAGATATACCATGAAGCACGAAACATCTGCCAATCTTTCCGCATGGATTTAGGTCCCTCCTGTCACTGCTGCGAAGATAATACATTAAAAATAAGCTGCAACTGACAGCAGAAAATCATGAATTGGCTGATAAAAAAAAGAGAAAATAATGCTTGCCAAAACAAATTCTGATCCAATTAGCATTAAAAAGGTGCCAAACTTATACTTAATAATATTTTTATATATTATCAGAGTACAATAAAAGATAAATATATCTTGCTGTTCCTGCATATTTTGATGGGATATGACTGACTGCATAAACGATTTATGAAACCACATCATTTTTATAATATTGAATACGATAGGAAGATCATAAAAATCAGCAGTACATGTCGGAAGAGAAATCGTCAAACAACAGCTGTTACCGTTAAAAGTTATCTGGGGGTTTTTTAGCATATGATAATTATACAAAAATGCAGCAATTTTTTCCCTGCTATATCTTTTGAGAAATGGCCATCTTTTCCATGAGGACAGAATTGGTATCTGTTCATATAGTGCAAGAAGATTCTCTTGGAAAAAGCCAATCTGCTTATTGCAATAAAGAGAAACAACGGATATCACTGCTGAACCAAAAGTAGCAAAAATAGATCCTAATGGAATACAGTTTGTCAAAGTGGCATCTGTAATACACTCTTCAAAAATAAGATATGTCAGATATGCCGTGATGCCAAATGAAAATAGCAGGAAACTTAATTTCACAATACGGAACAAAAACATAAACCAGACAATAAATTTGAACCTTTTACTGTTGTTTAAGAGAAGTTCCCCTTCTTTGATGCTGTAATTATATTCCATTCTCCTGCCCCATCGCTAGTCAATAAATTAGAATATTTGACCATGTCACTATTATAATAGTATATGTTTTCCTTGTCATACAAAATATCTTCACAGTTTTCAAGATAATACTCGACTATCGTTAAAGTAATGCCAAATTCAGCACAGGATGTACGATATTTATCAATCAAAGTTTTGTGCTGGCCATAATGTTTTTCCTCAAAAATATTTGAATTAAGCTTAAATTGATAGTTGCTGCAATGCTCATCTGAAAGCGATAATAATTCCGGCAATAAGTATCCAATATTTTCCGCGCAGCCATTAACATCTAAACTGATAAATAGCGGTGAATTTTTAGATATTTTAATGCTGGACGTATTAGGAAACTGGAAGTTTTCCATTCTGCTAAGTCCTAATAGTTGCAGCAATAACTCCCCTATACGATTTACACCTTTGGATACATATTCAGCCAGAAAAGTAATATGCATTGATGATTTTCTGGTGGAATCAAATAATATATTTTTAATTTCTGCAATGTTTCGTATGTAACTCCTTGTAAGAGAATTGTTATTATTCCCACACGGACTCAATCTACAGATTGAGCTATAAAATCCATGAAGATCTCTGGAGGAAAACCATTGACTTTGTACAATTAATTTGCAATAAAATTTAAGAGTTCGAAAATCACGTTTTTGAATAGTGTCTTCAAGCCCGCTGTGCAGGGTATCAAAAGCTTTCTGATATTCCGATCTTGCCAAATAAATATTGGCTAATGGAAAATACTCTTTCGTATATTGAAATTCTTCCTCTAAAAGCGGAAGAACTTTATCAATGTAATCAGTTATTGATAAATTGGTTATTGTATCCGAACCAAGGGTAACTTCGTCCGGCTTTGACATACAGTATTTTAGTATGCCGATTGCATGAGGAATCTGTTCCAATGGTAAGATAACATTTTTCATTGTCGGATTATCAAATTCCACAAAATTAAAATTTAGTACTTTCATATCCATATTACGAAAAATGCAATTTCGGAAAATTACATTTTCCAGTGTTGTAAATTCAATTTTTACATTATCAAAAATGCAGTTTTCAAATAATGATCCAGAAAATGAGCAACATGAAAAAGTAATATCTTTAAACGTCGTATCCAGAAAATTACTTTCATTAAATGAACAAACCACAGTATGCTTTGACATCAACGAGCAATTGTAGAATTCACAATACTCTAAATCGGTCATATTCATTTTGCAATCGGCAAAATCGCATTTATAAAAGTATGAGCCGGTTAATGCCGCATTATCAAAATTCGAATTGTGTATATCGCTGTTTTTTAGATTTGTATGATTTAGGGATTTATCTTTAAAATTTTTCTTTATAATAGATTTATTTGAGAGTATAGACAACTGTGCCGCCTTCCTTGTGTATCCATACTGTTTGAGTTTTCTTCTTAAATACGTATATTGCATTTTTATCTACCCGATTTCAGTTTATCAATAGATTTAACGGATAACTTTTAATTATCCACACATAAGAAGTATCGGAATTTGATAAAGATGGACAGAAATTGCACCATGTGTTATACTAGTCATGCAAAAATATTCTCCAGCAATGTCGGTGATAAAGGTATTGAAAGAACTGGCGTAAAAAATTTATCAATAAAGGGAATATCATATATGAGAAAAAGAATTGCGTTTATTAACCAGAGATATGGGGCAGAGGTTAATGGCGGATCAGAGTATTATACGATGTTGATGGCTCAGAAATTGAGCAAAAAGTATGAGGTGGAAATATTGACATCAAAAGCACTGACTTATGACCATTGGGCAGATTATTATATGAATGATGTCGAGGAGATCAATGGCATTAAAGTCAGAAGATTCGGGGTAAGGCATAAAAGAATGCGGATTATCCAAAAAATGATAGAGAAAATGATCCTTTGGCTTCATTTGAATTTTGTATGGCTGAATAAAATTTTAATTAAAGTACAAGGTCCTTATGTGCCGAAGCTGATTCAATATATGAAAGAAAATAAAGAAAATTATGATGCGTTTGTTTTTGTAACATATTTATATTACCCAATTGTTTTTGGAATGCCGGAGGTAAGGGAAAAGGCGGTTTTTGTTCCTACAGCGCATGATGAAGTGAATATTTATTTTAAAATTTTCAAGCATTTGTTTCATTTGCCGAAAGCATTTGTTTATTTAACAGAAGAGGAGAAAAACTTTGTCCATGAGTGCTTTGGCACTTCAGATATATATTGTCAAGTGGCAGGGGTTGGCATTGATTTACCCAAGGAAATCCGGGCCGAACGTTTTAGAGAGAAGTATAAGATTTATGGGGATTATATTATTTATGCAGGAAGAGTCGCAAGAAATAAGGGCGTGGAAGAGATGCTCCGATATTTTGGACAGTATGTAAAGCAAAATACTGGTTTGTCATTAGTTTTAATTGGCAAAGAGTATATGCATATTCCGGCAGACAAGAATATTATTTCTCTAGGCTTTGTGCCGGAACAGGATAAGTTTGACGCAATAAAGGGAGCGAAGGCTCTTTGGATGCCGTCTCAATATGAAAGTCTGTCCATAGCAGTCCTGGAGGCAATGGCGTTATCTGTTCCTGTGATTGTAAATGGCAAGAGCAAGGTTTTGAAAGGCCATTGCTGCAGAAGCGGAGGCGGCGTGAGTTATCTTGGGTATAAGGAATTTGCTGAAGGAATGGAATATTTGTTCGGCCGGAATTATGAGATAATATGCCGTAATGCGAAGATATATGTGGAAAGCGGTTATAGATGGGATATTATTATAGATAAATGGGAGGATGTTTTAAACCATATATGGAGCAAACAGAGGAATTAGCATTTATATAAATAGTTTTTACCATCAATAGACAAATACCATAGGGGAAAGTATAATAAAAGGAAATGTAGGTCAAACTATATAGAGGTTAAAAATGTTTCAAAAAATGATACAAAATATACAAAAAAATTATTATTTACTAATTGTTTTAGTAAAAAGGGATATAAGTAAAAAATATAAAGATTCATTTTTGGGATTATTGTGGACTTTTTTTAATCCATTATTAAATATGATAGTCATGAGCGTGATTTTTTCTACTATTTTTAAGAAGAATATAGAAAATTTTCCTGTTTACATGCTGTCAGGGCGCGTTTTTTATGATTTTTTTTCAAAAGCAACATCAGAAGCTTTAAAGTCAATTCCAGGAGCCTCTCAGATTATAAAAAAAATATATGTTCCTAAATATATCATTACTTTTTCTAAAGTGCTTTCTAATTTTATAACATCCGCAATATCAATTCTTGCATTAGTGGTAGTGATGGTCGCTACGGGAGCAGAGTTTTCTATCAATCTTCTTATTATACCAGTGCTGTTTCTGGTCTTTTTTGTATTTGCAACAGGAATAGGGTTAATGATAGCAACTGCAGACGTGTTTTTCAGGGACATGGAACATATATATGGGATTATTTTGATGACTATTATGTATTTTTCGGCTATTTTTTATCCTGCAGAAATTATACCGGAAGAATACCGCATTCTTTTATATATAAATCCTATGTTCAAATTCGTGGAAGCATTTAGAAGTCCTATATATTACGGGGTGCTGCCGGAATGGGATGTGATGCTTTATTGTATTGCAGTAGCAGCAATAGCTTTTGTGGCAGGAGCAGTGATATTTAAGAAGAATCAGGATAAATTTATTTATTACTTATAGAATAAGGACTGGATCAGACATGGAATGGAATAATAATGATTTGCTGGAAGAGAAGGAAGAGTATGCAGTAGAAATACGCGGCTTAACAGTAAGATACAGAATACCGAGTGAAAAAATCGACGGCGTGAAAGAATATTTGGATAAAGTAATTGCCCATAAACTGGAGCATAAAGAATTTGTTGCGCTGAAAAATGTCGACTTGACGATTCGTAAGGGAGAGCGTATCGGGATTATCGGCCATAACGGAGCCGGAAAGAGTACGTTGCTTAAAATTATTGCCCATGTAATTAAACCTTCTGAGGGTACGATTACAGTAAAGGGGAGCATTGCGCCTTTGCTGGAATTGGGCGCGGGCTTTGATCTGGAGCTAAGCGGTATCGAAAATATATATTTGAACGGTTCTATTTTGGGAAGAAGCAAAAGATATTTAGACTCGGTGAAGGAAGATATTATTGAGTTTGCAGAACTTGGTGAGTTTATTAATTATTCTGTAAAAAATTATTCTTCAGGTATGAGGGCGAAGTTAGGATTTGCAGTGGCTACGCAAGTGGATTCGGACATTCTGTTGGTGGACGAAGTATTTGGCGTGGGAGATGAAAATTTTAAAAGAAAAAGCAAGGAAAAAATGGTACAAATGATCAATAGCGGGAAAACTGTTATTATTGTTTCCCATGATATGACGCAGATCGTAGATCTAACGGATCGCGTAATATGGATGCATAACGGGGAGATCATTGAAGAAGGGGATCCGCAGGAAATTTGTGATAAATATTGCGATTATATGCTGGAGCATCAGAATGTTGTTATTGAGCATAGGAAGGCAAAACCTGTAAAGAAAGAAGTGAGCCAGAAAAGAAGGAGAAAAGCAGCAGCTTCCCAGGAACAGGAGAATAAAAATACAATCAGCAAATGGGCACAAAGGGCGGGGGTGCTGGACAAGATCTTAAATGACCCTTCAGCAGTAGATAAATTAGTTTATGATAGAAGAATCCAGAAAAGGATACAGAATGATGACAGCATAATTGAAAATATTGTGTCGTTGCCGCGCGGGCTTGAACTGGTTGCGGATAATGACGAGTTGTTATATGAGCTGCTTCAGAGTGAAGCGGTTAAGAAGAAAATAGCGGAAAATCCGTATTTGATAATGAATCCGGAAAAACCGGTTTATAATATCTGGGGAACAGTAAATGATTGCATATATTATGAAAAGGAAAAAGTGCTTTATATTAAAGGCTGGTATATGACAGTAGATGCATATCATCAGGTCGTGATAACGGCAGAAGATAAGCCCTTAGGTGAAGCCCGGTGCAAATTAATCAGAAAGAATGTAAATAAAGGGTTTGATTCGCTTAATAATTTTGCCGGATGGGAGTTTATTGCAAGGACAGATGAAATCATAAAAGCAGTCATTATACAGGCCGTCCAGGAAGAAGTTGTTTATACGGATGAAAAGGAGGTACTGGTATCAAGCGAAAGATGTCCGGATGGTATTTTAAAGCGGATGGATTGGAATTATACAGAAAATGAACTGATGGATTTATATCAAAAATTCTATATTGATTTATTTAATCTTAATTCGCCAATAAAAGCAAGAGAATATTATAATCTGATTGTGGAAAATGATGGCGGCTATTTATACCAAAAAGACACGTTGGTCAGTGAGGTAGAATTTGGGTTTGAGTTTAAGACTAACTCATTGGGACTGAGAGGTCCCGCTGATTGTGACGCGGATAATGTTTTATTCGGCAATGTATTGGGGTTAGGATTGGGTGTCAATGAAAAGGATGCATGGTATTCTGATGAATATTTTTCTGAAAATTGGTTAAATATTAGTTTAGTCGGAGGGCCTTCCCAGGCAGAATATATTTTAGAGAACTGCATGACAAAGAAAGCGAGGCGTAAAAATGCAGTATTCGTATATGAAGATATGATATGGGTGCTTGGGAAAATTTATGAGGGCTGGCTTTCTTCTGGAGAATCATTATTTGACTACATGAAATGGGAAAAAGATTTATGCCATTGTTTAAAAAAGGAATTGGAAAATTTCTACAGCTTTTATAATAAGCTTTATTCCGGGACTATAGGTTTTCTAGATTTTGAGGAAAAAAAATACTTATTGGACTACCATATGGGGGAGTTTGATTTTGAACGTGAAAAACTAATATTTAATCAAATATTGAAAATGTGGGATAATATTTTCAAGAAATTTGAAAAAGTATTAGTTGTCAGAGTTCCTTATAAAGAAAGGGCGGCGTTTAAGGTAAGCAATGATAGAAATATTAAAAAATTAGTTCGAAACCAGGAACTCGGCTGGTATAAGTTTAAAGAGTTTATGAGTGAGAGGAACCATATAGTTTTCCGGGAAATGAATGATTTTGAATTATATGATTATGAAGAGGGGCCTCTTTACTGGAACGAAAAAGGCAATAAGAAATTTGGGGAAAATATTAAGAAAGAATTGAAAATATTATAAATAATCGGGATATCGGGATAAACATAACGGGGAACAAACGAGGAAAAATAAAAGTGAAGAAAAGGATTGAGGATATTATAGCAAAAGGAATAATAAAGATTGGAATTGAATGTATTGAAAGATATCCGGAAGCGATGGCAGATAAAATGGTGGAAAGCTACCCGGAGATGATAGGCAGCAAAATGGTGGAACGGCATTCGGGGATGATTGGTAATAAAATGGTAGAACGATACCCAGAAATGATGGGTGATAAAATGGTGGAACGGCACCCGGAAATGATGGGTGATAAGATGTCGGAGCAGCACCCGGAAATGATGGGCGATAAAATGGTGGAGCGGCACCCGGAAATGATGGGTGATAAAATAGTAGAAAAGCACCCCAAAATGATAAGTGATAAAGTGTTGGATAAATATGCAGAAATAGTGGGAACAGAGTTCCTAAAAAATATTTCGGTTTATTTAGAAGATAGGAAGATAAAAAAGGAATTTATAAGATGTCTGAAAGAAAGTTTGCTTGATGATGAAATATATAGTAAGAACTTAGAGCTTATATTTGAGCTGGATTTATTTAAAGAACCAAATGACTGGATTGTGAAACAGATAGTCAATAGATTGGTAGAGGACGAAAATTTATTTAGTAAGCTGTTTAAAAGATTAATGAAAGAATCTCCTGATCTGTATTTGGAATTGAAAAAAAGCACACCGGAAATTGCAAGAAATATTTTTTTGAAAATCGGAGAAACCAGAGATATACTTTTGGGTAGTATAGGAAAAGCAGAGTTTAGTATATCGGATGGCAGGTTTGCGGTTAATGGCTATTATTTGCCAGTGGAAGTGTTTGACTCAATAGAAATTTATTGTGGACAAAAATTATTGGGTTTGGCAGAGCTGGGGATAAGAAGACCGGATGTATATAAAAAAGTACCAAATTATAATTCTTTATATTCGGGATGGTCGTTTGACACTTTTTGGAGTGATGAAGGTATACCCGAAAGTGTGGAAGCTGTAATAAAACTGGGCGATAAGGTACTTAAAACAGAGTCCAAAGAAGTGGAATGCGTTGATTTAGAGAAAATGGAGGTGAAAGAACCATATAAAGTTGACTTAAATAATTTAAATAATTATAATGCTATTCAGCTTGAACGGATAAAAAAATTTAATGGGATGTGCGAAGAGTTGAAAGAATATTTTAACTGGAAAGATATCACTTATTACCACACTTTTTTATCCTTGCAAAAAGAGATTATATATGGTTCCCGCGAAATAGAAGAATTATTTTTAGCGATTTTTTATAAGAGGAATGCTTCTTAAAAAGATATGAAAGAAAATATTGAGTGATACTATTTTATGTTTGAGGGAGGTAACTATGGAGATCAAGAAAAAATTGAAAGAATTGCTGCATAAAGGACAAGAACCGAAGATTGTGTACTACCCGGAGTTTGATTCAGAAGAGGATCTTACAAACCATTATTTTCGTGCGTGCTGGTACTTTCCGGCAGTGAACAATCATTGCGCGGGAGTGCATATGTATAAGAAAGCAGGGATATCTTTAGGCGAACGCCCGAAACATATGGGCAGTTCCAATGTGCCGGTGGACCATATTAAAATTAGGACAGATGCATTGAGGCTCAAAAAGGATGCAGAAAGCGCAAGAGTAGTTTTGGTGTGGAAAAAATGTGACGGGCATTTTATCAGCAGCCTGAAACAAAGAGGAATAACGGTCGTCAACGTAGATACAAACGATGAAGAGGCGGTAGAATATGGCAGATACTGCGATTTAATATGGCGTTATTTTAAGTCGGATGAAGAAAAGAAAATGATCATTCAGGACAGTTATAATAGATTTATAAAGTATGCTGATAAAATTAAAGAAAAGGGATGGAAAACAGGATGCGTGTTTGGCACAGGCCCGTCCTTGGAAACAGCGGAAGAGTTCGACTTTACAGATTGTGTCAGCATTGTGTGTAATTCGATCGTACAGAATGACAAATTATTATCGCATATAAAACCGCAATTTGTTACGGCCGGCGATGTAGTATCCCACTTAGGAGTATCTTTGTATGCAGAAACATTCCGAAGGGATTTAGTAAGCTATTTAAAAAACAGTGAGGCTTATTATTTAACTACTGCTCCTTTTGGATATTTATTGTTAGAGCAGTGTTCTGAAATTGCGGATAAAGTTATCTTGGTGGAGCAGATCATGGATGCGCCTAATTTTGACTTGATACGATTTTTTGGTCTGCCTAAATTAGATTCAACGTTTAATATCCATATGTTGCCGCTCGTTCATACATTTTGCGATAATATTTTTATTCTGGGGTGTGATGGGAAAAGTAAGACAAGAAATAATGAGGATTTTTGGGCCCATGCGCAGGAAGCGCAATATTTTGAACTGGTGCAGACGGGCCATATCTGCCACCCGACATTTGATATAAACAGGAAAAAGAGTACCTATAACAGGTACCAGGATTCCGTCCTTTATTCGGTGATGGAGGGAGAAAAAAAATACGGAAAGAAATATTATACGTTACAGCAATCTTACATTGATGCGCTTGAAGACAAAAGACTGCCGGACGAATTAAGAAAGAATTATAATGAAAAAGGCCAGCTTATATTGTCACAGGTATTAGGCGGCCAGAAGGAAAAAGAGGAAAATGAGGCGGAAATAAAAGAAAACATTAAGATAACGAGAGAAAAGGATCAAATCCTTGTTTCAGGATGGGTATTGTCAAAACAGCCTTGCAGGGTAGCAGTTTATGTGCAGGATAGATTTGACGGGTATGCGGTCAGGAATTTGAAACGTCCGGATATCCAGAAGAAATATCCGGAATATGATGATTTGTTTTCTGGAATATATTATTACATAAACAGAAAAGATATGTCAGAGGTCACATGGAAAATAATTGTCGGCATGGAAATAATGAAAGAGGCAAAGCAGTCTGTGTAATTTTAAAATAAATCTTAGGAGAGGGATTAGAGTTATGAAAATTGCAATTATGTCAACGATGCCGCCTAATACGTATTCTGGGGGAAGATATGATGCATGGGCAATGGCAGAAGGATTAGCGGCAAAAGGGAATACGGTTTATTTTATCACAAACCATCAGCCGATATTCTATGATGATTTTAAGGAATATGAGGCACATCTGGCAATACGTTTGATTATAACAGCAGATTTCGATGTGGAAATCGAGGAGAACGAGCTGGATTATGTTGTTTTAATACCTAACCAGGACAAAACAAATTATTTTTATGCTATGTGCCGTAATTTTGCTAAAAGGAAAAAAGCAAAATTAATATTGCGCAATTTTGAATCGCCGAATTGGTTTAACAAATATGCCCCCGTCCCAAGAGATGAGAAAATGTGGGATTTTTGGAAGGATACGTGTAATGACGGCTGTCTTGTGCTTAGTATTTCACAGGAAGCAATGAAATATTCCAAGGAATATTACGTAGATAATCTGAAGTATACAAGATTTGATTATTGGTATCCGGCAATGAACAGCAAGGCTGCAGACAAATTCAATGTGGAAAAAGAGAAGCGAATCGTATCTTTCGTTCGGTTTACGGATAAGCATAAGGGCGGAGGGGATATTTTTGATGTTTTAGGAGATTTTTTAAAAGGGTATACGATGGTGTTTGTTGTCGGGAATGGACAAGTGACCCCGATGTATGAGCGTAAATTAGAGTTTTTATCGGATAAATATGGTTTTCAATATGAAATAAAATTGCGTCTCTCAGATGAAGAGAAATTTAAGGAAATTAAAAGGGCCAGATTCATGCTCTTTCCATCTTATTTCGAAGGTTATGGGTATCCGCCTGTGGAAGCCCAGTATTGCAATACTCTCTGCATTGCTTATGATCTGCCGGTATTGAGGGAAACGAGCGGGGATGGAATTATATATTGCGAACGTGGAAATATATATGCGATGAGAGAAGCGCTGCAGGAAGCTATTGAAAATTATGAATACAAGGATTTGAAGCATAATGTGCTGGAATTAGGTGATTTTGGGATCAGGGCTGACCGTATACAAGAGACGCTGGAGAAATATTTGACAGATGATTATAGGAACCCGAAAGCTCCATATTTGAAGGTAGACAGGCCGAAGCAAAAGGTACAGCCAGTAAAGAAGAAGGAAGAAAAGGCGCCTCCAAAAGAAGAAAGAAAAGAACAAAAGAAAGAACAAAAATCGTTCAATAGGTGGAAAGATGCTTTGGCTGAAACTTTATCAGAAGCATTTGACAAAGCGGCACATAAGTGTAAAAGAGCGGCCCATCTTATGAAAGAGAAAATTAAGTATCTAAGGAATTCTATTTTTTTAAGAAAAATACCTGTACACCTCGGTAAAAATACATATCATAAGGAAACGGGAGTCTTATATATGAAAGGATGGTATTTAACATGGAGGGAAATCGACAGGGTTGAAATAGAAAACAGCAGCGGGAAATCGTTGGGATACGCAGTTTTCGGACAAAGCCGAAAAGATATCTATGAAAAATATCCGCAATATGGTACGATGGCATTGGGATGGGAGTTTGAAGGAACAGTAGGCGCTGATGATTTGGACGAGTTTATAAGAGTGAAGATCATGTGCAGTGACGGCAAGATTGTTTGTGCGGATTTTGTAATTGAGGAGGAAAACAGGCTATGAAAAAGATAATTGCGATGATTCCGGCAAGGATGGGCAGTAAGCGAATTCCTAAAAAAAACATTCGTATTATGGTTGATAAGCCGCTGATACAATATCCAATTGATTTGATAAATCAATCTGGATTTGTGTCAGAAGTGTATATTAACAGTGAAAGTGAGATATTGGGCGAGTTTGCAGAGAAGAATGGCATTAAGTTCCATAAAAGGCCGCCGGAATTAAGTACAGATACTGCTACAAACGTGGACTTTACCACAGAGTTTTTGGAGAAACATGAATGTGATTATGTAATGATGGTTAATCCGACTTCTCCTCTGCTGCGGCAGGATACACTGGACAGATTTTGCCAATATGTATTGGATCATGACTTTGATACAGTGCTTTCAGTTGCAGATGAGAAAGCGGAAAGCTTTTACCATAATTCTCCGATTAATTTCTCTTTGGAAGAGAAGGTGAACAGCCAATATTTAGAACCGGTCAGGAAAGTAGTTTGGGCATTGACTGCATGGAAAAGAGAAAGTTTCCTGAAAATCAAATATGAGGGGAAATGCCCTGTTTATGCGGGGAAAATAGGGCTTTTTACAATTCCCGGGGATGAGTCCTGTGACCTGGATACAGAAGAAGACTGGAGAATTGCAGAGGGAATCCTGTTAGGACGTAAAACAGCAACAGAAAAAAAATATTGGAATAATTATTAAAGGATGAAAGCGTGGATATTACAAAATATTGGAAAAGCTGCAGCTTGATAACTTATAGGAAAACAGAAGAATATTATAAAGCTCTGGCGAGGGAATTTTTCATTCATGCGGAGAAATGCATAAAAGATAAGGGCTGTTTTCTTGCCGTATTGGGCGGGGGAAAAAGTCCGGCACGTGTAAATGAAGAGATTGTGAGAGCAAACAATGAATATGCGTTAGACTGGAGTAAAGTTTATATTGTTTTATCAGATGAACGTTATGTGGAAGAAACCAGTGATTTTAGCAATTATAAATTGATAAAAGAGACACTGATGGACAAGACAGGGGGAAATCCGTTGTATTCCCTATATAAGCCTGGGCGATCGAAAGAAGATGCAGCTAATTCATATCATGATTATATCAAGGAGTTGTGGAAGCAGACAGGGCAGGATTATTTTGATTATGCATTGCTTGGTGTTGGCGAGGATGGGCATACGGCATCATTATTTCCTGACAGATTGCCGGAGGATGCAGACAAGTTTGCAGTGTGCAGCGGAAGGGGACCTGAGGGGCTGGAAAGGATATCCTTAAGCATAAAAGCATTAAACAGATGCAGTATAGTTTCGTTTATTGTGAACAGCGCAGGAAAAAGAAGGATATTGGATTTTATGAAAGAAAACTGGGATACTATGAGGTATCCTATGCAAAATATTGCCGGGACGAAAAATATGCATATATTATGGGAGGAATAAACGTTGAGTCAATATTATAGCAACTATATGGAAGAATGCTATTCTGTATTGGAAAAACTGGAGGTTTGGACAGAAAATAATAACAGTATGTCCGGCGAAGAGGGAATAAACCAGTGGGTGGAAGCAACGAAGAAAGTAAAAGAGACAGGTAAGACGATTTATTTTGTTGGAAATGGCGCCAGCGCGATGATGGCAGGCCATATGTCGGCGGATGCTACGAAAAATGGGGGATTAAAATGTTTGTTTTTGTCTGAAACGGCATTACTTACGGCGGTAAGCAATGATATTTCTTACCATGATGTATTTTCATTTCCTTTGCGTAGATTTGCGGTAGAAGGTGATATGCTGATCGCAATAAGCAGTTCAGGAAACTCTGAAAATATCATTCGGGCAATCGGGGCAGCAAAGGAAAAACAGATGCAGATTGTTACTTTAACAGGACTGAATGAGGAAAACCGCGCCAGGAAATCAGGAGATATCAATTTATACGTGCCAGGGAAGACATATGGGATAGTAGAAGTGTGCCACCAGGCATTGTTGCATTGCTGGCTGGACAAGTATTTGGATGTATATGAAGGAGGAAGAATCTAATGAAAATAGCGATAGGACCATCATCTTTTGGAGAGGCAAGCAGCGAACCGATAGAATTATTGAAAAAATATGGGATAGAAATTATTCCGAATCCATATGGACGCAGACTGACAGAGGATGAAATTATAGAGCATTTGAAAGGTGTGGATGGACTGATTGCAGGTCTGGAACCTTTAAACCAGAAGGTTTTGGATGCCTCCAAAGAAAGTCTGAAAGCAATAGCAAGAGTGGGCATTGGGATGAATAACGTGGATATTCCTTATGCACAGTCAGTAGGGATTAAAGTATCAAATACACCTGACGGCCCGACGGAATCAGTAGCTGAAATGACATTAACGGCACTTCTTTCTTTGTTGAGGATGGTTCCACAGACAAATAAAAAGCTCCATGAGGGCGAATGGAAGAAAATGATAGGAAGAAGCTTGAACGGCCTGAATGTAGGGATTATAGGTTACGGAAGAATTGGAAGAAAATTCAGAAAAGTTTTGTCGGGCTTTTCATGCCAGGTATTTATTTTTGATCCCTACCTGCAAGAAGATTCATCGATAGATAAAAAAGATGTAAGATGCGATACGCTAAAAGAATTACTGGAAAACGCTGATGTTATTAGTTTTCATGCAGCCGGTGCGGAAGAAATGATCGGAATAGAAGAAGTCAACCAAATGAAAGATGGAGTAATCATCTTAAATTCCGCAAGGGGAGAATTAATTAATGAAGAGGCGCTGGTAAAGGGACTGGATTCTGGAAAGATACAAGGCTTATGGCTTGATGCATTTTGGCAGGAACCTTATAAAGGGGCTTTGCTTAAATATGATAATGTATTATTGACGCCTCATGTCGGAACATATACAGAACAGTGCAGAAAGTCGATGGAAGTGTCAGCAGTCCAGAATATATTAAAAGACTTGGGAGTGTTATAATGCAAAAGGAAAAATATCTGCAGGATGCAAAGACGGCAGCGAAAGAGGCCGGGAAGTATTTAATTGGTGAAACACTAAAAGAAATTAATGTAGAACAGGACAAGGATATTAAATTATATGCGGATAAGAATTCCGAGAAAATAATCATTGATTATTTAAAAGCAAGACATGATATTCCTATATTGACGGAAGAGTCAGGAGAATTAGGGGATATTGGCGAGGGATTATATTGGGTCGTTGATCCAATTGACGGGACATATAATTTCTTTAAGGGGCTGGATTTATGCTGCGTTTCGATTGCTTTATGGAAAGGAAGCGATCCGGTGCTTGGGGTAATTTACGAGTTCAAAAATGACAGGCTATATTATGGGATTGTTGGGGAAGGCGCCTGGTGCAACGGAAAAAGCATATCGACATCAGAAATTGCCGAACTGGGAAAAGCCAGCTTGGCGACTGGTTTTCCTGTATATAGGGATTATTCCGATCACGCACTTACCACATTTATGGATTCTGTCCAGTGTTTTAAGAAAATAAGAATGTTTGGAACGGCGGCAACTTCTATTGTATATGTGGCATCGGGGAAAATCGATGTATATATAGAAGAAGATATTATGCTTTGGGATGTAGCGGCAGGGGTTGCACTGGTGTTAGCGGCCGGAGGGGCGGTTAAGCTGGAACAGGGCAGCAAGAAGTGGACAAGAAAAACCATGTGTTTTGCCAATGACAAATTGAAGGAGAAGTATTTGAATGAGATATTCAGTAATTGATAATAATGTAAAGGCTTCTGATATCCATGTAGAAGAATTGTATAATAAAGAATTGGATTATGCAAAAGAATATGTACTTTCTTTGCCCAAAGATGATAAGGGAACTATGGTTTGCCCGCTTTGTGGAGAAGTATTGGATGAGGTTGTTCTGGAAAAATGGGGCATGAAATATTATTTGTGCCGGAATACGTGGTCAGTGATATTGGATACGGCATCTTTGGGACAGGAGCTGATTAGAAATTATTTTTATGATTCAAAGCTGGCTGATTTTAGACGCTCTCCGGAATATCAGGATACTTCTTTGCTTTTTAAGAAAGATAGCTGGAAACATACGATAGATTGGGTAAACTGGCGAGTGACGCGTTATAAAGGAAAAAATAAATACAGTATTATTAACATGGGGCTGAAACAGAGAGGCTTTGCACAATTACTGGAGGAAAGCGAAATAGCAGGAGAAGTAGGTTATAAGAATTCCTTTGTGTCGGTAGATACAAAAGATAATCTGGAAAATGCAGACATCATTTGTGCAATTGATACTTTGCAGAGAGAACAAAAGCCGAAAGAGTATTTGCAAATGATTTACGATATGCTGAATAATGGTGGCTTATTGCTGTTGACCACAAGGGCAGGCATGGGTTTTGATATAGTGACGCTTCGGGGAAGTAATGAAAGCATATATCCTTTGGATCATATCTTTTTGCCTTCTGTGGAGGCCATGAAGTGTATTTTAGAGGATATTGGGTTTAAAGTATTAGAAATAACAACGCCAGGCATACTCGATATGGAGTATATTGAAAAGCAGAAGGATGAGATACCCAGGGAACAAATATTCCAAAGGTATTTATTTGGTAAAGAAGATAAGCGTTTATTAGAAAGAGTACAGACATTTTTGCAAAGTAATAATCTCAGTTCTTACATGAGAATTGTTGCAAAGAAAGACGAAGGAGACTTGGGGACATGGCTTTAAGAACTGGGATCATAGGAATGGGGACAATGGGACGCGTGAGAAAAAGGGAAATTGATAGGCATCCCGGTTTTCAATTAGTTGCAATAAGCGATATTAATGAACAGGTTGCGGATGAATTCCCTGGTATATTTTTTTCTACGAATTGGGAAGATGTACTTAAACAAAAGCTGGACGTAGTTTTTGTTTGTACTTATAATAAAGTAATACCAAGAATTGTCATTACGGCATTGAACAAAGGCATACATGTTTTTGCAGAAAAACCGCCAGGAAGAACGGTAAGCGACGTGCTGGAGATGAAAAAGATAAAAGATAAACATCCGGATTTAATATTAAAATTTGGATTTAATCATAGATTCCATTCATCTATTCTGGAAGCTAAGGCAATTGTGGACAGCAAGATATACGGGGATATCGTATGTGCAAGAGGGGTATATGGAAAAGCTGGTGGCTTAAGTTTTGCAGAATGCTGGCGTTCGGATAAAGAAATAGCCGGTGGAGGAATACTGCTGGACCAGGGGATTCACATGCTGGATTTGCTCCGTTTCTTTATGGGCGAGTTTACACAGGTAAAAAGCTTTGTGGAGAATCTTGTATGGGATGAGATAGACTTGGAAGATAATGCATTTGCTATTATGAAGACAGCAGAAAATAAAGTGGCAATGATGCAGTCAAGCGCTACCCAGTGGAAGCATAAATTCCTTTTGGAATTAATTTTTGAGAAGGGATATATAGTGGTGGACGGTCTTCTTACAGGCTCTCGAAGCTATGGGGAAGAAAGAATTGTGTTTGCAAAGAGACAGTTTGAGGATGAAGGAATTTTGGGCAAGCCCAAGGAAGAGGAAATCCACTTTGACGAGGATCATTCATGGGAATATGAGCTGAAGGAATTTTATGAAGCAGTGACAGGGAAAAATACACGTATTAACGGCGATATTGATGATGCGTTGGCTACAATGAAATTGGTATATACAATCTATGAAAATGCCTTGAATAAGTGAGGGAATGGCAATGGTAAAAGATAACTTTCATAATATATATCTTTATGAGAATCTTTCGGTGAATTTGAAAAAAGCAATTGAGTGTATTACCCAAGAGTCTTTTCTGAAAAAGTTAGAGGCAGAAGAAAGGATTGATGGGGATGGATATTATGTTATGTTGCAGGAATATAATACAAAACCTGAGAACGAAGGAAGATGGGAAACACATAAAAGATATATTGATATCCAGTATATTGTATCAGGCATGGAAATGACAAAATACACAAATCTTTTAAATCTGGAAGAAATAATAGAGAGTGATGAGGAAAGAGATTTTTATTTTTATCGCAATGCGGTCCGGGAAGACTCTATGGTTGTAAGGAGTGGTGAGTTTGTTATTTTTTTCCCGGAAGATGGGCATAAGCCGAGTCTTCATGTGGATGGGGAATTAGTGGAAGTGAAAAAGATGGTTGTGAAAGTCAGGGTTTAGAGCGGGAAAGGGGCATAATGCTACATTATAGTGGATATTTTTTAGAAGAAACGTCTGAGATCATAGAAGGCAAGATAAACAAATGCATATTAATTGATGGAGTGCTCTTTTTGGAAGGGTGGTTATTGCCCCGGTGTAATTATGAATTGATAAAGGTATCAGTTAATGAAATTGAAGTCGGAGCGGCTGAATTGGATAAAGAAAGGGAGGATATTTATAACCGATTCCCAATATTCAATGAAAAAAAGTCAGGATTTGGTTTAATTACTATTGTAGATGCAGAACAGAAAAATGAAGTGGTGGTAGAGGCATATAATTCTGGCAAATTGGTATGGAGACAAAAAAAGCTTGTTGATAACAATAAGGTTGGAAATGTTATTATAGAATTACTAAGTCAAAAAGAATATGATAGAATGTTTTATATAGCAAACGTGCTAAAAGATAGGAAAAAATATGGAAACGAACTGGAGTATTTTTTAAATTATTTATTAGGCATGTTGGATGATTATAGAGATAGAATTAGTATATATCAGCTTTTATACAGATTAGGACTTTTCAATAAATCATATATGAAAAAATATATGGAAGAGATTGAAAAAGTAGAGGATATTTGGACAAGGTTATGGTTATGGGAGCAGGATATTGCGTGGATGATTTTCTATTATCCGCAATATGCTGTTGAGTCAATATATAATTGGAAAAGAGATGCATTTAAGCGGATTGCAGAAGAATTAAGAAAAGACGAGTTTGCTTGGCTCACATTAAAGGATAATAGCGAATTATCCAATGTAGCAATTCTGGTAGAGGGGCTGGCCGACAGC
>CAJUHH010000006.1 GCA_910585965.1 uncultured Lachnospiraceae bacterium
TGATGTACGTATCGCACAGTATGAATCCGGCTATCGTGTTCCCAAAAACAACACTCTAATGGAAATGGCAAAGATATTGAACGTCAATTATATTCATTTTATTGGTGTTACACCCGGCTGCACCGAAGATATTATGCTCACATTCCTTTGGCTTGATGAAGATGACCGTAGCACGATCCATTTATTTCAGCTCGTCCGCAATCCCGGCAAATGCAACGCTTCTGATGATAAATCGGTACGTTACTACGACAATGACGACTGGCCTGCTCATGCCCCGGTAGGTATGTGGCTAGAGTACGGTTTAGTCAATGATTTCATGCGGGAGTGGTGTCTGCGGAAAGAGCAGTTGAAAAGCGGAGAGATTTCAGAGGACGAGTATTTTGAGTGGAAAATCAACTGGCCTGCTACGAGTAGCAGTGTTGATGAAAAAGGAAATGACAAGAAAAATAATAGTTACAAGTGGAGAAATATATAAAAACACACAAAAATAAAGTAGCTCATCAAATGAATAGGAGAATTGACATGGACTGGAATGATTTTTGTATTAAAATAGATAATTGCAATCGTTTTTTTCGAGATAAGATGGACTATACTTATGATGAAGAAAAACTATTCTATAAAATAGACCAAAATGAATATGTTTATAC
Source organism: uncultured Lachnospiraceae bacterium (assembly GCA_910585965.1). Taxonomy (GTDB): domain Bacteria; phylum Bacillota; class Clostridia; order Lachnospirales; family Lachnospiraceae; genus Kineothrix. Next base: position 648 of record CAJUHH010000006.1, read on the forward strand.
TAAAAGTGATTTTGAAAATTTAAAGAATAGAGCATGTCAAGCTTCCTATCAACCTTATTCACTTATAACTGATTATCAGTATGAGTGCTTAGTCGATTCCCCGGAAACTGATTTCCGTAGAGGCTTTTCTATTAATTTTGAGAATAAATTAATGGCAACTTCTATTATAGATTCAGAAAATGGGATTACCTACTCATTTAGGGAAGTCTCTGACGAACTATTTTACCATATATTAGCAACCTATGAGAACGGACATATATCCTTAAAAATTCCTTACTCTATGTTTCAAAATCGTTGTGCAAATTTAAAAAATAAATCATTTTTTAATATATTGAGATTAATCATACGCCTTCCTTATGCGATTTATGTTCAATGCAACAAACCTATATCTAAAGATAAAATAATCTCTTTTACTAAATCTCACTTATTTAATCTTGCATATAATTTAGATTTAGTTTTAAAACCTATTACGTCACCTGACGTACTTTTCCCCAAACGTACATTTCAAAGTATACATCGAGTACATAATATTGATGAATTAATGCCACCGAAACTTTCATATGCAAATGAGTTAACAGAACAATATTATATGGCTTTGGCTTCTTATGATCCTTTTGTAAAATTTATAGGATTTTATCATATATTAGAATACTTTTTTGAAGATGTTTACAATGAGGATTTATTAAAAAACATTCAAGATATCCTCCAACATCCGGGATTTTCATCAAAAAGGAAAAAAGATGTTATAAAATTAATTGATACTATAAAAAAGAAAAATCACCAAAACAAAGAAGATTTCCAAGGCTCAGAATTAGAAGCACTAGAATTAACTATCAGAAAATATATTAATTTATCAGAACTTATACAGGATTTATCATCATATGATTCCGCTATCATAGACTATTACTTCAACCACGAAATCACCTTCTCTAAAGGTGATTCTGTAAACTTGCGTGATTTATCAAATGATAAACTACCTAAAAAATTAGCCGCGCGAATATATAAAACGCGTAATGCTTTAGTCCACAATAAATCCAATGAAACACGTTTATCAGAGCGTGGTCTATACAAGCCATTTAAAGATAAAGAAGAATTATCCAAAGAAATTCCACTAATGAGATTTTTAGCTGAATCAATAATTGTCAATTCATCTGAACCTTTATAAAATAATACTCAAGATATAGGTATCAAAAAGGTATCACGCCCCAAATCAAAAGCCGGAAAGTCCGCTGTTTATGCGGCTTCCCGGCTCTCTGTTTACTACTCGAACTCAATCGTCCCCGGCGGCTTCCCCGTGCAGTCATACAGCACCCTGTTAACCCCCTTCACCTCATTCACAATCCGGCTCGTCACTATACCCAATACCTCCCACGGAATCTGCGCCGCCTCTGCGGTCATAAAATCCGATGTCTTTACCGCCCTGAGCGCCACCGCATAATCATATGTCCGTTCATCCCCCATGACTCCCACGGAACGCATATTGGTAACGGCTGCAAAATACTGTCCCAGTTCCTTATCCATTCCTGCTTTCGCAATCTCTTCCCGATATATCGCATCCGCCTCCTGGACGATCCGAACCTTTTCCGCCGTCACTTCCCCAACAATCCTCACTCCAAGCCCCGGCCCCGGGAAAGGCTGCCTATATACCAGTTTTTCCGGTATCCCTAGCTCCAGCCCGGCCCTCCTGACCTCATCCTTGAACAACAGCCGCAAAGGCTCGATAATTTCCTTAAAATCAACGCAATCCGGCAATCCGCCCACATTATGGTGGGACTTGATCACTGCGCTCTTGCCAAGCCCGCTTTCGATCACATCGGGATAAATCGTTCCCTGCACCAGATAATCCACGGCGCCTATTTTCTCCGCCTCTTCCTCAAATACCCTTATAAATTCTTCCCCGATAATTTTCCTCTTCTGCTCAGGTTCCTCTACTCCCGCCAGTTTTTTATAAAACCGCTCCTGCGCGTTTACCCGCACAAAATTCAGATCATAAGATCCCTTCGGCCCAAAGATCTCCTCCACCTCGTCTCCCTCGTCCTTGCGGAGCAGCCCATGGTCCACAAATACGCAAGTCAGCTGTTTCCCTATCGCTTTTGCCATCAGCACAGCGGCTACCGAAGAATCCACGCCGCCTGATAAAGCGCACAACGCCCTGCCATCCCCGACTTTTTCCCTGATCGATGCAATACTTGTCTCCACAAAAGAGTCCATCCTCCAATCCCCTTTGCATTTGCAAATATTCATCACAAAATTATGGAGCATCTTCATGCCTTCCTGTGTATGCATTACCTCCGGATGGAACTGTACTGCATACAATCCTCTGTCAGCATCCTCCATCCCCGCTACAGGGCAGACCGCCGTATGCGCCGTCACCGTAAATCCCTCCGGCGCTTTTTCTATATAATCCGTATGGCTCATCCAGCAAATGGTCTTCGGAGATACCCCTTGAAAAAGCGTTGTTTCCGTATCTACATCCACCTCTGTCCTGCCATATTCACTGACCGGCGCCGTTGCAACCTTTCCTCCCAGAAGATGAGCCATCATCTGCGAGCCATAACATATGCCCAGCACTGGGACGCCCAGTTCGAATACCTCTTTTTCGCACAACGGCGAACCTTCCGCATATACGCTGTTAGGCCCTCCCGTAAAAATGATCCCCTTCAGATCCATTTCCCTCAGCCTGTCCAGCCCTATATTATAAGGATGCACTTCGCAATATACATTGCACTCCCTGATCCTTCTCGCGATCAGCTGGTTATACTGGCCGCCAAAATCCATAACAACTATCATTTCTTTTTCCATTCTTCTCCTCGTTCCTCTGCCGCCTTCTAACAACCAAAACCACACTCATCATTATATAGTCCTGCAATGCTCTTGTCAAAACCTTCCTGAAAGTATATCTCCAGAATCAATGCAGAGGCCCTGCGGCCCCTGCATTCCTATATCTTTCCGCCCTGAAAAATTTTCTGCTCCCTTGATCCCCTAGTTATTTTACGCAGGTATTGTCCGCAAACAGATCCCCCCTCATCTGCAATTTCCATATCCTTTCGCAAGCAACGAATGTCAGGCTTTTCCAGCCGTCCTTATGCCAAACAAACACTGCCGCGCTTCGCTGGTCAGCTTATTGCAACAAGAATAACAGCAGACTCCTTTCATCCGCTGTTATGATCTTGACTGATGCAAATACTTTTCTCTTGTGGCAAGCCCGCCCCTGATATGGCGCTCAGATTTATTGACATCGAGTACTTTTCTCGCTTCTTTCGCGAGCGCCGGGTTAATTTGCATCAATCGGTCCGTAACATCTTTATGTACTGTGGATTTGCTAATACCAAACTGCTTCGCCGTCTGCCGCACGGTGGCATTGTTATCGATAATATAATTAGCAATATTGATTGCTCTTTCCTCAATATAATCCTTCAAAAGAAAACCCCTCAGAACACTTTTTTACATTGTATGAAGTGTTCTGAAGGGTTATGACTGTTTGTTTATCCAGATTCTTATGGGCGCTCAGAATTTCCCGCCCCCTCCTCCATGCGTTGTTTCCGAAGACGACATATGCGTGCTGGAACCGCCCGAACTGCTGCTCTCCTTCGGCTTCTCTCTGCGGTCGATATGCCGGTAAAGGAACAAATCCGTTTCCTTTACCACCCGCATGCTGCCTTTTTTTACATAATGATCCGCTGCCGGCTGGCTATGTACCGTTTTCAAACCGCCTCTCATAATCCCTGTTACGATCAGCGAAACTACAAACCCCGCTGCCAGCGCAATCGCTAGACTCCCGCCAACATGGAATGGTTCTTGCGGAAGATTATCCGCATCATAAGGTTCCCCCGTCCTTGCCTGTGTGATAAAATCATCGCACAGCTCTGCGAAAGTCGAGAATGCCGCCGCATAATTGCCTTCGCTCAGATCATCAAGGAACCTTTCAGCCATATATTCCAGCCCCGCATCCGTAACCGCCGTTATTCCATAACCTGTTGTCGATACGAACCAATCCCTTTCTTCCATGCTGATAAGAAAAAGGATTCCATCCCTGCCGGCTCCAAAACCATATCCATAATAATCAAAAAAATCATCGGCATATTCCATGGCGGAACTGCCTTCAAGGGAATTGACGGTAACTACCACTACATCCACCTGCTGTCTTTCACTGATCTCATCCAATTCCTCCAGCAAGTCCATTTCCTCGCTGTCTGAAAGCAAACCAGCATCATCCACCAGCCTTGGCAGACTCCCTGAGGCAGACACAGGAACAGTCAATAGCATAGAGAAAAGCAACGCAGAAAAAATGGCAAATAATCTTTTTCTCATCATCCGCACCCCCTTACAGCAGCCAGATCAGATAAGAAGCCGCAAAAACCACCGTACCTATAATACCAGTCAGGCTAAACAGCCACTTTCCATATGCCGACTTATCCAATGGCAGGTCCCCGACCATTTTTCCTGTCTGGCCGTTCATGGCAAAAAGATAATTCTTGCCGTTCCATGTTGTATTTAAAACCCATACCGGCAAAAGGGCATATTTTACTTTGCCGTTTTGCAGCTGGATGCTTCCTGCCTCCTTTGTCACCGTTTCATAGCCGATCACTGTCGCCTCGAACGCATCCTCCACGCTCTGCCTGATCCTCTCGTTGGCGCGTTCCACGCTTCGCTTGTCATCCACATCGTATTTGTCCGCCATAAAACCAGCCAAATATGCAGTCTGGAAATCCACCATTTCCGAAAAATCAAAAGGTTCGATGGATTCCATCAAGTCGTCCGGCATCTTTGCCGAACCGTCGACAGGCACTCTCTCAAACCCGATATTCCCCCCTCTGCTTACTGCAAAAAAACTGGTTTCCGTATAATGGTATTTACTGTCATCCCACATACGCACTTTGGTCGCTTTATAACGCATATTCACGTCCGCATCGGCATCAAACAGCCAGAACGGAACATATACGCCTTTGACTTCGTTGATATGGTTCTGGCTCTTAAATGCTTTCGGAAGCAGGCGCTTCCCGTCATAATGTTTCTTAAGGGCATCCTTGGCGGCCTTTTTATCCAATTTGAACGGAATTACATAATTCGGTTTCAGCGTCCCGGAAAACCGCCCCATCATTACCACGGGATTGCCGCAAAAGGGGCAGGAAGATGCCGCCGTATTTCCGTCACACGCGATTTCGCCGCCGCAGGAACGGCAGACATAAGAACTCAATCCATCCGCTTCGCCGTCCTGCCATTCTTCCCCCGCATCGGTATCCCATTTCATGTCATCTGTCTGTTCGTTCTGCAGTTCGATGTCATAGCTTGCCAATGTATCCATCTCAAATTCCGTATTGCAGAAAGGACACTTCATTTTTTGCAGTGTACTGTCAAATGCAATGGCGCCGCCGCAGCACGGACATTTATATTCTTGTATTGCCGCCATTCCAACAACCCCTCCTTATATTTTTGCAGAACTATTCCCCCCAGACTTCGCCATTTTTATCGGTAAATTTCCCCGTGCAAACCTGAATCAAATCGATCAGCCAGCCAATGCCAAAGCACCCGCCTGTCAGCAGCCAGATAATGCCAGTGCCGATTTTTCCTGTCATGAACCTATGTACGCCGAGGCCTCCCAAAAACAGTGTAATCAATATCGCCGATGTTTTACTCATTTTAACCACCATATCCTTTCCTTTTTGCAATCTTTTGAACAATACCCTATTTTATAAAAACCGCCGACACTTCCATATCGGCGGTTCTATTCACACAATAACTAAACTTTCCTACCAATCAAACATATCGTTACATTGCATCAATAGCTGCATCCAGCACTTCAAGAATAACCACCATTGCATCATTCAGCGCTTCTGCATCCGCCTCGGTAATCGATGCCTGTTCAATGGTTCCCATTTTCTCAATAATGTCATATGCCTGGTTCAACGCATTCTCCACATCCGCATTTGCTTCAATAGAATCATCATTATACAGCTCGGCTACGGCATTGTATGCTTCCGTCAAAGCTGCATAATTCTCCTGCAAGGCAGCAAAGGTTTCATCCGATACTACGCCGTCTTCTGTGCTGTCTGCCGCTTCCATTCCATCCACCAGATCAGCAAAACCATTCAGAATATCCTCCATTGCCTCGTTCAACAGCTGCGCATCTTCTTCTGTCAGCGTATCCTGCGTAATTTCCCCCATTTCTTCGATGATATCCGCCGCCAGCGTCATCGCCTCTTCAATATCAGCATTTGCTGCAATCTCATCGCTGCTGTACAGCTCAGCTACTTGATTGTAGCATTCTACCACCAGATTATAATTATCCTGCAAAGTGGCAAAGTCTTCATCCGACACCATTCCATCTGCTGCGGCATCCTCCGCTGCTGCATCTTCTTTAGCCTCGCCTTCTGCTGTGGTATCTTTTGCTGCTGCATCTTCTGCCGCTGCCTCCGGTTCCGCTGCAGGAGCCGCTGTTTCCTCTTTCGTGTCCGCCGCCGGAGCTTTGGTTTCTTCCGTCTTGCCCCCGCATGCGGTGAATAATGTTGCCGTCATAATGCCTGCCAAAATAACTGATAATAATTTCTTTTTCACTTTTCTCTCCTTTTCTAAACTAAATAATTAGTTATTAGTTATTGTGTTTTTCATTATTTATGTCTTTAACAATCCATACCCGTTGCCGTCACTCTTCAAAAGTCAGGATCACTGGCTCCGTATAATATGTATTGTTATAGAGATCCGTTAAACAGTAATAAAGCAAATAATCCCCTTCGCCCGACGAATCATACTCCAACCCTTCAGAACTGTCATAAGTGAAAGGATCGCCAAAATAATAATCATCGTCATACTCCCCGTCATAGGTATAGTAATCGCACAAAAGCTGTATTTTGTCGCCATCCTCCAAAGGAAGAAGCCCCTTCATGCACATGCCGTTATCATAAAACCTTACCGCCCCTTCCATCCATCCCACGCCATCCTCATCCCATCGGACTACAAGATTCACGTATTCGCCGTTCAGCTCGCAGGGGATATATCCTTCCACAAGGTCGTCCGTTACTGAAATATAAAGGGGAACAATATTATCCATCCATGTAAACCAGAACCCGTCGTAATCAACCATCAGCGCCCCGTCGTAATCGGTATCAAAATAATTATCCGTCCCCAAATCAATATAACCCTCGCCATCATCGTAAAAAAGCTGCATCTGGATATCATTTATGATTCCCCAGTCCTCATCGGAAAGCGCAAGGGCAAAATAATCCCCCCTGTCCTCCACGACCAAGTCCTCTCCGCTGTAGGAATTTTCCTCATATTCCCCCTCGTATCCGCTGACATAATCCTCATCAAACCAACTGAAATCATACCATTCGCTGAAGTCAGCCAGACCGTTCGGTTCGTCCCCGCCGTTTAATGCTTCCACAGGCGTATTGGAGCCATAATAACTCTGCCCTCCTGCAACAATATTGGCAAAGGCACGGATAAATTCCGTATACTCCCCTTCCAATCCAATATCGCTGTAAATCTCCAGCATTCCGTCAAAGGAATTCCATGCAGATTAATGAAATTGACAATGCTTTGGAAAAGGCGGGTGCGAAGTTTGATTTTATCGGCTTTGACGCTTGTCTTATGGCGACGGTGGAAACGATATGGCTGAAAAAAGGGATGGTTATTATCATGATCAAGATAGCATTTTGTGATGATGATTTATCTGTATTAAATGACATCAGAGTGTTGATGGATCAATATTGCGCGGAACATGGGCAGGAAATTGCATGTGCGTTTTTCCGCAGTCCGCTGGAACTGCTGGCTGAAATTGAAAAAGGAATGCGCTGGGATATTCTTTTTCTGGATATTCTTATGCCGGGGGAAAACGGGATTTATGTGGCAAAAGAGATCCGGCAGCATGATAATGCAGTGAAAATCATTTTTTTAACATCTTCGTCTGATTTCGCTGTGGAATCCTATGCGGTCGGCGCATATTTTTATCAGATGAAGCCTATATGCGCGGATGATTTTCTTCGCTTGATGGATTCCATTGTCAGGGAATGTGAAAAGGCGCAGCAGTACAGTTTGGTTTTGCGCTGCAAAAGAGGCATTGCGCGGATTGACTTGGACAGGCTGGAATATTGCGAAGTGATCGGGCGCACCTTATGGTTTTATTTGGATGACGGAACTGTTTTGGAAAGCACGGGAAGCCTGGATGAATTGTGCGGCAAGCTTGCCAAGTATGAAAATTTCCTGCGCCCCCATCGGTCGTTTCTTGTCAATATGGAGCATATTCAAAATATTTCCTATAAGACAATTACGATGGATAATCTTGCCGAGATTCCGGTTCCCCATGGAAAGTGTTCTGAAATGAAAAGGCGGTATTTGGAATACGCATGGAACAGACAAATGGTGCTTTTGCCATGAACGGAAGGCACCTCGGGGATGATGGAGGTTCTTGCCAAGGATGGAAGGTTTATTTTGCGGATGTCCTTTTGATCCTATTGTCGATTCGATGCAGTTTTGGGTCGATTCGCGATGCGCGGTCCGCTTTGGGGGATAGATGATGTACAATAGTCGGGCAATGGCAATGGCAATGCAAAGCAGAAGGAGAGGATGAAAAGGCGAAAGGAGTTGCTATAAGAACTATGGCTAGAAGGAAGAAGGGAAGAATTTTTCTCCCGGTTATAACGCTTGCAGTAACCGCTTGTCTGCTTGGAGGTTGTCTTGCGGAAGATGGCGCTGTTGTGGAAGACCGTGCAGAACATACGGAAAGGAGCAGCGGCAGCCACAAATTTACCGTTATGGTCTACATGTGCGGCACGGATCTGGAATCGGATTACGGGGCGGCGACTGCCGATATCTTGGAAATGTGCGAGGCGGATCTGAACGACAATGTGAATGTTCTTTTGTACACCGGCGGGACAGGGGAGTGGCATTCCAGATTAAAAAACATAAACAACATGAACTGTATTAGGAGGAAAAAAAGATGAAAGGGCCGCAAAAAATTGCAGCAACATTAGCCGTACTTTTGCTGGTTGCAAACGGATTTCCAGTAACGGCAGGCAAATTGCCCGAAGATCCGGCTCTGCCAAATATAGTTTCCGTATCCGGCGAAACCCTGCCCCAGAAGCCGGTTTCTGAAGCAGCCGAATATCCGAATGCACCATCCCAGGATCAAATGCCCCCATTTGGCGCCTACATAAAACAATCTTGGGAAGGATATGCCGTAAGAGGAATTTTTACGGAATTTTTGCCCGATACCATTTCTGTCCTGCCAATATATTCCTTAGATGGGGAAAACTGGCAGCCCTGCCCCGAGCCTTGGAAATTAACCTATTTGGATTCTGGGGATGCGGGCGAATTGGCACTGTTACAAGATCAAATTTGCCTCTATAGCACTTTTGAACCGCTGAAAAGTTATCTGGAAGGAACCTTGGATCGTTTTTATCTGAAACTGCATATTACCAGGGAACATGGAATTACTTATGAAACACAAGCCGCAGTAATCGAACGCGGAGGCCCGCAGAACATCCCGGACGGAATTACGCCCGCAGCCACATTTCCTTCCAATATGCTGGTTATAGATAAAACTGCAAAGCCTTTCCGCTGTTACGGCAGATATCAGCTCACCGTATGCGCGGATGCCACGCCGGACGAAATCGCCGCTCTTTTGCCCAATACGCTTCCCGTCGAAGTCCATCTTAGCGAAGGGCTCAATGCGATTACGAGCGGCATCGTGGACTGTCCCGTCCAATGGAAACCGCTGTCGCTGTCCGGGCTCATTGCCGGCGAAAGCGTGAATCTTTTTGATGCCGCCGAAGAAATTGTAGTTCCCGCCGACACTTTGCTGAATACGCCGACAGGCATCTTCCGTCTGGATCAGCCTCTTGGCATTACCGAATATCCATTTACAGATGAAATCGACTTGGTTTTGAACGTTATCCCTGCAGATGAAAACCCTGCCGGAGTTTTGGCTGATAATTATAACGGATTGGAAATGGCCTTTCACCTCAAGCCCACTGGCGCTACAGCCATTCAGGCATATGTGCTTTCCTTGGGGGAATCAAAATGGAAGGAACTTCCCGGGCTTTCGCTGCTTCAGGCAATCGATGCCCAGCCCTCTACCAAAAACAGCGGCTATACGTTACTGCTATCCAAAGAATCAGAGCCTTACCGTTCCTATCTGTCCGCTGCTGCTTCAGGAAGCACGCCCACTCCCTTTTTTATCGGGCTGAAAATCGAAGGCGGCATTTACGACGGCAAGCAGCTCATCCTTCCCTATCCAGGCACATACGAACTGCCTCCTGACCTAGCAGTCTTAGGATCCGGTGGAAACGAGGACAACGCCGGAACCGATAATAAAGGCGACAGCACGGAAGAAGGACAGCGGCCGAACCTGCCACACCCTCCTGCGGATGAGGAGGAGGGAAAACAGCAGTCAGAACTGCTTCCGAATCCAACCGATCAAACGGAAACAGCAACGGAGCCATACGACCTTTCCAGCAATCAAAACAGTTATGAAAATACATCCGTTCCTTGCGTTCCTGCTATATCAGATGCCGCCCAGCCCGTTACCATGGTACCACAACCCGTTACCATGGTACCACAGCCCCTTACCGCATCTTCCGAAACGGATCGGGAAACCGATGCCTTGGATGGAATTACCACATCGGATCGTTCCCTTGCGGAAGACGAAATGACCGCAGCTCCGATTCCGACAAATGAAAAAACCGGTTCCCATACAGAAACCGGCAAAGGGAAAATGCTCCTCGCTGTCGCTGCAGCAGCAATAACAATCGCTGCCACAGGTATTGCTGGATTTTTCCTCTTCCGTAGCAGCCCGCACATGGAGCCTTAAGCATCCTGCGGAAACTCCATAATAAACTTCGTGCCTTCTCCCAGCGCAGACTGCACATGGATCGTGCCGCCCAGTTCACGCACAATGCCTTGCACGATATATAGGCCCAGTCCCGTACCGGTTCCCTTGTTATTCGAGCCGACATAAAACCGCTGGAAGACAAACGGCAATTCCTCCTCTGGAATGCCGCACCCATTGTCTTCCACCATCATGCGGATTTTATTGTCTGCAATTCGTACAGAAACCATGATGCGCCCATTGGGCGGCGTTACTTTGAGCGCATTATAAATAAGGTTTTCAAAGAGTATCTCCAGTTTCTCCGGCTGGGCCATCAGGAACGCATCCTCGTTTGGACGCTCCACAACAAGATATACCGACCGGACTTCTGCTTCTCCATGGTGGGCGGCATAAATCTCCGAAAGCATCTCCCGGACGGACACCCGGATTCGTTTCCCGTCGATTTTATCCAGCGCGTTGATCGCCGACAGTCCTTGGAGGCGTCTGGCCATTTCCATCTGTTTGGCTTCGGCCTGGTCAAGATAACCTCTTAATTCCATATCCACTCCCACACCGCTTCTGCGGATAGCCTCAATAAAGGACCGGGTGGCAAACACCGGGGCTTTCAAATCATGGGCCATATCGGAAAAAAACGCCTTGCGCTCATTCAGAAGCAAAGTGACTTCTTCCGTACGTTTTTTCACCTGCTCTTCCAAATGGTTGGTGAGGGCATCATTTTCCTGCAAAATACGGCGGTTACGCGATATCATCATGGCTCCGAACAATAACACCAGAAATAGCCCGCACCACTCAAACTGCCAAAAAAGTAAATCGGCTCGAACCGGTTGGAAAAAATAAGATTTGTAAACAATCCTGCACCAAACACGGAACAACCGGCCAGCGTATAGCGGCTCTCCCAATTTTGCGCCATGATTCCCCGCACAGTGAAAAAAACGGTGCAGCCAAACGTAAATAGATAATAAATATCCGTCAGCTTGCCATGGACAAAAACTGCCCATGGCAGAACTGGAATCAGAAAGCACAGCAGCAGCATTCCTCCCGGAAGAGCCAGCATCGCCGCCCTCACCCCCTTCCATACCCTGCTGTCGGCACTTCCAGAAGCAAGAACGGTCAGATGAACCACGCAAAAGCACAAGCCGTACAGCGCCAGGCTTTGTATCCAAAACCAATTCTCCACCATAGGCATAGAAAAAAGAAAAACAAAATACCGAAACATATAAAGGGCATAGCAGCAGCACAGCAGCCCGAACCATCGGCTAAAGCTTCCCCCCGTCTGCCATAAAAAAAGAGTAAACACTGCCAGCGTCAGCGGAAACAAAAATGCCAGGGCATAGGCAAAGCTCCGTGTATCTCGCGCCTTCGAAATCGTTTCAGCCGTACCGAGGGCAGGGGGAAAATACAACCCGCTATAATAGCCCTGTTTGGACAAGGTTTCCACAGCCAAAGCATGGTCGCCCGGCTTCAGCCAAAACGACAGTTTCCCGCTGCCCTTTCCCCGGGCGATCTCCGCCCCGTCCAAAAAAACGGCATACCATGTAAAAAGCTGCGGAAAGTCTAACGAAACAATTTGAGGAACACCTTCATAACGGAGAGCCAGCCGGTAACATGCCTCTCCATGGGGCGAAACGGACAAATCCCCCCTTTGCAGATTGGAAAATTCACCGATATAGGTCGGCTTGTCCGTGACACGCCCATCCGTAAGCAGCCATCCGTCAATCAGGAAAATCGGGCATTCCTGGTTCAGGTCTTGACTATCAAAAGTGATTCTGCCGGACTTCCCATAGGGAGGCGGTGTTTGGTATTTATTATCCGTATAAAAAAGAGCAGTAAAAAAGACCGCAAGAGCGGCCGAGACAGCCAACAGCTGTCCCCCAATTTTTATTTTTCCCATACATCCTTCCTCTCTTCTATATGAAACCGATATCCCTGCCCCCAAACTGTCTCAATAAAACGATGCCTCTCCCATGCCTTTTCCAGCTTTCTGCGCAGTTTTGACATATGCGTCTGCACCATCTGCCCTCCATCCCACAGCTGATTGCCCCAGATCCTGTCAAAAATTTCCTCCTGTGTAAAAATATGCTCCGCATGTTCCGCAAGCAGCCATAAAATATCAAACTCAATCGGAGTCAGAGGCAATTCTGCCTTGTCCAGCAGCACCTTTCGTTCTTCCAGATCCAACAGGAGGGGGCCGTAGCAAAACCGGGTGCGGTCCGATCCGGCCAGTCTGATTCGCGTTTCCACCTTTGCCCAGAAAAGTTCTGCGGTGGTGTCCTTCGTAATATAGTCTATGCCGCCTACCGCAAATCCTTCCACCTGTCTGGACGGTTCCGTCACGCAGCTTAAAAAAATAACAGGTGCATGCATCATCCTGCAAAGTTCTTCACATATAGCAAAACTGTCCTCTCCTGGAAGCATAACGTCCAAAAGCACGCAATCATAATCCTCGCCCTTTACCAGCTCAAGCGCTTTCTTGCCGTTCTCCGCCAGTTCCGCCACACAGCCATGGCTCCGCAGGATATCCGCCCATAGGGTACGGTCTGCGGGATCATCATCCACCAGCAGAATCCGCCATGGGCCGTCCGGCCGTTTCGGTTTTTCTGCAGATACCGCCTTCCGGCCATCCGATGCAGAAACAGCCGTCTTCTTCTGATGCAGGAAATGCATATAAGCATCCCGTACCTTACTGCGCCTCTGCCGGGATATCGGAATACTATGCCCGCCCTTTGTCACCACGCAGTTCGTATCAATCGCCTGAATGCAGCCCAGATTCATGAGATAAGACCGATGGATCTTGACAAACTCCGGCCTCATCAGCAGCTTCCCTTCAAAATCCGCCAGCGCCGCCGTCACTTCGCGGATAATGCCGCCCGCTAAATGGAAAGACACCGTTTTATTTATCACTTCCACATATTCGAGTTCCGCAAAAGATATCCTGACAATGCCCTCCCGGTTCTTCAGCACAAACCCCTCTTCTTCCCGAATACACAATTCGCCCCTCACCCTGTCCAGAAGCGAAAAAAATGAATCGGTTTCCAATGGCTTGAGCAAATAATGGTATGCCCCCACGTTATAACTCTCTACCGCAAATTCCGCCGAAGACGTAATAAAAACAAGTCTAACATTTTTATCCAGTTCCCGCAATTCCTGCGTAATCTGTATTCCGTTCACTCCCGGCATGAGTACATCCAGCAGGACAAGATCGTATTCGCCGCCTTTTATATCGCCCAGCAAGTCAAAGCCATTACGGAAAAAATGACATGGAAAGCTAATGCTGCGGCTTATCTGGTATTCCGTAATCAGTCTCGAAAAACGGGTAAGCTCCCATTCATCGTCATCACATATTGCTATCCGCACAGCCCAAACCTCCTCGTACCGATCCTGCGTTTATAAAATGACAAATTTCTCTGTTGCGCGAACCATCCATCAATACACCCCGCGGATTCCCAGATCTCCATCCAGCGTATTCATATTATACAATAGCAGCACGTCCGTTACCCCCGGATGTTCCTTCACAAACACCGACACGCCCTGCTTGTAATATCTCGTATCGAATACATAAATCTTCTTAAAATGATGGGCAAGAAACGGCACCATGGAGTTCGCATAGCTGTCTTTGACCAATACCAGCTCCCTGTCTGAAACTGCATTTTCATTTGTTATCTCGACCAGCGAGTGAAGATTATCCAAAAACAGGGAATATTTATCCTTTTCGTCCACATATTCCAAGTTATATAAGCTGTCCGATGTTTCCCCCGTATCCGCATATTCCACCGTCAGCTGATCGGCAGGATTCCTGTAAATGGTAATGGCGTCCCCTTTCCGGCCGTAATCCCCGGCTTTGGAATATACCGTACCCCGAAAGTCCTCCGTAACTACCTGCGCTTCCATCTCATCCAGGCTGACGGCATCCATCCCCATTTCCCTGCAATAAGCCGTATATCCGGCATAAGCCCCCAAAGTCGTCCAATGGTGGTCCGTCTTATAATACAACTCCCCTTTTTCCTTATAAACAAACAATTCCCCGCAACAGTCCACCGACTGGATCCCCGAAATCTCATAGATAGCTTCTGCCGTTTCCATCTGCGATCTGCCCCCGGCTGAAACATCGGCCCTCCCCGGCGCATGTTCCGGCAGCTTTTCCCCATATACATAGACCGCTGTAGGAACAAGCATCAGTCGGATATCCACGTTCTGCCCTTCCAGTTCTTTTGCAAAACTGCCTAATATTTTCCCGATTCTTTCCGTATTTTCCGGCTTTTTATATTCCTCGATCAAATAACCGTCATCTGCCATATAAATGCCGTTGATCTCCTTTTTCCCCGCACACATTTCCGCCTTTGTTTTTATGCCCATAAAAAAGTCGCGGAAGGGAAAATGATCGGCCAGATAAGATTCCAGCCCCGACATATATTCCCCGCTCTTTATTTTTTCCAAGCTGGCCGAAGGGAATTCCGCCAAATATCGGTTCTCATTTTCCGAAAAATCCTTTTTATCCATGACAATAAATAATGCCGCCAGCGCCAAAACCATGCCAGTCAGCACCAATGCCGCCGCTTTTTTGATCCGATTCTCCCACACCGGCCCTTTCTCCATCTTTCTCTCCATTTCCTCTGCTCTTCTTATTTTGCCCGTCAGAATCTAAAATATAAAAACGGATTGTATGTATCGTTCACTAGAAACGCCACCGTCACCAAAAACAACAGCACATATCCCGCCATCGATATGGCTGCCGCCGCCGTCCTTCCTTTATCCCCCATGCTCTCGATCCTGTTTTTCGCCCATGGGTATACCGGGAATGCCAGAACCGCTGCCGCCAGCAGCACTACTATATAATTCCGCAAATACCACAGGCATTCTTCCCCCCACAGCCGGTTGCCCGCCATGCCTGCCATCGAACGGAAGTAAACGCCCAGCGCTCCCATATCGTCAAAGACAAAAATAACGAAGCCTACTACCACGATCAGCAGAAGATAGCCATGCCTTATGATTTTCGGCAGTCTGTCCAAGGCCTTCCCCCATACATACTTTTCCAATGCCAGCAACACGCCGTAATACAATCCCCAAAGCACAAAATTCCACGATGCGCCATGCCAAAGGCCCGTCAAGAACCAGACAACCAGCATATTCCTTAAGTGCCTGACCGTTCCTTTTCGGTTTCCCCCAAGCGGTATATAGACATAATCCCGGAACCATGTGGACAGCGATATATGCCACCGTCTCCAGAAATCCGTTACCGATATGGCAGAAAGCGGATAGTTGAAATTTTCCGGGAAATGAAAGCCGAGCATTTTTCCCATGCCAATCGCCATGTCGCTGTATGCGCTGAAATCAAAGTAAAGCTGCAAGGTAAAGGCCGCTGCCCCAAGCCATGCCGTCGCCACCGAAGCTGCCCCGGCTTCCAGGGCGCGTATCTCCTCCCACAAAGCCCCCGCCTGATTTGCAATCAGCACTTTTTTAAACAAGCCCTGCATAAATCGGAACAGCCCGTCCTGCGCCTCTTCCTTTTTGATCCGCCTCGTGCGGAGTTCCTCATTCACCACGCTGTAACGCACGATAGGCCCTGCCACCAGCTGGGGGAACATGGATACATACGTCAAATAATTCAGGTAATTCCTCTCCATCGGAACCTCTTTCCGATATAAGTCGATGCTGTAACTCATTGTCTGAAACGTAAAAAAGCTGATCCCCACAGGCAGTCCTAAACCGAGCGGTTTTAACGGTATGGAGAAAATTCCGCCCACGGTCGCTATGAGAAAATCAGCATATTTAAAAAAGGCAAGCACGGAAAGATTCACCGCCACCGAACAGACAAGAAAAATTTTCCGTCTGCCCTGCGTAGTTCCAAACCTCTCCATCAGTCTGCCATTACAATAATCCACCGCTGTCGCAAAAAACATCAACAGAATATAAACCGGCTCCCCCCATGCATAAAAAATCAGGCTGAACAAAAGCAATACCATGTTCTTCCATGATTTGACCGAAAAGCATTCATAGGGAGCCGCATAATATAAAATCAAGCAAAAAGGAAGAAAGAAAAAAAGAAATGGAATACTGCTGAAAACCATATTTTATCCTTCCTTTCCTACAGTTCTTCCTCAATCATCTGGACGATCGTATCCTGCGATTCGGATATCACCAGATATACATAGTTTCCTTTCGATTTTACAGAACTCTTATCTACAATTTCAAACTGTTCGGGCAGATAATTTTCCATCTCCCCTCGTTTCTCGTCCACCACTACCTGAAGCGCCCCGCTGATTTTTTCCACATCCCCTTCGTCTTTCACTTTCATAATGACGATGGTTTCCGCGCTTGTCGCCTCTTCCGACATCACGAATATGTACTCTTCCAGTTTTTCCGGGTCAATGCCATAATAATTGGAAATAAAGCTGTCTGCCATTTCCACCGGGGAATGAAGCTCCACCGCCTGTTTGATATCCTCATAGATATCTTTTACCGGCCGGGCGCTTGCCGTTTTCTCCGCCACATTCTGCACTACCTCCGCTGTCGGCGCCTCTTCCGCCTTCCCGCAGCCGCCCAGCAGCATTGCGGCGGCAGCCATGCAGACACATAATGTTTTCCCTCCAAATTTTTTCATAAAATGTCACACTCCCTTTTTCTATTTATTCTAAATGCGCATCCGCATACTTCCTCAATACTGATACCCATACGTCATAGGCTTCCGGGTTCTGATGGGCGAAACCGTCGCTGCAATATTCTTCTGCCAGATCTCCGTTTTCATCGGCAAGAGCATCCGCCACATCCACATAGCCCCATCCGTTCTTCTCCGCCATTGCTTCCAGCATCCCGTTAAATTCCCGAATCGTATCATTTTCAAGCTTTCCGGTTTCTTTTCCCTTCAGTATATAAGTCATGCTCATAATAATAATTTCTGCATCCGGGTTTTTTTCTTCGATCTTACCGATCAGCTCCTCGTATTTTTCACAGCTTCCCTCTACTCCGGTAATATTTAAATCATTCATCCCCAGCATCAAAAATACTTTTTTGCTTCCCATCAGGGCAATAGACTCCCACACCTGTCTCTGTTCCCCCTGGTATACCGGGTGTACGCTCTTTTCGTCCACATCCCAAAGCGCGTTATTGGCGGAATAACTTCCCGCCGCCAGGAATCCCATCCGGCTTAAGAATGTATCCTGCCTTTTCATCGCATAATTCCGAAAGCCCAGCATAATGGAATCGCCTACAAAAACAGAGTCGTCAAAATACGCGTCAATCTCTTCCGCATTCTCTTCCGCAGCCTCGCCGTCTTCCTCATCCTCATCGCTTCCGGCTGATTCTTCTGCTTTCCCTCTAGAAACATCCTCGCCGGAATCTTCCGTTATTTCTCCTGCTTCCTCATCGGAACCGCCGCCGCTTTCCGCACTTTCATTATCCCCGCCCGGCTTTCCGTCCTCAGGTTCTTCCATTGCACGGTCGGCTTCGCGTTCTCCCGATTCCTTGCTGTTTCCCTGTTCCGTCACTTCCCGGTCTGCCTCGGCCTGATCCAAAGCCTCTGCTTCCCCTTCTGTATGATAGACATTCTTCACAATTTTGATGCTTTCTATTTCACCTGTCCCGGCCGCCATATCCGATTCGGCCTTTACCGTCTTTTCCCCGGCCGCCAAAGCCTTTATCCCGAATCCTCCCGCAATAACAACTATGACCAACCCAACTGCTGCTCCGTATTTCCGCCAGTTCTTTTTCATCGTGACATCCCATCCTTCTATCCACAACATATCTTATGTACATACTTTACAAAATTTTACCCTCCAAATGCATCAGATTCACATCATTTTTGCATCATATTTGCATCATTTTGTCTTTTTTTGTCGAAAGCCGGAACGCAGTAAAATCCTCTCCGCAAATAAAATTCCCTTCTTATCTATTATAGATACATATTCTCTTCTTTTCAAGCATTCTTCGTATATCGACAAGCTGGAAAATTTCCACATCCATAAAACATCCCGAATCTTCCTTTTCTCAGGCACAGGATCCCTCCGCATCTTGGGCATTCCAGGCTCGTTTCTCCCGCCTTCCCCTCTGCCGCCTCCTCCTTCCGCTTTTCCCAAAGCTTCCCCAGTTCTTCAAAGCATCCCTGGTTCATCAGGCAGTCGTTCAACGCCCGGTGTGCGCCTTCCGTGCTGATATGGAAATATTCCGAAATATCGGTCAGTTTATAATGGCCCAGCTCCGGCAGACAATACCGCGACAGATACAGCGTATCGATATAATCATTGCCCAGTTCTTTTCCCCAAGACTGCCAGGCCGCATCGTATGCAAAATTCATATCAAACGTATGTATATTATGCCCCACCAGGATACTGTCGCCGATAAAGTCCAGGAATCCGGCCATAGCCTCCCCGATCTCCGGCGCATCCGCTACCATATCATCCGTGATCCCGTTTACCGCCGTCGCCCCCGCCGGAATATGACGTTTGGGATCTACCAGCGTGGAATATTCCGCCACGACCTTACCATCGCATACCCGTACGGCAGAGATCTCGATAATCGCGTCCCGCTCCGGGTGGAAACCCGTCGTTTCCAGATCGAAAACCACATAATCCTTTACATATTTATTCCAACGTTTTCCTTTGTTCCTCACAGCCAAACCGCTTCTTCCTTTCTCCTTATGCCGCCCGGCGCTATATCATCCCGTTCAATTCCTGATACAGCCTTTTCGCATAACTGTCCGTCATGCCGCAGATAAAATCCGTCACCAGCAGAAGGCGCAGATATAATTTCTCCGTCTCATCTTTTTCTTTAGAGTAAATTCGGTAAATCGCTTTATAATTATCCGAAACAAGCGCCATCATCTTTTTCTGCGCCGGCGTTTTTCTTTCGTCCGTTTCATAAAGAATAGCCGCATCCACAAATTTTTCCAGCAGGAAACCCAGTATCCTCTCCGCCGCTATTTCCAGCTTCAATATGGGCTGGGATGTAAAGGCATAACGGTATGCGATATCCCCCAGCGCATCGGCCAGCTTTTTCCCGTCCGTGCCGCACAGCAGCTCGCTTTCATAGGTTCCGTCCATAATCTGGCGGTAATGCTTCGCAAAACTTTCGGTCGCACAGGCGATCAGCTTTGCCTGTATTCTTACGATCCAGTTCTGCACCGCATGTTCCTCCGGCTGGGCAATGCCTCTTTCCATTGCTTTCCCATACCGCTCCTCCAGCGCATTTACCATGCGGAAATATTCTTCGTCTTCCCGCTCCTCTTTTCCGTAGTTCCTCAATTCCTTCACCAGCTGTTCGAAAGTGATGCATCCCTTTTTAAAAGCATCCTCGATATCCGCCGTCCGATAAGCAATATCATCCGCCGCTTCCAGTACATAAGAAAGCGGGTGCCTTGCCCCGTTTGTTCCAAGGCTTTCCTGCAAATCAGCAAAGATATCCCTCTCCGCATAATAATACCCCATTTTCTTGTCTTTGATATTGCCGCTGTTTTCATCGATCCCGAGCGAAGACACCGGATACTTGATGATCGTGCCAAGCAATCCCTTTGTCAGGTTCATCCCATGCTCGTCCACCAGATAATGCAGCTTTGTCACGAGACGCAGCGCCTGCGTATTGCCTTCAAAATGGTACAGATCCTCTTTCATCTGCGGCAGCAATCGTTCTTCCAAGCTCTGCCCTTTATAATACAGCCCTTTCAGGTTTTTCATAAACCATTCCCTGATCACCGTCTCCCCGAAATGCCCGAAAGGAGGGTTCCCGATATCATGCAGCAGGCCGGCGCATTGGAGGATATCGCATACATCCGTCTGATAGGATTCCTGAAAAGACGAGTCACCGATTTCCTGTATGATTTTCCTCGATATATTCTGCCCCAAAGACTTCGCCAGCGAAGATACCTCTAAGGAATGGGTAAGCCTCGTCCTGATAAAATCGCTTTTATCCAGCGGAAATACCTGTGTCTTATCCTGCAAACGGCGAAACGAAGCGCTTCCAATAATGCGGTGGTAATCCTTTTCAAACTCCGTCCGCAGGTCCCCGGCACTCCTTCCCGCCCTATAGTTCCTGATCCTGTCCTCGCATAACAGCTGCCGCCATTCCATCTTTTTTCCTCCTGTTCCGAATCACGCGGTCCACTAAATATATCATTAAAACTTTACTACGTTTTGCCGGGAAACACAAGTAGGCAATGAATATTTGACATTCCTTCCTTTCATAGTATATTATTGAATTATGGAATTGGGAGTATATGTATCGGCAATTAATATAAAGGATGGTATTTCATGATGAAAAAGAATGCGGGAAAGATATTTGCACTTTTTATGTCTGGTTTTCTTATTGTTACAAGCGGATGCGGCGCATCCGATGCGGAGCCGGAATCAGAAATGAAAGAAACGACAGAAGAAAACATTGGAGAAAATCATGCGCCGGAGGGAAACGGCACGGAAGCTGATGAGGGAACCCCTGACGAAGAAGCCTCTGCAGAAAACGATTCCGCAGAAAACAATTCTGCGGAAGAAACTTCAGGGGATGATGTTGCTCTTTCACCGGAAACAACTCCAGCACAGGAAGAGATTCCCTCGCCGGTGGCATCCACGCCTTCCCGGCCTACCGAGGAAGAACTTCTGGCAGGGGAGCGGAGAACTCTGGTCGGTATCGTTTTGGATGCCACAAGATATTCCGTTTCTGTCCAGACCCCGGACGGCACTTCCTATTATCTTACGATTCCCGACAGCGGAGTTTCCGGCAATCTGTATTACCTGACGATCGGCCAGATCGCTACATTTACCTATGCCGGTTCGCTGGATGATACCGCCTTGCTGGTGGATATTTCCGACAGCGGCCTTGTCACGGGCATTTATGTAGAAGAATATGCGTTTGCCATCAAGATTATCAATGCGGTCAAAGCGATGGATATGAAAGCGCTTTCTGACCTGACTAATTTCCCCGTCTTTTTGGATACCGGCAATTACGACGGTCCCATCAACACCTCGGGCGAGTTTGAAGTCATCGACAGCGAGAAAGTCTTCAGCGAAGCGCTGGTCAACCGTATCGTCAACTATAACCTCTTTGACCTGAAATATACGGATGCCGGCTTCGTGCTGGGCGGGAACGGAGCCCCTAATATTACTTTTGATATCGATGACGACGGCATTCTCGGCATCATCGGCATTAACAGCGCCCCGGCTAACGACAGCACGAAGGATTAAGCGCTTTACTGTTTTTGATTTGTATTTCAAAGTTCTTTTTATGCCACCCGTCTTACGCTCAGGATCGATTTATAAGTCGCCGTCGTTATTTTAATCCCTGATTTGGGCGTACTCGCGTGGACAATATTCCCGTTTCCTATGTATATCCCGACATGACCGGCATAGCATACGATATCGCCCGGCTGTGCATTGGAATAGGACACTTCCGTCCCCACATTGCGCAATTCCCATGAGGTACGCGGAACCGTATACCCTTTATCCTTAAATACCCTCCATACAAACCCGGAACAGTCCGCCCCGTTGGTCAGGCTGGTTCCGCCCGCCACGTAAGGATTCCCGATAAACTGACAGGCGTACGAAGCAATCGATTGTCCGGCGGCGCTTCCGCCGGAGGGTACGCTGACGCTCCCGCCGGAAGAGGAAGAAGACCCGGAGGAACTGGATTCGGAAGAAGATACATAACTCTCCCCGGAAGAAGCATTCGCCTCCGCTTCCCTGCGTCTGCGTTCCTCCTCTTCTTTTCTCCTGCGTTCCTCTTCTTCCCTGCGTTTCCTCTCTTCCTCTTCTAATTTCTTAATCTGGGCCGTCTGCTGCTTGATCCTTGTCCGGTAAGCCGCAGCCTCCTGTTTTGCTCTGGCTATCTGCACGCTGTAATTCTCATATTCCTGCTTCTTTTCTTCCAGCAGTTCTTCCATATATGCCTGTTCTTCCTCCAGCTCATGCTGGGAAGCTACCAGTTCCGATTTTTCCTCTTCCAGCTTGTCCCAAACTTGCTGCGCATATTCCTTGGCCGCCTGATACTCCTCCAGCATTTTTCGGTCATAAGCATACAGCTGCTCCACATAATCCGCCTTATTCAGCATATCCGAAAAGCTTTCGCTGGACATAAAAAGCTGCACATAAGAAATATCTCCCTGCTCATACATAAACTTGATACGGATCTTCATCGTCTCGTACTGTTCTTCTTCCTGCTGTTTTGCAGCTTCATACTCCGCCTCGGTTTCCTCGATCTGCCCTTCCTTCTCCACGATCTCCTCTTTGATCAAATCCACGCTGGCAATGATCTGTACCAGTTCCGCGTCGATTTCCTCAATTTCCTCGCCGATGCCGCTCTGTTCTCCTTCCAGCCCGGATATCTGCCCCTGCACGTTATTCAGTTGCCTTCTGTCTTCCTCCTGCTGTCTCTTAATTTCGGATATGGTAGAAGCATATACCTTTCCGGAAAAGGAACCCAGGATCAGGCATGCCATGACTATGCATGCCCTCCTCGCCGCTTTTTTCTTCATATGCACCCTCACAGTTCGCAGTTCTTCACCGTCCTCGGGAACGGAATCACATCCCGGATATTCCCCATGCCGGTCAGATACATGACGCATCTTTCAAATCCCAGACCGAACCCTGCATGGCGGACTGATCCGTATTTGCGCAGATCCAGATAGAACCCGTAATCTTCCTTGCGAAGCCCAAGCTCCTCCATGCGCGCTTCGAGTATGTCCAGCTGGTCTTCCCTCTGGCTCCCGCCGATAATCTCCCCGATGCCGGGAACCAAACAGTCCATCGCCGCTACCGTTTTGCCATCTTCGTTCAGCTTCATATAGAATGCTTTGATTTCTTTCGGATAATCCGTTACAAAAACCGGCCGCTTAAATTCCTTCTCTGTCAAGAAACGCTCATGCTCTGTCTGAAGGTCACAGCCCCAGAATACCTTATACTCAAATTCTTCGTTATGCTTTTCCAGTATTTCGATCGCTTCGGTATAAGTAACATGCCCGAAATCGGAATGCAGCACATGCTGCAGCCGCTCGATCAACCCCTTATCCACGAACTGGTTAAAGAAATTCATCTCTTCCTTCGCATTTTCCAGCACGTATCGGATAATATGCTTCAGCATAGCTTCCGCCAGAATCATATCGTCCTTCAGATCCGCGAATGCTATCTCCGGCTCGATCATCCAGAACTCCGCCGCATGCCTTGTCGTATTGGAATTCTCCGCCCGGAACGTGGGCCCGAACGTATATATGTTTTTGAAGGCAAGGGCATAAGCCTCCCCGTTCAACTGCCCGCTGACTGTCAGATTCGTAGGCTTGCCAAAAAAATCCTGCCCGTAATCAATACTTCCGTCTTCATTCCTCGGGATATCATCCAAATCCAGCGTCGTCACCTGGAACATTTCCCCAGCCCCTTCGCAGTCGCTCCCCGTAATCAGCGGCGTATGCACATAGACAAACCCTCTTTCCATAAAAAACGTGTGAATCGCATAAGCAATCAGCGACCGCACCCGGAACACTGCCTGGAACGTATTCGTACGCGGGCGCAGATGGGAAATCGTCCGCAGATACTCAAAACTATGCCGTTTTTTCTGCAACGGGTAATCCGCAGTGGAAGCTCCCTCCACAAGCACTTCCTCCGCCTGCATTTCAAAAGGCTGCTTCGCCTCCGGCGTAGCCACGACCGTCCCCCGCACAATGATCGCCGCCCCCACGTTCAATCTGCTGATTTGCTCAAAATTCTCTAACTTATCGCTGTACACGATTTGCAGCGGCTCAAAAAAAGTGCCGTCATTCACCACAATAAACCCAAAGGTCTTGGAATCCCGGATGCTCCTGATCCATCCACCCACTGTCGCTTCCTTCCCGATATACTGCTCCCTCTCCCTGTACAACTCCCTGATATCCGTCAAATTCATCCTTTTTCCACTCCTTATCATCCTATTTTTTATATTCTTTATTATGGCTTAACCCTCGTTCACCACCGCATTCTCCCGCAGCATCCCCATGACATTCTGTGCCATCATGGACTCCCGGTACCGCCGCTCGTCCACATCCTTCTTCAGCTCATCCACCGATCCATATGCCGTATTCGCTACGATCTCTTCCATTTCTTTTGCCAGTTCTTCCTCCGATACATCCAGGCCTTCCTGATCCGCTATAGCCTGCATCATAATAGACTGTTTCGCATAGCGAACCGCCTGTTCCCGTATCCCCTTGGTATAAGACTCCGCGTCCATTCCATAAGCGAGGCTCATAAGCTGTTCCAGGCTCATCCCGTAATTCGCCGCCTCTGCCGTCAGGTTTTCCCTCAATATCCCTTCATAACCGTCCACCATCGCCTGGGGAGGTTCTTTCGTAAACTCGCAGCTTTCCATCAGCAGGCTGACAAGGGAATTTTCAATCTCGTCTTCATAGGCCGCCGTCGCGCTCTCCATCAGCAGGTCGTACACGTACTGCCGGTATTCTTCCACCGTGCTGCAGCCGATTTCCAGCCCTTTTACATATTCGTCATTCAATTCCTGAGGAGTTGTTGACATAATCGTATTGACTGTTACCGTAAACACCACATCTTTGCCTGCCATCCCCTCATGGTAATTCTCCGGAAAAGTAAGGTTCAGCTCCACCACGTCCCCTGCCTTCGCGCCGACCAGCCCTTCTTCAAAGCCCTCGATAAAGCGATGGGAACCGAGCGTCAGATTCTGGCCGTTTGCCGTGCCTCCGTCAAAAGCTACCCCGTCCATCGTGCCCACATAATCAATATTTACCGTATCCCCTTCCTTTGCCCCGTCTTCCGGGTTCAGGGACAGCTGGTAATTGATATAAGCCTCTCTTTGTTCCTCCGTGACTTCCGGGGGAGCCTGTACCACCGACAGGCCTTTATACTCGCCCAGCTTTACGTAATCCTCTGCCTTGATCTCATCTAAATATACCTTTTCGCTGTCATCTTTCCCGCATCCCGCCAGTATCGCAATTGCGGATGCCGCCAGAATAGCGAATGCCTTTCCTGCTGTTCTTTTCCTCATTCCAAATCTGTTCTCCTTTTTTCTCTTCCCTTTCCATTTATACCACAAATAACATTCTCTTAAAACCCTTTTTTACAAAAGAGGCGACAAAAGCCTGCTGACCTGTTCTTTGAACCGAACCAGAAGGGATCGCCCTACATAAATATTTTTCGTGATCTGGCTGGAATGTTCCAGGTCTTCCTCAAAGATTTTCCGCATCTGCATCGCCTTTTCTTCATTATATATCACCGCGTTTACTTCAAAATTCAAAGCAAAGCTCCTGATATCCATATTCGCCGTTCCATAACACAGCACCTTGTCATCCACCACCATCCCTTTCGCATGGAGAAAGCCCTCATTATAAGTATAGCATTTGGCCCCTTCCATCACCAGATCCCCGATATAAGAATAGGTGGCCCAGTATACAAACGGATGATCCGGTTTGCATGGAATCATCACGCAAACTTCAATCCCCGAACGGATAGCAATCATCAATGCCGCCAATATCGCTTCATCCGGGATAAAGTAAGGGGTTTGTATATAAATGCTCTTCTGCGCTTTGCCGATCAGCCGCAGATAATTATCCCTGATGCTGCAATATCTCGAATCCGGGCCGCTGGATACGATCTGCACATCACAGCGCTGCTGGGACAGAAACGGTTCTTCATACATATACCGATCCGTCATAAACAAATTTTCCTTGGAAGCATAATTCCAGTCCAGCGCGAACCGCAGCTCCAAAGAAGCCGCCGCAGACCCGGAGATGCGAAGATGGGTATCCCTCCAATAGCCGAACCGGGCATCCATCCCGATATATTCCTTCCCGATGTTAAAACCACCCACGTAGCCAGTCTTCCCGTCAATCACCACGATCTTTCTATGGTTCCGGTAATTCATGCGCAGATGCAGCCGACGCAGGGCAGCCGGGAAAAATTCCGAGGTTTTTATCCCCTGGCTGTTCAGTTTTTTCCAGCAGCTCTTTTTCACGGAACGGCAGCCCATGCCGTCATACAGGATGCGCACTTCCACCCCTTCTTCTGCTTTCTTCACAAGCACTTCTTTGATCCTGTGGAACAGCACATCATTTTTTATAATATAATATTGAATATGGATATACTTTTCCGCTTTTTGCATATCCTCGACCAGCGCATCGAATTTCTCGTTCCCATCCGTATAAATGGTAATATCGTTATCATCCGTCAGCACCGCCCCAGCCACATCCAGATTATACATCACCAGATCCGCATAATCTGTAATTCCAGGCGCTTCCCTCTCCAGCCTTTTGCTCCGCAGGCGAAATTCCTGCCGCCGAATGGCCTCGTTCAGGTGGTCCTCGATTTCCTTAATGCGGAACATTTTCTGTTTATGCATATCCGTTCCAAGGAATAGATAAAATACAAAGCCGAGAATCGGTATAAAATACAAAAGCAGCAGCCATGTCCAAACCGACTGGGGGTCTTTTCTTTGAAAAAAAATAATAATGACCGCCAATATGAAATTAATAAAAATCAGATGGCTGAACACAAACTCCAGCCCCATCCCTATATTCTCTAAAAACATAACCCTAATCCTTATTGCTCCCTGCCCTTACCCATTATATAATATTCCCGTTCTTTCTTCAATGAAATCCCTTGTCTATTTATCAAAAGAATGCTACAATAAATTCTAATTCAACAAAAAGCGGGAGGTACATTGTGAGTACATTATCTATTGTATTATTAGTCATAACGGTTATTTTAGTCATAGGCGTCGTCGTATTGTATTTTCTCGGCAAAAAAGCCCAGAAAAGACAGGCGCAGCAGCAGGAGCAGATAGAGGCAACCAAGCAGCGGATTTCCATGCTTGTCATCGATAAAAAACGGATGAAGCTAAAAGATGCAGGACTTCCCCAGGCTGTCATCGAACAGACCCCCAAACTTCTGAGAGGTTCCAAGCTGCCTGTCGTCAAGGCAAAAATCGGACCCCAGATCATGACTCTTGTCTGCGATGATAAGATTTTTGATATGGTTCCTGTAAAAAAAGAAGTAAAAGCCACCGTAAGCGGCATCTATATTACCGAAGTGAAAGGCCTCCACGGAAAACCGATCGTGGCTCCTCCGAAGAAAAAAAGCTTCTTCAAACGTGCGGTAGAAAAAGCACAGGAGAAAGCGGGGGCAAAACCCTTAAAATAACATTGCAGCATAATGTTCTACGTAAAAAAATTGGCTTGCAGCCAATTTTTTTTTACTTTTCTATTCAAAAAAGAGTTTCATTCCTATTCTGCCTGAAGGGAAAATCCCTTCCCGTCTTTGGGGCGGATATCCATCTTTATCTTACAGTTTGCAAAATGTTCATAATTCACTTCCAGCGCATAATCCACGTTTACCTCGATGCGCTCTTCTTCCTCCATCATTGTTACGCTTTTCGCGTCTATGCCTATCAATATATTTCCATAAGGCGTAGCATAATTCGTCATATTTTTTTTATTCTCTTCAAAAATCATATGTACGTTGACCAGCCCTTTCTTCGTCAGATCCAGGCTGTTATCTTTAAACTTAATAATATTTTTCGTGCTTTCCCGAAAGCCTTCCATCACCTCTTCAAAAACTACATAATGGCTGTCGTTCCGCTTATAATATTCCGCCGGCGTAATCGTTTCTATTTTATCCCCGTCCGCAGATACGGTATCAAACTGAAGTCCCCGCAAGGACAGCAATACCTCTTTTGTCATGGCCCGTTCCCTTTCTTCTACCGTTCTTTTCCCGATTAATAATTTTCTATATGGATCGTTTTTGCTGACAGTATCCCGTATTTCAAAATGGAATTGGCAAATGTCTGGAACTTATCCGCCATATCGCTTACATAAAACTGATATCGGTTCGATCCCAACCCCTGCGGCTTCCCATTCAGCAGCCCTTCTTTTTCCAGCAGTTCTTTCAGTTCCCTCGCCGTCTCGTAAGCGGGATTCACAAGCGTCACCTCTTCTCCCACGATCTTCCTCACCGTAGAGCGGATCAGGGGATAATGGGTACATCCCAATATCAGAGTGTCTATACCGCTGTCAATCAGCACGCTCAAATATCTTGTAGCGATTTCGTCCGTCACCGGATCCTGCCACAGCCCTTCTTCCACCAAAGGCACAAACAGCGGACATGCTTTTCCCAGCACTTTGATCTCTGGATCAATCTCATTGATATATGTAGAATAAATATGGCTGCTGATCGTTCCCTCCGTGCCGATCACTCCGATCCTGCCGTTTTTCGTTGCTTCGGCCGCCACCTTTGCGCCTGGCTTGACTACGCCTATAATCGGAATATCCAGTTCTTTTTCTATTTCGTCCAGCGCATATGCGCTCGCCGTGTTGCAAGCGACCACGATAGCTTTCACACGCTGTTCCCGAAGGAAGCGGACAATCTGCCGCGAATATTTCGTAATCGTTTCTTTCGATTTATTTCCATAAGGCACTCTGGCCGTATCCCCGAAATAAATTATTTTTTCGTTGGGAGTCTGGCGCATAATTTCCCTCGCCACCGTCAATCCGCCCACGCCGGAATCAAAGACTCCCACAGGCGCTTCGGCAGCCGCTTCCCTATTCATCGCTGAACTCATCGTTGGCTCCATGATTTACCCCATTGCTTTCTGGTTTTAACTTTTCCCAAATCCTGCTTTTCATCCGTATCTGCCCAGGCCCCGCGTCACAAATCCCCGTAAAGATATCTGTTTCCCCGTCCTTTCCGCGCTCATCTGCAACTATTTCGCAGACATCTTCCGTAAAACACAAGTCAGGGTATATCATACCCCAAAATCCCCAAACTGAAAACAGTATTATTCCGATTTCCCGCAATTTTTTCATCAGACTTCCCCTATCCTTCTTATTCTGCCCCATCCGGCCGTCAATCCATGTCTTTTTGACGACTCTATGGATGGATAAAGAAAGTCTTCCCCTTATTGGAACGGTTTATTCACCAGCTTTGCTATGATTGCCGGACCCGCTCCCGCTGTCGGCTTTGCTGTCGAGGCGTATCTGCCGCATTACAGATTTTTCCTGGTTGTCGATATGCACCTTAGCCGCAGCCGCAGCCGCCGTTTTGTCCTTCGCGCGGATGCTTTCATATATGATTCTATGCTCCTCTACCAGACGTTCATGCTGACTTTCATCTTTAATATATTCAAACCGGTATCGGTACATTTGTTCCGACAGATTATTGACTAACTGCACCAGTCTCTGGTTGCCGGTTGCCGCCACAATAATATCATGCAGCGCCACATCCGCCCTTGCAATGATCGTGGCATCCCCCGTCTGCGTGGCTTTCTCAAATTCAGCGCATGCCGCCTCCAGCCTTCCTATCTCCTCTTCCGATATCCTGTCACAGGCCAGCTCCACACATAAGGCATCCAGCGCCCTGCGCACTTCCAGCACATCCTTCATGCTCTTTTCGGTAATCTGCGCCACTTCCGCCCCCCGCCTGGGTATCATCGTCACGAGGCCTTCCAGCTCCAGTTTCCGTATCGCCTCCCGAATCGGCGTCCTGCTCACCCCCAGCCGGTTAGCCAGATGGATCTCCATCAGTCTCTCCCCCGGCTTCAGCTCCCCTGTCAATATTGCCTTCCGCAGCGTATGAAACACTACATCCCTCAATGGCAAAAAATCATTCATATTTACCTGTAAACTATCTTTTTCCATAAACCCGCCCCTTTTTCCGGCCAGCCGTCCTTTCCATTACCTTCCTGCCCATCCGCAAAGAAATATCTGCCCGGCAAGATTAGCCCCTGCTATTTCATCATAAGCCGCCCTGGCCTCTTCTTCTTCTCCAAAAATGCCGAACACAGTAGGCCCGCTTCCGCTCATCAACGCATTCCACGCACCCTTTTTCATCATGGCTTCTTTTATTTCCCCGATCACCGGATATGCCTTTACCGTCACTGTTTCCAGCACATTGCCCATCCGCCGCGCCACGCCGCGCAGGTCCCCGGCCTCAATCGCCGCCCGCATCCCGTCGATATCAGGATGGCAGTCCAATTTTTCCGCATGGAGATTTTCATATACAAATTTCGTGGACACATCAATATTCGGTTTTGCAATCAGCACCATACAGCCCGGCGTATCCGGCAGCCTCGTCAGCATCTCGCCGATCCCTTCCGCCAGCGCCGTTCCCCCTTTGATACAATAAGGAACATCGGCTCCTATTTTTACGCCAAGGGTACACATCTCGTCTTCGCTCATGCCCAGTTCAAACATCTCGTTCATTCCATGGAAAACCGCCGCCGCATCCGTGCTTCCCCCTGCCATTCCTGCCGCCATGGGAATCCTCTTTTGCAGCTCTATTTTTATTCCTTCCTTGATGAAATAAGTCTCCGTCAACAGCCTGGCCGCCTTATAAACCAGGTTGTTCTCGTCCCCTGGCAGCTCATCCCTGTCAGTCGTTACGACAATCCCAGGTTTTTCTCTCCTTGTAAAAGCCAGTATGTCATAAAGATCTACCGTCTGCATGATCATCTTTACTTCATGATATCCATCTTCCCTGCGCCTTATGACATCCAGCCCCAGGTTGACTTTCGCATAGGCCTTTTTTATTATCGTATTCTTTTTATCTGAATCCATATTGTACCCCGTTTGCATTTTGTATACATAATTTGTATTTTATTATATCCAACCTGCCTGGGTACGTCAACATAGATTTCTCCATACTACGGAAATCAATTTTTGCAAAGGGCATGGCGCACCGAAAGGCAGGGCTGGAAACGGCGGCGGCCTGGAAAGGGGCTGGCCTGGGCTGGGATTTTCTGCTGTTGTGTACAATCAGTAATTTCACTTATGAAATGGTCGAAAACCCAGGGTGAAATTGCCATGGATGGCAATTTCAGGAAGCGCAGGGCAGGATGCCCGTTGCTTCCGATCCGGCCAGTTTGAAAGCATTTACCCATTTCATTAGTGAAATCTGATTGGCAACTTCAGCAGAAAATCCCAGCCCAGGCCAGCCCCTTTCCAGGCCGCCGCCGTTTCCAGCCCTGCCTTTCGGTGCGCCATGCCCTTTGCAAAAATTGATTTCCATGCCCCATACAATTATCTATTCTGTTATAACCATGCCGCTAGTCATTTTATAAAGTACGATGTGGCACGGAATAACGATTTTGCATATCATACTATTATCAAATATTTGGTAATTGCCGATATAGACTATAGATTAGGAGTATTTTCTCCAATCGCGTAGCAATTTATCTACATATCCAAGGAGGGTTTAACATGAGCGTAAATGGAGTTACCGGATCAAAAGGCGCTGCCGATCTGTACGGCACTTACACTACTTCAGCAAAAAATGCTGAAAAGACGGAAAACAAAAAAGAAGAAAATACGAATAACAGCGGCGTGGTTTACGAACCTTCTTCCAAGCCGGCTGCTACCACGCAGACGAGCAAGAAACCCGATGCTAACTTAGTGGCTAAATTAAAAGCAGATTCCGATGCCCGCGTTTCGCAGTTAAAGAGTCTGGTAGAACAAATGATTTCCAAACAGGGGCAGACCATTGGAAAAGCGGACAGTATCTGGCGTTTCCTTGCAGAAGGAAACTTTACTGTTGACGCTGCAACCAAAGCACAGGCTCAGAAAGATATTGCTGACGACGGATATTGGGGCGTAGAACAAACTTCCAGCCGTATCGTTGATTTCGCTACCGCATTGGCAGGAAGCGACCCGGAAAAGTTGGAAAAAATGAGAGACGCTTTCAAAAAAGGCTTTGATGATGCAACCAGCACCTGGGGAAAATCGCTGCCCGACATCAGCCAGAGAACTTACCAGGCTGTTATGGATAAATTCGACGCATTGATGGGAACGGAAGAATAAAGCATCCCAGTATTTTTCTTCTATATGCAAAATCCGGAAAACCAAGCGGTTTTCCGGATTTTGTCAGTTATATGCCATCCCGTCTTTTCCTCTTCTTAATTCGATATTCCTTTCACGATCAGCAGCTTATCTCCCGGCCTGATTTCCTCCGTCGTCATGTCATTCGTTTCTTTTATCTGCGCGATCGGGACATAATAACGTTTTCCAACGTCCCACAGGCTGTCGCCCTCCTTCGCGATATAAATAACAATTCCCGGCAGACTGCTCAGCTTATTCATATCCAAATCGGATACTATAATATCCGTTACGATATTTTCCGTCCGATGTTCAAACACAATGGCGCGGCATACTACCACTGCCTTCACATCCAATTCCCCGCCATCCAGCATCGCCACCGCCAGCTGTTCCAGCCCTGTCTGCACCTTAAAAGTACATCCATCGTTTATATCCGGCACATCCAATGTGCAGCTAAACGGGATACTGCCCCTCGCCGAACTGTAAGGCACTTTCTCGTCACTGCTCAAATACAAAGTCTGCACGTTTACAGTTCCTTTGATATGGATGCCGTTTTCCACGATCTCTCCGTCCTCTGCCTGAATCTGCGCTTCGCTATGCAGAATCTGAACCATAGGCGCATCCTCTGCCGCCAGCTTGATTCTGTCCGCGACTTTGGTTTTCCCCGATGTCCTGGCAAGGAGTCCTTTGAACTGGGCCGGTTTGCTCACCGCCTCCACTTCTTTTACTACCCCGTATACGCCGGAAAGAATATCCAGGCGCTCTTCTTCATAAAGGCTGATGTCCAGATCCATGACAAGCTCTATGGCAAAGACTCTCTGTTCCCCGTCAAAGTCAGGACGCACTTCCACATCTTTCGACCCAAGCGCATAATCAATATCCGCTGCCATCCCTTCATCGCAGCCTGTGCAATCCACCGTTCCGCCAAAAGGCACGACTGTCTCATAGCATTTGACCGCTCCCTCTTCTCCTTCGTATAGGAAAAAGGCGTTTAAATCGCCTTGTACGGATATCCTTCCTTCCAGCGCCCGGAATTCCACATTTTCCGGCTCCACTCCCTGCCATATGAGCCGGGCAATATTGGGGAAATTCTGGGGCAGTTCCAATTCCTCTTTTACACGGAAAATATCCCTCTTTTTTACTGTCATCTGCGCAATGCGCAGCGGCTTCTTGCGGTACTCCACAGGCTCCTCATGATACAGATCCACCGCCGTTTCTTCATCGTACATCATTTCCGAGCAGACTTTCAGGGCAATCAGCGCCTGCACGCTAAGCTTTCTGGAATTGATAAGGCCTATCGTCAGATCCTCCAGCCTCCATTTCACATTAGCGCTGTCCCCGCTCTGTACCCCTTCCACATAAATTTGTTCATCAAAAGGAATGCTGCCCTCCATACATGCCGGCGTCTGCTGCTCCCCCTCCGCCAGATACATAACCATAAACTGCAGCTTCCCCTTTACCGTCACATGGTCTTCCGTTACCTTCACTTCCTCCAAGGCAACGCTTCCCCTGTCATAAATCAGTTTGCTGGCATCCGGCCTGGAATCCAGGATATTAATATCATCCTCCAATGTAATCTGCGTTGATGCCTGACCCTTTATCCGGTCCATATGTATATTTTTCCTTACTAATTCCACGAAAATACCTCCATGTCGATGAATTACCTGTCTGTACTTATAGTAATTCTATTTTCTATACGGAGGTATTATTCCTCTTTTTTGTAAGTCAGGTTAAGGATCTATCATCTTCAGATCACTGATTTCTTTGATCCCATATTCTCTCATATACTCCTCAATGCCTTCTACAATCTCCGCTGTCACATAAGGATTGACAAAATTCATCGCCCCTACCGCTACTGCGGAAGCGCCGGCCATCAAAAATTCAATCGCGTCTTCCGCGCAGGATATCCCTCCCATGCCGATGATCGGGATCTTCACCGCCCGGGAAGCCTGATATACCATGCGTACTGCTATCGGTTTGATGGCCGGGCCGGACAGTCCGCCGGTCTTATTCGCCAGTACGAATTTCCTTTTATGAATGTCAATCTTCATCCCCGTAATCGTATTGATCATGGAAAGAGCGTCGGCCCCCGCCGCCTCCGCCGCTTTCGCCATCTCCGTAATATCCGTCACATTCGGACTCAGCTTCATAACTACCGGCTGCTTCGCCTTCTTCTTAATCTCAGACGTAATATCATACAGACAATCCGCTTTCTGTCCAAAAGCGATTGCTCCTTCCTTTACATTCGGGCATGATACATTGATTTCCAACAGGTCTGCTGCGGTATCCCCCAATTTTTCCACGACCTCCAGATAGTCCTCCACCGTCTTCCCGCAGACATTGACAACGATTTTCGTATCGTATTGCTGCAAAAACGGTATATCCCTCTCGATAAACACATCGATTCCAGGGTTCTGCAGACCTATGGCATTCAGCATCCCCCCATATACTTCCGCCACTCTCGGCACAGGATTTCCTTCCCACGGCACATTCGCCACACCCTTCGTCACCACCGCGCCCAGTTTATTCAAATCCACGAATTCCGCGTATTCCATTCCCGACCCAAACGTACCCGAGGCTGTCATTACTGGATTTTTCAATTCTACCCCTGCTATCTTTACCTTTGTATTCATAATCTGCTCCCATTTCATTGCTCAAATATCCACATCTGCCGCCAAAAATACCGGCCCGTCCGTACAAATCCTCGCATTTTTCACGTGCGAATGGTCATCCACTTTCTTTGTCCTGCACACGCATCCAAGACAGGCTCCTACGCCGCAGGCCATTCTTTCCTCCAAAGAAATATATGCCTCCACCCCGCGTTCCTCCCCATAGCGCCTGACCGCCCGCAACATAGGCATAGGCCCGCATGCCATAATCACATCCGCCCTCAGGTCTTCCGCATCCATAGCATCCATTACATTCCCCTTTATGCCAACGCTTCCATCTTCCGTCGCCACATAGACATCCGCATATTGTTCCATATCTTCCTTCAGGAAAAGCCGTGCATTTCGGTATCCCGCTATCACCTTTACCTCTGCCGCCTTTCCTTCCTTCCGCAAATCTTTCACCAGCTGCAGCATGGGGGGAATGCCGATGCCGCCTCCCATTAAAACAACTCTTTTTCCCTCTGCCGCTTCCAGTGGAAAACCATTTCCCAGACATCCCAATATTTCGATGCGATCTTTGGCCTTATAATGGGAAAATTCCTCCGTCCCTTTTCCCGCCACGCGGTAAACAATCCTTATTCTCCCATTTTCCCGGTCCGCTTCGCATATGCTGATCGGTCTTGGCAGAAGCATACTTTTATCCTTCGGATAGACACAGATAAACTGCCCTGCCCTGGCATCCTCTGCCAGATCCGTTTCCAGCCACATATCGTAAATCCCCTCCCCCATCTCTATCTGGGATATCACTTTTGTATCCACTTTTCTTTTTCCCATATTTTACTCCCTTTCTGCGCGACTTTTTGCACATGCCAAGTTTGTGGATGCCGCGCAGGCGCAAACTTGATTTTCTTTTTGATAAACAATCCTGCCGTTGCACACCGTATAATATATGGTTCCAGGAAGCACCTCACCCAGAAAAGGCGAATTCTTTGACTTGGAAAAAAAAGTTTCCACCTTCCACTTCTCCCTGCTGTCAAAAATAATGCAGTCCGCCGGACCTCCCTCCGATAAATAGCCGACATCCAAACCGTAAAACCTGGCAGGCTTCCACGACATAAGTCCTATCAGCTCCATCATCGTCAGATACCCCTTTTCCACCAATTCCCTGATCCCCAGCGATAAAGCCGTCTCCAGTCCGATAATCCCGCTGGGAGCCTCCGTTATGCCTCTCCCCTTCTCTTCCGCGCTATGAGGCGCATGGTCGGTAGCGATCATATCGATCGTTCCATCCCTCAGGCCTTCGATAATCGCCAGCCTGTCCGCTTCTTCCCGGAGCGGAGGATTCATTTTGGCCAGAGAGCCATATTTCACCGCCGCCTCTTCCGTCAATGTAAAATGATGGGGCGTCGCCTCCGCATGGATATGCGGATTGGTTTTCTTCGCCTTCCTTACCAGTTCCACCGCTTCCTTCGTGCTGATATGCTGAATGGACACTTCCGCGCCTGTGCCGTCTGCCAGCGCCAGGTCCCGTTCCACCATCCAAATCTCCGCCTGCCGATCCGAGCCGCCGATCCCATAATGCTGTGCCGCCGCCCCTGCATTTATCCCGTTATTCTGGATAAATGCCGGATTTTCCTCATGAAAGCTCAAAGGCTTCCCAAGCCTGGCAGCCATATCACACGCCCGCTTTACCACCTCTTCATCCAAAATCGGAACACCGTCATCCGTGAACCCTGCTGCTCCTGCCTCCGACAGCCTGTCCATATCCGTCAGTTCCCTCCCCTTCATCCCTGACGTAATATTCCCGCAGGACTCCACATGAATCCCTGTCCCGGCTCCCCTTTCCAGCACATAGCGCAGTGTTTCCACGTTATCCACCGGCGGCTTCGTATTCGCCATCAGCACCACCGTAGTAAAGCCCCCTCTGGCTGCCGCCCTCGCCCCGCTCACAATATCTTCCTTATAAGTAAAGCCCGGATCCCGGAAATGCACATGCACATCCACCAGCCCCGGAGCCACGATCTTTCCATCCGCATCAATGACCGATGCTTCCTCTGCCTTTGCTCCAGCTCCTGCCAGTTCCTCTTCCAACCGAATTTTTTCCCCGATCTTCCATACCTTCCCATCCTTCATCAAAACATCGGCAGCCCCCTCATAACCGCTTTTCGGATCGATCACATACCCATTTTTTATCAGCAGAACCATCGCCCAGCCGCTCCCTTCTTTTTTGCACGCCGCTTTTTTACCATACAGTATATCCCACCGCCTCCCCTTGCGTCAATAATCTGGCGTTAGCAGAAAGAATGAATTTTTGCAGACGGCACAGACATTGGGGGTCGGCAGTGGAACTGGGGAGGATGGAACGGTGCGGCAGGGGGGCAAGGGGAACGGTATTTTTTGCTGGAGCTTCCAATCAGATTTTACTAATGAAATGGGAAAATATTATGAAATCGATCGGGTCGGAAAAAAAGGGCTTCCATGCCCTTTTTCCTAAAATTGCCATCCATGGCAATTTTCCCCTAGGATATTCAGCCATTTCATAAGTAAAATTACTGATTGTACGCAACAGCAAAAAATACCGTTCCCCTTGCCCCCCTGCCGCACCGTTCCATCCTCCCCAGTTCCACTGCCGACCCCCAATGCCTGTGCCATCTGCAAAAATTCATTCCCCGACCAGCTAAACTAAAATGCCCGGCTGGTACTAGCCTAAAGTAGTGGGTAGCGAAGAACCTGTCGCGGGGGCGGGGGAAGAGAGGCCTGTTTGTTTGCGTTGTTTTCGGCAGAGCTTTTTCTTAACAGAATGCCCAATAGCCCAGGGGGCCGTGCCATGGACGGCACGGCCAGTCTGCTGCGGCACGATGCCGCTTTGCAGGCGTCCCGGTCGGATATCACAGCCTTCCCATTCTGTTTAGGAAAAGCCATGCCGAAAACACAGCAAACAAACAGGCCTCTCTTCCCCCGCCCCCGTGACAGGTTCCTTCCTCATTAGTCAAATACCACCGACTTATCCATATATTCGATCTTCAGCACCACATAAGGATAAGAAGTGCCGTCCTTTTCCTGCGTTCCATACAATTCCCTGTTTTCCGGCTCAGGCCCTATCAGGTTCGTATCCACATAGATCGAATTCCCCGTCAGGTACAAATCATTGACCGTAATGCTGTAACCCCCAGTATCCTGTCGGCCATAGCCCACGCATATATACAGAAAATCCCCGTCCTGATAAGTCATCTTAAACTCTTTTTCCTTTTTTTGTTCCACGATTTCCTTCAGTTCTTCCGGTATATTGTCCTCTCCTAATACCGTAAAATCTATATCCTTTATTTTTTCATTCCCATCTTTTGTTTTCACCGTGCATCCGCACAGGCAGAGCATAATAGCCGCTGCAAATAAAAATAAGACATGGCGTTTTTCCATTCCACCGATACCTTCGCTCTTTTTTTCTATTCTATTTATGGCGGAAAGCAACTATTCCTTTTGCGGTCATAATCGCCGCCAAAATCAAAAAACCCCATTGCTTTACCTTCCCCGCTCCGCTATAATGGGAAAAGAAACCATACAAACGAAAGGATAAACTTATGTTTCGATTTATTTGTCTTGCAAGCTTTGTCATCCTGTTCCTTGTCCTCAGTATTCCCCTTCTGATTGCGGAATGGATTATCGGCAAGTTCAATATGGACCTGAAAAGCAGAAGTTCCCTCGCCATTGTCAACTGGGCGTTCCGCAGATGCCTGGATATCACCGGCGTTTCTGTCACCGTCATCGGGGAAGAAAATGTACCGAAAGATACCGCCGTATTATATGTGGGCAATCACAGGAGCTATTTCGATATCCTGCTCACCTATGTCCGCGTTCCGCGCCCTACCGGCTATATCGCAAAAAAGGAAATGCTTCGTTATCCTCTCCTTGTAAACTGGATGAAAAATCTGCATTGCCTTTTTCTGGACCGCAAAGACATCAAGCAGGGGCTGAAAACGATTCTGGAAGGCATCGAAAAGGTAAAATCCGGTATTTCTATCTGCATTTTCCCGGAGGGAACCCGGAACAAGGTGAACGACACTTTCCTGCCCTTTCATGAAGGCAGCTTTAAGATTGCAGAAAAATCCGGCTGCCCTATCATACCCATGAGCATTTACAATTCTGCGGCTATTTTTGAGGATCATCTCCCCAAAATAAAAAAAGCGCATGTCATCCTTGAATACTGTTCTCCTATCTATATGAAAGAGCTGTCCAGGGAAGAGCGAAAATTCGTAGGCGCACATGTAGCAGATGTCATTAAGGAAACTTATTTTAAGAATAAAGCAAAAATGGGAAGCGAAAACAGCGCTGATATATAGAGCAGAAAACGACAGTAGATGAATATACGATATTGGTTTGAATACAATAATCGGGAAAGGAGGTGTATGCCATGCCGCCAGCAATACAGCCCTATCCAGAAATCATTACGCTGGAGCAGTATGAAGCCCTGCCGGAAAGCAGAAGAGCAGAAGTCTTCGATGGCGTTGTCTATGATATGGCCAGCCCGTCGCAGATGCACCAGGCGCTGTCTATGGAATTATCCAATATCATTTATAACTATACCAAAAACAAAATATTCCATTATCAAAGTCAATATCTATGATGATTTATATATCAGCTTTTCTGATATTGCCAATTCTCTGAATATCTAATCATATCTAACCATAAGGCACCATCAATCACAGAAAAGAGGCAAGACACAGGGGAATCCCCTGCCTCGCTTTCTGTTAATCACAAAAGATAGGGTAGCAAGTTATTTTCAAAAAAGTCGAGCATATCTCCAACATCATTTGTATCTCGCCACATATAATAATTTTTTGTATATTCCTGAAACCAAAAAGCAATCTCACGGTTCCGGCGCGGATCCCTTGTAATATCTCCAACATATACAATCCAAAAAGGAAGAATTTCATCGGAGAGACCTCCCGCTTTCCGAATTACTTTCATAAGCCCCGGCGTAAAATATTTACAGCTCCTTTCATGGGCATTGCCCCTTCCAGCTTTCATATTTGTGGTTTCAATCCACCCATTTTGACGCTTTATCTCGCCAAAAAGTGCTTTTCCGTTTCTATTGCTTCTAATCACGAAGTCCATGCTAATGCCCCACTGATATTTAGGCTTTCCGTTCTTCTTTTTTTCGGACATATCAATATTGTAAATTTTTTTAAGAACTGCGGATGGCAAAGAATAAGTCGAATAAATCTCTTTAAGCTCCTTGGGATGCCGCTCTACCACAAATTGCTCCGGATAAACAGAATCAAGTGCTTCTTGCAATGCCTTCTGAAATAACTTTTCCACCCCAAGAGCTTTCGCTCCGCTAATTGTCTGCCAGTTTGCCCTTTTCCTTAATTCCTGTGTTGCCATTACTATTCCCCCTATTTCATATCTTTAAATAATTCTTCAAGAGTAATATGAAAGCCATTTGCAATCTTATAAATATTTTCAAGAGAAATGTTACGCCTCCCATTTTCTACCGATGCAAGATACGTCCTGTCCATATCGATCATAAGAGCAAATTTCTCCTGACTCAAATTTGCCTGCATTCTTAATTCTTTAATCCGGCTGCCAAATTTTTCTTTTATCATATTTCTCCTCCTAACAAAAGAATATCTTAAGATGACTATAAGTCAACGGATTATAAGTCACATTCTGGTTGACTATTATTTTATGTTCGTATAAAATAGGATAGTAAGCATCAAACTCAAGAAGGAGAAGTTTCATGATAGAAAAAAAAGAAACTGCAATCAGTGGTTATTCAAAATACAATCCTGAAGCGAAACGCCGCCAAAAAATTAATCCTTTAGAAGAATTGTATCCAGCCCTGCCGTGCAAAAAATATGATGTGATTTATGCAGACCCTCCATGGGACTATGGCGGGAAAATGCAATATGATAAATCAAGCATAAAATCAATCAATATCGATTTTGAAAAAAACGTATTCATCAGCGCCGCAAATTTTAAATATCCTACTTTAAAATTACAGCAACTAAAGCAATTAGATGTAAACTCCATCGCCGCAGACGACTGCATCCTTTTTATGTGGACAACCGGGCCTCAATTTGCAAATTCTATCGAGCTTGGGCAGGCATGGGGCTTCCAATATAAAACAGTGGCCTTTGTCTGGGATAAACAGGTGCATAATCCAGGCCGCTACACATTATCCCAGACCGAATTTGTCCTCGCATTTAAAAAAGGACGTTTTCCCACCCCGCGCGGTGCCAGGAACATACGCCAACTTGTTTCTGCCCGCCGTGGGGAACATAGCGAAAAACCCGAAATTATTATTGACGGGATCACTAAAATGTTCCCGACCCAGCAAAAAATAGAACTTTTTGCCCGAAAGAATTTTATTGGCTGGGATAATTGGGGGCTGGAAATACCTCAGCAGAAAATACAAATCATGTCCCAAAAAGAAAAAGATGCCAAAACAATTTTAGATCTGGATAATCAGCAGCTTAATTTACAATTTTATTAAGCGAAATAAAAGCAATAAAAGAGCAAGTCCAAAGCCGTCTCCCATACATGAAAATCTATTCCGGGAAATTCAGGGGACGGGTTCTGATCTTGCTTTTTTAATATCATCTAAAATGTCTGATCACCTGCGGCAGCACCTCATCGATATCTACATAATAATGCTTATAATCATCCCCTTCCACATAGACTCTCACCATCTTATCCCGAAACAGCGGTTCCGGGTTAAAATACAAGCATCTGCTCTTAAAAATATGCACATTTCCAAACATATCCCGATACTGGCACTCCACCACATAAGGGCTTCTCCCATTGACACGCACATGATAATTTATCTTTGTTTCCATAATTTCAGCCATCACATAGCTTCCTGCCTGCAGCAGTCTGCTGCACCGCTGCTTCTTCCTTATTTTTATCACCAAAAATACCAGCCCGATCACAAGAAAAATCAGCCCCGTACTCCCATACACAATCAGAAAAATAATGTTTTCTTCACTGTGAACCGCTAAAAATGCCGAAACCCCTGCTACAAGAAGAGCCGGACCCACAATAGAAAAAATAATCCCGACAACAAACAGGGCATCACATTCCATCTTCGCTTTCCGTTCCATCACCCAATTCCTCCCCTCACCGCTGTTTGCTGTTCCTCTTTTCCTGTCCCAGCCTCATCTTCGCTGCCCCGATCCCCATCAACACAAAAATAAGAGACGTTCCTATAATCTGCTGATAACAGAGCACATTATGGGCAATATATCCCGCCGCTGCCAGCCCGGCGCCGAACATGACTGCCGACTCCTCATTCTCCTCTGACAACGCCGCCTTTATATAAGAATAAACAGAGGAAACAAAAATACCCAGATAAGCCAGCCCTCCGACCAGTCCATAATTGATCACCGCATTGAACCACTCGTTATGTACGTTCGGCACAAGCTGGTTATGCCAGAACTCGTTGATCGCATCCCCCATCAGCTCATAAGCATAAGGGGTAAAGCCATCCGGGCCGCAGCCGAACAATTTCCTCCATATAGAGAAATCGCCGAATACCGCCGCCCCTGTGCGCCAGATAAATCCTCTGCTGTTTCCCCACCATATCGTAAACCGAAAATAATTTTCCGTAGGGGAACCAGCAAAATACCCTTTTCCATGCAGGACAAACAGAATAGCGATGCCTATGACCGCCGCTCCTGCCAATGTAAGATAAATTCCCCTGAAAATCAGGATATTCCTCCGCTTTCCGGCAATGCGTATTTTCTCTTTCCTGACCAACAAATAAAAAACTGCCAAAACCGCCAGCAGGGGGTACAGCAATACGCTCTGCGCCGCTTTCAAATAAACAGCGTCAATTGGTATCATCCGTCCTCCGAACAGCCTTTCTCCTGCCCCCGTCGCCGCCGCAGCGCCCGTCGCAATCATCGCAAGCTCCATCAGCCGCATCACCCGTTCCCGATGCCCTGCCGCCAGCCATAACAAAACCATAAATGCCGCCGCAAGAGCAATCACCCCGCTGTCACAGTTCAGCACCATTTCCGCCGCACAGCCAATGCCGATGCAAATCCCCCATAATATCCTTTTTTTCCCCGGCCGCGAGCAGAAATAAATCCCCATGCCCGCGATCAGCAATATGCTGATATAGCTGGATGTCCATGTCACCTGCCCAAGCGTAGTAACAAAATTCAACCGCACATCGTCCCCAAACCCTTTGTAAAGGTGCAGCACATCCACGCCGAAACGCTGTAAAATGATAATGAATCCCACTATAACGCCGACTCCTGCAGCCGCCATATCCAAATAAGGCATTCCTTTATAACCGCAGGAAACCATAAAATAGATTCCTACAAACAACAGCTGCGCCACAAGGCCGGTATACCATGTATCCACCCCCCAGAGGGCCGATGCCCGGTCTGCCGCCGTTGCATAGGAAACCACTGCACAGACGAGGTAGCCCAGCACAAACCAGTCTGTCAGCAGCCATTTTCCCCCCAAGCTCTTCCGTCCCTTGCTTTCCCCCTTTTTCCGTTCCGGCAGATACCAGATCAGGCTTACCGCTAAAGCCGCAGCAGTGGAATATAAAAATAACGCCCATTTTTTATATACCAAATCCATATATCCATGCACAAGGAAAAGCGGATACACGCAAAGCATAATCGTTAAGTAAATATTTACTGTCCAGGATTGGATCCGTTCCGAAACAGCCGCATAATCCCTGGATACTTTCTTTTTCATCGTATTTCCCACCCTTACTCCTGCCGCTAAGTATCAACCGCAATCAATCCGTTCCGCGCAGGGTATTTGTTTCCCTCAGTACCTTTATGATTTCTTCAAAAGCCATGCCATGAGAAGCTTTTACAAGAATCGTATCTCCTGCTTTTATTACGTTTCCCTGCTCCTTCAAGAAGGACTCCTTATCCGGGAAATAATAAATCTCCAGTTGGATGCCCGCCTCGTATCCGCAGGCTCCTTCATACATATCCTTGGCCAGGTTCCCGATACAGACAATCACATCGATGCCCTTCTCTGCCGCATAAGCGCCTGTCTGCCGGTGCAGCTCCCTTTCCTTCTCCCCCAGTTCAAACATATCCCCGAGTACCGCAACTTTCCTCCCTCCAGCGC
Source organism: uncultured Lachnospiraceae bacterium (assembly GCA_910585965.1). Lineage (GTDB taxonomy): Bacteria > Bacillota > Clostridia > Lachnospirales > Lachnospiraceae > Kineothrix. Next base: position 44,950 of record CAJUHH010000006.1, read on the forward strand.
ATGACAACAGATCCAGGGCGGCGCGCATCGATACTGGATTAGCATTATAGCAGTCATCAAGGATCGTTTTGTCCCCTGCCTGTATCCGATTGCTTCTTCCTCCCACAGGCCGTACTGCCCCGATGCCCCGCAGAATCTCCTCGCCTTTCAGCTCCATCAGGCTTCCCACGCTGGCCGCCGCCAGCGCATTATAAACCATATGCTCTCCCGGCAGCGGAATCTGGACATCCAAAATCTCGTTTCCGATATGTATCCTGGCCCGGCTTCCCTCCAGCCCCCTGCTTTCTATCCCGTCGGCATAAATCATATTGTCCTGTCCGATGCCGAAAGTCAGCGGCTTCCTTCCTTTTACTTCTTCTATCGTCCTCAGCATATCATCGTCGCCGTTTATGCAGACAGCGCCGTCCTCGTTCATACAATCAAAGATTTCCGATTTCGCCTTCAATATGCCTTCCCTTGACTTCAGGTTTTCCAGATGGCATTGGCCGATATTGGTCAGCACGCAGATATCCGGCTTCGCAATCTCGCTTAATCGGTGCATTTCGCCGAAATCGCTGATACCCATTTCCACAACTGCGACTTCATGCTCTTCCCTGATCTTCAGTATCGTCAGGGGAAGCCCTATTTCATTATTGAAATTTCCTTCCGTTTTTAATACCTTATACTTCGTTTCCAGCACGGAGGCAATAAACTCTTTCGTACTTGTTTTTCCAACGCTCCCCGTAATGCCCACTACCGTGATTCCCAGGCTCTGCCTATAAAAACGAGCCAGGTCTTTCAATGCCTGGAAAGAATTTTTCACTAAAATATAAACGCCCGCTTCATCCTTGGGTTCCCGTTCACAGATCACGCCTGCCGCGCCCTTTTCAAAAACCTGGGGAATAAAATCATGCCCGTTCACCCGCTCCCCTTTCGTGGCAATAAACAAATCATTTTCTCCTGCCTGCCGGGAATCCAGCGTCACGCCGGACACCTCCCTGTCCTCTTCTGGATAATAATTATAAAGAGTTCCTTTACAAATCTTCGCTATATTCCTTAATGTCAAAAATCTCATCCTATTTTTCCCCATTTCCGCGCCATATCCGTTTCCTTTATCTGCTCTTCCATGCGGATTCCATGATTTTTTCGCAAAGCTGCCCAAAATCTATCCCCGCCGCTTTCGCCTCCTGCGGAAGCAGGGAAATAGGCGTCATCCCGGGCAGAGTATTTGCCTCCAGACAGAAAATCTCTTCCTCATCGCTCATCATAAAATCCATCCGTGCATAATTTTTCAGCCGAAGCACCTGGAATACTCTTTCCGCCAAATGCTGCAATTCCCTTGTTTTCTGGCCGGACAGGACGGCCGGGCAAGTTTCCACCGTATTTCCTGCCTGATATTTATTCTTGTAATCGTAAAACCCGCTGACAGGCGCGATCTCGATAACAGGCAGCGCCTTGCCGTCCATCACGCCTACGGAGAATTCCCTTCCTTTTATGTACTGCTCCACCACCACTTTATCATCGTAGCGGAAGCCTTCCTCCAAAGCCGCCTCATATTCCTTTTCATCCCTGGCGATGCATACTCCCACGCTGGAGCCGCCGCTGCAGGACTTCACCACGCAAGGGAAGGGAATGACTCCTTCATACGTTTCTCCCTTTTTCAGGCAGATTCCTTTCGGGGTCGGTATCCCATGATAATCAAACAATTCTTTCGCCAGCCCCTTATCCATGCAAAGCGCCGAACTGACATAATCCGTTCCCGTATAGGTAATTCCCATCAAATCGAAGCATGCCTGGATCTTCCCGTTTTCGCCGTTCTCCCCGTGAAGCGCCATAAATACCACATCCGCTTCCTGGCAGATTGCAATCACATGAGGGCCGAAAAAATTCTTGTCCCCGTCTTTCCTCAGTGCTTTTACTGCTTCGATATCCGGGTTGTCTATGCCGATATCCCCGATCTCCTTCGCCCAGTCTTCCTCTTTTTCAAAAATCCCTTCTATGTCTTCTCCTGTATATCCCAGATACACATCCAGCAAAACCGCCTGATGCCCATTCTTCCTTACTGCTTCATAAATCATCTTCCCGGAACTTAAGGCCACATCCCGTTCCGTGCTGATTCCCCCCGTCAAAACGACAACTTTCATATTCCCATCCTGCCCTTCTTTTCCTTTCCCACTATTATACTCCTCCCCATGCCCACAGGTAAATACCTATTCTTGCTGATACGCGATTTCCCCATCGATCAGCGTACAATAAACTTTTGTAAACACTTCCAGAGGATTTCCGTCAAAAATAGCGATATCCGCATCTTTTCCGATTTCCAGGCTTCCCACCCTCTCGTCCACCCTGCATATTTGCGCCGCATGGATCGTGATCGCCCGGAGCGCTGTATCCAAAGGCATGCCGGACTTTACGCACAGTCCTGCGCACAAAGGCAGGGATTGGATCAGCGATACGGGATGATCCGTCGTAATCGCTACTTTCAGCCCCGCCGCACTTAATATCCCGGCTGTCTTAAACGCCACGTTCTGTACCTCGATCTTGCTCCGGCTGGACAGATCAGGCCCCACGATCGCCGGATAACCCTCTTTTGCCAGCTCCTCCGCGATCAGATGGCCTTCGCTGCAATGGTCCAGCGTCATATCCAGACCGAACTCTTTTGCGATCCTGATTGCTGTAAAAATATCATCCACCCGGTGGACATGGGCTTTCAGGGGGATTTTCCCTTCAAATACCGGAACCCAGCATTCATAATGAAAATCCTCTTCGAACCCTTCCCCCGCTTTTTTCGCCCTTTTCTTCTTTTCCACATATTTCTTTGCCTGAAAAAGCTCTTCCCGCAGCATACCGGCCACCGCCATTCGCGTAACCGGCATTTTCCCCTGCCCAGAAAAATTCACCTTCGGATTTTCTCCGAAGGCTACTTTCATTGCCGCAGGCGCGAGGACGACCAGGTCATCGATCCTTCTTCCCTTTGTCTTGATAAAGGCGAACTGCCCGCCTACCACGTTAGAGCTTCCCGGGCCGACCATCGCCGAAGTAATTCCGGCCCGGACTGCGTCATCAAACGCCGCATCCATGGAGTGAATCGCATCCATCGCCCGGAGATAAGGGGTAATGGGCTGGACGTTCTCATTACAGTCGTCCCCCTCCATACCCTTCTTCTCCTCCGTGATCCCCATATGGCAGTGTGCCTCAATAATGCCCGGCATCACCAGCCTGCCGCTAGCATCTATGACATCAATGTCAGCGCTCCTTTTCGGGATGCTTCCCAATTCCTCCATATCTCCTATTTGCGAGATCTTTCCGTTTTCCATACAAAGAAATCCGTTTTCATATTCTGCCTTTACTTTTTCTTTTTTCTTCTCTGCCGTTTTCTCCGCCATAGTCATGATCCGGCCGTTGATTATATATCTTTGCATTCCGATAACCATTTAACCATTCCTTTTCCATTTCCATAACCGCAAGCCTTTGCCCGAGCCAGCAAATTTAATGAAGCTTCGTCATCGGATTGACCGGAGTCCCATCCTTTGTCAGCTTAAAATATACGTTGCAGCCTTCTACCACATAATATTTTGTCGGGGCCGCCACGCTTCCGATCATGTCGCCCTGATTTACAAAACCGCCTTCCGATACGGTAATGTCTTTCAACTGCCCATAGGTCAGTTCATACCCGTTGCCCAGTTCCATAACTACTACATTCCCCAGCTCGGAATCCGTATAAATTCTGTTCACTTTTCCGTTTGCCGCCGCCGTAATGGTCTCTCCCTCCACTGCGGAAATGATGATTGCCGGATTGTACTTATATTGTTCCAACGTAGGAAAATAAACGGTCTTGTCCATGCTGTAATTGATCAGCACATTTCCTACAATAGGCCACGCCAGCGTATCCTTATCGCTGAATGTGAGAGCCGGCTGGATGGAAGTGGAAGTAGCGATCGCCATGGTATCCTCCATTTCTTCCATGCGGGCTACTTCTTCCAAGGTTGCCGAATCGATATTTTCATCGATCATCCCTTCTTCGCCCTTTTCATTTTTCTCTTTATCCTTCTGGCTGTCTTTGCTTTCTGCTTTTTTTCCTTTCTCCTCTTCGCCCTCTTTCTTGTCACTCTCTGCCTGTTCTTCCGTATTTTCTTCACTATCCTCATTCTCTACGCTGGGAGAATTTGTCTCCTGGAAATATGGATCATAATCCAGATCATCCGCAGTTACGGCATTCTCATGGATTCCTTCTGTCCCTGCCGCATTCAGGCCCTCTGCGCCGTCCATTATCCCTTGCACCGCGTCCCCTTCATTTTTCGCCAGTTCCGCAGACTCATTCTCGATAGCGCTGAAATCGACCACGTATCCATCGTTTTTTTCTTCATTGCTTCCCCTGAAAAATAATCCCGTTGCCGTTAAAGCGGCCAGCACAAACACCGATGAAAGCACCACAATCATTTTTTCTTTTTTGGCGCCGTTTCTGTTTCCTCTTTTCATTTTCATTCCTCCTAACAGAATTTATATCAGATTCTCATTTTCGGTTTTGATTCCTCATCGATAGTTTTGCCTGTTTCGGATTCTTTATTCAGTTTTTTCTATGACAATTTCCGAGAAAAAGTAGTTTAATATGTCAATATAGTCGCTTCCTTTTTTTGCTGCCTCATTAGCCCCGTACTGGCAAAAGCCCAGGCCATGTCCCACCCCCTTTGATTTAATAATGATTGCCCCTTCTTCCTCCTGCCATTCGAAGCAGGAGGAATTGAGTGAAAATGCTTTGCGGAATACCTCTCCTGTAACCGTTCCTTTCTCCGAGCGGATTTCCAGCACATATCCTGCCCGGTCTCTGCGAAGGGAAAATACCTCTTCCAGAGCCTCCCCTTCCTCCCAGACGATTTTCGGACACAGTTCCTGCATTTTTTCCAGGAAATCCGCTTTGCTTATTCTTATGCTATGTATATAGTCCTCCGAGGTAAAATCCCTTCCGCAGACAACAGACTTCAAATATTTATAGTTTTCGCTTCCAAACACTTCATTCCCGTTACGTGTCGCCCCGGCACTGACTGCAAAATAAGGAGCATTGATCGGATATCCCTCATAAGCCAGATACATCCCCCTCGTGCTGCTTACCGCCTCTTTGCATTTTTCATAGATGTCCCCGTCCGTTTTCACAAGATTGCTTTCTACATATATGTATCCCTTTTGTAAAGGGGGGGCCTTTCCTTCTTGTTCTTCCCCGGCGCTGTCGTAATACAAACGCATCATTTCCGTCCGCAGCACCACCGCCTGAGCCTTCAGCGCCTCCATCTCATATTCCATATTGATCGTGGAAGGCAGCCGGCTGACCAGGTACGTTTCCAAGGGCATCTTCTCTGTTCCCGCAGCTGTCGTATTGCATACAATAAATTCTGCTTTTCCGATATCCTCTTCAAATAATTCCGGCCCCGCCTCCCCATTTTTTATCCATTCCGTCCCTCCCTCTGCATTATCTCCTTCCCCTTCCCGTCCTTCACTCCCCGCATTTCCAAAGAAAAAGGACACGATATAAGGAAGCAAAAAAATAAACAGAAGGACGGCGGCCACATCCCGGTAATCCGGTCTTGATCCGCTCCTTCTGCCTTTGATTCCATTTTTCATGATTTCTAATTTTTTCATATGACACCCCTACACTATTGTATGTATTGGTGTCCTTTTTATGCCGCCGGGGAACTAAGCGACAAGATAATTTAAAATTCTAGTTTTAGTTCTCATAATGCCCTTTACATGAAATAATATAAATTACATTGTTTCGTTCAAAATAAACAATCCGATTTGCTTCATCGATGCGTCTGCTCCAATATCCTCTTAAATTTCCTTTTAACGGCTCTGGTTTCCCAATACCATCATAAGGAGTTCGTTTCATATCATGTATAAGTGCATTAATACGTTTCAATGTTTTTTTATCTTGTATTTGCCAGTAAAGATAATCTTCCCACGCCCTGTCTTCCCACAGAAGCCTCATTATTCATCCCCCTCTATTAGCTCGTGTTCGGTAAAATTTGCCCGTCCCTGATCAATATCATGTACTATTTTTTCCAAATGACGAATATTGCTTTCCGAATAAAATGGATCAACGCATACATCAAAAGGAATGCGTTTTTCACGGCTTACCTTTTTTGCAAAAATGGTGAAAGCCGTCGTCATTGACATTCCTAACTCAGAACACGCCTGCTCCATGCTCTTTTTCAAATCTGCATCCATACGAAAATTTACATTTACTGCTTGTGCCATATTCCACACTCCCTTCTTTCTATTTCATATTATATATTAATATAAAGAAAAAATCAATAATATTCATTACTATATCATTACGTTTTTGTATTTTTAACTATTTTTTTATTTCAAGGCATATTATCCTTCATACGTCAAAAAGGACACCCAATACTATTGTATGTACCAATGCCCTTTTTATCCTATTAAAAACCTCTATTCACTTTATATCTACATGCTTTGCGTTCCCATCACAAAATGCATTTACCCAACCGTATCAAAATGCTGCCCGCCTTGTTCGTGTACGGCCATATCCACATGCTGTATCGTTCCTGCGTATCCGTTCTCATATAAAAATATGCCCGTTTTACGTATCCTTCCATTCGGCACGTTCTCTTTAGAAGCCAGCGTAAAATCCGTTTCCTGGTTCGCCAGGCAGATGGCTCCTATATTTTTTTCCGAAAGCGTGTAACATCTGTCCTCGCCGTTTTCATCTTTCGTCCAGATCAGCAATTTACTCCATATCTCATCGTCTTCATCGATCCAGCCGTTCCCGTCCGAATCATAAGCCGCCAAATCCGCAAACCCGTTCCCTGACTTCGCGCCGAACAGCTCGCTTCCGTCATTGATGACTCCATCCCCGTTCCTGTCCAACGCCAAATAGCCGCTTCCCTTTCCCAGCATGGAAATCTCCTCTTCCACGCCGTCGGCATCCAAGTCAAAGAAAAAAGTCTGATCCTGCAGCTGCGCCACATTTCCCTCCAAATTGATCACCAGCGGATCCACCAGCTGCCGTTCCACCCTCTGAACCTGCTCTCCATAATAGGACTGGAAACTCCTGCTCATCTGCACATTCATCTGAAACTCTATCGTCCTGCCGTCCGCTGTCTGCACGATGCCTCCGGCAGAAAAAGCCGTATCCTCTTTTTCTTCCATATAGGTTTCCTGGCTATAAGTAATCGTCTGGAGCATTTCCGGATTTACCGTAATGCTGTTCTTACGCACGCTATCCGTAATCTCCTTAAAATCCCATCTCTTTGTTTCCCCGAAAAAAATGCTGAACAGATATTGCATACATTTATCCCTGATCGTACTGAGGGCATCCCTTTCCCCCTGCACATAGGAAAGACTTTTGATCCCCGAACGGGAATTCATTTGGTTCAGCTTCTCTTTCAGTTCGTTCTTTTTCTCCGCATACGGATCCCTGCCATAAAATTCCTGCCAGGCATCCTCTCCCATCATGCTCTTCTTTTCGGTTCCATCCTCTGCTTCAGGGTTCATCCGTAAACCCGCATTTCCTGCCAAAATTGTCACACTGGCTCTTCTGGCAGTAAAGGAGTGATATCTCCTTGTACTCTCCATCCCTATATTCGAGGAACCAATTCGCATTCTTACCCTCCATTTCCTTTATCCATGTCTTAATCCTATCCATTCCAAAAGCAGGATTCCGGCCGGAAGTACCTGTTTCTTGTAATTTATATATCGGAAACAGAGGGAAATACTTTAGGTTCTACTCCTCAAAATACCCGTCGATCCCGTCCGCAATACCTGCCGCAATCAGACGCTGGTAATCTTCCTGCGCCATTTTCTCGTCCTCTTCCGGGTTCGTCATATACCCCATTTCCACGATCGTGACCGGGATCTTGCTCCAGTTGATGCCGCTCATGGTATCCGTTTCCCATACCCGCTCCTTCTTGCATCCCGCGCTTGCAACCAGTCCGTCCAGCACCAAATCAGAAAGCCGTCTGCTTTCCGTGTATAAATCGGCCACATAGGGGTTTTTCTCCGTAGGGCATATCGTCATGGCTCCGTTCGCTTTCTTGTTCTCCGAGCCGTTGGCATGGATCCTGACAAACACTTCCGCGCCGGAATCATAAGCCATCTGCGCCCTTTCGGAATTACTGATATTCACATCATGGCTTTCCCTTACCATATAAACCTCATAGCCTCTGTTTTCCAGCTCCTCTTTCAGCTTCAGGGATACTTCCAGCGTCAGCACATATTCATATACGCCGGTGGATACGCCTTTCGTCCCTCCGGACACTTTCATCTTCATCTCCGATGCCCCCGGTCCCACCGGCTCTTTTTCACTGTTGCCCCTCGACTGATGCCCGGCGTCAATGGCGATCCGATGCCCGTTGCCTTCCTGCCTCTGCGCCCCCTCTTCTGCTCTTGCTTCCATGCCGTAGGCACATACCAGGCAAAAAGCAAGCGCCATAGCCATTCCTTGTAAAAGTAACGTTTTTCTCTTTTTTATCATTCCGCGCCATCCTCCACGATTCCACCTTACAGAATCCCAAATCGTTTTCTTTTATGCAGCTTATGAAACCCTGTTATAATTAATCAGGCATCCCTTTAAAATAATCTGACGTTCTTCATCCGTCAATTCACCGAGAGAAAGCGAAAACTCTTTCATTTCCCCTTCCTTTACCACATAAGCCCTGATATGGTCTGCCTTTTCTTCTACTGCCCTCCTGATATCCGGCAGGAAAAGATAATCCAGATTTTCAAACGGAAGCTGCTTATCGTCCCCGTCTATAACAAACGGAAGCATGCCCCAGTTAATCAGGTTGGAACGGTATCTCTTCGTCGCATATTCGTTGGCAATATTCGCCCATCCGCCCAGCACCTTCTGGCAGGAGGCCGCCTGTTCCCTCGCCGAACCGTCGCCCGGCTTTACCGCAAAAATCGTAGAGCCAAAGCCCACATTCCCCTCTCCGACTTCGGGATATGTTTTATGGATCGTTTCCATCACTGGCTTCAATTCCGGCTTCACCTCTAACGGGCATTTTCCTTCCATTACCGCCTTCTGGGCTTCCTGGATATTCTTTGCCCTTCCCACGTAGGCCGGATCTTTCCTGGAAAGCGTAAATTCTGCCAGTCCAAGCGGATTGGATCGGTAAGAAGAAGTCTCGCCCGAAGGAATCAGCTCATCCGTCGTCGTCACCGGGTCATGGATCTCTGAAACCATCTGAAGCACCAGATTCTCCGGCAGCTCGCACATGTTCGGCCAATCCTTGATATTCGGCCCGAACTGTATTTCTACCGATGGATCGGCCGCTCCTTTGGAATCAAAGACACGGTTCGCATATATATTAGAGTCAAAATGATATTTATATTTTCCAATGTTTCCATCGAAATCAGTTGCCGGTGTCAGCACACCCTTATTGGCGCTGGTTGCCGCAATCGAGCGGGCGTCCATAAGCGCCACGGACGAAATCTGTCCGTTCTGCAGCTTGGAGCCTTCCCGGTTCGGGAAATTCCTCGTGGAATGCCGGATGCTGAACGCATTGTTCGCCGGAGTATCCCCTGCACCGAAGCAAGGGCCGCAGAACGCTGTCTTCAGCACTGCCCCCGTTTCCATCAAAGCTGCCGCGCATCCATTTTTGATCAGCTCCATATATACCGGCATGGAAGCCGGATATACGCTTAATGTAAATCCATCAGCGCCGATATAAGAACCTTTCAAAATATCCGCCGCCGCACAGATATTCTCAAAGCCGCCGCCCGCACAGCCCGCAATGATTCCCTGATCCACATAAAACTTTCCGTTCCGCACCTTATCCTTCAATGTAAAGTCCACTGCGCCGTCCAGGCTGACTGCCGCTTTCTTTTCCACATCGTCCAAGATATCCTCCAGATTCGCATTCAATTCCTTGATCGTATAAGTATTGCTCGGGTGGAAAGGCATCGCGATCATCGGCTTGATACTCCCCAGATCCACGGTAATCATCCCGTCATAATATGCCACATCCGAAGGATTTAATTCTTTATATTCTTCCTTTCTCCCATGGATCTCATAAAATTCTTCGATTTCCCTATCCGTTTTCCAGATAGAGGAAAGGCAGGTCGTTTCCGTCGTCATCACATCGATACCGATCCTGAAATCCGCGCTCAAAGAAGCCACGCCCGGCCCCACGAATTCCATCACCTTATTCTTCACATAACCGTTCCCGAACACCGCGCCGATAATCGCCAGCGCCACATCCTGCGGCCCTACCCCTTTTATCGGTTCCCCGGTCAGATAAACACCGACTATCTCCGGCATATGAATATCATAAGTCTGATTTAAAAGCTGCTTCACCAGCTCCGGCCCGCCTTCGCCCATCGCCATCGTTCCAAGCGCCCCATAACGGGTGTGGGAATCCGAGCCAAGGATCATCCGTCCTCCCCCCGCCAGCATTTCACGCGCATATTGATGGATTACCGCCTGGTGGGGAGGCACATACACCCCGCCATACTTTTTCGCACAAGTAAGCCCAAACATATGGTCATCTTCATTGATCGTCCCCCCGACCGCGCAGAGGGAATTATGACAGTTCGTCAGCACATAAGGCACCGGGAATTTCTCCAGCCCAGAAGCCCTCGCCGTCTGTATAATCCCTACAAAAGTAATATCATGCGAAGTCAGTTTATCAAACTTGATCTTCAGCTTCTCCATATTCCCCGACGTATTATGCTCCTCCAAAATCCGATAAGCCATCGTCCCCTTCGCTGCCGCATCCTTAGCAATGTCCTTCCCTGTCTTCGCCTTTAACTCTGCCGCCGCACCCGCGCCGTCAGCAACAATCTCCGTCCCATTTACCAAATACGCGCCGCCGTCATACAAATTTATCATATCGTCCTCCTTCTTCTAAGTGCTCGTTTTTCACTCCGATTTTTATCAAAATACATTTTACAAACAGTACGCCTTTTCCCAAAATCATACCAATTTTTATTATAAGGGAAAAGAAAAACCGTTGCAACCCGCATCCATCAAATTTTTCAGACGGCGAAAGGGTTGGGGAGGGGGAACGGGTGGGAACAGGCGGCTATGGGGAGGATGGGTTTTCTGGCTGTTGTGTACAATCAGAAATTTCACTTATGAAATGGTCAATACCCCAGGGTGAAATTGCCATGGATGGCAATTTCAGGAAAAAAGGACAAGGAAGTCCTTTTTTTCCGACCCGATCGTTTCCACACTATTTACCCATTTCATTAGTGAAATCTGATTGGAAACTTCAGCCAGAAAACCCATTCTCCCCATAGCCGCCTGTTCCCACCCGTTCCCCCTCCCCAACCCTTCCGCCGTCTGAAAAATTTGATGGATGCTGCCAAATGCAGCCAAATGCAGTCTGTTCCCTACACATAAGCAGGAGGCATACAGCCCCCCAAGGCCGTACACCTCCCAATATTTGATACCTTCTCTTACTTTTTTAAGCCGACATGCCGTCTACTTGAAATCCACCCATCTCATTTCCATAGGCTCCAAATCCAGGCTGCACATCTTTTCGCCGTTTACAAACAGCTCCGTATACTTTCCTTCCCTCGCATTATTGATCACGGCAATTTTTCCCGTCTTTTCAAATACCGTCACTTCCGTATCCACATTCGTCACATAGTATTTCTTCATTTCCTCTTCCATGCCCGCCGCATAGTAAATGGCTCTTAACAGCACCCGGCAGTTCTGGGGAGAATAAGGCAGGCCGGCAAAATAAACACCGCGTCCCTTTCCGTATTGGTTTACTACCAGGCGGCAGTATTCCCCGTCCATGTTCAAAATCTGATAATCTTCCCCCTGGGCATAAATTCTGTCCATTCCCTCGCCAAAATCGATCTCTCCTTCGATATCCTCCAGAATAAAGTGTTCGGCATTGAGCTCATTGTACTTATCCGTGCTGAGCGAAAAATCGATCTCCTTATCCACTCCAAGCACATCGCTCAACTGGAAATAGCGCCCCTCAAACTGATATGCGCTCGGTTCGCCGACTCCAATAAACCCTCCTCCGTTATCAACGAATTCACGGATTGCAGTGACAACTTTTTCATCCTTCCAGTTCTCCGCGCCGCTGAAAGCGGTATACGCATCACCTGCATTGATAATTACTTTGACATCCTCAGGAATGCCATTCTTTATTTCGTCAAAAGTAATGAACTCCACATCAAAAGGCATGCCGCTCAGGCATTCAATAATTCCTACGTACGAATAAATCTCTCTGTGCCAGATCGCGTGATGTACCTGATTCGCCATCCACCTTCTCAAGTTGCCCCAGCAGTTTAAAATCGCTACCTTAAAAGGAGCCGTATATGCTTTCGTTCCCTGCATGTTTTCATGGATCTGCCGGAACTCGTCTACCACATGCTGTATCTCGTCGATAAAACCCGGCCATTCGGAAGCCAGCTTTAAATATCCGCCGTAACCGATACGATCCAAAGGCGAACGTAAAATAGCCCTTCTCGCTTTCATCCAGTTTTCCTGGGCTTCCCCGATCGGGTCGCCCCCTTCGCAGAACACATCCGGGAAAAAGTAAGGCAGCAGCCGCCCTTCTGTATATTTGACTCCTTTGATATCCGAAATCATCCGCAGAGTGACGCCGTCTCCCACAGAACCGACCACCGCGTCCAAACCGATATTGGCAAAATATTTTCCAAACGGTTCCGTGCCGATCCAATGGTCTCCCAAAAACATCATCGCTTCTTTCCCGTAGGAATGCACAATATCCACCAGTTCCTTCGCCAGCTTGCTTACCTCGATCTGCTGGAACTCTATAAAATCTTTAAACTCTTTGCTAGGCACGCGGAAAATAGAATTATGATACCCTTGGTCTACAATAAATTCCGGACGGAACTTATAGCCGGCCCACTTTTCAAACTTTTCCAGGATATACGGACTTACGCTGGCGCTGTAGCCAAACCATTCCACATATTTTTCCCGTTTCTTTTCATCAAAGGTCAGGGTAAACTGATGAAAAAACGTCGTAAAGCGCACCACATCGATGTCCGGGTTGTCCTCGCACCATTTTTTCATTTTTTTCTTGACGTATTCCTGCGTCTTCGGCTGCCTTACATCATAAGTGAGCTGATGGGGCGCGTCTTTCCAGTCATTCGTAATAAAATTATACATATGAACCGGATCCCAGATGAGAAAAGCAAGAAAACTTACCGTATATTGATGGTATTTTATGCTCTCTATCTCCACTTCCTCTGTCGCGGCATCATACTCCCACCGGTCCGTCGGCACGATCTCCCCGGTCGTTCTGTCTATGACTTCCCACCATCTCTTCGGATCATCGATATTATTTACTTTTAATTGCTCCGTATGGAAGCCTTTCATCAGCTTAATGCGCAGCTTCGTGTCCCTGGCTGTCACTCTTTCGCTGATCAAATATTCCTGCTGTACTTCGTCAGGATTTGCGTTCGCCCACTCATTATCTTTTCTGGTGGTATAATAAGTAGCATATTTTTTCCCATCCTGCAACAGAAGTTCATCCGGCATCGCCGTCCCGTCGCAGTCCCTCAACGCATCCGCGCCAAGAAGATTCTTTAAACGTATTGTCTCATCCACCATGTCTATATCGGTAGGCAGCGTCAGCCTTCCTGTCATACTCATATTCTCCTCCTCGCCGTCCATCCCCGTCTTCTGCCATATCCGGTCCGGCACCTATTTCGTATACTGCTTATTATAGCGGTAAAGCAAAAACAAGATTCCCGCCAGCCCTATCACCATAATGCCAAGACCCCCGGGCCCGACATTCCTCTGCTGTGTACAGATCAGCGCAATGCATACTACGAATATTATAATATTAATGATTACATTGATCCATTTATTCATATCCATTTCCTCCTGTTTTCCGAAAGACTTTAGCCTTTCAATCCTCCAAGGCTCATGCCTTGCGTCAGTTTCTTCTGCATCATCATGTACAGGATCAGCGTCGGCAGCATGACAATCACAAGCCCTGCATACAGCTGGCCGTAATTTGCCGCCGCTTTCTGTGCCTGCATCAGCTGCATCAGCCCTACCGGCAAAGTTTTATTCTCTTTCGTGAGCAATGTCATAGATATAATATATTCATTCCAGAAAGAGAGGAAATTGAACAGGATCACCGTAATAATACTCGGCTTTGCCATCGGCATCATAATCGTCACCATCGTCCTGAAGTATCCGCTTCCGTCTACGAATGCCGCTTCTTCGTAATCTTTCGGGATCGTCACAAAGAACCCGGACAGAAGATAGATGGTAAAAGGCAGAGCCGTCGAGGCGTATACCAGCGCCGTAACAAACAAATTATTCAAAAACAGCCCGGAGCCAAACCATGACTTCATCACCTTATCCGCGTCTACCAGCATAAGGAATATCGGCACTACGATATAGTTCACATTAATGAACAAGCCTGCCATAAACGCTATATTTAAAAGCTTGCTTCCCATAAATTTATATCTGGCGAGCGTATAAGCCGCCGGCAGCGCAATCACCAGAAGCAGGATCAGCGCCAACAATGTGACAATCACCGAATTGATCATATAGGAACCCATGCTCGCCTTTTCAAAGGCATCGACAAAGTTCTGAAAATACAATCCTTTCGGCAGCGACCACGGATTGCCGTAAAATTCAGAATTCTCCTTTACGGATGCCATGAACACCCATGCAACGGGAACAATAATGCTGATCGCCAGCATAAACAGCGCTATGTATATAAATACCTTTACTACTTTATCATTTGCAGCAATTTTTTTACGGTCCATCATTCCACCTCCTTAGAATTCCAACGGTTCACGCTTCGTTGCCACATTTACCACTGCGGAGAGCGCGAAGGAGAATAAGAATACCAATACGCCGATCGCCATACCATAGCCATAAGAAGAATTGGTATACGCCTGCTGGTACATATAGCTCAGGAATACTTCCGTCGCCCCGTCCGGTCCGCCGTTGGTCATTGCTTTTACAAACAGGAAGCTTAAGTTAATGGAGCTGATAACAAAAAATGTCAGGGTAGTACGTATATTCGTCCAAATCAGAGGAAGGGTAATATCAAAAAACTGCCGGATCCTTCCAGCCCCTTCCAGATTCGCCGACTCGTACAAGCTCTCCGGCACGCTCGCCATGCTGGCCATATACATAACCATGTAATAACCGATCGCCTGCCATATCATCGCGATAACAAGCGAATAAATAACAATTTTCTGGTCCCCCATCCATAAGATCGGTGTCGCATCCTTCCCTCTGAATATAGAAAGTATGCTGTTTAACAGCCCGTTATTCGGGTCATAAATAGCCGAAAAGATGGCGGAAATAACTACTACCGACAAGATGTTAGGAATATAAAACACGATTCGGAAAAAGTTCTGCCCGACAATTTTTTCTCTGGATAAAATAGCCGCAAAAATAAGGGCGAATGCCATCGTCACTATTGTCACCAATGTAATCAATAAAATAGTATTTTGGAAGGAACGGAAGAAATTACTATCGCTCATGAGAAGCTTAAAGTTCTGCAGACCGACGAACTGCTTTGTATTGGAAAACCCGCCCCATTTATACAATGACATATTAAATACCTTAATTGTCGGAACAATCATAAATATAATGAATAACAGTGTTGCCGGCGCCACGCAAGTGACAATAAACGCCTTTTTTGCTTTCGTGTTCTTCATAATGACCTCCATTCTGTTCCTTTTTATAAAATTGGGACATGCCGGGGATTACTCCGTGCATGTCCCATGCTTAACACTCTTTATTCAACAGGTTCTATTCCATTGCTGCCCTGTATTTATCGCTTACTTCTGTAACTGCTGCGATCCATTCGTCCACAGTCTTGTCACCGCTTACGATACTGTTTACTGTTTCAAACAAAGCGTCTGCCATCGTTGTGCCTTCTACCGGCGTGGTAGCTGCAAAGCCGCCCATAACTGCCGTAGCGCCTGAATCATATACGCTGTAGAACATCTGGTTGTCGCCTTCCAGGCTCTCACCGATACCTACGATCGGCTGGATTGCATTGGAACCAGCAAAAATTGCTGCTGCTTCATCGGAATACATATAAGCTACGAATTCTTTTGCCAGATCCTGGTTTTCTGCTGCTGCAGGAATCCACATCTGCTCAAACCAGCAGAAAGAACATCCAGCGCCGCCTGCATTGACTGCCGGGATAGCTGTGAAGCCCCATTTGAAGTTCTCGCCTCTCGGAGCGTCTGCCATTTCGCCAGGAAGCCATGTGCCGTTCGGGCAGAAGATAGCCTTGTCGTCCAGAATCAGCTGCTGATTCTTTGTAAAGCTTTCGTTGTTCGCATTTGCAACTGTCGTGGGTTCTGTGTACTCAGCCAGTTTTGCAACGATATCGAATACTTTCCTTGCATCTTCGGATTCCCATACGCCTTCGCCGTATGTCATACATTCGTCAAAGAAAGCCGGGCCGCCTGCCGAAGATAACAATGCATACATAAATGCGTCAAAGTAACCTGTGGTCGGATATGTAAATAAGGAAATGCCTTCTGCCTTTGCCTTATCGCCTAATTCCCACATCTCATCCCATGTAGTAGGAAGCGTCCAGCCTTTTTCTTCCAACAGGCCTGCGTCATAGAACAATCCGCAAGGGCTGTAGAACATCGGCGCATAATAGGTCACGCCGTCGCCGTAAGGGTTGGTTGCCAGCGTATCAAGGAAACCAGGAACGATCTTATCTTTTACTTTTACGTCTTCGCCGGGAACTGTCATTTCCATAACATCCGTCAGGGGAAGCAGTCCTTTTTCTCTTGCCAGCGTCTCGGTCAGACCAGCTTCGCGGCCTGTCGCACAGTGAACAACGTCCGGATAATCGCCAGCTTTCATGCCGGGAGTAATTACATCTTCAATTTTCTTGTCAACAGTAAGTTCTACGGTTACGCCAGGATGGGAAGCTTCAAATGCCTTTGCTACCTCTGTCCACATATCAGCGCCGTATCCGCCTTCAAATGCGGCTACTTTTACAGTGCCTTCCAATGCGGGAGCTGCTGCTTCTTCTTCCGGAGCCGCTTCTTCTGCCGGAGCTTCTTCCTCCGCAGGAGCTGCTTCTTCTGCTGGAGCTGCCTCCTCTGCCGGAGCTGCTTCTTCTGTTGCCGCCGGTGCAGGAGATGAACCACAGCCGGCAAACGTTCCGATTACCATGGCCGCAGCCAGTAAAACAGATATTGTTTTCTTTTTCATGTTTGTCCTCCTTTTGCTGTAATAAAATATTACAAGCATTTTTATTGTTGATTATTGACAACAAGTTTCTTATTTAATAAGTATATATGTTTATTTTTCCCCGTTCAATTTCTATATTGCTCTATTTTTTAGTTTTCTTGTTGTTTTTGAAATAAAAAACTTTATTCTCGTATTTTTATAGAGTATAATTATATAAAAGAATCACAGGAATCGACACTTTATTAGTCGTTTTCACTAATCTTTTTTTACATTATTGTCAAATTTACAGATTTCCTATAAAAACCCACAGCTTCCATACGGCAAATACAAAAGAAAGGCGGCCCGGAATGAGCAATGAGCGAATCAATCTGGAACAGAAAACCCTGTCAAAACCAAATTTCAACCTCCGCTATATTTCCCTTTCCAAATACGAAGGGGACTGGCAGAGCCTTCCGCATACCCATCATTTTACCGAGCTTTTTTATGTCGTCAGCGGAAATGGGATTTTCCATGTGGAAAACGACCTGATACCGGTAAAGCCCAATGATTTAATGATCATAAACCCCCACGTGGAACATACCGAAAAAACGATGACCAAAAATCCTATGGAATACATCGTATTCGGCGTAGACGGCCTTGCTTTTTCCTATCATGGCAGACAGGAGAATATCAGAAAAAACTTCAGCCATTACAGCTATACTACCTCGCAGAACCGCCTCGTGGATTATTCCCGGCTGATGCTTGAAGAATTCCGCGAAAAAAAACCGGGATACGACATGGTCTGCCAAGGCATACTGCAAGTGCTTCTCGTTTTTATATCCAGGGAGCTGGATCTCTCCATTATCTCCGATTCCACCTTCCAGATCTCCAAAGAATGCGCCCTCGCCAAGCGTTATATCGATTCCAACTATGCCCAGAACATCACCCTGGACACCCTGGCGGAAATTACGCACATTAATAAATATTACCTGGCCCATTCCTTCGCGGCCTGCATCGGGCAGTCCCCGATCAGCTATCTGTCCACCAAGCGTCTGCAGGCGAGCAAAGAACTGCTGATCAGCACCAATCATTCCATCGCCCAGATCGCCTCCAGCACCGGATTTTCCTCCCAATCCTATTTCTCGCAGATTTTTAAAAAATCTATAGGAATGACGCCCCAGCAATACCGAAAAATGCATACGGGCAATGCCGGCTTATAATATGCCGGCACTGCCCGTCATTCATTGTCGCTCTGTTTATTTCATGCTGTATTTCTCAACAATTTTTTCCATTTCTCCCCATTTTTCTTCCATGTCCGCCACCAGCTTCAGCTGCGTCCTGGCTCTGTCCAGGTTATGCCCGGGCCTGCTGGTCTTATAATAAGTATCCCCCTGAAGGTAATCCGTCAAAAAGCGCATCCCCTGTTCGAAGGTGATCACTTTCGCGCCCGCCGGGAACAGCCTTACTTCCTCTTCCGTCAGGCTTCCCCCGCAGCCTTCCAGAAAACCCTTCGCATAAGCTTCGAACAGTTCCAGATCCACTGAAACCAGATCCAGGTTTACTTCGTCCTCCGCGCCCGTGCTTGCGCCGAAACGAATGGAGTCCCCGAAATCATACAGCGCGGATCCCGGCATAACCGTATCGAGATCGATCACGCAAAGCCCTTTTCCAGTCTCATCATCTATCATAATATTATTCAGCTTCGTGTCATTGTGGGTGACGCGCAGCGGAATCCGCTTCTCTTCCAGCGCATCGCAGATAATATGAGCCACGTCTTCCCTGTCAAAAATAAACTTGATCTCCTCCTGCACTTCCTTCGCGCGGCCGCATACGTCTTCTTCCACAGCCTTTTTAAAATCAGCGAACCGGCTGACCGTATTATGGAAATTCACGATCGTCTCATGCAACGTTTCCGCCGGGTAATCCCCCAGCATTTTCTGGAAATTGCCAAAGGACAGCGCGGTCTTATAAAAATCTTCCGGCGTTTTTACCTCGTCGTAGCTGGTAGCTCCTTCGATAAAAATATACATGCGCCAGTATTCCCCGTCCGCCTCCAGATAATTTCCTCCGTCCTTTGTCTGGATAACATTCAACGTTTCCCTGTCAGGATTCCCTCCCGCCGCAATAATCTTTTTTCGCAGAAAAGAGGTCACATTCATAACATTCTCCATCAATTCAGCCGGGTTTTTGAAAATGCTGACATTCATTTTCTGAAGAATATATTTTTTCTCCTTGCCATCCGGCAGTTTACATGTAATGCGGAATGTGTCATTGATATACCCGTTCCCAAAAGGGATCAGCTCCGTAATCTCCCCTTCCGTCTGAAAATTAACGGCAATCTTGTCCATGACTTCCTGATTTGCTATTGTTCCCATTTTCCTTCCCTTCCTTCCCGAATCTGTCGTTCGTATTGGTAATTTCCTTCCGCCGCCCCCCAATTGCCGGTCCGGGCATGCATCGGCATGTTTCCTTCATTATACAATACATCCCAGCCCCTTATCAATATGCCGTTTATTTTTCCTTCAAAGCTTCTTCTAACCTTTCCACCACGATCCGCAGCGCCTTTAAACGGGCGTATTTCTTATCCACGGACTCCAGAATATACCATGGTGCATATGCGGTACTCGTTTTTTGTATCATTTCGTTGACCGCATCCTCATACGCATCCCATTTTTCCCTGTTCCTCCAGTCCTCGTCCGTAATCTTCCACTGTTTTCCCGGTGTTTTCTGCCGCATTTCAAAGCGCTCCAGCTGGGTATCTTTATCAATCTGCACCCAGAACTTGATCACTACCGCCCCCCAGTCCGCCAATTCCCTTTCAAATTCATTGATTTCATTATAGGCCCGCTTCCAGTCGTTCTCGCTGCAGAAACCCTCCAGACGCTCCACCATGACGCGTCCGTACCAGGTTCTGTCAAAAATTGCAATATGCCCCGTCTTCGGCAGCCTCGTCCAAAAGCGCCACAAATAATGCCTTGCCTTTTCATGGGGCTCCGGGCTCGCAATCGGATGAACCTCGAACCCCCTGGGATCCAGCGCTTCTGTAATGCGCTTGATATTTCCGCCCTTTCCAGCCGCATCCCATCCTTCATAAGCAATAATGACCGGAACCTGTTTCCGATATAAACGGTTGTGCAGATCCCTCAAACGTCCTTGCAGCTTTTCCAGTTCCTCTTTATATTCCTTTTCCCCTGCCGTCCTGTCGAGCGGTATCTCCTCCAGTTTCGGCATTTTCACCAGCGGAAAAACGTTCTGCAGCAACGGGACTGCCAATGTCCTATTTTGCAGCGCGATCTCGATTCCCTCCGTCAAAGTTTCCAGCACCTGGAGTTCGGCCCATTTCCGCGACTTTGCGTTCACGATATACCAGGGCGCCGACGGGGAATTCGTCATTTCCAGATAATGGTCGAACACTTCCGTGCATTTTCCATAGTGCCTGTTCTGCCATCTATCATTCGCATTCACCCGCCATGCGGTATCAATATCTTCCAGCAGGCTTTCAATCCTTTTCTTCTGCTCCTTTTTACTGATATGGAAGAAAAACTTCATCACTAGATATCCGTTATCCGTCAGCTGCCTTTCGAATCTGCGGATGCTGTCCAGCCTCGTCTCATATTCCTTCCCTTCCAGCTTTCCGCGCAGCCGCAGGCTCGTCACCTCCTCCATCCATCCCGAATCCAGAAATACAAACTTCCCCGCCTCCGGGATCTGGGCAAAATACCGGCTCAGAAAAGGCTTTCTCTTTTCCTCCTCCGTCATCCTCTCCAAAGTCGCCACGCGGAAAAAGCGCGGGTCTATATTTCGGATCACCTGTCCGGTGCAGCTCCCCTTTCCTGCCGTTCCCCATCCCTCCATCAATACGATGACCGGCAGTTTGTGATCCTTTAACTCCATCTGCTGCTTTCCCAGTTTTTCCCTTGCGGCCTTTAATCTGTTTTTCAGCTCCTCTGACGGCGGCTTTTCCTCCATCCTTCTGTTTTTCAGCATACCCTCTCTCCTTTCTCAACATTTATCATGCTCCGAATGCCCAAAAAGGATTAAACCCTGCTGGTACAGAGCTTAATCCTCTTTCATCATTGCATTTTTATTTTATTTTGTCTTTTTGGCCGGTAATACGACTCTGTCCAAATGCCAGATGTCTTTTACATATTCCTCGATCGTCCTGTCAGAAGAGAATTTGCCGGAACATGCAATATTCAAAATAGCGCTCTTCGCCCATCCCTTCTCGTCCTTATACGCTTTTTCCACTCTTCTCTGCGCTTCCGCATAGGCTTCGAAATCCTTCAGGATAAAATAAGTATCCGCTTTCGAAGTAGAAAGGGTATTCAGCAGGGAATTGTACAACGGGCGGAACTGATCCGGGTCATTCCTGCTGTATGTGCCATTGATCAGCTGCATCAGCACTTTTCTTACGTTCGCGTCATTGTTAAAGATCTCCATCGGATTATAACCGCCATAATTTTCATAGCGGATTACTTCATCAGAACTCAAGCCGAAAATAAACGCGTTTTCTTCGCCGACTTCCTCAACAATCTCCACATTCGCCCCGTCCATCGTGCCAAGGGTCAAAGCGCCGTTCAACATAAATTTCATATTGCCCGTCCCGGAAGCTTCCTTGCTTGCCGTGGAAATCTGCTCGGATACATCCGCCGCCGCAAAAATAATCTCCGCATTGCTTACCCGGTAGTCCTCGATAAATACGACCTTAATCTTTCCATTGATCGCCGGATCATTATTCACCACTTCTCCCACTGCGTTGATCAGCTTGATCGTCAGCTTCGCGTTCCGATATCCTGCCGCCGCTTTCGCGCCAAAGACAAAGGTTCTCGGATAGAATTCCATATCCGGGTGTTCTTTCAGCTCATTGTACAAATGCATGATATGCAGAATATTTAGCAGCTGCCTCTTATACTCATGGAGTCTCTTCACCTGGACATCAAAAATAGAGCGGGGATCCACTTCAATGCCATTGTGTTCCCTGATATATTTTGCCAGGCGGACTTTATTCTTATACTTAATATTCATGAATTCCTGCTGCGCTTTTTCATCATCCGCATAAATCTTCAGCTTGTTGATCCTCGGCAGATCCGTGATCCACTCGTCGCCTACATAAGATGTCACCCAGTCGGCGAGAAGCGGATTGCCATGGAGAAGGAAGCGCCTCTGAGTAATCCCGTTCGTCTTGTTATTGAATTTTTCAGGCATCATTTCATAGAAATCCTTTAATTCCTGGTTCTTCAGGATTTCCGTATGCAGCCTTGCCACGCCGTTTACCGAATAGCCGGCCGCAATCGCAAGATGCGCCATCTTTACCTGGCCGTCATAAATAATTGCCATCTTACGCACTTTTTCATGATTGCCCGGATACTTCTGTTCAATCCGCATTACAAAACGGCGGTTGATTTCTTCTATAATCTGGTAAATTCTCGGAAGCAGCCTGGAAAACAGCTCGATAGGCCATTTTTCCAAAGCTTCTGCCATGATCGTATGGTTCGTATAAGCGCATGTCTTTGTCGTCACTTCCCATGCCTCGTCCCATGTCAGATAATACTCATCCATTAAAATACGCATCAATTCGGCCACCGCAACGGTAGGGTGGGTATCGTTCAGCTGGAACGTTACTTTTTCATAAAACTTGCGGATATCCTTATGCTTGCGCATATATTTCGCCACCGCTTCCTGCACGGATGCGGAAATGAAGAAATACTGCTGCTTCAGGCGCAGTTCCTTTCCCGCATAATGGTTGTCGTTCGGATAGAGCACCTCCACGATATTGCGGGCCAAATTCTCCTGTTCCACCGCCTTCTGGTAATCCCCTTTGTCAAAAGATTCCAGCTTAAAGCATTCCACCGGCTGCGCGTCCCAGATACGCAATGTATTAACAATGCCGTTTCCATAACCGACGATCGGCAGATCATACGGAATCGCTGTTACGCTCTGGTATCCCTCCTGCCGGAAATGGTTCCTACCGTTTTCATCCACATATACATTCACATAACCGCCGAATTTCACTTCTTTGGCGTATTCCGGCCTTCTCAGTTCAAAAGGATTGCCGTTTTCCAGCCAGTTATCGGGAACTTCTATCTGGTATCCGTCCCTGATCTGCTGCTTGAACATGCCATAACGGTAGCGGATGCCGCAGCCATATGCGGAATATCCCAGAGTAGCCAGGGAATCCAGGAAACATGCGGCAAGTCTTCCAAGCCCCCCGTTTCCCAAAGCCGGATCCGGCTCCTGGTCTTCCACCACGTTCAAGTCCACGCCCAGCTCGTCCAGGGCTTCCTTCACCGGCTTATATGCCTGAAGGTTAATAATGTTATTCCCAAGGGCGCGTCCCATCAAAAATTCCATAGACAGGTAATAAACCACTTTGGGATCCTGCTTGTCATATTGTTCCTGGCTTGTCATCCAGTGGTCAACAATGGCATCCTTGATCGAATAGGAAACTGCCTGAAAAATCTGCTGGGGGGTAGCCTCTTCCATGCTCTTCCTATACAATGTCTTTACATTATAGACTACACTCCTCTTGAATAGATCCTTATCAAAGGATAATGTTGCTTTTTTTGCCATAGGTTCCTCCTCATTATTCGCTCGACTCATAAAACTTCTATCTAAGGATAAATTATACATTATTCGCAGAAAAATGCAAGATAAAGGGATATTTTGTTACCGGCAGCGAATCTTATCGTCTGCGGATGCCTATTGTAACTTCCTCTCCGTTCACATTCCACTCCTTTACGCTCCAATCCCCCGCAGCATTATCTGCCGGTCCGGATGTCATCTTATCCGCCAGCACCTTTCCAGCGATCATCTCCTCATTTTTCGAGATAATTTCGGCAATTTTCGCATTCTTATCCACTGTCACTTCGATGTGGTCCATCACTTCGTAATCGGCTTCCTTACGCATCGTCTGGATCTTGCTGATCACTTCATAGACAAAGCCTTCCTCGATCAATTCTTCCGTAAGGCGGGTATCCAATACTACTGTCACCGTATTGTCCGCCTCGGATATATATCCTTCCTTTTGCGTCATTTCAATTAAAAGGTCGTCTTTGGACAACTCTACGCTTGCGCCGCCGATTTCAAACTTCAATACGCCCTGTGCATCCAGCTCGTCCATTGCCGCATTGCCGTCCAAAGCAGCCAGCTCCTTCTGGATGCCGCCAAGCTGTTTGCCGTATTTCGGTCCGACCGTCCGAAGCTGCGGCTTGAACGTATAAGTCGTAAACGCCCTCACATCGTCCGTAAAGCTGACCTCCTTCACATTCAATTCTTCTTTGATGATATCCTGGTAAAAACTGTCCAATTCGGCCGGCGCTTTTACAAACATCATGCCGATGGGCTGACGGTTCTTGATATTGGCCGCATTCCTGCATGCGCGTCCCATCACGACCACTTTCAGCACCTCTTCCATGTCCTCTTCCAGCTTTTTATTGATCCACGCCTCTTTCGCAACGGGGAAATCGCATAAGTGAATGCTCTCCGGCGCGTCCTTATCTACAGAGCATACCAGATTTCGGTAAATATCTTCTGTCATAAAAGGAATCATCGGCGCCGCGCATTTGCTGACCGTAACGAGCGCGGTATATAAGGTCATATATGCATTGATCTTATCCTGTTCCATTCCCTTAGCCCAGAAACGCTCTCTGCTCCTTCTCACGTACCAGTTGCTCATCTCATCCACGAAGCTGTCCAAGGCTCTTGCCGCTTCCGGAATCCTGTAATTTTCCAAATCACCATCCACTTCCTGTATTAACGTATTCAGCTTGGAAAGCAGCCACTTGTCCATAACCGGAAGCTTTTCATATTCCAGCTTATATTTTGTCGCGTCAAATTCATCAATATTGGCATAAAGCACAAAGAATGCATAGGTATTCCACAGCGTCCCCATAAACTTCCGCTGTCCTTCCTGCACCGCCTTGCCGTGGAAACGGTTCGGAAGCCAGGGCGCCGAATTAATATAGAAATACCAGCGAATCGCATCCGCGCCATAAGCAGCCAGCGCTTCGAACGGATCCACCGCATTTCCTTTGGACTTGCTCATCTTCTGTCCTTTTTCATCCTGAATATGCCCGAGTACAATGACATTCTCGAAACAAGAATTGTTAAAAAGCAGCGTGGATTCTGCCAGCAGCGAGTAGAACCATCCCCTCGTCTGATCTACCGCCTCGGAAATAAACTGGGCCGGGTACTGCTGCTCGAACAGCTCCTTGTTTTCAAACGGATAATGATGCTGCGCAAAGGGCATTGCCCCCGAATCGAACCAGCAGTCGATCACCTCCGGCACACGTTTCATCGTGCCGCCGCATTCCGGACACCGGATCGTAATCTCATCAATATAGGGTCTGTGCAGCTCTACCGTACGCGCCGCCTCGTTGCCGCTCATCTTTTCCAGCTCTTCCCTGCTGCCGATGGAATGCATCTTTCCGCATCCCTCGCATTCCCATATATTCAGAGGCGTTCCCCAATAACGGTTCCTGGAAATGCCCCAATCCTGGATATTTTCCAGCCAGTCCCCAAAACGTCCCTTTCCGATCGATTCCGGGATCCAATGGATCGTATTATTGTTACGGATCAAATCCTCTTTCACCGCCGTCATCTTAATAAACCATGATTCCCTTGCATAATAAATCAAGGGCGTATCGCAACGCCAGCAATGAGGGTAACTGTGTTCAAATTTGGGCGCGTCAAATAAAAGCCCCTTCTTTTCCAGATCCGTAAGAATCATAGGATCCGCCTTCTTGCAGAACACGCCTTCATAGTCCGTCTCTTTCGTCATTTCCCCTTTTGCATCCACCAGCTGTACAAAAGGCAGATCATAAATCCTCCCCACATTGGCATCATCTTCGCCGAACGCCGGAGCAATATGAACGACACCAGTGCCGTCGGTCAGAGTGACATACGTATCACATGTCACATAATATGCTTTTTTACGCTGCCGTTCGCATAATTCCACCGCATAATCAAACAACGGTTCATATTCTTTATATTCCAGCTCTTTCCCCGTATACCGCTCCAACACTTCATAAGCCGGGATCTTCTTTTCCTCATCCCCCAGTTTTCCAAGCACGGTATCCAGTAAGGCTTCTGCCATATAATAAACCAGGCCGTCCCCTGCTTTTACTTTCGCATAAGCCTCATTAGGGTTTACGCAGAGCGCCACGTTGGAAGGCAGCGTCCAGGGCGTGGTCGTCCATGCCAGGATATAAGCATCCTCCCCCTTTACTTTAAAGCGGGCGATGGCCGAACGTTCCTTCACATCCTTATACCCCTGCGCTACCTCATGGGAAGAAAGAGGCGTTCCGCAGCGGGGGCAGTAAGGCACGATCTTAAATCCTTTATATAACAGCCCCTTATCCCAGATCTGCTTCAAAGCCCACCATTCGGATTCGATATAATCGTCATGGTAAGTCACATAAGGATCATCCATATCCGCCCAAAAGCCTACGGTGCCAGAAAAATCCTCCCACATGCCTTTATACTTCCATACACTTTCCTTACATTTGGAAATAAACGGGTCTAACCCGTATTCTTCAATCTGTTCCTTTCCGTCCAGCCCAAGCTCCCGCTCCACTTCCAGTTCCACCGGAAGCCCATGGGTATCCCATCCGGCTTTCCTCGGCACCATATAGCCTTTCATCGTGCGGTATCTCGGAATCATATCTTTGATCACGCGGGTCAGCACATGCCCGATATGCGGCTTTCCGTTCGCCGTCGGCGGCCCGTCATAAAAAGTATAGGTCGGCCCATCCTTGCGGTTTTCCATACTTTTTACAAAAATATCCTCATCCTTCCAAAACTTTTCCGTCTGTTTCTCTCTTTCTACGAAATTGAGATTGGGCGATACTTTTTGATACATGCTTTTCATCCTTTCTGCTTTTTCCTGAAAATAAGGTTAAAAAAACACCCAGTCCTGTAAAAGGACGGAGTGTCGATCCGCGTTACCACCGTTTACATTCATACGCCTATACCAGCTTCTATAGGTTATATGGTTTCCTTTAACGGCGGAATGCCGTCGGCGCTTACTATTTTGCTCTTATTCTAATCACAGCAAGAGTTCAGCCCGCAACTCAGGAGTGATATTCAGCGCCCTCTACTCTCGCCGGTCTTCCACCCTCTCCGGCTCGCTTTGGATTTCAACAAACGCTTACTGTCTCCATCATAGTCTTTCTCGCTCTTATATATGCCGTATTATAATGCCTCGCCAACTTGGTGTCAAGATATTTAGAAAATCAATTTCGGCAGAACGCATCGCGCCGGGAAATGCTAAAAGGGGCGGGCGACCGGGGCAGGGAAGCTGGCAAGGGATGCTGTTTTTTGCTGGAGCTTCCAAGCAGATTTCACTAATGAAATGAACATATAATATCAAACCGACCGGGGCGGAAACAACGGACATCCTGTCCTATGTTTCCTGACATTGCCATCCATGGCAATGTCCCCCTGGGCCGTTCACCATTTCATAAGTGAAATGACTGCTTGTACGCAACAGCAAAAAACAGCATCCCTTGCCAGCTTCCCTGCCCCGGTCGCCCGCCCCTTTTAGCATTTCCCGGCGCGATGCGCTCTGCCGAAATTGATTTTCTTAGGCTTTTATAGTAAGTAGCAACTAAAAATAGTTGCACATTTTCTTTCGGAGCGTCATACTACATATAAAGGAAAATTGAGAAAGGATGGTTTACTATGAATAATTTGTTATCATATAAAAATTATAACGGTACAGTGGAATATTCAAAAGAAGACAAATGCCTTTTTGAGGCAAGGAGAATGCCCGTTTCCCGGGCATTCTCGGCGTGAAACTTAGTACTTCTCCACGAAGCAGCCTTTGCTGCGAGTGGTTAGAAGTACTTTTCACGCTATTCTTTATAAATGAACATATAATTTGCCGTAGACTGGATGGGAATCTCCACATTGCCGTTCTCCCCTGCCTTCGTCGTCCCTATGCAGGCGTTTTCTCCGACCGTCACATTCCCTTCTTCATCCATCGCCACCGTTTCCGCATATACGGACACCTTCGTTCCTTTGCTGCATTCTGGCAGATTGACCTGGAGGCTTGCTACCGCGCCGATATCTTCATGGGACTCAAACTGCACCGTAGTCGCTACGCTTTTCTTCCCTCTCCGTTCGCTGCTGATCGATACCCTTGTATTGCCTATCCCCTGAAAGCCGCTGATATCGGCCGCTCCGTTCAGCACGAGGGATACGCCCGGCCCCAGGCCGCAATGCACGATCTTCGCATACCCGGAATCACCAGGTGACACGCAGTCCTTCAATTCCGCAGGAATACTCTCCACATTCTTCAGCTGCAGCATCAAAACGGTGCTTCCGGCATCCGCCCCCGCTATCATTTCCGGCGTCAGCCCGCGCAAAACTTCCAGCACCTGCTGCCAGTCGGTCAATATTCCATCCACAAGGTTGACAGTCTGAAACTGGTTTGGATCCACCGCCACAGGCTCTTCTTCCTCCGCTTCCACTACTTCCGTTTCTGCATCCAATTCTTCAGATACAACTTCCTCCTCAGGCTCCTCTTCCGTTTCCTGTCCAGGTTCTTTTACGTCCGCATCGTTTTCATTTTCCATTTTCCCAGCGGTTTCGTCTCCAAGTTCTCCGTTTCCTGTTTCCTCGCTTACTGTTTCTTCGTTTTCCATTTCTTCGTTCTCTAATGTATTGCCTTCCTTCTGAACTGGATCTTTCAGTTCCGGTTTCACCGACACCTCTGCCGCCGAAACCGGCATTCCTCCCCATATAACGCCCACCAGAATCAATACTCCTGCCGCCATGGCTTTTTCCTTTAATTTCCGCAGCATTTTCATCCCATCACCTCAGCTTTCTGTACAATCCATAATTATAATTAATTATACAATATTCCAACCAGGTTGAACACTGTTATTTTGAAATATTTTCACTTTTTTTAAGATTTCTTTATCTATTTTTGTTAAGAAAATGAATTGATTTCTTCCTGTTTTTCCCTTATGATAATCAATAAATACTCATGACAGGCATAAACACAATAAAAGGAGAAGCGGACATGGACAGACAAAACTTGACCTTATTGACCGATCTTTATGAACTGACGATGATGCAGGGCTATTTTAAACATAAAGACCAGAATGAAACTGTTATTTTCGATGCGTTTTACCGCACGAATCCGGGAGAGGGCGGTTATGCCATTGCCG
Source organism: uncultured Lachnospiraceae bacterium (assembly GCA_910585965.1). Classification (GTDB taxonomy): domain Bacteria; phylum Bacillota; class Clostridia; order Lachnospirales; family Lachnospiraceae; genus Kineothrix. The sequence goes on from CAJUHH010000006.1 coordinate 74,224, forward strand.
CCGGGCTGGAACAAGTGATTCAATATATTAAGGAACTGCATTTTTCCGAAGAAGATATCCAATACCTTGCCGGACTCGGAATCTTTGGGCAGGATTTCCTTGATTATCTGAAAGACTTTCGATTTACCGGCGATATCTATGCTATTCCTGAAGGAAGCGTTATTTTCCCGAGGGAACCGCTGATCAAAGTAATTGCGCCTATCATGCAGGCCCAGCTTATCGAAACGGCTATCCTGAATATTATCAATCACCAAAGCCTGATCGCAACTAAGGCGGCAAGGGTATGCTATGCGGCCAGAGGCGATGGAATCATGGAATTCGGTCTGAGGCGCGCCCAGGGTCCGGATGCCGGCACCTATGGGGCGAGGGCGGCTGTGATCGGCGGCTGCATCGGCACTTCCAACGTATTGTGCGGCCAGCTCTTTGATGTCCCGGTAAAAGGCACTCATGCCCATAGCTGGATCATGAGTTTCCCCGATGAATATACCGCTTTTAAAACCTATGCGGATATGTACCCCTCTGCCTGCATTCTGCTGGTAGATACCTATGACACCTTAAAGTCCGGGGTTCCTAACGCGATAAAAGTATTTACGGAAATGCGTCAGGCCGGCACTCCTCTCACCTACTATGGCATCCGCCTGGACAGCGGCGATCTGGCTTATCTTTCCAAGAAGGCCCGCAAGATGCTGGATGAGGCCGGTTTCCCGGATGCTATTATTTCCGCTTCCAACGATTTGGACGAGTTTCTGATCGACAGCCTGAAGGTGCAGGGCGCTGCCATCACTTCCTGGGGGGTAGGAACCAATCTGATTACTTCCAAAGACTGCCCTTCCTTCGGCGGCGTATATAAGCTGGCGGCCATCCAGGATAAAAACGGCGAGTTCATCCCCAAAATCAAACTATCCGAAAACAGCGAAAAAGTAACGAACCCAGGCAATAAAACCATTTACCGCATTTATGAGAAAGCTTCCGGCAAGGTAAAAGCCGACCTGATCTGTCTGGTAGACGAAGTGTTTGACGAAAACGAACCCTTGCTCCTCTTTGATCCTTTAGAACCTTGGAAAAAAACAAAACTTCAGGGCGGAAGCTATACGATGCGGGAAATTATGGTTCCCGTGTTCTTAAAAGGCGAATGCTGCTACGAATCGCCAAAAGTCATGGATATCCGTGAATATTGCCGGAAAGAACTGGATACCCTCTGGGATGAAACAAGGCGGCTGGTTAATCCGCACAAGGTATATGTGGACCTTTCCAAGAAATTATATGATATTAAAATTGAACTGCTGGACCGTATGGGACAGGTTTAGCTTTTATGGAACGAGGTGTTTATTATGCTTAAAATCATTACAGACTCCGCCTCTGACTTGCCGAAGGAGTATATCGAAGCCCATCATCTTCATGTAATTCCCACTCCCGTGGTGATCGATGAAACGGACTATTTTGACGGAAAAACAATCCAGACAAAAGAATTTTATGCGATACTTGACGATACCAAACGGGATATCCGCACCTACCATATCAATCCTGCTATGTTTGAAGAAGCGTTCCTTCCTTACGCGCAGGCTGGAGATTCCGTAATCTATATATGTTTTTCTACCGGAATAGCCGGCACCTTTAATGCCGCCCATATCGCCAAAACGAATATATTGGAGCAATATCCTGATTTCGATCTGACGATTATCGATTCCAAATCCGCTTCCATCGGTTTCGGCCTTCTCGTATCCAAACTGGTGGCAATGCTGGAACACGGAGCTCCCAAGGAAACCATCGTGGAGGCGGCAGATTATTTTATCTCCCATATACACCATGTATTTACGGTGCATACCCTGGCTTATCTGATCAAAGGAGGCAGGCTTTCCAAATTCAAAGGAACGATCGCCGAAACTCTGGACATGAAGCCGATCCTCATTGTAGATGAAAACGGAAGCCTTCAAGTATTGAAAACCGTCAGAGGACGAAAGAAATCCCTAAAAGCCTTAATCGATTATGCGAAAAGCAACGGTTACGAGCTTTCTTCCCAGACAATGGCTTTCTGCCACGGGGAAGACGAAGAAGCGCTTCAGTTTCTGCTGGATCTTGCCGACGAGGAAGTACGGCCAAAAGACAAACTGGTTTCCACCGTCGGCTGCGCCATCGGCGCACACACTGGAAGAGGAATTGTCGGGGTCTGCTTTTTAGACGCTTCCGAAGAAAAATACCGGGAATTTCTTTGAATCGAGCAGGGGAAAGACTTTTTCCCTGCCCGCCGCACGACCCATATTCTGCGTCAGCGGCAAATCTAATCCTGCGCATAAAAACAACCCCGTTCGGCCCAAAACCGAACGGGGTATTCTTTATTATATTTTACTTAATAGTTTTCCGCGCTGATTTCAAAATAAGCCTGTGGATGAGCGCATGCAGGGCATACTTCAGGCGCCTCTTCTCCAACAACGATGTGTCCGCAATTCCGGCACTCCCAAACCTTGACTCCGCTTCTTTTGAATACTTCCTGAGCCTCTACATTATGCAGCAATGCGCGGTAGCGCTCCTCATGATGCTTCTCTATCTCCCCTACCATGCGGAACTTTGCCGCCAGTTCCGGAAAACCTTCCTTTTCCGCAGTATCCGCAAATCCTGCGTACATGTCAGTCCACTCATAATTTTCGCCGTCAGCGGCAGCGCCCAGGTTTTCTGCCGTAGAACCGATCCCCTCCAGCTCTTTAAACCACATCTTTGCATGCTCTTTCTCGTTATCCGCAGTCTTCAAAAATAAAGAGGCAATCTGCTCAAAACCTTCCTTTTTCGCCTTTGATGCAAAATATGTATACTTATTTCTTGCCTGGGATTCTCCGGCAAACGCTGCCTCCAAATTTTTTTCTGTCTGTGTGCCTGCATATTTACTCATAATTATTTTCCTTTCCTATACTATTATTTTTTAGTTCTTGGCTGTTCTGATTAAGTCATTGCCGCGCCGTCTACCCGCAAGGTAACGCCAGTGATATAAGATGCCTGGTCGCTGGCCAGGAACAAATAAGCATTCGCGATATCCACAGGCTCTCCCACCCGTCCCAGAGGAATCCCCGCAGATATTCGCTCCACTATTTCTTCCGGAAGAGCCGCCACCATATCCGTCTTTGTCACTCCGGGTGCCACGGCATTCACGCGAATCTGATCCTTTGCCAATTCCCTTGCCAAAGATTTTGTCAGCCCGTTCACGGCAAATTTCGTTGCCGGGTAGCCGCAGCCGGAAGGCTGCCCATACTCGGCCACCATAGAACTCGTATTTATAATATTTCCTCCTCCCTGGGCTTTCATAATCCGTGCCGCCGCCTGGGAACAAACAAAAACGGCTTTTAAATTGATATCAAGCAGCTTGGAAAACTCTTCCAGCGTATAATCATACAAGCTGGTCCGAGAAGAAATACCTGCGTTATTAGCCAGAATATCCAACCCTCCAAATCTCTCTTTTACGGAAGAAAACGCCTTGGCAACTTCTTCCGGATCACAAAGATCCGGCCAGATGCCCATAACGCGATCCCCATATTCTTCCAGTTCCGCCAGCGCTTTATCCACCGTTTCTTTTCTGGATCCTGCTACGGCAACGTTCGCACCGTTTTCCAGATACTTCTTCACGATAGCAAGGCCAATGCCGCGAGTGCCGCCGGTTACGACGGCTGTCTTATTTTTTAGCATAACTCCATCCTTTCTTTCATTAAAAATTATATATTATCATTGCTGTTCCATTGTTTTCTACAATCGGGACATACGTAAAAAACTTTTAAATCATAATATAAAAATGTATCCCCGACCGTATCCCGCAGAGATGCCGTCAAGTCTTCAAAACCGATATCCGCCAGTCTGCCGCAACGCCTGCAGACCAAATGATCATGCTTTTGAGTCCGATCATACCGATCCGGATTACTGGCAACCGAGACCTTACGAATCACCCCTGCTTTCCAAAGTTTATTCACATTATTATATATAGTTGCAAGAACTACCTTTGGATATTCCTCTTTTACTTGTTCAAAAATTTGTTCCACGGTTAAATGTTCTCTAGAAGCATTTATAACGGTATAAATTTTCTGTTCATATGTAGTCATATAGTCCTCAATCCGGAATAGATTTTTAGAATCATTCTATATTTTTTAGAATTATTCTACTATTATACATATTGATTGTCAAGAATAATCAGGAATATTTTCCCAAAATTTTTAATTTCCATATGAAAAATTGAAAGACAGGCTAAAAGCAATGCTTCCCGCCCGTCTTTCCTATCCCCGATTTCAAATTTTTTCATTACCAATCCATTTTATTGTTCCATCTGCCTTCCTAAAAACCCTGCCGCCGATAAAACCAGTTTCTGTTCCACTTCCCCCATTTTTGATTTTTCGTCGCTTTGAGCCAGAATAACCGCGCCGATCACGTCTCCTTCACAAATAATCGGACTTATCGCCTCATGGACGAATTCCTCTGCTCCTTCCGCTGAAATAGCAATAAAACTTTTCTCCCCTTTCGAGGCGATCAACGTTTCCCTGTTGTTTATCTTATCTTCCAGTTCCCTGCTCAATCCCTTTCCTGCCAGGTTTTTACTGCCTCCCGATACCGCGATGAACTGATCCCGGTCCGCAATCAACGCCGTATGGCCCGATACTTGGGCAAGGCTCTCCGCATATTGTTTGGCAAACGTACTCATTTCCCCGATTGGAGAATATTTTTTCAATATAATTTCGCCTTCCCTGTCGGTAAATATTTCCAACGGATCGCTTTCCCTGATCCGCAATGTCCTCCTGATTTCTTTTGGTATGACAATACGGCCTAAATCGTCGATTCTTCTAACAATGCCTGTCGCTTTCATTCCATTTCCTCCATTTACAAATCTTAAGTTTGGTAGTAGTATCTGTAAACGGTGGCATTTTATACCTTGGGAATCATTATTTTATATCTTAATAACCATGCCCTTTTCCACAACTTGAGTTTTAGAAGTTCTTGGCGAAGCACCCACTGGTGCGAGCCTTAGAACTTCTCTTCACACTATTCTTCTATCATGCTCGTCATATAGGCCCGCAAATCATTTAAAAAACCCTGCCACGCCTCTTCATGTTCCACATAATATTTCGGGCAGTTCTTACCGCCCTCATCGTAGTGCCTTAATACATTTTCAGGCCGTAACTCATATTTATGCAAAAGCCAGGCCGTAAGTTCGATCAGCTTTTGGTACGTTTCCTCTTCAAATCTTCCATTTTCATCCAAATAACAGCATTCAATGGATATCGAATCATAATTACGCCCTTTTACCGCATAAGCAATCTCCTTGGTCGGTATGCATTGCACGATCGTTCCGTCAATGCCTATGACAAAATGCGCGCTGGCAGAGCGCTCATGGCTTTCGGCAAGGGATTCAAAATAACTTCGGTTCTGCTCCGCCGTCGTCCCCGCATTCGCCGTATAATGTATAAAAATACTTTTTACCTCGGGCAGCGCTTCCCCCGGCCTGGAATATTCGTTCATCGTCAGCAAGTCCACCGCCAGCGGAGGACGTTCCAATTCCATGGCATAAAACTTCGCCCATTCCCGGATATCCTGCTTCGTCTCCTTCTCTACATCTATCGTCGATATGGTCTGGACATCCTCTTCCCCCTTCCATTCCCGATATACGTAAACCGCCAGATACCCAGCCCCAAGCAACGTTCCAGCCATGATCGTAGCGGCAAAGCCCGTTGCCATGCTGCGGATCATTCTGGCCCGCCTTTTTCGTTTCTTCCTGCGCTTTTTTTCCTCTGACTTTTGCACAGTCCGTTTTTGCTCTTTCCGACTCTCTTCTATCCGCTCATCTGCATCCTGTTCTTCTTCCCGGTCTTTCTCCCACTCTTCCTCTTCCCAGTCTTCCTCCCACTCTTCCTCTTCCCAGTTTTCTTCCCACTCCTCTTCCGTTTCCCATTCCGCAGCTCTCAGTTTCCTGTCTTCCTGCAATTCCCCGACCAATTTCCGCGAATCGTCCCGTTTGGCACGCCCCTCCCGCGCCCAATCCTCTCTATCCAGTCCTCTTACTTTTCCTCCGTTTTTTCGCGCAGAAACCTCCTGCGACGCCCATGCCTCCATAGGCCACGCCTCAATTTCCCGTCTCTGCTTCCGCTCTTTTTCCGAATGATGCGTTTTCCGTTTTTTTGCCTTCCGCACCAACTGTTCGTCCGCTTCAATATCAATCAATTCCAGCTCTCGTAAATCCATTGCTTTTCCTGTGTAAACAGCATTCTTCTGCTTCCCGTCCCGCTTTTCCCTTCTACGGCATATCCCGGAAAGCATCTGTCACACCCCCCTATATAATAAATAGCACAAAATAAAAAAGAGGGATATACTTTTATAAAATATTAAGATTTTTTGTTTATTATAATCGATATATGGAAAAATTGGGAAGCCATTGCTGAACACGATTTTGCATTAAGAGGCTCATTGGAATGTTTTGTGCAGTACAGTTTGCATGGCCTGTTTCCTAGCGGGGCAGAAGGACGGCCGCAGAGCCCATTCGCCTCTTGCCACCCAGTCCATCTATATCATATCCAAAAAATTCAACTGCCCATCCCCGTAATTCTTTTTATAGGCATGGATAATGTCCTTCATCTTATACAGCATCCCTCTCCTCTCGCATTCTTCCCCCAGCATGCGGTACAGCTGGGCAGCTTTGGGGGAACGGCATTCGTAGGATTCCCCGAACCGTTTTCTGTATTTTCCGACCAAATTTTCTTCAGGAAAAATGCGGTTCAGCATTTCATAATAATAATCCCTTTGGTTCTGCCGCAAAGTCATTCCAAAAGCCGGGTAAATAAAACGGCAGCCGCATTCCGAAGCGTTTTCTATGATCGCTTTTATATTCTCCTCATGATCTTCTATAAACGGCAAAACCGGCATAAGCAATATGCCGGCAAATATCCCATGGTCTGCAAGCCCGGCAAGCGCCTGGAATCTTTCCGATGAAACAGCCGCCCCCGGCTCCACTTTCGCGGCCAGACTGTCGTCCGCCGTTGTTATCGTGATCTTGCAAATAACCGGGGAGTGTTCCCGAATGTTGCATAAAATATCCGCGTCCCGCATAACCAATGGGCCTTTTGTGGCTATGGAAACGCCGAATTCATAAGCATCTATCAGTTCCAGGGCATGCCGCGTCAGGCAAAGTTCCTTCTCCAAAGGGTTGTATGGGTCGCTCATTGCGCCTGTGTTGACCACCCCTTTTTTCACTTTTCTGCGCAAATCATCCCTGATAATCCTCAGGGCGTTTTCTTTCACCCTTATTTTCTCAAAATGATCAATATGATAACATTCGGAGCGGCTGTCACAATAAATGCATCCATGGCAGCAGCCCTTATAAATGTTCATATTATAATCCGTGCCGAACCACTCCGTGGATTTGGTTTTCGTGACAATCGTTTTTGCAGGAATATATTCTATCACTGTCGTCCTATGCACGCACTTGAAGCAGCCTGTTCCTCAGATCCCCCTCGATACGCCGAAGTTCTATTTCTGCCTCTTTGCGTTTTTCTCTTCCTTCCGTCTGTATTTTCAGCACTTCATCCAATGTGGAAATCAAAGATTCATTCGTCTGTTTCAAAGTGTCAATATCCACAATGCTGCGCTCCGCCTCTTTTGCCGTTTCCACCGTAGCCATTTTCAGCACTGCCGCATTTTTCCTTAACAGCTCGTTTGTCATATTCGTCACTTCGCGCTGCGCCTGTGCCGCCTGTGTGGAATGGTTAATACCAAGAGCCAGCACCATCTGGCTTTTCCATAAAGGAATGGTATTGACGAGAGTAGACTGGATCTTCTCAGACATCAGCGTATCGTTGCTCTGTACTAGGCGGATCTGGGGCGCCATCTGGATAGAAACCATTCTGGTCAGTTCCAGGTCATGAATCTTCTTTTCAAAACGGTCGCACATGGACACAAAATCGTTCACTTCCTGTGCATCCTCCGGCAGGCCGCTTCGCTTTGCCTTTTCCATCAGTCCCGGCAGTTCCTCTGTTCTTGCCCTTTCCAGTTTTTTCTTTCCAGCCAGGATATACATGGACAATTCTTTAAAATAATTTTTGTTCAAATCATACATCTTGTCCAGCATCGCGCTGTCTTTCCACAACTGCCTCTGATGATCCTCCAGTACATCGCAAATTTTATTGATATTCACTTCCGCCTTATCGTATTTGCTCTTCATGGCCGCGATCTTATTGCCGCCCTTTTTAAAGATGCCGAGAAAGCCCTTTTCTTCTTCCTCGTCGAATTTTTTCAGCTCGCAGACTACCCCTGATAAAAGCTCGCCGATCTCGCCCAGATCCTTGCTCCTCACATTGGCAAGCGCCGTTTCCGAAAAATCCGCTATTTTCTTCTGCGCCCCTGCGCCGTATTGCAGCACTACGGTGGAATTCTGCAAATCGATGGAATTCGCAAAATCATCCACCATTTTGCGCTCTTCCGGCGAAAGCGTGCTTTCATCAAAGACCGCTTCTTTTTTCTCTTCCACGATAACTTCCGCTTCCTGTGCGGATGCCGGCACAGCAGGAGCCTGCGGCTCTTTGCCCATTTCTTCAAAAGGATTCAGCGTTAATACCGGTTCTGCATTTTTCATTTCTTCCATCATCTGTCTCTTCTCCCTCTCAATTCATTTTAAATTCGTCTTCCAAAAGCCCTTCCTGCGCCAGCATCATAGACAGCACGGAAATATCTGTTGAAATATCCATCGCGTCATCTTCAAACAGCTTATCGAACATCTTTTCAAACGCCTGGTTGATGCCGTCCAGCATTCCTTCTATTTCTTTTTTCGCGGTGGTAATGTTCTCCCCCTGCACAGGCTGTTCGATAAACTCATGATATGTCTGAACCAGCTTCAGCGTAGTAGGAAGGTAATAGCTCATAAACTTCCTGATATCCGGCAATTTTTCGGGATTATCCTCCACATGCTCAAAAATCTTCGTACACACCCGCTCTAAGCGGTAAAGCTTATTGGAAATTTCCTCCCCCGGTATATCATCATTGATTTCCCGTATCCGCCGTATGTACTCATTGCCTTCCTCGATCGTCACCTTAAGCTGCTTCCTCACCGGGTCATTCTCCAGCATCTCCTGCTCTTTTGCAAGCCTCTCCGCCTCTTTTTTTCTTTGCTCCAGCTCTCTTTGCGCATTCAAATACAGCTGGTAGGATTCATCCGTCAGCATAAAACAGGTTTCCTGCTCGTCCAAATGCCCTTCCTTGAACCAGCCTTTATGGATCATCCTTTTTAAATCTTTTATGACAAACTTTTCATTCTTCGAAACGGCATCCGCCAGCCCTTCGATCGAATAAAAATCTTTCGCTCCCATAGTTTTAATATAATGTTTAAAGCGTCTGACCCTGTGCCTGATCACTCCCCCGGCCACCGCAGCGGCCGTGCATATGCCTGCAAAAACCCCCGCCAGGCTGGACGGAACCAGCGCCGCCTGGAGGATGCCCCCCATCATAAATAAAGAATAGCCAAACAGGGCCGCCGTCCATCCTGCGACTGCGCCGCAGGTTCCAAACACGGTGAGCAATATCCCTGCCGCCCTTCCTTTCGGCCGTTTCGCTATGGGAAGCTGCCGTTTCTCATAACGGGCGGGAGGTTCTTTCTTCGGCATTTCATACTCCTTCAGTCCGTCATATTCCTTCCACTTTTCCCGGTTCATCCTTTGGGCAAGCCCTTCTTTTTGCAGCTCTACATTTTTATTCACATACTCTGCCGCTTCTTTTGCCGACCTGCGCACATCTGCCATTTTATCCTCTACCGTATGACGGATGTTCTCCTGCAGATCCTTCATCTCTTTGGAATTAATAAACTCTTCTATTTTGTCGCCAATTTCCCGGCCCCATTCGGTAAAATCCATATCGCTCATTATGTCAACCGCGCCTTTCCTGAAACTGTGGATCCATACGATTGTAGTATAGCACATGCAGGGAGGGGATTACAATAGGGGGAGGAAATGCCTTCATGATTTCTGCGAATAAAAATACCGCCATGGAACCCCAAAAAAGCTGCCCCATAGCGGTATCTATCCTATTCTTTCATTTTCCAGCCTAATTCCCCTGCGCTTTAGTCCCCATTTTCCACCATTTCCTGCGCCATCCGAAGCATTTCATCCGCGCTCAGGGAAACATCAAATCCCATAATCTCATACCGCACTCCGTCCTTCACCCAGACTACGCGCGAATACTGGCTGGTTTTTATTTCCGCGCTTCCGTACCCGATCTGCAGATGCCCGCTTTCCATAGCTTTCTTATCTTCTTCGGTGGGCTGGTAATCGGGCGGCACGGCCTTATACGTGCTGCTGGTATATCCCATTGTAATGCCGCCCGTTTCCAAAGTCCTGTCATATTCCCCCAATTCCATAATATCTTCCTTTTCTATTGGCAGAAGTTTCTCGCAATAAACATCCACTTCTTCCCGTCCCTTGGAATAAGTGATATGAAGGCTCTTCTTTTCCCCTAAAGTCTGCCCGGATTCGTCCTTGAGCGTGTCTTCCACAATATGGATTCCTTGTAAGCCGAATCCATTGCTGAAACTTTCCACACCACCGACGGAATAGCCGATTTCTGCCTCTGCCTTTCCCATATCCTCGAACTTCGTATAATCCGGCACGGAAGAACTATGCCCCATATAAGACACCACTCCGCTGCCCGCGATCGCTATCGTCCCGACCATCACACAGGCCGCCGCCACTCCCAAAACTACCTTTTTCATATTCATACGCTTCATTTTATGCTCCTCCTTTACCGACCTGTCTGCAATCTGAAAGTCGATCCGCTGCTTCAGGCTCTCGGAGGCTGCTATCCGCGTTCCGGTATTTTTCAATGCATCCCTGATAAATTCATCCATACCGGCGTAATTCCCTTTGCCATTACAAGAAGTAAAGCCTGCGGTCTCCTTCCTGTTTTCCGGCTTTTTCATAGCCTTCTCCTCCTTTCCCGTATATCTCCAGCTTTCCTCTCAGCTTTTTTCTTGCTGCAAACAGTCTTGACTTTACCGTGCCCTCCGTACACCCGAGCGTTTCCGCAATTTCCTTTGCCGCCATCTTGTTAAAGTAATAAAGAATGACGACCATCCGATGTTTGAAATCCAGAGACTGCACCGCATCGTAAACCTGTTTTTCACTTTCTGTCTTTATGATCCGGTCCAAAGAGGTAATCCCGTCGGTAGCATCTGCGCGCATGGCAATTTGTTCGTCCGGTATCTCCCGTCCGCGCTTTTTCTGGTAGCAGTATGCGGTACGGTATAAAATTTGAAAAAGCCAAGAACGGAATCCTTCTTCTTTCTTCAATTCCCCGATATGCAGGAAGCATTTCACAAAAGTTTCCTGTACCACATCCTCCGCATCGAACATCTGTCCGCTGACCAGATATGCCATCCGCAGAAGTATATTCTTATATTTTTCATACAAGGCATCAAAGGCAGCCTTATCCCCGCCTTTCAGCCGCTGTACCAGTTCTTTTTCGTCCACGGTTTCTGACTCCTTTTTGTTCCTTCCGATACGTATCTGACTATAAGAGTCTTCTTCGGAGCAAATGGTTCATTTTTTTTGAAACCGTTTTTTAATGGATTCAGGATACCGCCCCCTTTTCCAGCAGTTCCTCTTCCATCGCTTCCAGCAATTCTTCCGTAAAACTTAGCAGCATTTCCGCATCCCGCTCCACCATGCCGCATTTTTTATAGCGAAAAGTAAAAAAAGGCGTTCCCTTTGCCTGAAAAGACAGCTTTGAATATTTTTTTAATAAATTCGGAATATTCTCCACCCGTATCCTGGCATCCTTATTAAAAAGAAATTGTATTTCTTCGTTCTTCCCCTTCACTTCCGGCATATACAATTTATGCGCTTTCACACGGATCAGGGCGATACGCAGCAGATTGTCCACCGACTTCGGTATCTCCCCGAACCTGTCCAGCAGCTCTTCCTTCATATCCTCGCTTTCGTTCCCGTTCTCTATCCCTGCAATTCGCTTATAAATATCCAGTTTCTGGAATTCATTCACGATATAAGAGGGAGGTATGAACGCATCCACGTCCAAATCTACAGAGGTATTGAAATCCTCCTCCGTATGGATCCCTTTCAGGTTTTTCACCGCCTCATTGAGCATCTTGCAATACATATCATAGCCTACTGCCTGCATATGCCCGTGCTGCTTCGCGCCGAGCAGATTTCCTGCCCCGCGGATCTCCAGATCTCGCATGGCGATCTTAAAACCGCTTCCCAGATCGGTAAATTCCCGGATCGCCTCCAATCGTTTTTCGGCCACTTCCCGCAGCATTTTATCCCTGCGGTACATCAAGAAGGCGTAAGCCGTACGGTTCGAGCGACCGACCCTGCCGCGCAGCTGGTACAGCTGGGACAGCCCCATATTATCCGCATCGTGGATAATCATCGTATTTACGTTGGAAATATCCAGCCCCGTTTCTATGATCGTAGTGGACACCAAAACGTCAATGCTCCCATCAATAAAATCATACATGATCCGTTCCAGCTCATGCTCCTTCATCTGCCCATGGGCAAAAGCCACATTCGCCTCGGGCACAAGGGCTTCTATGCGGGCGGCCACATCGGCAATATTATTCACCCTGTTATAGACATAATACACCTGCCCGTTCCTGGACAGTTCGCGCATCACTGCTTCCCGCACCATTTCTTCATTATATTCCATCACGTAAGTCTGAATCGGCAGCCGGTCTTCCGGCGCTTCCTCCAGCACGCTCATATCCCGTATGCCGATCAGGCTCATATGCAGCGTCCTAGGGATGGGCGTCGCCGTCAGTGTCAGCACATCCACGTTTTCTTTCATTTTCTTGATTTTTTCCTTATGAGCCACCCCGAAACGCTGCTCCTCATCAATAATCAGCAAACCCAGATCTTTAAAAACCACATCTTTCGAAAGCACCCGGTGCGTGCCGATCACGATATCTACAAAGCCTTTCTTCAGATCCTCCACCGTTTTTTTCTGTTCCGCCCCGGTACGGAACCTGGAAAGCAAGTCCACCCGAACCGGAAAATCTTTCATTCTCTGCACAAACGTATTATAATGCTGCTGCGCCAGAATCGTAGTAGGAACCAGATACACTACCTGTTTTCCCTCCTGCACCGCCTTAAAAGCCGCCCGGATAGCGATCTCCGTCTTGCCGTATCCCACGTCCCCGCAAATGAGCCGGTCCATAATCTTAGGGCTTTCCATATCCGCCTTTGTATCGGCGATCGCCAGCAGCTGGTCCTCCGTTTCCTCATAAGGAAACAGTTCCTCAAACTCCTGCTGCCATGCCGTATCCTTGCCGTATACAAAGCCTTCCTTCTGCTGGCGGACGGCATACAGCTCCACAAGGTCTTTGGCAATTTCCGCCACCGCTCCCTTCACCTTGCTCTTCGTCCTGCTCCATTCCTGCGTCCCCAGCTTGTTCAGCTTCGGTTTCCCCCCGTCCGCAGACGCATATTTCTGGATCACGTCCAGCCCGGTAGCTAAGATATAAAGGTTTCCTCCGTCCCGGTATTCGATCTTGATATAATCCTTCACGACCTTCTCTACCTCGACCTTTTCAATCCCTTTATAAATCCCAAGCCCATGGTTTTCATGAACGACATAATCCCCGACCTTCAGCTCCGCAAAATCCCGGATCTTCTGCCCTTCATACTTCTTCCGTTTCTTCTTTTTCTTTTCCGCGCCGAAAATATCGCTTTCCGCTATCATGACAAATTTAATCAGCGGATATTCAAATCCCTTCAATATCCTGCCATAAAAAGTCATCACTTCCCCCGGCTGTATCTCCCGGAAAGGATCTTCGCTGTAAAAAGCGGCAAGCTCTTCCCCCCGCAGATCCTCAGCCAGCCGCTTCGCCCTCGTTCTGGAGCCGGATAAAAGCAACACCCGGTATCCGCCCTTTTTATATCTTTTCAGGTCCTTTACCAGCGCCTCAAAACTATTATTATAGGAAGTAATGCTTTTCGCCCCTATATCGAATTTCCGGTCCGCCTTAAACAATCCGTTCCGCCTGTCCATGGCCGCCAGCGTCACGACTCTGCCCATCCCCATTTTAGCCGCTGCTTCCTCCGCGCCAAACAGAATGTCCGTCTGCCCCGGCAGGGCATATCCTTTTTCCAGCCGGTGCATCATGCTTTCCCGGAACTCCAGTTCCACCGCCTTCGCATGTTCTTCCACCCTCGCCGGTTCATCCACAAAAATACAACTTTTTTCCCTGTCGAACATCTGAAAAAAAGAAACTGTCTCTGCATAGAAATAGCGAATATAGCTTTCCAGGTTCGCCGATGTCTGGAACTCCTCCACCTGCTCCTTCAATTCTTTCACCTGTACCTCCAGGCGGTGCGCCTCCTCCGTCTTGAATTCCTTACGGAATCTGTCACAGCATTTCCCTGCCTCTTTCTCTATCCGCTCCAGCCCTCTATGCAGTTCCTCTTCCGACAGCGCCAGCTCCGTAGCCGGATAAATACTGATCGACTGAAGCTTCTCGATGGAACGCTGGCTTAAAATATCAAAACTGCGGATCGATTCCACTTCCTCGCCCCACAACTCGATGCGGTAAGGATTTTCTTCCGTCAGGTCAAAAATATCCACGATCCCGCCCCGGATGCTGAACTGTCCCGGAACCTCCACCTGGTAATTTTTTTCATACCCCATCCTTACCAGCTTCTTCGCCAGCTCCCTCTCATTGATGCTGGACTGGTATCCGATCGACACCACATACTGTTTCAGGATATCCAGCGGAACCTGAGGGGACATCAGGCCGCCAAAAGTAGTCACCACCGTCAGAGGCCGCCCTTCCATAATCCTCCGCAGCACCTTGATCCTTTCCTTTACCAGCTCGTTCCCATGGATATCTGCCTGATAAAAAATAAGATCCTTCGCCGGGTAAAACATAACATTTTTATCATAAAGCTTATAATCTTCATAGATTTCCTTCGCCCGAAGGTCACTGAAAGTAACGATGACCTTATACTTAAAGCCATCGCTAAGACCATATACCATATGCAGTTTCTGGGAATCCACGCAGCCAGTCAGCGCCGCAGCCGCGTCCGGCTTCTTCAAAAGCCTCGTAATCTCTTCAAATTCCCCCAATTCACAAAGAGGTGCGGTAAATGTCCTCATCCCTAATCTCCATTTCTCTGCCGCTTCCACGCCAGTCCGCTATGTCCGTCCTTCTATTCTTTCGCCTTACGGTTAAATTCATTCATCGCCGCATCCGCCCCGTCCTTTAACATGACTTCCACTGCCTGAACCGCTTTCTGAACCGCCTCGTCCACTGCTTTTCGGTCCTCTTTCCCAAAATGCCCCAACACCCAGTCCACCAAGTCATAATCCTTCGGTTTCTCTCCCACGCCGATACGCACCCGTTGGAAATTCTCCCCGCCCAAATGCCGTATAATATTCTTCAGCCCGTTATGCCCCCCTGCGCTCCCCTTTTTCCTGATACGCAGCTGTCCCGGAGCCAGGCTGATATCATCCGATATCACGATCAATTCCGTTTCCGGGTCTACCTTATAATAATCTATGATAGCGCGTACGCTTTCACCACTTAAATTCATAAAAGTCAAAGGCTTGGCCAATATCACCTTATCCCCCCCGATATACCCCTTGCCAAGCTTCGCCCTATGCTTCAGCTCCGCCACATGAATATCATACTTATCCGCAATCGCATCTATCACATCAAACCCCACATTATGCCTTGTATTCTCATACTCCTTGGAAGGATTTCCCAACCCTACAATTACAAACATATGCTCCTCCGATTTTTCCGGCTTTTCCAGCCGTCCCTTCTATACTCCGACTTCTTCCTCCAGCCGCTACATCTGCCATAATACCATACTTTCACGGGAAATACACGTAATTTTTATTCAAGTTCCTTTGCGCAGAATGTCCAGATATGCTTCATAGACAAAGGTACGATTCCTGCTGATGCCGGATGTTTGTATCAGAATACCAGCATCGACTAAACGATTGACTGCGCTGGATACGGTATTAAAGGCAATGCCTAAAGCCTCAGACGTTTTTCGAATCTCAATAATAGGATTGGACTCTAAGTAGTTAAAAACGAGAATCGCATTTTTTGCTGCACGCCCCAGCCTGGAAATTACGGCTACGTTCGCATCATGAAGCGCGATTAACTCGTCAATTGTCGCAACAGCATCTTCGGCAGATTCCATGATAGCTTGCAGGAAAAACTTTATCCACTGTTCGTAATTTCCCTTTGTTCTGACTTCGGTCATGCGGTCGTAATATTCCACACGATTTTTCTTCAGGAAATAAGAAATATACAAAGCAGGAGTAGTAAGAACTTTTTTCTCCATTAAAAATAACGTAATCAGCAAACGACCGACACGACCATTTCCGTCAAGGAAAGGATGAATGGTCTCGAACTGATAATGTATCAATGCTGCCCGGATTAAGGCATCAAGTTCATCATCGGCATTGATATATTTTTCAAGATCAGACATTGCATCCGACATATCATAGGGGGACGGAGGAATGTATCGAGCATTTTTGATCGTGCTGCCTTGACCGCCGATCCAATTTTGTGAATATCTGAACTCACCGGGATTTTTTTCTTGTCCTCGTACTCCTTCCATTAAAATTGCATGAGTTTCCTTAATCAAGCGATTACATAACGGAAGCGTTTGTAACCGTTTGATTGCAAACTCGGTCGCCTTGATATAATTCACAACATCAGCAACATTACGGTTTGTGTTGGCATCCAGCATTGGATTAAGAACATCTTCCAAGGTTGCCTGCGTACCCTCAATCTGCGAAGACATTAATGCTTCTTTACGCACATACATAGATACGAATAATTCAACATTTGGAATACGGGTAGCAACACTTTCCAAAACAGCAAGCTGGGAATTGGCTTTCACGAGCAAGCTTACGATATCCTCCGTCAACTCAACAGGAGGATCTGGAGGCAGAGGATTCGGCATGAAAGACTTATATGCCATTTCGCCTGACAAATTTGATTTATAATGACTTGCACGATTATTCATCAGTATTGGCTCCTTTCTGGGAACTTGAAGTTTATGCTTCTATTATGCCCTTTTTATTTCAACAATTCAACTAAACATGAAATAAAGAAACGGGATATTTTCTTTTATTTCATGTTCGACCGTCACGGGACGAATATTGATTTTCTCACCTAGTAACTCAATGAATCTCCTGGCCGTTTGGGGATGTTCCCGCCAAGTGCAACAAAAAACAGACGCTGCATCTTCTGCAGCGCCCGTTCCTTTTCCGCCTATAGCAATACCTTACCCCGCCATTTCCGGCTCAAGCAACGCTCTTTCGTAACTTGTAAGTATGGTAGACTGTATTCGGTCTCTGGTATCTGAGTTAATAGGATGCGCGATATCCCTATACTCACCGTCTGATGCCTTTTTGCTCGGCATTGCGATAAAAAGTCCTTTCTCGCCTTCTATTACCTTGATGTCGTGAACCACAAATTCGTCATCGAGCGTAATAGATACAATCGCTTTCATCTTCCCTTCCTTCGCAATTTTCCTCACTCTTACATCCGTAATCTCCATGCCGTTCATCCTCCTTGGAACATCAAAAAGTTTAGTTACATGACATATCTGTCATTATGCTCTATCACGATCTTAATTCCGTCTTCTCCCTTATGATAGGAGTTCGCCCTGATGGTGTCTCTGCTTTCCACTATGCAGTTTTCAATATGCGTATTGTCGCCAATATAAACATCGTTCAAAATAATGGAATTCTTAATATAACAGTTATTCCCGATATATGTCTTCTTAAATATTACCGATCCTTCCACTGTTCCGTTTACGATACATCCGCTGGAGATTAAGCTGTTCTTTACGCTTGCGCCCACATTATATTTTGCCGGCGGCAGGTCATCCACTTTCGAATAAATATCCGGGTATTGATGGAAGAAATAATCACGAATTTCCGGTTTCAGGAAATCCATATTCGTGTTGTAATAATCTTGTACTGTTGAAATATTGCTCCAGTATTCTTTCATTTTGTAGCCAAAGATACGTTTCATATCTTTATAACGAATCAGAATATCCTTTACGAAATCGAAACGGTCTTCTTCCATTCCTTTCTCGATCAGTTCAATCAGCTGGCGCCTTCTGATTACATAGATGCCGCAGGAAACTACGCTGGACTTGGCTACAATGGGTTTCTCTTCGAATTCCTCAATGCGGCTTTCTTCATTCATTTTAATTACGCCGAACCTGCCTGAATCCATTTCTGCCGGCATGTCCTTGCATACCACGGTAATATCCGCTTTCTTTTCGATATGGTATTCCAGCAGTTTATTGAAATCGATCTTATATACGCCGTCGCCGGATGCGATGACTACATACGGCTCATGGCTGTTCTTCAGGAAATGCAGGTTCTGCGCTATGGCATCTGCTGTTCCCCTATACCACGCATTGCTCTCCGCTGTCGTTTCAGGAGTACATACAAACAGTCCTCCCTGTTTACGTCCGAAATCCCACCATTTGGAGGAACTCAAATGCTCGTTCAGGCTTCTGGCGTTATACTGCGTCAGCACAGCCACTTTCTGGATACGTGAATTGGACATATTGCTCAACGCAAAATCTATGCTCCGATAGCTTCCGGCGATGGGCATCGCGCATACCGCGCGCTTCTGTGAAAGTTCCTTCATCCTACGATTATTGCCGCCTGCTAAAATAATACCTATTGCTCTCACTTTTCATCACCTGCCTTAATCAATGTTTTTCCGCTTGCAAGATAGCCGTTATCATAGTCATCGGGCGTTGTAACGCCGAAGATCACCGAATTCTTGCCCACCTGTATTCCTTTCGGAATCACGCTCTTTTCTCCTATTGTCACCATGCCGCTGTTATAAATGTGCGGGTCGGTTTCATTAGGTACTTCATCGCCCATTCCCAGTTTTACATTATCGTTAATTGTCACATTTTCAGCAACAATCGCTTTATAAAGCTCGCATCCCTTCCCGATGCAGGTTTCGTTCATAATAATGGAGTCCCTGACTACCGTTCCTTCCCCTATCGTTACGCCGCAGCCGATCACGGAATTATATACTTTCCCGTAAATATTGGATCCTTCTCCGATGATGCTTCTCTCAATGACGCTGTTCTCCGATATGTACTGCGGGGGCAGGATCGTGCTGCTGGTATAGATCTTCCAATATTCTTCATAAAGGTTGAATTCGGGAACAATATCGATCAGCTCCATATTCGCTTCCCAGTAAGAACTTAATGTTCCGACATCTTTCCAGTAGCCGTTGAACTCATAAGCAAATAAAGGAGCTTCTTTCTTATGGCAATACGGGATGACATGTTTACCGAAGTCCAAAGCCGGCTGTTCTGCATTAATCACCAACGCCTCCTTCAGCGTCTTCCAGTTAAAGATATAGATCCCCATAGATGCCAGATTGCTCCTCGGATGCTCCGGTTTTTCCTCAAAGTCCGTAATTTTCTTATTCTCATCCGTAATCATGATGCCGAACCTCTTCGCCTCTTCCATCGGCACCGGCATAACTGCGATCGTTACTTCCGCATTATTCTCCTTATGGAAGTCCAGCATCGCTTCATAATCCATCTTATAAATATGGTCGCCCGACAGGATCAGTACATATTCCGGGTTAAAGCTGTCGATATAATCGATATTCTGGTAAATCGCATTAGCGGTACCCGTATACCATTCGCTGTTCGCGCTCTTTTCATAAGGCGGCAGCACGGTTACGCCGCCGATATTCCGATCCAGATCCCACGGAATACCTATACCGATATGCGTATTTAACCGAAGCGGCTGATACTGCGTCAGCACGCCCACCGTATCCACACCGGAATTAATACAATTACTCAAAGGGAAATCAATAATCCTGTACTTCCCGCCAAAGGCTACTGCCGGCTTTGCTACTTTTGATGTAAGAACACCCAATCGGCTGCCCTGCCCACCGGCTAAAAGCATGGCAATCATCTCTTTTTTAATCATGTCATCACCTCTTAATTTCTTTGAGTAGGATAAAACACTATATAGTGTTGTCTAATTATACCATATTCTGATATGAAAGTGAATATTTTTTACAAAATACTTTTGCCTTTTCTCATTTTTTTATGTAGATTTTTTACAATTTTCTTTTCTATTCAATTTTTAATTTGTCTATTTTCATGATTTTCCATCCATGTTATTACATTTTTCCCGGTATGCTTGTATAATGTTTATTGGTTCAGGCAGAATGCAAGGGATCTTACGCAGCAAAATACCAGGGATCTTGCGCAGCAAAATGCCAGGGATCTTGCGTAGCAAAATGCCAGGGATCTTGCGTAGCAAAATGCCTTTACCAAAAACGTTTACATATCCAAAATTTGCATATAATAATTTAAGCAAGAATAAAAAAGAATAGGAAGTGCGCATATGTACAAAATAGATTTTCACCAACCCTGCCACGTATATTTCATCGGCATCGGCGGCATCAGCATGAGCGGGCTGGCCGAGATCCTGCTTGAAGAAGGCTTCCAGGTATCTGGTTCCGATATCAAACCCTCGCCGCTCACCGAATCTTTGGAGAAAAATAACGCCCGCGTTTTTTATGGGCAAAAAGCCTCCAATCTGCCGGAGAACATCGATGTCGTCGTCTACACCAGCGCCATCCATGAAGATAACCCTGAATTCATTGCCATGAAAGAGCGGGGAATCCCAAGCCTTACCAGGGCGGAACTATTAGGGCAGATGATGCAGAACTATGAAGTGCCTGTCGCCATCAGCGGCACCCATGGCAAAACAACGACCACTTCCATGATCTCCGAAATCCTTCTGGAAGCCGGGCTGGATCCTACTTTATCCATAGGCGGCATCCTGAAAGAAATAGGGGGGAATATCCGTATAGGCAAGTCCAAATATTTTGTAACGGAAGCATGCGAATATACGAACAGCTTCTTAAGCTTTTTTCCTAAAATAGGAATCATATTAAATATAGAAGAAGACCATCTCGACTTTTTTAAAGATATTCAGGATATCCGTCATTCATTCCATCGATTCGCCGCGCTTCTCCCGGAAGACGGAACGTTAATCATCAGCGGCGACATCGAAAATTACCGCGAGATCACTGACGAACTCCCCTGCACGGTCATTACCTACGGTTCCTCGCCCGACAACGATTATTATTGTACGGATATCCATTATGACGAACTGGCGCACCCTGCATTCTGCCTGAACCGCAAAAACGGCAAAAGCGAAACCTTTTCCCTTATGGTGCCCGGGGAGCATAATGTCCATAATGCCATGGCCTCTATTGTTCTTGCAGATCTTCTCGGCATAGACAGCAGAACCATCCAGAAAGCTTTTCTGGAGTTTTCCGGTACCGACAGGCGTTATGAACGGAAAGGAGAAAGGAACGGTGTCTCTATTATAGATGATTATGCGCATCATCCCACGGAAATTACAGCAACTTTAAGAGCGGCTTCCCATTATCCGCACCGGTCTCTCTGGTGCGTATTCCAGCCTCATACCTATTCGCGGACGAAAGCCTTTCTTCCCGAGTTTGCCGAAGCGCTGGCGCTGGCCGACCACGTGGTTCTCGCCGATATTTATCCGGCCAGGGAAACGGATGACCTGGGCATCAGCTCCAAAGACCTTCAGGAAGAAATTCTCCGTCTTGGGGCGGATTGCACTTATCTCCCTACTTTTGAAGAGATCGAAAATTTTTTATTAGAAAATTGCATAAACGGTGATCTGTTGATAACTATGGGAGCCGGAGATGTGGTAAAAATCGGCGAAAGCCTTCTTCAAAAATAGCTATCCACAATATCCACAAATTTTTTTAAAATGGGCTTTTAAAAATTTGTGGATATTTTTTCAGGCGGCTCCATAAAGCAAAAAACTGTTTTTCCAGCCTTGCACCCCTCCCCTCCAAAATTATCCACATTGTCCACATTGTCCACCATCCAGGCGGGCCAAAAAGCCCTCGTCCTTTTTCGGGAAAATGACTATTTCCATTTTATATTTGTTATGATATAATGCATCATGCTTTAAGAATGGATGCGTCTGTCAATACAGATATCGATAGATTCAGGATGGGTGAACACTATGGGGCGTTTAAAAATTTATAAAGACAATTACACAGAAGCGACAGCAGTATCCAATATATTCATTGATGAGTATATGAAGGATGCCAATGATGCGCAGCTGAAAATATATCTATACCTGATCCGTATGATGAACGCCAATCTGCCGACAAGCATATCGGATATTGCCGACAAGTTTAACCATACGGAAAAAGATGTCCTACGGGCGTTAAAATATTGGGAGAAACAGCGTCTTCTTACTCTGGAATTTGATGATTCCAAAAACCTGATCGGCATCCATCTCCTCGATCTGAATAAGTCAGGGAACCCCGCTGCTGACAAGCCCTTTAAGCCGGTCGTCACTCTTATGGCTGCCCCTGAACCGGCAGCGCAGCAGAGTGCGGAAGCGGACAACCCTTATGCAAAACCTGCCTACACTTTGGACCAGATCAAAAATTTTAAATCCAGCGAAGAAACCTCCCAGCTTCTTTTTATCGTGGAGCAATATATCGGCAGGACGCTTTCTCCTTCAGAGATCAAAACTATTTTTTTCCTTCAGGACAAGCTTGCATTTTCCATGGACTTGATCGATTATTTGGTACAATACTGCGTGGAACGCGGGAAAAAAGATTTCCGTTACATAGAAAAAGTTGCCATAAGCTGGGCGCAGGCTGGCGTTTCCACTCCCGGGGATGCGGAAAAATATGCGTATAAATATGACAAAGTCGTTTACGGCATCATGCATGCGCTTGGCAAAACAAGCGCTCCTACCAGAAAAGAGGTGGAATACATCAACCGCTGGACCAGGGATTTCGGTTATGAAATGGATGTGATTGATGCCGCCTGCGAACGTACAGTCCTTTGTACCGACAAGCATCGTTTTGAATATGCGGACCGCATTTTAACCAGCTGGTACCAGGCTAATGTCCATCATAAATCGGATATTGCCAAGGCTGACGAACTTTTCCGCCGTAACAGGACGACGGCTCAAAAAACAGCCGCTTCCAATAAATTTAATCAGTTTAAACAAAACCATTATGATTTTGATGCTCTTGAAAAAGAGCTCCTGCACAATTAAAATTGTCCGCAGCCAGCATGATCAGCAAGGGGAGGAACAAGGCGTGCCATTAACGAACACCCAATACGATACCATTATCCGCACTTATGAAGAAAAGCAGAACCGAAACCGCCATGCTCTGGAAGAACGCCGCTCTTATGTTTATTCCCACGTGGACGGTTTCCGGGAATTGGAAGATTCCATCGCTTCTATTTCTGTAGCCCAGGGACGGAAGCTTTTAGAAGGGGATGAAATGGCGCTTCACGAGCTCAGGCTCCTTCTCCGGAACTTATCGGAAAGCAAAACCAGTCTCCTTATGGCCTCCGGCCTGCCCGCAGACTATCTGGAGCCTGTCTACGACTGCCCGGACTGTCAGGACACCGGATATATTGACGGCAAAAAATGCCATTGTTTCCGTCAGGCAGAGATTTCCCTGCTTTACGAACAATCCAATATCAGCCGTACTTTGGAAACAGAGAATTTTTCCACCCTTTCCTACGAATATTACAATGGAGAGGATCTGATCCATTTTCAAAATGCCGTTGAAACATGTAAAAAATTTTCAAAAAATTTTAGTTTCGACTACCGCAATCTCTTTTTTTATGGTACAGTGGGAACAGGTAAATCGTTTCTTTCCGGATGCATTGCAAAAGAATTGCTGGAAGCAGGGAATTCCGTTATCTATTTCAGTGCTGTCGGACTCTTTGAAGCATTATCCCATCTTTCTTTCGATTATAAGAATAAAGAAGAACTTCATGGAACTTACGAGGATCTTTATCGATGCGACCTGCTGATCATCGATGACCTTGGAACGGAGCTGACGAATAATTTTGTGACATCCCAGCTCTTTTCCTGCCTTACTGAAAGGCATATGCGGAAAAAATCAACGATTATCTCTACGAATTTATCCCTTGAGGAATTGCGCAACCGCTATTCTGACAGGATATTTTCCCGGATCACAAGCAATTACACGATATGTAAGCTTACCGGGCCGGATATCCGGATATACAAAAAATTACATAAAGCCGAATAGGTAAAGCCAGAAAGGCTGGGCCGGACAGGCTTTGGGCAACACCCCTGCCGGGGGCTATTATTTCATTATGGAAAGCGAGGATCTTTCATGTCAAAGCGTGAAGAAAAAAGGAACCTGGAAACAATTCCTGTCGGTTCTTTAGGCATCATTCCTTTGGACGGATGCAAACCCTTATGTGAAAAGGTGGATTATTACCTTGTAAAATGGCGGACGGAACGAGAAAGCGAACACAAAGACAGCCTGGCCTTTGCGGGTTATCAACGGGATTCCTATATCCTTGGAGCAAAAGTTCCACGATTCGGTTCCGGCGAAGCAAAGGGCATTATTCTGGAGTCTGTCCGAGGCACCGATCTCTATCTTCTTGTCGATGTGGCTAACTATAGCCTTACCTACTCTTTATGCGGCCACGAAAACCACATGTCCCCCGATGATCATTATCAGAATCTGAAACGTATTATAGCGGCTGTAGGCGGCAAAGCCAGGCGTATTACGGTCATTATGCCTTATTTATATGAAAGCAGACAGCACAAACGCACATCACGGGAATCGCTGGACTGCGCACTGGCCCTTCAGGAAATGGTTGCCATGGGGGTCGATAACATCATTACTTTTGATGCCCACGACCCAAGAGTCCAGAATGCAATCCCGCTCCATGGTTTTGAAACAGTGCAGCCTACCTATCAATTTATCAAAGGATTGCTGCAGCATGTAGAAGGGCTGGAACTGGATTCCGACCATATGATGGTGATCAGCCCCGATGAAGGCGGAATGAGCCGCGCGATTTATATGGCCAATGTTATGGGACTCGATATGGGCATGTTCTATAAGAGACGTGATTATACCAAAATCGTCCATGGACGCAACCCCATTGTCGCCCACGAGTTTCTTGGGACAAGCGTGGAAAACAAAGATGTTATCATCATCGACGATATGATTTCTTCCGGCGAGAGCGCTTTGGAAGTCGCTGCGGAATTAAAAGAAAGAAAAGCCCGCCGGGTATTTATCTGCGCCACTTTCGGACTCTTCACCAACGGTCTGGATCGTTTTGACCAGGCTTATGCCGACGGCACGATCGACAGGGTTCTGACGACGAATCTGATTTACCAGACGCCGGATCTTTTGTCCCGCGAATGGTATATCGATTGTGACATGAGCAAGTATATCGCATATATCATCGATACCTTGAACCATGATGCGTCTATCAGCGATTTGCTTAATCCCAACGAACGTATCCAAAGCATCGTGGCAAGATATAAAAACGGAGACTTCGAAGACTAATCCTTTTATTGGTTTTCGGCTGAAAATTATACCGGCTGAATGCCTCTTTAGGAAAGCAGAAAGGAGTCCTCCTATGTCTTATATTCCGGCAATTATTATTATTACTTTAATAGTTATTATTGCTTATATGGGCTATCAGCTTTATATCCGAAATATTCATTACAAATATAAAGCGGATAAGATGAACAATCTGGAACAAAGCTACGAAGATAAAATACAGAATCTGGAAAGCACCGTCAGTTCGCTGAATAAAACGGCATACACCCATACCGTGACGAAGATCGGCAACATCGACTATTTTATTAACCGTTGCTCTTCTTATTTTGAGCGCTTTCCCAATTCCGTTTTTACTATGATCGGCTTCAGCATTTCCAACCTCGGGAAGATCAACCAGTTTTTCGGCCCCTCAGAAGGGGATAAAGTCATGGTTTACACTGCCGACACGCTGCGCAACAGCGTACAGGGCAGCGCTACCTATGCCCATGTCAATTCCAATCTGTTCGGCATTCTTTTAAGAGATACGACGGAAGACGAAATTATGGAAATCGTGGAAACGATTACTGAAAAGCTAAAGAACTATTCCCCCACTTTCGCAGTCACCGCCGCATTCGGCATTTACTATATTAACCGCGACCATCTCGGGGACAGTCTGATGGATATTATGAACTATACCCTGCTGGCGCAAAAAGCGATCAAAGATCCCAAGGCTGCCAATTATGCCTACTTTACGGAAGACCTGATCCGCACTTATAACGAAAACAGAAAAATGAGCGCTGAAATGGAAGAAGCATTGGACAATCACAAGTTCATCGTTTATCTGCAGCCCATGATTGATCTCCATTCTTATCAGATCGTATCCGCAGAGGCATTGGTCCGCTGGGATTATCCAGGGAAGGGAATCTTATCTCCTTATGCCTTCCTTCCGCTTTTCGAAAATACCTCTCTGATCCAGAAATTGGATTATTATATGTGGGAAGAATGCTGCAAGGTGATTCGCCGTTGGATTGACAATAAAATAACCCCTCTCCCCATTTCCATGAATATTTCGCCGCTTCATCTGCAAAGCACGGCGTTTATCGACAAGCTGGAACAGTTGATGCACTCTTATCTGATCTCCAAAGACCTTCTTGTATTGGAACTCCCGGAACGGGGCGTTGCCAATGCCAGAAGGGAGGTTTCCGAGATTATCATGAAATTAAAAGAAAGAGGGTTTTCCCTCTGTATCGATAATTTCGGAAGCGTACACTCTCCTTTGAATCTGCTGAAGGATTACCCCATAGAGCGGATCAAACTGGACCGAAGCTTCCTTACAAGGAACTCTTCCTCTGCCGAAGGCCTGACAATTCTTCGTTACCTGATCGCCATGGCAAAAGAATTGAATCTTACGGTTATCACCGAGGGAGTGGAATCGTTGCAGCAAGCCAATTTTCTTTCCGATATCGGCTGCGATATCGCTCAGGGATATTTCTTTGCGAAGCCTTTGGATGTAAGACATTTTGACCAGTTGAACAAGTCCATGCTCCGCAACCTCTACCGTCCGTCGGAATATTACCCGACTTTCGAGGATTTTGAAAAAGATGTGGATATACTGACGCAGATGATGCAAAGGGTTGGATAGAAAAAGGAACAAAAAAACAATGGCGGAATGGAAGCCAGTCGATCCATTCCGCCATTGTTTCTTTTTTCACTTTTTCGCACTCCGGCATATAGAGGCTTTAATAATCCAAGTCCGTCTTCAGCTTCGCTATGGTAAATACAAAGAAATCACTGAGTGCTTCATTTATCTCCTGTTCTATATCTCCAGGAGGAGTATCCGATACCAGGACGGAAGCCACAACCTTATAATTGGACAAATCCATCTTTGCCGCATCTTTCACGGTCAGCACCAAATCCCTTGTAATGATTCCATGCCCTTCCGATCCCGTTCCTTTCTCTATTTCTTTCCAATGAAACTGATAAGTAATATATACGGAATTGGCAAATGCCCCAATGGAAGAAGCCCCTTTCTCTAATTTCTGCTGGATATCCGAGGAAGGCGGGGATGCCAGCGCCAAGGACAGTTGGCTGCCCGTATAAGGTTCATAAACAGGCGTTCCATTTCTATTTGTCTTTTCCATAATATGGTAAGTCACCGTGTAATATTTATCCGCGATCTGCTGGTTCATGGATGTATTATTTTCGCTTATAATCCCGTTAAAATCCAGTTTAAAATCAAAGTCAACCGTATGGGGCATAGGAGTCTGGTTATGGTAAGTGTTGATCCCCAGTTCCATCAGATCCTTTGTTTCCAGGGCGCATGCCAAATCGGTTTTTCTCCTGGCCTTAACGACATCTGTATGGACATCGATGACCTCCCCGCCCGCTGGATAACCAGCATCCTCTATCCTCAGCAGATCCAAATGCACCACATAATTATCTTCGGTATAATCCGTCAAATCAGCGTTGCCAAAATTAAGGACAATATGCACCTTATCGCTGATTTTTCCGTTCGTCCTTCCGCCAGTCTTTCTCATTTCTTCCTCAATAATTTCTCTCAGGAAATCCAGCGGGAATTCCATATTTCCATCCCTGTAGAAATACATCTCATTCCTGTTTACATAAGAACCAATATTGGTTTCCGGCTTCTTTTCCTCCTCCCACGGTTTCACCTGTTTTCCGTTTACTGTTATATTCGTATTATCCGGCAGTTTGACCCGGTTTCCGTTTGTATCAGTAAGATAGATTCCCATTTCAAGATATTTATAATGGTTCGCGCTGTCTATTGTCGTTGTCGGGCTGTATAATACCCTCGTCCAATATGCCAAGTCACCGCTTACCAGAAGAGTTCCATCGATCTCAACTTCTGTCCCGTCCTGAATAGAACCCTGGATAAGAGGCGGATGATCCTCCCTGTCCAAACTGATTGCAAGCCCAGGCTGCCTAGTTACCTGTAATTCCGTATGTTCCGATATTGTCGTCCTGTTAGCGGCCTCCTCGTTTCCCAGAACCGGCGTAATATGGTAATCGCTGATATCTCTGGCATCTTTTTTGGTATTCTCATCGACAAGAGAAGTATCGACCACGATTAAAAATTTTTCCACCGCTACCTTTTTATACTCATCACCGTCCGACTCGAACCTTTCATCGTCCTTATATACTTCCATTCCTTTATCATCATGAATCGCCTTATTCTGATAGTGGTTGCCATCCGCATCCTGGAAGAATTCGTACTTGATCACGTCTTCCGTTCCATCCACCGTATAATAATATACCTTATCGGAATCGCATACATCAATCAAAGTAAGTCTCGTCCCTTTCCAGAAACTTACGTTTTGCACCTCTTCCGTACCCGCTTTCTTACGGGTCATGCTCAGTGTCTTGCTGATAGTAAGAGGCTTCGAGTCGCTGCTGTATCTTACTCTCGCGTCCCCATAAATGTATTCCGTATACAAAGTATAAGAACTGTCATTTGCCAGAAGCGGCTCTTTATTTATCCCGTCTTTTTTCGCCTTATCCGCGTTATAAACCTCTCCTTCCACAATCTTTAAATACGTATCTATGGTCAGCCTTTCCACGACAAACACAGGAATTTGCAGAACCACTGTTCCCCCTTGCGCTGTCCCGGCGTCTATCGTCTCATAATCTTTCTGTTGATATGTTATTTTCAGCAAGGAAAAGGTACCGTCCCCCGTAGGATTCCCATCCGCATCCGCCTCGGCCGTATCGAATTCATCATAAAATATTTCCCAGCGTCCTTCTTTGAGGTCGCAGGCGATACTCTCCGTTCCTCCAGCGTTCTCCGTTATGGCACCGTTATCCACTTTCATCGGTGTCACAGACATATCCGTTATCCTGCCTATTCCCTCGTCGTATACGCTGTCTTTCCCTCTGTGTCCGCTGTTCTGCACCCCTCCAGCCCCTGTCAGCAGCGCCAGGACGCTGCTCATCATCTGGTCTACGGTACCGTATTGGGTATCCAGGACAATGAGCGGCAAAGGCATTTTTCCTGCTCCCTGCGCCACTTCCAACGGGGACACATATTGGTTGTCTTTCTTCTGGTACACATTGCGCCACATATCTGCCACCGCATGTCCGCCGTCATCCGTGATATGAAGCCGGCAGGCATCTAACAGGGCATCGGCATTTCCTCCGGCTGCAGCTGTTTCATATGCTTCCAATATCTTTTGCGCATTCACCCGGGAGAACAGCCGATCCTTCTCCTCCTCCTTTTTGCTTCTCCATGCTTCCGCCGCTGTATTCCCCGGCGTATCGTCCCTTTCCTGGTATATAATATGGATGTTTTTGCGGTATGCATACGGATACGATAACAGTTTATTGCCTTCCGTTCCCGCAAGGGCTGTTCCGACATCCACCACCGGCCTGATTCCTGCCGCCGGAGCCTTTACCTCCGGCATCAGGAAATATGCCTGGCCGTTTCCTTCATAGATACCCATTAAATTACCAAAATATCCGGCATAATCCCCTATATTTCCTTCTGACAATATACCGAATGTATCGGTAAACCGGCTTCCGTTCCATAATTTTGCCGTTCCGGTTCCAGCTCTTCCAAGCGTGTCTTTTATTTTTTCCATCTGCCCCTGCATGGAAGCATCTGCAAGCAATGTCCCTGCGGCAGGGATATTCCCCGCCATATCATAATATCCGACCACGTTATCTTCCACAGATGCCTGATAGGAATAAACTTCTGCAATGTTTTCCCCAAAAGCAAGATAGCCGAATACCCCTCCCGCGCTCTGGAAAGCTGTATTTCCATTATGGCTGAAGATACGGTTTCCTTTTACTGTTATATGGTTCAGATTATTCTCCGTCGTCAGGGCTTCCTTTCTTCCGCAGACTCCTCCCGCACAACTATATTCCATATCCGTCCTGACAGCCAGGATCACATTGTCTTCCACGTTTACGCTGTCAAAACACATTTTCTTTCCTTTGTCCAGGCCGAACACGCCGCCCGTCCGATAGCCCAGCAGTTTATTTCCATTTATGTTGACAGCATACGGTCCCCCTTTTGACCATGCGTTTCCTGTCTGCTGCCCGCTTTCTACCAGTCCGGTAATCCCACCGGTATTTTTTCCATATATGGTACTTCCCGTCACATCCACTGTCTTCAGCTTCTGGCTTCCCATATTCTCCGATGCATTCACCCTGCCGAAGATCCCGCCGGAACCGGCGCTGTCATTGATCTGCGCAATGCTTCCGTTGCTGCCGATCGTGCATCGGTTAATTTGTACGCCCTCCAATGTGGTATCCGTCCGGCTGACATCCTGATGGAAAATCTCGCCGGCCACGCCCCCTGCAGAGCCTTTGCCGCTCCTGATGACACAGTCTTCTACTTTCGTGTCCTTGCAGCTCAAATCCATCATCGTAGCCTGCCCGATGATTCCCCCCGCCGCTTTCACCGACTGCCCCGATGCCGTGTCATTCTGTCTGTCCTGCAGACGACGGCTGTCCGAAACAATATCCATGCCGGATATTACCGTATTTTCTATCACAATATTGCTTCTTTGCGCTTCTATGTAACCGCCATTGGGGACATTTTCCAAGGCGGCGCCTATGATACCTCCTGCATAGGACAAGCGGGAAGAAATCCCATATTGCGGTTTTCCATCTACCAGGCCCCCCATGACTTGTGCATCTTTTATAACGATCTGGCTGTTCCTGTAACAATAACCGATCATTCCCCCGGCATTGACATCCCCGTCCGGAATCCTGTTTTGTCCGGCTGTCGTTGCAGCATCCACCGTTTCTGTCCCATAGGAGGAACGAATATTCGTATTTTCCACTTTCACTGCGGTCATATCGCACTTTGCTTCCCTTTGCAGTTTTCCTATGATTCCTCCAACCCCAAAGCCCCCATAGCTGGTAGAATTCATGTTCTTGCTTTCCAAGACGCTGTCCGATACCGTGATATTATTTATTACAACATTTTGTGAACTCCCGTTCCTCCGGCAGCCGTAATATTCCCCCAATACGCCTCCCGTGCTTTCCGCGCCGTCTATCGTTACATATTGTATATCCGGGCTGGTGCCGCTGCCGTTTATTATCACATTCATTTCTATCCGAATACTGTTACTTCCATCCCTGCGTTTTCCGACATGGCCTACCATAGCGCCGCTTCTTCCCCTGCCGGCTCTCTCCTGATTCTCGTTCTTGGGATCTGTACTATCCGCAATATCCTTCGTCTCTCCCTCATTCTTCAGCTTCACCTGCTTCCCGGAAGCGTTTCCTGTAATTTTGCACTTGTCCATCTTCAGCTGGAACGCGGAAGTTTCATCTTTCAGCAGCCCCATAATACCGACGATGCCGCCGCAGCTCCCCCCTTTTGTGTGGATCAAAGTATCCTTTGACAGAGCCAGAACCTGACACTCGGAAAAATGGTAATCCGGCTTCTCCCTCAATCCAGGGGCAATCCATGCCACGATGCCCGCCGCATGGCCCTTGCTGGAGATATCCGCATCGAATACCGTGATCTTCTCCATCTTCCACGGACAGCGCATCATTCCAACAACAGCCGCCGCCCGGTCCACGCCATAATTGATATTATCATTATCTGTATAATCGCTGCTGTGGAAGGTCCCCGTCACTATCAGGTTCTTGATAGAATAATCGTCATCCCTCTTCTGCGCGCATACAAGATCATTAAATAGGGCAATCGTATGAAGTTCCTTTGCATAATCATTGACCATTTCCGCTTTGACCGTAGCGCCCGCTCCGTCAAAATTAGCCCTGAAATCCGAATAAATCCCGGTATCCCTGACTTTTAAAGCGCCATTCTTGACGTCGCCCCCATCGACGCTGAATATCCGATAAGTAGCTCCCAGCCCCCGGAAACCCCTTCTATAAACGGACAGGTCATAATCCGCCTCTTCGATTCCTTTTCCCGGAGCATCTACAAGGTGGTAGGTCATCGTATCCGTGATATCGGGTGTCACCGCGTTCAATCTGCTCTTATATTGCTTCCCGGAAGTATTGGATAAAGTCCGATAAAATCCGCTTCCGTCTGCTTCAACGCTGTCTTCCGATTCCTTTCCTCCAAAAGTAAAATATTGGTAAATATACGGATACCAGAAAACCTTATCATCCTTCTTCGTTGCCTTTGTGTAATCATCGCCCGCACTGCCTTCCCCCAGTCCTGTCTGGCTGTACTCCGCCTTGCGGCATACTGCCTTTTCATCGTATCCCCCTGCGTTATAGCATACCGAAAAAGAGTCCGAATTAATTGCCATGGACACGATCTGCAGCTGGGCCGCCGTGCCAACCTGGCATTCAAAACTGTCT
The DNA here is from genome assembly GCA_910585965.1 of uncultured Lachnospiraceae bacterium. Lineage (GTDB taxonomy): Bacteria > Bacillota > Clostridia > Lachnospirales > Lachnospiraceae > Kineothrix. Next base: position 106,901 of record CAJUHH010000006.1, read on the forward strand.
GCCGAAGGCCACGTAATGGGAATCTTTGCTTCCTTTTCCATCTCTTCCGCCGTTATAATATCATAAGTATTGGAAAAAGGAAGCGCTGCATGCCGGTAAATCCCTGCAATAGTTTTGCTTTCATGGGGAAGTATCTTTCCACCCGCACTGCCGCCTTCATAGATCACAAATCCATTTTCCACCTTTCCGACCGCCCCGGACACATAAGGGTATGCGGATGACGAAAATCCACTTACAAACTCTGCCATGGTGCCATCATTCGCCCTGTTCCAGAGTCCGCAATGGAACCCCTCCAGATTCTCCTCTTCTAGGCCGCGCAGAATCAAGGAACCTTGCTGTACGATTCCTACATAGCCTCCTGCCGCCGTGTCGCCGCTGTCCGCTGCAATGCGGCTTCCGACTTTTACCTGGTCGATAATATTATCCCCTCCCAATATGCAGGCAATCGCTGTGCCTCCCATATTGGTTACATGGGTAATCGTGGTCGTGGTGGCCAAAAGAGCCGAATCCGATACCTTGTCAAGGCTGATAATCTCCAGATTTTTTACCACTGCCCCTTTCGCATACTGCACCAGCCCGAAATTCGCGCAGCTGTTATTTTTCCTTTTATAGGGCAAAGTAACTATCGGACGGCTTCCATCCATTTTTTTCCCGATGATAACTCCTGCGAAGGGATAGTTTTCCGTCCCAAGACCCACATATTCCATTGCGGCGTTCTTGTCCGTCGCGCCGGACAGCCCGGTAAAGTCAATATCCTCCTGAATGACATAATAAGCCTGTCTTAAATCATCCCTGGTCGGAAAGCCGTCCTTCAATTCTCCATAGGTATATGTCTTTAAGCTGCCATCCTCATGGTTCTGCTCACAGATACCATTGCCGTTCGTGTCATTCCTGTCTCCCACAGCCCTTATCTGCCAGCCTTCCAAGTCGCGTTCCCATTCTCCGTTAATCAGGTAACGGGAAAGCGCCAGAAGCTGTTTTGCGCTTGTAATCTGATATGGGTCTTCGTAAGTGCCGCATCCTTTTGTAATAGAAGCATTTTTCGGATTTACCCGAATGCCTTTGCCTTCGCATACATAAGGCAGGTAAGAATCCCAATCCGCATCCGCGATCCCCAGGTCCGCATCGCCGTCCACATTCCAGTATTCTATGCCTTCCTTCAATTCCTTGCCAACGGTTACATAAGGAGCAGCATAATTATTTTCTCCATGGATGGCATCCGTAAACGGCTCCCTGGTATTTCCTGTTCCATCCCCGCCCTTATATGCCTCTTCCGTAAATAAATATCTGACACGGCCCTTGTTGATCTCCGTTTTATCCGTATAATAATGCTTATCAATCAGCGTAGCGGCGCTAAAGACTCCGGCATGCCGACTATCATCCACATCGATATTGGTAAAATCCAATTTCAGGTTTTCCGTAGTCATCACTCCGTTCTGCATCGTTCCGACCTGTCCAATCAAGGCGGATGCCGCATATTTATCCGCTATCTTTTGATAATTTTTCGTTTCAATCCAGCTGATATCCACCGTTGTGTTATCCATCACATTGCCGACCAGCAAGCCTACCCCGTGTACCGCCCCCTTATAATCATACACAAATAAATTATCCAGCCGTATCCTATATATATTTTTTATTCCGCCAATCGCCCCCGGAAATAAAGCGCCTGAGTTCGTACTCATATGGGATACCGTCCCAGAAAGAGTCAGATAATCATCTGCCGCCCCTTGTACCGTTACCGTCCCGCCTTCACTGAGCAGCAGCCCGCCGTGCATCAGGTAATGTTCCCTCGCATCTCCGGCCCTTTTATTGCTTCCTTCCGCAAGTTCCCTGCCATAAAAGATTACCCTGGCTTTTTCCCCGCCGTTTACCGTACCACTTTCTATCGGTGTCGGATAATAACTTTTTCCCTTTAAATCAATCGTTCCCTTTATCTCCACGCTGCTGTTTTTATTCGGCAGGTTCCCATTTTTAAAGTACGGCTTCAGGTACTGCCGCAAGCCATCGTCCATATATTGGGACAAATGCCAGATCATCATCTGATCTCCATCCGCAACCACGAGATGATCCTTGTCCAGCTCCCTGCCCGCCAGATAAGAATCCTCCGCATCCAAAGTATTTCCGAATAAATTATAATAATATCTTGTCACATTCGATCCTATTTCCCATGGGTGATTCCCATATGTAATCATATCATCCGCAAAGCCTTTGCTGATAATATTGACGATGCCGCCGAATTTATTACGGTTTGCCGCGTCGCTGTTGATCCCGACAATATCGCTGAAATTTGCTCCCGCGCCGGTAATTGCCACCTTGCCCGCCGTTGCCGGGTAACTCTGCTTTCTCTGGCCGACCTCTTCCCCTGCAATCCAATAGCCGTCCAGTTCTATGAGCGCTTTACGCCCGTCATTAAACAGCAGCCCGTTCGGTCCTCCGCCCGCCGCCGTAAACGTAGCGTTCTCAATCCTCGTATTCTTCAGCTGAATTCTGCCGCATACCGTATATACGATGCCGCCGAAGCCGCCCCGTGTTGAAAAATAAGGCCCCTCTGCCGCTGTTGTTCCGTTTCCTATTGTAAGATTCTTGATCGAATAAGATTCCTGGGTAATTGGATCCTTATAAGGCGCAATGTCATACCATCCCCATCCAAGGAAACCAGCCGTACCCCACTGAGAATTGATTTCCAGTCTTGCACCATCTTCCACATGAATATCCCTCATGGCAAGCGTAACTCTTGCCTGATTTGTATTATTTTCATTAATATAGGTGATCATGCTGCTGACAAAACGGCTTCCCGTGGTAATCTTTTCTGCCAGCCCTAGTCCATCGATCTTAATCACAGGCAGATCTCCCGTGCCTCCTGTCGTCTTGTATATGGCGATCAAACCGCCCGCATAGTGTTTTTGTCCCTCTCCTGCCCCATTTTGTTCTATGCGGAAATTGCCTCCGATCCTGCTCCCCGATACCTCCAGCGTCGTTCCTTTTGCCGCGCTATAATCCGCAAACATTCCCCCATAATAATAGCGGGACGGATCCGCGCTGCTCGTCAGATCCAAATCTATATTTACATTTCTGACCGCGATGTTATCAGAGCCGTAAACCGCCAGTCCGGCAGCCCCGTTTTTTACATAAGAAATACCCCTGTCCACCGTCAGGTTCTCGAACACTGCCCCGCTTCCCGCACAAGGGAACAGCGAAAGCCATGACTGGTAGGTCGTACAGTTCCCAAGCCGCAATTCCGTTTTCCCCTGTCCGACCATCTGCCCCTTGAAACACTCCGCATCCGATTTCCCCCTGTCGTTGCGGTTGAGACAGTATATTCCCGATTCTTCCAGGTCAAAGCTTCCATCGGCGGGCGACAAATCATAGTAAGAAGAAAGCAATGCCGCCTTTCCCACATTTCCAAAGCAATCCCCGGCAAATTTCCCCTCTGTATTCAACGCAATCGCCAGACGCATGACATCGGCCTCCGTGTCCAATACCCACGAATTGCCGCCTCCCTGTACGCTGCCGCTTACCTTCTTATCCACATAAGAAATCAAAGCATTGCCTTCCCCCCAGCTGCCGTTCCGATAAACCCCGCCATAAGAACCGATATCATCCACCCAGTTCTTTCCAGCCGTATTCGGCCTCGTATAATGACACCCTTCCTCAAAATAAACCAATGCCTCTTCCTGTTTTCCTGCTATAAATCCTTTCATTGCGGTGGAGTTATCTATGCTAAGGCCGTCTGCCTGGATTTCGCCGTCCATGGCCGCCATGCCGCCTATAGCCACTTCCCCGAAAATTCCCCCTTGTATTTTACTATCGCCCCCCGGATTGAATCCGGCGCTTACCATAGCGTTGGCTGCTTTTACCACCGCATAGTCACTCACACGCCCTATGATTCCTCCGATCACAGCAGCATCGGCAATGCTTCCGCTTACCGCCGCATGGCAGACCTCTATATATTCCCCATTGGCCGTCCCAATCACGCCGCCCGCCGCTCCTGTTGCCGATACGGTTCCGCTGATCTGAATACAGTCAAACGGAGCCGTTTCCTCCGCTTTCCCAATGCGGAAACGGGATCCCTCCACATAACCGGCAACACCGCCCGCATGGCTTCCCCCTGCCACGCGGCCGCTCATTTTTATATGGTGCAGCTGCCACCAGTCGGAAGCGCCCGGTGTTCCCGTACCATTCCCCGTATAAACTCCGATCACGCCGCCCGCATCCTGGCTACCCGCCACTGTCGCTTCCATGGTCAGGTTTTCCAGGCTGATCCCAGTGTCCGCGCATCTTCCCAAAAAACCGCCCGCCGTCGATCCTTCCACGGTTCCAGTTATTTTAATCGGTTTCCCGTCTATCTGCCGGACGGTTCCATTTTCAATCCCGCCCACCAGGCCGCCATTGGCGCCGCTTCCATATACTTTGGCCTCCAGCCCGTTTTCCGCTCCTTCCAGCACCAGAACCGCATCCGGGCCAAGATATCCTGCCAGCATGCCGCCATAAACGCTTCCTGTCACCGTCCCGGAAGGAAATACATTCGTTTGATGCACTTCTACCGGCCCGGACGTTTTTCCTGCCAGCCCTCCGGCATACTGCGCCTCTACCGATGCCGTTAACTCGATATCCTTTTGCGGATCGCCGCTGTTTCTATATTGGATCTGAATCGGAGTTGTGCCATTATTTCCTACTTCGCCGAACAGGATGCCAGCCGCTCCCCCGCTGTTTTTTATGCTTCCGGATACCGATACATTCTCCACTGTCACTGTGTCCGAAGTGCCATCAGAAACCACATGGGCGGCAATCGCACCTACTGGCCCGCTGTCCGTATGGTCAATCACTGCATTTACCTGTAGTTCCGAAACCTTTGCCCCCGTAGCCACATAGTTCAAAAAAGGAGTAGCCGTTTGAAAAGTCAGCGATCCTCCCGTATAATATGTAGTCAAAGTGCCTCTGAAAGGGAACTGCTCTGTACCCAGCCCTTCAAAATCATTTTTTAGCGGTGTCAAGTCCCATTGCGCCCCCACATTAGTCCTTACCCCAAATTGAACAGTATACCCTTCAAAATCAAATCCGTCCTTGTTCAATTCGCACAAAGCCATAAGATCCGCCAAATTATTAACAGGAAGTATGCCGCCAGTGTAGTAGCCTGATGTCTCTGCAGCTCTCAGCTCGTCTACGGTAATCGGAATCGTCGATTGTTCCGTTCCATAATCAAAAGTTCTCGCAAACATAGAAACTCCCATGATTTCCTGGAACAGTTCCGCCGTCATGTCCCACTCATCCAGCCACTCTTTCTCCAGCCCGCATACGACGCAATAATATAGATCCGGCTGTCCTTCTTCCTGCCGCAATACAAAAATGTGGATTCCATAGCCATCCTCTCCGTCGCAGTCCAGACGCTGTGCTGCACATGCTTCGCAGACAGGCACGATTTCTCCCTCCGCCCTGTTCCATATATGGGCATGGAGAGACGCTCCCTCGCTTTCCAGCGTCTCTTCATCTATTTCCCTCTGGCAGAAGACACATCGATAGCCTTCCACCGCGCCGTCTTCTCCCAGTATTTCTTCATATTCATGTTCCCTGTCTTCCACGCAGGAAGGTATTCCCTCTTCCCCTCCGCCATTTTCCTCTTCGCTTCCCGGTTCCTGTTCCCCTGGCAGAATACCTTCTTCCGGCTCGCCTTCCCCTGATACATTATCTTCTCCCGGCAGCCCTTCTCCTGGCGCATTGCTGTCCCCTGGCTGAGTCCCCTCAGGCGTATTGTTATCTCCCGGCTGGCTTTCCCCTGGCGTATTATTATCTTCTCCCGGCTGGTTTTCCCCCGGCTGGTTCCCCTCCGGCGTATTGTTATCCCCCGGCTGACTTTCCCCCGGCTGGTTCCCCTCCGGCGTATTGTTATCCCCCGGCTGGCTTTCTCCCGGCGTGTTATTATCTCCTCCCGGCTGGCTTTCCCCCGGCGTGTTATTATCTTCTCCCGGCTGGTTTTCCCCCGGCTGGTTCCCCTCCGGCGTATTGTTATCCCCCGGCTGGCTTTCCCCCGGCGTATTATTATCTCCTCCCGGCTGATTTTCCCCCGGCTGGCTTCCTTCCGGCGTATTATTATCTCCCGGCTGATTCCCCCCCGGCTGGTTTTCTCCTGGCACATTGTTATCCCCGGCCCCGCCCGGTTCGTTCTCCGCACTCCCATTCGAAGAGCCTTCTCCCTGCTCCGCGCCGCCTTCATACGCAGAATCCGAAATATTCTCTCCCCGGTTTCCCTCTGCTGCAAAAACAGAATACACTCCATTATTATTCAACAAAACTGCGCCGACAAGAAGTATTGCCAGTACACTGCTCATTCTTTTGTCATATTTCCTCATCGCCATCACCTGTCCTATCTCTGTCCTGCCGCCCGTTTTATCATGCATCTATTTCCGCCTGAAAAGCTTTTTTTGCAAATTCCTTCCACGTCAGCGTAGATTTGTCAATCTTTTCATCAAAACCCTGCTTTTTAAAAAATACAAATTTAATGGAGGAATAAGGCATCGTTTCAATCGTCATAATCCCCTTTCCATCTTTATACTCTATATTGGCATCATTTTCTTCCCTATACTTATCATTCCTGTTCAGTTCAAACAGCTCCGCATCCCATATAATCCGTATTTCCTGCTTCATACTGCCGCTTCCCTGCGCATAATAATTCCCCGTTGTTTTTAACTGATAGACGAAAGCTGATTCTGCCTTCATTTTTTCTTTCCAGTCCGTCTCATTCCATCCCGCCTCTTCCTCTATGGTCAGCCTCTGGTCGGTAATCTCCATTTTTCTTTGGTTATAATCCGCCATAATAATACCGGCAATCTTTTTCGTATCCTTTATATAATCCGGCGATATGGGATAAGCCATCAACAATACACGGGAAGACTGGTAAACCGCTCCCTGGCTGTTGTCTATCGTTACTTTTAATTCATAATCATCCCATGACAATTCTCCGCCCTTTAAATCTCCCTCAAATACCGCCTTTGCTATTTTTCCCCTTCCATCATTTTCCAGACGCACATAGCTTCCCGTGCTTCCCTTCCTTATTTCATAGACTGCCCCCACCGGCGCATCCAGCAGGGCAAACTCCACCTTGTACCCCACATTCAGGTCCAAATCATTATACAAAAGCTGGTTCGTATAATTCCGCACTTCCACATTGAACAAACAGCTGTCATCGCCCCATAGCTGTTTATTGACCGCCACCATCAGCCGGTTTACCAGATCTTCATGCACCAGCCTGCCGCCGCTCCTTTTCGTCAATTCCTCTATGTCCGCAATATCGTTAAGCCCCTCTTCCTCATACATATAGTTGCTGCTGAAATAAAATCCGGAAGCAATCGCCATTCCCTTTTCATATCTTGTTTTATAATATTTTGAATACACAGTAAGGGATGCCCCAGCCAGAACCAGGCAGCCTATCCATACCATTACTGCTTTTTTTCTGGTTCCTGCCCCCCATTTTTTCCATTTTTCTCCCAACATCATAATCCTTCCCCGGTGTCCCCTCTCTGCCGTCTATCCGCATTCTTTCTACTTCTCCGTCGGCCTCGGCTGCTTTGCGTTTACTACGACATAGACCAGATCCGTTTCTTTCTTATATGCGTCGAAATTGCTGATATCCTGCCATGTCACTTCGATCAAATAATAATCATATTCATAAGTCCCATTGCTATAAGCCAGCTTCATGCTGCTATCATCAAAGAAAAGATATTGCCCGGCATTCACGATATCCGCAATATCCGTCTGTCCGAACACTTCCCTGCGCATTTTATCCGTATTATCCTTCCCTGCAATAGGCGAAGCCGTTTTTACCCAATAACTCGTTTGATAAACCGGGTCATCCCCTTCCATACAGATCGCCCCGGCAGGAAGCCGCCCGCCGTCTGGTATCTGTTTCCTCTCCAATGGATACACCGCATAGTCCACTGCCAAGTTTTCCGTATGTACCAGCTGCAAGTCATAGTTAAATTCCGAATCTTTTACCAGTTCCGACATATTATCTTCCCCGTCATAGTTTTCCGGCACCCGGTTGGAAACGCATATAACCGTATGTTTTACTTCCCCCGGATGCAGGTTCCCGACCGCAAACTTCAGGGAATCTTTGGCATTCGGGTTCATCAGGTATAAATTATAGGGAGCCATGATTTCTGCCCCGGTCGTCTGCGCCTGTTTTACATCTTCCCTGAGGTACCACGCCAGAGTCCCTCCCCCCGCCGCCAGGCAAAGCATCGCCAGGATTATGATTATCATTATTTTCTTTTTCGTTTTCATCCTGCCCTCTCTTTCCTGCCAGCGCTGTGTTACTTCTCTTCTTCCGTCTGCCCTGTGATATATACGTCAAACCAAATATTATCTATGTAATTCCCAAGCATCGTATCTTCCTCGTCATATTCCCGGATCTTCTCCTGCTCTTCTTTCTCCGGCAGATTCCCATTGCCGGGGATATCCGTATATTCATAATTCCAGACCCAATAGACTTCCGCTTTTATCTCCGTGTTAAAAACCAGCTCCCCGGTGGCTGCGGTACCGTCCTTTGCATCCACATCTGTGTAATATTCCAACGGATCTGAAAACCTTCCCCATCTTCCCTGCCCGCTTTCGGAAGAAACGGTTTCCATGTTCGTATACACACGGATATGTCTTTCCATCAGCTCCCGTATCCTGGCTCTCTGTTCCGGCGGCAGGCTGTCCGCAGTACCGTCCTCTTCCCGGTAAGACAGCTTTACTTTAATCGAGTATCCCGTCACCGTCTCTCCAAGGGAAGTGATATAAAAAGTCATAGGGCCGTAAGATCCCGGCGCGATCATCTGCTCTTTTACATTATTTAAGTCCGTCAGTTTAATCGGAATTACCGGAATTCCTTCCGCGTTTGCTTCCGGCAGCATCATAATGTCAGGCCCGCCCGGCTCTATCGCCACTTTCAGCCCCCCGATCCCATCGGCCTCCAGCTTCATGCCATGCATAACCGCCGTATTATTGGCCGCATACCATGCCGTCGTCGCCGAAAAAAGCACCGCGCAAAGCAACAGGCACATCACAAAAGAAAGTATGATCTTTTCCTGGAATAACCTCTTAAGCCTCTTCATCTTTTCCTCTTTTCCGCGCTGCCCGCCCGACTTCCCTTACCAGCTGCACCACGCAGGATGTCAGGCATAAAACGATCGGCAGAATAATAACAACAAAATAAAATTTTTTTTCCGACAGTTTATCCAAAAAGCAGGACAGCGTCTTCCCATAGGGCAGCTTGCCGACATATTTCCCGACAATATCCGCTCTGGAAACGGTATATTCGTCCGTCCACGTATTGCCGTCCCCTTTCGTATAGTAAACGGTTTCCCCCGTCGTATAGTCTCTGGCAATATCATAAATACGATGGGTATTATACGCCCCTTCCAAGGAAGGATCCCCGGAAACGAAAGTAATAATATCCCCTGCCGCCAGTTCTTCTTCCGCTGCCTCCTTAATAATGATGCAGTCCCCTCCCGCAAACACAGGCTCCATGCTGTCCGTAACCACGCGCAGCATACGGTATCCAAAAAATGCCGGTGTCCTGTTATAGGCTGCGGATACAATAAAATAGCAAAGATACAATGTCACCGCTATAAATATGAAATTCCCTGTTCTCGCCAATAATTTCTTCATTATTTGCCGCCCGCTTTACGTTTCGCGGTTCTCTCCTGCCGCCTCTGCCGCATGGACTGCCGCTTTGCCTTTGCTCTGCTCTTTTTGTCCTCTATCTCAGGCAAAATAATATTCTTCTCGTTGTCCACATCTTCCAGCGTCAGCTCCCCCGCCTCCTGCTGCATCCGGTTCTTTCGGATTTCTTTCCGCTTCTGCCGCTGGATGCGTTCCAGTTCTGCCAGCTCTGCCTTCCGCTTCATCTGCAGATCGGTCAGTTCTTTCATCACCAGTTTTTTCAGGGCGGCATCGCTCAGACTGGTTTTCAGCACCATTTCCTCCAGCATCTGCCGGATCTGCTTTGCGTCCATCTCCCGTTCCTGTTTCGGCCGGTCGATATCAATATCATTGGCAAACTTCATATTATTATGGAGCATGGCGTAATCCCTGATCACCGTATTATAAATATCCCGCTCAAACTGCCTTGATATGGTCGGCTCCTGTTTTACGATATTTACCTTATATCCGACTCTGTTATAAGAGTGGATAAAATTCCACAGTTTATGGCATGCTTTATAATCCTTGTTTTTTCCGATTACATTAGTCTTTACGATCGGATGCACGACTGCGGGATATCGCCTCATCATGCCGATAAACTCAGTCGCCGCAAGCATATTCACCTGCTGGTGTATTTTTATAATACGGGCAAAAATATTGTTGTTTTCCTCTTCATTGCGTACATCCGTCTGTTTTTCCTGAATTTTGACCGATAGGTTATACTCTATGACCTCCGTATAATTATCCACGCGGGATTCCATCTCAAAAAAAGTCCCGACCTCATCCTTGCTGGCCTCAAAAATTACATTAAAACGCTTATTGACAAAATATTGCAGCTCGGCCATAAGCGTGCAAATAAAACGGTTCTCATAGATATTAATGCTTTCTTCTTTGTATACGTTAAGGATCCTGCTGGGGATGACCGTCCCGTCTTCCTTGTATTCATCAATGAGATTGCTGTGTGCAAGCAAATGCCGGATGGATTCCGTCGTGATATTCCGTGCCATAGCTACATTCACGACTTCCCTCTCCTCTTCGATAAACTTCCTCGGATGAACGATAACATAATGCAGGGACGGCATGGCCTCTTCGATTTCTTTGACCCATTCCTCATCGATGCTCTTTACAAGCTTCGCATTGGAAAATTTGCAATAGTTGCTCGCATTTTCCAGCAGATTATAAAAATAATTATAAAATTTGTCGTCTTTCAGCTGTTCCTGCACATCCTCCCGGTTCATGTTCCGGTAAGTTTCATGCACATAGCCAATGCCTTCCGTGTTTTCCATAACCTTCTCCACTTATCCCGCGCTCATCCTCTTCAGTCTTGCCAGGTACGCTTTGCTGATTTTCATATTTTCTCCGCCGAACTGCCGGTTCAGGTATACCACCAGCCCGTCCAGCTCATCCCTGATAAATCCCAGGCCCAAGGACTCGAACTTACGCAGGATCTTCTTGGAAAACATAAAATCGATCCCGTCGATCTCCGTGCCTCCGCAGGCCACATAACAGGGGACGAATTCTTTCAGCTGGCGCATGATTCTGTTACCAAACGTCAGGCGGAAATGCTCAATCAGATATTTGTCCAGTTTATCGAGGAGAATCAGGTTCTCTTCCGATATCGGATATTTCTTCTTTGCCTCCCCATACAGCTCTTCCAAGTGCTTATAACTTAGGCGCAGCGGCTCTGTATCCGGCGCTTCAAAAAATTCCGCCCGGTCATCCAGGTCGATAGGGATCGCCCGGTCATACACTTTATCTGCCACCGCAAAAGTAGAATCATCGTTATTGATCGTCCCTACATACCACACATTATTGGGGATCCATATCTTCCCTTCTTTCATCAGGGCCGGATCGTTCGCCGCCGTATTGGATACCACTGTAACAAACCGCTCTTCCTCCCTTGGCAGTTCCAGGATGGAAAGCATTTCCGCAAAGTAATATTCCACCCTCGCGATATTCATCTCATCCAGGATCACGACCCTTGGGTCTTCATAATAATGCGCCTCATATAACGTTTTCAGGAAATCCGTTTCCGTATATTTTTTCGTAAAATCATTGTAATAGCCGAACAGCTCCGTCCTGTCCCTCCAAGACGGCTGTACCGAACATATCACGCTCGGGTTCTGGATATACTGCCCGAAAGCATAGGGGAGGGAAGTCTTGCCCGTTCCTGATATTCCCTGCAGAATCAGCATTTTGGCCGCCCCAAAAGAGGCAAATACCTGTTTCATCACTTCCAGCTCATAATATAGCCCCAGCCTGCTCGCCGCGTAATTGCGGAAATTAATGCATATCTCTTCCAAACTGATCGTGCGGTTATAAACCGGCTGCACATATTCCGGATCCGCATAGTACAGATCGACTGCGGAAAGCCTTGGAAAACGCCTTTCCTTCGTCTCGACAATTTCCACCTCTTCCTCTTCCGTCATCGTTTCTCCAGTCTCTGCGGCAGTATCTGCATTTTCTTCCGCCATCCCCTTTTCGAAAAGCTCGTTCGGTGTCTCCAGCAGATCCGCGTTCACTTCCATGCCCAGTTCCGATATTTTCATCGCAAGGATTTTATCTTTTTCGTAATTCGCTTTCATGATCTCCCGTTTCAGCGTCACCACTTCATCTTTCATTTTTTCATATTCCACCACGGGAACCTTGAACCGAAAAACCACCTTCAGTCCTTTATACACAAGAAATACAAACAGAGCGAGCAGCATGAGCAGCAGAATATGTACAATAATCGCCGCCACCCATCCCAGGGGGGACAGATCATCCCGGTAGGTATTGAACAGCTCCATATAATAACGGATATCAAAGATCCCGAAAATAGCATCCTTGATTGCAACCAGTACGTTCCAGATATGTCCGAAGATACTCCTCATAAAATTATAAAAATAATAAAAAAATGCGTTCATCCTTCTCTCCCATTCCCGCTATGCCCTTTTGTCCAGGCGCTGCCTTATCTTCCGCTTTTTACCTCCGAAGAAATAAATTGTATGTTCCCGATGATTTCATCCAGTTCATTCGAATTGGTGCAGTCTTCGTCCGTTCCCTCCATCCAGACGCGCATTGTCACTTTCACGTCCTGCTCCTCCTCGATCTCAAACAGTTTCTCGGAATTGCCGTTCTCGCCGTCTATAAAATCCCCGTCGCCCGTCTGCTGCAATGTCTTATACGTCCCATAAGAATCTTTCACGTTATCAATGGCTTTCTCCGTATCGCTGTTATGTTTATCGCTGTTCGGCTCCCATATGGCGATTTCCTGTCCCTCTACTTCAAAAGAAATGCGGATGGAATTCGCCGCCGTATCGCCGGACACCGCGCTCGCCGCCCCGTCCGCCTGGCGCACCCAGCAGCCGCTGACCTCTTCCCCGTCCTGTTCCGGCCCTAACAGCATAATCGCATAAGTCTTCATCGCTCCCTGGGCTACTCTTTTTCCCTTGCTGTTTTTCAGGCTCCCGGCTTTCAGGTAAAAAGTTTTTTCATATACATATTGCTGGTTCAGCTCATCCATGTCCGTGATCTCTTCCACGTCGTTCACTGCCTTCCCCGTATATACCGGCGCGTAAAAAAGCTTTCCATCCGTAGTTGTCACCGGGTTCAGCAATACCTCCTCCATCGGAAACTTCTGTGTCGCGGCTTTCAGATCCAGCTCCTCATCATACTCCCCCGGCCCGCCGCCCAAGTCATCGGCAATCATCAGATCCCCTGCCGCTGCCGCCGAAAGCGCCAGATTCAGCACTTTCGGTTTATTATTCATCGTAAACCATGCGTAAGTCGCTGTGGACAACACGGCCAGATACAGCAGGCACATCAAAAGCCTGGCCTTCAGCCCCTGTTTTTCCCTGCCCTCTTCCGCTTCCATTCCGCCATGCTTTATCTCTTCCGTTTTTCCCCTTTTGATCTTCTCTTCCTTCCCCGCCATTCTCTTTCCCATAAGCCTCCTCCGTCCCTCTTCTCCACTTCTCTATTTCCTTTTCCTGTTTCCTTCCATTTAATAAGTAAAACTCATCGCCAGCTCGATCTCTCCTCCGATAATCGCATCCACGCATTCCGGGTCCTCTCCTTCCAGCCAGATGACCACGGTAAATTTATCCATCCCATCATGTTCAAAATCCGGCCTAAGTCCGGTACAAACCGTTTTTTCAGAAGCAAAAGGAACCGTCTGCAGCTGATAAATTCCGTCCAGGCTGTCAAAATCATGATAATCAATCACTTCCTGGGTAATATATCCCGGCTCCCTGTTTGAAATCATCGTCTGCTGCTCCTGCGGATGCAGCGCATATTCCTGGAACGGGAACTCGAATTCCGAATACTGGCATTCCGGATGCCCTTCTTTATTCGCTTTTGCAAAAATCTCCTGCTTGCCGTTATGGAACAGCATGATCCATGCCGCCTCTTCCACTCCCTGCGTTTTGTTCCTGATAAACAACGTATACCGATAGTCTTTCGTTTCCCCTGTCAAATTTTTTACATAAAATGTATAAGCAAATACATCATCGCTGTGATGTTCCCCGTCAATATCCATCACGTCTTCATCAATATTATATATGCTTACATTCGTAGCATCCACCAGCGCGTCCGCATGGAGCGTGATCAACCTTTCATCAAAATTAGGAATTTCCGAAAGGTAAAAACCGTCCCTGGCCATTTTCCTGTCCACTTTCACCACAAATTCGCCTGCATTTGTATAAAATGCCGCCATAATAAACGCCGCCAACAGGATAAAAAGGATAATAGCGATCGTCTGTTTCGCCGCATGAACGCGGAAAAAGCCACGGAAAAGGCTGATGCCCCCCATGTACCAATGCTTAAACCGATTAATCGGATCCACTCTGCTGACCAGCGTGCGCTTGATCTGCTCTTTCTTCTGTCCTTTATGCAGAAAACGTTTTCCCTTTTTCATAAACCCCCTACTCCTTTTCTCCATGGCAGACTTCCTTTTCTGTTTGGAATAAAGCACTTAAAACCTTTCGACACATTCTTTAAAAATCCCCACTAGTTCCGGCTGAAACTGTCCTCCTGCCTCCCCTTCAATAATTTGGACTGCTTCTTCCTTTGTCGTTTGTTTCTTCTTATACGGTTTCCAGCTCACAATTCCGTCATAGGTATCTGCAATCGCACATATTCTTGCTCCTATCGGGATCTCTTTCCCCCGCTTCCCCTCCGGATATCCCTCTCCGTCAAACCTCTCATGATGGTATACCGCGATCTTTTCCCATTGTTCCATGATCCCATTCGGAAAAGGCTGTATATAAATGCTCCTGATCGCTTTGCGCGCATTTACCGTATGGTTCTTAATGATTTGTATTTCTTCTTCACTCAATCCTCCCACTTTATTCAAAACGGCAAAAGGAATAAAATGCCTCCCTATGTCATGCAATGCAAAAATCTCTTCGCTGTACCGCGCAAAATCCCCTCCAAGCTCCTCCTCTACATTTTCTATATTCCGTTTCAGCATATACTGGTAAAGTATGTCCGCATATTTTCCCACACGTTTCATATGTATCCGGACATTCCTCGGCAAAGTGCTTTGCAGCGCCTCCATAGTAGGAAAGCATCCGACCTCCGAACTCTTCACCATGTTTCTTTCTTCTATAATCAAAAGAATCCTCCATTTCCGCTAAATTATCACACATTTTCTGCACTGACAAAAGCCGAACTGTCAGATTCGGCCTCTCAGGTTTCATTGAGTCATTTACTGTATAGTCATATTTATTTCTTTTTCATTTATAATATATTTTAACCCCTCTGCTGTCAACCTGTTTTGCTTATTTTTTTGTTGCTTTTTACCTTTTTTTCCTCACTTTTTTATTTTTCTTGGTTATAATTTACTATTTTTCTTTTCTATTTATAAAAATAATATTTATTTTATCAGCAATATATACAAATAGTTAATTTTCATACACTTGCAGGCTTTGCCAGGCTATGCCTTGCCTTCCCCGCAGATTTATGGTACACTTACGAAGCTGAATGCCTTGTATTTCCAAGACATTCTCACTATTAACAACGTGAGTTCGCAACCTTCCTCACGTAAAACAAAACTAAAGGAGAAAAAAAATGAAAAACCAAACTTATGACAAGGCAGTTTCTGTCAAAATTGCACGTCCTTTTTCTGTGGCGGCAATCACCCAGGCGGCCATGATCGCCGCCCTTTATGTTGCTCTTACCTTTATTGCCAATGCTTTCGGGCTTGCTAACTATGCGGTGCAGATCCGTTTTTCCGAAGCGCTCACTATCTTGCCTTATTTCACACCCGCAGCAGTACCCGGACTGTTTATCGGCTGCCTGATCAGCAACATTTTGACCGGCTGCGCCCTTCCTGATATTATTTTCGGCAGTCTTGCCACCCTGATCGGCGCTATATTTACTTACAAGCTTCGTTCCTATAAATGGATGGCTCCCATCCCGCCGGTCATCGCCAATATGATCATCGTGCCTTTCGTTCTTTTATATGCCTATGGCATCCGCCCCCTGTGGTTTTCTTTCCTTACCGTCACCGCCGGGGAAATAATATCCTGCGGCATCCTGGGCATGGGGCTTCTTTTTACACTGGAAAAATACAAACACCGGCTCTTTCCGTAACGGAGCCGTACTTTACAGGAGGAATTACAAAATGACAAAGCTAACAGACAGGGAACAATCGTCGCGTTCAAACAAATCGAGGAGCAGTTTTTCAGGAAAAATGGGATATGTCCTTGCCGTTGCCGGTTCTGCCGTAGGGCTTGGAAATATTTGGCGTTTTCCCTATCTGGCAGCCAAATACGGAGGCGGCATTTTCCTTCTCATATATCTGATCCTGATGCTTACTTTCGGCTATGCGCTGATCGTTTCCGAAACCGCATTAGGGCGCATGACGAAAAAAAGCCCCGTCGGCGCTTTCCATTCTTTCGGCAAAAGCCTGCCCTTCCATTTCGGCGGATGGGTCAACGCCGTGATTCCTATGCTTATCGTCCCCTACTATTGCGTCATCGGCGGATGGGTGACAAAATATTTGTTTGAGTATATGAAAGGAAGCGCCGCAGCCCTGGCGGACGATTCTTATTTTTCCAGTTTTATTTCTTCCGGAACCAGCGTGGAATTTTGGCTGATCGTGTTCAGCCTGGCGGTTTTCCTTGTCATCATTGCCGGCGTAAAGCAGGGCGTGGAACGGGTTTCTAAAATCATGATGCCCATTCTGGTCATCCTTGCCGTTTTTGTTTCTTTGTATTCCATCACCCGCCCCGGCGCAATGGAAGGCGTAAAATATCTTCTGATCCCCAACCTGGATAATTTTTCATGGATGACAGTTGTCACCGCCATGGGGCAGATGTTCTATTCCCTGTCGATTGCGATGGGTATTTTATATACTTATGGCTCCTATTTAAAAAAAGAGGTGGATATCGAAAAATCCACCTCACAAGTTGAAATTTTTGATACCGCCATCGCCATTCTCGCCGGATTGATGATTATTCCTGCGGTATTTGCCTTTTCCGGCGGTTCCCCTGAAACATTGCAGGCCGGCCCTTCCCTCATGTTCATTACGATTCCGAAGGTATTCGCCCATATGGAAATGGGGGACGGCTTTGGTATCATGTTCTTCCTTCTGGTGTTGTTCGCCGCATTGACCAGCGCTATTTCCCTGATGGAAACAAGCGTTTCTACTTTTGAAGACCAGTTCGGATGGAGCAGGAAGACATGCAGTCTGCTGATGGCTGCGGTTATCCTCCTTTTAGGTTCCGCTTCTGCCCTCGGATTCAGCTCCCTGGATTTCGTAACGCTCCTTGGAATGTCCATCCTGGACTTTTTCGACTTTTTGACCAATTCCATTATGATGCCTCTCGCCGCCCTGGCAACCTGCTTCCTGATCACCCGGGTTACGGGCCTGGATGCCATCGCCAAGGAAGTCGAACAGTCCTCTGCATTCCGGCGTAAAAAATTATACTTTTTCTTTATGAAATACCTGGCTCCTGTCTGCATCGGAATTATATTGATCAGCTCCATTGCAAACGCTTTCGGCTGGATCAGTATGTAAGGTTCGATACCACAGCGCATAAGCAGCTTTTGATTCGTTGCTTATGTGCTGCTTACATGCGAGGCGAGGAAATAGTACACAGGAATGGTTAAATACAGCATCCAGGCGGGGTGCCAGATGCCAAGCCAAAAGCCCGCGCAGAAAAACACGAATGTCACCAGCACCGGATAGGCAAACATGGTCGCATTCCCTTTCCTCACAGCGCTTATAAAGCTATACCATATGGGAATCAGCAAAAATAACAGCCAGCCCGGATGCCATGCCCCGAACATAAATCCAATTATCAAGTAGGCAATGCATATAACGGCGGTAAACGGAAAACTCCAAAGCCAGCACATTTTCCACCCTTCCCATTTTTTTCCGTTGATAAATACACCTTCTTTATCAATATCTACATTTTCTCCCTTTTTTCTGTCATTTACATGGATGCCGTCCCATCCTATATGGACTTCGCTTCCATCCTTATCTTTGACATGTACTCCTTCTAACCCAATGTTTACATATTCTTTCTTTTCTTCATACTCTTTCTTGTCTTCATATTCTTTCTTTTCTTCATATTCTTCCTTTTCTTCCGGCCTTTCCTCTTCCTCCCAAACCGGCATTTCCGTATCCTGCCTTCCATCCCCTTCTATATCTTCTTCTGTCTTCAGCAGTTCATCCAAAGATACATGGTACAGTTTTGACAGCAGGATCAGATTATCCGTATCCGGCGATGCTTCCGCTCGTTCCCACTTGCTGACTGCCTGACGGCTGATGCCGAGTTTTTCAGCAAGCGCTTCCTGGGATAAGTGATTGCTCTTGCGCAAGTTTACTAATCTGTTGGCTATTTCAATATTCATCTTTCTCCTCTTTTCTTTTCCTTTCCTGCCGCTCTGCGGAACAGTTTCTTAAATATGATAATATATTAAGAAATCTCCCTTTTCCATGCCACCAACTCTGGTTTGAATTTCCGCAACTATTGGTTGCAAAAGGCGTAAATCCTTTATTCTCTCACATATGTGATAAACCTGTTTCCATTTTCCGCGAACATTTGGGTGGAATCATTCATTCCCTTTTTAAAAGGCTCGCCGCCTGTCAGAGGATCCATAAGAACCGTATTCAGTTCATTAAACCCGATAATCAGCACCGCATTCCCATCGTTCATCGAGGCCAAAACCGGAATATCCTTATTGACATAATATAAAACAGCATCCAGGCTGCACCCTGTCAGGTCAAGCACCCTGACATCCTCCAGATTCTCCTGCAGAATCTCTACGATGGTTTCACCCCGGTTCAGCATGTATTCCGTGTTACGCATAATTCCTTCATACTGAAGCATCGTATCGAGGCATACCGCAAGGCTGTTCTTTTCTTCCGTAATCGGAGCCCCCTTAATCGCCATGATCTGATTCTTCACGCTCCTGTTCCCCCGGCTCCATACATATGCGCCTTTTTCATTCACTACGATTCCCGACAAGCGGTATGCGAGGTCGATCGCATTGCCCTCATCGGTAAAAATACCTTCCACGCCCTCTTTTCCGTAAACATAATATCTCTGGAATTTGGTCCTGTTTTCCTGCAGCACGATCTCCCTCCCCCCCTCGAATAATACTTCTTTCGGAGTCAGCCGCTTTACCGCCCTGGCATCAATAGCGCTTTTCATCGCTATCTGCACGATCTTTCCATAGGTATCGATCGCCACTGTTTCCAGAACATTATTGCCCTCCGCCATTACTTTTGCATTGACGATCTGGTCGTTTTCAATCTCCGTATAATTCCCGTTCTCTTCTTTCCTTAAACGGAATAAATTTATCTGGTTGTCCTGGATCTCGCTTCCAACCACGTAAACTCCCGGTTCCGCATAATTTTTCAGCACTTCCCCGTTTTCATTCTGTATCCTGACCCGGTACATCGGAAAAACCATGTTCCCCGTATTATCCCTTACCCTGTCTTCCACGCGGGCCACCCCGTATATCAGGTCTTCCCCCATAAAGCCGAGCGGAGCAATATATTCCCTGTTTCCGGCTTTTATCTCCTGCCTTTCCATGGTATTCAAGTTCATCAGCACCAGACTTTCGCTGCTATATACATCCTCCCCCGTCTGCCAGGCGATCATTCGATTGCTGGCTGACACTTTATAGCTCTCTTCCCGCAGGCCCGAAACCACCATTTCACAAGCCCTGCTCGATAAATTCGCTACATACAATGCGCCGTCATGCATGAAAAAGAACTCTTCTGACCGGTTTATATATGCCAGTTCCTCCAGTTCCGCATGCAGCACTTCATAAGAACTGTTCTCCGGCACATACAGCATTTCTTCTACGGTATTCATCATCCCGTTATAATAATAAACGGCAATGCCTACTTCCCCTTCATGCTTTCCCCTATTCATATAACCATAAACAATAAAAGCTACATTGCCGGCCTCGTCCACATTCAATATTTTTACCCCATGCTTCTGTCGGCATTCCCTTTCGTCCTTATAATCCCCGTTATAAAAGCTGAAAAGAGTAGACAGCTTATTATCTGCCGCATTATAAGAAAAAAGCCGCTTCCCGTCCGTAAAGGCAAGTACATTGCCGCCGTCGCTTTCTGCCAGCTGGATATCGTCCGGCGCAACGATTCCCAGTTCAATTTTATTATTGGCAAACACTTCTCCTTCCTCCCGGAATATCTGCTTCATCGTCCGCTCAAAATCCAGCAGGTAAATCCGGTCCGGAGTATATCTCACCCGGTAGAACTCCTTTACGGCATATAAATTATCATCTCTTCCGTTCTTCAGGGAAACCATATAGTCCAGCTCCAGGGAACCCGTCTGGGATGCCATCTCCTTGATCGTCACTTCAGGCTCCGTCAATTTTTCTACCTGGAAATCCCCCCATGTAACCTGGTGGAAGCTGCTGTGGATCGTCACCCTGCTAAAAGTGGTATTATCGCCTTCCTCGTTGGATTCCAGGTATTTCGTCAGCTCCCTCGCCGCTTCTTTATCAAAAGTCCGCTCGTGGAAATCCATGACATAATCCAGTTTTTCTTTTTCAAAATAATCCTCCGTCTGGATAATCCTTGTATAATAGCGGATGGTCTGGTCCCATTCATTCTTTAACAGCAGAACCAGCATATATTCCGTATCCGCATCAATCAAATCCTTTACTTGTATTTCTGCATGGATGCTGTCCGGCGTTTCTTCATATAGGGAAATCTGCGTGCTTTCCACCAGCCTTTCCCCGTCAATGCTCCTCACTTCAAACATCATGTCCTCTATTTCCTGGCCGTACTTATCCACGCGGAAGCGGACTTTCCTCCCCTCCCCGAGAGGCGTGATGCATTCCCGCTGATAGCTGCATTCCATAGGAACCTTATAGCCATGCAGGCAGTTTGTTTCCATTCCTTCTACATACATATGAAGCACCGGAAAAGTAGCCGGCCCCATTTCCATCGTCATGTCCGTATTCCCCTGATTCACCACTGCGCTGATCACAAACAGCGCCAGAAGAAAAACGATCAGAAGATAACAACCTTTGATTATCGTTTTTTTCATTTATTCTTTCCTTTACTGTAACAGCTTCTGCAACGTTGTCTCTATATGAAGAAAATCTGTCATCCCTTTTACTGGCTTTTTTTCCCTGGCTCTTTTTTCCCCTCTTTTTATTCCGCGTATCAATATATTTTTGGGGGTATGTTCCATATCGATAAACTCCAATATCTGCACTTCATACCCATTTTCTTCCAGCACATTTGCCCGCACGGCATCCGTAATCAGCGCGGACATCCTTTCTTTCAGCAGCCCGTATTTCAATACCGGCATTAATTCTTCACAGTTTATCTGCCTGTTTACCTCATGCTGGCAGCACGGCACAGATAAAATCACCTCCGCGCCCCATTCCACTGCTTTCGCCAAAGCATAATCTGTGGCTGTATCACAGGCATGGAGCGTGATCACCATGTCCGCTTTCGGCTGCCCCTGGCTCTCTTCTTCCCCCTCATAGGTGCTGATGTCCCCATGGAGAAAACGGAGTCCCTCATATCCATATTTCTCTGCCAGTCTATTGCAGCGCCGGATAACATCCTGTTTCAAATCCAGCCCTGTTATTCGGATGTCCAGCCCCCGCAGTTCCTTTAAAAAGTAATAAACCGCAAAGGTAAGATAGGACTTGCCGCATCCAAAGTCGATAATGTGCAATGTCTTTTCTTTAGGGAGTGTGGGCAAAATATCTTCAATAAATTCCAAAAAACGGTTAATCTGCTTAAATTTATCATATTTTGCCCTGACAATCCGCCCTTCCTCCGTCTGGACTCCCAAATCGACCAGAAAAGGAACCGGACGGCCCTCCTCCAGAATATAGGATTTCACTCGGTTATGAGCCATATCGATTCCTTTTTCCTGGCATATTTTTTTTCTCTTAATGTTTATTTTTCCTCTTTTACTCACGAGAACCGTCGCCCGCTCCGCTGCCGTCTCTATCTCGCATTGCTTAAAATCTTCCGCAATATATTCGACAGCACGTTCCGCCGCTTCTCCCTTTTCCAAATTCCTATGGAATACCTGGCTGCCTACATATGCCGTTTCCTGGAACAGAAGGCTCCCTTTCAGCATCACCGGGCGTATTTTGACTTTTTCGATTTTTTCCCTGTCCCTCGGATTGCTCATCACGATCTGGTACAGCTCCCCGCCCAGGGTGTCTCCCAACAGTTCTTCCACCTGCCGCCTGTTCTCATCCATGCTCATAAACATACCTCAAATTGAAATGAAGAATGCCGTATCTCCGGCATTCTTCATTTTACCGACTTTATGACCATGACGATTATCGTCATGATAAAATTACAACTAAAACTTTAAAATCCCGTTATGGTTATTATGTCGTCTTTTATATAC
Source organism: uncultured Lachnospiraceae bacterium (assembly GCA_910585965.1). GTDB lineage: Bacteria > Bacillota > Clostridia > Lachnospirales > Lachnospiraceae > Kineothrix. The sequence continues at coordinate 129,439 of CAJUHH010000006.1, forward strand.
CTCATAAAACAGGATGATCTGTACCAGATCAGATGCCCACTCCCACTTTTCCTTCGGAATCTCCTTATCAGGATTTTCTTTCTCTTCCTGGCGCCTGATACGGTCCAGAATATCCTGCGACAGCTTATACATCTGCCACCGGTCCGGATACTCATCGTATATCATGCTTCCTTCATAATCCAGCTTATCCAATATTCCGGCAACCATTTTCTGGTATTTTTTTGCTTCAGCCGGATACATCTGCTGCAAGTATTCCAGATCCCTCGTAGCCGTATCCTCCTCCTGGTAATAGAGCGGCAGGGGGTAGGTCATATAAAAAGGTAAGATTTTTTGATTATACATAGACAACATCCTTAAAAAAGATCATTCGTTATGTTATCATATGCAATAATAATCATTCAGTGTTACCGCCGCCGCACTACGACAATACGTTGATGCGGGCAATCGCCCTTTGCAGCGCTGTTTCAGCCCGCAGCAAATCCGTTTCCGGAGTTTTCGACCTCAGCCGTTCCTCCGCTCTTGCTTTCGCCGCCTCCGCGCGCTGTTTGTCAATCTCCCCGGGCCACTCTATAATTTCTGCAAGAATCGTCACCCTATCCTGCAAAATCTCCACAAATCCTGCATGGAGAGCCGCATTCCTCGTTTTCTCTTCTTCCGAAATCGTCAGAATGCCGGGGTTAATGATCACGGTCATGGGAACATGCCCCTTATAAACGCCGATCTCGCCTTCCGTCGTATTGAATTCCACCATATGCACGTCTCCTTCATAGAAAACGCGTTCAGGGGTAATTATTTTTAACCGGAAATTTCTTTCATCTGCCATATGTCAATCCTGCCCCTTTCTCCGACTATTTCACGCGGGCAAGCACATCGTCAATACCTCCGGCATTTACGAAATAACTCTCCGGTATGCTGTCATGCTTACCTTCCAGAATCTCCTTAAATCCTCGGATTGTCTCATTCAGCGGCACATATTTTCCTTCCATTCCTGTAAACTGCTCTGCCACGAAGAACGGCTGCCCCAGGAATCTTTGTATCTTTCTTGCGCGGGACACTACCAGCTTGTCGTCCTCGGAAAGTTCATCCATACCGAGGATCGCGATAATATCCTGCAGCTCCTTATATTTTTGCAGAACCTCCTGCACGCCGCGCGCCACCTGGTAATGCTCTTCGCCCAGAATACGGGGATCCAGAATACGCGATGTGGATTCCAACGGATCCACCGCCGGATAAATACCAAGTTCCACGATGGAACGGGACAATACCGTCGTCGCGTCCAGATGGGCAAAAGTCGTCGCCGGAGCCGGGTCCGTCAAGTCATCGGCAGGCACATATACCGCCTGCACGGAAGTAATAGAACCGTTTTTCGTAGAAGTGATGCGTTCCTGCAAAGCGCCCATTTCTGTCTGCAGCGTAGGCTGATAGCCCACTGCCGAAGGCATACGGCCGAGAAGCGCGGACACTTCGGAGCCTGCCTGTGTAAAACGGAAAATATTATCAATAAATAAAAGTACGTCCTTACCGCCTTTATCGCGGAAATACTCGGCCATGGTAAGGCCCGTCAGGCCGACCCTCATTCTCGCTCCGGGCGGCTCGTTCATCTGGCCGAACACCATCGTTGTTTTGTCGATAACGCCTGATTCTGTCATTTCATGATACAAGTCGTTGCCTTCCCTCGTTCTCTCGCCAACGCCTGTAAAAACAGAGTATCCGCCATGCTCGGTAGCAATATTACGGATCAATTCCTGGATCAGCACCGTCTTTCCTACGCCGGCTCCCCCGAACAGTCCGATCTTTCCGCCTTTCTGGTAAGGGCAGAGCAGATCGACCACCTTGATTCCCGTTTCCAAAAGCTCCGTTTCCGTGGACTGCTCCTCAAATGCCGGAGCCGCCCTGTGGATCGGCTCATATCCGACTCCCTCCGGAGCCGGTTTATTATCTATCGGCTGTCCTAAAACATTAAATATACGTCCCAGCGTATTTTCTCCTACCGGAACCGTAATCGGAGCGCCTGTTGCGACCACGTCCATTCCCCTTACAAGGCCGTCGGTAGATCCCATGGCGATACATCTCACCGTATCGTCGCCCAGATGCTGCGACACTTCCACGATCAGCTCCCCTCCGTCTGCGGCAGGAATTTTGATCGCTTCATTAATTTCCGGCAGTTCTCCTCCGGTAAATTTAATATCAAGTACAGCGCCGATAATCTGAGTAATCTTTCCGATATTACCTTTCTCTATACTCATATTAGTCCTCCAATCTTGCTGTATTATTACATTACATCGAAATCGCGTTAGCGCCGGCAATAATCTCCGTCAGCTCCTGCGTAATAGAACCCTGGCGCGCCCTGTTATACATCAACGTCAAATGATCGATCATTTCTTCCGCGTTGCTCGTCGCCGAATCCATCGCCTGCATTCTCGCCCCGTTCTCGCTTGCCACCGATTCCACAAGGCCGCCAAAAATAAGGCTGGTGACATATTTGGGAATAATCATGTCCAAAGCGGCGTCATCTTCCGGCTCAAAGTTCATCGGCGTACGGTTCTCCGGCGCATCCTGTGCAGACTCTGCTTTCCTGCCGCCCTTCGCATCCACTTCCACAGGAAGCAGCTTTAAAAGGGTAGGTTCATGGACTACCGTATTTTTAAATCCGGTATAGGCCAGATATATTTCGCCGATCTCGCCGTTTACAAAATCATCCAGCACTTTCCTGCCCAGTTCCACCGCATCGGAATATAAAGGCTCTTCCACGATATCGGAGTAATCTTCCCTGACGCTGTAGCCATACCTTAACAAGGCATCCCTTCCTTTTTTGCCGACCGCATACACTTCCACTTCATCCTTCCGAAAGCCTCCCTGCGTGATCAGCTTTATGATGTTGGAGTTGTAGCCTCCTGCAAGGCCTCTGTTAGAGGTAATGACAATAATCCCTTTTTTCACGGAATCGCCGGGATGCAGATACGGATGGTTGATGTTCCCTGCTTTCGCGAGCATGGAAACCACCGTTTCATACATACAGTGGAAATAGTCTTTGGACTGTTCCGCGCGCTGCTTTGCCTTTTGTAACTTGACAGTGGAAACGAGCTTCATAGCTTTGGTAATCTGCTGCGTACTTTGGATACTCCCTTTACGCCTTTTTATGTCTCTCATTGAGGCCATAATCGTTACCTATCCTCTCTAAAATGCTTTAAACTGTCCTTTAAATTCTTCGATCGCTTTCTTCAGAGCGGCATCCGTCTCATCCGTAATCTGTTTTTCTTCTGCAATCGAATTCGGGATTTCCGGATATTTGGTATCCAGGAATTCGAAGAATTCTTTTTCAAAACGGGTAATATCCGCTACCGGAACATCCAATAAATATTTATTTGTCGCTACATAAATAATAATTACCTGATATTGTACCGGCATCGGCTGATACTGGGGCTGCTTCAAAACTTCCTTGATGCGCTCGCCCTGTGCCAGCTTCTCTTTCGTATCCGCATCCAAATCGGAGCCGAACTGGGAAAAGGCCGCCAATTCCCTATACTGCGCAAGCTCTGTACGAATCGGAGCCGCAATTTTCTTCATTGCCTTGATCTGTGCCGCACCTCCTACACGGGATACGGAAAGACCCGCATTCACAGCAGGGCGGAAGCCGGAATTAAACATTTCGGTTTCCAAGTAGATCTGGCCGTCCGTAATGGAAATTACGTTGGTAGGAATATAGGCGGACACGTCTCCTGCCTGTGTCTCAATAATCGGAAGCGCCGTTAAAGAACCTCCGCCGTATGCATCGCTCATGCGCGCCGCTCTCTCCAGCAGCCTGGAATGCAGATAGAAAACATCGCCGGGATATGCCTCACGTCCGGGCGGTCTCTTCAGCAGCAGGGAAAGTGTACGGTATGCCGTCGCATGCTTGCTTAAGTCATCATAAATAACCAGCACGTCCTCCCCGTTCTCCATCCATTCTTCCCCGATCGCGCATCCCGAATAAGGAGCGATATATTGCAGCGGGGCAAGTTCGCTGGCTGTAGCCGCTACGATCGTCGTATAAGCCATAGCCCCATGTTCCTCTAATGTCTTCACAATAGTCGCCACGGTGGATGCCTTCTGTCCTATCGCGACATAAATGCATTTTACTCCCTGGCCTTTCTGGTTGATAATCGTATCGATGGCAATCGCCGTCTTGCCGGTCTGCCTGTCGCCGATAATCAGCTCCCTCTGTCCCCTTCCGATGGGAACCATGGCATCGATTGCCTTAATGCCTGTCTGCAGCGGTGTATCAACGCCTTTTCTCGTGATAACGCCGGATGCAACTCTTTCTATTTTACGGTATTTATCTGTCTGAATCGGTCCCTTTCCGTCGATCGGCTGGCCAAGAGCATTTACCACGCGGCCCAGCATCATATTCCCTACGGGAACTTCAACCACGCGGCCCGTCGTTTTTACGGTATCCCCTTCATTGATATTCTTCTGGCTTCCAAGAAGAACCGCGCCAACATTGTCCTCCTCCAGATTCAGCACCATCCCGTACACTTCGCCGGGGAACTCCAGAAGCTCTCCCTGCATAGCATTTTCAAGGCCATGTACGCGGGCGATGCCATCTGCGACCTGTATAACCGTACCCACATCGGATACTTCCAGTTCGGAGGCATATCTCTTGATCTGATCCTTTATGACAGAACTAATTTCTTCCGGTCTTAAATTCATGGATCTGTACGCACCTTTCTTAATTTTTTTCAATCGCTTTCCGAACTGCAGCTATGACAGCTGTATCTTCATCAGCTGCCGTGTCAGTTCGCTTAACTTCGTTTTTATGCTGCTGTCCACCACACGGTCCCCGATACGGATCACCATTCCGCCGATCAGGCTTTCATCCGTCTGGTAATGCATTTCCATCTGCTGATAGGACGTGGTTTCCAGAAGCTTCCGTTCCACTTCCTTCTGCTGTACGTCGCTCAGCGCAGATGCCGTCGTCACATATGCAATCCCGATTCCTTTATAGCTTTTGATCTCCGCAAGGAAATAATCCAGTATCGCATCGATTTCATGGTAACGGTCCTTTGTTACTATCAGGGTAAGAAAACCAGTCAGTTCATCCGCAATGCGTCCCCGGAATACATTCTCCAAAACTTCCAGCTTTTCCTCCTTCAAAATCTTCGGATGGTTCATAAACCTGGCAAAATCCGTATTCTGCGCAAGCACCTTCCTTATTTCCGTAATTTCCTCCATGAAAACATCGACTTTTTCTTCTTCAACAGCCAGCTCGAATAAAGCTTCCCCATATGTTTTTGAAACTAGCTTAGCCATGTGCTTTCACCTATTTCTTTCAATGTCTCATCGATCAAACTGTCACGGACAGTGGCATCAATGGAAGAATTCACTACTTTGCTCGCCATCATGGATGCAACTACGATCATTTCGCGTTTTACATCATCAGCAGCTTTCTTCTTCTCCAGCTCCGCTTCCGTCCCTGCCCTCTCAATAATACGCGCCGCTTCCTCTTTTGCCTCTGCAATGATTCTGTTTTCATTAGCAAGGGCTTTCTTGCGGGCTTCGCTTAAAATAGCTTCCGCTTCTTTTTCTATATTCCTGATCCGGGATTCGTAATCAGCCTTCAGCTTTGCCGCTTCCTCCATATCATGCGCTGCGGTATCCAGTTCTCCTTTGATCTTCTCCTGCCTCTTCTGCATCATATCCCTTACCGGGTTAAACAAGAGCTTGGATGCGATCAAAAACAGCGCGAATACGGCGATGATCATTAAAGATGCATCCGCGATCAGCTGCAGATCCAAATCGAACAGCCTTGGGGCCATTTGTTCCGTTGCCAGAACAAAACCCGCGCCTACTAATGTGTTCAAGACGTGAGCCTCCTTTCCTGGATTCCTGCACGCAGGTTTCCATAAGTATTTTTATCTTTTTCCCGAGGCTCCTTAAGGCACCAGAGGTTTTACGAATAACAGCAGCATCGCAATCAACAGACCGTACAAACCCGTTGTCTCGGCTACCGCCTGGCCTAAAAGCATCGTAGAAGTAACATCAGACTTAGCGCCCGGGTTCCTTCCTACTGCCGCCGCCGCGTGTCCTGCCGCGATACCCTGGCCTACACCGGGTCCGATACCTGCGATAACCGCAAGGCCCGCTCCAATTGCCGAACATCCTAAAATAAAGTTAGTATTAAATTCCATTGTCCATTCCTCCTTGAGTTTTTGTCATCTCATAATTTCATATCGTTTTATATCCCTTATTCAATTTTCACCCATTTTCCGTCGTACAAGCATCCGCAATATAGGTCATTGTCAGCATACAGAATACATATGTCTGGATTGCCCCTGAGAACAAATCAAAATAAACATGGAGCGCTCCCGGCCATACAATCGCTATCTTGGAAAGCAGCCCATATACCAGCGCCATCATAACTACCCCTGACAGGATATTGGCAAATAGACGCAGCGACAGGGAAATCGGCACTGCGATATCGCCAATCATATTAATCGGCGCCCAGATCGGCCATGGATCGCATAATCCTTTGATAACGCCCTTCACCTTCTGATGCTTGAACTTGTTAAAATGAATCGTCACAAATGTCATAATGCCGAGCGCAAAAGTCACGCCGTAATCTGCCGTCGGCGGCCGCAGCCCGAACAGCCCGGAAATATTGCTGACCAAAATAAAGATAAATATCGTTCCGATATAATTGCGGAAATGCACAGCGTGTTTTCCCATCACTCCGCCGACCATGCCATCCAGTTTCTCAACGACAAGCTCCACAATATTCTGGAACGTCCCCGGCACTTCTGACGCATGTTTGACGACCCGGTTCGCCGCAAAGCAGAAACCGATAATGACAAGCATAACGATCAATACGCATACATGCGTAGTTGTTATCCAGACGGTCTGCCCAAACAATTCATAGGAAAATACTCCATGAACCATAAAGTCAATATCCGCAGCGGATAACAAAATCCCTTCTCCCATATCCTCACCTCCTTATCCATCTGTTCCAAATTGCTCATGATAGAATTTAGCACATATTTTATGAGTAAACGGCTGCAAATATGCCGCTACTTTCAAACCCATCAGCCCAAGAAACGCCGAAAGCGGATTCGCACACCCGCTGACCATGACTAAGGCCATTACCACTACAATTGCCACATACCGAATGATATTATGCTTCGTTATCATCTTGACTGCGGCATCCCCTGCATACCCGAGGAACCTGTCCAAAGCCCACCACATATGCGTCCCTGCCAGCAGTGCCAGCAGAACGCCGATCCACAAACCTATGCTGTATCCCGGCTTATCCTTGACCATCCACACGCCGACTGCCTGACAGACAACGCCCCAGAAAAGAATTCCGGCGAGCAGTTCCAGCAAAGTCCTATTTATGGTTCCCGTTTTCTTCCCGATCTGCTTCTCTGGCAGTTCCTGCTTTTCTTCCATGCGCAGTATCCCTTTCGCTCTTCATGCTGTAAACCCTTCTTGCAAACACGTATACATTGCGGAAACCCGCCAAAGCGCCTACAAAAAATAAAAGCACCATCCAGAACGAAGTACCCAGTTTCCTGTCCATATAAATCCCTAAAAAAGAACAAAGAAAAATAGGAACCAGCATATTGATCCCGAACTGAGTAATCATCGCCAGGGCGTGGTAAACATTTTTTTTATATCCCAATCGCGCACCCCCATGCCGCTTCCGGCGGCGCAAATAATCTATGCCTATAATTATAACCACTTTTCAGGCCAATGTCTAGCATAATAGATTGCAAAAATATACGGAAATTGATTTCCCTGCAAAACTTATGGCAGGCATTGACTTTTGTTCTTCCAGAGAGTATATTTAGGCATATATTACCGTTGTTTTTCATCAGGAATCATGAGGAAAAAGTATGACATATCCCACTCTTTACAGAAAACGGATTATTCCCGACGAATGCATTCAATTAAAAGACGATCGGATTCTTCATTGTGATGAAGATATTATCCTTACGAAATGGAATGCCATCCGCCCAAAAAAGGATCTCCATCACGGTTATTCCTGTTATTTTCTGAAAAAGGGATTCAAAGTGAGCAAATTCTACTGCAAAGACGGCTCCCTCCTTTACTGGTATTGCGATATCGTAGAATATGAATACCGCCGCGAGGACAATTCCCTTACCACTCTTGATCTTCTCGCGGATGTTATTGTATATCCGGATGGTTTTGTAAAAGTGATGGATCTGGATGAACTCGCCTTATCTATAAAATCGCCCGCAGGCGAACACATGGATCATGCTGCAGGCGCTTCCATTGATGGCGCTCTGTCGATGGATCTTCTGCAAAAATGCCTGATCCGCCTCAACAATCTGCTTCAGATTATTTATAGCGGCAATTTCCATACACTTCAAAAATATATCAATGAAATAGAACAGCTATAAAGACAGGCCGTATCCATCATGGATACAGCCTGTTTTTATACCATTTATTCAATAGAAGATATGCCCCCCAATGCGAATTCCGTTCAGCCCTTCGATGGGAGTACGGAAATAAACGCAGTTGCCTACATTCGTATTTCCTCTCATCGCTTCATCTGCTGCCTGGTAGCAGCTTTGCGTCGCAGAGCCTCCTGCCAGGGCCGCCGCCAGCCGCCCGCTTCCTACCGGCGAGAACTGCCCTCCCTGGTAGATTACGCCCACCACGGAATCAGGGTATACCGAACTAAGCACCCGATTGATCACTACCGCTCCCACCGCCAGCTGTCCGGCATAGCTTTCTCCTCCGGCCTCGCAGTAAATCAGATTTGCCAGAAGGTATCTGTCCCCCTCTGCAAAGCTCACTTCCGAAATATCCCGCCAAGCCGACTGGGCTGCCAGCTGCGACAGCCGGATCTCCTCTGCCAGTTTTTCCTGAAGCTGCTTAATATTCTCTTCCTGTTCCTTTAATTGCTGCTCATAAGCAAGAGCCTCCGATTCTGCCTGGGATATTTCATTCTTTTTCCCTGCCACGCTGTTGGAAGTCCTGCTGACCATGCCGGAAACGCTGCTCTTTTCCACTTCCACCTGCGCCTTGTAATCTTCCAGCTCTTCCCTCTCATCCTCCAGCTTTGCTTCCGCCAATGCAATCAATTCTTTTGTCTGCTGGTATTCCTCCAGTTTTTTGCGGTCATATTCGGATAACTGCTCAATATAATCGCTGCGGTTTATCAGATCCGCAAAGCTCGCCGATGAAAAAATCATTTCCAGCATAATGTAATCCTGCGTTTCATATATAAACTGGATCCGTTTTTTCATGCATTCGTACTGCCACTCTTCCGTCTCCTTCGCATCCTCCAGCTCCGCCTTCGTAGCCGCTATCTCGGCTTCCTTATCCCGTATCATGCGTTCCAGCTCTTCCAGCTTATTGCTCACTTCCTGCAGCTGTCCGTTCAAAGCGGCCAGCTGCCCCTGCAACGCATTTTTTTCCTCGTTCAGGTTTTCCAGCTCTTCTTTTGTCTGGCCCAGTTCGCTTTCCGTTTTCTTTTTCTCGTCTTCCGCTTCCTGCAGCTTCTTCCGAGTCGCCTCCGTAGCATGTACTTTTATCGTATTTATTTCAGGGAAGACCCCTACCAGCAGTGCCGCCAGCAGCAGCACTGCCATATTCCGTTTTCCCATCTGCCCCATTTGCCATACCTGCCTCATCCCTTGATCTGTTGCCGGTCCCAAACACTTCCTTGCTTTTCCGGCTTCCTTGCCGGCTATAGTCCCAATTCTATCTTACGCCCGGTTCTCGTATACTGGTAATACCTTACTCCTGCCGCGTCCAGCATCCGTTTGGAAGCTTTCGTTGCAGGAGAATCCGCATACTTATCGCTGTCGTATACGATCGTTTTTATACCGGCCTGAATAATCGCTTTGGCGCATTCATTGCACGGAAACAGCGACACATAGATTTTCGCCCCCTCCAGGCTGCCGCCCCGGTAATTCAGTATCGCATTCAGCTCGCTGTGCGTTACATAAGAATATTTTGTATCGTACGGCTCGCCTTCCCTCTGCCATGGAAATTCATCATCCGAACACCCTATAGGAAAACCATTATATCCCATCGATAAAATCTTATTATCCTGACTGACAATGCAAGCCCCCACTTGCGTATACGGATCTTTCGAGCGCATGCCCGACAGCATGGCCACCCCCATAAAATATTCATCCCAGGAAATATAATCCGTTCTCTTCATGCCGTTCTCCTTCCTACTGTTATTTCGTTCCAAAGATCCTGTCCCCGGCATCTCCAAGCCCCGGCACAATATATCCATGCTCATTCAATTTCTCGTCCAAAGCACCGATATACATGTCCACATCCGGATGTTCTTTCTTCATCCGCTCCACCCCTTCAGGTGCCGCTATGATACACATAAAATGAATATTTTTGCAGCCCTTGTCCTTCAACATCTGGATAGCAGCTACCGAAGACCCTCCTGTTGCCAGCATAGGATCTACTACGAATACTTCCCTTTCCGCGCAATCCGCCGGAAGCTTGCAATAATATTCCACCGGGTTCAGCGTTTCCGGATCTCTGTATAAGCCGATATGCCCTATTTTTGCCGCCGGGATCAGCTGCAGCACGCCGTCCACCATCCCAAGCCCGGCCCGGAGAATAGGGACAATCGCCATTTTCTTTCCTTTCAGCGCCTTTACTGTAGCCTCGCAGATCGGCGTCTCAATCTGGACATCCGAAAGCTGTAGTTCTCTTGTCGCTTCATAGCAGATCAGCATCGCTATCTCTCCGATCGTCTGCCGGAAATCCTTCGTCCCGGTCTGTTTTCTCCTGATATAGCCGATCTTATGCTGGATCAGCGGATGATCCATGATTACTACCTTTGCCATTGTCGTACCTCCCTTTTCTCTTCAAAAATTCTTCTAGAGCGTCCTCTTATGCCGTTTCCTGCTTCTTATCCCATATTTTCTTCTTCCAGGGCTTCAATCTTTGCAACCCTCCTGCGATGCTTTTCCTCTCCCGGAAAAGGAGTATCCAAAAACGCCTCCACGATGCTCAGCGCCAGATTCGTTCCCACGATGCCCGCTCCGAGCGCAAGCATATTCGCATTGTTATGCTCCCTCGTCAGCCTTGCGGAAACTGTATCTGAACACAGCGCACAGCGAATTCCTCTCACCTTATTCGCCGCAATGGATATGCCGATTCCCGTCGTGCATATGACAATTCCCTTCTCATATTCCCCCGATACCACTGCCTTGGCCGCCGCAGCCCCGAATTCCGGATAATCACAGGAGTTATTGTCCCTGCATCCAAAATCCTTATAGGGGATCCCCCGTCCTTCCAAATAACGGATGATCTCCTGTTTCAAATCATAACCGCCATGGTCGCTTCCTAATGCAATGTTCACACTATCACCCTCCCTTTTGTTCTTTTCTATGATAGCTCGATTTGTATCCATCTGAATTTATTTAATATAGTATACCACAGGCTGGAACTTTTGTCTCTATCTATTGTCTTGTGAATTACTGGTTCAAATACTGCATAATCCCCATATGCACCGCCCAAGCCGTCTTTTCCTGGTAAATCTCCGAATTCAGCTTCTTCTCCTCTTCCCTGTTGGAAAGGAACCCGCATTCCACAATAACGATAGGGCAGGGAGTTTTTTTCAATAAATAATAGCTATCGTTCGCTTTTGCCTCCCGTTTATTCCCCGGATCCACATTAATCACAAAGCGCTTCTGAATCAATTCCGCCAATTTTTTCCCAGCAGAGCTTTCGGTATAGTAGAAGACCTGGGCCCCATGGACATATTCTTCATGGTAACTGTTCTGATGGATGCTTACCACGATTGCAGGATCCGCTTCTTCAATAACGGCAATCCTCCGCTTCATGTCCTGCACCTTTTTATTGGAAGCGCCGTCGTCATAGAGTCCTCCGTCGTCCGTCCTGGTCATCACTACCTCTACATCCTCCGCTTCCAAAAAACTTTTTACCATTTCCGCTATCTTTAAATTAATATCTTTCTCAAGGGAACCGTTCACTCCTACCTTGCCCGGATCAGCGCCGCCATGCCCGGCATCGATCACCACACAGATTTTCTCCCTTTTCGGTTCTGTTTCAGCGCGTCCCTTATCCGTTACATTGTCCGAATTAACATAGGCGGCTCCCTCCCCGGCCACAAAATACATGGATACAAGAAGAATTGCCGCCATTATCATCCTTAAAACCTTACCTTGCTTTTCCTCCATCATCGATCTACCGCTCTGTTTCTTCTATTATTAATTAAAACTTATGAAACAGCACGGAGAAAAATGAACTTTCCCTTATTGATTCAAATATTTTTCAATCACGTCCCAGATGGATGCTTTTTCGAATCCAAGCTTCCATGATGCCACCCCTGCGATATTATATTTCTGCATGATATTCAGCTTTGCTTCTATAGATTGTTCGTCTTCCAGCCATACCTGGTAAAAAGTTCCGCCCTCCTGAATTTCCCCATAATTCTGACAGGTTTCTTCATCCCAACGCAGCTCCATATTATGGTTGGCTGCAAACTGCTCCGCCATTTCCATCCCTACCGCTTCGCTCGTCAAACCGGCTCCTTCTGTTTTCCATATGCGGGTATAAAACGGCAGGCCGTTGATTACCTTTTCTGCGGGGACCTGCTCCACGGTCTTGCTTATCCCATCCTCCACAAATCCTATGGAAGCCACGCTTCCCGCCTCCGGGCTGCCGTTATAATGCTCATCGTATCCCATAATAATGACATAATCGGCAAATACTCCCTGCTCGCTTCTATTATAATGGTCCGTATATCCCATCGGCACATAATTATCCACCGAAAGAACGATTCCATTTTTCCGGCACGGAATGGACAACTCGCGGATAAACTGAATAAAATGCTCCCCCGTGTCCTGGCTTAGCCCTTCAAAATCAACATTAATGCCGTCCAATCCATATTGCAGCGCCGTATTCACCAGCGTTTCCACCAGGTAAGCCCGTTTACTCGTATAGGACAGCACTTCATAAGTATCCACGTCAGGATTGGAAAAATTATCGATCAGCCCCCATACTTCCAAGCCCATGCCATGTGCTTTGTCCACATAATCCTTCGATGCAAAATTAGAAAAATCCCCTTCATTATTAATCAGTGCAAACCACGTAGGCGAGATTACATTCACGCCTTTCGTATTCGCTAATGCTGCTGCCAGCGTATCATTTCCTGCCGTACCGGCCACTGCGTGCCATGCCAGGTTTATCTTATACGGCTTGGAAATACTCGTAAATTCAGGATGCCCGAAAACAGCTCCTCCCTCTTCCACAGGCTGCGCCTCGATTCCTGCCGCGCTGCCCCCGTCTTCTTGCAGCCTTTTATTTTCCACATAGCCTATGACAGCATCCTCTGTCTTCACCTTGCTCCATGTTTCCATTTCTTCCAGGACAGTGACTCTGTCGCCTTCTGCCAGGTCCTCCAGAATAGGGCTTTTTACCCCTCCCTGGTAACGAACTGCCGTGTCTTTTCCGATCCTGGCCTTTTTCCCCGTTTCGCCATGCTCTGCCGTATATACCTGTATGCGGTTCGGCCCTGTAAAAGGCCGGTAACTGTAATCCGCAAACAATTGGACATAATCCGCCGCCACATACAACGTTTCCTCACCGTCCGATGCCGCTTCGTACCTTGCGGCCGGAAAACCGATCTCAACCGCCCCGCTTTCCAGCTCATATACGGAAGAACCGATCTCCGTCTTTACGGTATCTTCCGGCAGACTATACAATAACAGCTTTTCGTTTTTATCTTCGTAAAACCTGTCGTTAAAATACTTTCGAACCGTTTCCAGGTCAAAGTAATATATTCCGTCCAACAGCCGGGCCTTTTCTCCGACAAGCTCATCCCCAAGCACAATAGCGGCCTCGTCCCCGCCGCTTACGGAAAAATACTCCTCCAGATCCGCCCTCTCCTTGGAATAAGAATATTTATCCAACAATTTTAAGCCGACACTGAACCCGCCGACTATTATAATAAGGACGATTGCAATTAATATCGGAATTATTTTTTTCTTCATAGATCCGCTCCCTTCCAATCGCCCTTTATTATAGCAAACTATTTAAGTACCGTCATTACAAAATTTGACTTTTTCCAGCTTTTTTTGACAGCATGCCCCATCGCCCAGGGGGTCTTCCTGTTTTCCTGTTATGGCATGCTTTCCTCTGTTTTCCCTGCCGGAAACCGACAAACCAAGTTTTGCCAGAATAAAAAGACTGCCTCCGAGCTTCTCCAAAAGAAGACGATAAATACGTGATATATTTTTCTTAAAAATGATACTCTTCCGACGATCTGGCAATACTAAATATCTGACGGCGTTAAACAACAAGCAAAAACGGAATGCCCGGACATGTATTCCTTTTCCAAACACCGGCATCTTCCAAAGCTGCCTTCTTTTGGATAAAAATAAAATGACCTTTTTTCATAAAAAATATTCGTGAAGTTTCTTGTTTGAATTATAATAATAACGTGAAATTATTTGGAAAATTTTATTTCCCGAACAAGCACATAAGCTTGTAAGACTTCTCCCATACTAAACTGGGGAGAAAAGATTAAAATACAATACAACTGCCTATTAGACTATCATGCCTCCTTCCGATACAGACTATCCAGAAGCATTCCGTGGAACCAATTATATCAAAGGCTTCCATATATTTCAAGGATTTTTAAAAAAAATGTCGAATTTTTATTAAAAATTTTTAAACAGTGATGGAATTCTATTGACTTAAATTTATGAAAAGTATAATATACTTTTAACTGTAAAGTATTATCTTCAGGGATAATTTGGTTCAGGTTAGTCACAATATAACAAGGTGGCAGTATCTTAATAGTAAGGATGTGATAACATGAAAATTGAAAAAGTAAATGACCATCAGATTCGCTGTACACTTACCAGAGAAGATTTGGCCGACCGTGAATTGAAAATCAGTGAACTTGCATACGGAACGGAAAAAGCAAAAAACCTGTTTCGCGATATGATGCAGCAGGCATCCTTCGAATTTGGTTTTGAAGCCGAAGATATTCCGTTAATGATAGAAGCCATTCCTCTTAATTCAGAATGCATCGTGCTTATCATCACCAAAGTGGAGGATCCGGAAGAGCTGGATACGCGCTTCTCCAAATTCGCGCCTTCCGTCCACGATTCAGAAGGCGATCTGGATGAAGTTATTGACAGCCTTTCTGAAGGCGCCGACGATGTGCTGGATCTGTTTAAGAAAATTCACGAAGGCAAGTTTGCCGACGCGCTGGAAAAAAAGGCTTCCGATTCCCTGCCAAAGGAAAAGCAGGCCAAAAAGAACACAGAGAAGCAAGGAAAAAACGCCGCTTCGGACGAGGAGCTGATCCGGATATTCTCCTTCGATTCCATCCGCACCGTAACAAGGATATCGCATGTCCTTGCCGGCTGTTATGGCGAAAGCAACTCCTTATATAAAAACGAAAATACGCATCGGTATATTCTGGTTGTCGCAAAAGGCAGCCATTCTCCGGCCGAGTTCAATAAAGTATGCAATATCTTATCCGAATACGGCCAGACAGAAAAATATGTTTCCGCCGGGGAAGCATATCTGGAAGAACATTTTTCTCCTGTTATCAGGGAAAATGCTTTGCAATCATTACGCAGGATATAATTTATTTAAAAAGAAGGAGTCCCAAAATGCTGGGGCTCCTTTTTTTCAGGTATTTTCTTTTCCATGTCTCCTTATTCAGCTTTGATCCCGTTCGTTTTATATATAAATTTCACGCTCCCCTCTGTTCCTTCCGGCAAGCCGCTGAATGTATTATATCGGCTGCCTGCATCTTTCAACGCATCAATCCTGTCGATCACCTTTTCCACATCGTCGCCTAACAGATCCGTCAGCTTATGGATTCCCTCTTCATCGAAACGAATCATTCCGTCTTTTAATTCCAGGGCGCCGTCATCCAGTTCCGTCGCACCGTCCTGCAGTTTTGCCGCACCGTCGTCCAGTTCGTTTGCACCGTCCTGCAATTTAACAGCGCCGTCATCCAGCTGCGCCGCACCGTCCTGCAGTTCGAACGCTCCGTCGTCCAGCTTGCCCGCTCCATCCTGCAGTTTGTCGGCTCCCTCATCCAGCTCTTTCGCTCCTTCATCCAGCTTGCCCGCTCCTTCTTGTAAAGAAGCTGCTCCTTCATCCAGTTTGCCTGTTCCTTCTGCCAATTTTACAGTCCCTGTCTGCAATGCTTCCGTTCCCGCTTTTAATGTCACGATTCCGCCGTCCAGCACTTCTGTTCCTGTTTTCAGCTCTTTTGTCCCCTCCACTGCCGCTGCTGTTCCAGCCTTTAACTGCGCCGCCCCTTCTGCCAGCGCCGGAACCCCGGACTGCCCATCGTTCAATAAAAGCAGCGCCTGGTACAAAGAATCCATCCCGGCCTGCACTGTCTGCGCCCCTGCCGCCAGATTGCCGGACACCTCTTTCATATATTTTATATAAGCTGCCTGGGATGCCGTCTGGACATCGCTCCCGAACTGCCCTGACTGCATGAGTTCCTGGGTGTACTGTGCAAGAATCTGTTGGATGGCATCTTCCTGCGCCTGCGCTGCAGCTGCTTCTGCCTGGCATGCTGCAACCGCCTCTCCTGCCGCGCGGTAATCCAGCGCCGCTTTCTGCACCTCATCTGCCGATATGCTCTGTACCGGCACTTCCGCCGTCGCCGTCACCGGTTCTATGCTGTATCCTGTCACCGAACCGCTGATTGTCGTCTGGGGCATTGTCCCTTCCGCCTCTACTTCTACTTCCATTATCTTTGTTTCCGGCACACATGCAGCATTCAGCGCCGCTTCCGCTTCCTGCTGGCGTTCCAGCGCCTGGTCCAGCCCCTCCTGGGCCTGTGCTTTCCTTGCGCCCGCTTCTGCCGCCATCTGCCGAAGCGATTCTATTTTTCCATTGATATCTGCCTCATACATCTCGAAATACCGATTCATCAAGGTATCCAGGCCGACAATTCCTTCCGTCAAAGACCGGCTTCCTTCCATAAGCCCCATACTTCCGTCGGCTCCCTGGCACGCCGTTACCATAGCTCCAATCGCCATATCCACCGAAGCCAGCCCCTGCTGTATCTGGGCAGCCCCCGCATCCAATACCACGCTTCCTTCTGCCAGTGCCTTTGTTCCTTCTGCCAGCGCCTTGCTTCCCGCCGTCAGCTGTGCGGCTCCAGCGTCCACCTTTCCTGCCCCGGCTTCCAGTTCTCCTGATTTTTCCTTCAGCTCCTGCGTTCCGCCTTTCAGCGTATCCGCTCCTGCCTTCAAATCGCTGGTTCCGCCGGCCAGCTGTCCCGTTCCGTCCTTCAGATCGGAAGCTCCTTTTTTCAATTCATCGGTTCCATCTTTCAATTCCGTCGCGCCGTCCCACAGTTTTCCCGTTCCGTCTTTTAATTCTGCGACACCGTCTTTCAGTTCTTCGGTTCCGTCCTTCAATTCCACGGTTCCATCTTTCAGCTCCCCTGTCCCGTCTTTTAGTTTTGCAGTCCCGTCCATCAGCTCCTGGGAAGCGGATTCCAGATCATCCATAGATTCGTTGATATCATCCAAATCAATAGAATCGGTCAGGCTAATATCGGAAAGCACGTCGCTCATAGCCATCGTCATCGTCATATCCATATGAAAATCCACTGCATCCGCCGAGATTTCAATGTAATCCGGTATATTCAGATCCTCCAGCTCTTTCCTCTTCTCTTCGTCTTCCATCCCCCCTTCCAATTCTTCCAAAGCCAGGCTGTCCCTCAATCCGGGAAATGCCACGCCTACCGCCAGCAGGTTATCCCCTTCCGAAATCAGTTTTGCATTCTTTGCCTCCACATTGGAAAAAGTGTCGGAAGGAAGCACCATGCCGGAAATCATGGCAAAAGGCACATAAATCTCCTCCTCCTTTCCATTGATATCGACTGCCTGTTTTTCCCGGTTTTCATAATCAAAACGAATCGTCACCCTTCCGCTCTTCCCCGCCAGTTCCTCCGGCGTTATTTCCTGTCCGTCCAGCGTATAGGATAATCTTACATCCACAGGCAGCTCTTTATCCGTTGTCCCTTGATAGTAAATATCGCCTCCCTGCGCATCCCATGTCAGGCTTCCGTTTTCCCCCGGCGTATAGCCCTCATATCCTTTGACATTTTCTATATTAGATAAATGGCTCATATCCGAAAGCGTGTTGCTTCCCTCCCCGTTTTTTACCCAACTGCTGACAATTACCTGGTTAACGCCTCCCTGTGCATCTGCCAATACATATACCGTTTCTTCCTTGCCCGTCTTGCTGCTGTGGGATTTCACCTGTCCGTTCAAAGCCTGTTCTAATATGGTTTCCTCTTCCGTATTGATTTCCGTGTTCGCCACGGCGGCTTCCCCTTCCTTTCCGCAAGCCGCCGTCGTCATCGCCAGCGTTCCGCACAGCGCCAGGCTGACCGCCCTTTTCCACTTCGTATTCCGTTTCCAATATCCGTTCCGTCTTCCTCTTTCTAATTTTTTCTCTTTTCTCATACTAACCTCCATTCCGCAGCTTCGCTGCGACTTAAATTCCGATGAAGAACGCCGCATTTTAGGCGTTCTTCGGTGTGAGAAAGACTTGCAAAGCAAGTCTAGAGTTTCTCCGCGAAGCAGCCTTTGCTGCGAGTGATTAGAAACTCTTCTCACACTACTCCTCCTTCTACTTTTCCCTTTTTTTCTTTGATTCTCTCTTTCCATGTGTTCGCCATAATCGCTCGGTCGAATATCATAAACATGGACGGCAGAATAAAAATAACGCTGACCATGCTGATAATAGCCCCTCTCGCCATCAGAGTGCAGAGCGAGCTTATCATATCAATATTGGAATACATGCCTACCCCGAACGTCGCCGCAAAAAACGTAAGAGCGCTGACAACAATAGATTTTGCGCTTGTCTGACATGCAACAGCTACCGCTTCCCCTTTTTCTACGCCCGCCGTTCTTTCCCTTCGGTAACGCGTCGTCATCAATATGGCATAATCCACCGTCGCGCCAAGCTGTATGGTTCCGATTACGACGGAAGCAATAAACGGAATCGGTGTCCCCGTATAAAAAGGAATTCCCATATTCACAAAAATAGCTCCTTCAATCACTGCCACCAATATGACCGGCAGGGAAATCGATTTAAAAACAAACGCAATGATAAGGAAAATAACGCCGATGGACACAACGCTCACCGTTTTAAAGTCTTTATCCGTAATGCGTATCAAATCTTTTGTACACGGCGCTTCCCCCACAAGCATTCCGCCGGGATCATAAGACTTGCATATCCTGCTTAAAACATCGCACTGCTGATTGACTTCTTCCGATGCCACTTTGTATCTGGAACCGATCAGCAGCAGCTGCCAGTTTTCGTTGCTCAAGGCCTCCTTCAGCTCATCCGGCACCATTTCATCCGGCAGCGCGGCCCCTTTTATGGCATTCAGGCCCAAAATCCAGCTCACGCCAGGGACACGCTTCATCTCATCGCTCATATGCTTTACATCTTTGGACGGCAGCGCCGCATCCACCAGCAGCATATGGGTGGCATTCATATCAAATTCCCCTTCCAGTTTTTCATTCGCTATAATGCTCTGCAAATCTTTGGGCAGAGTCTCATCCAGATTGTAATATACCTTAGCGTTCCGATACCCGTATATCGCCGGGATAAGAATAACAGCAAAAAGCAATGCAAAAATGATAAAATGCCCCGTCACGAATTTTCCGATATGGTTCATATCAGGAATCAGCGCCCTATGCTTTGTTTTTTCCAGCGCCTTATCCATGACAAGGATCAGGGACGGGAGGACGGTTACGCATGCCGCCACCCCGAACACAACCCCCTTTGCCATGACCAGGCCGAGATCCATGCCGAGCATAAAACTCATAAAACATAAAGCGATAAAACCGGCCACCGTGGTAATAGAGCTTCCAACCACGGAAGAAAGGGTTTCCCCGATCGCCTCTGCCATAGCTTCCTTCTTATCCTCGCAGTTTCTTTGCTGCTCCTGATAGCTATGCCAGAGGAAAATGGAATAATCCATCGTCACGCCGAGCTGGAGCACCGCGCTCAACGCCTTTGTAATATAAGAAATCTCCCCAAAAATGATATTGCTCCCAAGATTATACACAATCGCCATCCCTATGCTGATCAGAAAAATAAACGATACCAGATACGAATCCATCGCCAGCGACAATACAATGCAAGTCAGCAGCACGGCAATAAATACATAAATCGGCGCTTCCTTCTCGGACAGATTCTTTGTATCCGTAACCACTGCGGACATGCCGCTTAAAAAACAGTCCTTATCCGCGATCCTTCTGATCTCTTCTATCGCTTCCATTGTAGAATCCGCCGATGTCGTCTCGTTAAAAATAATAATCATCAGCGTGCAGTCGCCGCTGTTAAAAGCTTCATACAGCTCATCCGGCATCAGTTCCATCGGTACGGATATATCCATGACCGAATCATACCAGATCACTTTCTCCACATAGTCTACCCCTTCTATTTCTGCTTTCAGCGCCGCCACTTCCTTGGGCTTCATCCCCTCCGCCATAAACATGGAAAAAGCCCCTGTTCCGAATTCGTCCACCAGAATATCCTGCCCCACCATTGTCTCGATGTCCTTCGGCAGATAGGAAAGAATATCATAATTGACCCTCGTTCCTACATATCCGAAAAAGGACGGAATGAGCAGAAGAAAACTGACAATCAAAATCGGTATTCTTAGTTTCACTACTCCTTTTCCAAATTTTTTCATTTTTACCCTCCTGACCTATACCTTTCTAACTATAAATATGACCATTGGTCATTTGTGTTAAATATGGTATATCACAAAAATGACTAATGGTCAATATTGGGACAAGGAAAAAATTATAAAAAAAATGTAAACTGCAAAACCCATTGCCTTTCGCCGCCGCCTTATTTTATAATAGTGTCAGAAAAATATCTCAATCGACAGAAGGAAAAGGGAACCCATGGGGAAAATAGACAATAACAAGAAGCAAAAAGAAGATGCGCTTTTAAATACGGCTTTCGACCTGTTTACCAAGCAGGGAATCCAGAAAACATCCATTTCGGATATCGTCAGCCAGGCCGGAGTGGCCAAAGGCACTTTTTACTTATATTTTAAGGACAAGTATGACATACGGAATAAACTGATCGCCAAAAAGGCCAGCCAGATATTTCGTCTTGCTGATAATGCCCTGCAGCAGACAGGCATCGATGCCCTGGACGAGAAGATTATCTTCCTTATCGACAATATCATCGACCAATTCACCGAAAATAAATCTCTGCTGAATTTTATTTCCAAAAATTTAAGCTGGGGAGTCTTTAAAAATGAACTCCTCTATTCCAGCGCGGCCGATATCGATTTTTATAACATTTATTCCTCTGTGTTTGAACAATCCGAAAAAAAATACAAGAACCCGGAGGTTCTTGTATTTATGATTATCGAACTGGTCAATGCCACCTGCTTCAGCTGCATTCTTTACAACGACCCGGTACCGATCAATGAATTGAAGCCCTATCTTTTTGAAGCAGTAAGGCAGATGATGAAAAGTATGGAGTCGGCATAAGGGGGTATTGGAAGGGTAAGGGATCCATTTTTAAAAGCGCCATGACGCGCCGGGGACGGACAGGCTGCTGCGGCTGGGGAAAGGGCGGCGGGGTTCTCGTTTTCTGCTGGGGCTTCCAATCAGATTTCACTAATGAAATGGTCAAAGATTGTCCAGCCGACCGGGGCGGAAAAAAGGGGCATCCATGCCCCCTTTTCCTGAAATTGCCATCCATGGCAATTTCCCCCTGCACTTTCGACCATTTCATAAGTGAAATTGCTGATTGTACGCAACAGCAGAAAACGAGAACCCCGCCGCCCTTTCCCCAGCCGCAGCAGCCTGTCCGTCCCCGGCGCGTCATGGCGCTTTTAAAAATGGATCCCCGCATATCAGCACTTCTGACTAAAGAACATTATGCGTTCGCAATTTTCTCCATCAGCACATCTGCATCCAGTCCGTGTACCATAGCTGCCTCTTCCAGCGTTTCGCCCTGTGCGGACGGGCATCCGAGGCAATGCATGCCGATCTCCATCAGTACCGGGGCAATGTCCGGGTTAATCCGCAATGCCTCGCCAATCGTTGTATTTTTCGTAATCTCTGCCATATCTAAACCTCCTTTTGTATGGAATATTCCCATTTTTTCCAATGAAAAAACTGATACCAGTATAATACTTTCTCCATTTCGTTTCAACCCATTCCTTTTTCACTCATGAAAATCAATTTTTGTAAATGTCATGACCGGCAGAAAGTAGGAACCGGGGAGTGAAAAGCGGAGCGGTAGACGGGAAGCTGGGGATAGGTCGAAGACGAAGGGCGGGCAGGGCAGAGGGAGTTTTCCGGCTGTTGCTTTCGATCAGACATTTCACTTATAAAATGGTTCGATTACCCAGGGTGAAACTGCCATGGATGGCAGTTTCAGAAAGCACAGGACAGGATGTCCGTTGCTTTCGACCCGGCCGGTTCCAAAGATTCACCCATTTTATTAGTGAAATCTGATCGAAAGCTCCAGCGGAAAACTCCCTCTGCCCTGCCCGCCCTTCGTCTTCGACCTATCCCCAGCCCCCCATCTGCTGCTCCGCTTTTCACTCCCCGGTTCCCATACATTATGATTTTTCCATTTATCATAAAATTCACAAAAATTTAATATAAAAAATGCCGAAAACATACCGAATGTACAGAAAAAAGTACACGCCGTCGCTTGACGTTATCCGCGTCTTAATACTATAATGAGGATACAGGATTAGTGTCATATTAACCAAATAATTAATAATAGGAGGGCTTATTCAAAATGAGACCAGAATGGAAAGATTTTGTAGGCGGCAAATGGGAAAATGAAGTCAATGTGCGTGATTTCATCCAGAGAAACTATCATCCTTATGAAGGGGATGAATCCTTTTTAGCAGCGCCTACACAGAACACAAAAGATTTATGGAACATGGTTCTCGACTTGCAGAAGAAAGAGCGTGAAGCAGGCGGCGTTCTTGATATGGACACCAAAGTAGTTTCCACTATCACATCCCATGGCCCCGGCTATCTGGACAAGAGCAAAGAGACGATCGTAGGCTTCCAGACAGACGCTCCTTTCAAACGTTCCTTACAGCCTTACGGCGGTATCCGTATGGCAGAGAAAGCTTGCTCCGACAACGGCTACGAAGTAGACCCTGAGATCAGTGAGTTCTTCTCCACACACAGAAAAACACACAATGCAGGCTGCTTTGACGCTTACAACCAGGAAATGAGAGCTTGCCGTTCCTCCCATATCATCACAGGTCTTCCGGATGCTTATGGCCGCGGACGTATCATCGGCGACTACAGGCGCGTGGCTCTGTACGGTATTGATTACCTGATCCAGGACAAACAGGCTCAGAAGGATTCCACCGGACGCGTTATGACAGATGAAGTAATCCGTCTCCGCGAAGAACTCTCCGAGCAGATGATCGCCCTTAAAATGATGAAAGAAATGGCTGCTTCTTATGGCTGCGATATTTCCAAACCGGCTACTAACGTAAAAGAAGCAATCCAGGCTACTTATTTCGGATACCTCTGCGCAGTAAAAGAGCAGAACGGTGCGGCTATGTCCCTCGGACGTACATCCACTTTCATCGACTGCTTCGCAGAAAGAGACCTGGCAAACGGAACTTTCACAGAAGAACAGATCCAGGAATTCGTGGATCATTTCATTATGAAACTGCGTTGCATCAAGTTTGCACGTACACCGGAATACAACCAGATTTTTGCAGGCGACCCGGTATGGGTGACAGAATCCCTCGGCGGTGTTGGCGTGGACGGACGTCACATGGTGACAAAGACTTCCTTCCGTTATCTGCACACACTGACCAACTTAGGACCTTCTCCGGAGCCGAACCTGACCGTTCTCTGGTCCACAAGGCTTCCTGAGAACTGGAAGAAATACTGCGCGAAGATGTCCATCCAGACTTCTTCCATCCAGTACGAGAACGATGACCTCATGAGAGTAACCCACGGCGATGACTACGGTATCGCATGCTGCGTATCCTCTATGGTAATCGGCAAAGAAATGCAGTTCTTCGGCGCACGCGCTAACGTTGCAAAATGTCTGCTTTACGCTCTGAACGGCGGCGTGGACGAAGTAACAAAGAAACAGGTAGGCCCGAAATACCGTCCTGTTGCAGGCGATGTTCTTGACTATGACGATGTATGGAGCAAATTCATGGATATGCTTGAGTGGCAGGCAGACGTATATGTAAATACTCTGAACATCATTCATTACATGCATGACAAATACTGCTATGAAAGAGCTGAGATGGCGCTTCATGACAGAGACGTAAAACGTTATTTCGCAACGGGCGTTGCAGGACTTTCCATCGTAGCTGACTCCCTGTCCGCTATCAAATATGCGAAAGTTGAAGTTGTCAGAGACGAAGACGGCGTTATCGTAGACTTCAAGACAACCGGCGAATTCCCGAAATACGGCAACGATGATGACCGTGTTGACTCCATCGCACAGGAAGTTGTACACAGATTCATGACCGCTATTCGGAGACACCACACCTACAGGGAAGGCGTTCCCACCACTTCCATCCTTACCATTACTTCCAATGTAACTTACGGTAAGGCTACAGGAAACACGCCTGACGGACGTAAGAAAGGACAGCCTTTTGCACCCGGCGCTAACCCGATGCACGGACGCGATACCCACGGTGCAGTCGCATCCTTATCTTCTGTATCCAAACTTCCGTTCAAAGATGCTCAGGATGGTATTTCCAATACCTTCACGATCATCCCCGGCGCTCTTGGAAAGGAAGACCAGGTATTTGCAGGCGACCTTGAACTCGACTTGAACAAATAATTTTCCACAAGGAATAACGAGGGGTTTCTATGGACGATAATAAAATGATCGACGATCTCGTTAAAATGTTGGACTCCGGCATGATGCAGGGTGTAGGTCATATCAACGTGGATACGGATAATTCTATGGAAGAATCCAAAAACGTTCAGACGATGGGATGCACAGACTGCTCCAGAACCCCGTTAGCATGCAGCGTTCCTACATTGGAACAGGGCTTGGACGATTACCACTAATTCATACGGCTGCGGTTCTGCGTTTCGCTTTGCCGCAGTCTGCCAATAAAGATTTTAAGGAGGAAACTTATCATGGCAACAAGTTCAGCACAGGTTGATAACCTTGTAAACTTATTAGATGGATATGCAACAAAAGGCGGCCATCACCTTAACGTTAACGTTTTAAACAGAGATATGCTTCTGGATGCCCAGAAACATCCTGAGAACTATCCCCAGCTGACGATCCGTGTATCCGGCTATGCAGTAAACTTCATTAAGCTGACACCGGAACAGCAGGCAGACGTTATTTCCCGTACTTTCCATGAAGCTATCTAAAAAGAAATTATAAACGTACAAAAAGCAAAGGGCTGGCATCTGCCGGCCTTTGCTTTTTTATTACAATTTGCATTTTTTTTCATTTCTGCTATACTGAATAAAGAGAATATCCACCCAAAAGGAGATAAAATATATGCAAGGAAGAATACATTCGTTAGAAAGCTTCGGAACCGTAGACGGACCCGGCACCCGGTTCGTGGTCTTCGTACAAGGATGCCCTATGCGCTGTGCTTATTGCCACAATCCCGACACTTGGCCTATGGACGGCGGTACCATGATGGAGCCGGAAGAGATTTTTGAGCAGTACGAGCGCAACAAGCCTTTTTATAAAACCGGGGGAATTACCGTAACCGGCGGCGAACCCCTTATGCAGGTCGATTTCCTGATCGACTTATTCACGATCGCTAAAAAAGAGAATGTGCATACATGCATCGATACTTCCGGTATCGCTTATAAACCGCAGAATACGGAATGGATCAAAAAACTGGATCATTTAATGACTTTAACCGACCTCGTCATGCTTGACATCAAGCATATCGACCCCCAGAAGCACCTGGAGCTGACATCACAGCCTAACGATGGTATTTTGGCTTTTGCCTCTTACCTCAACGAAAAGCAAATAGACATGTGGATCCGCCACGTTGTTGTTCCCGGCATCACTGACGATGACAAGTATCTTTTTGAACTTGGATACTTTATCGGGCAGTTTAGCAACTTAAAAGCCATCGACGTGCTTCCTTATCATACTATGGGAGAGACCAAGTATGAAAAGCTGGGCATGGCCTATAAACTTGCCGGAGTACCCGCTATGGATAAAAACAAAGTCATCGACAAAAAACAAATCATTCTGGACGGCATCAAAAAACGCCGCAGCGAAAACTGATTTTGCCAGCAGCAAAGCGGATAAAAACCGACTAATTTTCCTTCGATTTTCTAAAAGGTTCCTCTTGTATTTGCACATATTTTATATTAAAATAGATACAGAGTTTGATAACAATTTATCAATAAGGATACACATATAAGGAGGATTTAATTATGGCATACGTAATTGGTGACGCTTGTGTAAGTTGTGGAGCTTGTCAGGGACAGTGCCCGGTGGGCGCGATCAGCGAAGGCGACGGCAAATTTGAGATCGATCCCAATACATGCATCGACTGCGGTTCCTGCGCAGGCGGCTGCCCGGTAGGCGCTATTTCACAGGAATAAAGTACATGACGACGGAGCCTTCCATCAAGCGGTGGAAGGCTTTTTTCCTGCTCCAAAGCGGCGGGGCTTTTCTTTTTCCTTCCTTTTGCCCTTCTTACTGTAACTCCTGAGAAGCTCGTCCACCCTTTTATAATGCTCTTCTTCACGCTGCCTCCGCTCCTTTTCCCTCTCCTCCTCTTTCTCCTCCTGCTGGCGGAACTGATAATCCATTTCTTTCAAAACGCTCTGCCTGATATCCTCGCAAAGCTCTTTATTGCTCTCCTTTACCGCCTCGCTGATCATATGCTGCAGCAGCATCTGAAGCCTTATGCTTTTTTCTTCCTGTTCTCTTGCTGCAAGCTCCTTTTTTTCAATAATTTCTATCATATGCTTCTCCTGTTCGCTGACCACTCTTTCCCCGTTCCCGTCATCCAAATGTTCTCTGTAAATCACCATGTTCCCTGGAATCTCCTTCATCTTTAATCTTTCAAGTTTACCGTCTTTTAGCACCATGCGAATCGCCTTCAACTGCAGCCCCTGCTCCTTTAATCTTTTAATCTCCCTGAAACGCTCCACATCCTCCGATGTATAATATCTGTGTCCCAGCTCATTCCTTTTAATCGGAATATTCAGTTCTTCCTCCCAATAGCGAAGGACATGGGATTCTACCTCCACCTGCTTCGCCGCATCAGAAATCAAATACCTTGTTTGTTCCATGCTTTCCTTCTCCTCTCCTTTATTCCTCTGTTTTAAAAAGTAACTAATGATTGTCCCATCCATAAAAAAATGCAAAAAGAGGACAGCCTGTCCAGGCCAATCCTCTTTTGTAATCGTTTCTATTTCTGCATATTTGCAAACTTCGTATATTCCGGCAGCCACACCAGCTCTACCGTGCCGATCGGACCGTTTCTCTGCTTAGCTATAATAATCTCCGCAATCCCTTTTCTTTCCGTATCCTTGTTATAATAGTCATCCCGGTAAATAAACATAACCACATCGGCATCCTGCTCGATCGCCCCCGATTCCCTCAGATCCGAGAGCATCGGACGGTGATCCGGCCTCTGCTCCACCGCGCGGCTCAGCTGGGAAAGAGCAATCACCGGAACTTCCAGTTCCCTCGCCAGCGCCTTCAGCGCACGGGATATATCGGAAATCTCCTGCTGTCTGGAATCGTTTCTGCCGCTTCCCGACATCAACTGGAGATAATCGATAATAATCATTTTCAGTCCGTATTCCAATTTATATTTCCTGCACTTGGAACGCATCTCCCCGATCGTAATACCCGGCGTATCATCAATGATCAAATTGGATTTCCCGATCACGCCGGCGCTTTCGATCAACCTCTCCCAATCGTTATCCGACAAATTCCCCGATCGCAGCTTCTGTGCATCCACTTTGGATTCCAGGGAAAAAAGCCTGTTGACCAGCTGTTCCTTCGACATTTCCAGGCTGAATATAGCCACCGGCTGTTCCAGCTTAAACGCCACATGTTGGGCAATATTCAGCACAAACGCCGTCTTTCCCATAGAGGGCCTGGCTGCGATCAGCACCAGATCCGACGGCTGCATGCCGGCCGTACGGTAATCCAGATCGACAAACCCTGTCGCGATGCCCGTAACATTCCCTTTATTCCGGGAAGCCTTCTCTATTTGTTCCATGGTATTCATGACCACTTGGCGGATCGGCACGAAATCTTCCGCATTTCTCCGCTGGATCAGATGAAAAACCCTTTTCTCCGTATCTTCCAATATCGCTTCCAGACTCTCCTTGCCCACATAACAAGTATTGGCAATCTCTTCGTTCATCTTGATCAGCCGTCTGAGCATAGCCTTCTCGGATACGATATTGGCATAATGCTTAATATTTGCGGAGGTGGGTACTGCCGTAATCAGATCTCTGATATATTCCAGGCTGCTTACCTCCGGCGGGACATCCTTCTCCTTCAGCCGGTCCTGCAAGGTAATCAGATCCACCGGCTTCCCTTCATCATTCAACTCTACCATTGCTTCAAAAAGAACCCCGCACTGCTTGCTGTAAAAATCCTCTTCAGCCAATATTTCCGATGCTGTCACAATCGCGTCCTTGTCCATGATCATGGCTCCGATCACCGATTGCTCTGCCTCTATGCTGTGCGGCAATACTCTTTTCAGCAACGCCTCTTCCATCGCTGCCACTTGATTTCCTCTCGTCCTCTTGTCGTTTCTATGCTTCCGTTTCCCTTACCTTCACCTTTAATTTTCCTGTCACCTGGGGATGCAGCTTAACTGCTACCTCATATACCCCGAGACTCTTGATCGCTTCCGACATCTGGATCTTTTTCTTATCAATATCCATGCCGCACTGCGACTTTGCCGCCTCCGCGATTTCCTTTGACGATACGGAGCCAAAAGTCCTGCCCCCTTCGCCCGTCTTTATATAGACAACGACTTCTTTCGTTTCCAGCTCTTCGGCAAATGCTTTGGCCGCGTCCAGCTGTTCCTTCGCTTTCCTGGCTTCCGATGCCTTTTGCTGCTTTAAATCGTTCATATTCTTGTTATTGGCCTCCACGCCAAGCTTTTTGGGAATCACATAGTTCCTCGCGTAGCCGTCGCTCACATCCACGACTTCTCCTTTTTTTCCCAGTTTCTTTACATCCTCTGTTAAAATTACTTTCATTTCAAAACCTTGCCTTTCTTCCTGTCCGTAAATAGCCGCCTTCGATTAAATCGCCCCTTCTTCGATCATTCGGTCCAGCGTCTGTTTCATGATCCCGATTCCTTCTGCCAGAGACGTATTCTCCATCTGGCATCCCGCACTGTTAATATGCCCGCCTCCGCCCAGCCTTTCCATAACGATCTGCACATTCACTTCATCGATGGAACGGGCGCTGACAAAAATCTGGTTCTGGTACTCCGTCAATACAAAGCTTGCCTTAATCCCTTTAATATTCAGCAGCTCGTTTGCCGCCTGTGCGCCTATAATCGTAGGGTTCGGCAAATCATCACTTGTGCATATGGAAATCGCATACGCATTCTTGTATATCTCTGCCTGGCTGACAGCGTCCGCTTTCGCTTTGTACTCCGCCGCATCTTCCCGGAACAGCTTGCGCACGCGCATGACATCCGCCCCGCTCCTTCTAAGGAATGCCGCCGCCTCAAAGGTCCTGACTCCGGTCTTCGTCATAAAATTATTCGTATCGATCATAATGCCGGAGTACATGCTGTCGGCTTCTATATTCTTTATCTTAATATTATCCCCTATATATTGCAGCATTTCTGAAACCATTTCGCAAGTGGAAGAAGCATATGCCTCCACATACGACAGTGTGGCGTTTTCAATAACTTCCGTCCCCTGCCTGTGATGGTCGAACACCACAATGGATTTGCATAGCCTGAGCAGTTCCGGGCAATCCGTAATGCTCGGTTTATTCACATCCACGACTACCAAAACCGCATTATTTCCCACCATCTCCACCGCATGCTGCCCGCTGATAATAAAATCATCGTCATAGTCCGGGTTATTACGGAACATATCGATAAAGGGTTGGAGGGAAGATGCCGAATCGCTTAAAACAATATGGGCTTTTCTCTCCAGCGTTGAAGCAATACGGGCAATTCCCACCGCCGCGCCGAAGCTGTCGATATCCGCATTCCTGTGTCCCATAACAATCACTTTGTCTTTGCTGGTAATAATCTCCTTTAAGGCATGAGCTTTTACTCTGGCCTTTACCCTCGTATTTTTCTCTATCTGCTGGCTCTTGCCGCCATAATATACCGTATTATGCGGTGTCTTGACTACTGCCTGGTCGCCGCCCCGCCCCAAGGCAAGATCGATGGCATTTCTGGCAAATTCATAGTTCTGCGCATAAGTAAGGCCGTCCAAACCGATTCCGATGCTGATCGTCACCGCCATTTCATTTCCAATGTTCACCGTTTTTACATCTTCCAGCAAGTCAAAGCGGTCTTCCTGCAAAGAAGAAACTGCTTTTTTCCTCATAATGACAAAAAACTTGTCCTTTTCCAGCTTCCTGCAGATGCCGTCCATTCCGGCAATATATTTATTGACTTTCCGGTCGATCAGCGCAATGAGCAGGGAACGCCTGACTTCTTCCACGCTTTCCAGCGCTTCCTCATAATTATCCAAATAAATCAGCCCTACCGCCAGGCTCTGGTCATCCACTTCCTGAAGGGCGATCTTTAATGCCGTCTCATCAAACAAATACAGCGCAATCAAATATCCGTCATAGTCTTCCTCTTCAATAATATCACTGTTGTGCGCCATTTCCTTTAAGGAAATCTTTTTCATTTTCGCCACATAATCATTATCTTCAAAGCTGACGCCCATCTCCACTTCATCCACCGTACCCGGCAGCTTTTCTTTTGTCACCATCGGAAACAGTGAAGTAATGGACTTGCGGTAGCCTTTCTCTTTATGTACTGCCCTTTCAAATGCAATGTTCGTCCAGATAATCTTCCCGTCCTCGTCCAACAGGGCATGGGGCAGATCCAGATCCCTGAGCAGCCTCCTTTGTATCTGTCCGTATTGAGTGGCAAAACTGACCAGCTCGTTCATAATGATCGGCTTATTATACAAAAACAGGGATAACACCACTGCATAATAAAAAATATCAAAGCATGCAAGAATCAGTCCCGCCCTATAGTCGATAACAAAAATGCCCAATGTCACAAGGATCAGTAAAATGCCTAAGTATATCGATGTCTGCAAATATTTCTTTAATCTGCCTTTTAATTTAATACTGTTTTTCATACCATTTCCTTTTCCATCCGATTCTACATTAGTATCCCTGCAGCATATCATTTAATAATGCCTTTCCTAATGTGAGAAAATACATCGCTTATAGTATAGCATTTTTTTCCTTAAAGTTCCACAATATTATTTGTTGCTTTCAGCCGCTTTCTGTCGGATTTTGCGGCCCTTTACTCCATAAAACGCTGATAGAGCCCCGCATGGTCATTGATGCATATCCATTGGCTTTCCGCATTCGCTGTAACGCATATGTATTCCCTGCCGTCCTTATCCTTTCCATAACTGGTCGCGCAGCTCCCCGACTCCTCTACAAATCCTGTTTTTCCAGCCAATACTTTTCCTCCCACTTCTTTATCTTCTATCCGGCGCAAAAACCAGTTGCTTAATATCATCCCCTCCGGATGCTCCTCAGTCTCTGAGGTCGTATAGGTACGGGACGACAGCACCTCGCGGCAAAGCTCATTGTCCAGCGCCGCTTCCATAATCATTGCCATATCATAAACGGTGCAGTAATGGTCTTCATCATAGACTCCCACACAGTTTGTAAAATGGGCGCTCTCCGAAAGCCCCAGTTCTTCCAGTTTCTCATTCATCCATCCCACAAATGTTTCATGCGAGCCCGCCGTATAAATCGCCAGCCCCATTGCCGCTTCCGCGCCGGAAGGAAGTATGGTGCCATAAAGCAGGTCGCGCACGGTCACGGTTTCCTCCCTCTCAAACCCGGCATTGCTGCATCCGTTCATATAACTATAATCCGTCATATCATAAGTAATCTCGACCCTATCATCCAGGTCATCAATATGCTCGGCAGCCACCAGGAGCGTCAGCACCTTTGTCATCGATGCAGGATTCATTCGGACATAGGCATTTTTTTCTGCCAAAATGCTCTCTTTTTCCCAATCGATAAACACCGCATAAGTGCTGGCGACATCTCCTCCCAGCTGGAGGGTGTCCTCTGCCTTTTCTGCAAAATATTTCGGCCTTTCCTTTTCCTCCTGCCCCTGCAGAGCCGTTTCTCCCGTTTCCTCCTGCCCCGGAAGAGCCGTTTCCCCTGTTTCCGCCCCCGGGATATCCTCTTCAACGCCGCCTGGCATATTTTCCTCTCCCTGCTTTTCCGTCTGCAAAACAGCCTGCTCCGTCCCGGCTTCTTCCTCTAGCGCCTTCCCCGCTTCGCCGGCCTTACCGATGCCCTTTCCTGCCATAAACGCCAGCAATATTATAATTCCCGCAGCAGCAGGGATAATCACCCTCAGCCATTTGCGAATCCGCCTCTGCTTTTCTTTCCGCCGTCTCATTTCGTCCCGCCGCCGGTTTCTCCTTCTTTCCCTTTCCGCATCTATATCCAAACCGTCTTCAAACCGATCTTCCATTCCGCCGCTCCTGTTATTTCCTGTCTTGCAAAAAACCGGCTATCCCAAAGATAACCGGTTCTCTCTCACTGCTTTACTTCAATCCGCACCTACTCCTGAACATAAGGCATCAAAGCCAGATGGCGCGCCCTCTTGATCGCAACCGTCAATGCGCGCTGGTGCTTCGCGCAGTTTCCTGTAATCCTTCTGGGAAGGATCTTCCCTCTTTCGGATACGTATCTTTTTAACTTATTGACATCCTTATAATCAATCACATTATCTTTTCCGCAAAATACACAAACTTTTTTTCTTCTGCGTATTCCACCTTTTCTCCTTACCGGGGAATCGGACTTTTCCGCTTTATTGTAAGCCATAATCATGCCTCCTATCTAAAATTAAAAATTATGATCAGTTAAACGGCAATTCCTCGTCGATTCCATCAGGAATATTCATAAAGCCGTCACCGGCCGCCATAGGCGCGGGCCTTCCGCCGCCTGAATAATTATTGCCTCCTGAATAATTGCTGCCGCCGGCATAACCGCCGTCGCCGCCGGAGCTATTCTTGCTCTCCGCAAATTCCTGGTCTTCGACTACGACTTCCGTCGTATATACTTTCACACCGTCTTTATTCGTATAACTGCCTGTCTGGATGCGCCCGGTTACGGCGATCTTGATCCCCTTTCGGAAATACCGCTCAGCAAACTCACCGCTTCTTCCAAACGCTACGCAATTAATAAAATCCGCTGTGGCATCATCGCCGTTCCTGTTAAAACGACGATCCACTGCAAGTGTATATCTGGCAATCGCCAATGGGCTTTCTCCCTGTGAATACCTCACTTCGGGGTCTCTTGTCAAACGTCCCATAAGTATTACTTTATTCATACATTCTCCTGTTCTTTATGCCTCGTCCTGTCTTACGCATAAATACCTGATCACATTGTCCATGATGCGAACTCTGTGTTCGATCTCTACCGGAACAGTGCTTTCAGCATCGAAACGGATGAAGTAGTAGAAAGCTTCTTTCATTTTCTGAACTTCGTAAGCAAGTCTCTTCTTACCCCATTCATCAACTTCCGTAACTTGTCCACCGAATCTTTCGATAAGAGCCTTGCATTTTTCAATTACTGCCGCCCTTTCTTCATCTTCGATTTTTGCACTGACAACAACGGCTAATTCATATTTGTTCATGTGCGTTACCTCCTTTTGGTCTCTGGCTCCTGAAATCATCAGGAACAAGGAATTAAAAATATATCACGAATTAGTATCATACCATATAAAGCAAGCATTTTCAAGGTTTTTGCCTGATTTCCTTCACACTTTTTTCCAAAGCCCTGCGGGCTATCATAATCTGATGGCCGCACCCCGTGCATTTTAAGCGGAAATCCGCCCCTGCCCGCAAAACCTCCCATTCCTTGCTCCCGCAAGGATGCTGCTTCTTCAGCTTCAAAATATCGCCCACTTGAATATCCATGCGTTTACCCTTTCCCGTTACAAAGAACCGAAAATCTCCCCGATCGCGCCCTGCACCACCAGATCCGCCACGCTGTCCCTCGCCGTAGGCGTCTTATTCACCAGCACAAGCTTATTGCCCTGGTAATAATCAATCAGCCCCGCCGCCGGATACACGACCAAAGACGTGCCGCCGATAATCAGAACATCCGCATTCCTTATAAACTGTACCGCCTCCGACAATACTTGCTGATCCAGCCCCTCTTCGTACAATACCACATCCGGCTTCACCGGTCCCCCGCAGGCATCGCATACCGGCACGCCCTCTGCCTTCCTGATATCATCCACGCCAAAAAATTTCCCGCATCGCTCGCAATAGTTGCGCAGCGTGGAACCATGCAGCTCCAATACCTTCCTGCTTCCCGCCGCCTGATGCAGACCATCGATATTCTGTGTAATCACAGCTTTCAGCTTGCCTTCCTCTTCCCATTGGGCCAGCTTCTTATGCGCCTGGTTTGGCTCTGCTTCAAATCCGATCAGTTTATCCCTATAAAACCGATAAAACTCCTCCGGCTTTTTTCTGTAAAAGGTATGGCTCAATATCGTTTCCGGCGGATAATCATATTTTTGATGGTACAAGCCGTCCACGCTCCGAAAATCCGGTATCCCGCTTTCCGTCGAAACCCCCGCCCCTCCAAAAAAAACAATATTATCGCTCTCCTCAACCCATTTCTTCAACCGTTCCAGCTCTTCCCTTGCCATACGCATCCTCCTATCTTTCTTTTCCGCTTCTATTCCTTTCAACGGCCGCTCAAAGATTTCCTACCAGAAAATCCTTCATCACGCCCGCAAATTCCCTCAACATATTGTTCCCTTGGAGCAGCAGCTCCGACGGTGCCGCAATCCCGCATACATACTTGTAACCGTTCTTTTTCGCGATATGCGTCGCTCGGAAAATATGAAAATTATTTGTCACGATCCCCACCGAATCCTTTTCTTTGTCCAAAAAAGTGCTGCTGTAGTCGATATTCTGGCTAGTATTGCGTGACTGGTCCTCTTTCAAAATCCGATCCGGCGCAATCCCCCTCTCTACCAGATAATCATACATCCCCTGTGCCTCGCTGACATGCTCGTCCTTTCCCCGGGCCCCGGATACAATGGCCATTGTCCCAGGGTTCTCCACCAAATAATCATATGCCGTATCCAGTCGCATCTGCAGCACGCGGCTCGGCCCGTTTGCTTTCATCTGCGCCCCCAGCACGATGATATAATCCAGCCTCGCCTCTCCCTTTGCCGCAAACCCGCTCAAGATCAGCCCTTCCACAAACACAAACAAAAGGCATCCCATGCATGCCAGCAGAAAAAAAGTCCGCCTGATCCATACTGGAATATGGGGAATCAGAATTCCCTTTTTCATGCATACCGCCCATGCAACCAAAGCCAGCCCCATGACCAGCCAGATCAAATAAAAATTCGTTCCATAACCTCCCGATATCTTTACTCCCAAGAAATAAAAAAGAAAGAAAATTCCTGCTATCAACGCCAGATTCTGCATATACTTCATTCCCGTACCCCGTATGACTTTCTTATAGTTTAACCTACACGGAAAAATATGTCCATATTCTTGTGGTTCCCATTCTTATCCCCGGACTTTTCGTTTCCCCATCTTTTCCGAAAACCGGCTGCCGTCATCGGAATGCCTGGGATGATTCGAACTTTGCTGCCTTAAAATGCTCCCCTTTCCAATCTCTTCTCTATCTCTTCCGTAAAAAAACACTTTTTTATGTCTATCCCTTTATCCACCTTTTCCAGTACAGAATATCTTTCTGCCGTGTAACTTTTGGAAAGGACAGCATAGATCTTCTGCATCGGATACGCAGTAACATCCCTAATATCCTTTTTCAGAAGTGTGTTCGGAACATTCAGCCTTGTATTTCGATCCTTCACAAAACCAATACAGCTACATACATTGCCTGCTACTTTTTCCGTAAACAATTTCGGCCCCCTGTCCGTAAAGTCCCCAATCATTGTCACGTTCTGCTTAATCCCCATCATATTTTCCAAGATATCTAATTTCTGAACCGTAGAACCATCCTTTGAAAAGCTGAAATCCTCCAGCATCAAACGGTTATCCAGACATTTTTCAAAAAAATGAATTGCAGAAGCAACACTGGAACTATTCGGCCTTACCCCTGTCAGATGAAGGAAATTATATCGGTGAAATGCCACTTCATAGCCTTTTATAGAAAACAGTTTTCCACTTTTTGCTTGTAACTGCTTCCTGACCTCCGTAGGCACACCATAAAGAAAAATCACTTTTTGATCCTCCAGATTTGCATGATATAATGCCGCAGCCCTTGTCATGACCTGAATTGCCCTTCTTTTGTCCATATCCATATCCTTTAATCATATGATTTAGAAAAGGGAATGTCTATGCCGCAGCACAAAGCACTCCCTTCTCATGGTTGATTTTTCCGTTGTCTGCCAACCTTCGGCACCTGTGTCCGAAAAATAACAGGTTTTTCCGCTGCCTGCCAGCCTCCGACACCTGCGTTCGGAAAAGGTATCAGATTTTAGGTGTCAACCCACCGCTGATTCACAGCTTTTATAATTATATTTTACACCAGACTCATACAAAATACAATTACATTTTTAGCATATGCGGATATATCATATTTTAACAGCCATAAACAGCTTTCTTATAAAAAAAGCCAAATCTTAACCCCGGACTTTCCGTTTCCCTATATAGTCTTTAGAAACAATCTTAAATACACATACAGAATTGATCTGCGCTTCCGTAAATACAACCGTTCTTCCTGTCTGATGCGCAAACATTTTCTGCAAGGCAAGTCCCTTTTCCCCGGAATCTTCTATAAACTCAACCGTCCCATTCCCTGTCACGCTGGAAAAATAATATCCCGAATTGCACGGATTTTCCGCATGCAACGGTTCCCCCTCGCAAAAAACCGTAAAACATACCTGATTATTATATTTCAGGATTTCTAGTTTCTTCCCTTCTTTCGCACAATGAAAATATAATTCCAGGCAGTCGCCTTTCCAATCATACCCATAGCTTAAAGGCACTACATAAGGCCCCTCTTCGCCCGCCATAGCGATGCATGCCGTTTTACATATATCCAATATATGTGCTATTTCGCTGCGCTCTGCCACCTCTCGGTCTTTTCTTCTCATAATGGCATTCTCCTATTAATATTCTTTTTATTATCTCTATGTGTAAAAACTCCGCCTAAATCCCAAACACATGCCTTACATAATTCAATGCCCCTCTGGCATCCGCATCCAGCCTCTCCTCGCTGGTATCATCCAACAGGTCGCGCCATACTTTGATTTCGCTGCCGATCGTACCTCCTTTCATGACAAACGGCTCCATAACAGCCGCTCCCTGGTAATCGATATCCCTAAGAGCTTGTCCTATTTCGTTCCATGGCAAACTTCCCTTCCCCGGCACCATCCGATTCTGCTCTCCCAGATGCAAATGCCCCAGCCTGTTCCCGGCCTTGCGGATCGCCGCCGCGATATTATCCTCCTCGATATTCATATGAAACGTATCCAGCATAATTTTCACATGGTCGCTGCCAATCTCATCCACAAAATCAATGGCTTCCTCACAAGTATTGAGAATATATCCCTCATAACGGTTCAGAACCTCCATTCCCAGGATTACGTCGCATTCTTCCGCTGTTTTAGAAAGTTCTTTCAAATTTTTCACGGCTCTCGCCCAGTCGCCTTCTTTATCATGATTCAGCGTAAAATCCACCGGCCAATAAGAATACAGACCGCCGCCCAAAATCTTGATATCCATCAGCTGCAGCTTAGGAAGCAGATCCTGGAAAAAGGACATCGCGCGTTTTACCGCCTCGGAATCTTCGGAGCAAAGATTCTCCGCTTTCGTAGGGCCGTATCCCGCTGTCAATATCAGATTTTTTTCCTTCGCATATTCCCGAAGCTCGACCATCTGCTCTTTTGTCGTATAAACATCCCTCAATGCGGCGCAGGATATCTCCATCACATCGAATCCAAGCCCTGATACCTTATCCATATACTTTTTATAATCCGCAAACCATTCTTTTGTCCAATAAGCAAAGTAAATTCCGTACTTCATTCCCTCTCTCCTTTCTATCGAAACACCTCAAAAAGATATTGGTAAAAAAGCTCCTTATCCACATCCATAGCCGCCTGGTGCGGCCCATTTTCATCCGGCCTCCAATAGGTAAAGCCCGAAAGCAGCCTACTGTCCGTTTCAATAGCCAGCTTCCCCCTTTCAAACCGGCATACATCTTCATGGAAAAGAGAAACTGCAGCCAGCGGGTCGTGGAAAGTCACCCGCTCCTCATCCTTAAACCATTCCTTTGCAATGTCCAATACCGGCTCCAGCAATGGATGATGAAATATCTTTTCCGCCTCTTCCGGCTTCATCACCAATCTGCTCGTCACATTCAAGCCGCAAGTCATATGTTCCTTCACCGCCGCCTGATAAACCAATTTCGTCGCATGGGGGTCGATCAGCGCATTGTTTTCCAGAACCCCTTTGCTGCCCAAAACAATCAGGTCGCTTTTTTCCATGGCGCTCATCGTTTCCGAAGTGCCGTCGTACCTCGTATAAGTAGGCGAGCCGCACATCAGGACGATCCGTTTCAGCAAAGAGGGGATCTTGGGATCCATGGCGAACAGCAAGCCGACATTCGTCAGCGGCGCAATGCAGACTAGGGTGATCTCCCCCGGATGCTTGTAGATCATCTCCTGCATAAATGCTACCGCCCTGTTTTCCGGGAACTCCTTCTCATGCTCCCATTTCTCCAAAACCTTTTTCTGGGGCGCATAAAGTTCTATCTGGGGAACCAGGATCGGATTTTCGCAGCCGGGATAAATAGGAATTTTCTTCCCCGCTATTTTGCATAGAACGCTGGCAAGCTTTGCCCGCTCCACCGCCTCCCCCGCCACCGTGGTAATCCCCAGCAGTTCGGCCTCGGGATTAGCCAGAAGATAAGCTAACGTAATCGCGTCATCCACCTCCGTGCCGATATCCGTATCCAGAATTATCTTTTCCATATTCATTCACCATCCATTCCCTGTTATTCCGGTAAAGCGCCCGGAACCTTTCGTATTGTTTGTCGTAAAGCTTTTCATACCTGGAATCCGGTTCATAAACCTTATCCCGGAACGATACAAACTGCTCGGTCGCCTGTTTGACAGAAGCAAAAATGCCGCATCCGCTCCCTGCCAGAATACATGCCCCCAGGCATGCCTGTTCGCTGACCTCGCAGACAACTACCTTTTTATGGAAAATATCTGCCTGCATCTGAAGCCATTCATGACTTCTGGCTCCTCCGCCCGAGGCAATGATCGTATCGCATTTTATGCCCAGTTCCTGAAAAATCGTAAGAGAATCCCGAAGGCTCATCGTAACCCCTTCCATGACCGCCCTCACCATATGGCGCCGCTCATGCCTGAGCGTAAGTCCGGCAAACATCCCTTTTGCGCAAGGATCCATATGCGGCGTGCGTTCTCCCGTCAGATAAGGCAGATAAATAAGGCCCTCGCTTCCCGGCGCGATTTCCCCTGCCATCTTGCTTAGCTGGTCGAAATCATCGATCTGTAATATTTTATCTTTTAACCATTTCAAAGACATTCCGCTGCAAAGAGTCGCCCCATAAATCGTATATCCCTTATCGATGGAATGGCAGAAAGTGTGGGTCCGAAGTTTTTTGTCATAAATGGGGTCTTTTATGTAAGTAGAAATCTGGCCGCCCGTCCCAATGTTGCATATGATCTTCCCTTCCTCACAGATACCGTTGCCAATGCTCTGCGCCTGCTGGTCGCCGGCCCCGTAAACAACCGGGATCCCTTCCTTCAGCCCGCATTCCATCGCGCATTTCTTTGTTACATAACCGGCAATTTCCATCGACTCCCCGCAAGGAGGAAAGATTTCCAAAGGAAGCCCGAATTCCCGGATCATATCATAGGCCCATGTTCTTTCCGCCGTATGAAAAATCGCTGTGGAAGAAGCATCCGTGACATCAGAAGCAATCTTTCCTGTCATCTTATAGCGAATAAAATCCTTCGGCATCATAATCCACCGGGTTTTTTGAAGAATCTCCGGCTCATGCTCTCTGACCCACATCAAAGACGGAAAGCCAAAGCCGGTATAGACCCTGTTTCTCAACACATTCCCCATTTTCTCCAGATCTATTTTCTGGTAAATCTCCTCCAATTCCTTCTTTGATCTTTGATCCAGCCAGAGAATGGCCGGCCTCAGCGGAGTTCCCTTTTCATCCGTCAGAACGATCCCATGCATCTGGCCGGAAAAACCGATCGCCGCAATTTGCCCGAATGCTTCCCCGTTCTTCTCCCTCAGCCTTAAAATAATTTTTTTTGTCTCTTCCCACCATTTTTCGGGTTCCTGTTCCGCATAACCTTCCTTCGGTATTTCCACGTCATATCCACCGGATTCCACCTCCAGAACCCCCTGTATGCTGTCGAGCAGCATTGCCTTTACGCTGGAAGTTCCCAAGTCGATACCTAAAATAACTGACATATCTTATCCTTTCCCATCCTTATTCTCTGATTTTCTTAAAATAATCAATAAATACAGCAAGCAGTACCACAACTCCTTTTACCACATATTGCCAGGAAGAGTCAATGCCCAGAATATTCATGCCGTTATTCAGAACGCCGATGACAACGCATCCGATGATCGTCCCGCTCAAGTGTCCGATCCCGCCGCTCATGCTCGTCCCGCCCAATACAACGGCCGAGATCGCATCCATTTCCGCCCCTTCCCCTACATTAAACTGGCCGGAAAAGGTTCTGGCGGAACTGATAATCCCCGCACAAGCCGCAAAAAATCCCATAATCACAAATACAGTCATTGTTACTTTTTTTGCATTAATTCCAGAATACGATGCCGCCTGTTTATTGTCGCCCACCGCATATATATTTCTTCCCAGCCTGGTTCTGTTCAGAATCAGGGCTGATACGGTAATCACCACGATCATATAAATAATATGGATCGGAATGCCGCCCAATACCGTGCCGCTTCCAATAAAAGTGAACAGCTCATCGTCTACCAGGATCGTTGTCGCTTTCGTATAGATCCGGGCGAACCCCCTGCCGATATTCATCATGGCCAGCGTGACAATAAAGGGCGGGATCGTCGTTCTGGAAACTACAAATCCGTTAAAAATCCCCACCAGCGTCCCTGCCAGAATCGAAATCGGAATGGCTGCGGCAGCAGGGACTCCCGTATTCGTAATCAGGCCGCAGCACAGACAGCCGGAAACCGCTATGATGGAACCTACGGACAAATCGATGCCGCCCAAGATAATCACCATCGTCATGCCGCATGCCAGTATCACATTAATGGAAATCTGCCTCATAATATTGGTAAAATTCCTGACTGTCAAAAAGGAATCGGTCATAACCCCCAAAATCAGGCAAATAATGGCCAGCCCAATGATAATGCCTCCATTTGACTTAATCCCCCCCAACACACTTTTTCCAAAGGATGAAAACCAGTTTTCTCTTACTTTCTCTCTTTCCATGCCAACCTCCATGCTTTTCTCTCAGTCTTCTTATGCGCCCACTTCCGCCGTAGCCAGCGTCATCACATTTTCCTGGCTCAACTCGTCCCTCTCAAGGACTCCCGCGCTGCAGCCATTGCTCATCACCATAATTCTGTCGCTCATATTGATCAGCTCCGGCAGTTCCGAGGAAACCATAATAATCGAGATTCCATTTGCCGCCAAATGATCGATCAGCGCATATATTTCTGCTTTCGTCTTCACATCCACGCCCCTGGTCGGTTCATCCAGGATCAAAACAGTGCTTGTGGAGCAGAGCCATCTTCCGATCAGCACCTTCTGCTGGTTTCCTCCGCTGAGCTTGGACACCGTCTGGGATGCGCCCGTCGCCTTAATGTGCATGTCTTCTATTTTTTCCGAAACAATCTGGTTTTCTTTTCGCCGGTTCCAGACCAATTTTTTCAAAAACCGGTCTACCACATTGATTGTTGTATTAAAGCGGATATCCGACTGCAAGAACAGCCCTTCCTGTTTTCTGTCTTCCGGCACAAGACCGAATCCTTCTTTCATGGCTTCCCTTGGGTTTTTAAAATTAATCTCTTTTCCTTTATATTCCACCGTCCCGGCTTTTCTGGATGTCAGTCCGAACAGACATTCCATGGTTTCGCTCCTTCCAGCGCCTACCAGCCCCGCAACACCCAGTATTTCCCCCTTTTTGAGGTCAAAACTTACTTTCTTCACTTTATTTCCATCAGACAAGCCTGTCACTTTCAACACAACCTCATCTGCCACATGATCCGTCTTCGTATAATAATTTGCCAGATCCCTGCCTACCATCATACTGATCAGCCGGGCCCGTTCCGTTTCCTTTGTTACGACGCAGCCTACATATTCCCCGTCCCTCAAAACGGTAATCCTGTCCGTAATATCGTATAATTCATTCAACCTATGGGAAATATATATAATCGCTACATTTTTCTTTTTTAATGTCCTGATCATCCCATAGAGAATCTCCACCTCTGCATCCGATAAAGAAGAGGTAGGTTCATCCATGACAATAATCTTCGCGCCGAAAGAAACCGCGCGAATAATTTCCACCATCTGCTGTTTTGCAATCGTCAGTTTATCCAGCCTCGTTTCTGCCGGCAAATCCATTCCATACTGATCCAGGAACTTCTGCGTTTCCTGCTCCTGCTTCCTCAGGTCTACCATGCCCCGTTTATTTTTGATCTCTCTTCCCATAAATATATTTTCCGCTATGGTAAGATGCTGCGCCAGCATCAGCTCCTGGTGGATAATGCTGACTCCTTTCGCCCTGGATTCACTTACATCATGCATCCCTGCTTCCTGCCCGTCTATGCAGATGCTTCCGCTGTCCTTTGTATATATTCCCCCTAAAATCTTCATCAAAGTGGATTTTCCTGCGCCGTTTTCTCCTAAAAGCGCATGAACCTCTCCCGCTTCCACGGAAAAATCCACATTATTTAATACTTTATTGCCAGAAAAGCTTTTGCTAATGTTTTTCATTTCCAGTAATGAACCCATGAAAGCCTCCTCTTTCGCCATCCTGTGATTAACAGGCACGCTGCACGCCCGCACAACTGCAGGCGCAGCAGCCTGTCCATATTTTTACTGCCAGTCTGAATCTTTATACTGATCGATATTGTCAGGTGTCACCGCAAAGGATGCGATTTCAATTCTTGTCTCGTATTCTTCCCCTTCCAAAACCTTATATGCGACTTCGGCGCTCTGCTTTCCGATTCCGATCGGACTCTGTGCCGCCGTACACTTCCAAATGCCTTCCTTTCCATCTTTCGCCATAGCAGCCTTTGCCTCCGGCCCTGCATTTACACTGTAAATTTCAATATCTTCCTGTGCCGCCGTAATGGCCGAATAAGCGCCCTGCGCACACTCATCGTTAATACAGAAAACTGCCGTCAGATCGCTGTGTCCCTGGATCAGATCCCCCATAACGGTAAGACCCTTTTCCGGTTTTGCTCCTGCGTCCATCTGTGCCACTACTTCAAAGCCATTTGCCGTAACGGTATCGATA
The DNA here is from genome assembly GCA_910585965.1 of uncultured Lachnospiraceae bacterium. Taxonomy (GTDB): domain Bacteria; phylum Bacillota; class Clostridia; order Lachnospirales; family Lachnospiraceae; genus Kineothrix. The sequence goes on from CAJUHH010000006.1 coordinate 173,144, forward strand.
AAACCGTTTGCACGGTCTGTCGCCGCCGCCGAAGCCGGGAAATCGAGAACTGCCACCTTTCCGCCTTCCGGATGGTTCTTTACCAGTTCTTCCCCTGCAATCTGCCCGCAGGAATAACTGTCGCTCACAACGAAGCAATCTACTTTGGAAAGGTCGCTGACCGCAGAGTCAAAATTAATGATCGGAATGCCCGCATCATTCAATGCTTTTACCGCCGCAGCGCTGGCCGCCGCATCCGAAGGATTGTAAAATACCACATCGCATCCCTGCGCAATAAAGTCTTCGACAACCCCCAGCTGGTATGCGCTGTCCGCCTTGCCTTCCACGTGGACAATCTCATCGCCGTTTGCTTCCACGATTTCTGCCGCGCCATTATAGCAGGCGTCAAAGAAGGAACCCGCACTCATCTCCGTAAAACCAAATTTATAATGCTCCCCGTTTTTAGGCTCGATTACCTGCCCCGTTGCGGATACCAGCATAGCCGTTTCTGCCGTAAGTCCTTCTTCTGCTGCCTCCGCCTCTCCAGCCTGTTCTTCCGCTTCCGCCGCATCGGACTGGTTCGCTGCTTCTGCCGCTTCCGGCTCGCTTTGTTCTTCCTGGGCAGGCGCTGCGGATTCGCTGCTGCTTTCGGATGCCTTATCTCCACACCCCGTCAGCAAAGCTGCGGCTACCACTGCGCTTAATAATACGCTTAATACTTTTTTCTTCATCTTCTGTTCCCTCCTTTTTAACTTTTCCACAATTTGTTATTCGATTTATTTATTAATTCAATTAATAAATAAGATGAATATATAATATCTCACACAGTCCTATTTGTCAATATGTATTTTTTCTTTTCTTCTTTTTTAAATATTTCCATCAAAACGCACAAAAAAACAGCCACCTTCGTGGCTGCCCATCATTTTTTATTCAAAATACTTTGCCGGATTTCCAAATACATCCATAATCGCTACAATCGCCGCTCCATGTACCATAGAATCATTACGGACTATGCTCATGGAAATATCCATATTGCCGTAAATTTCCGGCAACACTCTTTCTTTCACGTTCTCCCTGATTCTTTGCAGCATAATATTCGGTTCAATATGCGCCATTTCATCGCCGATTACGATAAAAGCCGGGTTAAAACTGTTTACAATATTCACGATGCCCACCGAAAGGCAGTCGCAGCTTTCCAAAAATATCCTTAGGGCGGTTTGGTCCCCATCCCTTACCATCTGGACAACTTCCTGAAAATTATATTCCCGTTCCGGCTTAAGCGCCTCATTCACTTTTCTGGTAAATGCGATGGAAGAGCAATAGTTTTCCAGACAGCCATAATTGCCGCAGGCGCATTTTGGTCCCCCAAGGTCAATCGTCGTATGGCCGATTTCCCCTGCCACGCCAATGCTTCCCTTCAAAAGCTCGCCATTGGATATAATGCCCGCGCCTACCCCCTGCCCGTCCGCCACATATACCAATACGCTGTTCTTATAATCTTCCTCTTTGTGCCAGTATTGCGCCAGCGCCCCTGCGTTTGCATCCTGCTCCACAAACACCGGCAGCCGGAAGTCCTCTGCCAGCTCTTCTTTGATGGAAATCTCATTCCATCCGCTGACGCCCGTCATCAATTCTATCCTTCCCCTCCTTTCACTGTATGGTCCGGGGATTGCCATTCCAATCGCTATGATTTTCCTTTCTTTTGCGGCACTGATCAAATCCCTTGCTTCCCGCTTGATATGATGAAAAATCCCCCTCGGCCTCTGCCCGGGTTCTACTTCGTTCCTTTTATATTCCACAAGGTTTCCTGAAAGATCAAACAGCCCTACCGTATAGTTTTTTCTTCCCAAACGGATCCCCAACACGCCAAAATCATCGTTATTAATCGATATCCCTATGGATCTCCTTCCCTTATTGCCCACAAGGAACCCTACTTCCTTTACCAGCCCCCAATGGATAAAATCGTTCATAATATTCGTGACTGTGGCCTGCTTGAGCGAAGACAAATTCGAAAGATGAGCCCTTGCACAAACGCCCTCCTTCCGCAAAAGGTTAATTAAAAGTGTTCGGTTCATATCTTGTATACTCTCCTGATTATATCCGCGGTTCCCCTTCATACCATTTCCTCCTATTGCTTCACACGCTTTAATTCATTAATTAGATTAATTTATTTATCCTAATTAAATAATATAATCCCATAATAATTATGTCAAGAAAAATGACAAGAATCGCAAGGAATCAAAAGAAAAATCCGATGAAGCATGCCCGCCTCACCGCGACACCAGCCATCCATAGTGTGAAGAGCGGTTCGCATCGCGAACCCTAGAAGTTCTTGTCGAAACAGCCCTTGCTGTGAGCCTTAGAACTTCTCTTCACACTAACCCACATGCCGCTTCTCGGCGACACCAACCATCCATAGTGTGAAGAGCGGTTCGCATCGCGAACCCTAGAAGTTCTTGGCGAAGCACCCACTGGTGCGAGCCTTAGAACTTCTCTTCACACTACCATCCCATTCCTGCCAACCACTTATTTACCCTTTCCTCACGCCCCTTCTCTGTCCCAGGCACCAGCTTGCCCAGCACCAGCTCGCCGCAAATACGGCCGTCCAGAAGATACAAAATTCGATCACAGTTACTTGCCACCTTGCTATCATGTGTCACCATGAGAATTGCCGTCCCTTCCCTGTTCAGCTTAACCAGCTCTTCCATTACCTCTCCCGCTGCTTTTTTATTTAAAGCCCCGGTGGGTTCGTCTGCAAACAGCAGATGCCATTTTTCTTCTCTCCTTTCATCCCGCTCCAAAATCCCCGGCGAATTCATCATGCTTCTGCAAATACAAGCCCGTTGAAGCTGGCCGCCCGAGACCTGCGTAACCCTGCGCTCCTCCAGGCCGGAAATCGAAAGTTTTTGCATCAGCTTTCTGGCCGCCCTCTCCAATTCCGCCTTTGTTTTTCTTCCTCTTCCTTTGTTCGCTTGTACCGCCGGAAGCATAATATTATCCAAAATATTTAAATTTGCCATCATATTCATCTGCTGAAAAACAAAACCCATATGGCGCAGTCGTATCTTTGCCTTTTCATCCTCCGGCAATCCGGCAATCTCCGTATCTTTTACCCATACTTTGCCGGCAGATGGCTGATCCATGCCCGCCACCTGATAAAGAAGCGTGGATTTCCCGGAGCCGGACGGCCCCATGACCGCCAGCATCTCGCCGTCCTTCATTTCAAAGGAAACATGATCCAGTATCTGCCCTTTGCTTAAACTTTCCACTTTCAATAATTGATCCCCCATCCAGATTACGCCTCCGTTCATCTATACTTTTTTTCTGCCGCTTACTCCCGCCTATTGCAGCACTCATATGCTTTTATCCTTCCAATTTCCGCAATACCAGCTAAAAGCGCCGGCACTGACGCGCCCAGAACCGCTGCCGGTATCCCGACCAATAACTCCCAGGAGATTACAAAATGAAATCCTTCTGCGCCAAAAGATTTTAATATCATTCCGCAAAGCCCTTCGCCCAGCAGATTCCCAGCCAGCAGTCCTGCCGCTGCCCCCGCCGCAGCCGGCAACAGCCCTTTGGCAAAGTAAATCCGTTTGATGTCTTTACTTGTAAATCCTAATGCTTTATGCAAAGAGATTGTATAACGGTTTCTTTCCACGATCAAACGCATAAACAGCATAACCACCACGGCTATGACAAGCATTGCCAGCACCGTCGCTGCCCGGGATGCCAAGTGGAGCTGTCTTAGCGTCTGCCCATAGGTTTCTTCCACATAGTCCGCAATGTCGATCACATCTGCCCCCATCCGCGCATACCGCTCCATCCATTCCTCCTTTTTCCCAGGTTTTTTCAAAGAAACATATACGACGCTCCAGACAGCCGGTGCGCGGTCATCCGCAAAGCACGTTTTCGCCGTCTTTCCTCCATTCGTAATATCAGAATAAATACCGCAGACACAATACTCTATGTCCCGGCCTTCTGTTGCCAGACGCAAAGTATCTCCCACAGACAATCCCAGTTCTTCCGCGTTCATGGCAGAAAGCGCGATCTCCTTTTTATTTTCGGGCAATCTCCCTTCCAGGCAATTCACTGGAAATATATTATGATTTCCTGTTTCCACAGTGAAATTCACCATCTGTCCATCCGGCAGAACCGCTGCGCAGGATCTGGTGCATAAGACCGCATATTTTTCAACCTCTGCATCCTCTGCTAAAGCAAAAGCAATTCGTTCTGTCGTCACAGGAATGTCCTCTGTCTGCCGTACATCCATTCGTATCTCCCCATCCCCGATCCCCATATAAGTGGCAAAGCCTGGATCGGCCATCGTGCTATATAAACTCTGGGATATAAAAATTAAAAAAGTACACGATGCGGCCACAAGGCCAATAATCCCGTAACGTCCTCTGCTGTTTTGCCTTTCTTCTGACAAAAGCAGCGCTTCCAGAACTGTCAATCCGTCCATCCTTTTCAGGGAACGCAGGACGGACAGCAGGATAACCCCTTCCGTAAAAAATACAGCCGCTAAAGACAGCGCCGCCGTCTGCCATCTGCCCTCCGATACACCGTATAGTTCTTTCATCTGTCCGGCCAAAGGCGATTTTAAGACAAATGCCGCCAGAAGGCCGGACAGCCCCCCGCAGACAGAAAAGAGAAAATACTTTGCAAAGTAAATTCTGCGAATCTCTTCTTTTCCTATGCCAAGAGCCTTTAACATACCTACCTCTTTCCGATCCCTCTCCATTTGCAAAGATAATATAAACCGAATGCAAAGCAAAGAGACCAGCAATGTTATAACACTGACAAGAAAAAAGACAGCGATCATTGTTCCGTCCGATAAAGCATTCATCATTCGAACCAGCAGCCTTGTCACCGCCGGCCCATTGGCGGGAAGCCCCTCTGCTGCATATGCCGTTCCAAAAGCACTGATATCCGCGCCTTCATGGAGCAGGAACTCAATCAAATATTCCTCCCGAGCGTTGCCGGATCTTTTTATCTTTTCATAATCCATTTCATTTACGAGAAATCGTTTGGAAGAAGCCATCATGGAATTCATCTGCGCATCCCGGATAAAGCCGGCAATAACAAACTTTTGGCTCCCGATCTCCATCGTATCGCCAATTGCCAGGTCATACATCGCGCGGTAGCAGACCGGAACATAGACTTCCCCCGGCAAAACCTCCGGCATTTCATTTTCCGTATCCAATAAATAGTCAAAATGCTCCCCTTGCACAGAACATCCATTGTCTTGCGTGCTATCCGCAAGACAACGGCCTCCAAGAACTATTTGGCTGTTATCCAGGTTCAGGAAACCGCAAATCTGCCATTTATCCACCTCTCCATGGGTTGAGACAAAAGAGCGGAGTTCTGATCTCATAGTAGCGTTTCGCTCCATAGCAGCGCCGTCTTGTCCCTGCAAAATGCCGCCTTCCGTATGCATCTGCATATAATCAGGGACTTTCGCCCTATCCATCAGGTCATCTATCGCTCCCATCAGATGGAAGAAAAGCAATGCTGTAAGGGCAAACAGCATGGCAGAAACACCCATAAAAAATACCGTTGCTCCGGCCAGCAGTTTATTCTGTTTCACATCATTCCACACCAGTTTTTTAATCATCCGAATTCCTTTCCAGCCCTCTCACACTTTTTAACGCATATAACAACAGTGCCGTCATGCACAGCAAACCTCCCGCTGTTATAATAACCCACGCTGCTCCCCGGCCGATACTCAGCCGGAACCAAACCGCAACCCTGTCTGCCGCTACTCCCGCAGTACCATAAGCAACTACATATCCGATTTGCGAAATAAAACCGATGACTCCCCACGCGCGTCCCTGAAGTTCATCCGGTATATTCGTCCTGACCAAATAATCCAGACAATTATTAGCAAAAGGCAGCATCGCAAAAAAGAGAATGCCAAACAAGCAGATAGAAAAAAAATTTTCCCGAATTCCAAATCCCGCCATGCCGATTCCCGCGCCAAATAAGGAAACACTTAATTTTTTTACATATCCTCTTTTAATTCCCCTTATTCCCAAAAACAAGCCCGAAGCCAGCATGCCGCACGCGCAGATCGTCTCTCCGATTCCCAAAGCAGCGCTGTCCGCAAAATCAAGGATCAAAGGCTGCGCCAAAGTCTGGAACGTACCCATAAAGTAAGTAATCAGAGCGGATACTGTAACTAGGGCCAAAATGCCATGTCGCCCTGCGATCGCTTTCCATCCCTGCTTTAAACTCTCCCCGAATGATTCTCTTTCTCCCTTTTCCGGATATCCTTCTCCTCTGCAGTCCGTCATAGGGGTCGCCCTTCCTTCCCCAATTTCCCGCTTCACCATTGCCGCTCCTATCACCGTTGGAAAAAACGTACAGATGTCGATTGCCAGCAATAATTTAATATCGCTGACTGCAAGCAGCGTTCCGGCCAAAATAGGCGATATGAAAAACCTTGCGCTCCCGGCAATGCTCACCATTCCACTGGCTTTGGAATATTCCTCCTTTGTCAGCAGATCTGTCACCGTTGCCCGATAAGCCGGTTCTAACAGCGCGGAAAATGCAGAGCTGATGAAAACACCGATGCATATTTGATATAAATCTGCTTCTCCTTGTATCATACAAGCCAATACATACAATATGCCAAATGCCGAAAAGCCATCGCCAATCATCATAAGCACACGTCTGTCATGACGGTCCGCCAGCACCCCGGCCGGTACGCTAAGCAAAAGCGTGGGCAAAAATGCCAGCAGCATGACCATCGACGTACTCGCGGCGCTTCCGCTCTGTTGGAACACATATACTCCGAGGCCAAAACTTGTAAGCCCTCCACCGATCGAGGATATGAGTTCCCCTGCCCATAGCACCATAAATTTTAAAAAATTATTTTTATGTAAGTTCATTTCCCTCTCCATTATAGACCGTACGTCGGTCGGTATTGTTGTATAAAAGAAAGGAACGATTCCGTTCCTTCGCTTTTTTTCCATACTGCCACAGCCATTCACTATTCGGACAGACTATCCCCGCCCTGAAAGATCGGAAGAATCACGGCTTCCATGCTTCCCCGCTCCATTCCGAGCAATCGTTCCAGATTATAGATAAAAGCCTCTATTTTTTTCTCCCTTTCCTCTTTGCTGTGTTCTGCCAGATCATCAAAAATAGTATTGGAATACAATAATGTCATTTCTGCCACCTCTGCCGGGTATTCCGTCTGGCATATCCCCTGCTCGATGCCCTCTTCCATCAGTCCGCTGATCAGCGGATTCACCGCCGCCAACAGATGGCTTTGCATTTTCTGGTGCATCAGCGCATTCTGCGGCTTATGCACCTGTTCCATGATTTCCTGCCCTAACGGTTCGTTTACATTGAGCGCCAGCATCATCATAGTCAGGCGCTGTAATACTGGTATTTCCTTTTTCCTCGCAATATCTGCCGCTTTTTCCACCAATCTGCCCGTCATCCGATCGATCATCGCATCCAGAATATCCTCTTTTGACTTAAAATGATAATAAAGAGTACCTCTGGCAATCCCGATTTCATTCAAAATATCATTCGTACTCGTATTATCAAATCCTTTCGTCCCAAACAGCCGCTCAGCAACATCTAATATTTCATTCTTACGCTCTTCCGCTTCCTTAACAACTCTCATCGCCCTTATCACCATTCACTATATGATTTGCAGTAGTATGTGTATAACATATCATATATATTTATAAACCGACTGTCTGTCTATAAACATATTAGCAAGAGTTGCCCGCTTTGTCAAGTCCTCGGCCTGAATTTCTGCACGCCCCCATTTTTCACGTTTTTTATATGTGCCTTCAGTTTTTTCATTGCCCAATCATAATGACTCGCAGTCACGCTCACAAAATAAGAGCCAAGCGGGCTTCCGCCTGCCCATGAATAGACTCCTTTGGAGAACAGCTCTTCATTGGAAAAAGTATCTGCCAGCGCCATTACATCCTGATGGGACTTTTCCAGCAGTTTCTTCGCCTCTTCCAAATCGGTTTTCTGGTGTTTTTTCCAAAACTCTACATTCATATTCCCATATGTTTTCCAATTATACGGCGCAGGAATGAACGTCCTGTTCTCTCCGTTTTGATTGGAGGATACCCATTCCAATAAAAGCTGGTGCCACTCATAAAGATGAATCAGAATATCCCTCAGGTTCTTATCCCGCTTCCAGTGAGCCTCCTTTTTCTTTTCGTCCTGCGCGAAATCAAAAGGCGTGGATAATTCTTTCTCTGTCAGAGATGCAATCAGCGCATTCATCTTTTCATAGTTACTTGATGCTGCCATCAATAAATCCGTTTTTGTCGTCGGTCTGCCCATAGTCCTTTTCCTCCCTGCACATTTGTCTTTTTTTCTTTATTCTAACACTCTATTACTGACAAGGTATGTCAGGGTTTATTTTTTTCATAAATTGCTTTTGCCATCTCGGCCAGTTCTTTTTTCAAACGAACAGGTTCTATCACTTCCACCTTTTCCCCAAAAGAAAGCAAAAAGCTGACCAGCCATGCATCCTCCGGCATCCGGGAAGAGACCAGCAAATCTCCTTCCTTTGTCCATTTCACATCTTCCGAATCAAACTCATCATAAACGCGATATGACATTTCCACTGGAAAACGTAACACAATCAGCGGATAATTCTTTTCCGGGATATCTTCCTCGTCCGGATACATACAAGGTGCAAATTCTTCGTCCAATATCTCCCATCCCAAGATTCTTGATAGCTTAAACAGGCGAAAATTCTCCCTTTCCGTACAATATGCTTTCAAATACCACGCCTTAGCTTTGTAACTGAGCTTTAGCGGCCAAATCACTCTCCCGATCCTTTCACCCTGGGATCCAGCATAAGTAACTTTTACGCATTTATGCCGGATTACCGCCTCTTTCAGGGACTCAAACTTCTCATTATCTTTTTGGCTGCTGCTCCATCTGGAAAAGTCCACCTCCAGCCAGTTTTCGGCATTCACTCCAAAGAGCGCGGCAAGTTTATGCAAAGTATTGATACTTTCTATTCCTGTTGCCCCCAGCACTTGCAAGGATGCAAGAAGTTCCTGTTTTTCTTCCTTTGACAATAATGCCCGGTCAAGAATAAAATGATCCATGAGACGAATACCGCCGTTTCTCCCGGTTTCCGTGTAGATCGGAATACCAGCCTCGCTTAGCGCATCCATATCCCTATAAATCGTCCTGACTGATACCTCTAGTTTCTCAGCCAGTTCAGAAGCCGTTGCCGGTCCTTTATCCAACAAATAATATATAATCCGAAATAATCTGCTTTCCTGCACAAACAACACCTCCCCCGTATTATATAGTGGATATCCTATTTTGACGCCAATTACTTCCTGCGCTAATTTGTAGTTTATCTATTTGCGTTTCTTTTCCTGCAATAATAAACGACCATCACAAACGCAAAGGAAATTATCTGTGCCGCCATGATCCGAACAATTTGTAATTCGTCTGCGCTCTTTAGCGAGACAACATGCAGCATATTGGTAGCAACGGTATTATTGAATAAATGGTCGCCAAGCCCTATCCATATATTTCCTGTTATGCGGGTAAGAAGCCCCCATTTGATTCCCATAATTCCGGCAAGGATCATATAACCGATCCCCATCAGGATCATCGCCGCAAATGACATTTCGCCATTCACATAGCTTCTGATCGGCATTACCATGTGCCAGATACCAAATAAAAATGCTGCAATAAAATTCGCCTGCATAAATGGCTTTGTTTTAGAGAGCGTTTTAATAAATAGGCCGCGAAAAACACCTTCCTCCATCCATACATTGATAACATTGAACAGTACGCATAACAGAAAGAAAACAAAATCCGTATTTTTTATTTGAGAGCCAGTTAAAGAAAAGCTGCTGATGTATATTTCTAAATGTGCCGAACTGCCTTGCAACGCTAAAATTGCTAATTCCAACCCATATGAAATAGCAAAGCAAACGCCTCCCAATAACAAGCCTTTCAAAATACTGCTTACAAAGCCTTTTTTTTGAAATCCGATATCACCCCATGTAAGATTTATCTTTTTCAATACCAGCGCCAATAAGATAATCCCAACTACTTTATGGAGCACATTTTCTCCAATAGCTGTTTTGTCTGTTTCAATTAGAAAGTATTCTACAAACCTTACAGACAAGCAAAGCATGAAGATTATCATGCATAAATTATTCGGTTTGCATTTTATATTTCTTTCCATATACCGCCCTCCAATCAGCAGCATTTTCTATAAACTCAATGGCCGTTCCTGCGCTGATACCCAGCTCCTGCCACAGTTCGGCTATCCCTTCGCTCATCCCGAATTTTTCCCATAAATCCATTTTGCGTTTCTCCTATTATTCCTTTTTTACGCTCACGTTCCTTAACAACACGGAAATTGTCAGTCAACCTTATGAAAGCACACTGTCTGCTCTTTCATAGATATTTTCCCGACCTGATAACCATAGTCCATCAATTCCTTTTTGTATTTCAGAAAAGAGTGGTCAATCGGTATCCCCGCAATCTCCTGAATCTCCTCAAAGGTCAAATGAAATGATCCCTTTCCGCTTTTCTGCACATATTCCCATAGTGCTTTGTATTTACTCATTGCCTTTCTCTCCTCTCTTTTTCTTAAAAACATACGCCAACAGCTGAAATGGAATATATGCAATCAAATATCTGAGAGCCAAAGGCTTAACAGGCAGAGTCGTGCATAGCTCAAATGCCGCTATCCCGATCAGGAGGATGATAGCCCTGTCTAATTCGTGCCAGTTGCCGCCTGGGTCTTCATAGATACCGTTGCAAAGATACAAAACGCTGTTCAACAATGTAATTGCTGTATATATCACCGAATAAATCGACACAATGCGGATCCATCTTAACAGCATCCACTGTTTTTTCTGCAGATATGCCATTATCTGCACCAGTCTGAACCGAATCCGTCTTCGCTTTTTCCCTTGCCTCCTTTGCATCCTCTTTCATTCCTTTTTCTTTTTTCGGTGATAGAAGGTAACATTTTAATCCATTTGCTGCGGACTGCTTTCTGGATGCTGTGGAATAAACAACAGCACATGGAGGATAAATACTTGCTCCTGTGTCTCTATACTCATGGCACCGTCATATTTTTCAACCACCTTTTTTATATTTGACAAACCCGTTCCTTTTTTGAATGCGCCTTTTCCAGGGAAGCTGTTCTGGGTTTCTATCATAAGTAAATCCCTCTGGATGCGTCCGGATACCCTGATATATTTTTCTATACCGGCATCCAGACCTTTTACTGCATGGATTGCGTTATCCAGCGCATTTGACAGGACAATACAGATATCAATATCTCTGATGCCACAAGGATATGGCAGAAGGAGGGAACAGTCCGCATCTATCCCCATGCTTTTTGCAATCCCCAGTTTGTTCCCCACCAGAATATCCAC
>CAJUHH010000007.1 GCA_910585965.1 uncultured Lachnospiraceae bacterium
TTCAATTCCGATCACTTCTAAGTAGATTATACACTAGAGCTGCTTGATTTTCAAGCGGCTCTTTTAAATTGACAGGGTAAGCTTATTGTCGGAAAATAATAGGCAGACTACACCTGCGACCTGGTTCGGATTTGACAACTGTCTTTACTATATCCGAATTCCCATATATAGTTTTTCAATGCCGCTATCTTCTTTATATGTGGATATGGAATGCTGTATACCGGCAGGTCTGCCAATTCCCCCAGTCTGTCCCTGTTACGCCTTTCAGCAGACAGCATCTGCGTTGCAGAACAGATTACTTCTTCCGCTCCGGCTGCCATTGGCACTTCTTTTTTCTGGTAACGTACCAGTTCCAGCATATCTCCTTTATTCTGCCGGTAGATACGCAGCCTTGACATCTTATCCGCACCTGTCCTGATCCAGTCCGCACCGTCTTCGTTGATATATTCTTTCCAATAAATCCTCGTCATAGCTCTCCCTTATAAAGCCAAACACTTCCTGCCATAATTCTTTTGTCCCTTCCGCCCCGGCATAGTCCCCGCCAAAGTAACTGCAGTGTACAAGTCCATGTTTGCTTCCGTCATAATCAACATCTTCATATACATAGATGAGTCTGGGCATTACCGTATTGGTGCGTGGCTGCTTTATGTCCCCTTTTTTCTCAAGATACTGCAGGGAAACATGGTCCTCGTCTGCATCAATGTACAGATGCCTTGCCTTCCTTTTTTCTTTCAGCGACTCCAATAACGGAAACTCCAGGGCATGCAGCCTCTTCATGACGATTTCTTTGCTGGCTTCCTGTTCCCCGATACAGGCATTCATACCGCCTTTTCGGTAGCTGCTTTCCACTGCCTCCCCCAGTATCCTTGCCTGGGCATCCTCGGAAATCCGGGCATGCTTTTCAAGTCCCATAATCTGGTCGTAGCTTTCCAGTTCTTCTTCAATCATGAATAGTCCAAGCCTTGTAACCTCTCTGGAAACACCCCTCACCATCTCTGCAAACTTTGTAAGGTCATCTGTGTAGCGGCTGAATAATTCTGTTAAATTTTTTACCCATTTTTCCTGAAATTGGAAATCTACTTTAACTTTCATCTCTAACAAATGCAAATAATTTATGGTAAAATTAACTGCATTATGTTAAAATTAGATCATCCAAAATAGAAGGGGAATATAAATGAAAATTTTTATAAGTCATTCTTCAAAAGATAAGGAATTAGTATTAATGTTTGTTGATTTACTTGTGCAGGGTTTCCATATAGATTATGATGAAATATTTTGTACATCAATGGACAATGCACTAAGAGTTGGTGAGGATTTTATAAAAAGCATAAAAGAAAATCTTCACGATTCTGAAATTGTACTTTTTCTTATTACACAAAATTATATTAATAGTAAATTTTGTATTATGGAAATGGGCGCTGCATGGGCATTTAAAGATAATATTTTTCCTATAATCGTACCTCCATTAGATTATAATATCTTAAATGATACTCCCTTGAAAATAACCCAAAGTATTATATTAAGTGATGCGGAAGATTTGTTTAAAAAACTATATGAGTATAAACTAGTGGAAAAACAAATAATTCCAAGGTTAAATTTTATGCAAGAGCATGGCTTGTTTGATAAAATAAAACAATTTACAGAAAATGTTAAAATATACATCAGTAAAAATTACGGTTTTAATTTTAAAGATGCAAATATTATTTGTGTTGCTCAAAACGGTGATCCAGATGCAGTACAGCTGGAATTAAATGGTAATTCTCATCAAATCTATTGCAATTTTAAAGCAAATCAATTTTACCCTATTCCAAGCAACTTTATTAGTTGTGTTTACCAGTTTGTGCCACATAAAGATTGGAGCAGCATTACACCAAATAGTATATTTTGCTGTGAATGTAGAAGCATGGATGAATCAATACAGAAAGTGACAATTGAATTTAAGTGTGGAGATAATTTATTTAAATTTTACGAACAAACATTTTTAATAAACAATCATTATACTGAGATTAGAATTCCAATATCTTATGATGCAATGCCTCAAAAGCATTTGAAAGATATTTCTGAAATATGTTTTGTTATAAGACCTAATTTTGTAAAGAATTTTATTGGAGAAATTGAAATAAGCGAATTAAAATTTCAAGATAACATAATAACCAATACTTAGTTTGTCATACCAAAGAAGGGGGTGTCGCAAAATCATCAAATCAGATGATTGAGCGGCACCCTCGCCCTATGTGCAAAAAGATTCGGAAAGTATCCTTTGTTTTTTGGAACTCCCCCGGATTTTTGGCACACTTTAATAATGCTGCCATTTTTCTGGGGCTTATGCGGTTTCTTTGATTGAAAAGAAATGACTCCCTATCCGGTCTTTTTGTATCTTGCTATGTAATTTATTGATGTTATAGCCCATGCACAGCAAAAGGATCTCCAGTTTTACCTTTGTTTTCCCACGCAGCAGAAATCTTTGGAATTCATAGTCGTTTTTCAGAACACCAAATGCTCCTTCCACCTGAATGGAACGGTTCATCCGGTTCCTGATCCCTGTTTCACTCAGGATGTTACCGTAGGATTCCTGTCTTTTTTCCAGAAAACTTTTAGAAACATACAGCCTCTTGTTTCCCCTCGCTTTGGTGCATTTTTCTTTATAGGGACACCCGCTGCAGTCTTCACACTCATATACAGTCACTTCCGATTCATAGCCGCTCTTACTTTTCTGTATCCTGGTATAAAGCGGGGACAAAAGCTTTCCTGCATGACAGGTGTAAGTATCGGCTTCTTCATCATAACCCATGTTTTCCCGCCTGCTGATATCCTGTCTGAAGCTGCGTTTTTTCCACTTCTCATAGGTTTGCGGCTTTATATACGGAGTCTGTCCGCACTTTCTCAGGTACGTATATCCTTCTTCGCTCTCATATCCGGAATCGGCAGTTACGCTCGGATAACGGAATCCAAGGTTTTCTTCCATTGTCTTTAAAAAAGGAACTAACGTCCAGACATCATTCCTGTCCTGAAAGATATCAGCTGCCACGATATATTCGCTGTCCACGGCGATCTGTACATTATATCCCGGTTTTAACTGGGCGTTACGCATATGATCATCCTTCATATGCATGAATGTGGCATCCGGATCTGTCTTGCAGTAATTGTTCCGTCCCTGAAAACTTGCTGTATGCCAGTCATAAACAGTCTGTCGTTCCAGAAACCTGCGGAACAGTTCCAGATACCGCTGGTTCCTGCTCTTCCTTTTTCCACGTCCATGGACAAAAACAGTTCCGTCTGTCTGGCAGCGTTCTTCCAGAAACAGGGATATTTTCCGCAGATCCTGTGTCCTTGTTTCTGTATTGACTGAAAACCCCTGCATATATTCATTGTTCAGAAGCTCTGCTGCCTCCTGTATCTTCCGGAACATCTTTTCTTCCCACTTCCCAACAGACTTTTTCCACACAAAAGTATACTTGTTGGCACAGGCTTCTAACTTTGTCCCGTCAATGAATACCGTCTCCTTTGACAGTTCATCTGCCTGTTCCAGTCTTCTTACCATCTGATAGAATAGAGATTCACAGGCATCCGCCAGAAATCCTGTGCGGAAACGGGCAATGGTGCTGTGGTCCGGTGCTTTCTGTCCGGCTAACAGCCACATAAAGTTGATGTCGCGCCTGCAGGCGGTCTCAATCTTTCTCGAAGAATAGATGTTTTGTGAATAAGCATAGGCCAGTATCTTGAACATGGTCTTTGGGTCTACTGCCGGATTTCTGCCTTTGGCAGAGTAAGCCTTGTACAGCAGGCTGTAATCTAATCCCTCCAGTTCGTGGCTCAGCAGTCGGACAGAATCATCTTCAGGAACCAGACCTTCCAAACTTAATGGCAAAACCAGTTGATAAGGCTCGCCAAATTCGGTATAATTTTTATGGTATTTTAATTTACTCGTCATAACTTATTATACCACGGATGGCAGGTTCTTCGGAGCCTGCTTTTCTGTTTTTAGATACAAAAACGGAGCTGTTGCTCCGGTAGATTATTCATCTACTTTTGCAACAGCCCCTTTTAATAATCTCAATCGACAAGTATCCATTGACCGATACCTGCCTTTCTTTATGGCAGTATCTGCCCGATCATTTTAACAAGATTTACTCTATTCGCTTCTTATTTGCCTCAAAGTGAACCTTTATAAAAGCATTACTTATTTAACCCAACAGTAGCCTCAATTCTTCTGTACAACCTATTTTCCAAATCTTTTTCATCTTTCCATACAATTGTTGATTTTTGCGCAATGTCAAAATGAGGCTTCTGGTCGCTATTAAATACATCCTCATGGCAGCAAATAATTACTTCTTTTCCCAATGCCTCCGCATAGCCAGCTTCATAATAAGCTCCATAATTAGGATATGTAACATCTACCACAACAAATTTACTCCTGGAAATTTCAAACAAAATTTCTGGCACGATCTGGTTATTATGTTCCTTTTCATCTATTCGTCTTGGAATATATCCACTCTTAAAAATAGCTGCTTTAAATGAATCACTAATTGTTTCCGTTTCATTACTAAAAGACATGGCAATAAAACCTTGATTGCTTAATTCCATTTGCTCCATCTCTGATGCTTTTTCCCAACCTTTTGCAGAAATTCGATAATTAGATAAATCACGAATTAAATACCCTAATTCGCATAATATATCCAATATTCCATTGATCTCCGTTGCATACTCGTTCTGCTCTAACCCCTCACAATAAAATAAATGTGTCATTTCAGAATTCGCGCAGATAGCATATCCATAAACAGGATATGCCTGGCTAAGATTATATAAAGCCTTTTTCATTTTATCCATAAAAGATTTTGGATAACTTTTCATCAATTCTGCAACATTAACCTTCTGGAAATCATCCTGGTTCTTACCGACTGATTTTTCTTCGCAGAAAAAGTAATATTTATAATTATGCCCGTTTTTATTTATAAAAGGTGCATTTTTCATTTGTAAGTATATTTGATGAAATCTTTTTATTACTTCTTTTTGTTCCCCATACCAGACACTTGGATGTATGATACATCGAAATCCTTTTTCACACTGTAAATGAAAACCTTCCGACCCTATCCAGGCACCTTCTGTAATAGGACTTCTTTTGCAATCTTTTCCTCCACATAAAGGACATTTATCAGTTAATTCCATAATGCACCCCCATAACTTAATATGGAATTATTTTATCATAGAAACATTGAGCATTAAACTATAAACAATATTTTCTGAATATAAATCAAATGACATAATAAAAAAGGCGCATGATATTGATTTTCTCTCTACCATACGCCTAAAGTTACTGTTACTGAATATCAAGCGCCGGAAAGGCCCGACTAGCTTTGCTATTTCCCCGATAAACTCTGAATTTATTATATTCTAACATTCAAAAAATTTTCTTCATTTTTTTCTGTATTTCCTTGAGTTCATTAAGTTTTTGTTTAAGTTTGTTTTCTTCAAGACCATCAAGCCAACTTTGATAAAATTCATCAAAACTGCCTGCTACCAAATAAAATCCCCCCTCATTGTCTGTATCAAAAATCATTCCTCGAAATTCACCTGTCACAACAATTCCATAATCCCATTGGCAGCCGTGTGTACCTAAAACAAGAAATCCCTTTGTGTCACAAAGGTTTTCATCATCATCTGGAGATTCTAATACAAAAAAATTATCTGGAGATTTTTCGTAAGATTCTTTTGTAAATCCAAAATGCTCAATCTCATCTAATAACATTTTTCGAGGACAAAACGGTTGTGAAAGACTTTTTCGATAAGACTCATAGAAACGCTCCACTCTCAGGCTGCTTGCCTTTTGTGTAAATTTAGAAAAGGGTATCAAGCCATAATCTACACAAGCGCCCCCATCACCTATTTCGGTAATAAAGCGAAAATAATCTTTAGGTAATGTAAACCCATACGCATCTTCAATATCGTATACATATTTGTTGGAAATGGCAGAATTTAATTTGTACTTATGGGTATCCGAACCGAAAAGTTCAAAATATTTATCAGTAACCGCAGCCTTTCCCAGCATCTTAAAGACATTCTCTTTTTGCAACATAGTCTAATCTCTCTCTATTCGTTCCGTCTTTTGTGTTCTTCTTTTCAATCCCTGTCAGATGCCTGCCTTGTATAGCCCCTTGTAAACTGTACTTTTTTTACCAAAATCTTTTTGTATGCCTCCCTTAAAACTCCACTGGCTTATACTCACCCATGTCAGGAATAAACATATTATCATAAAAATCAAGGAAAATACGGTAGCACTCTTCTTCCGAACACATTTTATAATACAGATGCGTCCCATTTTCTTCAATACCCAGCTCAACCTCAATCTCTCCATCGTGAGTACAAGCTTGAACAAAACGCACTTTATTTTGTGCTTTTGGCGCCGATAAAACCACAAACTGATCCGAAGTGACAAACATATCTGCTAAATACTCCTCAATATCAATATCTCTGAAATCCGTAATTTCATTCTCTTGGTTCCTCAATATAAACCCTTGATGAAATTCTGCTGTTTTAAAGATTACTTTTTTTCCTTTCTTAAAAGGCAGTTTCATGATATACCTCCCATCTTTTGAAATTATTTCTTTATTGCCCGTGTAGCCAAAAATGAAGGAATATTATATTCATGCAGTTTTCCTTCGCCATTGGTATCCTCGTATAGATCGGTAAGAACAAAACCAGCTTCTATTTGCCCCCTATCTGTTCTTCCAGTGTATGAGAAAATTGTATGCCCCAATTATTTTTTATGGAATCTTCATACTGTTTTGGATTCTTTAAAGGATGAAAGGGCAATTTCTCTTTCACGCCCGCATTGCTCACTGGAATAATCCAGCACGGTGCATTCTGCACCAAGAGCAGAAAAAATTGGAATCTGCTGTCCGCCGCCGCTTGCCAGCCGTTTTCGCACCATGAATCTATAGTTTTTGCATTCATATCCTGATAATTCATCCATCCGCCCTCTCTATCCCTGCTTTCTATTGGGTTTCCTTTTTATTCCCAATAATCGAATAAAATCATCAAACAAAGAAGTATCTCTCAGTTCAAACATCATCCATTTCCCATCATGGTAGGTTTGCGCTTCATCATAAATCTTTTGGACTTCCTTCGAGTAATTTTCTCTGTCTTTTTCAAATTTTAAACGCTCCTCTTTTCCTAAAATAACCATAAATCCCACGCAATTTTCTCTTGCATATAATGCACATAAAGTTTTACCGCCCCGACGGTATTTATATTCATATACCCATGCTTTCCCGCCTTTATTCCATAAGCAGTCCATATCATATTTTTCATCAATTAAAGCACATAATTTATTCCATATCTCATATAAAGATTTTCCAACTAATGTTGTCATTTTCTCTGCGTCGGGTATTATATCAAGCATAAGTCAGCCTCCTCTATAACTTTCAATTAATCTTTTCTTACTTTTTATATTCCAATAATATATGAAGATACATGCCGCTTCTTTTAATTGCCAAAGCGGTTTCCACTCAATCTAAAAAACCAGCCCTCTATCCTGGGACTGGCTTTGCTTTTTATTATATCAGGCTCCATATCTAATCTACTTAAACATCCCCTTTAAAACATCCGCTGTTTTAGATACACCGTCTATAGTCAGCTTTGCCTTTACCCCATCAATGATTTTCATAATAACATCATCCGGCAAGTCAATACCGATTATTTTTTCTATTGCCTTTACAGGCTCCTTTTCAAACTGCTCTTTCATATTCGGATTCTTAGAAACTTCCTCTACGATCTTGCTAATTTGCCCTTTGATATCCATCGTTTGTTCCTCCATAATCTCTTTGTCTGTATTACGGCTTTATTGTATAATACATTTTTAAAGAGTTCAAGCCCCATTTCTTCGTCTGGCCGATACGCTCTCCTTCACTGCCGATTCTGATTTTCCTGTTGCATAGGTGTTCCTACTTCAATCAGATTACCGTCCAAATCATAAAAGCGAACCACTTTTTGCCCCCAGCTATGCACCATAAGCCGATTCACATATTGAATGGAGGGATATAAGTTTTCCAGTTTTTCGATAAATTTTTCAATATTCTGTTCTTCAAAATATAATTCACAGGAGTTGCTTTCTGGAATAATATCTTTTTCCAGAAATTCCTTCCATATTTTTTCGTCCTGAAGCACAAGGCCTTCCGTTAAAATCATATTCCCATTATTATCAAGAACCATATCAAGGCCAAACAGATCATGATAAAATTGTTTTGCTTTTTCTATGTCTTTCACAACGATCAAAATATTCTTTAATTTCATTCGCTTTATCCCCTGCCATCGCAAATAATGCTTTACTTTTTTATCAAAATCAGAAATAATAGAGTTAATCATTAAAAAAGCAAAGAAATGGAAGTATTCTTATGAAAATTAATCTTACAAAGAAACAAAGGTTTGTTCTTTCGATCATTATCCTTGCGATCCTGCTCTTTCTTACAAGGAGCAAACCATCGGATACCGATGGTTCTGTTCCGGCATCCGCTGTTGAAACAGAAATCGAAAGCACCCAGTGATCATGTTTTTCCTATTGTTTTTTAACCCTTCAGCCCCCGCGACTGTCTGTCCATGAAAGGATAAAATCATTTATTTTATATAACCCCATACTTTATCGGTCATAGCAAAGTATAAAAATGCCGGAAATATAGTGCTTTATCAGCATAATTCTATATTCCCGGCCTTTATCCGTTTCAATTATCGAAATGCGGATAACAGGACTTGAACCTGCACGGGTGAACCAACGGCACCTAAAACCGTCGCGTCTGCCAATTCCGCCATATCCGCATTGCCTAGTGCCTTGCACTGATGCTTCGCACTTGATATATTAGCATTTACCTTCTTTTCTGTCAATAAGGAATGTGCCAAGCCGGCTTTGAAAGGTAAATTTTAATTTATCCGAAATTTTTAATATTTACGATTTTTGAACAATTCTTTCGGCGTATCCTTTGTAAATACCATTTCATCTGTAATAATACGAAGCGGCAGTTCCTTTCCCTGCATCAGATCCGTAATAGCTTTCATAATTTGCGGTCCTAAAAGCGGGTTACATTCCACAACGCAGTTTATTTCCCCTTTTTGCAGCGCTTCCAGCGCAGCAGCCGTACCATCTACAGACACAATTTTTACATCCGTCCCCGGCCTGATATTAAATTCCTTTAATACTTCGGCTGCCCCCAGTGCCATATTATCATTATGGGCATAAATCACATCAATATCCCATTTATTTGCCATCAGGTATTCACGGACCGCCCGCTTCGCATCTCCTTCGGAAAAGTCCCCGCATAAAGAGTAAACGATCTGATAACGGTCATCTCCGGCAATAACCTCCTCAAAACCATCTTTTCTTCCTTGTACCGGCGAGGAACCTTCCGTTCCTCTCAGCTCCATAATGGAAATATGTTCTCTGTCTGCCGTCTCCCGCAGCATCCATCTGGCACACCGGCGTCCCTCTTCTTCAAAGTCCGCGCCAATATATGATTCATATAATTCTTCCTCCACGGATACCATACGGTCTACCAGCAAAACCGGAATTTGTGCTTCCTGCGCCTCGCTTAAAATATCCTGCCATCCTTCCGAAACAAGCGGCGATATCACGACAACATCCATATCATCTGCTATAAACTGCCGCACTTGTGCTTTCTGTTCCTCTAATGACTTCGCATTAAAAGCGACCGTCAGGTCTATATCAAATTCCTTAGCCGCCGCCTGGATTGATTCCTGGCTTGCTTTACGCCAATTGCTGTCTTCCCCGATCTGTGCATATCCGACATGTATCATTCCTTCTTTTTGCTGCTGCTGTATTTTCTCCTGTTGGTAAGCGGATACGTTATCCGCACGGATCTTATGGCTGCGAAGAATGATCTGCTTTGGGATTCCGCTTTTCCTGTTAATAATATCGATCGCATACTGAACTGCTTCCCTTCCGCCGGTAGGACAGGTAACTGTCGCATCAATAATTCCTTCTTCTACCATTTTCAGCCCTCCATTATCGCCGAAATACCCATCCAGCCCGACAATCCGAATATCCTCTCTTCCCAGCTTCTGCAGCGCCAGATATGCTCCATATGCCATATAATCATTATGGGCAAATATCACATCGACCCCTTCCAGCATTTCCGGATGAGCCTGCAAAAAATCCTCTGCACAGTCCCTTGTCCCCTCCTTCAGACAGATCGAATGATTTTCTATACCCGCTTCAGATATAGTCATCAGGAAATCTTCACTCCGGCTATCACTTGCCATACTATCCTTCTTGATCTCCAGTACCTGACCGGCTGCCTTTCCTTCTTCTTTCAAAATATCCAATATGAGTTCACCTGCCTGACGGCCGATCAGGTCGTTATCCGGCCCGATAAAAAGGGAATAATCAAATCCCTCTACAATCCGGTCCAGAACGATCACTGGAATATTCTGATATACGTCGCTGATGATCGGCGTCATTGCCTCTACATCGCCGGGAGATATGATCAGCAGATCCACTCCAAATTCCAAAAGCTGTTCCACATCTTCTGCCTGTTTATCACTGCTGTCGGCTGCATCCAGAATGACAAGCCGCACGCTGTCATATTGCGCCGCCTCTTCTTCCAGTTCATTTTTCAAAACCAATCTCCATTGCTCGCTCAGATTCGCCAGCGACACCCCTATCACATACTTGATATTTGTTTCCTGCACTCTGACCGGCGATGTACACCCGCAGCATAAGATGACACAAAGCAACAGTACCAGCATCTGCTTTTTCCTTCTCATTTCCTGTTTCCTCATTTCTGAAGATTTTTCCGATAATCTACTGGCGACATCTCCATATGCTTCTTAAAAGCATTGCTGAAATAATGTTGGGAAGTATATCCAGTCTTTTGTGCAATTTCATACATTTTCATATTGGTATTTTTTAACAATGCTTTTGCCTCGGCAATCCGTTTTCTCGCCAGATAAGCCGCAAAATTTTCACCCGTTTCCCTGCGAAATAATTTGCTTAGGTATGGAGCAGAAACATATAGGAAATCCGCTACAGATAAAAGCGACAGATTGCTGTCCCCCCACTGCTTATTAATAATTTCAATCGTCCGGCACACAATATCCGAATATTTTACTTTATCCTTATATATCTGCATCGCCCGGCTAAAAACAGCCGGGAAGTCAAAAATATTTTCACCCTGTTCCCAAACATATTCTGTTTTGGCACATAAACAAGTATTCATTGACAAAGCCAGTTCCTGTTCCAGTTTGTCCCACTGCTCTTTAGAAAGGGCATTGATAATCAAGGCCAATGCACCTTCCTCTGTCTGAAAGCAAATTACTTCCGTATAGGGCGCGAAACATTCCCGCACAATATCACAATATTTCGGATATATTAGCATTTCATCTTTATTCTCAACATTATCCCGTTCATAGTTTTTATAAATGTGCATAACGACAACACAATACGGAATCGGTATACTGATTTTCAGATACCCCATCTGCTTTTCCACTTCCGCATCTTCCAGCCGTCCCCGAAGCCACCCATCAAAAAGATCATCCACCATTGCGGCATGGTTTCGTTCCATCTGACCTTCCATCCAATGGATATAGTTTCTGGAACAGTCTCTGTTACCCAGCATGACCGCCGCTTTATGCAGGGCTTCAAAAAAAAGAATCTTCCATAACCGGCTTCAATACATAATCCGTCACCCCAAGCTGCAATGCTTTTTGGACAAATTCAAAATTTTCATACCCTGTGACAATGATAATTGCAGCATCGGGCAAAAATACATGTACTTTTTCAATAAATTCCAAGCCATTCAAAAATGGCATGTTGATATCTACAATCATCAGATCCGGCAGACATTCCCTCGCTTTTTCGAGGGCGATCTCCCCATCCTCCGCCACTGCGACCACTTCCATTTCACCACATGCGGAAACCATACTTACCAATCCCCTGCAGATAATATCCTCATCATCCGCAATCAATACTTTATACATGAATACCTCCTCATGAAAGCGGCAGGCAAATTGCCACTTCCGTAAATTCACCTTCCTGGCTGTCGATCTTTATTCCGTATTCTGCTCCATATGTCAATTTAATTCTCTCTTCCATATAAGAAAGACCAAAGCCGTCACTTTTTTCCCTATTTTCTGGATGTTCCATCCACTCCCTGATTTCAGCAAGTCTGTCTGCCGAAATCCCTGCGCCGTCATCCCTTATCCTCAAATAAATCTTCTGCCCGTCCGCCCGAGCATCAATGGAAATCCTTCCTGTAGCCCGTTTTTTCTTCACACCATGATAAATCGCGTTTTCTACCAAAGGCTGAAGAATGAGTTTCGGCACAAGAATTTCATCATATTCCTCCGGTATTTTTATTTCATACTGCAGCCTCTCGCCATACCGCACCTTCTGAATATACAAATAATTAACCACCTGTTTTTTCTCTTCCCGAAGCATAATATAATCCCGGCCGCTGGAGAGTCCCACACGGAACATATTCGTCAATACATCCACCAGGCCGACCACGTCCATAGCTCCATGCTCCCTCGCAAGCCAGCTGATCGTATCCAGCGTATTATATAAAAAATGCGGTTTTATCTGCTCTTGAAGACTTTTGAGCTGCGCTTCCAGACGATGTTGTTTTTCCACATACAGTTCATTAATCAATTCATTAATCTTCTCTATCATATGATTAAAAGATGTACCCAAAATACCAATCTCATCTCTGCGTTTTGTGTCCACGCGAACTGAGAAATCTCCCGCTTCCACCTCTTCCATAAGCTTGCAAAGCCTTAAAATCGGCTGTGTTGCAGTTGCCGATACCTTGACAGATGCAAATACTGCAAGCACAATGCAAGTGAGTACGCATATGGCAAACATACGATAAATAAAATTCATCCCCGCAGAAAATTCATTTTGCGGGACAACCCCTATTGTCCTCCAACCGGAATACGGACTATAACAGTTTGTCACAAAATAATTTTTTCCCTGAATTATGATCTCATTGCCATCCTCCCCCTCCTTCTGATAGCACTCCTTATCAATTCTATAAACAATATCATTTGTGGGCGTATAAACAATATCATTGCCGTCCACCACATACAGAAATCCTTCTTCCCCTATGGAAACACGTTCAATCAACTGTTCGATCATATTATGACGGATATCAAACAATACGACCCTGCAGCCATCCCCCGTATCATCAATCCCAAAAGCCTTTACAAGGGAAAAAATAGAATCCGAGCTTTCATTCAGGTTATTGACTACATTTCTTCCCAATGCATTGCCGATAATTCCCAGTTGTCCTTCTTTTTCTATTGCATATTGATACCAGGATTCATCTGCGAATCTGTCCCGGGATATCCGTGTCATGCCTTCTCCCAGATAACTGTCGTCCGAATAAGCGATCGTTATACCGGCGATTTCCGGATAAGCTTGCAAAATAGCGGCTGTCATTTCTTCCAATCTTTTCATCTGCCCGGTATGATCCGTTAAAATACCATCGCTTCCCTCTCCCACAAAATCCATCAGCTTCTCTATCGTACCAATATAAATATCTAACGATTCGCTGGTCTGCATAACCATCTGCCTGGTCAACTGGACCGAATTCATCTTTATTTCCTGAAAAATAATCGGTCCGACCAGCATGGAAAATATCAGCAGCGGAATAAGAGCTACCATTAATGTGCTGAATGTCAATTTATCACGAAATTTTAAATCTCTGGCTTTGCTTATCATATGCATCATTCTCACACGCCCCTCCGCGCTAAAAAAAATCTTTAAATCATCAGCTAATAAAACAGCATAATGACTACAGGCAAATTCTGCCTGTAGTCATTATCAGCAAAGCGCTAGGCTTCTTTCTGTTTTTCGGCTCGTATAGCTACCATTCTCTGAACCAGGATAAAGAAACATAAAATCCCCGCAAAAGTAACCTTGGTCCACCAAGTATTCAAATTCTGGTAAGTCACGATAGTCTGGATAATTCCCTGAATCAGGACGCCGACTAATGAACCGATGACTGTACCGACTCCTCCTGTCAGCAGCGTTCCCCCGATCACCGCCGAAGAAATCGCATCCAGTTCCAGTCCCATGTTCTGCAGGGAATAACCTGCCAGTGTATAAAAACTGAAGAGCACGCCTCCTAATGCCGCGCAAAAACCATTGATCGCATATACGCCGATCTTTACCAGTTTCACATTCAGCCCCATATACTGCGCACTCTGTTCGTTGCTGCCAACCGCATAAACAGCTCTGCCGAACCGGGTATATTTCAGCACATACCACGCTGCAAAAACTACAAAGACCGCTATAAACACATAATAATACAGCTTCGGCCTGCTTCCCGATTCCAGTGTAAAAGAAATTTTTCCAAGAGCCGCCGCTTTATAAAATTCGTTGTTGATCGGAATAGATACTGTGCTGATGACCGCACACATGCCCCGCATCAAAAACTGCCCTGCCAAAGTAACCAAAAAAGGAGCGATGCCAAAGGTGTGGATAACATATCCTTGCAGATAACCGCCAAACGCCCCGATCAGCAAAACTAGGGAAATAACCACGCCTGCAGACCATCCTTTTTCCAATAAAAAAGCCGAAAGCACACCGGAAAATGCCAGGGTTGAAGCAACCGAAATATCAATACCGCCCGTCAGCAGAACAAACGTCATGCCAACCGAAACGACGATCAGGTATGCATTGTCATTAAACAAATTTAAGATCGTAGAAACAGAACCGAACCTGTCATAAATATTGGCACCTGCTATATACATGCCCACTAACAGCGCAACTGCGATCAAAAGAGATATATTATTGATTTTAAGCCTTTTTTTCTTCATTACGCCACCACCTTTTTCTTACCAAATATGTTCCTGACTTTGGCCACAAAAGCCGGAGACTGTGCAAGACAGATCACAATGACGATCAATGCCTTAAAGACACGTATTACTTCCGGAGCAACGCCAAAAGCCAGAATCATCGTTGTAATCGTCTGGACAACCAGCGCTCCTATAATACTGGCGATCAGAGAAAAACGGCCGCCCGATAAAGACGTTCCGCCGATAGCGACTGCCAGAATACCGTCCATTTCGATCATCAATCCGCAGTTATTGCAGTCAGCCCCCTTAATGCCCGCACTTTCAATCATGCCTGCAATTGCAGCACAGACACCGCAGAATATATAAATCAACCACAAGTTCCGTTCCACTTTAATTCCCGAAAGCCGCGCCGAATCGGCATTGATGCCGATGGATTCAACCGCCAGTCCAAAAGCGGTCTTTTTCGTAATGAGAACCCCAAAGATCAGCATAAATGCTGCAATAAACAAAGGAACCGGAAGTCCCAGTATGTATCCGCCGCTAATATAATAATAGGCATCTGAAGTGATCGTCACAATCTTCCCATCCGCGATCAACTGTGCAATACCCCGTCCCGCAGTCATCAAAATCATCGTCGCCACAATAGGCTGCACTTTCAGCTTCGCTACAAGGAATCCATTCCAGGCGCCGCATAAAGCACCAGCTCCCAGCGCGATCACAATTGCCGCAAAGACATTTCCTTGTAATCCCCCCAAAATCCTCTGGTCCACAATCGAGCAGGCAAGGGCGCCCGAAATTGCCATAACAGAACCTACTGAAATATCCGTGCCGCCAGTAGCCAGTACCATAGACATACCAATGGCAAGAATCATATATCTGCTGCCGTTACGCAGAATATCGATCAGCCGTCCGTACAAATGCCCTTCCACAACAGATATTTCGAAAAAGGAACCTCCAGAGAAAACAGCACAGACTAAAAGGATGATGATCAAAGATACCAACGGACGAAATTCCATCCTGTTTGTTAATTTTTTCATGCTTCCACCTCTTTCCCGGCAATATACTCCATGATGCGCGTTTCTTTTATCTCATCTTCCGTAAGTTCCGCCACAACTTCTTTATCCCGCAGCACAAACATCTTACTGCAGCAACGCAGCATTTCTTCCATTTCAGAAGAAATAAACACACAGCTCATGCCATCCTTTGCCAGCTTCATAACGATTTTCTGAATTTCTGCTTTTGCGCCGATATCAATGCCCCGGGTAGGTTCGTCCAGAATCAGCAGTTCCGGCTCAGTCGCCAGCCAGCGGGCTAACAGTACCTTCTGTTGATTTCCGCCGGACAAATTTTTAATCTTCTGATCGGCAGACGGTGTTTTGATCGCCAGTTCTTCAATAAATTTCTCGGCAATTTTCTGCGCTTCATTATAGCTGATCGCTTTACCGAGTCCGCGCTTTGCCTGCAAAGCAATAATGATATTTTCACGGATAGTCAGATCACCGATAATGCCCTCTTTTTTACGATTTTCAGAACAAAAAGCTATATCATGGCAGATTGCATCCAATGGATCTGCAATATGAACCTCTTTTTCCTCAATGAATGCTTTCCCGGATGTCATTTTATCCGCACCGAAAAGCAGCCTGGCTATTTCACTCCTGCCGGAACCCAGCAGTCCTGAAAAACCTGTAACCTCTCCCTTCTTAAAACATAGCGAGATATGTGCAATATTCGCGCTGCCCGCATCTTCCAGACGCAAATATTTCTTTCCTGTATTT
This sequence comes from uncultured Lachnospiraceae bacterium, assembly GCA_910585965.1. Taxonomy (GTDB): domain Bacteria; phylum Bacillota; class Clostridia; order Lachnospirales; family Lachnospiraceae; genus Kineothrix. Next base: position 16,578 of record CAJUHH010000007.1, read on the forward strand.
TGCTGTACTGCCGAAAGCGAAACGCCTGCCAATTCCTCATACTCTTTGCCAATCATCTTACCAATCAATTCCACCTTTGGCAGACTCACCGTATCATATGTTCCTACATATTCACCATTACGAAGCACTGTGATCCGGTCTGTAATTTCATAAACCTGATCCAGAAAATGTGTGACAAAGACGATTCCCATCCCCCGTTCCTTCAACATACGCATAATCTGGAAAAGCTTATCTACTTCCGTATTGGACAAGCTTGAAGTCGGCTCATCCAGAATCAGGATCTTTGCCTGCACATCCACGGCCCTGGCAATGGCGATCATCTGCTGAACAGCCACAGAATAATAATCCAATTGTTTTGTTACATCAATATCCAAATCAAATTGCTTTAATAATTCCTTTGCTCTTTGAACAATTGCTTTCCAATTAATCCTGCCGAATTTTAACGGTTCCCGGCCAACATAAATATTTTCCGCCACACTTAAATGGGGACAAAGATTGACTTCCTGATATACGGTACTGATACCGTGTTTTTGTGCCTCCAAAGGGGACTTGACCGAAATTGCACAACCGTCCATAAGCACAGTACCCGAATCCATATGTTCTACCCCTGTCAATACTTTGATCAGCGTTGATTTCCCGGCTCCGTTTTCCCCTAACAGGGCATGCACTTCTCCCGCCCGCAAAAAAAAATGAACATCTTTAAGCGCTACAACTCCCGGAAACTTCTTATTGATTTTTTCCATTACCAATAAATCATTCTGCTCCAAACCCCTAACCTCCTTAAAGCAATGCACTCCGAACCGACCATAAAACCAGATCGGTCCAGAGGCATAAATAATCTGTATATCACAGAATCCACAAATTAATATTGACATCCGTCAACCACTTCCTGGGTAATCTGGTCAGCCGTATATACGCCGTCCGCAGACATAATCCACTTATCAACTGTCTCGCCGTTTTTCAGTTTAGCGGCTGTATCGAAGATCTGCTGAGCCAGAATAGGTGTACACTCAACGGTACAATTCATCTCACCTGCCAACATAGATTCAAAAGCTCCTTTTACGCCGTCAACACCAATCACTTTGATATCTTCGCCCGGCTTTAATCCGGCTTCTTTAATAGCTTCAATCGCGCCCAGCGCCATATCATCATTGTGGCAGAAAACAGCATCAATATCAGAATAACTCTTCAGGAAGGATTCCATAACTTCTTTGCCCATAGCGCGGGTAAAATCACCCGTCTGGGAATCAACGATTTCAATATTCGGGCAATTCGAAGCAATATAATCGTCAAATCCCTGCTTACGCTGAACAGCCGCAGATGCGCCCACAGTACCCTCAAGTTCCACAACCTTGCCTGTGCCGCCTAACAGATCGTTCATAACAATGGCTGCCTGCTCGCCTGCCCAGACATGGTCAGAAGCGATCATAGTAGTATACAGATCATCGCCCGCCGAGGCATCAATGCCGCGATCCACCAGGATAACCGGAATACCCGCTTCCTGACATTCTGTCAGCACGGCTTCCCAGCCCGTTTCCACAACAGGCGGGAATACGATTACATCAACACCCATTTCAATAAAGTTGCGAATCGCTTTGATCTGATTTTCCTGTTTCTGCTGCGCATCCGCAAAGGCCAGTTCAATAGTATCTGTATTACGTGCAGCATACCACTGTACATCGTTTGTTTCCGCATCGCGCCAGCCGGATTCCTGACCAATCTGGGCAAATCCAACAACTAATTTCTCGTTTCCCTTGTTTTCTGCTGCGGGAGCCTCAGCCTGCTCTTCGGGTTCTGATTCTTCAGCGGGCGCCGCCGTCTCCTCGGCTGCCTCATTTGCTGCAGGCGCCGTTGTCTGTGTATTGGCATTTCCGCATGCAGCCAGTCCCATGACCATCGTGAGACCCACTAATAATGCAACAATCTTTTTCATCTTTCTTCCTCCTTTTATAGATGGTTTATAGTGATTTTGCTAGGTTTTTCCTTGGCATGGTTTTATTTTATCAGACAATCTGCCAGAAATCTTTGCGATAATTTAATGCCTATTTGTAATATTTGGCTAACCCCCTTTTCCTATGGCGTAAAATATTCAAAAGCAGAAGATAATTTTCTTCCACAACAAAAAAGTCCTATGGATTTTACTCACATAGGACTTATCGCCATAAATTTATGGTGCCTCTCAATTTACTTTTTCTTCAAAATATTCCTTTTATAAAATTCATAAGCCTTATCCCATTCCGCCCCGTTTTCCGGCTCGTAAACCGTAGGCGCTTCCGAATTGGCAATCACTTCCCTGGCTTCTTTCAGGTCTTTGATCACGCCCCTGGACATAAGCTGAATCGCGATATTGCCGAACACGGTAGCCTCTACCGGCCCCGCTATGACGGGAATGCCGCCCGCATATGCCGTAAACCGGCAAAGGAGCTTGCTCTGGATACCGCCGCCTACCATATGGATCGCATGGTAATCCTTCCCGGTGCATGCCCTGATCTCTTCCATGGCATAGCGGTATTTCAGCGCCAGGCTTTCGTTGATACAGCGGACGATCTCACCTTCCGTCTCGGGGACTTTCTGCCCGGTGCGTTCACAATATTCCCTGATTCGCCTTGGCACATTGCCCGCAGGGCTGAATTCCGGCGCGTCCGGGTCGATAAAGCTCTGGAACGGCTCCGCCGCCTCGGCCAGCTTCTCCAGCTCGGAAAAGCTGTATTCTTTTCCTTCCCGGATCCACTGTCTTCTGCTTTCCTGGATCAGCCAAAGGCCGATAATATTCTTCAGGAAAGAGGTTCTTCCGTCCGTTCCCGTCTCGTTCGTTATATTGAGTTCTTCCGACTGCTTTGTCAAAACCGGCTTTTCCAGTTCCGTTCCGAACAAAGACCAGGTTCCGCAGCTGACGAAGATAAAATCGTCTTCCTTGGAAGGCACTGCTGTCAGCGCACACTGCGTGTCATGTCCGGCCACTGCGACCACGTCCATATCCCCGATGCCGAGTTCTTCCCGGATCTCTTCCCTGATGGGTCCGAGAAGCGTCCCGGTAGGAACCACTTCCGTCAGAATCTTTGTCGGAATGCCGAATTTCTCTGCCACTTCCATTGCCCAGCCCGGAGCCAGCGGATCGCTCATCTGAGTGGTAGATACGATGGATCTTTCGCTTTTCTTTATGCCGGATAAAAAATAATTGAACAGATCCGGCATTAACAGCAGGCAGTCCGCCCGGTCAAGAAGCTCCGGGCGCTGCTCTTTTAAGGCCAACAGCTGGAATGCCGTATTAATTTCCATAAATTGATTGCCGGTCAGCTCGTAAAAGCGTTCCCTTGGGATCAGGGCAAATCCTTTTTCGACCATTCCCTCCGTCCTGCCGTCGCGGTAATGCACCGGATTTTCCAGCAAATACCCCTTTTCGTCCAAAAGGCCGAAGTCCACGCCCCAGGTATCCACGCCGATGCTGTCCACGCTTCCATAAGCTTTTGCCTTAATCAGGCCCTGTTTGATCTCATGGAAGAGGCGCAGCACATCCCAGTACATCGTGCCGTTTACTATGACCGGATCATTGGAAAAACGGTGTATTTCCTTTGCCGTGATCTTATCCCCGTCAAAGGTTCCCAGCATGACCCTGCCGCTGGAAGCGCCAAAGTCCACTGCAAGGACTTTTGTTTCTTTTTTGGCTACATCCATTCTATTTCCTCCGTCTCTTATTTATACAGCGGCCCGTATGTCTGGCATGCCCTGAAGTCCTGGCCTTCTTTATCCATGCCGAAAGCGTTCCATGCTGCCGGACGGAAAATCTTTTCTTCCGGAACATTGTGCATAGCAACCGGAATTCTTAACATGGAACACATAGTGATCAGGTCTGCGCCGATATGTCCGTAGCTGATCGCTCCATGGTTAGCGCCCCAGTTATTCATCACGTCATATGCCGTCTTAAATGCGCCTTCTCCTGTGGTTCTCGGCGCAAACCATGTGCAAGGCCATGTATAGTCCGTCCTCTTCCAAAGCACATCCGTTACTTCCTCAGGAAGTTTTACCGTCCAGCCTTCCGCAATCTGAAGCATGGGGCCAAGTCCCTTTACAAGGTTCAGGCGGATCATTGTCACCGGCATCTCCGCTTCCGTCACGAAACGGGAAGAGAATCCGCCGCCTCTGAAATAGCCGAAGTCCGCCGCATTCCATGTAGTCGCTTTCAGGATTGCTTCCTGGTCTTCTTCCGTTACTTCATACCAGGGCTTCATCACGCCGTTGCCGTCCGCGTCTTTTGCCTGTCCGCAGGCATCCAGGCATGCCGCGCCTGAATTGATCAGATGGATAAATCCGCCTGCTTCCTTTGCAACGCCTTCAATATCATATCCTGTCGCTTTCTTTACTGCTTCCGGACTCCAATATGTACGTACATCCGCAAAAATCTGTGCGCGGTTGGTGAGCAGTTTCATGAACATCATGCCGAGCCCGTTCAAAACATCGTTTTCCGTCGCCAGAACATAAGGTTCTCTTGCGCCGTTCCAGTCGAAAGATGTATTGAGCAATGCTTCCGGGAAATCGCAGTTCGGATAGAAATCCGTCCACTGTCTCTGACCCTGGAATCCCGCAGCAATGGCATTGTGGCCGACCATTTCTTCTTCTCTTCCTTCCGGCAGGTTCTTGTTGCCGTTCATCAGGTCTTTGATGATGAGCATCATCTTTACGACAAATTCCCAATCCTTCTCTTTTTCCTCTGCGGATTTCTGAACTGCTTCCGGATTTTTGTCGAAGCCTTCCTTGCATTTTTCCTTTGTCCAGGCCAAAGCTTTTTCAAACTCAGCCTTGTCATAGATCTCTTCCGTCATGCGGCGGATGATTTCCACCTCATCTACGGATTCCACGCGCATGCCAAGGTATTCCTCGATAAACGCCGGGTCAATAATAGAGCCGCCGATGCCCATGCAGATTGATCCGATCTGCAAATAAGATTTTCCTCTCATGGTCGCTGCCGCTACTGCCGCGCGTCCGAAACGGAGCAATTTCTCTTCCACATCCGCCGGGATATCGGTAGCGTCTGCATCCTGTACATCATGGCCGTAAATGCCGAATGCAGGAAGCCCCTTCTGTGCATGGGTCGCGAGAACGCTTGCCAGATAAACCGCGCCCGGCCTTTCCGTCCCGTTAAATCCCCATACGCCTTTGATCGTCATGGGATCCATATCCATCGTTTCCGCTCCGTAGCACCAGCAGGGAGTCACGGTCAGAGTAATGGAAACCCCTTCTTTTTTAAACTTCTCCGCGCATGCCGCCGTCTCGCCTGCGCGTCCGATCGTGGTATCCGCAATCACTACCTTTACCGGCTCGCCGTTGGAATATTTCAGGTTCTCGGAAAAGAGCTTCGCCGCCGCCTTCGCCATGTTCATCGTCTGGTCTTCCAGCGATTCCCTTACTTTCAAATAACCCCTTCTTCCATCGATCGTCGGCCGGATGCCGATTACCGGATAATCCCCAATCATTCTGTTTTCTGCCATTTAATAATACCTCCTTTTCCAAAGACACTCATTGGTTGCTATTAATATAATAATATCACTCGTTTTATGAAACGCATTGTGATATAATAGCATAAAATATAACAATATTCACTTTTTCAGGGCAGGACGGCCATATAGAAGAAACAGCCGCCCATTTAAGCCAAAAAAAGGGAGAAACTTATGCTATATCTCGATTACAATGAAAAAAAAATGCACGGAACCAAAGAATTTCCCATTGCCTTTTATCATGTGGACAGCAGCCATCCAAGGTATGAAATGCCTTTCCACTGGCATAAAGAATATGAGATCGTCAGAGTGCTGCAAGGGGAATTCTGCCTTATGCTGGCAGACCAGGAAATCATCGCCCGCAGCGGGGAAGGCTTTCTGATTCCCAGCGGCGCGATCCATGGCGGAACGCCGGAAAACTGTATTTATGAATGTCTCGTTTTTGATTTGGACATCCTGTTTCTCCACGCGGACTCCTGCCGCCAATATTTAAAGAAAATAAAGCATCAGGATATTATTATTCATCCGATTATCTCTGCCCGGGTCCCTTCCTTGTGCTTTGCCGTTGACAAACTGTTTTCTTCCATGTCCGAAACTGCCCCTGGCTTTGAACTCACCGTCATCGGCTCCCTTTTTGAATTATTCGGGCTTATTTTCCGCGAAAAATATTATGCTTGCAGCACCCCAAGCTTTGAATCCCCTTTTCGGCATATGGAGCAGTTGAAGCCGGTCTTTGAATATATTGAAAGCCATTATTCCTCCAGCATCACCCTGCAGCAGCTTTCGCAGATCTCAGGGATGTCTCCCAAATATTTTTGCAGATACTTCCAGACGATCGCCCATAAGACACCGATGGATTACTTGAACTACTACCGCATCGAACGCGCCTGCACCATGCTCTGCACTACCGATTCTCCCATTACCTCTATCGCCTATGACTGCGGTTTCAACGATTGCAGCTACTTCATAAAACTTTTTAAAAGGTATAAACACATTACTCCGAAGCAATACCAGATGCAGATGAAAAGATAGACAGGGGCAGAGAAAATTTCTAATCTCTGCCCCTCTTTTGATAACCAAATTTTATTTTTTATTGCAATACAAATTCATTATGTCGTTTTCCAAAACACGATGTACTTAAAAAACAATATGTTTCTGCGATTAGTCATAAAGGTTAGGAGCGATAGAAGCATCTTCCATGTTCGTGCTGTCATACCAGTAACCTTCTGTCGGGATATCTGCAACTGTCTCGCCATTAGCGATTGCTGTCAATGTTTCAACAGTCTTAATACCCATTGCGAGAGGAGACTGTGTCACTGCGCCAAACATTGTGCCGTCTTTAATTGCACCTTTGATTACGGAACCTGCGTCAAAGCCTGCTGCTAAGATATCGCCTGCAGCCGCATCTGTTCCTAATACGCTTAAGTTACCGTTTGCTGTCAGGATACCTTCTGCTGCAACCTGGTTGGAGCCAAATACGCCGATGGTATCTGCTTTATTTAAGATAACAGAAGCTTCTGTTGCGCAAAGTTCAACGGTCGTCTGAGCGGGAACTGCTACTTCGATAATGATATCAGCGCTTGCTTCGTCGCCAGCGTCTTTGCAGTTGTTTACATAATATTCATTACCGATAACTGCAACTGTCTTTCCGTCAGCTGCTGCTAACTCGCTGAATCTATCGATGAAACCAAGGCCGCGGCTTGTGATGGACTCAGAAGTTGCTTCCTGGTTTACTTCACCGATTCTTACAGGTGCTGTTGCGTTTGCGATCGTATCTTTCAGAGCAGGGTAAAGATTGTCTGCTGCTGTTGCGCCAGCGCCGTAGTTGTCTGTTGCGATGGTAGAAAGAACAGAGCCAGCGGGAGCCTTCGGGATACCGGAGTCAAAGCATACTACCGGGATGCCTTTGTCCATAGCTGTCTGCAACGCGTCAAGGCATGCATCCTGGTCGCAGGCTGCAAGGCCGATTCCATCGGGTTCATTGTTGATCGCGCTGTTTAACATGTTAACTTGGTCTGCGATATCGGACTCTGCATTAGGGCCTGTACAGTTTGCTGTAACACCCAGATCTGCTGCTGCCTGATTAACGCCCGTAACAGCTGCCTGCCAGTAAGAAGACTGATAGCTCTTTACAATGATTTCAAACGTATAGCCGCCGCCCGCTGTTTGTGTCGAAGCTGTTTCCTCTGCCGGAGCTGCCTCTTCTGCCGGAGCCGCTTCCTCTGCAGGAGCTGCTTCTTCTGCCGGAGCTGCTGCTTCCTGTGTGCTGTTGCCGCAGCCAACGAAAACAGTCGCTGTCATAGCTGCGCACATCAATACTGCCAAAATTTTCTTTTTCATTTTCTTTCCTCCTAAAATATTTGGTTATCTTTATATGATGCCATGATCCATGGCTTCATACCATATGGAATCAATACTTCCCAAACATAGCTTATACGGTTTCCGCCTTTTTCTTTTTCAGGATATCCACCATTACCGCCCCGATCAATACCATGCCGGTGATGATCTGCTGCCAGTTTGCCTGCAGTCCGATATACGGAAGCCCTGTCTTCAATAAACAGATGACAAACACGCCTAAAAGCGAACCCGTGACGCTCCCGACGCCTCCGGAAGCGGAAACCCCTCCAATAATTGCTCCGCCGATCGCTTCCAGCTCAAATCCGGCTCCCGTACCAGGCTGCACAGTCGAAAATACTGCGGAATATGCGATGGATGCCAGGCCCGCAAAAAGCCCGGATATCACATATGCCATAATATGATAAAATTTTACGTTGATACCTGATAAAATTGTTGCTTCTTTATTGCTGCCGATCGCGATGGTGTACCTTCCGATCTTCGTATGGTTGAGTACAAAGGACATCAGCAATACCAGAAGCAGCACCCAGAGGAAACCCATCGGATATTTGGTATCCCCGATCGTAATCTTAAAGATGTCCCTGAACCAGCTTCCTTCCGATCCGCTGGTAGGCCAGGATATACCAAAGCCTTTGGAGCAAATGGAGCCGAGTCCCCTCGTAATCATGCACGTACACAAGGTAGCCAAAAACGGCGGCAGACTCATAATCGATACTAAAGCGCCGTTTAACGTCCCGATCAATACGCCGAACAAAATAGAAACCAGCATTCCCGCCCACGTGGGCCATCCGCAATGGATCACCAGATAGCCGCCGGCCAGCGAATAACAGATCAACCCTGTTCCGATCGACAGATCCACCCCTCCCGTAATCAACGGGAAAGTTACCCCGATCGCCATTAACGCTATATAATAGGAATAATCCATAATGCTGAGTACCGTCGTATACCTTCTGAAGTTAGCGCTGAATATACTAAAAAATGCAAACAATACAATTACAACCAGAAGAACGATTATTTTTTGACTTCCCGACCCGGAAAAAATTGACTTTTTCTTTTCTGCCGGTGCATTTCCAACCGATTTACCCATCTTCTCTCCTCCTCCTATATCTCTCGCGTCGCCATATTCATTATTATTTCCTGCGATGCTTCGGAGATGTCAATTTCTCCCGTCTTCCTGCCTTCACACATAACAACGATACGGTCGCTCATTCTCAATATCTCCGTCATCTCCGAAGAAATCATAATAATCGATTTTCCCTCTTCTGCCAGCCGGTTCATCAGTTTGTATATTTCATTCTTTGCGCCGACGTCGATACCTCTGGTAGGTTCGTCAAAAATCAATATATCACAGTTCCTGATCAGCCATTTCGCTATAACCACCTTCTGCTGGTTGCCGCCCGACAGGTTAACCACCAGCTGGTCCACGCCGGGAGTTTTCGTTGCCAGGGAGTCCACATAATCCTGGGCTGCCTTATTTTCTGCCTTTTTATTAATAAACAATCCTTTTACGAATTTTTCCATCGTTGCCATGGTGGAGTTTTCCGCCACCGACTTCTGCACGACGATACCATAACGTTTCCGGTCCTCCGACAGATAACCGATTCCGCATTTTACTGCGTCTTCCGGGGAATTGATCTCCACTTTCTTTCCGTTGATGGTAATCGTTCCGCCTGTCTTGGGATCCGCCCCGAAAATCGCACGGGCCGTCTCCGTCCTTCCTGCTCCCATCAGGCCGGAAAATCCAAGGATTTCTCCTTTTCTAAGCTCGAAGCTGACATCCTGGACCATTCTTCCTGCATTCAGGTTTTCTACTTTCAGCACTACGGGGGCATCTTTCGCCACCGAACTTTCCGTCTTGGGGTCTTCATAAATCACGCGCCCAACCATCATATTAATGATGTCGTCCTTTGTGCAGTCATTCGTGATCAGCGTACCGACATAAGTTCCGTCCCTCATAACCGTCACCCTGTCCGTAATGACTTTAATTTCATCCATACGATGTGATATGTATACGATTCCGAGCTGCTGCTTGCGCAGATCCCGGATAATCTTAAAGAGTTCTTCAATCTCCGCTTCTGTCAGCGCTGCGGACGGCTCGTCAAAAATAATGACTTTCGCTTCATGGGAAATCGCTTTTGCAATTTCACACATCTGCTGCTTGCCGACCGTCAGGTTTCCCATCGTTTCCGCAGGGTCGATATCGATATGGAGCTTTTGGAACAGCTTTGCCGCTTCTTCGTTCATCTTTTTATCATCAATGCGGATGCCCTTCTTAAACTCCCTGCCGATAAAAATATTTTGCGCAACCGTCAGATGCCCCAGCATATTCAGTTCCTGATGCACGATGACGATACCTTTGTCCTGCGCTTCCCTCGTATTATGGAATTCCACTTCCTTGCCTTCATATACAATGCTGCCTGAATCCTTTGTATAAATTCCAGTCAGAACCTTCATCAAAGTTGACTTGCCCGCGCCGTTTTCTCCCATAAGGGCGTGTACTTCGCCTTTTTTCACTTCAAAATTCACATGATCCAAAGCATGTACGCCCGGGAAAGATTTATCTATATCTTTCATTGTTAAGATTATATCGCCCATTCTTTTACCTTCGCCTTTCCAAATTTCTCATAGTCATTTCCTGCCGCATCAACGCTAATTCTTCCTGCGCCTTGTGGCCACATCCGCATAAACCGCTACAATAACGATAATACCCGTAATAATGAGCTGATAGTCCTTGGTAAAGCCAAGCGCCAGGATACCCTCCTGCAAAAGCGCTATAATAAACACGCCGATCACCGTGCCGCTGATGGAAGCGAGTCCGCCGGCCATGGAAGTTCCGCCCATTACGCAGCCGGCAATAGCTTCATTATTATACTGGTCGCCGTAGCCAGGCTGAACGGTAGTATACGCCGCCACAAAGAAAATAGCCGCAATACCGACAAGCGTGCCGCATATCATATATGCCAGCATTTCCCACTTTTTCACATTAACGCCGGAAAGCCTTACCGCCTCTTTATTGCTTCCAAGGCTCAATATGTAACGTCCCGCCTTCGTCTGGTTCAAAATAATGGAACAAATGACTGCGAATACGAGAAAGATCACAAGCCCTACCGGGAAATTCCCTACTTTAACAAAATTTCTGTACCATCCGTTTGCATCCACCGACTGGGGCCAGCTCACGGACTGGGTCTTTGTAAATACGGATGCCAGGCCCTTTGCGATATTCATGCTCGCCATGGAAATAATAAACGGCGGAACCGTCCAATACGCTACAAAGTATCCATTAAATACGCCGAACAAAAAACCGACCAAAATACTGATCAGCAGACTAAGCACAAGCGGAACGCCGTATTTAGTCAGGCAGTATCCCGAAACCAGCGCGGAGCAGAACATAACCGGGCCGATGGAAAAATCAATGCCTCCGGTAGCGATAACAAACGTCACGCCTAACGACAAAAAGCCAAGAAAATACGCATAGTTCAATGCGCTCATAATTCTTTGCATGCCGACGAATTTAGGACTCAGCATACAAAAAATCGCATACATCAGTATAAGCACGCCGCATAATACAATTCTGTTAATACCAATTTTTTTCACGATTGGATTCTGTTTCATCTTTTCCAACTCTCTTCCTCCCAACTATATTTCGTTTGTTGACATAATCCTCTATAATATTCCGATGCATCGTGCATCGGATTATGTCCGTCATTATCGCCGGCCTCCGCTTTATTCCTGCCGCAGGTCAGCCGCCCGTATTTTTCTCCCCTGCCCCCTTGCCAACAAGCAGGAATATCTTTATAATGTCATTGATTCTACATGATAAGGAGAAAATATATGATTAATTCCGCTGCAAAACTTTCAAAGCTTTTTTTCCCAGTTCTTTTCGCCCTGATCCTTTGCGGCTGCCAAAAGAGCGAAAGCTCCGCCCTGCCTGCCTCTCCCTTTTCGGATGCCGCCTGGGAATATACGGCAGAAGATGTTATGGCTTACGAAGGTTCGGAACCCTCGACCTATGACTCGGTATACGGCGGCATCTGCTATACTTATCCCAAAACTTACCAGGAACGCCAGGGGACAATCAAATATATGTTTGATGACAAGGAACGGCTGATGTGCGTTGCCTGGACCTGTGCCGCCGATGAAGAACAGGAACTTTTCGATTTCTATGATCGTATCGAACAATCCGTGAATTCACAAACTGGCGAAACAGGCAGCTCTTCCCATGCCGGCCGCGTCTGGTACAAGGATGACGGGAATATCATTTTAAGCCTTATGATAACCTCTGATTTAAAAGCATTGCAGTATGCCTATCTTCATCCCGATGTGTCGAGTCCTCCCAAGGAATAAACTCATCTGTCCCTGCGTTTTTATTATATAAATAACGACTTTTGTTTGAAATTGAATATCTTCCAGAAAAGGGTTAAAAATCTACTACACCAAAAAATGGACAAAATTACCCGCCCCTCACTTCATCATTGCTTCAGGGGCGGGTATTGCATATTCTGTATTCTGTTTCTTTTTCTATTAAGCCCCTGTTATCTTACCGTCCAAGTCCCATAAATCTTCCCATCCGGAAGCCCCCTGCCATAGAAATACCTGTCCTTTGATCAGACGGCAGTTTTTATCTGCCTTCCGTATCCTTTCCATTTCTTCCGGAGTCAGCGGGTCTTCCGTCACGCATCTGAGGTTGCTCTGATACTGCGGCTCCTTAACAGAAAAAGGAATCGGGATCTGCCCTCTTTGTACCGCCCATTTCAGGCAGACTATCGCCGGATGAACATGATGCGCGGCAGCTATCTCCACGATTTCCTCCATCTGCGTGTCAGCCACATCTTCGCTCGTTCTGTCCCTTTCCGGCCTCGAAGGCGAACCGATCGGGCAATATCCTATCGGCTGTATGCCATGATTCAGGGCATATGTAAAAAGCTCCTCCTGCTGGAAACCGGGATGGCACTCCATCTCCAGCGCCGCCGGCCGGATCCTGCATAAAGGCAGAACCGCCTCCAGTTTGGGAATCGTCATGTTGGACATCCCGATATAGCGCACCATTCCCTTATCTACCAGTTCCTCGCACTGTCTCCATGTGTCCATAAACTCATCGACGGAAAAGGGCCTGGAATCAGGATTTCTGGAATCCCCGCTGCAGCCCGGCGCATGGTAGTTCGGAAAAGGCCAATGCACAAAATACAAATCAATATGATCCAGCTGCAGATCCTTCAGGCTCTTTTCACAGGAACGCGCCACCTCCCTGTGCATGTCATTCCATACTTTTGATGTGATAAACAGCTCTTCCCTTTTTATATCCGACTCTGCAAAAACTCTCTGAAGCACTTCGCCGATTTTATCCTCGTTCTGATATACCGATGCGCAGTCAATCAGCCGATAGCCGCTTAAAATCGCCCCGAATACCGCTTCACTTACCTGTTCCGGCATATATTTATCCGATCCGAAAGTCCCCAGCCCGACAGCAGGGATCTCTTCACCTGTATATAATTTCCTTTTGGGTACATCGGCAGGATTAATTTTATGATCCATTTATACTTTCCTCCCCGTTTTTCTTAACGCTTCCAGGCAAAGCCCTTAGTCTTCAAAAGTTACCGCCACTTTGCCGCACTGTCCGCCAGCCATAAGGGCATATGCCTCGTCTGCCTTTTCTAACGGGAATTCATGGGTGATCAGATCTTCCGGGTGGATTCCCCATCTAACCAGGCGTTCCACCAGTTCTTCCATTCTCCACAGCGACGTTACCCAAGAGCCAAAAATCGTCTTCTGTCCATGGATGATATCCGGACTCGGATTGAAAGTACAAGTTCCGCCTTCTCCAACAAACGCGATTTTACCCCATTCCCTTGTTGCCCTGATAGCGAGCTGCCTTCCTGCATCATTCGCGCTGGCATCGATAGCCCTCTCCACGCCCTTGCCGCCTATCACTGCAAGGATCTGATCCAAAGTATCCGCTCCGGGTTTAAATACGTGGTCCACAAGACCCAGTTTCTTCGCCAAGTCAATGCGGTAATCATTCATTTCCACGCCGATCAGCTGGTTTGCCCCCATGCACTTTGCCAGCATCAATGCCGCCAGCCCCACCGGGCCAAGCCCTGTTACAAGCACCGCATCGTTGCCGCAGACACCGATCTTTTCAATCGCTTCATAAACGGTGCCGAATCCGCACGCTACCTGCGCGCCGTCTTTATAACTCAGTTCATCCGGCAGCGCGATCAGGTCTTTCTCTTCCGCCAGTATGTAGGGCGCCATTCCGCCGTTTCTCTGCCACCCGTAAGCCTGTCTGTGTTCGCTCGTACAAGAAATATAATAGCCTCTCCGGCAGTCGTTGCATACGCCGCATCCCGAAATATGGTAAACGATCACACGGTCGCCCTTTTTAAAGCGTTTCAGCCCTTCCCCTTCTTCCACGATCACGCCGCAGGGTTCATGTCCTGCAATCATGCCCGGTATATAGCCTTCCGGCCCTTTTCCTACGTGTTCCCTGTAAATGCAGCGGATATCGCTCCCACAGATCGTTGTCGCCTTCGTCTGCACCAGCACCTGGCCATGCCCCGGCTTCGGCACGTCGAACTCCTTCAATTCTACGGTACTGTTTCCGGGCAGTATAGCCCCCATCATTTTGCTCATGATCCTTTTTCCTCCTTTTATATATTTATCTTCTTCCTGTCTCGTGTCTTATAATTTTATTATACTGGATTCCCTTTTCTCCGTAAGAGCTTCTTTTGACATTTTATGCTTTTTTGTGTCGTGTTAGCGAAGGTCGGGAGGAGCAAGAAAGAGTTTAGGGAGATGGGTACAGATCCATTTTGGGAGAGCGGGGGCGGGGCGGCATAGGGCGGGAAGCTGGGGGAAGGAGCGGCGGTTCTGGCTGGGGCTTCCAATCAGATTTTACTAATGAAATGGAGCAATGATTTTAAACCGATCGGGTCGGAAAAAAAGGACATCCGTGTCCTTTTTTCCTAAAATTGCCATCCATGGCAATTTTACCCTTGGTTTTTGACCATTTCATAAGTAAAATTGCTGATTGTCCGCAACAGCCAGAACCGCCGCTCCTTCCCCCAGCTTCCCGCCCTATGCCGTCCCGCCCCCGCTCTCCCAAAATGGATCCCTACACATTCTAATAATCTTCTTGCATCCTTCCGTGGACTAAAGTATATTGTATATAGCCAGAACTTATGCCACAGTATACATAATTAAGCGGCAGGTATTTATAGTTTTTTGCGATAGCTGTTGCCGGCAGAGCGAAGCGCAGGGCGTGCTACAAAGGGGATGGAAGCTTGTGCCGTCTGCTGCGGCCCCGGATTGGGACAGGGAAGATTGTGCAAATGACTTCTGCACGATGGAGATGAGACTAAAAGAGAGTGCTTTGCACTCTCTACAAGTTCGCATCGCGAACTTGTGAATGCATGCGTCTTACGACGCAGTTTCCCATAAGGTCAAAAATCGCGGCAGCCACTGCTGCCGCGATTTTCGTTTTCAGAGGCTCATCGAAATGCCCCGTGCAATAGAATGCGCACAACCTTCCCTGTCCCAATCCGGGGGCCGTAGCGGACGGCACAAGCTTCCATCCCCTTTGCAGCACGCCCTGCCTCCACAACCCCTAAGAAAACTATCAACCCTGCCCGCCAACCAAAGGAGCCGCAAACATGTTAAAACGCCTGACCCACCCCGATCTTCACTTTGCCTTAGGAGAATATGACTTCCATATATCCAATATCGTCCTGGAACGTTTCGAGCGTTCCATCCCGCCCCACAGCCACAGCAAAAACAGCTATGAAATCCACTATATTCCTTTTGGCCGCGGAAAAGCCGTGATTGATGGGAATTCCTATGATATTGTCCCCAATACGCTTTTTATTACCGGCCCTTTTATCAAGCACTCCCAGATCCCCGATTCGGAAGATCCCATGTGCGAATACTGTATTTATTTGAAGATAGGGCGCTGCGCCGCGCCTTCCTCTTCTTCTGCGGAAAAAAACCTTGCCAGGGCTTTCCGCCAGACCGATTTCTGGTTCGGGCAGGATAACCAGGATATCCATACTCTGATGAAACAGCTTTTTTTTGAGCTGGAGCATCGTTACACCGGCTATTCCATCCAGGCGGAGATTCTTTTAAAACAGCTGATTATCAAGCTGGCGAGGAATTATGAAGGGCAGATGGAGTCTAATTCCTATGCCGATGCCCCCAATTTATTTGACAACAAATATCTGATTATCGAAGAATGCTTCCTTTACGAATATCGGACGCTGACCCTTGACGCGCTTTCTTCCCGGCTCGGGCTGGGCATCCGCCAGACGGAGCGTCTGCTCAGGCTCCATTATGGCAAGACTTTTTTGCAGAAAAAAACAGAAGCGCGCATGTCTGCCGCTTCTATCCTTTTACAGAATCCTGCCCTGTCCATTACACAAATCGCAGAAGATACCGGCTATTCCTGCATCGAGCATTTTTCCGCTTCTTTCAAACGTTACTACGGCCAAAGCGCCACCGCCTACCGAAAGCAGTTTTCCACGCCTTCTTAAAAAATGCCGAATATTTTTTCACGGAATCCGCCATAGATCGTGTCATAGTCCGCATAGCTGATCTTACTGCTTACAAAGCGGCTCCCCCATTCGCTGCAAATGGCATCTGCCGCCATTTTGGCATGGGCGCTGCCTGTCATCAAAATGGCCGGGAACGTATAATAGATCATAAAGAAATTCAAATCGGCCTGCACCCTGCCGTTTATCTTCCCCTTCACCGCATAGTTCCGCTCCACCCTGTCCACAAAATCCATCGCGACTTCTTTCGCCGCGCTTTCCTTATCTTCCGCTGCTTCCACATGCTCCGCCATTTCCGAAAAATAATGCCCGTATACCTCCCTGAACCGAATCATATTTTTTTCATAGGAAGCCTTTTTCAGTTTTTTCATCATCGGCTGCATATTCTCAAATATGTTTTCCACGCCTTCCAACATTTTACCGCCCGTCCTTTCTATTCTTCCCTAAAGGGAAATAATAATTTCTGGTTTTCCTCCGTATACACGCTGTCGTTGCTGATCAGCTCGCAGCCGGAGTCAATGCGCCTCTCTACCTTCTCCCCGTTTAAGACCTTTATTGCCGCCTCCACGCCCAAATAACCCATTTTGAAGGGATTCTGGATCACAATGATTTCAAAGATTCCTTCTTCCAGAAACTGTATTTCTTCCAGGGAACTATCAATGCCCACTACCCGGATGTCCTGCCTTCCTTTTTCCTTGATCGCCCTGGCCGCCCCGACTGCGGAATATTCGTTCAATCCAGCCACCAGGTCGATGCCGGGATATTCTTCCATCAGATCCATCATCAGCCGGTATGCCTTATCGTAATCGGAATCGCAGAACACCACGTCCACGATCCTGTCCTCGAACTCTCCCAGTCCCTTTCTTACGCCCTTCTCCCTCTCAATGGCGGTGGAAGAGCCCTCCACGTGGCCGATGATCGCGATCTGTGACTCTTCCGTGGCATACTTTTTCATATACTCCCCTTCCACCTCTCCCAGCTTTACATTATCCGTCGTGATCACCGTATCCGCAATATCCTCGTCGATCTCGGAATCCACCAATATCAGCGGAATTCCGTTCTCCACGATTTCTCTTGCATAAGGAGTCGTTTCCGTAAAGCTGGCCGGCGTCAGCAGGATCGCGGAAGGCTTCTGGGCAATCGCCCATTCGATCATGGCATTCTGTTCTTTATAATCGTCCTCCGTTTCCGGCGCTACAATCACAAGATCCATATCGTTCTCGGCCGCCGCCATTTCCACCCCTTCAATCAGCAGTTTCCAGAAATCATTGTCTTCATCGATGACTTTCGGGATAAAAATAATACGGTACTTCTCTTCTTTCCCTCTTCCGCTGCCCCAGAAAAAAATGCCGAAAGCAGCCAGCGCAGCAACAGCTATGATCCAAAACAACGTAGTTCTGACAGGTGCTTTCATTCCCTCTCCTCCTCCCTGAAATTCCTTGGGATAACGATCGTCACCGTAGTTCCTTCCCCCAAAGCGCTTTCAAAATGAAGGCCGTAATCCGCTCCATAATATAAGCGGATCCGCGTCTGCACATTATGGACTCCCACGCCGTTATTTCCTTCGCTGTCCCTGGATTTGTCAAATATACTTTTCAAGGCTTCCTCATCCATGCCGATCCCGTTATCG
Source organism: uncultured Lachnospiraceae bacterium (assembly GCA_910585965.1). Lineage (GTDB taxonomy): Bacteria > Bacillota > Clostridia > Lachnospirales > Lachnospiraceae > Kineothrix. Next base: position 34,595 of record CAJUHH010000007.1, read on the forward strand.
ATTACCTTCAGTATAATACAGCCTCCTTCCCCATACCCCACAATACGGATCAGGCCTTTGGAGCCTTTATATTTAATGCCGTGGTAAATCGCATTTTCCACCAGGGGCTGCAAGATCAGGTTGATAATCTCCTCTTTCTTAATATCCTCCGCCACTTCTATTTCATATTCCAGCTTGTCTTTATAGCGCATTTTCTGGATGGTCAGATAACTTCCTGCGTAATCCACCTCTTTTTCCAGCGGTATCCTTTCGTTATCGTTGCTGATGCTCTGGCGCAGCAGCTTTGCCAGCGCGGAAGTCATTCGCACCACTTCCTTATTTTTCCCCCCTTCCGCCATCCAGATAATGGAATCCAGCGTATTGTATAAAAAATGCGGGTTTATCTGCGAACGAAGGGCTTTCATTTCGCTCTTTCGTTTCTCCTCCTGTTCATGGATATTCTGCTCCATCAATTGCCGTATTTTTGCGGTCATAAGGTTAAAAGAATTGCCCAGGCTGTCAATTTCGCTGTCCGAACGGATGATGACATCCGTATTCTCAAAGTTCCCCTTTTCCACTTCTTTCATGGAATCTTTTAATTCCTTAATCGGCCTCGTAATAGCCGTAGCGAAGAACATAGCCAGAACCATGGCAATTCCAAGCAATGCCGCCGCCGTCAGCACATAAATAGATTCCGTTTCTTCCTTATTCTTCATTAATTCGGAGATATCCGCCACGCCGACTACTCTCCATCCGGTCTTTTCGGATACCGACACGGTATAGAGCTTTCCTTCCCCTTCTCCTTTTTCTTCCGCAATAAAATAACTGTCGGAAGCGCATTCCAGCACTTCGCTGATTTTTTCTTCCTTCAATCCATTATAAAGGAGCTGCTGCTTCGGATGGTAAATAATCTTTCCCTCCTCATCCACGATAAAAACATAGCTGTTTGTGGCAAGGCTGTTATTTTCGCACAAGTCTTTTAACAGCTTGTAGTTCAGGTCGATAAAAAAAACGCCTCCGTTTTCGCCTGTCTGCGGATTTTCAATTCCTTTGCTCAGCGTAACTACCCATTTATAATTATTGCGTATGACATGCTGGACATGGGAAGCCGTCAGTATGCTGCCATCCCCCTCCAGCGCCGCCTCAAACCATTCCACTTCCTGCAGGGAAACGTTTTCATTCAGGTCATCCGCCCCTCCGTTAATAATATAATACCTCTCCGGAGCCACCACTGCAATATTAGAAATATCCTGTCTCGTTTCCACAACGGTATTGAACTGTGTCACGATGCGCCCGTAAACCTCTTCCATCTCCTCCTTGCTCATCTTCATAAACAAATATTTCTGCACATCCCCTCCCTGGATGATCATGGAAGAAATATTTTCCATATAATCAATATAGGAATCGATATCCCTGTTCACCTGCCGCACAAGGCGCGAAGTATAATCCGTGGAATTCTCCAAAACCGTTTTTTTCGTATAACCTACGGATATCAGCAGGAATATGGCCATTGTCAGGACGATCAGCAGTGAAAACAGGCACAGCATCGTCGTTTTTACACTTTTAAACAGAGATAAAACCGTAAAGCGATTTTTCTTTCCAGACATTTATTTCCTCATTTCCCTTGCGTATTCGGTGGGTGTTTTCCCAGTGATTTTCTTAAAAGCGATGCTGAAATAATGGGAATCGTTAAAGCCTACCCGTTCCGCAATTTCATAATTCTTCATATCCGTATGTTCCAGCAGTTCCTTCGCTTTCTGCATCCTCAGCCCGATCAGCACGTCCATAAAAGTCGTCCCCGTCACTTGCTTGAAAATGGCGCTGAACCGGCTGGTACTGATATTCAGGTAAGAACAGACGGAGTGAAGGCTAAGATCGCAGTCCCCATAATTTTTTTCAATATAATCCATCGCCATTACCGCGTATTTTTTACCGCCTATATTTTTCTGGCTGTCCATCCATTCCCCGGTTTCCATACAGCAGGCAATAAGAATATCCAGCGCTTCCTTCATCTGCTCGGCGGCCAGCGCGCGTTCCAGCACTTCCTCCCGGGCAATCTTCCGACTCTCTTCCGTTCCTGACAGCCTGCACAGTTCGTCCAGCATATCCACCACGCGCTGCAGAATAACGCCCGCGCTTCTCCTGTCATAGAAACAGTCCCGAAGCACTTTTTCCATATTCCTAAAATCCTCTTCTATCTTCCGGCTCTCATTTCCTTTTACATGAAGGGCTATCGCATCCATGATCTCGTCCACATCCGCCTGACGCTTTCCTTCCCGTATTTCTTCGATTTCCATCACGTGGTTTCCGCCCATGATATAATGATATTCCAGGGCTTCTTCCGCTTCCTCGTAAGATTTATATATATTTTCCGTCTCTGTCACATAACTGCCAAGCCCTATGTTGACCGCAAGCTGCATAATCTGGTTCATCTGTTCGATAATCTCCCGGCAGATATTCTTTACCCTCTGCCGGAATTCCACCGGGCGGTTGGAATGCAGCAGGATATAAGTGCGGTGGTCCTTTCCCTGGCATACCTCCCCCGCCTTATTCCTTCCAACGATCTCTTGGCTGATATTATGAAGCACGAATGCCATCAGAGCGCTCTCCCTCTTCCTTTCCTCATCCAGTTTATAAGTGGAACGGGCATAAATATCCAGTTCCACCACTGCCACCCGGTATACGGCGGAATCCAGGTTCAGCCCTACCTTCGCCAGCTCCCTCCTGATTTCCTCATCCGCCTTGCTCCCCCTGATCAGATGGAGCAAGGCATCGGAATAAAGAAGCTGCTGTCCTTTCCTGTAAGCGGACTCCAGCTCCGATATCTTCCGTTCCGCCTTCCGTTCTTTATCCAGCTCCGTTTTCAGGTCCAGCAGCGCCTTCCCCATTTCTTCCGCCGTAATCGGTTTTAATAAATACTCTTTTACGCCATAGCGGATTGCTTTTTTTGCATAATCAAAATCATCATATCCGCTTAAAATAATAATTTTTGTGGAAGGATATTCCTCGCTCAGTTTTTCGCTCAGCTGCATCCCGTCCATATATGGCATGCAAATATCTGTCAGAACGACATCCACAGGATTTTTCTCTATAAACTCCAAAGCCTCTTTTCCGTTCTCACAGCTTCCAGCCAGTTCATACCCGTATTCCTCCCACTGCACATTATCGCTGACGGCTTCCCGGATAAGCGCTTCGTCATCCACAAGTAAGATCCGGTACATCCCTTATCCTGCTCCTTTCTCTTCTTCCAGCCCAAAACCTTTGTCCTGCATATATGAAAATGCAGTATTCCCCTTTATAAGCATTCCAAAAAGGAAAATACTGCATCCAACATAAAAACAATTTTCAGGGATTTAATCACTTATCGACTACAACGCCCTTTTGCAGCATAATATTCGCATAAAGCGCCGTTTCCCCGGTAGCGATAATCGCATATGCTTTCTTTGCCTCCTCATAGAAAGCAAAACGTTCGATCTGCCCGATCGCGTCAGCCCCGCGCTCGTCGTGGCATGCCGTAATTTTTTCATAGGTTTTCCAGATCGGTGTTTCCACCGTGTCCCCAGGCATCACTTCCATCAGGTTCACCGGCTTCTCCACATAAGTATCCAGCGGGAATACCTGCAGGATCGCATCCAATATCTCAGGAATGCCGTGCCCGTCCATGCGGATCACAATCGCATCCTTTCCCATAGACTCTGCCGGGAAATTGCCGTCGGCAATGACCAGCCTGTCGCTATGCCCCATTTCACACAATACCTTCAATAATTCGGGGGATAAAATCCCTGGAACTCCTTTTAACATCGCAAACCCTCCCATTCTTTCGCATCGTTATCATCCCATATGACCTGATTAGCTATAACAAAATAGTATCATGTCATCCGCGCAAAAAATTGGAGAATAATAGCATATTATATAACATTTTTCACTTCCTTCCTTTTCCTGTTTTTCTCATTTCCTGCCATACCTTCTTTGTTTTTGGATCCGCAATCGGTTCCCTCGTCGTTTTTACCGCATCGGAATCGAAGAAATTCAGCGTACTGTTCAAATATTCAAACATATTGTTGGCCGGGTCATACCGCAGTACAACGCTCCTTAACTTGCCCTGATATAAGTATGCCTCTTCCCCGGGTCCTACTTCAAAGCTCAAGGTCTCTGTCTGGCTTTCATTCCATGCACTTGTCAGCGACATGCTTACCCCCATCGTCACTCCGAATTTTACAATGGTAAAATCCAATTCCATGGAAGTTTCTGTGGATATGCTCATTTCCTTTGTATTCTCAAACCCTACCGTAACGCTTCTGCTATAGGTAGTGGTGACGCCCGATTGCAAGTTATCGATATAACCGACGTTTTCAAAATCAGGGCAGAAGAAAATCATCGTATCCGCATAATTCCCGCTTCCTACTAACGGCATGCCGCTCCTAAAGGTCTCTTCATTTGCCGGCGGCAGGCTGGTATATACGGTTACTTTCTTCTTCACGATCGGTATCGCCTCCAGCATCCCTTCTCCTGCCTCGACGCCCTGCAACATTTCCATATTCACAGTTCCTTCCTGGAAACCTGCCAGGTTCTCGATATCCCGCTTTATATCTTCCTCGCTTTCATAAGAAACAAACCTTGCCTCCGCCTTTATATAAGCATCGCTATAACGGTCGTCCTTATGGTCTGACTTATCCAGGTAATCTTTAATCTCGATGGAATAGGACAGGGCAAGCACCCCTACGGAAATCGCTGTTTCCGTTTCCGGATCATAACCATTTACCAGATAAGTGTAAAGCACATCGTTCTGTACATAATCTTTCGGATTTTCGGAAACATTATCCCCCAAAATGGTAGAAACAATCGACTCCAAATCCGGCTTTTGAATGCCGCTTTTTACCGTCTCGCATGCCGTCATGGCTATCGTTTTGAAAGAATCGCGGATAACCGCCCCGGTAGGTTCATTGATCGTTTCATTTTTCGCCGAACTGGAACCCGGGAATAACGGAAAATTATTTTCTAAATAGTCGAAATGAGGCGCATATGCAATATAGCACAGTTCCCTCCGGTAGCCGCCGGCATCGTCATCAATCACCCAGCTCCCGTTCACCTCTTCTTCCTCAATGCCAAGCGCCTTCAAATAACTGACATCATCCATGCCTTTCCTGTCAATTCCCGCCATATTGGAGTACAGCAGGCTCCTTTTCGGCATTCCTTTGGCAATATAAAAAGCCTGTCTGTTTCCTTCCGGAAAATCCCGGAGCACCTCTTCCTTATATTTCTCCAGCTGTTCCTCCGATGTTTCCTCACAGTTCAGCCCAACGGCAGCCAACTGACTTTTCAGTTTTTCCGTCGGATAGCCGCTTGGTTCCACTTTTTTCAGCTTAATATGCATGTTCCGCCTGACCGGCATCCCTTTTTTTGCAGCTGCTACTTCCATCCTGATTTCTTTGTCCATTTCAATTCCTCCTTTTCCTTTTTGCAAAATTTGCTTTTTCTATTTATCATGCACATTTTATCCCTGCTTTGGTCTTATGGAACCGGCGCCTGTTACATAAAATCTTTCCGGCAATCTTTCCTCTCTGCGGACAATTCTGCCGAACCCATGCATGGATAAATTGCAGCTATGACCGTTCTCCAAGTTCCGCGCTTTCTTTTTCCAAATAAATGCGCATCGCCATATCCCTAAGGGTAAATGCCCCCGCCGTCATGGACGGCGTTATACTGCTGCCGGTCTTCTGCCTGATTTTTCCGGCTATAAAAGTGGCGCTCAAAGAATCAATGCCCATAGTATCCGTATTCCTGTCCAAAGACACCTCATCCTCTTCCATCCCGAGCACTCCGGCATAAATCATCTGCAGCAGCTTTTGCAGAACCTTTTCTTTTTCCTCTGCATTCCCCTCTCTGTATGCCTCCCCCAAAATGACTTCCGATTCTTCCTCTTCCCTCACCCAGCGGAACTTATTGTCCTTTTTTCTATTTCGATAGTCCAATATCTTATGCCAATCCAGTTTCGCCGTATATCCTATATTCGTTTTGCATTTTTTCCTGCATTGGATAGCCTCGCTGCTTTCCATGATCCCGATTCCCTGCATCTGCAAGGCATGGCTGACTCTTTCTTCGCTGACCGCCATCCCGGTATCCAGCGCGCCAAACCCCTCCAGCCGATATCCTCCATATTCCGCAAAGGCTTGAAGCATGCTGTTTGCCGCTCCATAGCATCCCTGCCCCGGATTCCCCAGCATGGCGGTTATAGAGCCGATGAGAATAAGCTGCCCCCCGAATCGTTCCACCAATTCGGATAAAATTACGGCCCCTTTTATTTTCGGTTCCAAATGCTTCTTTAAAATTGCGGAGGTAATTTCCCCATAAGGGCAGTCTTCGCTATAACCGGCCAGATGGCAGAATATGTTCTTTTTCCCATCTAACCATCCTTCCTCCTCCAGCCGCTTCAGACAGCTTTCCATTTGACCCTCGTCCGTTACATCCGCCCTTATGTACTGTCCCTGCAGCCCATAATAATCCATCACTTCCAACAATATCCCCAAATTCTTTGACTGGTTCCTGGAAATAAGCGCTATCCGTTCCACGCCGGCGGCCGCCATCCATAAAGCGTAAGGAATTGCCAGGCCCCCCGATGCCCCTGTCACAACCGCTGTTGTTCCCTGCAGCACCATTTCTTCTCCGTCTTCCTCCTTTTTCGCCGAAATCACCCTGAGTCCATAGAAAACGCCGTTTCTATATGCCATCTCGAATTCCCCTTCCGGCAGACAAGGAATTTTTTCCTGGATCAAGTCCTCCAGATATTCCTTTTTCCTTTCTTCTGTCTGTGCATCCGAAAGGCCTTCTCCGCCGCCGTCCACATCAATCAAATAAATTTCCATATCCGGCCTTTCCGCCCGGATGCACCGTACCAGACCCCACAGCCCCGCCTGCCGGTATCCCGCCGCTTCTTCCCCGGGCAAAACCTTCTTTGCATTTTCTGTTACGACAACGATGCGATGCCCGTTTTCCTTATCCCCCTTAACCAATGCCAGCAGCCGGAATATGTCTTTTTCCGCATCTTCTCCCGCAAGAAAAATCTCTGCTTTCCGCCGCGCTTTTCCTTCAGGCTCTTCTTGCAGGCTTATCTCTTCCCATTGAAGAGCATAGGTATCGATTTCGACCATCTCTGCCTTTTCTTTCCTTCCAAAGGACACCTGAAGGAATTCTGCCAAAAGGCTGCCGCTTTCATCATAAAGATGACAATCCGCTTTCCAGGCCAGTTCTCCCCTTTCCCGGATCGCTGCATGGACATAAAACCCTGCATATTCTTTCCCTTCCATATCATATAGCCTTGCTTTTCCTATCCCAACCGGCAGCATCATATATTTTTTGTCAAATGTGATATCGCGCCCGCCTGCCAATGCCGCTGCCTGCAACATAGCATCCAAAGTTCCCGCAAGCATATCTTTTTCCAGACATCTGTTTTTTGTCGCGAGTCGGCAGAAAACCTCATCCGCCCCGACCCATGCTTTTTCTATCACGCGAAAACTGCCTTCGTAATACAAGGATTTCCTTTGCAGGATCTGATAAACCGCGTCCCCGCTTATTTCCTGCCCCTTCTGCCGATCCTGCAAGCATCCCCTTTTTGCTTCCTCTCCGCATATCTTTTTCCATCCGTCACTGTGTCCTGCTTCTGCCCCCATAGTCTGCAGCCATTTCCCTTCCGCCGCTGAAAAAACAGATACTTCCGTCTTTCGGCCGGGATAACGGATAAAACTTAATATTGTGTCCCTGAACGGATGCATCAGCACTGGACGGAGGATTTCCATATTCTCCCATTCCCTGATGCCTGCTTCTCCAAGCATCGCAGCATAAAATACTGCTGGCAGATAATATTCTCCTTCCGCTTTATGCCCTTTCAGCCAATCATGGCTGGCTAAGTTCAGCCGGTTCTTCCATATCTCCAGCGGAAGCCCCGCCTCCCGTCCAAGAAAGACACCCGGTTCCTTCCATCCCCTGTCCGTCGTTTCCACAGGAAGCTTTTTCTCATCCCATCGATAGCCCGGAATTGGAAGATTCCTACATTTCTTTTCACTTGCCCGGAAATCCATGGGCATCCTGTTTACATAAGCCTGCATCATAGCCCTGCAGAAAACTTCTGTTTCCGACCCAGCCTCTTTTTCCGACTGGACTGCAATGCAGCTGAAATCTCTGTCATAAAATTCTTCTGCAATGGACGGCATCAGTACAGGAGTCGCCCCTATTTCCATAAAAGAGTCGAATCCGTCTCTTTTCATAGCCTTGAGCGTCTTTGCAAATTCTACTGTATTTCTTATATTCTTCCACCAGTAAGACGCTCCATATTGGTTTTTTTCCATGCAATCCCCGTACACGGTAGAATACAAAGCAATCTTTCCTGCTGATCTCCCCTCCCCTTCCTGTCCCCATACCGACTGCCGGAATTCTTCTTCCACTTCATCCATCTGCCAGCTATGGTAAGCCACGGAGCCTTTCAGCAGTTTGCCGCCCAGCCGCCTTTTCACTCCTTCCAGCGTCTGCGGATCGCCGGACAACACCATCCGGTTCTCTCCGTTTTCCACCCCAAGGGAAACCAGACCCTGGCTTTCTTCGCAAAGCGAAAGCGCTTCCTTCCGGCTCATCCTGACCGCCAGCATTTTTCCCCTGCCTTGCAGACGTTCCTGACATCTCCCCCTATGCCACGCAATGCGGAAGGTTTCTTCCAATGTCAACAGGCCGCTGCAGCAAAATGCGGCCAGCTCCCCCGCGCTATGCCCCACGCATCCATGGAACTGAATCCCTTCGGACCGCAAAAGGGCAAACAGGGATATTTGGTACGCCAAATGGTACGGCTGCAAAAAACTGACCCGGTAAAAATAATCCGGCGCTGTATCGCTTTCTATTACTTCTTGCAGACTTCTATCACAATATTTTTCATATTCTCTGCTGCACTGGCGAAACTGTTCCCTGAATACAGGGAAATTGCGGTACAAGTCTTTGCCCATGCTTTCTCTCTGATTTCCCATGCCGGAAAAAACTGCGGCCTGTTTTTTATAATCCTTATTCCTCTGTTTACATAACCACCCTTTGTCTTTTCTTCCATTTTCAAATTCCGTCAGACCCTTTGCCAGCTGCAGTCTGTCCGGCGCATATACTGCCAGCCGGAAAGGCAGGCTATGGGGTCTGCGTTGTCCCGCGCATCTGCATATTTCTGCCAAGTCTTCCTTTTTCAGGCTGCCTCCCTGTATGGCATATTTATAGTCGCTGGCCATTCTCCGCAAGGATAATTTGCTGTTTGCCGAAAGATACAGAACATGCCCACATCCGGTTTCCTTTCTGCCATCCCCCTCTTCTTCCTGCTTCCCGTTTTCCGGCAGACTGCCAAGATATACATGGGCATTGGCGCCTCCGAAGCCAAAGCCGTTGATTCCGATATATATTCTCCCGTCTTTTGCCGGCTGTATCTGTTCCGCCGCCTCCACCGGCCTGATCTTATAATCCTGAAAAGGAATGTTTGGATTTTTCTCTCCGCAATGAAGCGTAGGCGGGATTTCCCTGTGTTGTAGAATTAAAATGGATTTGATGATGGATGCCATTCCTGCCGCTGCTTCCGTATGCCCTATATTGCTTTTCAGCGAACCGATGGGCAATATTTCTTTCCTGTCCCGGAATATCTTTTGCAAAGCTTCCGTTTCCGTCCTGTCGCCGACCTGGGTTCCTGTTCCATGGGCTTCCAGATAACCGATATCATCTATAGGAACTCCGTTTTCCCCGTAAATATGGCAAAGCAGCCTTTGCTGTGCTTCCCCGTTCGGATAGGCAACTCCTTTCTTGCTGCCGTCATGATTCACCGCCGTTTTTATAATTTCACAATAAATCCTGTCTTTATCCCTCAAAGCCTGTCCCAGTTCTTTCAAGACAAGCACGCCTGCCCCTTCCCCCCTGGCATAGCCGTCCGCTTCCCTGCCAAAGGCAGACGATATCCCTCGGCGGGACAAAAATCCGCCTTTGCTCAGCGTGATAAAATTCCCTATTTCCGTCATCATATTTACCCCGCCGCAAAGAGCAGCCCCGCATCCGCCTCTGCGAATGCTTTCCGCCGCCAGATGCAGGGCGGTCAAAGAGGAAGAGCATGCAGTATCCACTGCCATGCTGGGTCCATGGATATCATAAAAATACGACAGCCTCGCCGCCAGCATGCCGATGCTGGAACCAGTAGCATGATATCCCCCCAGGTTTCCATAGTTTTCCTTCTGCATCGTATTCGTCAGAAAATCCTGCATAAAAGCGCCGATAAATACCCCTGCCCCGCTTCCTTTTATCTCCACGCCGGCATCCAGCAGCGCCTCATAGGATACTTGCAGCAGCAGTCTCTGCTGATAGTCCATCCGTTTTGCCTCTTTATAGGAAATCCGGAAAAAATCCGCATCGAAAAGCGAAAGATCTTCCTTTAGGAAAAATGCTTTGTCATTATAAAATTTCCCCGCCGCCCGGTTATCCGAATGATAGTATTCCTGACACTGCGGAAAGCGGAATCCCATCGGCATGTTTTTCCCTTCCCCGTTTTTTAAAAGCCTCCATAGCTCTTGTGGATTTTTGGCGCCTGCATATCGGCATGCCATCCCGACAACTGCAACTCTTTTTTCTTCCATTCCCTTTTTCCATCCTTTTCCTTAAAGAGGCACAAGCCCGTATCTCTTCTTCCTTTTTCCTGTTTTCTTCCTCTTTCCGTAATATTCCAGATCCCTGATCAGCCGTTCCCTTGTGTGGTCCGGCCCCAGCCAGCCGTCTATACAGCCGCAGGCCAGGGCATTTTCCATACCCTCTTTCAGGAATAGTCTGCGGTATTCTTCTGTACGTTCCTTTACGAATTCCTGCTTTTCTTTTTCGCCCATTTCGGAAAGCTGTTTTTTATAAAGTATGGATATGGCGCACTCGGCCCCCATAACAGCAATCTCCGCCCCGGGCCAGGCATATACAGCATCCGCCCCTAATACTTTGCTGCCCATGCATATGTACGCTCCTCCATAGGCTTTCCTCAAAATCACCGTCAGTTTTACCGTATCTGCTTCCGCGTATGCAAACAATAATTTTGCGCCGTGGCGTATCATCCCGCCCTGCTCCTGCTGCACCCCCGGAAGGAATCCAGGCGTGTCCGTCAACGTGACTATCGGAATATGACAGGTATTGCAGAACCTGACGAATGCCGCCCCTTTTATGGCCGCATTGCAATCCAATGCCCCTGCCGCTTCCATAGGCTGGTTCGCGACAATGCCCGCTGTACTCCCTCCTATCTTCCCGAAACCAGTGATGATGCTTCCCGCAAAATCTTTTCTTATTTCCAGAAAACTGCCTTTATCTGCGATCCGCCCTATTACTGCATGCATATCGTAGATTTTACGCCCATTGGCTGGAACGATATCCCTCATGCATCCCGGAATGCCATTGCCGGAATATGCCTTTCCTGCCCCTTTCCATGGCCATCTGCCTCCTGTTGCGTCTGCCAGGTAAGAAAGGAGCCTTTTTGCTTCCTCAAAACATTCTTTTTCATTTTTACAGCAAACATGCGCCGCTCCGGAAAGCTTCTTATGGATCCAGGCACCCCCGGTATCTTCCAGAGTACATGACTGCCCGCAGCTTTTCTCCACTACGTCCGGCCCTGTGACAAACATGTAGCCGATATCTTCTGCCATGAAAGTAAAATCGGCAAGCCCAGGCGCATATGCTGCCCCTCCTGCACAAACACCGGTTATAATCATAATCTGGGGCACCGCACCGGCTGCCATCGCATGGGCTTTTAATACTTCCCCGTATCCGGCAAGAGCCAAAACCCCCTCCTGGATGCGGGCTCCCCCCGAATCCTGTATCCCAACGACCGGCCTGCCGTGCCTGACCGCTTCCTCAACCAGTTTCCGTATCTGCTTCCCCTCCTGCAGCCCTACCGTTCCGCCCTGGACAGCAGCATTATGGGCATACATGTATACTCTCCGTCCTTTGACGGTTCCGTAGCCTGTCACTACACTGCCGCATTCCTTCCCTCTGTCCCCTTCCAATGCCCGGAAACTCCTCTTGTCAAATAAAAGCCCGATTCTTTCCTCTATATGCAGCTTTCCTCTCTTATGCTGTTTTTCATAGGAATCCATTGCCTTCATTTTAAAATATGATATTGCCTGGCCAAACCGATAAACTGATTAATAAATTCAATCTGCGTCTCCGGCAGTTTCTCATAATTTTGGATACTCATGTTTTTCTTTTCCTTTCTTTTTATTACATCAATAAGAAGATAATCGGCGCTGATATCCAGCGCGTTAATCAACTGAATCAGCACATCCAGGCTAAATCTTGCTGTGCCGTTTTCAATCCTGCTTAAATAATTCGCTGAAATTTCGGCCCGTTCCGCAACCTGTTCCTGCGTCAGCTTCTTACCGTGCCTTACATAGCGAATCCGTTTCCCGATAGAGTTGTAGCATGTTTTATCCATTATGTATTCCCCCGTACACTGTCTCTCCCCATGTCAGGCGGCAACCGCAGAATAAACCTTTTTCTGCCGCTTTTTATTAACTTACTACAAAACCCTTCGATTAGGAACAAACTGGCAGGAATGTTTCTTTTCCATAGTGGTAATTTGTGGAAAAAAAATTGCAAACGGACTTTCTTATGTATAAGAAAACATCCGTTTGCAAAATTAATTTCTACAATCCGTATCTTTATTTTATTTTTTCCAGCATGGAAGGCAGCTGGCGGATCTTTGTTATAGACAAATCCGTTTCCGAAAATTCCCCTTCCCTCCCATATCCGTATAAACAGGCAATAAAGGGAATTCCGTTTTCTCTTGCCGCCTCTTTGTCATAAAACCTGTCGCCCACCATGACCGCCCATTCCGGCTTTATTTCTCCGAGCAGCCGGCGGAGGCTGTGGGTTTTGGTTCCTTCCCCCGTCACTCCTTGTATAAAGCTGAAATAATCCCTGATCTTCAGTGCGCGGAGCGCCAGACCGATTTCTTCGTTCTCCGCATTGGAACATATCGCAAGGGAATATCCCTTTGCTCCCAGTTCCCGCAGCGTTTCCTCCGTATGCGGAAATGTCCGCGCCTTCCGTTCCATCTCCTTCATCCAATATTTCCTGATCAGGCGTTCAAACTCTTCTTTCTTTTCTTCCGCCCGGCTGCCAAAGAAATACCGAATGTCATCTGCAAATACTGCCCCGATCCTGTCCCGGAGCATTTCGTCCGTAAAGCCGTCCGCGCCCATTTCGCTCAAAACCTTTTTATATGCCGGTACTGCGTATTCTTCCGTCCGGTTCAGCGTCCCGTCCACATCGAATACGACCAGCCTCCTAGAGGATCCCAACGGCACACCCCAAAATACATAACACAAAAATGCCAAGGATGATATAAATCGTTTTTACATTCTTCTTATAGAGCCATACGCAGAGGAATGTAGCCGCCAGCGGCAACAGCCCGGGGAAGATCTGGTCGAAAATCGACTGGAGCGTCGTTTCCGTGCCGGACAGGGTAAAGCTCAGGGTAGTCTGCAGCGATACCATCGTGGCGATCATCGCGCCGATTACCGTCATGCCGAGGATGGATGCGCCATAGGACAGCTTTTCCATCATATGGTTCTCGGACGCATTTTCCAGGAAAGAAGTACCCAGCTTATAGCCGTATTTTCCCGCTATGATTTTCGTAATAAAGTGTATGGAAGTATAAAGCAGGAAATAAACAATTGCCCCTAATATGTTCCCTTGCTGCGCCAGCCCGATACCGATTCCTGCGGCAATGACGCGGAATGTCCCCCAGAAAAAGGAATCGCCTATCCCTGAGAGCGGCCCCATCAGCCCGACTTTCACGTTATTGATGGAATCCGTGTCGAAGCTTTCTTCTTTGGCATTCTCCTCTTCCATCGCCACGCCCAATGTCATAATAAAAGGCGATACATGCGGCGTAATGTTGAATGTCTCCGTATGGCGCTTCAATGCGGCATAAAAATCATCATCGTTCGGATAGATCTTCCGTAACGGTTTTTCGAGGGCATACATATAGCCGTAGGCCATCATTTTATCAAAGGACCAGGAAGACTGTATCGTAAAAGACCTCCAGAATATGCTCCGATACTCTTTCGCGGTCATAATTTCTTCTTTTTTCGTTTTATCTGCCGTTTGCATCTTATTTTCCATCATCAGAAATCCTCCTCCGCATCTTCAAATTTCATGTTGTTTACCGCGATCATCGCAATGCAGAACCCGACAACCGCTACCCCGATCACATCCATGTGCAGATAGATAACTGCCACAAAGCCGAGGAACAGATAGGGAAGCACCTTATTGTTGGACATCATTTTGATCAGCAGGGCCAGCCCTACGCAGGATAACACGCCGGCCGCCACATTAAACCCGTTCATTACCACTTCAGGGATCATATTTAAAATGGCATTAATGGAATCCGCGCCGAACGCGATGGCAACGAATACAAGCAGCGCCGATGGAATGCCGATGGACAGAGGCACTACCGTCAAATGAAGGAAATCCGCTTTTTTCATGTTTCTTTCTTCCACCGCTTTCTGGATCTGCTTTCCTGCCCAGCTTCCGGGAATCGCATAGCAGAAGTTCCTCCACATCTGAAGGAATATGGACAAAGGCAGGGCAAGGGCCACCGCAGTACCCACTTCCGCGCCCGACTGAATCGCCACGGCGATGCTAAGCACGCTGGACGCATAGACTTCCGGCGGCACCGCGCTCCCGACCATGATCGATCCCATAAACATCGCTTCCAAGGAAGCTCCCATAATAACCCCTGTCGTCATATCCCCCATAATCAGCCCTACGATAGGGCCTGTAAATAACGGCCTTGACATCATCGACGCGCCGAACGTCTGCTCGTCGATCGCTGCCAGAAAAGCCACGATTGCTACCAGTAATGCTGTTATTATCATAACCGTTCTCCTCTCTCCCTAAATGAGCGTTTCCGCCATTATCTTTTTATCGGTAGGCACCGCCCTGCATTCCACTTCCGCTCCTTCGGCAAGCATTTCCCTGATATTCCCGATATCCGTTTCCGTAACGGCTATGGACGGAGTCAGCGCCTTTGTTCCCTCTTTTACTTTCATATTTCCCAAATTCACGTGATCCACGCCTTTTACTTCTTTTACCAGCCGCAAAGCGTCCGCTGTATTATCTACGATCAGAAATAATTTATATTTATCCGTCTTGTTTCCATTCAAAAGTTCTATGGCGGCATCCACCGACTTCGCCACAAACTTCACGCCCCCCGGCGCCGCCAGCTTTAAGGATGTCATGCGGAGTTTATTTTCCGCCACCTCATCGTTAATGACAAAAATACAGTCCGCCCCCAGGGAATTCGTCCAGGCAAATGCAACCTGCCCATGAATCAGTCTTTCATCCAGCCTCAACATTTTAATCATCAGAAATCATCCTCCTCTTCTTCCTGCATTGTTTCCTTTATTACCCTGTTCACATAAACGATGCCTTCCTTTGCCTCCTCTATGGCATTGTCTATGATCTCTTCCGTGGAACCGTCCGAATCCAGCATGGATACCAGCAGGATCAACAGCGGAAGATTCAACCCCGTCACCACATGCACCCGCCCGTCGGCTGTATATTCCGTAAAAGCATTCGCCACGCTTCCCCCGAACACGTCTGCGGCCACGATCAGCTCATCCTCTTCCCCCAATGAAGAAACATACTCCTTTGCCGCCTTTGCCATATCAAAATCCGGGATCGTATATGCATTCAATATTTCTAATGATTGGGAAGCCCCGAGAATTAATCCCAGGGTCTCCCCGATTCCTTCCGCAAACCTCCCGTGGGTCGCCGCCAACAACCTTCTCATCCCAATACCCCCGTCCTATTTTAATATTCCACCGTCCTATAATATCTGCGAATGTCCAGGCTGTGGTCCCTGACATGTTCGAAATGGGCGCTTACCCTTTCCAGCTGGGTGGATGTCACCATCGGCGCAACGAATTTCCGCATATCCTCGTCGATGCCTTCCAGCGCGTAATCCTTCGTATCAAATACTTCCACGCATTCCGAATGCTGTTTCACAAAATTTTCCACCCTGTCCACAAGGGGCCTTGTTTCGTCTTCCCCTTTGATCAGTACGAAGCTCATATCCTTCTCCGTCATTTCGACCGTCCCATGGAAAAATTCTGCCGCATGGATCGATTTCGTCGCGATCCACTGCATTTCCTCCAGCACGCACATGGCAAAGCAGTAAGTCTCGCCCCATGTATTGCCCGCTCCCACGAACATATGGAACTTCGTGTCTTTATGCTTTTTGGCAAAAGCCAGCGCCCGCTCGTCGTTCTGTTCCCTTACTTTCAGGAGAACTTCCGGCATCCGTTTCAGGTTTTCCAGCAGTCTGTCGCACTCTTCAAAATCCCCGTTCCGCTTCATCAGCATAGCGCCCAACGCGAACAGCTGTATATGGATCTCTTCCACCAGATTATCGTTGGATGCCGCATTCGCGATCGGATAAGTCGCCGCTCTCCCAAGCGGGCTGTCTTCGCTACCGACGAAAGCAATTACCTGTGCGCCGACGCTTGCCGCGTATTCCGCCGCCGCCACCGTTTCCTTCGTATCACCCGATAAGGAAGCCGTGATCATCAGCGATTTTTCCGTCAGCTTTTTCGGCTTTGCCTTGACAAACTCCGCCGCAATATCATAATACCACTCTAAGGTGCTGTTTGTCTTTAACATGTAAGAAAGCGGGCTCAGCATGGAATAAGTTCCGCCGGTGCCGATCAGAAATACATTCTCATATCCTTTTTCAGCCGCCTGGCCGAGTACTTTCCCGATCGTCTCGATATTGTCCACTGCTCCATGAAGTACATTTAAAAAAGTTTCGTTTTCAAATCCATACATTTGCTTTTCCTCCCAAAACCAATCAGAATTTTTCATCCACATTTTCAGTTACCATTTTGCGCGCATAAGACAGTTTTTTATATTCCACTCTTTCAACCACCTTGTAATTATAAGATACCACACGTTATCCCCCTTGTCAATCTCTTTTTATTTTTAATATACCAATTTTATATCTTTCTTATTTTTAAATAACCAACATGTCATTTTAAGAATGTTTTTACAATACCACTTTTTTAATGCTTTTCTTTCCTTTTTTCATCTGCTATAATATTCTGTAACCAGCGGCTCCCGCATCCGCCTTCATCGGCCGTATTCGGGAAAATACCGGGCAGAAAGGGGTATTCCATGGATATAGAAGGAAAAACATTGGAAATTACGAATCGGATAAGAGAAAAAATTCAGGACAAGTCCTATCCTTACGGTTCTGCGATTCCCTCGGAACGGGAACTCGCCCAGCAGTTCCATGTGAGCCGGAACATGGTCCGTTCCGCTGTCGATTCCCTCATAGAAGAAAGCATGCTCAAACGCGTCCACGGGAAAGGCACCTATGTAACGAAAACAGATATTGACGATACGGCAGTCCATTTCAAAGGGATGAGCGAGCTATTGAAGGAAGCCGGTTTCAAGCCGTCCTCCAAAGTCCTGACTACCCTGACAAGAAAAGCAAAATTCAAATACTCGAATCTTTTCCATGTGGAGGAAGACACGGAAATGTTCCAGATCATCCGTCTGCGCCTGGGCAACGCCCTTCCTATTTCCATTGAAAATACAACCATTCCCTACCACAGCATAAAGCATATTGATGATATTGACTTTCAGGTATATTCCCTTTACGATATGTTTGCCATAAACGGGATATCCATCCAGAACATCGAGCATATTTTTTCTTCCACGAGAATACACGGAGCCTATGCCAAACTGCTGAACAGGGAAGAGGACACTCCTATTATCAATATCAAAATAACTTCTTATACAAAAACACACCAAGTCGCGGAATACACGGAGGTCATTGTCGCCCCGGCGTTCTCCAAATATTATACCGACGGGATCATCAAAAACGGAGTCTTCAACCTGACATCCCAGCTGATCACATAAAGGGGGAATTTGCTATGCCAAAAGTTTTTAACCAGCTCAGTCTGGAAGTGGAGGAATATATAAGAGAATACATCGCGGTCAACCATCTGCAGCCCGGCGACAAGCTTCCTGCGGAAAGAACCTTTGCCGCCGAACTCGGCATTACGCGGGGCACGCTCCGCCATGGGCTCGAACTGCTGATCAGCGACGGCATTATTGAAAACAAAAAAAACAGCGGATATTATATCTGTCCGCCAAAAATAGACCGGGAGCTGCTTTATTACTGCTTTCCCTATAAAGACAGCCGCCTGATCCAATCGGGATACCGGGTAACTCCCATCGGCATGATCCCGGACCGAATCCAGAACATTGTCAATAATATCCTCGGGCCTATTAAAATGGAAAAAAGCAATACCCGCAAACACCTGGAATATGTGGGCGATATCCCTATCAGCATCACCTACACTTTCCAGGAGCCTTTATCCCAGGCATTTATCCCTTATCTTTTTGAAATGGATAAAATCCCGGAAGACCTGACCGTTACCCAGTCCATCCGCGTGATCGACGCCGGATATATCGAAGCGGCCATCCTTGCCCTTTTAAAGCTGAATCCCCCCGACACGCTGCTGCTGATCAGCAATTTCGTCCATTACCGAAACCAGACGATCGGCGTCTGCCTTTCCATCTGCGTCGGCACGCGGGTCAACTTGGTTACGGAAATTGACTTAAAAAATGCGGCTGGGATTTCTTAAATATATATAAAAATGTGGTATTCTTCCTCATTTTTATATATAATTATGTGGAAAGGATATGGTTATTCATATGGAACGACTGATTATGAAACGATTTTTAGACTGGAAGAATTCCCCCTATCGGAAGCCTCTTTTGTTAAAAGGAGTCCGGCAGGCAGGCAAAACATGGATTTTGAAAGAATTCGGCAGACTATACTATGAAAATACAGCTTATTTTAATTTCGATGAAAATGAAGAATACAAACAGTTCTTTGAAACAACAAAGGATGTGAATCGCATCCTGCAAAACCTGATCATGGCCAGCGGCCAGAAAATCCTGCCCGGACAAACCCTCATCATTTTTGATGAAATACAAGACTGTCCGAAAGTCATTAACTCCATGAAATATTTCTATGAAAATGCCCCCCAATATCACGTTGCCTGTGCGGGTTCCCTGCTCGGGATCGCATTATCCAAGCCCTCCTCGTTTCCAGTAGGCAAAATCAATTTCATGCAGATTGATCCTATGACTTTCACGGAATTCCTTCTTGCCAACGGCGATGCAAACCTTGCTTCCTACCTGGATTCCGTCCGTATCCTAGAACCGCTGCCAGAAGCTTTTTTTAATCCTCTTTACGAAAAATTGAAAATGTACTATATCACTGGAGGCATGCCGGAACCCGTGCTGATGTGGACGGAAGCGCGCGATATTCATGCCATGCAGGAAGCATTATCCGGCATAATCAATGCATATGAACGGGATTTTGCCAAGCATCCTTCTATAAGCGAATTTCCTAAAATCTCTATGATCTGGAAATCCATCCCTTCCCAGCTTGCCAGAGAAAATAAAAAGTTTCTCTATAAAGTAATCAAGGACGGGGCAAGAGCCCGGGAATATGAGGATGCGCTGCAATGGCTTGTGGATGCCAGGCTGGTACACAAAATATACCGCAGCAGCTCGCCCGGGCTTCCTATTTCTGCCTATGATGACTTATCCGCTTTTAAAATCTATCTTGTGGATGTAGGCCTGCTCCGCCGCCTGGCCATGCTCGCCCCGACTGCCTTTGGCGAAGGCAACCGTTTATTCACGGAATTTAAAGGGGCTTTGACCGAAAACTATGTCCTGCAGACATTACTTACTCAGTTCGAAGTCGTCCCGAGGTACTGGAGCCAAAACAATCCCCCCTATGAGGTCGATTTCCTGATTCAGCGGGATAACGACATTTTCCCTGTGGAAGTAAAGTCCGAGGCAAACACAGCCAGTAAAAGCCTGAAAAAATTTAAAGAATTATTCGGCGATAAGGTAAAATTACGCATCCGGTTTTCTTTGGACAACTTAAAACTGAATGCCGATGTATTGAATATCCCTCTTTTTATGGCCGACCGCACAGAACAGTTGATCGGCCTTGCACTGGAACAACAAGGCAAAACACAAAAAAGCCAATCACCCATCTTATGAAAAGGATATAAAAACCAATGAGCGAAATGAAAGAGAAAATGCACACCGGCGAGCTTTATCTCCCCGGCGATGAAACAATTATGAGCGAACAGGTCGTATACCAGGACAAACTCTTCGACTACAACATGACCAAACCATCGGAATCCAAAAAGAGAGCGGAAATGTTAAAAGAAATGCTTGCGGACTGCGGGGAGGGCGTATATATCGAGGCCCCTTTCTATGCGAATTTCGGCGGACACCATTGCCATTTCGGCAAAATGGTCTATGCCAATTACCACCTTACCTGCGTGGACGATACCCATATTTATATCGGCGACTATACGATGATCGGCCCGAATGTAACGATCGCCACCGCCGGCCACCCCATCCTGCCCGAACTGCGCGAACAAATTTACCAATATAACATGCCGGTCCATATCGGCCGCAACTGCTGGATCGGCGCCGGAGCCATCCTTATGCCCGGAGTAACCATCGGCGACAATACCGTAATCGGTGCCGGAAGCATCGTAACCAAAGATATCCCCGCCAATGTCGTCGCCGTCGGAAACCCATGCAGAGTCATGCGCAGTATTAGCGAACATGACAAAGAATACTACTATAAAAACAGAAAAATTCCTCCGCTGTAGAAGCAAGCGCTTTGCCTATTGCCGGGGGTGTTTGCAAGCGCTACAACGATCGGAAAGGAAACGGGGTTTTGGACGTTGGGAAAGAGAAAGAGGGGCTGCTGGAAGGAGCGGCAAGAGACGGGAATTTTTTGCTGTTACGTACAATCAGCCATTTTACTTATGAAATGGTCGATAACCCAGGGAGAAATTGCCACGGATGGCAATTTCAGGAAAAAAGGACACGGATGTCCTTTTTTTCCGCCCCGGACGGTTCCACCACCGACACCCATTTCATTAGTAAAATCTGATTGAACGTTCCAGCAAAAAAATCCCGTCTCTTGCCGCTCCTTCCAGCAGCCCCTCTTTCTCTTTCCCGGCCGCCGCATCCTGACAGATGATCCCCCTCCGCATACCACAACTAACTCTTGCAGACAGGGATTTCCACCCCTCTAAACCATATCCTCCTCCCAGACACACCTCACATCATATTTCTCAAACAACTGCAGCCATTTCTCCTCCGGCTTCTCATCCGTAATAATCATCGAAATATTCTCCAGCCCCCCGATGCTGGTAAATGCCGTATATCCGAACTTGGAGCTGTCCACCGCCAAAATACGGCAGTTCGCCCGCTCCAGCATTGTCTTTTTATTCCTTGCATGGAGTTCGTTGGAATCCGTAATGCCGTTCTCCATATCGAAGCCTTTGCAGGAAATAATCGCCTTATCCACATAATAAGAACGCAGCATATGGTCTGTCTGGGGACCCACTAAGGCCAGGGATCCTTCCATCGCCAGCCCCCCTGTCGACAGCACGCGCCAATCCTGCGTATCAAAAAGTTCGATAATGATTTCTATGGAGTTCGTAATAATCGTCAGGTTCCTTTTTTCTTCCTTCAGCGCCTTTGCTATGAATACAGCGGTAGAACTGGAATCCAGGATGAGCCGTTCCCCGTCCTTTACCATGTTTTTTATGATCTCGGCGATCTTCTGCTTCCCCGCCACATTGGTATTCTTTCGGATGTTAAACGGCATGTCGATATTCATATTCTCGTTCAGCACCGCTCCTCCATAGCTTTTAATGACATATCCGTCCTTTTCCAGCTTTTCCAGATCTCTCCGTATGGTTTCTTCCGTAACGCCATATGTCTTGCTCAGTTCGCTGACGACTACCCTTTTTTCCTTTTGTAACTTTTCCAGTATTTCATTTCTTCTTTCTATCGCTAACATATATTTACTGTCTCACCTTCCAAGCCTATAAGATTGCACGGCATATTTTCTCGTCAGGATGGGCAATGACGGTGGAATCCAGATACATGCCGTCTGCCCCGATCTCGCTCCTTGCTTTTTCTATGGCTGCATTGACTGCGGCTACTTCGCCTGTCAGCATCATATAAGATTTCCCGCACATCCCCCGGGCGATGCGCAATTCAATCAGCGATACGATCGCTGTTTTCGCCGCAATATCCGCCGCTACTATGATCGATGCCGCATCGTAAGTTTCCAATATGCCAAGGGCGCTGACTCCCTCAATCCGGGTTGCTCCGTAAATGGCAGGGAAAATGGACTCATGGGGATTTCCAAGCACAAAACTGTTGATCAGATGCAGCCCGTAATTTTTTTTCGCCGCATCCACCGCCGCCTTTACCGCGCTCAGGCTTCCGCTGATCACTGCGATATATTTGCCCGGACATACGGTCTGCGCCTCTATGATATCGACTTCCGAGGTTTTTACCATGGCATCCGCCGCCGTCACCCCTGCCGAAACTGTTTTGTATTCCACCATTCCGATCGCCTTGCTCATATTATGTACAACCTTCCTACTTTTGAATGATAATATATTTTTCCGTTACCTCGGTTACTTTTCCATCAATGGATGCATGGATGGCAACACTTAAACCGTTTGCCGGTTCCGCCACCATCTGTCCTTTTTCCACCCTATCCCCTTCTTTTACGACGGGGACGGCCGGAGCTCCGATATGCTGGCTGCACATCAGCTTTACTTTCCTGATCTCCCCTGCCATTTCTGTAATAGGAGCGGGTTTATCATACCTCGTCAGATCCAGCCTGGCCATCAGGCGTTCCATCGGCGCTTTCCGATACTGCCGTTCCTCTGCCACAGGAGCCGCTTCCACCTTCGGCGGCTTTATGCCATGGGCTCTTAAGCCCGCCTTATAATCGGCAATCAATGAACGGGGGGACAGGCCTTGCATGCAGGAATAATTTTCACATAATCCGCAGGAGGAGCAGAACATAGTATTCAGGAAAATATCCGTATCCTGTATATCCTTGCAAGTCGCCGCCCGCATAAACTTGTGCGGCTCTATGGGATGCCCCAGCAGATGCCTCGGGCATAAATCCGTACACATCGTACACTGGCAGCAGGCCGCCGCCGCCCGTTTCAAATCAATCGACGATTTTCTTCTTTTTCTCTGTATCAGCAGATGTTCTTCCGGCAATACCAGTATGGCATTGGTCGTTTTCGTCACCGGGAGCGCCCCGCTTCCCTCAAACCCCATCATCGGCCCGCCGATAAAGAACACCGGATTTTTTACTGTGGTTTCCCCGGCTTCCCGCACGGCCTCTTCCATCGTACATCCCAAAGGCAGCCTTACCGTAAGGGGGCGTTCCACTTCGCCTACGATGGACACCAGTTTCTCTTCCACCGGCCGCCCCAGCTCCATAGCCCGGTATACATTGTACAACGTTTCCACATTGAATACCGCTACGCCGCTTTCAATCGGAAGCCCTCCCGGCGGAACTACTTTCCCGGTCGTCTCATAGATCAGGACGACTTCATCCCCTGCGGGATAAACCCCATCCAGCAGCCCCAGCCTGATCTCCGGGTAGTCCCCTATATGGCTTTGAAGCGCCGCTATTGCATTTTTGTATGCTTTCTTTATTCCGATCACGGCTTCCTTTGCGCCTACGCACCGGGCAAGCAGATGAAAAGTTTTTATGATCTCGCCGGCGTTCTGCTCTAAAAGCTGCCTATGCAGCTTTAAAAGGGGTTCGCATTCCGCGCAGTTCATAATAATCGTATCCGCCCGTTTATCCAATTTGGCATAAGTCGGGAAACCCGCGCCTCCCGCGCCGACAATGCCGTTTTGGCGCAGTACGGCGCTCACTTGTTCCATGCTTTCCCATCCAGTTTTACCTGTACTTCCTGCTCCGCTCATTTCTACATCCATTGCCTTCCATCATCAATAATTCCTACGATTGCCGCGTCTACCGGCACATTTTCCATATCACAGCCGATCCTTGCCGCGCTTCCCGTAGCCACCAGTACAAACTCTCCGATCCCTGCGCCGATATTATCGATGGCAATCATCTGGCTGCCGCCGCTTCCCATTTTTTCCGCCAGCTCGACGACCATGAACTTATTGCCTACCAGCTTCTCGCTTTTCCTCGTGGAAACTACGCTCCCTACTACTTTTCCTATAAGCATATGTAAACCATGCCTTTCTTTTCTCTGATATCAACCGCCTATTCCATGCCGTTCATAATCCTGACGGTGTCCCCTGTGGCTATCTTCGCCGCATTCGCCTCGTCCGTATCGATGTGCATCTCCAGCGTAAAGCTCTCATCCACCCGAATCTGTACGTGGTTGAATACCGTGCCTCTTTCATTATCTGCCTTTACCGATACCACATCGCCGTCATGAAGCCCGGATGCCGCCGCGTCCTTCGGGGACATATGGATATGCCTCTTGGCAACAATGCATCCTTCCTTCAAATACAATGCGCCTTTCGGCCCGACCAATGCGATGGGCGCGCTGCCCGCCACATTTCCCGATTCCCGGATGGGCGCTTTCACTCCTAATTTGATGGCATCCGTGGAAGAGATCTCCACCTGGGATTTCTTCCTTACCGGCCCTAATATCCTTACATTCTCTATCGCTCTAAGCTTTAAACCGACGATCGTCACCAGTTCGTTCGATGCAAACTGCCCGCCCATCAGCTCTTTTTTCTTCGTCAAATGATATCCTTCCCCAAAAAGGACTTCCACATGTTCCTGCGTCAAATGTACATGCCTTGCGGATACTCCCACCGGCACCATATACCCCTTGCCTGCATCCTTTCCCTGGTTCATGGCTTCCATTACCATTCTGGCCACCAGTTCTATCTGGCTGCTCGTCATACTGTTATTCTCCATCGTCCGTTCCCTCCAGAACTTCCTAAAAAGGCTGAAGGACGGGCATTGCCCGCCCTTCATTACTGCACGAAACTATCCGTAACTTATTTTAAAACGGGAAGAATCTTTTCCACATCCGTATGAGGTCTGGGAATTACATGTGTCGCCACCAATTCGCCAAGCCTTGACGCGCTCGTGCTTCCTGCTTCTACCGCAGCGTTTACAGCTCCTACATCGCCGCGTACCATAACGCTTACCAGGCCGGAACCGATCTTCTCTGTTCCAACTAATGTTACATTAGCAGCCTTTAACATTGCATCCGCTGCCTCGATCGATGCTACCAAACCTCTTGTTTCTACCATACCTAATGCTTCCTGTGCCATCCTTTTTTCCTCCTTTGGCTCTGATTTTACTGTTTTTGTTTCTATTTTATTTTCTGTTGCTTCTGCTTTTGCTGCTTCTGCTTTCTTCGCTTCGGCTCTTGCCGGAGTTCTTTTTGCCGAATTTTTCTGTTCCGCCATATGTCACTCCATTTCGTCGTTCCAGGCAGTTGATATATTCGTCAACCGGCTGGCGCTCTTCTTCACCAGTTTAATAATCTCTTCATGGGGATTGGCAATTACCACGGTAGCAGCCGGTTTCTTGATCGCGCTGTTCGCGGCCGCCTCGATCGCCTGTTTTACATCCGATACGCTTCCCCGTATAATGATCGTAACCAGTCTGCCGCCCAGTTTTTTCTCCCATGTGATAAATTCCACATCTGCCGTTTTGCACATAATATCGAGGGCGTCTATCGCTGCCGTCGTACTTGGAATCTCAAAGAACCCATATGCATTTCCCATGGTTTACCTCATTTCTGCGTCGTTTTGCTGCGCAAAGCCAATCTGGCTTCGGGATTAAATAAGCGGTAAAATCTTCTCTACATCGCTGTGGGGTCTCGGTATGACATGCGTAGCTACTAATTCGCCAAGGCTTACCGCCCTTACGCTTCCCGCTTCTACCGCTGCCTTTACAGCGCCTACGTCGCCGCGTACCATAACCGTCACCAGCCCGGAGCCAATTTTTTCTGTTCCGATCAGAGTAACCTCTGCCGCTTTGATCATCGCATCCGATGCTTCGATCGCTGCCGTAAGGCCTCTTGTCTCTATCATACCTAATGCTAATTGTGCCATTATATAATCCTCCTGATTCCAGTTCCGCAACCGCCCTGCCAATACCCGGAACCGGCATGGTATTTGTACGGGCGGTTGCTGTTCTTTTATAATTTTTTATAATTTATTATACCTTATCCATGCCGCTAAGTCTAAGCATTTTTTCTGTGTCTTCCTCGGGGCTTGCGATTTCGTGGGTCGCTACGACTCCTGCTAGTTCTTCCGCCCTTTGTTTTGCCGCCGCGACGGCCGCCCTGACATCGGATATGGTTCCGCGGAATTTTATCATGACGATAAGCGGCACGGGAAGGGCATCCGCATTGGCCGGTTTGTTCTTATCGAAATTTTCAATCGTTACATTGGCGGCTTTACATCCCGCGTCGGCTGCCGCAAATGCTGTTGCAAGTCCGAATACCTCTATGATACCTACTGCTTCTCCCATACCTTAACTCCACTTCTTATTGATTGATGATCGCTATCTTCAAGCCTTCCATTTTCAGGTTCGTCACATGCGCTTCGTTGATCTGGTCCAGCGGGAATTCGTGGGTGATCAGCTTATCGATCGGAAGGCCGATTCCTTTGGCCCTCTTTAAGAAATCAAAGGTGGTCGCATAATCCCTTAAAGTGTATACCCAGGAGCCTACCGTAGTGATTTCCTTGGAGCAAATGTCGAAATGGGGATTGATCGTCGCATCACCGCCGTTGATAAAGAATCCCAATTCGCACAGGCCGCCGCCGTTGCGGATGAATTTATAAATATTGGAATGCGCCGCTGGTGATCCGGTACACTGGAAGGCAAAATCTGCCGGATATCCGCCGAATGCATTCTCCACTGCTTTTGCCAGCGCCTCAATTCCCTTATGGTCCTTAAAGTTGACGGATTTTTCCGCGCCCATCTCTTTTGCAAAATCAAGTCGTTTCTGCTCCCCGTCCACCGCTACGATGTTCTCAATTCCCATCGTGCGCAGAACCGCGATGCAGATCAGGCCGATCGGCCCGCAGCCCTGTACGACAACCCTGCTGTTGAAGCGGAGGATTCCTGTCGTCTTCGCCCGTTCTACCGCGTGGATCAGTACGGCGCATGGCTCGATCAGAATTCTTGACTTCAGATCCAGGTCGCTGACGTTGAAAACGGTGGAACCTTCCCTGATCAATATGTAATCCGAAAACCATCCGTTCAAATGGATATCGTCATCGGGAAGAAGCCCGTATACATCCGCGCCCCCCACGTTCTGCTTGTTCAGGTCGAACATGGTAATATCCGGGTTGTCTTTAAATATCATGCAGGTAACTACTTTATCCCCGATCTTCAAGGGCTTTCCTGCGCTGTCTTTTTTTACGTTCTTGCCCATTTTTACGATTTCGCCAGTTCCCTCGTGGCCTAATGCCACCGGGATTAATCCGAAGGGATCCCTTTTGAATTCATGGGCGTCGGTGCCGCAAATACCGCATCCTTCTACTTTTACAAGAATGTCCCCGTCCCCGACTTCCGGTATCGGGAATTCCTTTACTTCATATTTTTCCAATGCGGTCAGCATGGCAACCCTTGCCGTCTTCGGTATCTGTCCTCCCGCCTGTACGGTATTCGAACTGTCCATGCTGCGGCCAGCCATGCTTTCCAGCACTTGCTTTACTACCGCTTCCACATCGATTGTACTTATATTGCTCATAGCCGCCTCCTTCTTTTTTTCCCCGTCACTACCTGATGCAAAGGCTGTCTGACATGACGCAGCGCCTTCTCTTCGTAAATGCGCTGGCGCTCGTCAGCCCTTCGCCCGTCCTGCTGGCGATCGTAAAGGTGCAGTAGCCTTCCCCGCCAAAGCCCAATGCCGCATAAGAGGGCGCGTTCTTTACAAGGATAGCCGTGTCGATGGCTTTCGCATATTTCGTGATATTATCCACATTTTTCGAATGGATATGCGCCGAATGCCTGTTGCCGTGTTCCAGCCAGACCGCTTTTTCCACCGCATCCTCAAAGTCTTTTGCCCTTACGATTCCCAGGATCGGCATCATCAGTTCTTCCGAAATAAGGGGATGTTCTTTTTCTCCTTCAAAGACGATGCAACGGATATTGTCCGGTACTTCGACCCCGATCATGGAAAGCAGCACTTTCGCGCTTCTTCCCACGCACTTCCTGTTCAATCCCTTGGGAGTGAGGACTACGCTTGTCAGCTTATCCTGTTCTTCCTTGCTGATCCTGTAGCAGCCCTGCTCGCTGACCATATAATGCATCAGCTCGTCGGCCACGCTGTCCACTGCCACGATTTCTTTTTCCGCAATGCACGGAAGATTGTTGTCAAAAGTACATCCGTTTACGATATCTTCCGCCGCTTTCCGTATATCCGCCGTTTCGTCCACCAGCGCCGGAGGGTTGCCCGCCCCTGCCCCGATGCCTCTCTTGCCGGAGGAAAGGACAGCCGTCACGACTCCCGGTCCGCCTGTTGCCACAAGCAGGGAGATATCTTTATGTTTCATCATGATATTGCTCGTTTCCAATGTAGGGTTCTCCACCGTACACGCGATCGCGTCCGGCCCTCCTGCTTCCAGGGAAGCCTCATTCAGCATGTTCACCGCGAAGATGGAAGTCTTGATCGCCGCCGGATGGGGGTTGAACACTACCGTGTTGCCGCCTGCCAGCATGCCGATCGTATTGCAGATGATCGTCTCGGTAGGGTTCGTACATGGAGTAATCGCGCCGATCACCCCGAAAGGCCCCATTTCCACCAGGGTAAGGCCCCTGTCGCCGGACCATGCTGTCGTCGTAATATCCTCCGTGCCCGGCGTCCTTTCCGCTACCAGATGATGCTTTAATATTTTATGTCCGACGTTTCCCATGCCCGTCTCCTGCACGCCCATGCGCGCCAGGATTTCCGCATTTTCCTTCGTCTTTCTTCTAATGATCGTAATAATCTTTTCCCTTTGGTCCATGGACATCGTCTGCACTTTTTTCTGTGCCTGTTTTGCCGCCTCGATCGCCGTATTCATATCGGAGAATACGCCCTTGCTTCCGCTTACGTCCGCGCTGATCTGAAGCTTTGCAACAACTTCTTTTACAACATCCTGCACCAATTGTTCACTTACTGCCACCGCTTTATCATCCCTTCCTTTTATGACTTATATGGCTTGTTTCTGCTATCAGGCAAACCTATTTGATTTGGCCGAATACTTCCCTCCCGTATGCGGCGAGAAAAGTATCCTGTTCCAACGTTCCTCCGCTTACGCCCAGAGCCCCCGCTGTCCGCCCGTTCCTTTCCAGCACTTCGCCGCCTCCGAAAACAACGATCTTTCCTTCGTTGGTATGCTGTATGCCGTAAAGAGGCTGCCCGGGGCCGCTGAGCTTGGAAAGTTCCGCCGTGGACATTTTCAGTCCTGCGGATGTATACGCCTTATTCAGAGCGATGTCAAAGCTGGCTATGTACGCATCGTCCATGCAGTGGACGGCGACGGGCCTTGCAGCCTTATCGGCAACCGCGATGATAACGGCAATTCCCATCTCTTCCGCTTTTTTCTCCACCATGTCGATCAGCTTTTTCGCCGTTTCCAGCGTCATGACAGTTTTGCCCGCTTCCCTGACCGCTTTCTCCACCACCTGACAGATCAGCTCTTCATTCATGGCCTGTATTCCTTCCTTACATTCATGTTATAAGCCTAACTGCTCCATCACTTTCTTTGTAATGGAAGCTACCAGATCCGCATCCGCTTTGCCGTCGGAAGATGCGCCTGCGCAGGAACCGCCGCAGCTGTGGCAGCTCGGTTTGCCGGCTTTCTTGTTCGGACAAAGGTCTGCCGGATGTTTTCCAGTCATGCCGAACTGTCTTCTGATCTCATATAATCTCTCCACCTGCGCCGGGGATAATTCCTTCGGCCCGCCGAGAACCTTTGACTGATATAATAAACGCGCATAGAATTCCACGGATTCCATTTTGTGGTATGCAGCCAGAAGGGAGTCTGCATATGCCAATGCGCCGTGGTTTTCCAGAAGCACCGCATCATAATACTGCAAATATTTGGAAACCGCATCGGGAATCTCGTTCGTAGAAGGCGTGCCGTATTCTGCGATCGGCACACAGCCAAGGGAAATAACTGCTTCCGGCATAATAGGCTGTGTCAGCGGGATCCCTGCGATTGCAAAGCTGGTTGCATACAGAGGATGCGCATGGACAACCGACTGCACGTCCGGCCTTTCTTTATAAACCCTCATATGCATCTTAATCTCGGAAGAGGGCTTAAATCCTTTGTTCGCCTGGATTACCTTGCCTTCCGCGTCTACCTTGCAAATATACTCAGGCGTCATAAATCCCTTGCTCACGCCGGTAGGCGTGCAGAGAAATTCATTGTCGTTCAGTTTCACGGAGAAGTTACCGTCATTGGCCGCAACCATGCCCCGGTTGTAAACTCTTCTGCCAATTTCACACATTTCTTTCTTAATTTCATACTCATTCAGCATAATACCCTTATCCTCCTTAGATTTATATGCATAATATTGGTTTCCTGTTGTTTGTGCTTTTATAATACCACTAAAAACAACATAAGTCAACTTGTTTTTATGTGGAATATAATTCTGGAATAAAGTTTTTATTGTATTACGAAACTAATGGATGTACAATAAATTAAGAGAAATCATACATAGGGGGGTTGATTATGAACCAACAAAAGAAAACAAGCAACTCAAAGAAAAAAATTACAGAAGAAATCCTATACCAGATCGGCGGAAGCGTCATCTTCGTGCTGCTGCTCATAGCGGCAGTGGCCATTTGCATGGTAGGGTGGCTCAGCCTTACCTCAAAAAAATCCGAACTGATACAGGAATCCAACGCCGCCGCAAACCAGCTGACCGGTTTTTTACAACAATATACAAAAGGCGTGGAACAGCTGGCCGGCAATCCGGAGATTAAAAGCATGATGTCGGAGGCCAAGACCTTCGATGATTTCTGGCAATCCCCCAAAATGGACACTGTCATGGAAAACCTTGTAAACATTGCAGGCACCGATACCGAAAACGTCATGGCCGTATGGGCTTCCGACCTGGACACAAGCACGCTGGTGCAGTCCGACGGGTTTAAAAGCGAAGAAGGCTGGGATATTACCGGGAGAGGATGGTACGGATGCATCACGGAAAAGAAGACGGTCCTGACAGAGCCGTATATCGATTCCTCTACCGGAAAGATGATCTTAAGCGCCGCCGCCCCGGTTTATGACGATGCCACAGGATCCATCCTTGGCGCGGTAGGCATGGATATCGCATTGGACCATATGACGAAAGTCATGGAAGAATATAAGATCGGCCGCAATGGCTACACCCTGTTATTATCGGAAAGCGGCATCTTCCTTTATCATCCGCAGAGCGATATCATACAGAAAAATATCAAGGATGCCGGCGTATCCCAAAATGTCACCGACACAATCGCATCCAAAAGCAACGAATTCTTAAGGTATAAAATAGACGGCTCTACCAAATACGGCTTCCTGCAACATGCCGGCGACACCGGCTACATTGTATTGAGCAGCCTCCCGGTATCCGAATATTACGAAACGCTGGCTGCCATGATTATCGCGCTTATCATTATTTTTGCAGTCGGCATTGTGCTGATCGCGTTCCGCATTAAAAAAAGCGCCAAAAATATAACGAAACCGATTCTGGCACTGAACGATACCGCCCAGCAGCTCGCCGACGGGAACTTGGATGTCGCCCTCCACATAACGAGCGAAGACGAAATCGGCGAACTGGGCGAATCGATACAAAAAACGGTCAATCGTTTAAAGGAATATATCGCATACATTGATGAAACGGCAGAAACGCTGTCTAAAATTGCCGACGGAAAACTGAGCGTCCATCTGAAATACGAGTATTCCGGGGAGTTCCAGAAAATAAAGGATGCCCTGCTCCATATTTCCGATTCCATGAACCAGGTCATGGTAGGAATCCACGAAAGTTCGGAACGGGTTTCCGTCGGAGCCGCCGAACTCGCCTCCGCCTCGCAGATTCTGGCAGAAGGCGCGGAAGAACAGGCTGCCGCCATCGAACAGCTGACAGCGACCACTACCACCGTTGCGGAACAGGTAGACAACAGCCGGACTGGCGCGGAAACTTCCGCCAAAGCAACTTCGCAGGCTGCTGCCATGGTTGAACAGGACCAAGAGAAAATGAAACGGATGATGGAGGCCATGGACGAAATCCATGCTACTTCCCAGCAAGTCGTCGGGATTATCCAGACGATCGAGGATATCGCATCCCAGACAAATCTTTTGTCTTTGAACGCTTCCATCGAAGCAGCCCGTGCCGGGGAGGCAGGAAAAGGATTTGCCGTAGTAGCCGATGAAATCGGAAAACTCGCCCTGGAAAGCTCCAAAGCCGCGAACACGACCAAAGAATTGATCGAAATCTCCATCCGGGAAATCAACAAAGGAAATGCGATTGCTTCCGATGCTATGGACTCGCTCAAAGAATCCGTAAGCGCTATCAACCAGGTCAATCAAATGATTCAGGAAACAGCGGCAGACGCGGCAGTCCAGGCAGAAAACATGAAGCAGCTCCAGATCGGGATCGAAGAAATCGCCCATGGGATCCAAGATAATTCCGCCGCTTCACAGCAAACTTCCGCCACTTCGGAAGAACTGGCTTCTCAGGCTGAAATATTGAACCAAATGGTAAAGAAATTTGAACTTTGTTAATCCATTCGCCGCAGCCTGCCTTTGCACGGCAGACTGCGGCGAATCTTTTGAAATATGCTTTTTAGCGGTTGGAAGATTCCTTCCATTCCGGGTTTCCCTTTTTATTCCTCTGCCTTTTTCCGGCTGTCCACCATCTTTTTCAGAATCAGGGTCAAAACTGCCCCGACCACGCAGAATACAATCAATGTACTGAACATCATCTTATATCCGGCCTCTATCTCATGGCTGTCCAGAATGCTTCCCCATACGGTCTGCAAGAATGCGTCGGGCAAAAAGCCGATGACGCTGATCACGCCGATCGCAGTTCCGATATATTTATCGGGTATACCGATCTCCGATACCGGCACGAAATAGATGCCGCGCAATGCGGACTGCATCAGCTTAATGGAAAAACCAAGCGTAATGACCACATACAGCAGGCTTGCTTTTCCCGGAACCGCTACAAACCCGGTCAGGAGAATGCCCATCAGAATGAATCCGACCAAAATCACTTTTGCGCTGGATTTTGCCTTATCTACCAGCAAGCCGCCCGCAACCGCGCCTCCATTCGGAATCGCGTATTCATTAATAATAGAAACCATTGCCGCCACGGAAACGCTCATCTTGAACACACCCGTTAAATATGGCGCGAATTTGCCAAGGGTGATGCCTACGGAATAGGCGAAGAAAATCACGCCGCCCGCAACCCAGACTTTCGGCGATTTCAATACATATCCCAAGCCATAAAACACGGAATTTTCATTCTTCGTTTCCGCATCGTCCTGGCTTGGCAGCAGGAACAGGCTCGCCAGACCGCACAGAATATAGACGATGCTGTAAAAGATCAAAAGATTGGAGAACTTCTCTCCCGTCCGATTAAAAATCGCCAGTCCCACCGATGTAAAGATCAGGGACATCAGCGAAAAACCCGCTTCCCGGAAGCCGAACATTTTCCCCTGCTCGTCCTGGCTTCCCAGCAATTTTACCGCTTTCATCATCGCCGGCCAATAGGTAAATACCGTAGTGATCGACCAAAATGCCGAAACTGCCAGCAATACGCCGTAAGGCGGGGCCGACGCGAAGACAAAGCCGGAAATCCCTGTTCCAATCAAGGAAAATGTGATCAGATATTTATACTTGAATTTGTCCGCTACCATGCCCCCGAAGAAATAACCGATCAGGTTCAACGCCCCGTACAGCGACATCAAATTCCCCATCTGTACATTGGAAAGCCCCATTTCTGCCATCATACTGTCATAATAGGAATACTGTATATATGGAAAAATATAAATGATTCCTCCTCCCAGACAGATTACAAGCAACAACAGCCATTTGTTCATTTGTTTTCCTTTTCCCATCTGTTTTATCTCCTTTTGCCGCGTTTTTCAAAAACATCCACAAACCAGTTCCAAAATCCCTCTACGTCAATATCTTCCGCGCAGGTGACATTTTTTTCTTTATCCGGGCATACATCCCTAAAATCCGCCACGGTCATTCCCCTCGTAATCGTTCCCTCCGTTTCCACATCCACATAATACCTTTTCAGCTTTAAAACCGAAGGATTTACGATGGCGCAGAATGCGACCACATCATGCAGGTTCGCGACATCATAACCGAATTCCTTATTCCTCTTAATCATGAAGTCCATCACCTGTACTGCCAGCTTCGCCTCCGGCGTTCCTGCGGCTTCCACCCTGTCCCTTACCCAGATCGGAAGCTCCGTCTGAAGCGTAACGTCCAGGCCTACCATGACTACGTCCACGCCGCTTCGGAAAAGGATCTGCATTGCCTCCGGGTCCACATAAGCGTTGAATTCGGATGCCTGCGTCATATTGCCTCCCACCAGGCAGCCGCCCATAATATATACCCGTTTGATCAGCTTCACGATATCCAGGTGCCTTTGGATCGCAATCGCCAGATTGGTCTGCGGGCCGGTAGCCAGCACGAACAGTTCTCCTTCGTGGGCAAGCGCCGCCTCATAGATCGCGTCCGCCGCATCCTTTTCATAAAACCCGCGTTCGGAATCCGGCACAATGACATCCCCCAGCCCTGTCTTTCCATGGGAAATCGCGCAGTGCAGCTCTCTCTTTAACGGCTTGTCCGCCCCTTTTGCCACCGGGATATCCGTATGCCCAAGCGCATCCACGATATTCAGCGTATTGGCCGCCGTCGCCTCAAGCGGGACGTTCCCTGCCACCGCCGTAACCGCGCAGACATCCAGCATATCGCGGTGCAGCAGGGCGGTAATGAGCGCCACCGCATCATCCGTCCCCGTATCAAAATCCATAACTACTGGTATTTTCTTCCTTTCTTCCATCTCTGGTTCCTCCTCTTTTTGTTTATTCTTTATGCATCGCCGGGATACCTGGACGGCTCCCGAAAATACCCCTTTCACTGCCGCTGCTCTTTTTCCCCCTCCTTCCTCAAGATATCTTTCTGCCGGGCTGCTTTTAAAAGAGAGAGGCCGGAAAGCAGCAGAAGCACTGCCGCCGGAAGCCCCCCGATG
Source organism: uncultured Lachnospiraceae bacterium (assembly GCA_910585965.1). Classification (GTDB taxonomy): domain Bacteria; phylum Bacillota; class Clostridia; order Lachnospirales; family Lachnospiraceae; genus Kineothrix. The sequence continues at coordinate 69,744 of CAJUHH010000007.1, forward strand.
ACCGACATCATTTTGATGCCCGCCACTCCCTGGGAACAGATGAGCAAGATCGCCATCCCCCCGATCAAAGCTCCCCATATGATTTTCACCATCTTCATTCCCCGGTCTTTCTCATCGCCAAGAAAACACAAATCCCCCAATACATTCGTCGTAGAATCCGCTGCCGTCACCACCGACAGGACAACCGTCACAGCCAGCACTGGTATGAGCCACCCACCGGCCGGCAGCGCCCTCAGCATGCCATACACCGCGCTTTCCATCCCATGCGCCCCCATCTTTCCATACAGATCCGTCCCATGCATCTGCTGGTAAATGGACGTTCCTCCGAATATGCTGACCCAAAGGCCGGAACTCAATGCCCCTGCGCCCAGATTAATCACAATAAATTTCCTTACCGAATGCCCGTAGGAAACCTTCCCCAGAAACATCCCCGTAATCGGCGCCCAGGCCATCCAGTTGGCAAAGGTGGCTATCGTCCAGAAATAGGACCAGCCGCTCCCCGACCCTGCGCCGATCATCAGGCTTCTTGTAAAAAAATTGTCCAAATATACGCCGAAAGATTCCATAGCCTGCTGAACGATATACATCGTCGGCCCGGCCGCGAATACCAGCATCAGCAAAGCAACCAAAAATACCGTGTTAATATTGGAAATCCATTTAATCCCCTTTAATACGCCGCTGCATGCCGATATCGTAAATATAACGGCAATCAAAACCCCGATCAGTATCCATACCATCCGATTGCTTTCCTGCCCGCTTATTTCGCCCAGCCCTCCTGCAATACTCAAAATCCCCTGCCCGAGGGAAGCAATCATCCCCATAACCGTAGCAAATACGCACATGGAATCGATGACGGAAGAACTAAACGGCCTCTCCGCCCAAGGCAGCACCCCCGATACGCAGGAAGAAAAACTGAACGCTTTCTGCTGGTTATAAACCGCAACCGCAAACATCAATGCCGGTACGCTGTAAATCGCATAAGGGGTAATCGTCCAATGCAAAAACATCGTCGCCATGGAAAACACGGAAGACTCATAGCTTCCCGGTTCTATGCCAAGGAATTCCGGCGGCTCCATCAGATGGTAAACCGGTTCCGACGCCCCCCAGAAAATCAGCCCGGCCGCGATCGTCGTGCAAAGCACCACCGTAAACCAGCTTCCGGTCGACAACATCGGTTTCGCTCCTTCCCCGCCGATCTTCGTCTTTCCAAACCCGGAAAACAATACAATCCCTGACACTGCCACTAAAAACAGGGAAACCATCAGATAAAACCATCCAAACCCCTGTTGGAAAAACTGGTTCACCTCTTCCAGCACTGCATTGACCTTCTGCGGGCTGATCATGTAGCAGGCAAGAAATACTAATATAATCACTACCGTAGGATAAAATACTGTCTTTCTAATCTTCAATCGTTCACCCCCACGTCTGTTCCTCTTCCATCTCTCTCCGCCATGGGATTGATGTCTGCGCCCCTTGTCTTGTTACAACAATTGCCGATACCCGCTGGGCGAATACCACCGCTTCCTCATAGGTCTTTCCCTCACAGAGGGCGACTACCAGCGCCGCGATAAAGCTGTCTCCTGCGGCCGTCGTATCCTTTATCTTTACTTTATGTACTGGAAAATATTCTTCCTTTTTGGCATCCACCAGCAGGCATCCCTTTTCCCCGAGCGTGACGATCACCGTTTCCACGCCTTTTTCGACCATGCTTCTCGCCGCATCTTTTATTTCTTCCTGTGTCTTTGGCCTTTTTCCAGTCAGGATCCCCAGTTCCGTTTCATTTGGCTTTAATATCGTGATCCCTTTCCAAAACTCATCTTCCAGCCCCGCCACTGCAGGCGCCGGGTCCAGCACTACCTTTTTCCCCTTGCGGACCGCCATCTCTTTCACATACCGTATCACGTCCAGGGGAATCTCCATCTGCATCACGATATAATCACATTCATCAATGCATCCCATCTCCTGTTCGATCATTTCCCGGCTTAACTCCCCGTTCGCCCCGGGAATCACAATGATGGAGTTGTCCCCGCTGTCATAAACAGAAACAAAAGCCTGGCCGGTAGGGACATTTCCCAGCTTTCGGATCCCCTTCGTGTCCACCCGGACGCTGCGGAGGTTCTGGCAGAGCTGTTCCCCATAGCCATCCTCTCCTACCGCCCCCAGCATCGCCACCGCTCCTCCCAGTTTTCCCGCCGCATAAGCCTGATTCGCTCCCTTGCCGCCCGGCACCAGCCGGACATTCTCCCCAAGAACCGTTTCCCCAACTCCCGGCCTCTCTTTCACGCGAATCACAAAATCCATATTCAAACTGCCCAATACTACGATCTTTTTCACTTTTCCTGTTCCCTTCTTCCAATGGTTTCTTTTATTTCTTTATATTTTCTTTCTATTTCTTCCATATAAATGCCAATTGTTTTTTTATCCGGCATCGCCTCCTGCACGCCGTACCTTGTCACAGTAATCCCGGCGGCATAGGTGGCATAGATCATGGAATAAATCAATCCGTTTCCTTCGCTTAAGGAAAATGCCATGGCGCTGATAAAGGAGTCCGCCCCTCCTGTGGAATCGATCGCTGTAAAGGGCGCGCTGGGAAAGTAAATCGAATGCTCTTTGTTCTTCAGATAAGAACCCTGTTTGCCCAAAGTTACGATCACATTTTTTACCCCGCTTGCCAGCAGCCGATCCGCCTTTTCCTCCAGGGGCAGACTGCCAGGGCAGATCTGTTCCATCTCCTTTTCATTCGGCACCAGATAATCAATCCCTTCCAGAATGTCTTCTTCGATCTCTTCCAGCGCAGAAGGCTTCAAGATCATTTCCGTTTGGTTTATCCGACAATGCTTTTTTGCGGCACGAATCGTTTCCATCGATATTTCTGAAGAAAGCAGGCAGTATTTCGCATTTTGGAAGACTTCGCCGTGCCGTTCCAGCTGCGCCCCGTCCAGGCTGCCGTTTGCCCCCCGGTACACGACAATGGTATTTTCCCCTTCCCGGTCCAGATGGACGAACGCCTGGCCGCTGGATAACTGGTCGTCAAATTCCACTCCGTCCATATAGACTCCGCAATCCGTCAATCCTTTAAAAAGCATTTTTCCGTCCGCATCCTTTCCGATCCTGCCGACCATATATGCCCTTCCTCCCAGTTTTCCTACGCCGACTGCCTGGTTTCCTCCCTTCCCGCCCGGCATGATCAGGATATTGTCCGCGATATGGGTTTCCCCGTTTACCGGAATGCGTACTCCTTCAATCACAATGTCAACGTTCATGCTGCCGACCACCACGATTTTTCCGCCCCTCTGCCCCTCTTCGTTCCTTCGGATGCTGCCTCTTTTCTGCAGCCCGGGATGGAATTTCCTCGCGATTTCGCATTCCTTTTTTTCCATAATCATCTGTAATAAATGATGTACGGCGGAAGTCATCATCTGCTGCAGGGGATACTTTACGGAAGCGATCCCTCCTGCCATATATTCCAGCACATCCTGTTCCTCCAGGCAGATAAGGGACAACTCCTGCGGAACCCGGATTCCTGTTTTCCCCGCATACTCCAATGCCATGCCGACTATTTCCGGATTGCCACATATCATCGCCGACACATCGTTTGCCATGCAAAAGGCAGTTCCTTTTTCCCGGATATCTTCCCTGTCCTTTCCGAGATAATACACCAGATTTCCCTCCGGCAGCTGCCGCTCCCTGAATGCAGCTTCCACTCCTTTCAAAATATCCTGCTCCGTTTCCAACAGGATACATCCCGCCTTTGTATGCCCTTTCTCCAAAACCGCCTCTGCCGCCAGCCGCCCGGCCTCGTATTTTTGAAAATAAAAAGTATTCTGCTGACGCTGGTCGAATTCTTCCGTTTCCGTAAAATATACCGCTTTGCAGTTCTCCGGCAAATGCGAAACCGCGAAAGCCGCATTTACCAATACTCCTATCACCCCTCGCTTCCAAAGCTGCTCCACCGCTTCCTCCAGCCCCTCCTGGTCCATCCCCCATACGGTATCAACCACCAATCGGTATCCCCGCTCCTGGAGCGCCTTTTCCACCATGGCAACCAATGCCCCGTAATATCTGTTCTCCCCGGAAATGACCAGCCCGACCAGCCGGTTCCCCATCCCCTCCCTCATCCTATATTTCGCATATGGAATGTAATTTTGTTCTTCCACGATTTTCAAAACTCTTTTTCTGGTCGGCTCGCTGATATCATCATCTTTTCCATTCATAATTTTGGATACCGTTGACACCGAAACTTTTGCCAGCTTTGCGATTTCTTGAATATTCATACCTATGCCCTTCACCTTTTTCATGTAAAAAGTATACAATTTGACAAATTGTATTTCAATAGTTGCTGTTTAGGAAAATATTTTCCGACAATATACATAAATTTATACCATTTACTAAAATACTTTCGTTGATTTTTTTGGGGATTTTTATGATAGTAATTATGATATATCTTTGAAAAGCACAACCGGCGTGGTTTACACCACGCCGGTTGTCAAGCTAACTTCCTAATCTTCTTTTTCCCAGGGCATTACATCCCCTTCTTCCTTCAGGTATTCCAATATCCCAGGAATCCCTTCCTGCCTTTTCGAATCCACAAAAAATATTTTTTTGCACCCGGTAATCCTGAGCCACCGCTCCGCCCTTTTCGGATCGGCATTTTTTTCATTGATCTTCGTCACGATGCCTACCACTTCCCGGTTCACCATGCATGTAATGTTGGGCGGATACAGCGAATACGGCTCTGTGGCCGCCAAAAGCAGCCCGACGATGTCCGCCTCATAAGCATAGAGCGCCAGCGCATAGCCAAGCTGCTTCGTCTGTATATATTCCCCCGGGGTATCGATTACCACATCGAAATAATTAATATACTGGGTCTTGCGATATTCGATCCGTTCTCCCTTCAATGCCTGGGTCAAAGTGGTTTTTCCGCTCTCGCTCCTGCCCATTAAAATGATTTTCTTCATTTTTTCACGCCAACCCCACAAATCTTGATGAAAAATGCCGCTTTTCAGGCATTTTTCGGTGTGAGAAAGACTTACAAAGCAAGTCTTCACACTAACTCCCATGTCGCTGCTGTGCAGTGACACAAATCTGCGCGGAGAATGCCCGTTTTCTGGGCATTCTCTTGTGTGAGAAGACTTGCAAAGCAAGTCTAGAACTTCTTCGCGAAATGCCCTCTGGCATGAGCGTTAGAAGTTCTTCTCACACTACCCCTTGCAAACCGCCGCATCACGTACGGGTAAACGGACACACGGCAAATCCCATTTTTTCCTTCGTATATTCCAATACCGCTTTCAGGGAAGCTTCTGTCTCGGAGACAGTTCCCGTAATGATCAGCGTCCCGCTGAATCGGTCCACAAAGCCGAGTTCGATGCCCGCCGCTTTTACCGCGATGTCCGCCGCAATCACTGCCGTCTCTGCCGGACTTATCGTCAATACGCCGATGGCCGACCTGGAATAATCCACGCTAGGATCCAGGCCCAGCTTTTCATATAAAACCTTATCCGGATTGGCGATCAGATGGGCGATCGTAATCTGCTTTCCCGGAACCAGCTCCTGGACGATCCTCGTCTTTCCTTCCGTTGACAAATTATCCGCTCTTTTGCTCAAGTTGTCCTGCATTCCCATATCCTTCTCCATTTCTTATCCGCCGATCTGACATACCAGCCCCGACTCGGATTCTGCTGCCCGCTTTAACATCTCCATATGTTCCGCCTTAGGCGGAACGATATCCTTCATCAAATATTCCCTGCCAAGGCCGTCGTATTTATCCTGCCCTAACCTATGGTAAGGCAGAAGATGTATCTTTTCTATATTGTGCAGTTCCTTCGAAAAACGGGCGATAGCCCGGATCTCCTCCTCGCTGTCATTGAACGTGGGAATGACCGGTATCCGTATGCTCAGCCTTGTTTGTCCCGAAGCTGCAAGCTTCCTGGCATTTTCCAGCACCAGCTCATTGCTTCTCCCCGTGAATTCTTTATGCTTTGCCGGATTCATATGTTTAATATCCAACAAATAATGATCCAAATAAGGAAGAATGCTTTCGATCACCTCATATTTCGCACAGCCCATGCTTTCCATCGCCGTATTGATTCCTCTTTCCTTCGCCGCCCGCAGCAGATCCCTGGCAAACTCCGGCTGGCAAAGGCTCTCGCCGCCGGACAAAGTCAGCCCGCCGCCGGAGCGGTAATAATAAGGCCGGTCCTGCTCCACCGTTTTCATGACCTCGTCCACCGTCACATCTTTTCCAATGATCTTCTCTTCTCCCGCCACGATCATCTTCTGAATCGGATACTCCTGCGACTCGGGATTACAGCACCATCTGCAGCGAAGCACACAGCCCTTCAGGAATACGATGGTACGGATGCCGTCCCCGTCATGGATCGAAAATTTCTGAATATCAAATATACGTCCTTTCGTCTGCCTGTAAGCTTCCATCCTCTTTCCTTTCCGCTTATGCGCCGAAGCCCTGTTCCGTCCTGTTAATAATGTCATCCTGCAGGGAACGGGACAAAGTGGTAAATAATGCGCTGTATCCAGCCACCCTCACCACCAGGTGCTTATATTTTTCGGGGTTCTTCTGCGCATCCAGCAGCGTTTCCCGGCTGACTACGTTAAACTGCATATGGCTTCCTTTCTGGTCAAAATATGCACGGATCAGCGCAACGAATTTCTCCAGGCCTTCCCTCCCGCTCAAAGCCGACGGATGGAATTTCTGGTTAAACAGTGTTCCATTAGAAGCGATATAATGATCCAGCCTTGCCACGGAGTTCGCCGCCGCCGTAGGGCCGTTGACATCCTTGCCCGCAGAGGGCGATACCCCGTCCGCTACCGGCGTGCCAGCCAGCCTTCCATCCGGCGTAGCTCCTGTCTGGGCTCCTAACGGCACATTGGCCGAAACCGGGTATAACCCCGCCTGGAAAATGCCGCCCCTCGGATTTTTGTATTCCTGCAGAGGCCTCGTATAGGTATATGCCACATCCCTTGCAAAAGCATCCACTTCAGGGATATCGTTGCCGAATTTCGGCACTTGGTCGATCAATTTTAACAGCCGTTCCCCGTTCTCCTTTACCGACGGCATTTCGGAAGTCTCGACCACTGTCTTCATGATCGCGGCGATTTCTTTTTCCCCGATCTCCTGTCCGGCTGCTTTCAGGCTCATGGCGATCTGCGTCGTCATATCCCCGACCATTTCCTTTGTCAGCCCTTTGCCGTAGTTCGTGGCCAGCGCCTCTTTAAACTCCTTCAAAGTCGCCTTATGCTCGTCAAACACAAGCGTCTTTACCGCGTAGAGTGCATCCGCCATATTGGCTACCCCGAATCCCTGCGGGCCGGTGAAGTTGTATACCGCTCCGCCTTCCTGTACGGAAAGCCCCCGCTTCATGCAGTCATCCACCATGCAGGAAAGGAACGGCAGGGGACACCTTTCGGCATGCGCCACATCGATGGCATTATCCGCGTTCACGAGCAGCTTGATCATGTAATTCATCTGCGCTTTATAGGCATCATAAAATTCTTCAAAGTCTTTCATTTCTTCCACCGGCTTGGTGACAACGCCCACTTGTGTACCCTTGTCCCTGCCCTGAGAAAATACCAGCTCCATCGGGCGGCACATATTGAAGAACGCCGCATCATGCCAGCCCTCCGTCTTGCCGGCTTTCTGGGGTTCCACGCAGCCGATGATGTTGTATTCCCTGGCATCCTTCAGAGTAAGCCCCCGGTTTACCAGCGCCGGAATAATCACTTCATCGTTATAATAGGCCGGAAGCCCGACTCCCGTCCTTGTCAGCTCCGCCGCCTTTACCAGGAATTCATGGGGCGTGCCGTTCCAGACTCTTACCGAGAAAGAGGGCTGGGGCAGCTGTACATGCATCGTTGCCTGGATCGTCATAAAAGACAGATCGTTGGTTACATCCACGCCATCGCCGTTCTGGCCGCCCGCGATCAGGTTCTGGAACAGGCTGTAGCCCGCAAACCCTTCCGCAGAAGCCGCATCCCTGCATTTATTCAAATCATTTAATTTCACCCAGATACAGTCGAGCAGTTCCTGTGCGAACTCCTTGCTCAATGTCCCTTTCTTCCTGTCCGCTTCATAATAGGGATACATATATTGGTCAAAACGTCCTGGAGAAATGGAATGCCCGCTGGACTCCAGCTGTAAAAGCTGCTGCACGAACCAGAAGGACTGGCATGCCTCATAAAAAGACTCCGCCCCCTTCGCCGGCACTTTTTCACAGTTTTCCCCGATCTGCAAAAGCTCCGCCCGCCTTGCCGCATCGTTGCACTGTTCCGCCATCTCTTTTGCCAGCTTCGCATAGCGGCGGGCATAGGTAATGGCCGCATTGCAGCTTATCACAACAGCCTGCAGAAAACGCGCCTTCCTTGCGTAGTCCCCATCGCCGAAATCACTCTCTGCCAGAAGCTTTTCCGCCTCCGCCCGGATTCCTTCATAACCGATCGCCAGCACCTTTTCATACTGCACCGTCACATGGCCCACGCCATTATAAAAGTAATTCCCCGGCGTAAACATATTGTGTTCCATGGCAGTCAATGTCTCCGGCTCCATATAAGCGGTCGCAAGCTCGCTGGTCGTCTTGCCCTTCCAATAGCGGTCCGCCTCCCTGATCTCGCGTTTTGCTTCTTCCGATATGTAAAAAGGATCGGCGCTGCGCCCGGCCACCGTATCGAACTCCGCCTCCAGCCATTCATAAGAAAATTCCGGATATGTCTGGCATCCCCTAGGGGCAATCGTACTGCTCCCGACCACCAGTTCTTCATCCCTTATAATTATAGGAATATTTTCCAAAATATGGGCAAACGCCTTTGCCCGGCGTATAATCATCGGCTCATTTTCCGTCTCTTTGTAAGATTCCGTAACCAGCCTGGCCCTGGCCGATTCAATCTCCGGCATTTTGGCAAACAAATTAGCAATCAGCCTGTCAATCCTTGCCGTTTTCTTTATATCAGTAATCTCATATTGATACAATCCCATAATCCCTCTCCTTCCGCCGCTCTTCACCACAAATAACCCAAGTTATTTTATAACTTATGTTTTATTATAAGCATGTTTTTCTCAAAAGTCAATCAATCCAACATATTTTTTATTGTTTTTATGTTGTTTTTATGCTATTATAATATCGCAATGATTTTGATTTTTGTTTTTTCACACTAATCATCAGCGGGAGGAATTCCATGTTTCCATATGAATTAGATGTACATACCCATACCGTATCCAGCGGGCATTATACCCATGACACCATCACGGACATGGCAAGATGTGCGGCACAATCAGGAATCAAGCTGCTCGGGATCAGCGAACACGGACCGGCCATTCCCCATTCCTGTACGCTTTCCTATTTCAGAGGCCAGTCCCTGGCCCCCAGCCGCCGCATGGGCATCCATGTATTATACGGCGCGGAAGCCAATATCACAGACCTCTCCGGCAGCCTGGACCTGCCCCGTGAGATCATGGAAAAATTAGACTACTGCATGGCCGGCATGCACCTCCCCTGCCTTTCCCCAGGCACCGTGCAAGAAAATACAGAAGCCTATATCCATGCCATAGAAAATCCATACATCCGCATTATCGCCCACCCCGACGACACCAAATATCCGGTCAATTACCACCGCCTTATGGAAGCCGCCATGGACTGCCGCGTCCTTTTGGAAATCAACAACAGCTCCCTGGCTCCTGACAGTTATCGCGGGAATTCCAGCCAGACAAAAGAAAACGACCGCGCCATACTGGAACTTTGTCGGAAATACCATTACCCGATACTCCTTTCCAGCGACAGCCACGGCCGCGCCCATATCGGAGACTTCACCCACGCGCTCGCCCTGATCCAGGAAATTAATTTCCCTAAAGAACTTATCATAAACTACTCGGCGGACAAATTCCTCCGCTTTTTATCCTCAAATACCACTTCTTTTTAGAACCATTTTAATGAATCAACACGCTGCAAGCACGCCACTTATCTCATTGCACGCGGGATCAAAGATGAACCAAAGATTCGGGCATCCAAAAATCTGTCCGGCCATGCCGCCCGGCAAAGGCTGCGGAGCATATGGCATACACTCTGTTGCACGGGGCATTCCGATGAGCCTCTGAAAACAAAAATCGTGTTCAGCAGAGGCTTCCACGATTTTTAGAGTCTCATCTCCATCGTGCAGAAGCCGTGTATGCCATATGCTCCGCAGCCTTTGCCGGGCGGCATGGCCGGACAGATTTTTGGATGCCCGAATCTTCCCCTCTTCCCCTCTCCCCCTCTTCCTACTCTACAAAAACACTATTATACCGATCCACGCATTTCCCAAACACCTCCGTAAAATGCCCGATAGAGCCTAAAGGCGCGCCGGAACCGCTCAGGTCAAGGGGCTGTCCGCTTTCCACCTGCTTAATCATCCACTCCAGCGCCTGGATCAGGGAATCATACAGTCCGTCAAAAGGACGGGAATTGCTCAAAGATTCCTTAATCAACTGATTGTTGTCCGCCGTAGCCGCATCCAAGTCGGCAACCACCGCCACCAGCTCATCATGCCAGATCTTTATCTCCGTCAGATCCAGTTCCGTAATCGTCTCATCCGTGATCCCCTGCTCATAAATCTCATTCAATATCTGTCTGGCGATCGAAAGCCCCCTGCTGGCATTATAAGCGATCAAATCTCCGTCCTCTTTCATCTGCTCCTCTTCCAGCGCAACTCTCTCTTCCCCCAGTTCGGAAATCGCGTCCATATATGCATATCCGAGGGGCGCAAAGGCATTCGCCGCTTCATAAATCACCGCATGATATTCCTTTGCTTTCTGGTATTGGTTATCCGCATAGTCGTTGCTCCTGCTGATCGCAAGAAACGTATCCATCAATTCCCTTAACGGGTCTGCCATCTCTTTTATCAAATCATCCAATTCCCCGTAGGACGGCTCCATATCGGCAAGCAGCAGACAGTCTTCTATGATATCGCTGTTCTTCCCATAAACCCGGTAGCCATAGGTATATCCGCTGTCCGGCAGCAAAGAAAATTCTTCCGTATAATCCACCACCACAAAATAATAACCGATATCATCCATAATATCGATAATGTCATTATTCAATTCCACGTAATAATTATACTTGATCAGATCCATCTCCTCTGAAGATAGCCCCAGATCCTCTTCCCCTCCCTGTTCTTCTCCTGCGGCATATTCCTCTTCTTCCACGTCCTCTTCTTCAGCCGCATCCTCCGCGTCTTCTGCCATTCCCTGCGCCTCTTCCCCTGCCGCTCTCTTGGGCGGCGCGCTTCCCGGCGCGGCATCCCCGCAGCCCGGCAGTATCAATCCAAACAATAAAAGAACAGCCAGCCCCTTTTGCAAGTTCCTCTTCATTCTTCCGTTCCTCCTTCATCCTCGATTCCGAATCTTTTCTTACAGTGTACCATAAATCCCCATAAAATCCTACCCCTCCTCAGAAATGTTAAAAAAAGGGGCGAAACTGCAATTTTCCATCGCTGGAATTTTACCCATACATCATTTATAATTGGTTCAAACCAATCAAAGGAGGCAGTAATTATGAGTTTAGGGAACAATCTTTTCCATGCACGGAAAAAAAGCGGCCTGTCGCAGGAAGAAGTTGCTGAAAAGCTGGGAGTCAGCAGACAGACGATCTCCAAATGGGAGCTCGATGAAACTCTTCCAGATATACGCCAGTCGAAGCATTTATCTGCTCTATACCATCTGACCCTGGATGAATTAATCGATTACGATATGGATATGAAAGAGATTGAGCGGCTGATCGAAAATACAAGCGAAGAAGCGGGGCAAAAAATTGACTGGACAAACGTATGGGGGAAGAAATACCCCGTATTAACGACTTACCAGGAACGAGTTGATGTTGGCGATTACGCCGACAGAATAAAAGAATTGCTTGACAGCCTGAAAACCCGGTATGGCTATAACGATTTGGATGCCATGTTAGTGCTCAAAGATATTCTAGCGCACGCATGGAACAGCGGGGAATAGGAAGGCCGAGCCGGCCCTATTCCTCCGAAACCCTCTGTATATGCATCGCCAGATACCCGATCTCCACTTCATCCAAGGGTTTCTTCAAATACTTCTCCAAATGTCCGCATACTGTCGCTGCCAGCCGGAAGGCATCCGGGAATTTCTCTGCCATATAATCGTTCATATTCAGCTTCAGCTTTTCCCCCTTTACTGCCCGGGCAGCCATATACCGGACATGGTTCATCAGCCGGTTATAGGAAAGGGACATGGTATCGATCTCCATGCCCGTTTCCTCTTCCACCAGCTGGATACATTCCCTGACCGTCCTGGCGATCTGCATGGACAGCGCCACATTTTCATCCTCGATCGCGGAATGGATATGCAGGGCGATATAACCGATCTCATGCTCATCGATCTCCACATCCAGCCTATCCTTTAAAATAGGCCCTACGCGCTGCGCTGTCTTATACTCCATATGGAACAGCGCCCGGATATCCTCGGTCAAAGGGTTGCTGATCTGCTCCTGGTTTCTAATCCGCTTTACCGCATATGCGATATGGTCCGCCATGGGGAAAAGAATCGCCCAGTCGATTTTGCCAAAAATCCGCTCGCTCTCTTTTAATATCTGTTCTGAAATCTCTAAGAAAACCGGATCAACGCTTTTTACCAGCTCCGCCGCCGGCCCCCGCTGGGTCTGCTCATAAAGGGAGTACACCGTACAATCCTCCGGGGCCTCAATCCTCTCGCTGACCTTCTTCCCAAAGCCGATTCCCTTTCCAATTAAAAGATATTCCTGATTGTCATCCATTCCAATGCCAATCAACGTATTATGGTTCAATACCTTCTTTACTCTGAACATGCTTCTTTATCCCCCGCAAACCATCCGGCCATTTTTCCATCAGGATTTATTCTTCATAAGTATCAATCGCCAGCAAAGCTTCCCCTGCTTCTATGCTGCCGCTCTTCAGCAGACGGACTTTCTGGTTGTCGGCAAGCTCGGTACACAACACAGGAGAGGCCAGCGAAGGCGCGTTGTTCTTCAGGTATTCCAGATCCAGCTTCATCAGCGCATCGCCTTTCTTTACCTTATCCCCGTCCTTTACCAATACTTCAAATCCTTTTCCTCCCAGATTCACCGTATCGATGCCCATATGGAGCAGCAATGCAGTTCCCTCCGATGTTTCAAAGCCAATGGCATGTTTCGTATCGAATACAAAGCTGACTTCCCCGTCTGCCGGCGCGTATACCGTCGCCTCCCCGGGAACGACCATCGCTCCGTCTCCCATCATCCTTCCTGCAAAAGCTTCATCCGGGGCCTCGGAAATATCTGCCGCTGTTCCTTTCACAGGACTGCAGACCGTTTCCGTCTTCACTACCCTGCCCGCCAGTTTTTCCCCGGCAGCCGACACCGCCCCGCTGTTGCCGTCTTCATGACTGCCCGGCACATACTCTTCTTCCGGCGCAGTTTCCAGATAATCCTCCAGATTGGATTTGATCACTGTCACCCTGGGGCCGTAAATTACCTGCACTCCGTTTCCTTTATGGACTACGCCGGATGCCCCGGTAGACTTTAATAAATTATCGTCCACTAATTCGGATTTATGAACCGTGCAGCGCAGTCTTGTGGCGCAGCAGTCCACATCCGAAATATTTTTCTTTCCTCCAAGCCCCCTGCAGATAGAAGCGGACAATGCGTCTTCCTCTGAAGCTGCACTTCCTGAAGCCGCACCCTTTTTGCGGGCATCCACATCGCTCCTGCGGTACAGCTTCACTTCTTCGCTGTCGTCACGTCCAGGCGTCTTCAGATCCATTTTTTGAATGAGGAAAGCAAACAGGAAATAATAAACAACAAAATATACCACTCCCACTGCCACGATCCAAATCCAGCTTGTTTTTGCGTTCCCTTGCAGAATGCCGAACAGGAACATGTCGATTAGACCTCCGGAAAAAGTCATGCCCACGCCAACGCCGCATATATGCATCAACATATATGCCGCCCCGGCAAAAATACAATGAACCACATACAAAATGGGCGCTACGAATAAAAAGGTGAATTCCAGCGGCTCGGTAATACCCGTCAGCATGGAAGTCAGCGCTGCGGACAGCAAGAGTCCCGCCACCGCTTTTTTCTTTTCCGGTTTTGCCACTTTATACATTGCCAGAGCAGCTCCCGGAAGGCCGAAGATCATAAGCGGGAATTTGCCCGACATAAACCTGGTTGCGGATACCGCAAAATGCTCCACCGAAGGATCGGCAAGCTGGGCGAAAAAGATATTCTGCGCGCCTTCCACCATGCGGCCTCCGACTTCCATCGTGCCGCCCAGCGCGGTCTGCCAGAACGGAAGGTAAAATACATGATGCAGGCCGAACGGGATCAGGGCGCGTTCCATCAATCCATAAATCCATGTCCCCGCATACCCGGACTGCAGCACCACGCCGCCGACCGCATAAATCCCCTGCTGAATCACAGGCCATATAAAGAACATCAGAATGCCCACCACCGTATAAGCGAGTCCGCACACGATCGGCACGAATCTTGTTCCTCCAAAGAAAGAAAGCACCTGGGGAAGTTCAATCTTATAAAACCGATTATGCAGCGCCGCTACGCCAAGGCCTACGATAATGCCTCCGAATACACCCATCTGCAGCGAAGTAATGCCTACCACCGATGTGGTTGCCCCTTCGAGCATAGCTTCCGTCCCTCCATGGTTCGTAATCATCGCTCCGATGGACGCATGCATAATAAAAAACGCGATGGCCGCCGACAGAGCCGCTACTTCCTTTTCCTTTTTTGCCATGCCGATCGCTACGCCCATAGCGAAAATAATCGGCAGATTGGCAAAAACAATATCCCCTGCGGCGCTCATGACCTGCAAAATAGCATTTAAAAATGTTCCGGGGCCCATAATCCCCATCAACCCATAGGTTTCCAGCATCGTTTCATTGGTAAACGAGCCTCCCACGCCGAGCAGCAAGCCCGCTACCGGCAGAATCGCGATTGGCAGCATAAAAGATCGTCCCACGCGCTGCAATACGCCAAAAATTTTGTCTTTCATAACGATATCCCTCCTGCTTGATTTATATTTTGATAAAAAAAAGCATTAACATGCATAAACACTCTTAAAATTTATGCATAGTTAATGCCTGCTTACCAGTTACATACTATGTAATACCTTATCCGCCTTCTTTCAAAAACCGATAACGTATACGTATATGAAGTTTATTTCTCCGCCTGACTTTTTGCTTCCACACTCAGGCTATATAAAAATTAACATTATAACAATCATTTGTCAAGATATCCCAGCAAAAAAGAAGAAAAAACAGACCGCACTTTTCGACGCGCCTGCGATCAGCCCAAAAACTGCTGCAGCACCGATATAAAAATATCCATATCCAAAGGTTTTGCAATATGGGCATTCATGCCATTCTTTAAGGCCGCTTCCTTATCTTCTTCCAGCGCATTCGCCGTCATGGCGATAATCGGCAGATCCTTCACATCTTTCCTGGGCAGCGCGCGGATCGTCCTGGTCGCTTCATAGCCATCCATAATCGGCATCTGCACATCCATTAAAACCACGTCGTAATAATTTTCTTCCGATTCCCTTACCATCGCCACCGCGTCGGTTCCGTCCGGCGCCGACTCAACAACGAATCCCGCTTCCGTCAGGATTACCTCTGCGATCTCACGGTTTAATTCGATATCCTCTACAAGAAGAACCCTCTTCCCGTTAAAATCGGCCAGCGTCCATGCCGCCGCCTCTTCTTCTTTATCCATCATATTATTAGCCGCCAGCAGCGCAGATTTCAGATCCGACATGAAAAGCGGTTTCGCACAAAATGCGGTGACGCCCGCCTCCCGCGCTTCCTCCTCGATGTCCGACCAGTCATAGGCTGTCAGGATAATGATCGGCGCCTCTTCCCCGACGACGCTTCTGATCTTCCTTGCCGTTTCCACTCCGCTCGTTTCCGGCATCTGCCAGTCTATGATATAAGTATGGTAAGAATCGCCTTCCTCATAGGCCAATTTCGCCCGGTATGCCGCTTCCCTGCCGGATGTCGTCCATTCGGAACGCATGCCGATCTGCTTCAGCATTTTGCTGACGCTGTCACAAACATTGAAATCATCATCCACCACCAATGCCCGGAGGCCTTGCAGCTCCTTGATCTGTGCCGCATTCTTTTCGATATCCTGCAATTTAAGGCCCAGTTCCACCGTAAATACGCTGCCTTTGCCGATTTCGCTCTCCACAAAGATCGTGCCGTTCATCATCTCGACAATATTTTTCGTAATCGCCATGCCCAGCCCTGTCCCCTGAATGCCGGACTGGGTGGCTGTCGCCTCCCTTTCAAACGGTTCAAAAATATGATCCACAAAATCACGGGACATACCCACGCCATTGTCCTTTATGATAAAAGTGTAGTCCCCGTATCCATGACGGAACGTCGTTTTCTGCATAATACGGAATGTAATAGTTCCTCCGGCCGGCGTATACTTCACCGCATTGCTGAGCAGGTTGATAAACACCTGGTTCAGCTTCAGGGCATCTGCGATCACGTCCTCATTCGCAACTTCAAACGTATCAATAAACAGCTCCAGCTGCTTTGCCTTCACCTGGGGCTGGATGATATTGACCAGATTGTGCATCAGCTCGGAAATATTGCATTCCTGCTCTTTGATCTGCACTTTTCCGCTTTCGATCCTGCTCATATCGAGGATATCATTGATCAGGCTGAGCAAATGGTTGCTGGAGGAAAGAACCTTCTGCAGGCAGTCCCTGACCTGTTCCTTGTTATCGATATGGCTGGCTGCAATCGTTGCAAACCCTATAATCGCATTCATAGGCGTACGGATATCGTGGGACATATTGGAAAGGAAGGTGGTCTTCGCCCGGTTGGCATGCTGCGCCTGCATCAGCGCATCCTGCAAAGCCTGTGTCTGCTCCCTCTGTTTCCTCACACTTTCCGTAATTTCCTTTATCACTACCATGACCATAATATCGTCGGTATCGTCATCCCATGTCATAATAAAAGTCTGGCGGACGCACATCTGCCCTTCATGGGCGTCTTTCCCCCAATATTCCACCGACACCTCCGCGTCGCCCTGCTCAAAATGTTCCTTCAAATGTTCTATATTTACCTCGGCGTTATATTCCTCCATAGACTCTTCCAGCACATACTGCCTGCTCCGCTCCATCCATTCGGAAGCCTTGCAGGGCGCTTGTAATCCAACCCTCTCCAGCAGCGATATCTTTTTCCCGCCGATGATACGGACGATATCCTCTTCCACCAGATCTTTTGTCAGATTAAACTCATACGTACAAATCGCGTTGGAAGAAATCGCGATTCGATACTGCCTCTCTTTGCGGTTCGCCAGGGACATTTCCGCCTGGATACGCATTTCCTTTTCCTTTACTTCCGTAATATTCTGGCGGGTAAACAATACTTTGCTCGCCCTGCCGTCCTTTCTTTCCAGGCAGATCGCGTTCACGTGTTCCCACTCCGCCTGTCCGTCCCGGCGCACATGGCACTCAAGGCGCAGGTCGTTCTGCTCATCCAGCGCTTCGATCACAGCCTCCTTTGTCACTTGCCCGGCCAGTTCTTCCCCTTCCTCCTCTTCTACCAATATGGAGCAAAGATGTTTTGTAAAATCTTCATACCGGCCCTGAACTTCCAATCCAATGCCTTCCGGTTTTGTTCCCGCCAGATACTGGTAGGTATCCTTTTCAAAATCCACCATGACAAAGCGGTTGAACAAAGTATTGACGCCGCTGATAATATAACCCATTTCCCGGTTTTCCTGTTCCAGCAGTTTCCTTTCCCGTCCCGCGCGGATCAAAAGGATAATAATATAAATGACAAACATCCCGATCAGCATGGTTTCCAGCTGCATTCCTACCCGGTTCCCTGCGTTTATCATGCTCTGCGTCACATTTTTCGGGAAGACCTGTACAAGGACATACTGGCTTTCGGGAAGATACATCACGCAGATATTGTCCGTTTTGCTGTCCGAACTGCATATAAAGGAACCTTCCCCTCCATTCTCGAAGATAGCCCTCGCGCCGGCCGCCGTATCCGCATCGATCACGCCGGATGACAGCAGCAGATCCAGCAAGTCTCCTTCATACGCTTTCCCATTCGAGCTGGCGATCATCCGCCCGTCCGGCATGCATAAATATACATCCGCTGCTTCTCCAAAATAAGTGGTGGAAAGCATATTTTTCAAATATTCCTCCGCCAGATAGGTTCCTCTGATCACGCCGACCACTTCATCTTCATAATGTATCGGCGCATAAAAACTAATCATCGTTTCGTCAAAAAATTTGGAATCAAAAACAACGGTGACTCCCTTCTCCCCTTTTATGCCATTGAGATAATAATCTCTCGTGGACGCGTCTGCCGTCCGTCCGTCGGAAGAGTAATTCATCCCGTCCATATCCGTAAACAGGCAGGCATCGAACCATGTATTTTTTTCGATCTCCTCCAGCATCTGGGCGCTGATTTCCGGCCCCGTCAGGCTCTTATCCAGAAAATATGTATAAGTATCGATCAAATTCAGCGCACTTTTCAGCTCATCATCAATCCTGACAGCCATCTGCCGCGCCGAATCCATCGCGTAATTTTTATTTTGCTCGCTGATCCGTTTCTTGTTCTGCACGGCATACCATTGAAATAACGCAATGACTGCCGCCATAAGAACAAATATATAAATAAACTGTTGCAGCGACTTCTTCCCTCTCGTCAATATTTTCACCAGGCGCTCCCTCCTTCAACATTTTATCCAATCATACTACGAGCGCCTTTGCAAGTCAACAGCCAGCAGCGCTTCTTATCCCCGTGCCTCTTCATGCTGAATCGTCTCCTTCGTATACTTCCGCTCCATATCATGCCGTATTTTCCTGTTTTCCACCGTATCAAAAACGATGGAAAAGTCATAATCTTCCGGGTACAGTTCGGCGGCCGCCACATGCAGCTTCACCCGCTTATGGTTGATCCATATTTTTTTGCCCGGCAGCTGCACCCGCAGAATTCCTTTTTCATTCACCGGTTCACATACAATTCCTATTTTTCTGTCCGGGTAAACCATCACGCTGTCCCCGATCTTGTATTTTTGTCCCAGATCTTTCCTTTTCTTTCCTTCTTTCTGCTTCAAAATCCTTCCATGGCTCCGGCACGGGAGGCTCTTCCCCTCGTCTGCGGGCAAGTCTTCTTTGCGGAAACAATAACGCGCCGCCTCCTCTTCCCCATATGCCGCCTGGGCGGCCACCTTCAGCATTTCCACCGGCATCCCCAGCCTGTCGGCGATATAAAAGGCGCAGCTTTCCCCCGCTTCTCCTATAACCATTTGGTAAGTCGGCTTTAAAGTTTCCTTATCAAAAGCCATCTTCGCGTTCTGAATTCCCTGGGTCCTATCCGCATATTCCTTGACTTCCGGATAGTGGGTCGTCACGAGGAAGAGCGCCCCGCTTTTTCTGAGTTCTTCCAAGATTGCCACCGCAATTCCCATGCCCTCCGTCGGATCCGTGCCGGAACCCAGCTCATCCATAATTACAAAACTGTTTTCGTCTATTTCTGCCAGCACCTCCAGCACATTCTTTATATGGGCCGAGAAGGTGGACAGATTCTCCGCCATATTCTGTCCGTCGCCGATATCGCACAGATAAGCGCTGCTCATGCATACATCCGCCTCCCTGCAGGCGACATGCAGCCCGCATTGCGCCATCATACAATTCAGCATCACGGTCTTGATCGCCACCGTTTTTCCTCCCGTATTCGGGCCTGTGATAACGACTCCCCGCACATCCCCTCTCACTTCGAATTGCAGCGGAACACTGACTTTCCGGTCCATCAGCGGATGCCTGGCATCTTTTAAAACAATCTTTCGCGCCGTATTGATCGAAGGCTCCGTCCCGTCCATGTCGATGCTCAGCTTCGCTTTGGAAAAAACAAAATCCAGTTTTTCCATCCAAGCAATGTTCTCTTTCATGACATCCGCCGCAAACGCCACCATGGCTGTCAACGTATATAAAATGCGGTACACCTCGTTTTCCTCGTCGATCCGAAGCTGCTGCAGTTCTTCGTAATATTTGGCAGCCCCTGCCGGTTCCATAAACAATGTGTTCCCTGTGGAGGACTTATCCATAACGGTTCCCTGTATTTTCAGCTTATATTCCTTTTTGACAGGAACGCATATCCTGCCGTTGCGGAATGTACAATAGTGGTCCGCCATATATTCCTTATGGGAGCGCATGACCTGCCCGGCTTTCTGCTTCATATCCTCTTCACATTATTCATCCTTGTATTTTTCCACGATGGCCTCAAATTCTTCCCTCACCTCGGTAAAGGCCTTTAATAATTTGGAGGAAAACGCGCCGCTCTGCCCGTTTATAATCATCTGATAAGCTTTATCCGTCCCATAAGCCGCCTTATAAACCCTCTTTGAGGTAAGGGCATCGTATACATCCACCAGCGAAACGATCTGCGCCGCAATCGTAATTTCTTCCCCTTTCAACCCGTCCGGATAACCGTTTCCATCATATTTCTCATGATGGTGCCGCGCTATGTCATAAGCATATTCGCAGAGCAGTTCGTTGTCCAGATGGAGCTGCTTCTCGATAATCTCTGCCCCTTTCGTTGTATGGGATTTTATGACCTCGTACTCATCCACCGTCAATTTCCCGGCCTTTAATATGATATTGTCCGGGATCACTATCTTTCCGATATCATGCAGCGAAGACGCCCACTCAATAATATCCAATTTTTCTTCCGTAAGCTCATACTCCGGGTAGAGTTCCATAACGCTTGTTCCAAGGCACCTGGTAAAAGCGCGGGTTCTTTTTATATGCTGCTCCGACTCCAGATTCCTGAACTCTACAATATTGCTCAGGGAATCGACCAGCACTTCATTCATATGCCTTTGCTTTTCCGCCATCATCTTCAGCATGGCGTTCTGCTTCTTGAGCCTTTCCGTCTGGTTTTTGATCGTTACTTCCAGCTGCATTTTATATTGGAACACTTCCACCACATTGTCCACGAGCTGCCGGATGATCCCTGGGTGAAAAGGTTTTTTGATATAGCTCACGATGCCGCATTCATATCCTTTTTTTTCATACTGCGCCGCTTTTTCGCTCGTAATCATAATAAACGGTATCCGATTTACGAACTTCTTCTCGCACAGCCACTGCAGCACTTGGAAATTATCCTTTGCCGGTATGAGGAGGTTCACTAAAACCACGGCAATTGAAGCCGCGTGCTTCCTCAATATGCTGATCCCTTCCTTTTCATTCGATACCGCCTGTATTTTATATTTATCCTGGAATATGTCCGTCAGCTGCTGGCGACATGCTTCGTCATATTCAAGGATCAAAATCGTATCACGTACCATTTCCTGCCCGACTCCCTTTTCTATTTTATAGTTTCACCATTACCACATTATTATTTCGAAGCTTAAAGACAACCCTGCTGACATTGGACGGCAGCCTGTACCTCACCGTATTAATCTCGATAAAGCTTCCTTCATATGCAAATCCCCTGACAATAACCGCTTTCATTTCCTGGTCGGTCATATTGGCTAGTTTGGACACATCCGCATCCAGGTCGGCCAGTTCGTGGTCCTTCGCCACGATCGTCGCATTCAGTTTTTGAATCAGCTGTACCGCCGCTTCCTTGTTGGGCGGAAGCGCTTTCAGAATCTTATGCCACCGGTCTTCCAGCATCGACAGCTCCTCCAGAATGCGTTCCCTTTTCTCCGCAAGCCTGGCCTGCATTTTATCATAAAGCTCATTTTTCCCGATTTCCAGAAAAGTCTTTATATGCGACTTGTTTCCCAGATTATAAGTATCCACGCCCATGACCGCGCAGACTCTGCCGCCCAGAAGCATCCCCTTGCTGCCGGATACGATCACCTTTCCCATCGTATTAATATTGCTGTTCATAATATAATTTGCCTTCACATTGCCTTCCGCATTGATATTGGCCGCCTCGAAAAAGCTGCCGGAAACCTCTCCTTTTGCCTCGATAAAGCAGTCGTTCTTGGAACAGCTCCCTTTCTTTATCATCACATTGCCTCCTGCAATGAGCTTTCCGGCCTCCACATTATACTCTACAATAATATCTCCCGTCGCCGCAATATAGCCCCCTGAATACACGCTGCCGATTACGTATACGGAACCGTCTACTTCTAATTTCCCTGTAACGGCCGTCACATCCTCTTTCACGATAATCATATTGCTGATGATAATTTTTCCGTTCACATATTCGAACTTTCCGTTCATTTTGGAATAATATGTCACCCCGTCCGGCGCAATCAAAAATCCCTCTCCTTTTAAAGGCTTCTTTTCCATCCCTGCGTTGGCGTGAAGCACTTCCCCAAAAATGTTCTGTCCGTCCACGCCCTTTTCCGCCGGGTGGTAAAGGGCGATTTTCTCCCCCTCGTCCACCATCTCGAAAGCTTCTATATTGACATAATCCACGCCTCCGTCCGGGAGCGGGGCGGGAATGCGGGGAAGGTCGAGCCGGACAAAAAATTCAAACCAGCCGTTTTTGCCGTCTTCCGCAGGCGTTCCTTCAGCAATCAAAACTTTTTCATTCATCCGCCTTTTCTGTATCATATCGGCGATAGCCTCATGTTTGATTCCGACCACGATTCCTCTCTTTTTCAATGCGCTGTACACATCATCCGCCGTCATCATCGTCCCCGTCGTCCATGGAATATACCCGAAAGCTTTATTCCCGTTGTCCTCTACAAAGATGCTGAATTCTTTCTTTGCCAGGGCTTTCAAGTCTATGCCCAGTTTCTCAGCCACTGCCGGATTCGGCGTTTTTTCTTTTAACAGCTTCTCCCGCTTCTCCTTCATATCCGTGCCTGAAAAAATCAGTTTGGCATAGGATGACACGTCCAGTCCGGCTTCCAGCCCTAAACGGATTTCTTTCATCTGCCAGTGACTGAACAGAGAATTGGTATACGCCGATACCTTCAGCTTCTTCTCCAGCCCAAGACGGATTTCCTTCATCTGCATCCAGTTATATTGGGAATTGGCATATGCGGAAACATTCAGTCCTTCATAAAGGCCGATCCTGATCTCATAGATCTGCTGGACATACATGTCATCGGTCAGCCACGTATTGATCGGCAGCCCGTCTTCCAGGGCAAGCCGGATCTGTTCCAGCTCATCGTCCACAAACCCCCGATCCAGATAAGGAGTAAGGTCATTGGAAGAATAAATGGAGAGCCGGATCTGTTTCATTGTTTCATAACTGTAAGAAGGATCCGCATAAGAAGAAACATCAATCTTGTCCTTGATCCCCATCCTGATCTGTTCCATCTGGAGCCAGTTATACTCCGGGTTGGAATAAAGCGAAACATCCAGCCCCTCTTCTTTTCCCAGAAGGATTTCCTGATGCTGCTCCGTCAAATATTCCGCATTCTCCATCATCACAAATTCAGGTTTTTTTTGTGAACTCCAATTCTCATACATACCAAACACTAGCCTTTCATATTTATACTATAGCCTATAAAATTATACTATAAATAAATGAAAAAATCCATGGAAAAAAACAAAGTTCCCCCATTTTTCAAATCAGATTGGCCGCCCCTGTCAGACCCGCATTCTTACTGTCTTTCACCGCCTTTATTTCCGGCACGCCCGTTCCATGCCGCCCAAAGCATTCTTTTTCTATGAAAGAATGGATTTCTTCCAGCAAATATTCATTTTGACTGAATAAATTTCCACTAAGCAAAACCAGGTCCGGGCGGAAAATATTCGTAATATTAGTAATCCCCGTACAAAGGCTTCTGATATACCGATATATAACTTCTTCCGCCGTCCTGTCTTTTCCCCTGGCCGCGCCGACAATCATATCCTCCGTCAGTTTTTCCCAATCCCCGGGACAAACTTCCCACAAAGCAGAGTCTTTATTCCGTGCCATCGCTTCCTTCGCATCTTTCAGCAAAGCCGGTATCGATGCATACGTTTCCAGGCATCCGCGTCGGCCGCATGTACACACAGGACCATCCATCTGGATCGACATATGCCCCAGTTCACTCCCGCCCGGCATCCTTCCTTCAAAGATTTCCCCGTCCAGGATAATGCTTCCTCCAATGCCGTTTCCGACAGTAAGAAGCACCGTATTGACGTACTTTCTTGCCGCTCCCTTTACCATTTCTCCCAAAGCAATGCAATTCGCATTATTATTGATATATATAGGAAGCGGAACATATTTTTGAAGTTCTTTCACAAAAGGAACGTTTTCCCATCCTATGTTATTGGAATATATCACCCTGCCTTTCTTCCGGTCCACCGTTCCCGGAAGCCCGGCACCGATCCCGATACAATGATCCACCTTCAAATCATTCTTCTCCAGCATTTCCATGATGGCCGCCCCGATCTTCCTGACCGTAATCCGATAATCCTCCCCCGGTTCGACCGCCATTTCCCTTTTTTCAAAGCAGACATGATTCATATCAATCAGCCCGGCCTGAATCTGCCTGCTTGTCATATCCACCGCGATCCGTATCGGGTTTGCCTTTTCCCCGATCGTCGTTATCAGCGCTTCGCATTCCCCTTCCACCTGAAATTCCCCGGAACCCGCCGGCAGAAAAAGGCTGTCCCCTTTTTCAAAATCCACCGTCCCGCCGCCGCAGGCAATCGTCCCCTGTCCTTCCACGATCAGGAAATGGGCAAAAGAATCTTCCGACACGGTGCCTCCCGCCTTTTTCAGCATTCTTCCGTCCAGATTCAGTTTATCAACGGTAAAATAATCACATTTCGCCAGATGCGGGGACACCGGCTTATTTCTCACCAAAGGAATGCGGTTTGTCACGGCCAGCGCCTTCTCAATGTGCAGATCCCTCTGTCTGCCCTCCCCGTCCACACGCCCGTAATCGTATACTCTGTAAGTGACATTGGAGTTCTGCTGGATTTCCGCAATGACAATATCCTTTCCGATCGCATGGATCGTTCCCGCTTCGATCAAAAGCACATCGCCCTTTTGTACCGAAACTTTATTTAAAACCTCCAAAAGCGTATTATCCTCAATACGTCTTTGGAACTCCTCCCTCTCAATCTCTTTTGCAAATCCGTAGTACAAAAAGGCCCCCTCCTTGCAGTCCACAATGTACCACATTTCCGTTTTCCCATACTGCCCTTCATTTTTCAGCGCATAACTATTGTCCGGATGCACCTGGATGGACAGGTCGTCCTTCGCATCGATAAATTTGATCAGAATCGGAAACTCTTCAAATCTCCTGCAATTTTTCCCAAGCGCCTCTGTCCCGGCGGATTCCAAATATTCCGCAAGAGAAGCCCCGGCCCATGAACCGTTCGCGACCACCGACGGCCCGTCAGGATGACAGGATAATTCCCATGTCTCCGCCAGCTTTTCCCCTTCATATTGTTTATGGAAATCACGAATCAATTTATTCCCGCCCCATAAGTATTCTTTACATGCAGGACGCAATTTTAAAATAGACATGGCATTTTTCATTCCTTCCTATGTATTTTCTATAGTCCTAAAAATTATAAAACATAAGAAAATGAAAGACAATCAGAAAAATATATTCCTAGGAAGGGAAATCCATGTTTGTAAGGCTGCGTACCCTCCTTTTAGCCGGGCATCGTGCGCCGGAAGCGGCGGAGGGGAAGGGGGATGGCAGGGAAGGGGATTTTCTGCTGAAGCTTCCAATCAGATTTCATTAATGAAATGGAAAAATGTGACCAAGCCGATCGGGTCGGAAAAAAAGGACATCCGTGTCCTTTTTTCCTAAAATTGCCATCCATGGCAATTTTCCCCTTGGATATCGACCATTTCATAAATGAAATTGCTGATTGTACGCAACAGCAGAAAATCCCCTTCCCTGCCATCCCCCTTCCCCTCCGCCGCTTCCGGCGCACGATGCCCGGCTGAAAGGAGGACACGCAGCCTTACAAACATGGATTTCCCCGATATCTATATGCGCTGGGGCAAAAGTGTGGTATAATCCAAAAAATAGATTGGATTGGAGTATGGAATATCAAAATACTCCCCGGAGGTACGTTTTATGATAGATTTGCTGGACCGCAGTTATGAGCCTGCATTGGAGGAAATAGGCGAATATGTCGGGAACCCTGTTTTTCAGAAGTTTTGCCTGGAAATCCAGGAAAAATATAAAGGCAAGGAAAAAATTGAATTCAGTTCCTGTAGCTTGGAACCGGGATGGAATATTAAGTTTAAAAAGTCGGGAAAGAGCCTTTGCACGATATATCCCAGGGAATCTTTCTTTACGGTGCTGGTCGTTATTGGGAAAAAAGAAAAGGAAACCGTAGAATCCATGCTTCCCAGCCTTGCTGCGGAGTTGCAGAATATTTATCATCAGACCAAAGAAGGGAACGGGCAAAGGTGGCTGATGATCGATCTGGAAGACCTGGATTCTATTTACCAAGATACGCTCCGCCTGATTGGAACGCGGACAGAACCGAGAAAAGAAAAAGAAAACGGAGTGCTTGCCGATTATCTGCCTATATGGGGGCAGCTGACGCGCGCCCAGCAGGATAGGCTTTCGGAGAGCATGGTCCGACGTTCTATAAAAAAAGGAACCGTCATCCACAATGGGAGCATGGACTGCGCCGGACTGTTATTAGTCATATCCGGGCAGCTCCGGGCTTATATTCTTTCGGACGAGGGGCGCGAGATTACTATTTACCGCCTGTTCGAGAGGGATCTTTGCCTGTTTTCCGCCTCTTGCATGATACGTTCCATTCAGTTTGAAGTGATTATTCAGGCGGAGAAGGACAGCAATCTCTGGATCATTCCCACGGAAGTGTACCACCAGATTATGGAAGAATCGGCCGCTGTGGCGAATTATACTAATGAAGTCATGGCATCCCGGTTTTCTGAAGTCATGTGGCTGATCGAGCAGATCCTCTGGAAAAGCCTGGATAAGCGAATCTCTTCCTTTTTGTTGGAAGAGTCCGCCATTGAAAACACAGATCGGTTAAAAATCACCCACGAAACGATCGCTGGCCATCTCGGCACCCACCGGGAAGTCGTGACCCGTATGCTCCATTATTTCCAAAACGAAGGCATGGTGGCATTGAGCCGGGGCATGATAGAGATCACAGACCGAAAGAAGCTGGAAACGTTCTGCAAAGAATAGCTGCCTTTGCAGAACGCCGTAACTTTGTATTTATTTCATCTCCATGCCGCACATCGATGCGGCATCGGCCAGGATACGGTCATTTCTTACCGCGTCATAAAAACGGAAACCGCCGGAAAAATTATAGGCATCATATCCGCTGCCTGCCAAAATGCGGGAGGCTATATAGCTGCGCAAACCGCTCTGGCATACGACATAAACCGGTTTTCCCTTTGCCAGCTCATCCAATCTTCCGCGCAGTTCATCCACAGGAATATTCTGAAAGCCGTCGATATGCCCATGGCGGTATTCCTGCGTTGTCCGCACATCCAACAACGTCACGCTTCCATCGCGGGGCAGAGCCTCCACATCCTCCATATGGAACTGCTTCAAGATGCCGTCAGCTATATTTTCAATCATAAATCCTGCCATATTTACCGGGTCTTTTGCGGAAGAATAAGGCGGCGCATAGGCCAGGTCCAGTTCCTTCAGCTCGATGGCCGTCATTCCTGCATGAATAGCGGCGGCCAGCACGTCGATGCGCTTATCCACGCCTTCATAGCCTACGATCTGGGCGCCCAGCAAACGGTATGTTTCCTTTTCAAAAACTACTTTCATCGTCATCACTTTTCCGCCGGGATAATAGCCCGCATGATTCATGGGGGAAAGAATCACTTTGTCAACGGAAAGCCCCGCTTTCTTTGCGTTAGTCTCATTGATGCCGGTGACTGCCGCCGTCATATCAAAGATTTTGATCACGGAGCTGCCCTGGGAGCCGGCATAGCGGCTGTCGCCCCCGCATATATTGTCAGCCGCAATGCGTCCCTGTTTGTTGGCCGGGCCAGCCAGCGAGATCAGCGCATCCTGCCCGGTAACGCAATGTCTGACCTGCACCGCGTCTCCTACCGCATAAATATCAGGAACAGAGGTCTCCATCCGTTCATTGACAACGATGCTGTCCTTCATTCCCAGTTTCAATCCGGCCTTTTTGGCAAGCTCCGTATCGGGGGTGACGCCGATCGCCAGCGCTACCATATCCGCATGAAGCGGCGGTTCGTCTTTTAACAAAACATCCACGCCTCCGTCCTTTTCTTCAAATCCTTCCACCGTATGGCCCAACGCCAGTTTTATTCCATGCCGGCGCATTTTTGCATGAATAAAAGAAGCCATGTCAGCATCAAAGGGGTTCATCAGCTGCCTTGGGCGCTGAACGATTGTCACCTCCATGCCCCGTTCCCGGAGATTTTCAGCCAGTTCCAGGCCAATAAAACCGCCTCCCGCCAGCACGGCAGATTTCGGATGATTTTGTTCGATATACTCCTTCATGCGAAAGGTATCCTCTACGGTGCGAAGCGTAAACAGTTTATCCAGCCCCACGCCGGGAAGCCTTGGCTGCGTCGGTTTCGCTCCGGGAGAAAGGATCAGTTTATCGTAACTTTCTTCCCATTCATCTCCTGTGATAAGATTTTTCACGGAAACGGCCTTCCGATCAGGATAAATAGCTGTTACTTCATGACGTACCTTCATATCCACCCGGAACCGGGAAAAAAAGCTCTCCGGCGTCTGAAGCGTCAGTTCTTCCTGATCCGTAATAACGCCGCCAATGTAGTATGGCAGCCCACAGTTCGCATAGGAAATAAATCCCGAACGCTCGAATACAATAATTTCCGCCTCTTCATCCAGCCTGCGAATCCTCGCGGCCGCCGTCGCGCCGCCCGCCACGCCTCCTACGATCACCACTTTCATATCAACGTTCCACCTTTCCTTTGTAAGCGGCAATACCGCCTATATTCTTTACGTTCGTATATCCCATCCGTCCAAGCGCCCCCGTCGCCTGACGGCTTCTGCTTCCCGAATAGCAATATACGAAAATAGGGGTATCCTTTTCAGTTACAACGCTGTTTACATTTTCCAAGGATTGAAGCGGTACATTCTTACTGCCGGGAATATGTCCTTCCCTATATTCCTGCGGAGTACGGACATCCAGCAGAACTGCCCCGGAAACGCCGCCGCATTCTTTGACCCCCTCATTAATATCCGCACTTTTCAAAAAATCAAATAAAGCCATACTTATACCTCCTTACGGTATCTCTGTCCTCTGTACCTTCATTAAGTCCTCAAGCCCTCGCCTTGCAGATCAGCTGCGTCATTGTTCCCATAGGACAATATACGCACCAGCTGCGCGGCTTAAACAAAATCATGGTGACAAATCCAAGAACGGTGGAAGTCAGCATCACACTGTAAAAACCGAACGCAAACTGGGCAACACCCGGATGGAGTAAAGTCCCATGATAAGCCCAATGCCACGGCAGTTTGAAAGTCCACAGCAGCGTCACCACCTGTTTCAGTCCCTGCATGCCGGCAAATACCAGATACGTATTCCATAGCATCTGGAAAAACATGACAAAAAAGAAGACCAGAAAGCCATAACGGAACCATTTGCTTTTCATCCACTTCGGAATATCCTTTTTCCTCGACAGCCCGAAGCGTCCGCCCACGAGCCCGAACAACTGTCCTCTGCCACAGTAGCGGTTACAATATCCTTTTGTCCCTCCCACAATGGAAATGATAAGCGGAATAAAGAAACACAACAGACCGAGCCATGCGAACAGAATATTAAAAAATCCAAGGATCAGATAGGTAAGGGATACGATCCATAAATAGTCATACCAGTGCTTCTTCATATCTGCACCTCCTGAATCCCGATCGCCGACGCGGGACATTCTCTGGCACACAGTCCGCATCCCACACATTTTTCCAAATCCACCTTTGCCGCAATCCCCTTCCAAATCCGAATTGCGCCCTTCGGACAGACCTTCGCGCAACAGCCACAGGCAACGCATTCATTTACATTTACACAAGCCTTCCTTTTCTTTTTGATTTTTGTCTCCATCATTGATAAACCTGCCTTTTTCTCTGATTGATACCAGCATAGCAGACCCTCTCATAAACTTCCGTGACATTATCACCAATTCATTGCCTCTTTCCTTCTTTTACTGCCTCTCCAATCGCCGTCCTCTCCTCCCATGTCAAACACGCCCATACAATCCAGGTCAATGGCAGAAGCATCCACCATGGCAGAAGAATCCGCCCTTTGCCCTTCGTCCGTGGACGGTATCGTTCCGTCCAGCTGTCCCAGTATGCTCTCCGCCCGCAGCGTAACAGCCAGGTAAAGCATGTCGGCCGCTGCCTCGTATTCCTCATAAGAATAAAAGGCGGTGGGATCCGTTTCTGCCAAATCATCGATCTGGCTTCGAATACGGAGGAAGGTTTCCTCAAACGCTCCTCCTAAAACATACCCCTCCGCCAGTTCGCGCAGATATCCATGATAGGCCGCAAGGTATTCTTCGTTTTCCAGCAGGGCATCAAAAAACTCCGTTCCCTGAAAAGGCGTGTCGATGGCTTTATTGACCATCTCGGAAGCGCTTTGCATGCCCATCCCGCCAAAAGCCAGATTATAATCCCATGGCAGGATATTCAGCTTTCCATTATATTCATACAGATAATAATTGTGCGCCATATTCCCCGAAAGGCTGTCCATATTCACAGAAAAGGTATGTACCGCCATATATTTTAACACATTGTCCACGTCCAGATATTCTTCCAGTTCCATTCCGCCGCTTATATTTTTCAAAGCTGTGACAACTCTCCGATGATCCTGCTTTCCAGTATCCGTCACCTCCCCTTCCCAAATGGCGGAATAGCTGTCTAGTTCATCATCCGTATAATTCAGGTTCGCTCCTTCGTTCTCCATTCCAGGGCCTCTTCCTTCCCCGCCGTCCATAGGAAAGCCTTTTTTACCGCTCGCAGGATCTTCCGGCGCAAAGTCCCCGCCGCCCGGCATCGCCGGTTCCTTTCTTTCCATCTCCCATCCCGCCTCCTCAGGCGGCTGCGGCATGCCCTGTTTACCGGACGGCCTTCCTCCCATCTCCATTTGATCCGGCTTATAAAGCCCGCCGTCCTCCGCGCCGTAATTTCTCAATAAAAAGCTGTCCTCTACCGCCTCCAGAGCCAGGTATACCCCCCAATATTCCCCGTTCACCGATATCTCGGCATAATTGTATAAGGAAGCATCCGCACCAAGATAATGGTACATGTCATAAACAATAGCTTCCTTCCTGCTTGTGGCATCCGCATAGTTATTATTCAAAATGAGCTTATCCAGCCCCAGGCATGTCTGTCCCTCCACATAATGGTCAAATTCCAGCTTCAGGCTGAACCTGTCCGTTTCTGGATCCATAGCGATGGCGGATAGGCTCGTGTTCCCCTTCGGCCGTATGCCCACATGATATATTTTCTCCCCATTGATCTCCACATCACAGGAATAATACTCCTCCGCAGCGGCGTTATCCAGCATGTCCTCCCAGTCATCCCCGTCCATCCGGATATCCACCTTCATCACTTGGCTGGTATCAAATAATTCCGATACATACCGCATAGACACGACATTCCCCCCAAACGCCTCGGCCAGCTTCTGGGGAAACGCCATCGCCAGAAAACAGGCTGCGACAGCTGCCGCCATCAAAGCGCCGATTATTTTCGTTATATGTTTATAAGCGATCATAGCAAGCCTCCTTATTTAAAGCTCAGGCCATATATTCGCCGTTATAACTTACCAGGGTGACTCCGTCCACCCTTTCTATTCCGTCCAGTCTGTTGACGAAGGAAGTATCCGCATCCTTCATGCGGACTTCCGCCGTCAGTTCGATGCCCGCAGAATTTACCGTCTTAGACTTTACCACAAACCGTTCCACTTCCTTTTTGACCATCCCTAACGCCTCTTCTTCCGCTTTCCCATCGCCGCAATTCAAGATCAAGATATAAGGGTTTTCATGTATTTTTCGGTTGGCAAAAACAACCAGTATCGCTCCTATGATCGCCGAACCGATGACTGCCAGGGGAATCATGCCCGCGCCGATTACAATGCCCGCCGCGATCGCCCAGAACAAATAAACGATTTCCATCGGTTCTTTTATAGCCGCCCGAAAACGCACGATAGAAAGAGCCCCGACCATTCCAAGGGAAAGCACTACGTTGGATGTCACCGCCATAATGACCAATGTCGTCACAAGACAGAGTCCTATAAGGGAAAGCGCAAATCCCGAAGAATACATAACTCCATGGAATGTTTTTTTATAAATAGCAAAAATAAATAATCCGATGACGGCGGCAAACACCATCCCCAGCAAGGTATCGGTGACAGAAAACTCCGTCACGCTTTCCAGAAAACCTGATTTAAAAATATCGTTAAATGTCATTGATCCTCTCCTCCATTTCTTTAGCCGAACCTGCGGCATGCCCCGTATTTGGAAAAAGCCTGCTGCCGAAGCCCGCCCGTCTGGACGATGCATCGAACCACTTCCGGCAGAAACGCATCGTATTTTATTTCCAATACCATATCCCCCGGCCGGTCAGCCACCCCGATATCCGTTATCTCTTCTTCCAAGAAACCCCGATGGTACAGCGTCGTCCTGATATCGGAATCAAATGTCACCCTTACATTCCCTGCGGCATACAGATAAGGCTCCCGCACATAGGACACCAGCACCCTGGGACGCAGCACCTGGCCGCGCATTTTTGCATATAACTCCCGTACCAGCCTTGAGGGATGCCTTTTCATCCAATCCAGGCTGCCTTCCAGCAGCTGCCGGCATTCCCTCTCGGTAATTTCTGCATCCAGTTTCATACACAGGCTGCTGTCCTTGATCTTTTTTTCCAATACGATATAGGAAAAATCATCGTTATAATACCGAATCCTGAACTTTTCCCTTCTGGGAACGCCGTCTATCTTCTCCCGCAGCGCCTTATCTTCATAATTGTCAAAATAAATACTCCGTATTCGGTACCTGCCGTCGGCATCCGTATGCGCATCTGCCCTCATCACAGCTTTCAGGCGGCTTTTCAGCTCCAGATACTGGAAATAGCTGATCACATATTTCAGCTCATGGCGAAAATGCTTTTGCTCCATTCCTGCTTCCTCCTCTCCGTCCTCTGCCGGCAAAACGGATGTCCCGCCTTGTCCGCGCCAGGACATAGGGAAAGTATAACGAGGCTTCCTAAAATGTACTTAAAATGATCTGTGTATTTTTTCTGAACAATGAAAAAGAACCCGGAAGCAGATACTTTTCCCCTCCGCGCTCCTCACGTCGATCCTTCCTCCATGGGCTTCCGCCGCCGCCCTGGCCATGGACAGCCCGATCCCCGTACCGCCGGTATGGGCGGACCTGGACTCATCCAGACGGTAAAAACGATCGAATAATCTGTCCAGATCGGAGGTATCCGACAGATGACAGGTATTCCATACCTCTATGCACATCTTTCGCCCCCTGCGGTAAACATCCAGGCGGATCTCTCCTCCTTCCCCGGAATATTTTATCGCATTGTCCAGAAGAATGGATACCATCTGCTGTATGGAATCCCGGTTCCCATACATGGCCAGCCCTTCCTCTATACGCTGCTTGTACCTTTTCCCTTCCGCCTTCGCCAGGACAGCAAACGGCTCCGCCGCCTCCCATGCCGCATCGCTCAAAGAAAACCCGCATTTCTCCGGAAACGGCGTTTCTTCATCCAGCCGGGACAATGCCACAAGGTCGTTCACCAGCCTGGCCAAGCGCATCGTCTGTTTCTGTATATTGGCGATCCACTCATCCCCTTCATGTTCCATGGCCGCAATATCGGCGCTGGTAGCAATCGAAGTGATCGGCGTCTTCAGTTCATGGCTGGCATCCGTAATAAACCGTTTCTGCTGTTCCATATTTTTGGCATACGGCCTGACGGCATACCTGGAAAAAAAGACTACTAATAAAAAGACTACCAAAAAACTGCCGCTTCCTATCGCCAGCGACACACAGAGCAAAGTATTCATAAACTGCAAGTCATGGGATGCGTTCAAAAACAATACGCTCATCCCGCCTTCCTCTCTGCTTACATGATAGCGGTAATCCCCGTAATATCCTTTTTCCTTCCCTTTCTCCAATACCGCCGCCGTATATCCTTTGGCTGTTTCTTCATCCACAGAAGCAATATGTTCTTTCGAGACCACTTCGATCTCCCCGTCCAGTCCGCAGCGCATCACAAAGAAACGGGTAGTAAATTCCGCCTCCGGCCCTCCGCCCGGCATATCCGTAAGAGGAGGCGGAGGGGTCCGCCGGTCCGTCAAAACCCTCCGCTCATGCCGTAAAAGATTTTCTGCCAGATCATCCTGCCTGGCCGCAGTCTGACAGTAATTCACGACATTAATCACTGTCACCAGAACCAGCATAACCGTTCCAAAAGCGGCCATCGCCGCCGCAATAAAACGCCGCTGCATTTTTTTTAACATACCGTTTCCTCCAGCGAATATCCTGCACCGCGAACCGTCCTTATCTCCACGCCGCTCCCGATCTGCTTAAGCTTCCTGCGCACAAATCCGATATACGTCCATACCACGCTCACATCTGTCTCCGAATCCTGCCCCCATACCCTGTCCATCAGATGGTTCGTGGAAAAGACAAAATGCGGGTGGCGCATGAACAGTTCTGCCAGCTGGAATTCCTTATTATTCAGTCGCACAGACTCCGACTTGCATGCCAGCTCATACCGATTGCAGTCCAGACATGTATCGCCAAAAGATAAAACCAGCTCCTCATATCCCGTATTCCGGCGCGAAAGCGCCTTCACCCTGGCAATAAACTCCGCGCTCGCAAAAGGTTTGGGCAGATAATCGTCCGCTCCTGCTTCCAGCCCCGCCACCCGGTCCTCAATCTCCGCCATCGCCGTCAGCATCAAGACCGGGACTTTCGATTTGCCCTTCCTGATATGGCACAGCACATCCAAACCGCTGATTTTCGGCATCATAATATCCAATACAACCACATCGTATTCAGAACCTCGCAGTCTCTCCAGCGCTTCCTCCCCGTCGTGGGCGATATCGACAGAAAACTTATTTTTCTCCAGCAAGAACTTCAGGCCTTTTGCAAGCTCCACCTCATCCTCGGCAATTAAAATCCGCACGCCCTGACCTCCTTATCCTTTTTCGAATCTATCTTTCCTTCCGATTTTTCTTCTGTCTTCCTGCATCATACAAAAGCCGGAAACCTGTTTCTAGATTCCCGGCCTACACTTTTATTGATATTGTTCATTCTGCTTTCAGCTTTTTTACTTCTTCAAATGGAAGTCCTGCGTATTCCGCAATTTTTTCAAATGTCAGGATCCCATCTGTCAACATTCTTTTGGCAACCTCTTGCAAAGATTCCTTTCTCATATCTT
The DNA here is from genome assembly GCA_910585965.1 of uncultured Lachnospiraceae bacterium. Taxonomy (GTDB): domain Bacteria; phylum Bacillota; class Clostridia; order Lachnospirales; family Lachnospiraceae; genus Kineothrix. The sequence goes on from CAJUHH010000007.1 coordinate 105,068, forward strand.
CCATCACTTTACACATTTCTTGGACTCCTTTCGGGTTTTCTTTCAGATACCTTGTTCGTTCTGCCATCAACTCAAAATTCATATCATCTGCCCGGGTACAGTTAAAATCATGCATGAGTTTTCCTATGTCGGATTCTCCACGGTATTCACCGTTTACATAAAGGATGTGTTCCCCATCTTCAAAAAGTTTACCTGTTGCAAGATTGATTCTTTCAATCGGATAAACCGCTTGCCCCCGTCCATAAAAGTCTTTTTCAATAATAAAGATTATATAAGTGTCCGGCAATTCTTTAAATTCCTGCCCAGAATGGAGATTCTCTATATCCATCACGCTAGAATGGTAGTTTTCGTATCTCCATACTACTACAAATATCTTGATTTTACAAGCCGCAGCTATCGCCTTTCTAATTTCCTAGTAACGTTTATCTCCTGGTTTTCTTCTGCCAGCACCCGGAAGCCTTCACCTTTCAAGTCTATTTTATGCCTGATGCGGGCATTCCTTCACATAAATCTGCCATGCCTGAAACCCATTCACCGCTTCCGGGACCACAAACCCAAACTGCCTTAATGAAGCACCGCTTATTGCTTCACCGGAAGCAAATCCATAGGGCAGCCGTTTTCCGGGATATTTTTCTTTAAAGTCCTCATTCAGGAAAAGCTGATAATCTGCCTCATCCTTTAACCCCTGTACTTTTACCCTGACCGGCACAGGATTCGCCTGCACATGATGATACACCGCACTGACCAGTGCTTCCCTTCCTGACGGGTCTGCAATCTCCCATACGGTACATGTGCCTTCCAGCGGGCTAGTTATCCTGTAATAATCCCCGCGCTGTATCAGCGTATAATGTTTCTGAAATATGCTGATCTGCTCTCTGATCTCCGTCTTTTCTTCCTGCGTCAGTTTGCTGATATCCAGTTCATAACCGAAGGTACCTGCCATCGCCATGCATCCTCTCGTAGAAAGCGGCGTCACCCGTCCTGTCTGGTGATTCGGAACCATTGAGACATGGGTTCCCATTGCCGAAACCGGATATCCAAAAGAAGCTCCATACTGAATGCTCAGCCTCTCAATCGCGTCTGTTGTGTCGCTTCCCCATATCTGCGGCATATAATAGAGCAGCCCGGCATCAAACCGCCCGCCTCCTCCCCCGCAGCCTTCAAACAATATTTGGGGGAACTTTTCTGTCAGTTTTTCCAATACCCTATATAGCCCCAGCACATATCTGTGTGCGAATTCGCCCTGTCTGCTGCTATCCAGCATCCTGCTGAATTTATCGCAGATTGCCCGGTTACAATCCCATTTTACATAAGTCACCGGTATCCCGCCAAGCAATTCCGAGATTCGTTCTATTATATAATCCTGCACATCTTTTCTGGAAAAATCCAGAATCAGCTGCCCCCTGCTTAAGCATGGCTTCCTGCCGGGAACTCCCACCGCCCAATCCGGGCGGCATCTGTATAAGTCGCTGTCCTCGGATATCCCCTCCGGCTCCAGCCAAATGCCAAACTGCATCCCCTCTGCAACAATACGTTCCGCCAGCTCTTTTAATGTACAGCCAAGTTTCTTTTCATTGGGAAACCAGTCTCCTAAACCGGAGCAGTCATCCTCCCTTTTCCCAAACCAGCCGTCATCCATGACAAACAATTCAATCCCCAGCTTTTTTGCCTCTTTTGCAATGGCAACCAATTTTTCACCGGTAAAATGAAAATAAGTCGCCTCCCAGTTATTGATTAAAATGGGCCGCTGCCTGTCTTTCCATTCTCCCCGACAGATATGCTCCCTGATGGCCTTATGGAAATTCCGGCTTACTTTTCCCATGCCATTCCCGCTGTGCGTCATCATCACTTCGGGAAGCCACAATGTATCGCCCCCATGCAGATTCCATGAAAAATTGTCGGGATGAATCCCGCAGATGAGCCTTGTTCTGTCAAGCTGGTCCTTCTCTGCCTCTATCAAAAACTCCCCGCTGTAGACAAAGGAAAAACCATAGCAGCTTCCCATTGTTTCATCTGCCCCTTTTTCACACAAAACAACAAAGGGATTATACTGGTGGCTGCTTGCTCCCCTCACGCTTCCAATCGCCTGTATGCCATGATGGATTCCCTCCCTTTGAAAGTTCATTTCCATGCTATGCCTTCCATAGAAAGATATCCAATCAAAATCACCGTATTCCCAATCCAGGTTCATGCTGGCCGCCTTCTTTAAAACAATATCTTCCGTTCCCTGGTTTGTTATTTTTACAGCCCTGGTAATCACATCCATCTCATCCAGTATCCCGTAATAAAGTTCAACCTCCATACCGGAATGCGCATCTGCCAGCCGGATAACCAAAGTTTCCGCCTCCCCCTCTTTGGCATACACCGCCGGAAGGTCCGGAATTCCATATTTCCCTTTCTGTACCCGGTATCCGGTATAACGCAGCTCCGCCGCCTGGCTTCCGTCATGATTCTGCACCCGCAGAGACGTTATTCGGTAATCCCCCGTACCAAAGCTGCTGTACTCCTGCAAAAGGGAATCCAAAGAATACGTCCTGTCATGCTTCCCCATTTCATGCGGATTGCCGGAAAAACCTCTGTCCGCCTGATAAAATAAAAGAGATTTGTCGCTGTTGTCCGTTTTTTCGCCATAATAGGTATGGAGCAGCACATTCTGGGCATCCGCTTTCATCTGATAAGTGGAATTTCGGGTATGTAATGTAAAAACTCTGTTCCGCTCGTCAATTATTATCGCCATAATCACACGCCCCCGTTCCTTTGTTCCAGATAATAAAAACTGTACGCAGGGATTGCCAAATCCTGCAGCCAATGAGTTTCCCCCGTCAGCATATCAGTGAATTCACCCGGGTCATGGACAAAAGTAACCCTCTTCTCCCACTGGGTGAAATTAAAGACGCCAATCACTTTCTGCCCTTCGGCATAACGCCCAACCGCCAGCAAGCCGTCATCCCCGGTATCCAAAGTCCACACGTCCGCCCCAGTTCCAAACGCCGGGGAAGTTCCACGCAGGGCAAGCAGCGCATGCAGCCCGCAGAATACTTTCCCTTCAGGGGTTTTCAAATCATGGATATGTTCTGCCTGTTCCCATCTCAGCCTGCCCCGGTGAAGGTAACGGCTGTCATCCGCCTTTTTGGCATCCTCCTTATAACTGTAATCATTCACCTGAGCCAGTTCATCCCCGCTGTACAGCATGGGAATGCCGGTCTGCATGAACATCATGGCGTGCAATGTCAAGTCAAACTGTACCGCCCGCTCCATTGCCTCATCGTCCTGCTCAAACCCCGCTTTTTCGATGCCGCACAGGCTGGCTGTGGTGCCGCAAAGCCGGGCATCGCCGCTGGTAATATCATCATTATAAAGCTCCCCCCTGCTGTTGCTGCCACCCGCAAATCCCTGAAAATAATCGTTCAGATACCGTTTATGGAGCACTTCATCCGTACCGAAATTTTGGCGGAGCCATTCATAATCCAGCCCCCATCCAATGTCATCATGGCAGCGGAGATAATTCAGGAACACATACTTCTTCGGAAGGGCGTTCACTGTATCCAGCTGCCTGCGGAGCAGACGGGTATCCCGGGTAGCCACGGTATGCCATGTGGTACACATGGTGGTTACATTATACAACAGATGGCACTCCGGTTTATCTATGCTGCCAAAGTAGGGCACTACCTTTACTGGTTCCATAACCACCTCCCCCAGCAGTATCACGCTCGGGCAGACAATCTCGCCGATCATCCGCATCATCCTTACAATCGTGTGAACCTGCGGAAGGTTACGGCAGTCGGTTCCCAGTTCTTTCCATATATACGGCACGGCATCAATACGTATCATATCCATGCCTTTGTTTGCCAGAAAAAGGTAATTATACATCATTTCATTGAATACCCGGGGATTCTGATAGTTCAAATCCCACTGGTAGGGGTAAAAAGAAGTCATAACATAATGCCCGCAGTCATCCAGCCATGTAAAGTTGCCCGGCGCAGTAGTAGGAAATACCTGAGGCACGGTTTTCTCATATTCTGCCGGTATGGAAGGATCGGCAAAAAAGAAATACCGGCTCATGTACTCCCCTTCCCCCTGGCGGGCCCTTTTTGCCCATTCATGGTCCTGGCTGGTATGGTTCATCACAAAATCCATGCACAGGTTGATTCCTTTTTTATGGCAGAGCATGGACAGCTTTTCCAAATCCTCCATGGTTCCCAAATCGGGGCGGACCTTACGGAAATCCGCCACCGCATAACCGCCGTCGCTGCGGCCGGGCACCGTATCCAGGAAGGGCATCAGATGGAGAAGATTTACCCCTGTCTGCTGGATATAGGGCAGCTTTTCCCGCAGTCCGTTCAGATTCCCGGCAAAATTATCAATATACATCATCATCCCTGTAAGGGCGTTGGACTTGTACCACTCCGGGTCCGCTTCCCTTTCCAAATCCCGCTTTTTCAATGCCGCCGGACGCTCTTTGGCAAATTCGTATAGATTCTGGCACAGTTCCGCAAACATGGATTCATTGTGGTAAAGTTCCATGTACAGCCACCGCAGCTCCTCTATATGGCGGTCCAGACGGTTTTGGAATTGTTTTTCTTCTTTTTTATTCATTTCTGCCACCTTCTTTCTTAAATCAACTGCAGCTTTTCAAAAGCCTTGTAAAGGCCGTCTTCTGTTACAGGCGGGCAGACCATGTGGGCAATCTTCTGCAGGGAGGGACTTCCATTCGCCATACAGATGCCAATTTCCACAGCCTGAAGCATCTCCAAATCATTCATACTGTCTCCGACAGCAATCGTATCTGCTTTGGAAATACCCAGAAACCCGCATAATCTTTCCACTGCCTTTCCTTTATTGAAAGCTTTGCTGGCCAGTTCCCCATTCACTATGCCACAGGCATCTTCGTCCTGGATGCAGAAGTCAAATTCATCCTGCAGTTCCTGCATGGGCTTTTTCAATCGTTCTGCCCCTCTGCTCATAAATGCCATCCCGTAAATAGGCTCGCCGTCGTATTCTGACATGGGATGGATGCCCAGTTCATTCTCAATCTGAATCCGCCACCGCAGCAACTCGCTGTTTGCCTCGGACCCTGCATTTTCCGCAAGAAATTCCTTAAACCCTTCATCGGTATAACTGTGGTTTCTGCCCCCTATGGTACGGTAAATGCCGCTTTCCTTAAAGATATCCAGCACTCTGGCCTGCTGCTTGGGAGTCATCGGGCAGTCATAAACCACCTGCCCATCATACTCAATATAACCGCCCGCACTGGCAACCAGACCGTCAAAGCCAAACTTCAGTACGGGAAAAAGCATCCCATAATTCCGGCCGGAACATAATACTACTTTATGCCCCTTGTTCCGGGCACGGCGAACCGCTTCCACCGCAGAGGCGGGCGGTACATTTTTCCCCGGTTCCGTCAAAGTACCGTCAATATCCAAAAAAATCAGTTTTTGATTCATAATAACCTCCTTATGTATTTTTTGAACACGCTTTCATTTTGTTTATTATAAATTTCTGTAAAGCTTCTGTCAATCCACCATATTTCTTTTTCTGTTTTTAACAATCCGGAATCGCATATTTTATACAAATTGCCGATTTTATGTTTTTTACGATACTCATATTGACTTTTCAGCATCTTACATGCTATCCTCGCATTAGGATGAACGCGAGTACATTAAGAACATTTATATGATGCATCAAAACAACATTTTTTAATCAGCAAGTTTGCGTCTGCACGGTGTCCGCAAACTTGGAATTTACAAAAAGCCGTGCAGAAATGAGGTAAAACTATGAACTACGATTATGCAAAGATTGCAAAAGAAGTTATTCAGGCCGTCGGCGGTTCGGAAAACATTAAGTCTGCCGCCCATTGCGCTACCCGGCTGCGCCTCATTGTGGCAGACCGTTCTTTAGCTGACGATGAGAAAGTCGGCGAAATTGATGCAGTGAAGGGTACTTTCTTCACAGCCGGACAATACCAGATTATCTTCGGCACCGGCCATGTCAACCGGGTCTATGAGCAGATTGTCCAGCTTGGCATCGCAGAAACTACTGCAAGCGAAGCGAAGGAAGCAAAAATGGACGGTAAAAACAAGGTGCAAAAAGCCATCCGGACTTTTGGGGATGTATTTGTCCCCGTCATACCTGCCCTGGTAGCCACCGGTCTGTTCCTTGGCTTGAAGGGTGCTTTGCTCAATGACAATTTTCTTTCTTTATTCGGTATGACCAACGCCGACATCCCTCAGACTTTCCAGGTTCTGGTGGAGGTGCTTTCCGGCACAACCTTTGCTTTCCTGCCCGCTATTGTATGCTGGTCCACATTCCGTGTATTTGGCGGCTCCCCGGTGCTTGGCCTGATTCTTGGTCTGATGCTCGTGAATGGCGCCCTGCCAAATGCCTACTCTGTGGCAGACCCTTCCAGCGGCGTAACACCCCTTATGCTTTTCGGTTTCATTCCCATCGTAGGTTATCAGGGCAGCATCCTGCCAGCCTTTGTAGCCGGGGTAATCGGCAGTAAGCTGGAAAAGAAACTGCGGAAAACAGTTCCGGCGGTTTTTGACTTTATGATTACGCCTTTTTTGGTACTGTTTGTTATGCTGATTCTTTCCCTGCTGGTCATCGGCCCCCTCCTTCATGCGCTGGAAAATGTCCTGTTAGTCATCGTAGAATATGCACTGGAACTTCCTTTTGGCATCGGCGGTCTGGTAGTCGGCTTCTTCTGGTCTATCATCACCCTTACAGGCGTCCACCATATATTCAATATGTTGGAAATCAGCCTGCTAGCCAGCACTGGTTTTAACCCTTTCAATGCCATTTTGTGCATGTGCGGTTTTTCCTCTGCCGGCGTATGTCTCGCCATCTCCATAAAGGCCCGGAAAAAAGAAATCCGCGCCATCGGCCCCAGCGCAACCGTATCTGCCCTGCTGGGCATCGGTGAACCCGCATTGTTCGGCGTTATCCTGCGTTATGGCATGAAGCCCTTCCTTCTGAGCTGTTCCATCAACGGCATAGCCGGTATGATTGCCATGCTGCTTGGAATGAAAGGTACCGGCAACGGCATAACCACGATTCCGGGGCTGCTGCTGTACATATATTCCCCTTCCCAGCTGATGATGTATATCATACTTGCCATTACTACTTTCGTCATCGCTTTCTGCCTGTGCTGGTTCTTCGCAGTACCCCCGGAAGTCATGGAAGCCGAGCCGCCCAAAGGGAGCAAAAAGAATGCTCCTGCTGCTGCACCCATACCCTTTCCCGATGTGCTGGGCGCTGTAGCCCAGGGAGTCTTTGTTCCCATGGAAGAGATTCCCGACCCCACCTTTTCTCAGGGCGTCCTTGGAATATGCTGCGGCATAGAGCCTGAGACAGGAAAAGTTTACTCTCCCATGGATGGCAGGATCAGCCAGCTTGCCGATACCTTACATGCCGTAGGCATTGAAGCAGAAGGCGTGGAGCTGCTCATCCATGTAGGTATTGATACCGTAGAAATGAAAGGCAATGGCTTCAAGAGCCACATCAAGGAAGGGCAGACCGTGAAAAAAGGCGACCTTCTGCTGACTGTGGACCTGGAAAAGATTAAGGCTGCCGGCCATCCCGCCACCATTATGGTAGCAGTTACCAATTCCGATGATTTGGCCTCTGTGGAAGCATCCGCTTCCGGCCAGCTCAAACCCGGCGACCAACTGATGTGTCTGAAAGCGTAATGACGGAAAGAGCCACCCTTTCACATGGGTGGCTCTTCCATTCTTGACAACAGCGGCAGGCAGGAATAAAATATTCCTAGATCAAATTATGGATTTGACAACATTCCATAACAGATATTTGTCTGATGCTATATAAACCACTTATGATTCCATGTATGAAGAAAGGAGGGATTGCCGTGGTCAGTATGCAGGATATTGCCGATAAGGCAGGAGTCTCCAGAGTCACCGTCTCCAGAGTTCTCTCCAACCATCCTTCCGTAAAGGCAGAAACACGCCAAAAGGTACTCCACTGGGTCAAAGAACTGGATTATGAGCCGAATCTCATCGCCCAAAGCCTGGCAGGAAACCGGACGAATATCATCGGCCTGCTGGTTCCGGAAATTGCCTATCCCTTTTTCAGTGAAATCATAGAATCTATAGAAAATCAGGCATTTTATGAAGGATACAGCGTGATTATCTGCAATACGCACCGCAGTCTGGACAAGGAGAAAAATATCCTCGCCCAACTGCGCCAACGGAAAGTGGACGGTGTAATCGCCGTTCCCGTTTCTACGGAACAAAGTCTGCCCGCCTATCAGCGGCTGCAGGTTCCGGCAGTAATGATTACCAAGAAGATGGAAGGTTTTAGCAGCGTATATATCTCCCATTATAATGGCGGCCAGCAGATAGCCAGGCATTTTCTGAACATGGGTTTTCAAAAAATAGGATATATCGGCCCTACCAGGGAGTCCACTTCTGCCCTGAAATATGCAGGGTTTCAGCAGTATTTGTCTGCCAGCCAGATCAATCTGACCGATGTGATTGAATGTCCGGCGCCGGAGAATATGAATGCCAGCCTGGTCTATAAGCTGGTAAAGCAATATGCGGAAAATTCAGGGCTACACTGCGAGGCATATCTGGCTAACGATGACATCACCGCCTGTGAAGCCATCGCCGCGTTCCGCGAACTGGGCTATGCCGTTCCACAAGACATTGCCATTGCCGGCTTCGATAATTCCCTGCTGGCAAAGGAAATCAGCCCAAAACTCACAGCCCTTGCCCAGCCTTTGGATGAAATTGGGAAAAAATCCGTGGAAATCCTGCTGGACCAAATAAACAACAATACGGAGCCATGTATGTATGAACTGGAATCCCGTGTCATTGCCAGAGAATCTACCATCCGCTTCGTATCTGCCCGGCAGTAAAGATGTCATGAAAAAGCTGCCCGGTTCCGCTCACAGGCACTCGCTTAGAAACGCAATAAATTCCTCGTATTCGTTCAACGACAAAGCTCTCTTCAGATTGCTCGGCTCTGTCAATATCATCGTCAAAGGTTCGAATATTTCATTAAAAATATACCGTTCGTCCCTGTTAAAACAAAGCAGTATAATCAAAGAAACCGGCATATTGTTCCAATCTGTCGGGCTGTCACACAAATATAAATACATCCCCGTCTTATTCGCCTTCATGCGCATGGAATGAGGAATCGCAAAATTCTGGAACCCGGTGGAAGACATTTTCTCCCGTTCCAGCACTTCGCTTTCAAAATGTTCGCCCACATAACCTTTTTCGCGGAGCTTTTCGCATAGGTAATGAATGGCCTCTTCCCTTCCCCCAAACCCTTTTCCCCGCTCAAAAAAGTCCGGCAGAATAATCTGCCGTAAATATGCCGTAAAAGTCTCTCTCTTTTTGGCTGCTCTGATCTCGTCTATTTTCTGGCGGATCGCCGCAACATCCGATTCCATCAAAAACGGCTGCACTTGGACAAAAGGCGTTACCAAAGCGCGGTTGAAAGGCACCGTGCAAATAATCATATCCGGCGTAGTAATTTTATCCAGCTCTGACTCCTCGGTAATTACATTGGCAATCAGAAGCTCCGTATCCAGTCTGCTGCTGATCGTCTGAAGGAGGCGATTTCCCATAATATAATAAGTCGGGCAATAAATAACGGCTGAAAGTTTGCTGGCAAGAGCTTTCTGTGTTTCCAACGTGCTCCCCAAATGAAAAGCGATATAACTGATTTCATCATCATTGATGGAAATCCCCGTCCATTCTTTAATGATGCTGGAACAAGCCACCGCATCATCGTAAATAAGAGGGCAGGTAGCCTTCAGCGTATCGCCCATCGGATTTTTGCAGAAATGCTCATTTTGCGCACGGATCAGCAAATTTTTAATATGCAAAGCGAACCGAATGAGAAATTCCGGTTCATTCAAGTTAATATAATAATAGGATCCGACGGCATTGACCAGCTCATAAACCAAATCGATACAGTCCTTTCCAATAATATCTGCCAAATTATCCACTGTAATACTATTGTAATTCAGGGAAGTCGCGCGGGAAACCAAAAGAAGCGTCATTTCCTGTACCTCTCCGGCAGAGAACTTTAGCTGGAAATGGTTTTCCAGCCGCTCCACGATCTTTTGGGATAATTCATGCTCATGGGGCAGAAGCTCCAAGGTTTCCATCGTCTGGTCATATTCCCCATACCCTGCATTATTCTTAATCCGGTCCGCTGCGATGGCAATATGGAGTACCAGATTGCTTAAGGAATAGTCATTGATAAAATATTGGTATTCGCTCAATGTCTCCAATACAATGTTTTTTACATATATAATATCAATATCCGGGAACGCGCTTTGGATCGTTTCCAGATTCACAAAATTTTCATTGGATTCATGGTATAGAAGCTGGCTGAGCAGTTTCCTTTTATTTTTTTCCAGCCCCCTGATCTCCAGGATATCCGAAGCCATGTGGAGGGAAAGGTCGAAGCTTTCCAACTGTTTGCGGATACGGGGAATCACTGCATACAAAGTGGAACTGCTGATAAACAATTCCTCGCAGAGATCATAAAAGGATACCGGCTCCCGGCTGATCCTTTTCATGATATAGGCAACCCGCTCCCTTGCTGTCTGGGGAATGCATGATTTTGCCTCTTTTAAGGCCTTTGCACCGATTTCCGGGTCAATATGGTATCCCTTGCGGGAAGAAGCAATTATTCCATGGTAGCTGCTGTTCAGCTCGCTGACATAAGTTTTTACCGTCCGGGCTGAAATACCCAGTGCATTTGCCAGAGAAACGGCAGTCACCCAAGCATTCGCTTCAAATAACTGTTTTAACAATGGTAAGTATTTCGTCTGCATTCTTACTTTTCCTTTTCCATTTTTTCTATATTTGTAAGAATTCCCCGCTTTCCCTTTTTTCATTAAAGCACTTACCTCCGTTATAATACAAACGATCTTTTGCACCGTATCGGTGAAAAGGTCGGTTTGCTTTTTGTACGTATTTTCCTCCATAATAGAACCATCAGGCGGAGCGGCCAGCCCCGGGACACGCCGTCCGCAAAAATCGTGTAAAAGAAAAGGAGATTAAAAAAATGGCAAATCATAACATCTTATTAGTATGCGGTTCTGGCGCGAGCAGCGGTTTCATGGCGGCAAATATCCGCAAGGCTGCTTCTGCAAGAGGCTTGGACTGGAGCGTAACGGCAAGAAGCGAATCCGAAATTTTAAACTATGTAGAAGACATCGACTGCCTGATGGCCGGTCCCCATCTGGAGTCCAATCTCGGAGCCATTAAAGAGGACTGCGAAGGCTATGACATTAAAATAGCCCTGCTGACGAAAGAAGCATATGCAAAGCTGAACGGGGACCTGGCGGTAGACCAGATCCTGGAAATGTTCGGCGAAAAATAGACGATCCTGATAAAAAAATTCTAGTTACGGAGGAGTAAGTATGAATGCATTGATTAAATGGCTTGAAAACAGTTTTGCGCCAAAAATGAGCAAAATAAACAACAATATATGGGTAGTCACCTTAAAGGATTCCATTATGCAGACGCTGCCGTTTATCTTCCTCGGTTCCATCTTCTGCTGCCTGGCAATTATTGAGGATTTCGTCACGCTGCCGTTTTCCTTCTGGACACCGTTTGGCTGGACCATGAGCAAGGTTTCCCTCTTAGTCGCCTTTTTAATTCCGTTTAACTATTGTGAGAAAAAGCGCTATCGGAAACAGCGTTTGATCGCCGGCCTGACAGGCTTGTTGCTGTTTATGATGATCGTCACCCCCGAATTCATTACAAGCGGCACGGTAGGATTCGGCCACGATTCCCTGGGCGCGGGCGGCATGTTCGTCGCTATCCTGGCAGGCATCATTACCAGCCTGATTTTCGGCTCTTTTGCCAAATTTTCTTTCTTCAAAGACGATTCCGCCATCCCTGATTTCGTGCGCCAATGGTTCGATGCATTGCTTCCGATCGGCCTGACCATCGTAATGGGCTGGATTATCGTTTTAATTTTGAATGTGAACTTATACCAGATCATTGTCAATCTTTTTATGCCTTTGCAGACAGGCCTCAACTCATTGCTGGGATTTACATTCTTTAAGTTTTTTACCTGTTTTATCTATTCCATGGGTATTTCCAGCTGGGTACTGACTCCTATCGAGCAGCCGGTCAAACTGGCGGCCATTACCGCGAACCTTGGCTTCGTAGCGGCCGGAGCAGCAACTGCTTCCAATATGTTCATTAACACGGAGGGACTTGTATACTGCACCTATATGTGGGTCGGCGGCATCGGTTGTACCTTCCCTTTGGTTATCATGCTTATGCGTTCCAAATCCAAAGAGCTGAATTCTCTTGGAAAGGCATGCTTTGTTCCTGCTATTTTCAATATCAACGAACCCGTCATCTTCGGATGCATCGCATGGAACCCTTACCTTATGGTGCCGATGTGGCTGCAGGGAATTATTCTCCCGATCCTGACCTATGTATTTACGAAAATTATTCCGTTTGCACCGCTTCCCCATGTGCAGTTTGATCTTTGGTATGCCCCTTATCCGATCGGAACAGTCATGAACATCATGAGCCAGGGAGCCGGCGCATTAATCCGGGCGCTTATATTCCTTGTCGCTACGATCGTAGTATCCGCAGTCATCTGGTATCCGTTCTTTAAAGCCTATGAGGCAAAAAGATTGGAAGAAGAGCTTGTAAAAGTAGAAAGCAAATAAATGCAAAACATATTTTTTGAAATGAGGTGTAATTTTTGAACGAACAAATTGTTGAAAATGCAATGAATATCATTATGCATGCAGGCGATGCGCGGGTTTACTGCAAAAAGGCTCTGGATCTTCTGGCGGAAGGCAAGCCTTCGGAAGCGGAAGAAGAAATGAAAGGAGCCGATAAAGAAATCGCAGAAGCCCACCACATCCAGACAGACTGCATCCAGAGCGCCATCAGGGGAGAAGCATTTGAGTATAATGTACTGTTCGCCCACGCGCAGGATACGCTGATGACCATTTACAGCGAAATCGCGCTGGCCAAGCAGTTGATTAAGATTTCCAGCCATTTGGAAGAACGCATCAACACATTAAAAAAGAAATAAAAGGAGGATTTATCATGGAAAACAGAGTACCCAAGGGGTTCCCGGAAGGGTTTATGTGGGGCGGCGCCTTTGCTGCCAACCAAATGGAAGGGGCGTTCGATGTTGACGGAAAAGGCTGGTGTGTGGCCGACATCAACGAATTTGTCGCCGATGTGCCTATCGACCAGAAATCCAATATGGAAGTAATCACCCAGTTCGTGAAAGATGCGATGGCATCCAAAGACCGCATTTTCCCCAAACGGCACGGCATCGATTTTTACCACACCTATAAGGAAGACTTAAAATTACTGGCGGAGCTGGGGCTGAAAACCTACCGCACATCCATCAACTGGTCCCGTATCTTCCCAAACGGCGACGATGCGCAGCCGAATGAGGCAGGCTTAAAATTTTACGACGATTTATTCGACGAGATCCTTGCCAACGGCATGGAACCGATGATTACCATTTCCCATTATGAGATTCCGCTGAATCTGACTTTAAACTACAAAGGATGGTATTCCCGGGAAGTCATCGACTTTTTTGAAAAATACTGCAAAACGGTATTTGACCGTTATGCCGGAAAAGTAAAATATTGGATCATTGTCAACCAGATCAACCTCATCGTACACGAGTCCTTTAACCATCTCGGCGTAGCGGAAGATGCGGTGGAAGATGTCCTTTCCGCCAAATACCAGGCGGTACATAACGAAATGGTTGCCTGTGCAAGGGCTACCAGATATGCCCACGAAAAATACCCGGAAATGCAGATCGGCATGATGCTCTGCGGCGGCCCCGACTATCCGGCCTCCTGCAAGCCGGAAGATATGCTGGCAGCCCTGCGCCATAACCAGATGGAATATTTCTTTGGCGACGTGCTGCTGCGCGGCTCCTATCCGGGATATGCCTTCCGCTTCTTTGAAGACTTTCACATTCAAGTGGAATTCGGGGAACATGACGAAGAGGATTTGAAAAATACGGCGGATTTCTTCTCCTTCTCCTACTATTACACAAGGATCTGTTCGAAGGAAAGCTTTGAGGACGGAAACAATTCCTCCCGAAACAAAGAACTTCCGGCCAATCCGTGGGGATGGAGCATTGATCCCATCGGTCTGCGGATTTTATTAAATGAATTCTATGACCGCTACCAGAAACCAATTTACATTACGGAAAACGGCGTAGGATATTATGACAAACTGGAAGAGGACGGACACATCCATGACCCTTACCGCGTGGATTATTACCGCGCCCACATCGCGCAAATGAAAGAGGCCATCAAAGACGGCGTTGACCTGCGCGGCTATTACGCATGGGGGCCTCTCGATATTATCAGCTGCTCTTCTTCGGAAATGAGCAAGCGTTACGGCTTTATCTATGTGGATTTGGACGACTATGGAAAAGGAAGCGGAAAACGCATCAAAAAAGACAGCTTTGCATGGTACCAAAAAGTAATAGCGTCCAATGGCGAGGATTTGGATTGATGCGAAAAAGGTATTTTTTCTTTGATATCGACGGAACGCTGATTCCAGAAACAGGAGGTTCTGAGATACCGCCTAAAGTCCGGGACGCGTTGGACGAAGTGCAGAGAAAAGGCCATTTTTGTGCGATCGCCACGGGAAGAGGCCATTGTGAAGCGGAAAACATCAGGAAGTCCCTGGGCTTTGCCAATATGGTATGCGACGGCGGCAACGGAATTGTCCTGGACCACAAACTGGTATCCTTAAAACCCCTCCCCTATGAACTATGCCGCCAGCTGGTTGCGGAATGCGAAGCATGCGGCTATTCATGGGGGATTTTCCCTGAGGACAAATGCTATTGCGTCACTCCGGATAAGGGTTTCCCCGGATTTTCCTACATGGATCTCTATATAAAAGAAGGAATGAGGCTGGACGATTACCAGCAAGTTATGAAGCTGTTTATCTTATGTCCCCCCGGACAGGAAGACCGAATGCCGACTCTCCGAAAACTGGCATGGTGCCGTTATTTTGACCACCCTTATATTCTCGTGGAGCCGGCGGATAAGGCGCGGGGCATCCGGCATATTATGGATTACCTCCGCGCCCCCTATGAAGATGCTGTCGTATTCGGCGACGGAAAAAATGATTTTTCCATGTTCACGGACGATTGGTTCTGCATCGCCATGGGGAACGCCCTCCCGGAACTGAAAGAAAAAGCGGATTATGTCACGCTGCCGGCCTCTCAAGAAGGCATCGTACATGCTTTGAGGTACTTTGGGTGGTTAGCGTGAGAAAGACTTGCTTTGCAAGTCTTTCTCACGCGGAAGAACGCCTAAAAAGCGGCGTTCTTCCCATTGATGATTTATGCCGCCGGGAGGCGGCATTTTTCATTGGGATTTGAGTCGCAGCGAAGCTGCGGCATGGAGGGTAGCGTAGGGAAAAGCAGGACAGAAATTGTGGGCGGGGTTTTCCGGGTAGTTGTGCCATATGCTTCAACTATCTGGGAAACCTCGCCTTTTTTATACAAGATATCTTTTCCCATGCCTCCTGCCGGCTGTTTCTATAATATCCAGAAGATTAGTCCGAAAGACCCCGTCCGCTTCTTCCAATAGCGGCATCAATTTTTCTACAATAAATTTATGATCGGCGGCACGCGCCAGGAAACCATATTTCTCGCGATCCCAACATTCTTTCTTTAACTCCTCAAAAATATATTCTATCGCTCCTTCATGAAAATCGCTAATATGTGTTTCCAGTCGGGGAATGATATATTTCAACAATATTTTTCTATAAGGACATCCTTCATCGTTAAACCTTGCCAATAATCCTTCTTTGGACTTCGGTCCCGTATAGCGGGTTAAAAAACCCCTTATTTGCAATAACTGCAGACTTTCCTTATCTTCGTCCCCCTTCTGCTCCAGTTCCTCCATCCAGTCCAGCCACCAATCGATATCTTCTACTTCCCATATTCCAAATCCCTTGATAGAAAAGGGTGAAAAGCTGCCCATCAATCCAACCATCAACTCCGCATTTTTCAACATCAGAAGCCGAACGAACAATTCTTCCTTTCCTTCCCATGTCAGTTCGATCTCCCTGAGTAGTTCTATAGGCTGTATTTCCAGTTCCTTCTCATCCATAAAAAGCAGCGACTTCAACTCCTGAAAAACTTCCGCTCGTTTTTCCTGATCTGCGCAGGCCAGGATCGCCGCTCTGGTCAAACCAGAATATGACTTTGCCTTTCGCTTTACATACTCTTTCAAATCCGTCCTGTTTTTCAGAATTTCCCCCAAAGTATCCAATGCCCATACCTCGTCATAAAGGCAATCAAGCAAACGGTCAATATGTTCCCTTTGCAGAAAATCCCATAGTATATTTTGAGAGGAATATTTCATTATAAAATACATCGTTATCGATGCCCTTTGATATCCCTGCATAAATAAATCCGTCGCCATCATAAGGCTGCACGCCGTATTCTTGTTTTGCAGATATTTGCAGAAAATTCTTTTCCGCATAGCTGGTAATCCGGCAAACTCAGAGTCGCCTACAAGTATATCTCGGATATGCTCTTCATCAAATTTTGTCATAATATCAGCTACCGCAGAAATAAATCCACGAAATCTCCACCAATCCATCTCATAGTTTATTATTATCGTTTGAAGATGATCCACCATTTTTTCCAGCGCTTCCAAATCCGCTTCTTCCACTATTTTACTCAAGACCTTTCCCACTTTATCGCAGAACATTTCCTCCATCGCATGTTCCAAAAGCATCTGCAGGAATTCATCCTTAACCATGTCCCCCTTTAATTTCCACAAGCAAATTGCTGCCGCACCGCCGATACGATACCCCAGTTCAATCACATCTCTTATACTTTCTTCATTTTCTTCCGAAATATCCAGTTCATATTGCAGCCAGCTTTCTATTCTACTCCAATGCCGATTCCTGATATCTTCGTTTTCTGCGATCTCTTTGAATATTTTATTGATTATCCCCGCCTTTTGGAACTCCATATACGGAACGGACTGGAGAACCAATATAAAATCGATCCGAAACAACTGATTGATAAATTCTTCCACCCGGTCATCCGGGAGTAAGTTTATCATAAAAAATACAGCCTGATCCCACCGATAAAACCTCATTTTTTCGCGAATAACCGCCGGGTTCTTCCAATACAGCTCCATCAATTCTTTTGCTGCCAGATATTCCGTTATTGTCTGATGTGCAAACGCTATTTTCCCATTGCTGCATGGAGTGATAATTTTTTTATAAATCAACCAGTTTACGACTTCTTTCTTCTCTTCCATTTCCTGGCAAATGTCTTGCTCATTCATCCCTTCATATATAAATTCAGCCGGGAAAGCCTCGACACCAATCTCCAGCGCCCGATAGGCCGCCGGAGACAACGCTTTTTCAATCTCCGCTTTTTCGGCAAATCGCCGCTTAAAATCCTTCTGTAAATTTCCAAAAAGCTCCCTATAAAAATGCTTTGGCTGCGCAATATTTTTTATTTCTATTTCCCCGTTAATAACATATTGGAAATAAAACGGTTTGCTTATAATTTTCCGCATCACTTTACTTAGCTCTGCCGTCATCCCTTTTTTCTCCAATTCCACATCGATGGTATGAGGGTCGATCTCATCCAGCGCATAAACCGGAAATCCATATGCCTCCAGTCCATCCGAAGTTCTCGCTCCTATCACAACCGCCCCATTTCCAAACCGGGCAAATATTTTTTCAAAGTCCTGCCGATACTTTCCGCTGTCCCAATATTCCTTCGGCATTTCATTAAAAGAATCGAGAAAAATTTTACATCTGCATTCTTCCATGATCCTTTCCAGCGGCAGCGTCCTAGAAAATTCCCTTTCTATCATCCCCTCCAGATCGCCATCGTATAATTTCAAATCAATATATATCGGCACAATTATCTGCCGAAAGTCTATGCCTTTCTCCGAAAAACCGCTCTCTTCCAAACACTTTTTATGAAGTTCCTGCGCCATAACAGCGGCAGCTCTCCGCATCGCATAACTTTTCCCGGCTCCTGGCGCCCCGACCAATACTGCATTTCCCCAGCTGTCCGTTAAAAACTCTTCCACAAAACTTATATCAAACTTGTCGAAGCAGCGTGTCATAACATCACTGGACTGCCGATAGACGTATATCCCGAATTCCGTTTCCGCCTTTTTATACCCGCGAAATCTGTTTGCATATCTGACAAACGCGAGCATTACTTCCTCCCACGTTTGATCTGCCTCTTTTTTTGCTTTGTCAATCTCAGTTCTCCCTGCTTTTTCCGCTTTGCTATCGGTTCCGGCAAAACCATGCAGTTCATCTTGCAATGTATCCAACAGCTCCAACAAGGGCGCATGGCTCCTGGATCCGTCCGGCTCCATGCGGGTCTCATACCCTACCAGATGGATTCCATAGTTCCTTTCCCAATAATCGACTTCCGCCTCCTCCACATCCGCCATGATCGCATAATGATCCCTCACATTCCCCCGATAAATATTCGAAAGAATATCCCTGATATAGAGGAAATCGGGATCCTTTAACCCAAACCCCAAGCATACAAGGGGCCTGCTAACCATCAAGGTTTTCAATGTTTCCAGGGCCATATGCCTTTCGCCGTCCACAAGAAGGGAGCGGTATTGTTCCCTTGTCAGGATAATGCTCTCCATATCCTCAATATCTCCGTGGGGTTTATAGACGAAGTTCTCTGCCCTGGCCTGTAAGATTCTCCCCATCTCAGCCAACTGACAGTTTGTAACCATGTCCGTTTTTTTCCCCTGCCATTTTTCAATTCCCATTTCTATCAGCTTATCGTAATTGGTCGTTATAAAGCAGTTTGCCCCCAGATCCAATATCTTCTTATGTATCTCATGGGGTTCCGCTTTCCCATAGCGGCATGCACGAGGCATAAAAGTTTCGATCTGCGGCTTCGTCAATCGGTCAAATCCATAGCTTGCCGCCTGCAATAAATCCCCTTCCGCAATTTCTCTTTCTACCAGAGAACTGTCTATCCCGCATTCCTCCATAAAATCGGCCAGCTCATTCAATAATGATTTCCAGGAAGGCAATCCTGACCATATGGATATCCCCGAACCGATCAATATGACGCAGTCTTCCTGCTTTAATGCTGTTATTATTCCTTTCAGGCTGTCAATATTTTTCATAAAACCGTTTTATCTTCCCATATCTATCCTTGATCACCATTTCCACATCCTGAATACTCACACCAAAATATTTTTTCGGATCCATATTCGCTTCATACCCGAAAAAGAGCCCGGAAAGATACTTAGATAAAACCCTCTTTACCAAATATCCCTGCTGCATTTCATGATTCTTTCTTTTGGAAAAAGATATCAGTCCTTTTTTCACCTTCATGGCCGGCGGCCCCTGGCTATTGCTTATTTCAATATACTTTTTTCGGTCTATCAGTCTAAACAGTTCGGGATTGATGAAAAAAAGCGGATATTTTATCCGAGTTTTACAAGCTTCTAAAAAAACAGCATTATCATAGTCAACTGGAAAAAAATCCATTCTCCAGGCATCAAAGGTATAATTATTTTCAATAAATGCATTAGCAATACTGATTGGGGAGGGATACCCGGTATCTTTGCTGATTACATCATACAAAATATAAATAAGACGGTTCCACTCATCCAGCGTTTTCAGTTCCAGAAACTGCACTTTTCCCCAATCCCACTCTTTGGCACTAATGTCGGAACCGTCTTTCAAGGCACGATTTAAAGCGCTGCATATAGAAATAAATCTGGGACCTGGCATTATTAAATTGAAGTCATATAATGCTAAAAAACTGTCTCCCAGCTGAGGTGTCTGCGGAATAGGAATGTGAATCGCATAATCGCATACAAGGCAAAACAGAAAAACATGTATAGGTGTCATTTCTTTTGAAAGATGGGTAACTACAGAAGCAAATATGTTATGCGCAATCTGATAATCATCCTTCTTCAGCAATTCCTGCCTTACCTTTACAAGATTTTCAGGTTCGTTGAACCTTCCCATATAGGATAATAATCTCGTCAATTCGCAGTATCTTGCCTGAGACTCTAAAATCATATTATACCCGAAAGCCAATCCGTTTGGAGCAGACATAAGCATAATTTCGTTGCAATTGGCTAATTTGCTTTTTTTTGGGGAATACTTCTTTTTCATGCTATCATAAAAAGCATTTAAATCTTTTCCAGTATGATCGTAAAGGCGCGATACATAATAATATATTTTATTCATTAAACTCGTGCGCAACGGTCTGCCTTTTGTAACCTGTTCCAGTTGTTCGGGGGGAAAACCGCCTTCCAACACAAACAGGAACAGCTCAATATCCGATATCTCATCCAATAATTTTTGTACATAATCAAAAGACTGTGCCTGTTCTTTCTTATATCCCAACATCTCCCGAAGCGAGTGCAGCCTTTTATTAAATTCATCAGCCTGGTTTTCTACACAGTTTATAAATGGCGGTATAAAGTCCAATTCTTGAACCAAAGGAGCAATTATTTCATATTCCATATCCATCAGGCAGGTAAAAAAAAGCCCTAATGACGAAGAAGCAAATTGATAATAGTGCATTTGCTCATGGAAAAAAGTACAATAATGCAGCCATGAGTCAACAGCATCCGTCAAATTATCCAAATAATACTTATCCGTTTCTATCGTCCTGGTTATGGTATCAAATGTTCCCAATGGGCTATTTAGTTTTGCTTTGCTCCTCATCTTCAGAAAGGAACAACTCTCTGATAAGTTCCTCATTTACAAGATCCTCTACATTCAGATGCCTGTTTTTATTATCATAGTGGATTTCCAGCTTACGGTCGCCCTTTTGTATCGTAAGAACGGTATTTCCTTTATCCAAGTATTTCAACACAATTTCCTTTATACTAAGAATAATGGCTGACAAAGTGCCTCCGCTTATGATCAATGTCAGGATGGGATTAATATTATTGTTCAATACTTTACTGCTTCGGAAAAAAACTCTGCCCATGCCCGTTACGGCATCCTGAATTTGATTTAATGCATGATAACACTGTAAAAAACTATTTTTGCTTTCGTCCTTTTCGAAAATAAATGTGATCTTTTCCTGCATAAAACACTCCCTATACAACATTTAAATAATGCTTAACCGACGTATCTTTTTCTATCCATATTATATTCGTTTGTCAAAATACTTTCAATTGTTTTCTTCGGACAAAAGATATCTCCTCCCCTGCTGCATACCCGCAGTTTCTATGATATCTGCCACATTGCCCCTCAGAATTCTATCCCCGCTTTCTAACAACGGCATCATTCTTTCCCTAATAAACGGTTCATCGGCAATATATGCCAGAAAATGATGTTCCCATCCAATCCAATAGGCATTTTCTTTCAGATCTTCCAATATATACTGGATCGTATTTTCTGAAAATTCATCCAGCTGTGCCTTTAACCCGGGGACGATATATCTCAAGATCGTTTTCCTGTATCTATCGTTTTCCTCGTTAAATTTCTCAATAAACCTTTCCCTTGATTTCGCATCCATATATTGAGTTAAAAATCTCGAAATCTGCGCCAACCGCCATCTGTTGCTGCCGTCTTCCCCGCTCTTTTCCAGTTCTTCAATCCAGTCCAGCCACCAGTCCATGTTTTCAATTTCAAAAGTTCCAAACCCCTTAATACCCGGCGGCACGGAACCTCCCATCAGCCCTGCCACCAGCGCCTGGTTTTTTAACGACAACAGCCGGACAAACAATTCTTCCTTTCCCTTCCAATCCAATTCTATTTCTTTAAGCAGCCGGAAGGGCTGGGCTTCCAGTTCGTCCGCTTCCATCAAAAGCAGCGATTCCAGTTCCTGAAAAACAACCTCCCGGTTCTCCGGATCTATGTAAGCTTCTATCGCCGCTTTGGTGATTCCGCGATATGCCTTTGCCTTCGACTGCACATAATCCTTCAAATCCTTACGGCTTCCCAGAATCTCCCGCAAAGCCTCAAATGCCCATACGCCATGGTCCAGACAGTCGAGCAGCCTGTCGATATGTTCCTTTCGGAAGAAATCCCACGGCATAGCCTCTTTGGAAAAACGCACCAAAAAATATATTGCTATTGCTGCCCTTTGGTAGCCCTGCATAAACAAATCCACCGCCATAACAAGGCTCTCTGCCGTTTTCCTTTCCCGCAGGTAATCACAAAAGATCTCTTCACACAGCGAAGGCACTTGGGCAATCGCGGAATCTCCTATCAATATATTGTGAACGCTTTTCTCTTCGAACTTCTGCATAAGAAAAGCCATCCCGGAAATAAAACCTTCTATCCTCTCCAGATCCACTTTCTCAGCCAGCATAAACTGCCGGGCTTCCTCCACCATTTTTTGAAGCGTCCCCAAATCTTCCTCTTCCACTATCTCACTTAAGATTTCCGCTGCCCCATTCCGGGAAAAATTATAATCAAACGCATGTTCCAAAAGGAGCTGCATACATTCCTCTTTGACAGCGTTCCCCTTCCATCTCCACAGGCAAAACAACGCCGAACCGCCAATGCTGTCTCCTAAT
Source organism: uncultured Lachnospiraceae bacterium (assembly GCA_910585965.1). GTDB lineage: Bacteria > Bacillota > Clostridia > Lachnospirales > Lachnospiraceae > Kineothrix. Next base: position 127,587 of record CAJUHH010000007.1, read on the forward strand.
CCTATGATCTTTCTTACGCTTTCTTCCTTTTCCTCTGAACATTGCAAGTCATGCCGCAGATAGCTCTCTATTTTCCACCGATGCCGATGCCTCACCTTCCAATTTTCTATGATTTCCGTTAAAATTTTCTTTTCCACTTCCGCCCTCTGGAACTCCATATACCGAACGGCCCAGAGAACCAGCCCGAAATCCATCGCAAATAATTCATCGATAAATTCTTCCGCCGCATCATCCGAAAGCAGATTTACCATAAACAGCACGGTCTGGTCCCAGCGGTAAAACCTTATTTTTTCCCGGATGACCGTTTTATCCTTCCGATAAAAGCGCAGCAATTCCTTCGCCGCCAGATATTCCGTGATCGTCTGGTGTACAAACGCTATCTCCCCATTGCTGTGCGGTATCAAAATCCCTTTATAAATCAGCCAGTTTACGGCCTCTTCTTTCTCCTCCATCCTGCCAAAAGCACCCATTCCCTCATACAAGAAAACAGGCGGAAATGCCTCTACGCCCACGTCAAGCGCCCGGTAAGCCGCTTTGGATAACATCTTTTCGATCTGCGCCTTTTTGCCAAAACGCGCCGTAAAGTCTTTCTGCAAATTCCCGAAAAACTCTCTGTAAAAATGCCTTGGCTGCAAAATATTCTTGATATCGATTTCCCCGCTGATAATACGCTGGAAGTAAAACGGCTTGCTGACAATCCCAAGCATGACCGCATTTAATTTTACCGTCATTCCCCTTTTTTCCAGTTCTTCATCGATCGTATCCATGTCGATCTCATCCAGGTAATAAACCGGGAACGAATATCCCTCCAGCCCGTCCGAAGTCCTCGACCCGATCACCACCGCCGCATTCCTGAACTGTTCAAAAACTTTTTCAAAATCCTGCCGGTACTTCCCCCCGTCCCAATATTCTTTCGGCATTTCGTTAAAAGAATCCAGAAAAATTTTGCACCGGCATTCCTTCCTGATCCTTTCTGACGACAATGTTTTTGAAAATTCTTTTTCTATCATCCCTTCCAGATTGCCGTCATATAATTTCAAATCGATATATACCGGCACGTCCATTTGTTGGAAATCTATGCTTTTGCCAACATGTACACTTTCTTCCAGGCATTTTTCGCTCAATTTCTGCGCCATATCCGCCGCTGCCCTGCGCATCGCATAGCTTTTCCCTGCCCCCGGCGCTCCGATCAGTATCGCATGCTCTCTGACGCCCATTAAAAAATCGTTCACAAGCCTTCCATTATTCCTATCCGCATAACGCATTTCCGACCGCCCAGGCTCCCTATGGACGCGTATCCCGAACTCTGTTTCTGCCTTCCCATATCCGCCAAACCGCGCCGCATACCTAATAAACGCAAGAATCGTTTCCGCTTGATCTTGTCCCGTTTCCTTTTTTTCTTCTATATCCGTTTTGGCGGAAATATGCAATTCGGCATTTACCGTTTCCAGCAGCTCCAACAAGGGCGCATGGCTTCTGGAACCGTCCGGCTTTTCCTCGGTTTCGTAGCCGATCAAATGAATGCCATAATTCCTTCTCCAATAATCGGCCTCCCCCTCTTCCACATCCGCCATAACCGCATAATGATCCCTCACATTGCCTTGGTAAATATTGGAAAGAATGTCCCTGACATATAAAAAATCGGGATCCCGCAGCCCAAACCCCATATACACGACGGGCCGGCTGACCATCAGGGTTTTCAACGTTTCCAGCGCCATATGCCTTTCGCCGTTCAAGAGCAGGGAGCGGTATTGCTCCCTCGTCAGGATAATGCTCTCCGCGTCCCCCACGTCCCCATGGGGCTTATAGACAAAATCCACCGCCCTCGCCTGGGATATCCTTCCCATTTCGGCCAGCTGGCGGTTTGTGACGACCATTGCCGGCTCTTTCGCCCGCCATTTCTGGATTCCCATTTCGATCAGCCTGTCGTAATTGGTCGTGATAAAGCATTTTACTCCCAAATCCAATATTTTCTTATGGATCTCATGAGGCTCCGCTTCCCCGCAGCGGCATGCGCGAACCATAAAAGCCCCGATCTGCGGCTTCGTCAGCCGGTCAAATCCATAGCTTGCCGCCTGCAACAGTTCCCCGTTTTCAATTTCCCTCTTTACCAGGGAATTATCTTCCCCGCATTCCTCCATATAATCGGCCAATTCACGCAATAACCCAGCCCAGGAAGGCAGACCCGACCACATGGATATCCCCGATCCTATGAATAATACGCAGTCTTCCTGCTTTAGCGCTGTTATCATGCCTTTTAGTTTGTCTTTTTTCATTGTTTTATCTTCCAATAGCCTTTCCTAGTCGAACCCTCATGCTTTATCATATCTTCATCTACCAACTCTTTTATATTTTTTTGAATAGCTCTTTTTGAAATCTTTATGACTTCTGCCATCTCTTCTTGTGTCACCCTCGGATTCTTTTGAATCAACTCCATTATTTTCTGCTGCGTTGAATTCAAACCTTTTGACGAACTTTTTGGCGAACTTTTTGGCGAACTTTTTGACGAACTTTTTGACGAACTTTTTGGCGAACTTTTTGGCGAACCTTGGTAAATTCCATTATAAGATGGTCTGTATAAATTAACCCTAAAACTATCACCAATTTCCAATAATTCCGGTTCTCTGATACCATATTCCTTACAAGAACTGAACATTCTCTTAATACCAGTTCCCCAACTCTCAATGATCTTCATCCTGCTAAATACTTCTGCAATACATCTATTGCGAATTTTAGAGCCTCCCTCCTTAATTTGCTCTATCGTCAGACCTCCGTACAGCATTCCCGGAGATGTCACCTCTACTCTGTCATCATATACTGCAACTTGTACACACGCTCTGTCCAAAAAATTCCTGTGTGTTGTAGCATTCACAATTGCCTCTCTGATTGCTTCTGTTGGCAGTTCATATTTTTCATTTCTGACAAGACCTTTTATTTCTGCTCCCAGATTAATATGCTTTAACACAAATTCATAGGCCTCTTCAATCTGCTCATACAACGGTCCGCCAAAATCTCTTTTATCAATAAAAATAACTCTTTCTATTCCCTTAAATAAGGCACACTGAATTTTAGCGAAAGGAAATACATTATCTGTCAGCAAAACAAAAGCATTCGTTGGAAGCAATACCCCATCTATATTTTTAACCACACCCCAATTAATTAAATTTTGTACTGTAACATCTTTTATCTCCTCTTTTTCACTTTTTGTCTTGGCCGCTTCTACCATATACCTTTTTATCGCGGCGCACAACTGTTCTGCTTTGCCGAAATCATATTTATGCTCTACGCACACCATCTCATCAAAAGAATGATGAGTTCCTTGTAATTCCAAATCTTTTAAAATAGCTTCGTCAGCAGGTCTGGATGTTCCCGATACTCTGATATAAGTACCAGCTTCTTTTCCAAGTGATTTAATATAATATGGCCTGTTTGCTCCCGGATATATATGAATAACAATTACACTTTTTCCATCAATAGTATCTGCTCCAATACTTGGGAAAATCTGAGGATAACACGTATCCGAAATGGTATTTGTAATATTGTCTATAATCTTGAAGACTCCGTCCTTATCAACACCTACTATTTCATGCGTCTCATCATCTATGCCAATGACTATTTTTCCGCCTGAAGTATTTGCAAATGCTACAACGCTTTTTATATATTTTTCACTCTTTTGAGGTACCTCACGCTTAAACTCTATATTAGCAGATTCTCCTGCTTTCATTTCATCCACTAGCATTCCTTTTTCACCTCAATCTACATTTTATACTTTTCTTTACTATAAATGCCAACTAATATACCAAACCTAAAAGCACAGCTAACAAGCAATATTTCGAATAAATTCTTCTGTATCATTCCTTATATAATTACGGGCTACAGCAGAAAACTCAGCGGTCGGTTTGGTCATATCTTTTAATTCTTTTATGTATTTTTTCAACATATCTCTGTAAACCAAAGAATGTGTTTCTGCATATTCTCTTTGAGCGTTTTTTATCAGTTCAATTTTCATCTTACAAGTTTGTTGAATTTCTTTGCGAGCATCTACTAATGATATACAATCCAAATTGAAAACTCTAATAGACAAATGCACTCGTATGGCATCCCAGCAGTTGGCTTCCGTACATGCAGGATATACTTTCCCATCTATACCAAATGCAATCAATGAAACATCATATTCATCGGTCGGGTCAAGCAATCCACTCCATTCTCGATTTGGATCATCCCCGCATTTGGCTGCATGAGTTCCCTCCTTCAAAGGGAAATATGATCCTTTACTTGTATTAGGGATTGACGCTGCCAAACGATAGTTCTTCCAATCAAATGCCAACCACCAATATGCCTCCACACTGGTAGATGTTTTTATTTCACAATTCCTTTTTAATTCTTTGGGCTGCTTTTTGGGACGGAAGTGATCCATATGATAAAACGAAGCACTATCCTTTGCTTCTGTATACCAACATTTCTCATGCGATAATTGAGTATAATATTCTTTTAATTTTCCCCAGTAATCATCGTGTTCATCAATAAAACCATTCCGTTTACCTGGGGGCAGTCCCATTAATTGCCTTGTTAGTTCCGTGCCTTCATCAATTAGCGCTTGTGGCGGTGGATTTCCAAATAAGTTAATAAATATCATTTTTTTCCTCTTCCAAAAGTTCTGCTAAAATATCATCTGTCAATTCTAACATCTCTTTTCTCTCTTTATCTGTAATTGGTTTTTCCTGGAATTCCGGCCGGGAGAAAAGTCGTTCAATATATTTATCATACATAGGATCCCTCGTCGTTCTGGTAAAACCCAACTTCTCTAATTCCTGTGTGAGGTTGGAAAGTTCAACATTTTCTTCAGGTGTACGATTTTCCTTGAATTGCAACTGCCGCTTTCTATCCAAATCATCCTGTGTTTCGGGATCAAGCGTTGTAGGAAGACCAAATAAATCACTCGTAAGCAATCCTGCCACCCCCATACCTTTAGGATTAACTTCAGGCATTCTAACGGTCGTTCCTTTAGCAATGCGGTCAAAAATAGCAACAGCTTCTTTATTAAGACCGCCGATCACAATCGGATCATGTGTGGAAATAATAACCTGGCTGCTATCACTTTGCCCGACAACCTCTTTAATTAAATTTAAATAGTCAAATTTCCAAGCTGGATTTAGATGTGTATCAGGTTCATCCAATAAAAATAACGATTCTTTAGCACGTGTAAATTTCAGCAATCCCAGCACCATCAAAAGTTGTTGTTCGCCCTCGCTAAGTTCGTTAAACGTAATAACAGTTCCATCCGTTTTTCTGACCTTAATACGGACTTCTTCAATCAGATCTGAAATATAAGTGCTTTCAAGCTGTTTGAAAAATTCAACATTATCACCGTACTGCCTAGCAAAAGCTTGTAACTTTTTCTGATCTTTCAAATAAAGATAAATCACTTCCTTTTTTATGGTTTTTATACCTTCCTCAAAGGATCCGATTTCTTTAATGGGTGCCAATGCATATTCATATAAGCTATCGAGAAATTCTCGAACTACTCCGCGTGCTCCCCAAAAATCTGACTTCATATGCCCTTTTCCCTTAACCCACTCAGCTCTCTTTAAAACAAAAAGAACAGATTCGACTGAATCAATATCAAAATAATCTCTTAAAAACTTTTGATTCGACTCTTTATAAAACGAGAAAAATGCCAGCAAGACAAAATTACTATGAACTAAACGCGCATAAAACAACGGACGGAGAGTTTCCCTATCGCCATCCAGCAATGCCTTATAAAACCGTTTTTGATGCTTTGCAAAATGTTTTTCCAATCGATTACTTGGCCCGGAATAGTAGGCAAAAAGATGTTCTGGTAAAAAAATCTCCCGTTTTTTATAAAATGCCGCCCGAGTGAATTTTTCTTCATTTATAAAAAACTCTTGGGCACTTTCCACTGCATTATTTCTTATTTGTATTGCATAACCAGAACACTTATAAAAAATTTCATAAGAAAAATCTTTAGTAAGCACACCCAAATCCAAATCTCTAAAAATAATTACAATCGCTTCCAAAAGATTTGACTTACCCGCCCCGTTACGGCCAATAAACACAGATGTCAGCTGAGTCTCATCAATTTCGATCTGGAAATCTTTTAAATTTTTAAAATTATCAATTTTCAGTCTGTCTATCCGCATGTGCTGCCTCCAAGTAGGATTCTCCATCCATTCTGGTTTCTATAATCCGACCTTTATCAATTAGATCTTTTAATTGCTCGTAAAAATCATCAATTTGCAGATCTGTTTCAGATTTTAAGTTCTCCGGTGTCAGACGCGCTCCACCAGCTAGTGCTTCTAACATTGTTTTAGGCACAAATTTCACCTCAATTCTATCTATCGTTTTCAGTTTCGAAATGTTATCATCAGTTATCGTTTCCGAAAGAGTCTGTTTTATGAGTTTCAACGAACTTTCCTCCGCAGAATCGTTCGTTCCTAACTCACCACGGAATGCACGGGCGAGGATAGATTTTTTGATGCAATCAATCTGCTCCAGAACTTCTTCTACAGATTCTTTGGCTTGCTGTTCTTTTTCGAAAAGCTCATCAAGAATACGCGCAATTTCTCTCTGCTCATCACCCGATACAGGCAATCTGACCATTAAGGCTGATAATTCTTTTTGATTAATTTTAGGCAGTACAGAACGAGATCCCGCCGATGATGCCTGCTTCAGAAATTCTTCTGATAACATATAATACCATAAACACTTAGCATCATCCTTCGCTTCAATAGGATACATATCTGCGCTACACAATCCTTCAAAATCTACAACTACCACTTTGGACAAATATGGCCGAATCTTAGAATAAAGAATCTGCCCCGGATAAAAACGATGTTTCCCGCTTGTTACACCATCTTCAGCAACAGTATGGTATTCCAATAGAACACCTGTCTTTTTTTCAATATTATCAGGAGCTATATGTGGAAAATTCGGAAAGTCATTGGGATTTACCAAATTACTTCTGATAATAGCCACCTCGTCAAACCGCTTCCTTGCCCAATTATCCCCCATCTCCTGCTGTTTTCTCCACTGAGCAGTTAATTCGCCAGTAAAGGCTTTATGCAGGATTGCGGCTTTACGAGTTTCAAAACTGTCCAGCACATCCTGCACCTTTTGTTTGGCTTCGTCCAACTTGGCAAACAGGCTTTCGATTCGGTCAACAATGCGGCGTTGTTGCAAAACAGGTGCAATAGGAATTGGAAACTCCTGTAAATTCCCTAAACGAATATATGGAATAGCTGTTCCAAACATTTTATCCTTATTAAAATCAAACCATCTATATTTGAACCAATAATATACATAATCAATGTCAACTGGCGCTATCGCTTCTACTACATACGTTCGCTGATACGCCTCAAATCTTCCATTATAACGTGTAATATTGTTAATATCACCATTTCCGGCAAGTAACATAGCATTACATTCAAATGAATATCCGTGGCATCGAATCGGTTTAGATGCACATGTAAAAAATGGATATTCACCGTCTTCGCTGCCATAATTGGCATCCTTTTTGCCCGTCCGAATCTTAGATATTTCCCTGAAGTAAACCCAACACCAATTCCCCGGCACCCGATACGGCTGTTCGCTCTCCGGCACCAGCGCCGCCTGCAGGCGTTCTTCCAGCGTTAAAACTTCCTTTTTCTTTCCTCTTGCCATCAATCCTGCACCTCCAGCGCCCGCAGCTCTTTCACCACGCCCATAAGCAGATCAACCGCTTCTTCCAGATGAACAGCGGCTTCTTCGGCGCTCTCCGCCGGATCTGGCAAATCGCCATAATCCAACACCGAATTGTCACGGATCAGACCAAGATCAAGACTATTGCCCTTTTCCGCTATCTGCTCCCGCGTAAATACGCTCCAACGCTCATCCTGTACGGTGCTGCGGTCTTTTGCCTCATATGCTTTTTCAAAATCCGCAAAATGCTCTTTTTTCAGTGGCGTCGTCTTGCCAAAACTGGGCATATTCGTGCGAAGATCATAAAACCAAACCTCTTTCGTATTTCCTTTGTCTGTCTTCCCACGGTGAAAGAAAAGCACATTTGTCTTAACTCCCTGCGCATAGAAAATACCGGTCGGCAATCGTAAAATGGTATGTAAATTACACTTGTCCATTAAGTCGCAGCGAATCTTCTCACCGTCACCATCAGCAAACAACACATTGTCCGGCAATACCACTGCCGCGCGCCCGGTACCGTCTGTCACCAGGCTGCGGTAAATATGCTGCAAAAAGTTCAACTGTTTATTGCTGGTAGAATAAATAAAATCATCGCGCGTAGCGCGTTCTCCTCCCTTCTTGGTCCCGAAAGGCGGATTCGTTAATACCAGATGGTAGCCGCTCATGCCCTTACCAAGGTTGGAAAGAGTATCGCCCAAAGTAATCCGGCCGTCAATATTATGAAGCATAGCATTCATCAGTGCCAGACGGTGCGTGTCATGTACCAGTTCGCAGCCGGTGAAAGCCTCTTCCCGCTCAAACTTAGCCATATCCGCATCCAGGTCAAAAAAATCATCGGTATGCTTTTTCACATATTGGCTGGCCGCAATCATAAAACCAAAGGTGCCGCAAGCCGGATCATTGCAGCGTTCGCCCGGCTGGGGCTTCATCAGTCTTGTCATCACATCAATCAATACCCGGGGCGTAAAATACTGTCCAGCGCCGGACTTTTTTTCGTTTGCATTTTTTTCCAGCAATCCTTCATACAAGTTTCCCAGCCCCTCCTCCCGGGCAGAAAACCAGTCCAGTTCATTGATGGTTGTCATAATTTTTTCCAGATTCTTCGGTTCTTCAATGTTGGTCATAGAACCCTGGTAAATTTCACGAACCCTGCCAGTGCCATATGTTCCGAACAAACGCAGCAATTCTTTATAATATCTGTAAAGCTCAAGGCCGGATTTACTAAGCAGTACATCCCAACTGTACGCCTGAATGATCTTTTTTTCGTTGTTCTGCGCTTCCTGTTCCGGTGTCAGGTTGTCCCCCTCAGCCAAAATAACTCCTTCGGCAAATTTGCTTTCCGCTCCCGTTTCCTTTGCCATTTTAAGGAATAAAATATATGTCAGTTCCATCACATACTGATGATAAATAATACCGTCATCCCGCAACACATTACAGAGATTCCAGAGCTTGGATACAATTTCCTGCGTAGTCATTAAGCTGTTTTTCCTCCATCCTCATACAGATACTCATTGAGTTCTAATACGATGTTTTCTAACTGATTCAGAAATACTTTATTCATTTTCGCGAAGCCGCCCTGGGCCTTAAAGCGACTGTCCTCATCAAACACTTGGATATTCAGCACAGATTCTTCCATCAAGTATTTTTCCATGCGTCCGATCCAATTCAATTCCTGTTTGGAAAAATTATGTGCTTTTTTCAGTTTATCCACGGCTCTGCGGATTCTTGCCTCATGGTTCATGAGCGCTGAACCTATCGCATAGCGGCGAATCAAACTGATAATATCAGCGGCAATTTCTTGATTTGTCAGTTCGGACAAGGCCGTATTTAACTGCTGAGCGGTAAAACCTTCTCTATCCAACGTAAGTCGCAGCCCTTTCAAACTTTCTCTGGTCAACTCTCTCGGACAAGTGCATACCGTGTTGAGCGCGGCAATCTCATTACGATTTTTTTGGACAAACTCTGCAAATGCATCGAGATAATCCTCCGGGCGGCTGCCTTTTCCATAGCCTCTCTTATGAGAAAGCAACACATCTTTCGCATCCGAAACAACAACAGGCCTCCCGATATTATTCCTGGATTGCTGAACCATCTGGAACAAGTCCCGATAAGCAAGCAAACGGTTTCTGGCATCAGACGGCGGCTGGTGTTCTATCTCTGCGATCAGCTGCGTCGGGTCAAGTCCTCCCGTCATATCCTTAAAATGTTCCATCGTCTTCTTATCCATCTTTCTTTTTTTCCGCTGGAGTTTTGCGACAATTTGATCAATCTGACTTTGCAGATGCTTTTCATCTTCCAATATCTCCAGTCCGTCCAAGAGCTGGTCAAAGGTTGTAGACGGGTTGGCAACCACAGGTTTCATTGTGCTGACGCTTTCCAGCGCATCATATACGCCAACCGGGTCATAAATCTCAAAATGAGTCTTTTCTATTTTAGGGCAAAGGCGTGTAGCCCGCCCCAGCATTTGTTCAAACAAAATGCGTGACCTGATACGGCGCAAAAATACAAGAGCAGTGATTTCCGGCACATCAATGCCAGTGGTCAAAAGATCAACGGTGACAACAATACTTGGATAGCGCTCATTTTTAAAACGCCTGATCGCTTCTAAAATTTTCTTTTTATCCCCTCCGCCCGCTTTCCCGGTTATCTTCATAACGGCATCATTATCAACACCTGTTTCAGAATAGATTTCCTTTAAAATCTTGACAATCAAATCCGCATGATCATCGTTCACTGCATAAATCAAAGTTTTCCCTTGTTCTTCCGGGGTTTCCGGGTCAATATCACGGGCAATTTCAGCCAAAACTGCACGATTAAAATTTTCTGTAATAACTTGCCGGTTAAAATTTTCTATATCAAAATCGAGTTCATCGTCCAGCAGTTCGCTGTTTATCAGTTCTCCTGTAACCGGATCATAGATCGTTATAGGATCCCCTTTCTTGTAATGGATACCTTCGCTGCCTAATTTCGTGATTAACTCATGAGGCGCATCATGGTCAACCAAATATCCCTCCATCACAGCTTCACGATAAGTATACTTAAATACTGGCTGTCCAAAAATTTCGGTTGTCTGCAAAGCAGGCGTTGCCGTCAGCCCAATTTTAACCGCATCGAAATAATCGATAACCGTCCGATATTTGCTTTGGTACTCTGTCTGATCACGGTACAGCAGCTCCTCTGTATCCATGTCGCGGTCAAGAATATACCCTCTATGCGCCTCATCTACAATAATCAAATCATAATCGGTAACGGCAGGCATAGCTTCTCCATTATTAAAAAGAATCCTCTTTACCATTCCCTGCACCGTAGCCACTTGAACACGGGTTTCTTTCTCGATGTTTTTTTCTTCCAAACCCTTGATATTATAAATATCATCAAGCGTCATCAAATCTTCCAGTTTCACTTCTTTAAAAACGTCTGATGCCTGCTCGCCCAGCGCAGTACGGTCTACCAAGAAGAGAACCCGGCGAAAACGTCCTGTTTTCAGGAAACGATAAATCATGCCCAATACAGTTCTGGTTTTACCGATACCGGTAGCCATAGCCAGCAAAACCTTCTGTTTCCCTTCCATAATAGCATTTTCTGCGGCTTTGATTGCTTTTAACTGATATTCCCGCAGATTCAGCCCATCTTTATCACGCAATAAATCATAGGACAAGGATTTCAAATTTTGATTTCCTGCTTGTATATCCTTTTCCAGAAGTTCCTGAATACCTGTCGGACTCATCCAGCCATGCAATGCCTTCGGTGCATGGAACGGCTTTCGCAAATCCAAAAACCATATACCGGACTTTGTCTGTAGCTGCTCCAAATAAGGTCTTCCGTTCGTGGCAAAAGTAAACGGAACTTTATATTCTCCCCAAGTGCCGATCATATACTTTGCATCCCTGGAACGGATATTCCCAGGATAATCCTTGCCCTGGTAGTCAATGACAGAAGGAATATCCTTATGAACCGCCTTCGCTTCAATAATGCCAACCATTTGCAAATCAATGAACAGGGCATAGTCGGCAAATCCCTTGTTTCCGGCTTCGGAATCTGTAGGCCATTCAGCAATAGCGATGCAACGTCCTTTTGCCGGGCGGGTGCCTTTGGAATAACGCAAGCTTTCCGTATCTGCTTCCCATCCCACTTTCCGAAGCTGCTCATCAATTAAATATCTGGTTTCCGCTTCTGACTTCTGACGCTGGCTTGCCATCAGCCTTGCCTTTTTCTTTCTTTCTTCTGATGGCACAGAAGGTGCTGCCTGTGCAGCTTCTTCTGCCTGTCTTACTAATGCTTCTTCCTGCTGTTCTTCCTCTGCCTTATTGACTGTCGCAACGGAATGCTGTTCTTCCGGCATAATAAAATCCTGATGCTGATAATTCCAGTCACCGTAAGTCTGCATGAACCATTCGCATAAACTGTATGCCATCTGAAGCAATATTTTCCCGTCATTCACAGAAGAAAAATTTTCATGTGCTGCTTTGTTTCTGCTCCTGCGAAGCGCGTGAAGAATATCGCATAAATCTCTGTCAATAAAACCATCCCGAAGAAGGACATCTATTCTGGCAACAGCAGTATTGTTATTCGGAAGCGGAATTTTATCGTATGTAAAAATCAAATTGACGATGGTTTCGCCAATCATCCCTAACTTCATCAGACAGGAATTAGAGTCAGAATAGCAATATTGTTCTGCCAAACATCCGAAGTTTGCAAGAACTGGAAAATCATTTTTTAAGAAGTCAAAATTAGAAGTCATGGCGTTGTCCCCTTTTCCGTCCCATCCTCTCATTTCAATCCCAAGTTTGTGTCTGCACACCAGCCGCAAACTTACTGCAAAATAAACAATAAAATTATATCACGGATTCATGATGTAAACTACTGCTTTCTACATCAAATCGCTCCCAACGCCCCATAAAACCAAAAAAACCGAGAACCAAGACCATCATCCAAACAGTCCCAGTTCTCGGCCATCCTTCGTTTTCTACTCTTTTCCAGCCTCTTATTTACTTGTCCGCAATTCGTTCTCTAAGAACTGCCTTATATACGGATTGTTTTCCTCGCTCAACGTAGGCTGGAACGCCATATAACGGCATTTCTGATACCGCTCGCCATCCAGCGAAAAGGTATATCCCATTACGCATTTCGGATTACAGTCATCCGAATTGATAAGCCGTTTGCAGACGGACGCTTTCTTGATTTCCTTTTTTACTTTTTCGGGCAGCGTATCAAGAAAGCTCTCGTATTCCCCTATATGTTCGGGATAAATGCGGAGCTTCATCCCTGTTTTTCGGGATACAAATGTTGCAAGAGTCCTTTTGCCGCCGTTTAGCACATAGGACACAACATAGCCGCTTTTTTGCAGTTTTATATCGCTTTTACAGCCGTTCCCTGTCAGATACTCGTTGATTTCGCTTACAAAACTGCGGAAACGCTCATCCACTGTTTCCATAAACATATAAATTTTCTCGTCCATAACTCCCTCCGTTATACCTTTTTCTCACCATTAACTGACTCGCGTTTGTTTGCCACAGGTATCCATACCTCATATTGTGCGTTCTGCGGGTCTGGATTGAAATAAACCTCAATATCGGGGGCGTTGGCATATTCATACCCCGAAGTCGGAAGCCACTCTGTTATAATGCGCTGTTCCAATTCCTGTATCGATTGGTTTGTACCCGTCCCGGAAAAAATTGCCCAGGTAGATGCAGGCACGGTATATTCTTCAAACTCGCCGCTTGTTTTTGAACTGGAAACAGCAATAAAATATTTCCATTGTTCTTCATCGTTGCAGGCACTCACGCCCAAAAGCCCCATTGGCGGCGTATCCATCATTCCTGCCAGTTTCTGTACGGTCCCATTTGCAGCGGCATCCTGCCACATCTTTGGCACGACCATAAAGTTATTTTCGATCTCCTGATCAAGCGGCGCGGATACGCCTATGATGCGGAATGCTTCTTTTGTTTCAATTCTATAATTCATCTCTGTCGCTCCTTTCACAGCAATTCGAAATACAATGGGGGAAAAAGATTTCACGGATACGCCTGCGGTCTTAACGGACGAGGGAGCTATCCCATGAAAAGACTGAAACGCCCTGTTAAATGCAGTCGGGGAATGGTAGCCGTACTTCTCTGCAATATCAATAATCCGTTCTTCGCCGCTCTGCAAGTCTACCGCCGCTAAAGACATTTTTCTTCTTCGGATATACTCTGCCAGAGTGATGCCCGCCATATAAGTAAACATCCGCTGGTAGTGATAGGCAGAGCAGCAGGCAATCCGCGCAAGCTGTTCATAGTCAATTTCTCCAGTCAGATGTTCCTCAATATAATTCATGCTTTGGTTTAATCTGTCGACCCATTCCATAAGATACCTCCTTATCCGCACTTATTATTTTTTGGGGACTATAAATTTGTCTTTATTATTATAAGTCTTATTCTTAAATTTTTCCTCTCTATTCTTGCACAAAAAAGAGAGGCAGAATGAAATAAGGCATGGAAACCCATGCCTTCCAAATGGCCTATGTTCTGGTTCCTTAACAGGCTCTAATTTCTGAATCTCTTCCGCAACCTGTTCTTTGTTTTTACTGGATATTTGAAAAATAAGAAATAGCCGTCCTGACTTTGGGAAGAGCAGACAGCTATCACTTATTAGTTTAAAGCTTATTTGCCGGGTCGGGTGACTGGCACTCACCTTCCGGCTGTTCTATTAAGTATATTATAGGTTATCGTTCTTTATTTTTCAACCACATATTTTAACGAGTTTTGCTGTCTGCAAACAGGTTATAACACCCATATGAACACATATAACCGCTTTTGTTGCATTGGTGTAGAATTTATCAGGCTGATGCAAAAATAATCATTCCCTAACCCTTCCGCAGCCACCGCCGGTTAAAGGCCATCACTGCTGCCGCATTGCAGGAATATACCAACAAGCTGTAGATGGACGGGCTGGCCAAGCACTCCATAACCGGGATCCTGTCCGTGTTCGGCGCTGCGCTGGATTATGCCGTTGAGTCTCTGCATTACCTTCCGACTAACCCTATGCGCTATGTGAAATATCCCAAAGCGGAAAAGAAACCCCGTGAAAGGATCATCCTGACACTGGAAGAATGGCAACGGATCATGGCACGGTTCCCTGCCGGATCCCGTTACCACATCTCCTTGATGATCGGATTTTATACCGGCCTACGGATCAGCGAGGCCTTTGCCCTGGCGTGGGATGACTTGCAGACTTACGTGCATGATACGGAAGTCATGGCGGCACGCTCCGTTGACCTTTTTGAACCGGCAGCAGGGCAAAAACTTCATAGAATATCCAAAAGGGCTGACAGTAAAAGTTTACCGCCATTCAACCCTCTTTTAACGTTTAGGGTGGTTCTTCAGAATTACGGTAGCAAATCGATGGCAAACCACCCATTTTCACACCTTCTAAAGTCTTGAACCCCCTCATTTTATGCGGCTTAAAGCTACAACAGTTTCCACATGTTCACCGTTGTCCAAATCTATACTTAAATCAAAGAGAAGGTATATTCCAACCTTCTCATATCATACAATCTTCAGCTTCATGCTTAACAATATACGTTTCGTAATCAATTTCCTCTTTCAATGCCACATATTTATCATATATAAGAGAAAACAAATTCTGTTTCCTATCACAAATCTGTTTCAAATCATTTTTATCAATTACGATAATATATTTACTTTCATGTAACGCTATCTTTTTTATTAATCCTTTTGAATCATTCCATTTAGTTCTGCCAGATACTCCATCCCATGATACCATTATTCCAAAATTTGTATTTGTAACAGACATCAATGAACAAAATTTACCAACAAACGTTACACTTACTGGACCATCATAATTTTTGCATTCAGCTAAAAATAATTCTCCAAAACAAGAAAACGCATTATTTATTCCAGAAAGTCTCGCATTCTCTGTCCATCTTATTAACAAATCAATTTCATTCGTACTTGTTCTGCAATTTCTATAAACATCAAAAAGATTTTCTACGCTCTTCTCAAACAGAATTGATGTCATTTCTTCGAGTTTTTGACCTTTCTGCCCTCTCGTTAATTCACCTTTCTTAATGTCATTATATAAAACCTTGCATCTTTCATTGTCCTCGTTGGAAACCATCAATAAGCTGGAATTATATCTACTTGAGGCCATCATCAATTCAGTCAATGTGTACCCTGACTGATGTAATAATTGTTCTGCGTCTCTAAACTTCTTTTCCTCTAAATCCAACTATAACACCTTGTATATAATAATAGCGTGCTGTAGCGGATTATCGATTTCAGTATCGCAATGTACACAGTTTACAAATTCTGGAATCTCTAAAGCTGTTTTATATATGTTACCTGTAAAACGTTGACATATTGGACAATATACATTCAAATACTGCTCTACAATATTCTCATCCACACACATCTCTAAAATACCATAGATATCCTTTATTTCTATTCCAAGTTTTCTATGAATTGCATCTGGATAAATCCAATCATTAGAATGATATTGCTTCATAAAGTCCAAGAATGAATCCAAATCAATATTAAATTTCTTCTCCTTTAACAAAGGAGCCACTGTTTGAAAGATATTCGATTGCATCATTCATTCGCCCCATTCCTAAATCATTACATTTTCCTGTAATATGTTGTAACAAAGTAATTTTCCCATTAAAATAATCAAAGGTAATCTTAACAATATAACTCTTTGTTTCTACCGGCTTAATCCATTTAACATAAATATACGGATAGCTTGCGGTAGCTTCCTTCTCATTAAGATACTGTAATAATAATTGCCTTATTTCATCCGCCTCTGCAAATAATTCTTCATTTTCATCAATGAGTTCACGAATTTCGCCCAAAAACGGCAACATATAATCACCATTTTCAGATGCTGTCAATTCAGCCGAACCCCCAGCTTTCATTTCCATCATCTGCTTATACATTCTTACTTCTGTATTTTGAATATCGTTAATAATTTTAATAGTATCCATATGCTCACAGCGGAACAATTTCATACCAAAATTATCTTTAATCCAATCAATACAATAAAATACTATTTTTGAATACGCATCTCTATCAATTTGTTCATTATAACTATAACGCATAGAATCATATCTTACTTCTAATATATTTATCGACGGATTAATATATATCACGATAGGATATCTGTAATCAATCTGTTCAAATGTATCAGACTGCAGATACGCTTTCTGTAAAACAAACTTAATAAAGTATATACCATCTTCTACATATGCAATCGGAGCCGATTCATTTAAATTCCTATCAATAACATATTCTGGCTGATATATTTCATTCTCAAAGACTGCAATCTGCATTTCTTTCAACACTTCATCTATGGATTTTTCGCCAGCCTCATAAAAGAATGGTACTGAATACTTATACAATTTCTTGTATTCAAGCGCTTCATAAAAGCTAATAAAAGACTTCATGGTTGTAGTCTTTGAAATAATACCCTTAAAATCTTTCTTAGATTCAAAAAATAATGTATCGTCTTTATCACTTATTTTACGCTGTTCTTCAAAAGTAATTCTATTCTCGGCTTCTAACTGCTTACAAATAAAATGCTGAAAATTATTCGAACCACACAAAATAGTATTTTTATAAAATCCTAAAAAAGTTACCTCGTCCATAGAAGTACGCATAATTTCACCCGCTTTCGATAGATATACATACTATATCATATTTTACTATAATTTTTCCTCCTTTTCCACTTGTTTCTTGACTTTTTATTCATAAGTAGCATGAAAAGCAACCACAGTCAACTTGATAGTTTTTCCATCTGCCACAGTTGTTGCAAAATTTGCAACAACTGATTCTCTTACCAGTTTTCTATCAGAAAAGATGTTTGTATATATCTTGAAAGTGCAACGCCCGTTGCACTTTTACTATCCAATCACTATGTGACCTATTTCCCATCAAATCATCCGAAAACCCTCCAACGCCTCCCTTATAGCCGCTTCTTTCTCTGGTGGACATTTCGGCTGTCTGGCATTGTCCGATTTTGGCAGATTATAATTCACCCTCTCAATAATCCCACATTTCTCTTTTACCTGTGCGATATACAAACTGCTGACTTTCAATCCAGTATGTTCTAACACATAATCCTTAATTTCCCCATAAGTGGCCTTACTCTCTGCCGCAGTTAAATCCATCTCACTCATTTCCAGTTCCACTTCTATATTCTGTTTTGTATAAAGTTTTGAAAGTAGCACGATGCATTCCACATGCCCGCAAAACGGAAACATATCCACACACACGCCCTTCACTGCCCGGTATCCCCGTTTTGCCATATATTCCAGGTCCCTCGCCAGTGTTTCCGGGTTGCAGGAAATATATACCACCTTTTTGGGTGCCAGCTCTGCAAGCGAATTCAAAAAAACTTCATCACTGCCGGTTCTCGGCGGATCCATAAACACCACATCCACCTTTTCTCCCTGTTCTGCCAGCTGGACCATAAATTCCCCTGCGTCCTTCTCATAAAAATCAATGTTCCCTATCTTATTCCTCCTAGCGTTCGCCACGGCATCCCTTACCGCGTCCCCGTTCAGTTCCACGCCGATCACCCTTCCGGCCCTTCCGGCCGCAATCATTCCGATCGTCCCGATCCCGCAATAGGCATCCAATACCGTTTCTTTCCCTGTGAGTCCAGCATATTCTATCGCCTTACGATACAGCCTTTCCGTCTGCACCGCATTCACCTGGTAAAACGACTTAGGGGATATCCGAAAAGTAATGCCGCACAAAACGTCCTCAATATATCCTTTCCCATAAATCGTCTGTCCCTTGTCCCCCAGCACTATGCTTGTCTTCCGCTCATTTACATTAGTGACGATCGTCGTTATATCCGGGTGCTGCTTCAGCAGCGCCTTCACGAAATTATTCTTTGACGGCAGAATCGGCGATGACAGCACCAAAACAACCATAATCTGCCCCGTCGCCTGTCCTACCCTTACTACCACATGGCGCAGAAGGCCGTATCCGCTGTCCTCATCATAAGTTTTTATTTTAAAAGACGGCAGCAGCGCCCTGACCGACGCGATAATGGCATCCGCCTTTTCATTTTCCAGCACGCATTCCTCCACAGGAATAATATAATGGGTTCCCTCCTTATACACGCCCGACAGCGGCTTTCCCTGCCGGTCATGGGTAAATGCCGCGCTTACCTTGTTCCGGTAATGCTCCGGCTGTTCCATGCCGATGATCCCTTCCAGACGCACATAGGATTTTAAAATCTTTGCCGTCTCTTTTTCCTTCAGGGCAAGCTGCTCTTCATAAGGCAGATGCAGCATCTGGCACCCTCCGCATTCTCCGAAAGCCCTGCATCTGGTTTTTCCTTTCTGTGCATCCTTGCCCATTCTTACCGGGCGGAACGCCTCTCCGTACTCCTTCCCGCTCCCGGCGGCCTTCTTTCCCCTCTCATTCCCTGCGTCCCTTTTTGGGATTATGCTTTTTTCCTTTTTGCTATTTTCCCTTACTGCTCTCCCTTTTTCCGCATAATTCCTTCCCGATGCACGATCCCCTTTTTTCGCATACCGATCGTTCTTTCCTGCCGATTCCCTCTCTTTTTCCGTATATCGATCGCCCTTCATTCCCGATGCCTTCTCTCTTTTCACATATCGGTTATTCTTCCCCGTTTTTCTTTCCATTGCCATCTCCTTCTGCTGCCGGGCCATGCATGCCTTTACACATATTCTAATTTTCGGCCGCCCTGATCCATCAGCCCCGTTCCTTAATTCCCATCCGACCATTTCTCCATAAACCGAATAACCCTCTGCCGGTATTCCTCCGGCTCCGCCAGATTACTCGTTCCATGCGCCGCCCTGTCCGCGATAAAAATTTCCTTTTCCGCCGTACATGCCTCATAGTTCATCCAGCTCATCCTTGGCGGCACAAAATCATCCTTTCCCCCATGGACAAACAATATCGGTATCCGATTCCCCTTCAGGCTTTCCGACGTGCTGCACTCCTGAAAATGGAACCCTGCTTTCTTATAGCATATATAATCCGCCGCATACAAAAACGGGAATTTCGGCAGATGGCAGTCTTTTCCAAGCACATAAGCAAAAATATCCCAGGGAGAGGTATAACCGCAATCCGCGATGATTCCCTTTACCTGTCCGGGAAGCTTCAGCCCCGCCGCCATAAGCACCGTCGCGCCTCCCATGGAAATTCCCGACAGAAAAATACTGCATCTCCTTTCAAACCTTTTGGAAATATACTCCGTCCACTGGGCCAAGTCATAGCGTTCCTTCACGCCAAAACAAATATGCTCCCCTTCGCTCTCCCCATGGGCCCGCTGGTGCGGCACAAGAAGATGATATCCCTGTTCATGGTAGAATTTCACCAGATTCGCAAAATCCCATACGATTCCTTCGTTTCTATAACCATGCATCAAAATCAATACTCTGCGCGACTCTTTGGGAGCCGGCAGATAATAAGCGACCAGCTTAAGCCCGTCATGGCTCGTCATCGTAATGCGTTCTTTTTCCTGGGATTGGAACCACAGTCTCCCTTCCTCCAGATCCCTGGTAAAATCGGCAAAGCACAGCCCTCTCGGCGTGTTTTCTCCAGTCGGCCCGCCGCTTTCGCCTTTCTTCCTTTCCCGCCCCGCCATCCTGTCGTTAAGCCATTCGGCCATCTTTCGGATTCCTTTCCTCTGGAACAACGAAACGCTGTTGTCACGGCATACCGCCAGCTTAAACAGCTCGTTAGCAATCCCATATACTGGCAGCGCCAGCAGAACTGCCGCGATGCCAAGCAGCTTAATTTTTACCCTTCTTCCAAACTTCTGCGTGCCGCCAATGCTTCTTTCTCTTTTCATCCTTCTCATTTCATTACGCCCCATAGGCTTCTCTGCCCTTCATATTGCTCATTCATCCAGTCAACCGCTTCCTCCAGCCCCCTCGCGCTGAATGCAAACTCCATCCTCTGCTTTTTCTTTTCCGGGGTTGCCCCGTATCCATACGGCTCCGGCCAGATAATCGCCTCCAGCCTGGCTTCCTCCCCTTCCTTTTTCCGAAGCATATACCGCATCCCGTCCATGCTTCCCGTATACTCTTCCTTTTTTATATAATTGAACACATGAAACTTATCTTTATCGATCATCTTTCCCTTGCCCTCTTGCATAAGCGCATTAGACACTAATTGTCAGCCATTTTAACATAGTCAGGCCCAAATTACAAGTTTATTTCCAGTAGCCGTAATAGGTGTCAAATAGCTCATTATTATAGTCATCTGCCCCGTCTACATTGGAGCTTTTGAATACGGGCGGCTGATGTCCGCATTTGACAAGCTTGTCGATGGCAGAAGCGACCAGCGCCTGTGCCATCGCGATTCCAATCGTATCGCTGGTCGGCCCGGTCGGCGTATCGAGGCCTTCGATAAAAAAGGAAGCATCTCCCTTCTTCGCGCCGTTATCCAGCACAACATCCGCAAGCTCGTACAGTTTTTTGCCGCTTGCATGGCGCGAAGAGGTCTGCGCGGAATGCTGCATGGATGTCATGGCAATGACCTTTGCACCGATTTTTCTGGCCTCCAGCGCCATTTCTACCGGCACGATATTCCGGCCTGAATTGGAAATAATCATGATCGTATCCTTTTCATCCACCTTATGCAGCTTCAGCATAGCCTCCGCATAGCCGCCAAGGCGCTCCAGCCATGTACTCTTGTTCGGCATTTCGTGCAGCATCAGCTCCGGCGGAAGGATGGCTTTTACATAGGCAAGCCCGCCGGCGCGGATGTAAAGCTCCTCGGCAATCATATGGGAATGCCCGGATCCAAAGACATAAAACCTTCCGCCATTCAGGCAGCTTTGGCAGACAAGCTCCGCCGCCTGTTCCAATGCCTCTTCCTGTGTATCGATCGTTTTCTGTAAAATTTCTGCAACATATTGCAAGTATTGTTTTGCTATCGTCATATCCCTTTTCCTTTCCTGTTTACTTTCCAACAGCCTCTGCTGCCAGCCGCATCAGTCTTTCGCCCTGCCCTTTTTCGAACGGGCTGCTCAACGCCTCATAATAAAAATGGTCATAAGCGGATTCATCGGCAAAATATCCCAAATATCCATTCGCATATCCTATAAAATGCACCCGTTCTGTCTGCAGCGGATTGGACAGCTCGGAAAACAGCTCTCCTGGCACACAGACAAAAATATGCCGGTTTATGTTTAAAAACATCACCGAAACATCGCAGGATGTCATCGTGTAAGGATTTTGTGCCAGCGCCAGATTGCACTGCGCCCCTTCCTTGCGGGATTCAAGCACGCGCAGGTCCGAGCCGCCGATCCCGCCCTGCTTCGCTTCCTGCAAACGTTTTTCACAGGCCTCCAGCTCCCTCTCCGCCTCTTCGATATCGCCCGGCCGCTTTAAATCCATGCGTATCGTCTCATAGGATACTGCAAAATCATGGATTTCCACCGGCCTGGCATCGCGTTCCATTCCCAGCAGCTTTTCTTCAAACATATGCCCGTAGCGCAGCAGCTCGCCAGAATCGCTGCTTCTGCGGGAAAAGCGGGTGGAGATATCTCCGCAGCTTCCGTTCAAATACATGCACACGTCATAGCCGTGCTGCTCCATGCAGGCGGCAACAGCCCCTGGGAAATCGGCGCTCACCTTTTGGTTTTTATAGTTCATGACAGTCGGGTGACAAGCATAGTTCACGATGACCGCCTTTCTGCCGTCCTCCTGCCTGAAAAACGCGGCCGCAATGTCCCGGTTTCCTTTCAAGTCCCTGCTGTTGCGGTTATCTCCTACATGATCGAGCGTGCTTAGGGCAATGGACACGGCAGTTTCTTTGCAAATTCCGACGGCCTCCTCCAAAGCCTCCAGGCTTTTTTGGGCAATATATGCGGCAAGAGCCGGATCGGTTTCAACAAAAATATCCGCAGCGGGCTTCAACAGGCCTTCCCTCGTTTCCAGTACGCCGCCCGGGCCGGAATGGGTATGCGTCGCGGCAAACAGAAAGTTTTCCTGCTTTAAATCCAGCTTTTTCATCCCCTCTTTCAACTGCCTGATCACCACATCATCAATACCAATCAGATCGTAGGACAAAATGCCATAAGTTTCGTTCCCTCTTTGATACACCATGGCTTTTACAAAGAGGTCATCCAATACGTTTTCTGCAATCCGTTTCCCTGCATAGCCTGATAAACGTATGGGAAGTGCAGGCGTTATGCATCGCTGCGCAAATCCTATTTTCATAGAAATCTCCATTCCGCCGCTTTTCTGCCAGCGGCACAAATCATAAGTTATCATGTAACAACCGATTCCTTGCTTTACGAGTCCGCTTGCATGGAATTTATAGAAACATTATAACACATATATTCCGATTCCCGCATACAAATTCCGCTTATCAAGCACGTCCGTTATTTACGTGCGAAAAAACACCCCTCTGACAAAAATAATCCGTAAATTACGGCATAAGTTTTGTGCGTATAAGGGAATAGGGAACATACAGACACTGGAAAGGGAATGGATGAGGAAATGAAAGAACATGAAAAAACTGAATATTGATTATTTAAATCTCTACCGAGGATCCGCGCTGGAAATATGCGACGGCATTGCCCTGCATATCCCCACTTTATCCGAGATTTGCGAATACGGCGAAATCAAATATTATCAAATGGTGACTACCCTCTGTTCGACCGGCATCGACTTCTGCTGGCAGCTCGACGAAATGGGGATCCCATTCGATGAAATATCCGATTACCAGTTATTTTGCCAGCTATTGCGCAAGCACTATGCCGCTGATGACACCAAAATATTATTTGGCAGTCAGCTGGATTTGTCCAGGATGGAAACCTATGACGATCAGAACCATCATATTTTACTCGTCCAAGGAAAGGAGGGCAGCGGGGACGATATTATGATCAACGAGGATACCTATTTCAAAATAGCCGCCTGTCTGCGCGCCATCCACCATTTGAAAAGGGATGACCGCGTCGCCGGCACGAACAGCTGCCGGAGGGCTTTTATCGAGGACGCAAAGATGGAATATGAGGCAAGAAAGCTGGAACCCGCAAAGTCCACCTTGCTTCCCCTGATTTCTACCATGGTCAACAGCGAAGGCTTTAAACGGGACGACCAGACGGTTTGGGATATGAATATTTTTGCCTTTATGGACAGCGTGAAGCGCATCGCCAAAATCAAAAACGCTGACCTCTTGCTGCGGTCCGGCTATTCCGGCTTTGGTATTGATTTAAAAAAAGTAAAAAAAGAAGAACTCAATTACATGGGAGAACTGCATTGACCAGCTCTCCTTACACTGACAAGGAGGATCATACGATATGAAATTTAACCCTAATGAAGTTGTTTTTGAAAAAATAAGATACATCGAGGAATTTGAACCGACCACGAAGCAGCTCTTAAGCAGGCTGACCAACGTAAAAGAGCCCACCCTGAACTTCACATCCGAAGGCACTCCCGTGACCGATGCCCAGGGGGCTGAAATCGTCACCTTCTATAATGCCGCGCAGGGCACGCTTTCCTATACGAACGCGATCCATTCCTTCGACCTGCTGGCCGAACAGTTTTCTTCGGAAAAGAATATCGCCAGCCAGGACAAGAAAATCACCGCTCCCGTCAGCGAAGTCCTGGAGATTTCCGGCAATAAAGCAGTATTGAAATATGTGCCTGTGGGCGTAGCAGGAGCTGAGATTAAATATGTCCAGCTGGTCAATGATGAAAACGAATTCGGCGAAACATTGGAAGTATCCGCCACAGCCGGGGAAGGCAAATTCACCATCG
Organism: uncultured Lachnospiraceae bacterium; assembly: GCA_910585965.1. GTDB lineage: Bacteria > Bacillota > Clostridia > Lachnospirales > Lachnospiraceae > Kineothrix. The sequence continues at coordinate 152,038 of CAJUHH010000007.1, forward strand.
ATGCGGAAAACAAAACGCTGACCTTCCCTGCAGATACCACGGGCAGAGTCATCGTGGATTATGAAGCGGAAATGGCAGAGGCGATCAGCCTGGCAAAGACTACCGATTCCATGCCGCCGATCCGGACGCTGCATGTACATTGCTATTTCCGCAACAAGTGCGACAGCAATATCAAGTATATCGGCGTTATCACATTCCCCAGGGCGCAGATCGATATCTCCAGCGTGGATGTCAGCCTGACCCCTGACGGCGGGCATACCGTTACATACAAGCTCCAGAAGCCTTACTGCGACGAAGCGGGCAAACTCTGCGAAGTATTCGTATACAAAGATTAAAACGGGGAGAACAGGAAAAATGCCAAAAAAGCCGAATGCCGTCTGCTCCATCTGCGGCCAGCCATATTATGTCTGCAACGCATGCAAAAGCCCAAAGTCTCTAACCCCCTGGCGCATCGTTGCGGATACCATGGACTGCTATAAGGTCTATACCATCCTACGCCATTATGCCAACGGCGCTGTTGCCAGGGAAACGGCGCAAAAACAGCTGGAGGCCTGTGCTTTGCCCCAGACGTTCCAGCCGCATATCCGGGCAGCCATCGATGAAATCATGTACCCGCAAACTGACTGACGCGCTGCCTCAACCAAGTCGGGATAAAAGCCGCATAGAAATGGAGTGACCAATGAATTTATATTTAGATAATGCCGCGACTACGCCTCTATCCGATCCGATGAAAAAATATCTGGCCTCTCTCCTGGATCTTTGGGGCAATCCGTCCTCTCTGCATACGAAAGGCACAGAAGCAAAAAAAATCCTGTCCGGCGCGAGACATTCTGTCGCCCGTTTCCTCCATGCCGACCCGGAGCATATTTATTTTATGCCCTCCGGGTCGGCAAGCAATACCTGCGCCATCCGGGGATATGACGCAGCCCGCCGCTGCACCGTCTTATACTCCCCCATCGCCCATAAATCCATCTTGGAATGTACAAAGGACTGCCCATACTCGCATCCGTTAAAAACAGACCGCCACGGATTTATCGATCTCCATGATTTAGAACAGAAATTGGCCGCATGCCACTTTTCCCCCTTCGTCATCATCGACTATGCCAACAGCGAAATAGGCACGGTACAAGATGTAAAAAGGATCATCGACCTGACCCATTCCTTCCGCGGCATCGTATATCTGGACTGCACCGGCAGCATCCCCTCCATTCCCATCCACGTCCAGGAATCCGGCACGGACATGGCAGGGTTTTCTGCCCATAAACTGGGCGGGCTGAAAGGATGCGGCATCTTATACAAGAAACCTTCCATTGCGCTCCAGCCGCTTATTTACGGCAGCCAGGAACAGGGGCTGGCCGGAGGCACGGAAAACGTTCTGGGCATTGCTTCCGCCGGCAAAGCCGTCGAAGCATACGATTACTCTGCCATCCACTCCGATGGCAGAGATTATTTTTATCATTCTATTATAAAACAGATCCCCGACAGCTATTTAATCGGCGCTCCTATCGAGTCCGGGAAAAGGCTGCCCCATAACTTATATATGTGCTTCCGGGGCGTGGAGGGGGAATCCTTGATGATCCTGCTGGACATGCACGGCATACAGGTTTCCACCGGCTCTGCATGCAACGGCCGCAGTTTATCCCCCTCTCCCGCCCTGGCCGCCATCGGAATGGACAGACAGGATATCCATAGCTGCATACGGTTCAGTTTCAGCGGCAGGGAAACGAAAGAGGAGCTGGATTATGCATGCGCCACGCTGAAGCGGTGCGTTGCCGACCTGAGAGCATTCCACGCACCGTAACATAAATTACCGATAAAAAGGAGGATTTTATCGCATTGAACAATGAAAATTTTATATTAAAGACAGCCGCCAAGTTGAAAACAATACTGAAGGATCCATTCGCCAATGCGGCAAAAGAATTAAAAAAAATCGACCATACGCTGGATCAAATCAGCAAAACTACAGACCGGTTGAGCAAGGCGGATTTATCCAGACTGGAAACAGCCGCCTTCCAAACGGCGGGCAAATACGGAAAAAAAGCATCCGATTACCTCTCCAGCCTTCAGGAAATGTACCAGGCCGGTTATCAAAACGCGGAAGCCATGGCTGAACTGAACATGCTCGCCCAGGCAGCCGGCGGCCTGGACCCCGGCCTGGCAAAGGATTATCTGGCCGCCGCAGATGCCGCCTATCAGCTCAAAGGCAATACCGCGGCGCTGGGCAAAGTGCTGGATGGCCAAATCCATCTGGCCAGCCGCAATGCCTTATCCATGGAAGAACTTGCGGAAGCGACCAAAATCTCCGCTTCCCAGGCCGCCCTTTCCGGCATTTCCATCGAGCAGTCCGCCGCTGCCATGGGAACCATGATCGCCGCCACGAAACAGAGCGGCGATGTTATAGGCAAAGCCTGGGAAGACATTCTTATGCATATCCGGCAGATGGAAGGAGAACTGGAAGACGGAGCCGCTTCCCTCCGAGATCCCATGCAAATCTTAGCGGAACTATCCAACGTATATGCCTCATTGGATGTATCCGATTCCCGCAGAACCGACCTCATCAGCGCGATGGACAATGCCGATTATGGAAGCCAGCTGAAAGCCCTTCTCGAAAACTGGGATCTTTATGAAAAGATGCTGGAAGATTATGCGGAAGGCGGCGGCTCTGCCATGGAAAAGGCCATGCAGTCTGCCGATGGCTGGGAGGCCTCCGTCAACCGGCTCGGCAATACCTTTGCCAAAGTCATTCATAATATTGCCGACTCCGATGTCGTCACCGCTATGGCGAACCACCTCAACAGCCTGCTTTCCGTTATGGACAAAATCACCTCCAGGCTTGGTTCTTTGGGAAGCATCGGTGCCCTGGCCGGAATATGGGCCGGCGCAAAGAACACTGGTAAACGCCGTATGAGTGTACGGATTTCAAAAATATTTTGTTTTGAATATGCCCTTCATGCCTAAGGAATTCCAAAGGCAGGAATGTGTGAGCTTAGTCAACTCATAGTGTTCTATAAAATAAATCGTAATTGGGGATTGCTGTTCCCCAGTGCTGGGAAGCTTTTTTATAGTGAATATATAGTGCCGCATGGCTACAACGTGGCTGGAAACGGCGGGCGTGACATGCACTCCGAAAGGATGCCGGCAACGGCAAGAAAATATGCGGCAGGCCGTAAGCGGAAACGCTAAGCGGCATGTCCTTGTGGAATTGGACAAAACCACCAATCAGCAGCGGAACCCCTAAGTCTGATCCTTCAGATATGGAAGTGTTCACAGAGTATAAACGATTTTGAGTCGGAAGGCTTGTAAGAGGTACTCGAAACCAGGAAGGAAAACCTGCCCGTGACTGGGTACAAACCAAAAGAGTGAGACTGCTCTCCTGTTTTTTATCAGCACCCGTCGTCATTCAGGGAAAAAACAGGATAATGCCGGGATTTCTCCTGGCCTTTGTGGAGAAAAACGGAGAAACACGAGAATCAATTTTTGCAGAGAACATGGCGCAGCAGGGAGCGGGAAGAAAACAGCGGCGGCCTGGAACGAGCCTGGCATGGGCTGGGATTTTCTGCTGGAGTTACCAATCAGATTTCACTAATGAAATGGATAAACAGCGCGGAAGCGAACGGGTCGGAAAAAAAGGACATCCTTGTCCTTTTTTCCTGAAATTGCCATCCGTGGCAATTTCACCCTAGGTTTTCAACCATTTCATAAGTGAAATTACTGATTGTACACAACGGCAGAAAATCCCAGCCCATGCCAGGCTCGTTCCAGGCCGCCGCTGTTTTCTTCCCGCTCCCTGCTGCGCCATGTTCTCTACAAAAATTGATTCCCGTGACGGAGAAATGATTTCTATTGCTAATTTTTCCTTATGGTTATAGAATAAAATTAACAATCATAAGGAGGGGAAAACATGTCCAGCAATATCGATCAAATGATCATTCAAAAAGTAGCCATCCATCAGGTTTTAAAGCGGGAAAGCCAGCATAGCGTCATGCCGCCTTTATATAACGATACATGCAGTGAATTAGACGATGAAAGCCTCGATGCTTTGCAAAAACGTTTTACCAAATCGCTGGGCAGCAATTCCCATTCCATGAAAATGGAAGTACGTAATACCGATGCCGGAAGCGTTTTTCAACATATTACGGATTTTTGGCTTTCCCCGGAAGACGATGATACATTTATACAATTATCAAAAGAATTAACCCGGTTATTAGCCGAATCACAAACCAACGGAAGAATACCGGGCGGCGTAGTCGTAATCGTCAAAGGCATCGTAACTGAATGGAAAAAGGATTTTATAGCGGTCATCAAGGCCGAAAAACACGATGGTTTCAATATCACAGAGGAAGAAGGCCGGAACCTTTTGAAATACTTTAACAATTTAGTCCTTTCCCCGCAGCAGAAATTACAAAAAATCGGCTACTTTGTCAACAATGCAGTAAGAGGAAGAACCATAGAAAAAAAGGATGTGGACGCATTCGTATTCGACAGCAATACATCTGAGACATCCATGTCCGCACATGCTGCTTATTTTTATGATAAATTTTTAGGACTGGGCTTTCGGACGGATGCAGAATTTATCACCAATAAGTTTTACCTTTGTACGAGGGATTTTATCAATACATGCCTTTCCTTGCCCTCCGAAAGCAGGATCAGGCTCCAGTCCGATCTGCGGAATTATCTGGAAGCAGGGAATACCAGCGTCATAAACCCTAATGACTTCATCCGCCGGACAATGGCAGACGGAAAAATTATCGATGAATATTTAAAATTTATCGAGGCCCAGGGCATTCCTTTGCAGGATACAAAAAAATACTTAGGCCTGGCAAACAAATCCATGAAAGACCGCCGTATATCTTTTGAAAACCAAATAAAATTGACCGGGCCTTCCGAAGCCTTTAAAGAAAACATAAGAATCGTAGAAACTGAAGAAGAGACCATTATCACCATTAAAGGGAAATATATCAATGAAAAATGACAGCCAGGAAGCCTTCCTTAAAAAATACCGAGAAGAAAAACCCATGTTCCAGGCATGGGGGGATTATGTCCAAAAATACATCTATGACAAATTAAGAGAAACGAATGAAGATATTTCAAAAATCATCAAAATCCAATGCAGCCCGAGGGTAAAAGCCGAAGACTCCATTATCGCAAAGGCTTTCTTTCGGAAAAATTACGATGACGCATATGCGCAGATAACGGATAAAGTCGGCATACGCTTTGTCGTCATGGTGACAAAGCAAATAGCAATCATAAAAAACATTGTGGAAAAATCGGACTTATGGGACTTTTCCAAGGACCAGGACTATAAAGAGTCCATCGAAAAGCATCCCGACCTCTTTTCCTACCAGTCCGTGCATTATATCGTAAGAAACAGACATAATATCCGTGTAAATGAAATAATGATTAACGAGGGGACTCCCTGTGAAATCCAAATTCGGACCCTGGAGCAGCATGCCTATGCGGAGCTTTCCCATGACTATGTTTACAAACAGGAAGGCAAAATAAACTCACTTACCAGAAGGAATATGGCCAGAAGCATGGCCCTCAATGAAACAGCAGACGAATTATTCAGCAAGGTGTATGATATGGTGGAAAACGAAAAAGAAAAATATAATCAATTAACCAGTTTCTTACGTTCCAAAACAGACTTTGCAAATTATAATGAAAAAATTGACCAGAGCATCTATGAATGCCTGAAGCCTATGCTGGAAAAATACAGCATCAGCGAAGAAACGGTCAATGGATTTTTAAACGACTATTATATCAATAAGATCAATAAAAGGCAGGACAAAATCCTTTACCAACAGCCTATGGTTATTATGCTTTATTTATTAGCCAAAGACCATCCGGCGGAATTGCAGGAAAAATGGTGCTTTACACAGGATATGCTCGGCATGGTGTTTTCAGATCTGGGGATGAATTCGGAGGATGATTATTAGGTTGATGGGAGGTTTAAGAGCGATATAGGTTATTCAATTCAGGTCTTGATAGCTAAACACATAAATTTTTTGATTTAAAAATCGGAATTACAATTATTACAGTGAAAGTTCTTTGAATTTCTGCCCATACTAAAGATTCCGAAAATAGCCGTATGCATAGCTTTAGAGGTATTAGTTATCTTTTTCACATTAGTAGCATGACAATAAGGGCATTCCACTCCAAATTTGTTACCTTTGTCTCTACCTTCAAGAATTGCTTTGCCATGATTAATATCCTGTTCTTGCTGTCGCTCTCGCTGTTTTAAGATTGTGTCTCTATTATTCCATAGGTTTATATCAAATTCTGGTGATTTGCTTATTATTTCATCAAAAAGACGCTGTTCATTTTGTTTCCAATGTAACCGCCAAATAATAATGCGGTCAGATATAAAATTACCCCAGCTCTTTGCGAGTTGGAGTAATTCACTATAATTCACATGCGATTTTTGATAGATTGGAGTTTTTCACTCCAGGGTGTAAGCTCTGCTAGCTGCTCATCAGTCATCTCTTTCGTTGGACGATGATCCAGTAGAAATTTCAGATATTCGTAAATGTTCAGGTCGTGTGCCTTTGCCATTTCAACCATTGTATAGACTACAGCACTGGCATTGGCTCCAGAGACAGAATCACTGAACAGCCAGTTCTTCCGGCCAACTGCAAACGGACGGATCGCGTTCTCGCTGAGATTGTTCGTAAAGCTGCAGCGACCATCCTCCAGATAGGTCTGTGCTGTTTCCCGCCGGTTAAGGACATAATTCACTGCTTTATCCATGCGGGTATTCCGGACTGGCTTTTGCTGCTCAAGCCATGACCAGAAAGCCTCCAGAACAGGTTTTTCCTTCTCGAGACGCAGCTGCTTCCGTTTTTCATAATCGCCAGGATATTTTTTGTTAATGGAATCCTCTATGGCAAACAGGCGGTTACAGTACTGAACTCCCTGTACTGCCGGCTGGCTGTAATCATACTGTTTCCCTTTGGGAACGGCATCGATAAAGTACCGGCGGATGTGTGCCCAGCAGGAACACCGCCTGATATCCGGCAGACTGTTGTAGCCCTGATAACCATCCGTTTCCAGATATCCGTGATAGCCTTCCAGAAACTCCTTTGCATGGCTGCCACTCCTGGTTGGAGAATAGCCATATAAGATAATGGCGGGAAGACCGTCTTCGCCGCTGCGGAACAGCCACATGAAGGATTGCGTCTGTACCCGGCGATCTTCTTCCTTCAATACCCGGACTCTGGTCTCATCTGCCATTGCGAAACTGCGTTTCAGCAGTTCCCGGTGGAAGTAATCATACATTGGCTGAAAGTACTTCCTGGAGCAATAAATAATCCAGTTGGCCAGTGTCGTCCTGCTGATCTGGGCGCCATACTGTTTCCAGTCTTTCCCCTGACGGTAAAGGGGAAGTCCATTGGCGTACTTCTGATACATCGTCCATGCAACGGTGGATGCGGTCGCCGGGCCTTTTCCTACCAGATCCTTCGGAACCTGAGACTTTACGATCACAGGTTTTTCCGTGTCTCCCAATCCTTCCTTACAGCACGGACATCCGTAACTCTGGCTGTAGTATTCGATCACTTTGCATGTGGCCGGAATGAATTCCAGCTCACGGCGGACATACTCTTCGCCGATCAGAACCATCTGCGTACCGCAGACCGGGCAGGCCTGATCTTCTTCCGGAAGAGGGATGACTGCTTTTTCAACCTTCAGGCCTTTAAAAAGATCCTCATGGGTTGCTTTCTTCTTGCGGGTATGCTCCCGGATCACGGTCTCTTCTTCCAACAGGGAAAGATCCTGTTCCACTTCCGCTTCATCAAAAAGGTGCTGTTGTCCTGGAATGTCATCGGTCCTTCTTTCGCTGGAGGAACCGAAAAGCTTTTTGGTAAGATAGTCCACCTGTTCCTGAAGGGCTTTTTCGCGGCTGGTTTTTTCGTCAATAACAAGACGGAGAGATCTGATCAGTTCCGTCTGCTCAGAGATCATTGTTTTCAGCTGTGTTATAGTGTCCTTCAGCTCTCGCAGCTGGATGTCTTTTGCACTGGAAGCCATCGTTCTCTCCTTGGATTTGATATCTTTATTATACCAGAAATACAGCTATTCCTAAAGGAAAACAAGTGCTGAAAAACGCTGAATTTATAAGGAAATCAGACATTTTTCTGTGCAGGGTTTTTACCGGGATCCAGATGCTTTTTTACTCTGCTTTAAGTGCTTTTGGCTGGTCGATGTCAATTCCTGACATCAGCCAGTCGAACTCCCGCCAGGAAAGATTTCGGACTTCCGACTGCTTCCTTGGCCATTGATACCCGCCCCGGACAGACAGCCGTTTATAGATCAGGACAAAACCATCCGGTTCACGGAACAGAGCTTTGATCCTGTCCCGTCTTCTTCCACAGAACAGGAAGAGCGCACTGGATGCCGGATCCATCTTAAGCTGGTCTTCGATGATAGCACAGAGTCCATCGATCGATTTGCGCATATCTGTATAGCCGCAGACAATGTAGATTTTTTCAAGGCCGGAGATATCACCTAACATGAGGCCTCCCGGATCAGGCGGAGTGTACTGGTGAGCAGGACAGGATCGGCATCATTGCTGATGCGGATTGTCACATCATTCATGGACACTTCAATCGTATGTGAATTATCAAGGTTCGTTTGGTGCATCTGCGATGCTATATGCTGTTCCGGAAGGTGATCCGAAACAATGTCAATGGGAACCACGTCCTGCTTTGAATGCGGGATCTCACAATGGCCATAATTCGGTGCCGGGATCTGCTCCGCTGCTTTCCTGCAACGGTTGACCCAGTTATAAAAAGTGCTTACTGCGATGTCGTTTTCACGGCACCAGTCAGCATCTGTCATACCGCTTTGGCGGCATTCATTGATAAGCCTGATCTGTTCCGCCATCGGAACACGGGCTTTGCGAGTAGTTGCCATAACCTATCCTCCGTAATTGTAGTGAAATAGTCTAAATATCTTTCTCCTACAATTATAGAGGGAACCAGCGGATTAGAAAATCCGCAGGAATATTTGGCGCTTAC
>CAJUHH010000008.1 GCA_910585965.1 uncultured Lachnospiraceae bacterium
CCGCCGGGATCTTCCTGACGATAGCGGGCGTTCTCCTTACCTCCCATATTCTCCGATGGATGGGGACGCCGCCGGATGTATTGCCCGAATCCACCGTTTATTTTCGTATTTACTTCATGGGTTCCCTTTCCTTCGTTATGTACAATGTATTCGTGGGAATCCTGCAATCCGTAGGCGACAGCAGGCATCCCCTGATTTATTTGATCATATCTTCCATCATTAATATCCTATTGGACCTGCTGTTTGTAGGCCTGCTTGGTTTCGGCGTGGGAGCGGCGGCTTTTGCCACCATCCTTTCCCAGTTTATCAGCGCCCTCTTATGCCTCCTGCGCCTGATCTTCCAAAGCCCGGAGGACTACCGGGTATCAATAAAGTTGATCCGCTTTGACTTTCCCATGTTAAAGCAGATCATCGCCAACGGCCTTCCCGCAGGGGTTCAGAATTCTATCATCGCCCTTGCCAATGTGGTCGTACAAAGCAACATCAATAAATTCGGTAAAATGGCGGTGGCCGGCTGCGGCGCTTATTCCAAAATAGAAGGCTTCGGCTTCCTTCCCATCACCTGTTTTTCCCTTGCCCTCACTACCTTCATCAGCCAGAACCTGGGGGCAAGGCAGTATGAGCGCGCAAAAAAAGGCGCCCGGTTCGGCATCCTTTGTTCTATTACCATGGCGGAGCTGGTTGGTATCTTCATCTACCTTACCATCCCCATCCTGATTTCCGCTTTCAACCGTACGCCGGAAGTCATCGCCTACGGCACGGCCCAGGCGAGAACCGTTACGCTTTTTTACTTTTTGCTTTCCTTCTCCCATTGCATCGCCGGCATCCTGAGAGGTGCAGGGAAAGCTTCTGTTCCCATGATCACTATGCTTTGTTTCTGGTGCATCGTCCGGGTATCCTATATTACCCTTATCGTCCGCTTTATCCCGGTCATCAACGTCATTTTCTGGGCTTATCCCCTTACCTGGTCGCTCAGTTCCATCGTCTTTCTGATCTACTTTTTAAAGGCCGACTGGGTGCATGGCTTTGAAAAATAGCTGGCTCCAGCCAGCCAAAGCCTATAGGCCTGTTCTGCCGTGACGGACAAATTTCTTTTCGCATACAAGGGATCCATCGCCTCTTCCAGAGTCGCTGGTTCCTGCAATATGGAAAAAAATGCATCAATCCCATCCTGCCCGCATTTCTCTGCCGCGCTCCCTGCCAAAGCAACTACAGTTTTCCCATATTTCTTTGCCAGCCCTGCCACCCCCGAAGGCGCTTTTCCCATCGCCGTCTGCCCGTCCATCCTGCCTTCGCCGGTTATAATAAGATCCGCCTCTTTGATATGGCCTTCCATTCCCGTTTCTTCCAATATGATATTCACTCCCGGCTCTAAAGATCCGTTCAAAAAAGTAAGGAAGGCAAATCCCAGCCCTCCGGCTGCTCCTGTCCCTTCCTTCCACATATCCGCTCCCGCAAACTTTTCCTTTGCCAGCAGGGCATATTTTTCCATCCAGCAGTCCATCTGTGCGACCATCGATGCATCCGCGCCTTTCTGAGGCCCATATACTGCACTGCATCCCATGAGGCCGCAAAGCGGATTCGCAACATCACAGGCAATGCGAAACCTGCATTCCTTTAACTCTTCCATGGCATCCACATCGGTAATCGAAACCAGTTCGGCCAGCCCCTTCGCTCCGAACAATATCTGCTTTCCGTTTTTATCCAAAAAACCGAACCCTAGAGCCTGCAACATGCCGACTCCCCCATCATTCGTAGCGCTGCCTCCGATGCCTATTATGAATTTCCGGCATCCCCTCTCTATGGCATCCTTGATCATCTCTCCTACCCCATAAGTCGTGGTATCCATCGGATTCCTTTTTTCCGGCGGCACTAATGGAAGACCCGCCGCACTTGCCATTTCTATGATTGCCGTCCTCCCCCCTTCGACCACGCCATATTCGCAATCCATCATAGCTCCCAGCGGCCCCGTCGCCCTTATTCTTTGCTTCTTTCCCCCCATCCCTGCAATTAAGGCATCTATTGTCCCTTCGCCGCCATCCGCCAACGGCATGACTTGCACATCTGCGTCAGGATCCGCCCGCCGTATTCCCTCTTCCGCCGCCCTTCCGGCTTCCATGGAAGTCAGACATCCTTTAAAGGAATCCATCGCTATAACTGCTTTCATTTTCGATCCCTCTCTGGTTTTCTACTGTAAAAAAGGATTGTACTTTTTCTCTGAACCGATATCCGTCACATCGCCATGGCCTGGATAGACTTTTGTATCATCAGGCAAAACAAATAATTTCTCCTTAATGGAACGAACCAGGCTCCCCATGCTTCCGGTAGGAAAATCCGTCCTCCCCACCGATTCCTGAAACAAAGTATCCCCGCTGAGCAAAATGCCGTCCTCTTCAAAATAGTAACAGCAGCTTCCGGCGGTATGTCCCGGAGTAGCGATCAGCCTGCAGGTCATGCCCGCAATCGTTATCTCCTCCCCGTCCTTCAGGTATCCATTCGGTTTTACCGTATAGGCGCGCCCTGCCTGTTCCGACACATTATTCCCTGCGTCCTCGCATACCGCCTTTTCTTCCTCATAAGCATATATTTTAGCTCCGCTCAGCTCCCTCAGCTTCCGGCTTCCCCATATATGGTCAAAATGCCCGTGCGTTAAAAGGATGCCAGCCACCTCAAGGCCCTTCCCTTTTAACGTCTCATAAATATAGTCCCCCGCGTCCGCCGGGTCAAAGCAAATTACTTCTTTGCATCCCTCTCGATATACAAAATAGCAGTTCGTCTGGCAGATTCCCAGAACCATCCTGCCTATTTTCAGCTCCGCCATCTTCGCTCCTTTCTCCGTCAGCCCGTCGTCCGCTCAATGCCAACTACGCTTTCTACCGCGCTGATCTTGTCAATAATACGATTCAGTTCCTCTCTGCTTCTTACTTCAAAAGATGTTGACAATGTAGCCACGCCCTGCTTGCTTATTCTCGTATTCAACGAGAGAATATCGATATTTTTCTCTGTCAGCGTCTTCGTAATATCTGCCAGAAGGCCGTTCCTGTTATTCGCAAAAATCCTGATTTCCGCAAAATACTTTTCTTCTGTCACCTCTTCCGGCGATTGCTGCCACTCCGCGTCGATCAGCCTCGCCCTCTCTATTTCCGGCATATTAATGATATTGACACAATCCGTCCTATGGATCGATACCCCCCTTCCCCGGGTGACAAATCCTACGATCTCATCTCCAGGAACCGGGCTGCAGCATTTGGAGAAACGCACCGCCACATCATGAATCCCTTTCACCACAATGCCGCCCTGGGTTTTGGCCCGCAGGAACCTTCCCTGGTTCTCGGCAAGCGAAGCCAGTGCTTCTTCATCCGTCATCGTCTTTTTATGCGCCTTGTCGTACAATTCCTGCAGCTTATTGATAATCTGGCCTTCTTTCAGGCCGCCATGCCCTACCGCCGCGCATACGGAATCCCAATCCTTAAACCCATACTTCTTCATAATGCCGTCCATATATTCCGGCTTCATGATTTCGGGCATATTGATGGCTTTTGTTTTGCAATAGGATGCCATCATTTCTTTGCCTTTTATAATATTTTCTTCCTTCAGCTCATTTCTGAACCACTGGTTAATCTTATTCTTCGCCTGGGTGCTTTTTACCACATTCAGCCAGTCCATGCTCGGTCCCTTGGAGTTCTGGGAAGTCAGGATCTCCACGCGGTCCCCGTTTTGTATTTCATAATCAATGGGTACCAGTTTTCCGTTTACCCTGGCCCCTATCATTCGGTTTCCTACCGCGCTGTGGATATTATAGGCAAAATCAATCGGCGTAGAACCCGCTGGAAGATTTTTCACTTCCCCCCTTGGGGTAAAACAATATACATTATCGGAAAACAGATCCAGATCATTTTTCAGCAGATTCATGAATTCCCTGTTGTCCGACATATCCTGCTGCCATTCCAGAATCTGCCGCAGCCAGGTCAGTTTCTCCTCCTCTTGGGCTTCTACTTTTTTCCCGTCAGCCGCCTCCTTATACTTCCAATGAGCGGCAATCCCATATTCCGCCGCTTTATGCATCTCATGGGTTCTGATCTGTATTTCAAAAGGCTGCCCGTTTGATCCGATCAGCGTAGTATGCAGCGACTGGTAGCGATTCGGCTTCGGCATAGCAATATAGTCCTTAAAGCGTCCTGGAATCGGCTTATACATCTCATGGATCACGCCCAGCGCCCCGTAGCAGTCTTTGATCGTATCCACTATGATGCGTACCGCGAACAGATCATAAATCTGGTCGATCGTCTTATCCTGGTTCTTCATTTTTTTATAAATGCTGAAAAAATGTTTGATCCGGCCATCGATCTGCGCCTTAATGCCCGCATTTTCAATATGCTTGCTTACCTCGTTGACAATATTCTGAATATACCTTTCCCGTTCGCTCTTGCGAATAGCGATCTTATCCACCAGGTCATAATAAACCTCCGGTTCCAGATATTTTAAAGAAAGATCGTCCAGTTCCACCTTGATCTTGGAAATACCCAGCCTTTGGGCGATAGGAGCATAAATATCCAATGTTTCTTTCGCAATCCTCTGCTGCTTTTCCGGCGGCATATGCTTCAGTGTCCGCATATTGTGCAGCCTATCAGCCAATTTAATAATAATAACACGGATATCTTTTGCCATGGCAAGGAACATTTTCCGTAAGTTCTCCGCCTGCATCTCCAGCTTATCCGGCGTTTTCCCTTCATTGTCCCCGGACAGCTGCAAAAGCTGCAGCTTCGTCACGCCGTCTACCAACAAGGCGACATCGGAACCAAACTCAGCCTCTATCTCCTCGTCAGTCATAATCGTATCTTCCACCACATCGTGCAGAAGTCCTGCCGCAATCGTCTCTTTGTCCATTTCCAGATCCGCCAGTATGATCGACACACAAAGCGGATGGATAATATACGGTTCTCCCGACTTCCTGACTTGTGTTTTGTGGGCATCATAAGCGATCCGATACGCCTTTTCTATTAATGAAATATCATCCGAGGGGTGATATTTTTTTACCCGGGCGATCAGATCCTGATAAAGCTGATCGGGACTTTGGAATTCCTGGATCAATTCGATCCTGCCATCGTCGAAAACCAGTCCTTTTTTTTCAGTTGTTGCACGTTCCTTTTCTTCTGTCATACATCTCTCCGGTCATCGATTTATTTTCTTAAAAATTCGCTCTATTTTCAAACATTGCCTTTCGGCAATTGATATTCCCCTCTTTTTACTTTCCTTCATAGCGGATTGCGGATTCCAGCCTATAGCCTTCCAGCCGTTCACGCCCTTTTAATCCCGCCAGTTCCATCAGAACTACAATACCAGTTACTTCTCCTCCTAAAGATTCGATCAGCCGCACCATTGCCTCCGTCGTTCCTCCCGTTGCGATCAAATCGTCCACGATCAATACTTTCTGTCCCTTCTGTATGGAATCCTTATGCATTTCTATCGTTGCCCTGCCATACTCCAGGTCATAATCAATGGAAACTGTTTCACAGGGAAGCTTTCCTTTCTTACGGATCAAGACAAAAGGCTTTTTCAAATTATATGCAATAGGCATGCCAAAAATAAATCCTCTTGATTCCGGCCCGACGATTACGTCAAATTCCAAATCTTTTACCTTCTCCTGCATCGTATCCACAGCAAGCTGCAGGCCTTCCGCATCCTGAAGAACACTTGTTACATCCCTGAAAATAATGCCCTCCTCCGGAAAATCCGGTATGCTTCTTACATATTCTTCCAACTTTTTCATTTTTCTATCCATCCTTTTCTCTCTGCCCGCAGGCTGACAAGATTACTTAAAAATCCCTATTCGCATTTACCATAAAATATTGTTGTTCCGTAATCATCTGTTCCTTCACGCCAAGGCACTGCTTAATCCGGTCCTCTATATTCAAAAATTCATTCACTAATTCAGGGTCAAATTCTATGCCGCTTTTCTCTGCTATCATCATCATCGCTTTTTCATGGCTGAAAGGTTCCTTATACGGCCTTTTCGATGTCAGGGCATCATATACGTCCACAATGCTCATGATGCGGGCCACAAGCGGAATATCCTTTCCTTTCAGCCCGTCCGGATAGCCGCTTCCGTTCCACTTCTCATGATGGTATCTGGCTATCTTCTCTGCCACTTCAGCAAACTCCCTATCGGGAATCCTTCCTTTAATAAAAGCAAAAATATCCCCTCCTATCACCGAATGCATTTTCATCTTCTCAAATTCTTCTTTGCTCAACCCCCCGGCCTTGCGAAGCACAGCATCCTCAATCGCTATCTTCCCTACATCGTGAAGGGGCGCCGAGCGGCATGCCCTCTTTACAAGGCTCTCTGGCAGTTCGTTTTTATATCTTGGAAGCTCCATCAAATATTCAATAAAAAGCTTGAAAAATAAAGAAGTGTTTTTCAGATGCCCCCCTGTTACGCCGTCCCTGGACTCCACCAGCCCGGCAAAGCTGACCGTCATCAAATCATACATGCTCTCGATTTCTTCCACTTTTTCCGCTACTTTTTCTTCCAAGCTCCGTTCATACTCCGCCAAAACAATCTGGGTTTCAATCCTCTTTTTCATAACAATAGGCACAAAGGGCTTCGTAATATAATCCACGATTCCGCAGTTAAACCCTTCTACTTCTGACTCCGCCCTCGTCTCCGCCGTCAGGAAGATCACAGGAATGGATTTATAATATGGGGTCGATTTCAGTACTTTCATCATCTGATAACCATCCATTACCGGCATAATGACATCCAAAAGAATTAAGTCCGGCCGCACTGTTTCCATAATTTCAAACGCTTCCTTTGCAGACAGCGCTTCATACAGTTCATATGTATCCTGCAGAACCAAGCTCGCCGCCTTGTGGTTCAACTGCACATCATCTACCATCAATATTATTCTCTTCCTCATATGATCACCCTGATTCCCGCCCGCTACGGACAACTCACCCGCAAACAAATGGTTTCCACAAAAATCATATCAATATATTATTTTTTTGTCAACGGATTTTAATGTTCTGAAAACGGTATCCTATAACCTGTCATAGTTACAGCAGCCACTTGGTTTCCAAGTTCATCCTCGACATCAATGTTATAATAACTTGTCGTCCGCCCGTTTTTCACACACCGTGCCAAAGCCAGCAGCCTCTCCCCTTTTGCCATGCCAAGATAAGCAATATTAGAATTCAAAGAAACCACCCCCGGTTCCTGCCAGTTGGCCGCCACAGCAAAAGCAAAATCGGCCAATGTAAAAATCGCCCCTCCCATTACTGCGCCAAGAGCATTTCTATGGGAATCCGATACCTCCAGGCTGCATTTGGCATAATGTTCGCCGATTTCATCGATAACGGCCCCGCTTTTCATGGCAAACCTGTCGTTTTTAAACAATTCCCTTACTTCATCCAATGTTTTTGTATTCATCCGGCGAATTCCTCCTTTTTATGGAATTGGATGTATTATTTGCCTTCCAATTTATACTATTTTTTTATTATAACCGTTCCCACCGCCCATTACAACTGCTTTCCTGTCCAATTCTATCCCGTTTGTAAAAAGAACAAATAATAACAGCCCAGTTTTTCGTACATTACTATATCAATATACAAGAAATACTGGACTGCAATATGAATTATTTACTTGTATTCAAAACTTTTTCAATATATCGGAATCCGCCGAATCCGTTTTCATCCATCAACGAATCTACGTTTACGCCCGCAGGTATTTGAAGAACATACTTCTGGCCTTCATAAGAATAATTTACCGTCACCGCTACGTCAGGTCTGCTTTTGATCGCTTCAAATACCGATTTATCAAAACTTACCCACATCTTCGCATCGATGACAACCGTTGCCTCTTTCGCGTTCGCAATTGCATCCGCTGTTTCTTTCAGGAATGTATGATATGCGGAATTAGCAACTTTCTCATAGCCCAGAACCGCTCCGCACTTTACGCATTTGGATGCAACGACAGCATCCGTAGTATCCGTTGACCCGCTCATCAGCACACTTTCTACTCTATGGCTGCAAGCCGGCTGATCATTGCTGGACTCTTCCGTAACTGGTTGCTCCGGCTGTTCCGGCTGGTCCGGTTTCTGGGTATCGTCCGGATTGCTCGGATTATCTGGATTGCTGGGATCATCAGGTGATCCTGGGTTATTCGGAGTATCCGGGTCGTTAGGATCATCGGGCGTTCCTGGATTCTCCGGAGTATCCGGGTCGCTGGGATCATCGGGTGTTCCTGGGTTATTCGGATTGTCCGGATCAGGATCCTGTGTATTGCCAGTCTTAATAGCCTCTAATTTTGCTTTCATTGTACTAACAACATCTGTAGAACCGCTTGTGATATCGCGAAGCTTATTCTCTGCATCCACTATAGCAATAATAGGAGTGGTAAAATAGCCTTGGCTATCCTTTAAATTTGCTGCACCTGCATACCGATCCATTGCTGAAATTACCCGTGAATGTATACCAAACTGAATTCTGCCGTTTGCGGCTGAACAATAAGTCGCCCGAAAATCTTTTACATTGTCTGCATTTATATTTACTTCCTGATAAGTGGTTTTATCCAATATCCCTCTGTCCATCGCCAAAGCATATACATCTGCCAGTTCTTCGTCTTTGAGCCAGTCACTATTAGCAATACCTTCTAATACACTTTCGCAATGACCGCAGCCAACCTTGAATAAAACAATCACTTTTGTTTTTCCATTAGCATCTGTTGTCATCGAGCTGCCGTCATCTATATTAGCTCCATCAAAAGTATAGCTGAAATTCTCAGTCCCTTCCGGCATCTCCTGTGCCGCCGCCGGTATCGCTGGAACCAGCAGCATCAACGCCGCCAGTAAACATAATATTCTTTTTCTCATTCCTCTTTCCTTTCCTTATTCTTATTTTCCTTATGTAACAAAAAATGCATCTCACAGCGTAAAAAGATTATATCTTATGAGCAATACCGTGTAAAGCTTTTTTTGTCCCATTTTTGAAAATAATTTTTTCCAATGAGACGAAAAAGAAGCCAAACCAATCATTTCCAAATGATCGGTTTGGCCGTTTTTATTTATTCGTTATAAAGTTTATCCAATTACATCATACCACCCATTCCGCCGCCTGCGGGCATAGCGGGCGCATCTTCCTTGATATTTGCCACAACGGATTCTGTGGTAAGGAGCGTGGACGCTACGCTGGTCGCATTCTGAAGGGCGCTTCTCGTTACCTTTGCAGGATCCAGGATGCCTTCCGCTACCATATCCACATATTCTTCACGCAGGGCGTCAAATCCTGTGCCAACTTCGGACTCCCTTACCTTATTGATAATAACCGAGCCTTCCAGGCCTGCATTCGCCACAATATGGTATAAAGGAGATTCCAGCGCTTTCAATACGATCTTCGCGCCTGTCTTCTCGTCGCCTTCCAGGCTTTCTGCCAGTTTTTCCACTTCTTTTGCCGCATGGATATAAGCGGAGCCGCCTCCTGCGATGATGCCCTCTTCTGCAGCCGCTCTCGTCGCGTTCAGGGCATCTTCCATACGGAGTTTCGCTTCTTTCATTTCTGTCTCTGTCGCAGCGCCTACGCGGATTACTGCAACGCCGCCCGCCAGTTTCGCAAGGCGTTCCTGCAATTTTTCCCTGTCAAAATCAGAAGTCGTCTCTTCAATCTGCTTCTTGATCTGCGCGATCCTCGCCTGAATCGCTTCCTTATCGCCTTCGCCGTCAACGATAACCGTATTCTCTTTCTGAACTTTCACGGACTTCGCGCGTCCTAACTGATCCATCGTTACTTCCTTCAGGTCAAGGCCCAGCTCTTCGCTGATCACCTGTCCGCCTGTCAGGATAGCGATATCTTCCAGCATCGCTTTCCTTCTGTCGCCGTATCCCGGAGCCTTTACCGCCACTACGTTAAAGGTTCCGCGCAGTTTGTTAACGATCAATGTTGTAAGAGCTTCCCCTTCCACATCTTCCGCTACGATCAGCAGTTTCGCGCCGGACTGAACTATCTGCTCCAGCAGAGGAAGGATCTCCTGGATATTCGAAATCTTCTTATCTGTAATCAGGATATAAGGATCATCCAGCACTGCTTCCATTTTATCCATATCCGTTGCCATATATGCGGAAATATATCCTCTGTCAAACTGCATGCCTTCTACCAGGTCCAGTTCTGTCAGCATCGTCTTGGACTCTTCAATCGTGATTACGCCGTCGCCGGATACTTTTTCCATTGCGTCCGCAACCATCGTTCCCACTTCCTCATCGCCGGAAGAAACGGCTGCAACCCTTGCGAACTGCTCCTTGCCGCTTACTTTGGAACTCATCTTCGCGATCGCTTCTACTGCGCAGTCCGTTGCTTTCTTCATACCTTTTCTTAAAATAATCGGATTAGCGCCTGCTGCCAGATTCTTGATTCCCTCATTCACCATCGCCTGTGCGAGTACGGTAGCCGTGGTCGTTCCATCGCCAGCCACATCGTTTGTCTTCGTAGCCACTTCTTTTACAAGCTGTGCGCCCATGTTTTCAAAAGCATCTTCCAGCTCGATTTCCTTTGCAATCGTAACGCCGTCATTCGTAATCAACGGAGCGCCGAAGGATTTATCCAAAACTACGTTCCTTCCTTTGGGTCCTAATGTCACCCTTACCGTATTTGCCAGCTTATTTACGCCTGTTTCCAATGCCGCGCGGGCTTCTGCCCCGTATTTCAATTCCTTTGCCATGATCAACAACCTCCTGTTTGTCTATATAAAAAATTTGCCATGCTGTACTGCTATGCTGTACTGCTATGCTGCACTGCTATGCTGTCAGCTATGATATCTATTCAATCACTGCCAATATATCGCTCTGTTTTACAATGATGAATTCCTCTTCGTCGATCTTCACATCCGTTCCAGCGTATTTGGAATAAATGACATGATCGCCAGCTTTTACTTCCATCTTCACTTCCTTGCCGTCCACGGTTCCCCCCGGCCCTACAGCCACCACCTCTGCCTGCTGCGGTTTCTCCTTATTCTGTCCCGGAAGGACAATACCTGATTTCGTCGTTTCTTCTGCTACCAACTGCTTTAATACAACTCTGTCGCCTAAAGGTACTAATTTCATTTTAAAAGCCTCCTTATGTCAATTTTCCATTTTTTTCGTCTTATTAGCACTCTTTTTCATTGAGTGCTAATCACTAACCCATATATTAAATTCATATGCAACGGTTTGCAAATGCAATTATAAACACAAAAAGGAATATATCTTTTGTTTTCTCTTATTTTCTCTCATTTTCTCTTATTTACTCACTTTTCACATATTTCGTTTTTTAATAATTATTTTATAAAGTTTATAAATTCCATTTTTTACCGCCCATGCCAACCCCAGGAACCCCAAGTCCTGTCTGCGGCTGCCTTTTGGCCGGCGGCGGGCCTCCCTGTGCGGAAGGCGAAGTTGTGCATACGGCTTCTGCGCGATGACAATGAGACTCTAAAAATCGTGGAAGCCACTGCTGAACACGATTTTTGTCCTAAGAGGCTCATTGTCATGTCCCGCGCAACAGAGTATGCACAACTTCCCCTTCCGCGCAGGGAGAACCGCCACCGGCCAAAAGGCAGCCGCAGACAGGACTTGGGGTTCCGTCCCCCCCTCCCCCCCACATCCCCACAAAAAAGGAATTCCGCATACTTACATACACGAAATCCCTCTCAAAAATCCTCTTACTATTTCAACCCTCTCCGCAGCCTCTCCTGATACCCCGGCGCGTTCTTAATCTCCAGTTTATGGTTGAACATTTCATATTCCGCATCGGAAATTTTATCTTCCAAATGTTCCTCCACATTCGTCTTATATACAATGCCTGTCGCCACGGAAGGAGCGAGCGCCTCATCCTCGTCATAAGCCAGACACGCATCCTGAACCCTCTTGCAGTAGTCCTCCGCTTCCCCGTCTTCTGCCATAGGAATCAGCACGAGAAATACGTCGCCGTCAATCCTGCCTATCATATACTCGTCTTTCGCTTCTTTCTTTAAAATAGAAGCAATCAGCTGGATCAGGCTGTCGCTTTTCTCCACGCCGAAATTATCATATACAAATTTCCAGTCATTGATATTGACATTGATCACCGCTACCGGTATCGTCTCAGAGCGCTCCAGCACCTGCATCCGGCTTTCTATGTAATTTTTATTATAAACGCCTGTCAGGATGTCCTCCGTCTCTCCGCATTTCCTTTGTCTGCTTCCCGTACCCAGCTTCACTTCCAGCTCGTCAATATAGGTCGCGGACTCCCTGTGCATATACACTTCATTTCCCAAAGATGCCAGAAGATGCAAGGATGCCTCCAGCATTTTCCCGGCGCTTTCCCGCTTTTCCTCCTGCACCCTGTCATACTTCACATAAACATGGGCGACAGTACGATCCGCAACACGCAGCTTTTCTCCGGGTTCTGCCTCCACGTCCGGCTCAAAACCTGCAAAATCCCCTATTTCCAGAACCTTCTCGCCGTGACGGCCCGTCAGCAGTATTTCCATTCCATAAGCGTCTGCCAAAGCCCGCAGGTATTCTTCCAGCCGATCCATGGCATACAGATTTTTTATTGCATAATTTTTAATATTTTCTTTGATTCTCTTTTCAAAAGAGACCTCTTGATAACTCATAGCCCATCCCTCTTCTGCATTCCATATTCTTTGTAATAGTATACCTTTTTTTGCGAAGTTTGTCTATGAATTTTCCTGCTGTTTTCCACGAAATTGTAACAGTTCAGCCCTGGGCCAAACTGTTGCACACAATTCACAGCAGGCCAGCATATTACTTATGCATCCGCCGCAAACGCTTCCACCAATCCTTCTGCTACATAAACTTCCTGGTAGCCGTTCTTGTTTTGCACGAATTCCAGGCCCGGCCTCCCTTCCGCCTCCTCTTCCGTATCCGGCAGCCGCTGGTACTCGCCGCTTTCCTGGAACTCCCGGAAT
Source organism: uncultured Lachnospiraceae bacterium (assembly GCA_910585965.1). GTDB lineage: Bacteria > Bacillota > Clostridia > Lachnospirales > Lachnospiraceae > Kineothrix. The sequence continues at coordinate 12,935 of CAJUHH010000008.1, forward strand.
GCCTGGTTCAATGCCTGGATGATCATGTCCCTGTCCGGGTCTTTTTCACTGATGCTTTCCACAAAAGAAGAAAAGACTTCCTGCGCCTCCTGTTTGGAACGGCAATTCTTCAACCGGCTTTCCATTTCCCTGCGTATCCTCTGCGCCCGCAACACTTTGCGGTACAATTCAGGATTTGTCCTCGCCAGAAAGCTCATTTCATCTGGCGTCAGCCGCTGCCCGGAACGGGCTTTGGCATATATTCTCGCGGCATAGGCTTCCTTCGTCTCCCCGCGCCGGCCTTCCTCCCGGATGCTGCGGGCATATTCCATCAGCTGCTGTTCAATCGGAACTTGCTGCTTCCCGCCCGGCATATCCGAAGCCGCCGTTTTTCTCTTTCCCATCATATTCGTATCCATATTCATATCCCAGTCTGCCTCCCTGCCCTATATCTATAGTTCCGAACAAATCGCCATAATTTCAGCGACACTCAGGCTTTTGCTCAAAGGCGCTTTTTCAATATATACGTCCTCTCCTACCGCCCGCTCCAAAGATATCTTTTCATTCATCTGCATAATCTCGTCCTGTCTGGCAAGATATTTTTTTAATGCCAGCTTTTCCCACAATTTCTTCTGTATGCGCCTCTTCCTGAGCCGCTCTTCCTGGATCCGTTCGCTCTCCCTCTTATTTTCCCTTCGGATCCGTTCCATTTCCTCATCCCATTTTTTCAGTTTCTCCTGCCAGTCGTCTTCGGAATCCTCTTCTCCCGCCTCCCCGCCATATCCTTTCTTATAACGGTCATTGATTCCCTCTGCACGATTCATATGGTTCCAAAACGGGTATCCTTGGCCGCCTCTTTCTTCTTTCCGATATTCCTGCTGTGCCTGGCCATAATAAGCGCTGCTTTTTTCCAAATCATAAATATGCATATGCCGCCTCCCTCTGCTTCCTTACCAAATCATCGAGCGCAGATAAACATGGACTCCGTCCTTTATCTGCGCTCTCCTTAGCTTTCCCTGTTTTATTTCGTCAATGCCCGGGCCGCCGGTTCCATCACATGAAATCGTTTACCACAAGTCCCTTCATATCCTCCTCCAGCAATTCCGCTTCCGCCAGAATCTTCTTGATCTCATCCTGAAGTTTTCCCTGCTCCGATGCGGTCTCCCGGATGGCCTCCGCCATTTCTTCCTGCTCTTCTTTCTCTTCCTTGCTTTCCTCCAGCTTCTCTTCCTGCTCTTCCTTCTTCTCCGCCTGCTCCTTTGCCGCCTCGACCAGTTTCTCCATTTCTTCGTCCACATGCTTCTTCGCATCCTGCCAAAGCATTCCGATTATGGAGTCGGAAGCCGCATCAAGAATCGATTCCGCCGCCTTTTTCGCCGCCCGGATCCCTTTGCCCCCCTGTTCCAGAATGGACTGCTTGGTGGCCGTAATAACACTGGTATTTCCTGTCCTTTCCGCATCCAGTTCCTTTTGCAGGGAAGTTATATGCCCAATAATCGCATCATATTCCAAAGAACGCTGCTGATAGTCCGTCCGCTCGCCCATATTTGCCAATCTCTCCAACTCGTCCTTCGACAATATAGCGAGATTGCCCTGTTTGTAATAATTATTTGCCTTGCGAAGCAGCTCCAGATCTTTCTGCTCCTGGCTATCGGGGTCGATGCCGTATTTCTCCTGCAGCGCGTCCCGCTCTTCCATATATCCTTTTTTCTGTTCGGCCAGATCGGTCAATTCCTTCATGATCTCCCCGTTCCTAGCACGCAGCCCATTCATGTTTTCTGTAACTTTATTATCAACGGCAAACTGGTCGCGCAACACCTTCGCCGCCTGTTTTCTCGCCTGTGTACGCTTCTGTTCCACCAAGTCAGAGAGACCGCCCTTTTGATTTCCTACAAAAACCGATCCGTTTTTTACCTGCCCGCTTTCTCCTTTTTCTGCATCGGAGCCATCGACATGAATGCCATAGCCCGCATTTCCATTGATTCCCGCCAGATTAATCGTTACTGTCGCCATCCCATATCCTCCCTGATGCTGCCATGTTCGGAACAAATCCGTTTGTTCCAGTTTGTTTTCCTGTTTTATGCATCATATATCGGCTTTTTTTTCCATTTTATAAATACCGCGCCGCTTATTTTCTGAATTCTTCCTTCAGGAAACCGGCCTCCGCATAAGGAACTGCAAAATCCAGGATTCCTGCCGCATGCGGGGAAATAATATACTCATTCACAATAATATGGAAGCCGTCTTCTCCCAAATACCAGCTGTCCTCCGTCAGAATGTCAGCAATGCTCTCTTCATACCCTTCAAAGAACATCCCCTCATATTCCTCTTCTTTCTTTTTTGTTTCCGCCAGAAGAAACTCATTGATAGCTGCCGTTGCCGCCTCTTTGTCCATCGTGACATCTTCCAGCGTCAGTCTTTTTCCGTCCGCCGTACGGAAGTTCAGTCCGCTCCTTACGCTGTTCGGATGCGCTCCTCCCATATCCCAATAGCTGGTAATCGTAAAGCTGATCACTTCCGAATCCGTCCTCTCCGAAAGAAAGGCCGTCCCTGACGCAAATTCATGCCAATTTTCTATCCCGAGATCCGCATAAGCTTCCTTTGCTGTCTCCAGCATTTCCTCATCGTACTCTGGAAACATATTGTTCATATATTCGTTCATGGCTGCCGCGCTTTCCTCATGAGCCGATATGGTAATAACAGGCATGGTGCGGTCAACTTTCAACACCACCGTACCGTCCTCCGCTTTGAATTCCATGACGGACTCTTCCATCTCGACATAAATATTTCCTGCGGCCTCCGCTTCTTCTGTCTGCTGTCCGGCTACTCCCTGTTCTTCTGCCAGCTCCTGCTCTTTTGCCGCCTCATCCTCCAGCTTCTGCCCTCCCTGATTTTCTCCTTCCTTCGAAACCCCTTCCGCATTTCCGTTTCCATTGCCGGTTCCGCATGCCCCCAGCATCATTGTCCCAAGAATTACGGCAACCGCCGCATAAACATTCCTTTTCATCTTCTCCAACCTCCTATCTGCCTTTTCGATCTAACGATCCTCACATGACTTATTTCCTGCAAAAGTCACTTGACCCGTTGCTCATGGGAATAAAACTGTCAAAAATAAACAGGTCAAAATCTTTCCTTCTCGCATCCAGCTCCTTCTGGCTCTTTATCGTCCATGCCACCGCCAGATTCCGATATAGTTTTTTGCAGATCTGCCTCGACAGCGTCCAATAATACTTATGATTATATGCAATAAAATCCGGTTTCGTAATAAAATTAAGCAACATATGCTCCAGCACGAAATAGAGAAGGCCTTTTGGCCCCTCTTCTTGCAAAAAAGCATCGGAAAGCTGTCCCCGCATCACCCTGTTCCTGTTTTTCCTATACCAAATCAGAGCCAACGGATTGAAGGACTCTATACAGTATGCCCCGTCATAGGTACTCAATATTCCATCTGCCAGAGGACATACGGAAATATCCGTCCATTCCACCTTAAGCTCCACGATCAGAGGAACCCTTCCGTCCACCATCTTTAAGAAATCTTCCAGCTTCGGAATCCTCTCCTTCGTCCCATACAAAGAAAAAGCGCTCAGTTCCTCATAAGTATAATCACACACCTTCCCTTCGTTCCCACAAACCCGTTTCAGCGTGAAATCATGAAAAATAACAGGAATTTTGTCTTTGGAAAGCTGTACGTCCAGCTCGATCCCATAGCCGCCCTCCACTGCCTTTTCAAAAGCTTTCATGGAATTCTCCGGCGCATCGCCCCTGTTGTCGTGCAATCCCCTATGGGCATACAAGACTCCCTGGAAAGGAGCCTTGTCCGGCTTATGGCGCATCCTGGGCATAAGCGCCAATACGTACAAAACTGCCAATACTGCTATGATAATAAGAATAACCGTCATTTCCTTCACCTTCGTATTTTAATCATCCACATCAAAATTTTCCAGCACGTCCCTCTTCCTTTCCGGTTTTGAATCCCCGTGGTGTACTCGGGACATCGTCACAAAAGCCAGCGTTGAAAACAGGAATGCATAGGGGAACAACGTCCTGTAAGAAATGTTCTCCAAAAGAAAGCCGGATAAAACCGGAGTGAAAATCTGCGCCGCCATAGAAAACGTATAATAAGTTCCGGTAAATTTCCCGATGTCGCATCCCTTGCTCATTTCCACGATCATCGGATAGGAATTCACATTGATGGCCGCCCATCCTACCCCGATCGCCGCAAAAGCAATATTGACCAGCGGATGGTACGCCCCAACGAAGATAGCTGCAAAATAGCAAAAGCTCATCAGCGCAATGCCCGCTAAAATCGTCTTTTTCCGCCCCACGCGGCTGGCAATATTCCCAATCGGTATATAACTGCAGATCGCCGCCACCGTCGCCACCATCAGGCAGTCGGCGAAACTCCCTCCCTCCATATGCCAGACGACCCTCGTATATCTGGAAAATGCCGTCGTCACCGCATTATACGCTGTAAACCAAAGAAAAATGGATACCAGCAGGAAGATCATGCTGCGTTTTACCTCCTTGGGCATCACCGCTTTTTCCGAAACAGTTCCTTCTTCTTTCTCGTTTTCCTCCTCCCGCCTTTTTATTTCCTCCGCAATCTTTTTCTCCTTCACCGCAAGGAACAACACCGCCACGGCCAGCAGCATCAGCCCGCCGATACTCATAAACAAAGGAAAATAATCCGGCCTGTCCCCCGACCCTACCAATAATTTTATCATAATCAGGGCATACACGCCGCCTACCGCCCCCATCAGGTTGATCACCGCGTTCGCCTTGCTCCTCAGGCGGTTCGGTGTCAGGTCCGGCATCAGCGCCACTGCGGGGGAACGATATAATCCCATGGAAAGCAGAAGCAAAAACAGGACAAAAAGAAACAGCACCAGATTCTGTTTCCTGTCCGCCGCCGAAAGCAGCATTAAAAATGCGGCTGCCAGAAACGTGCCGCCCAAAATGAACGGCATACGCTTCCCGATCTTTGTGTCCGCCTTGTCCGATAAGGTGCCGAACAGCGGCAGGAGAAAAATTGCCAGCACGTTATCCATAGCCATCAAAGCCCCTGTCACCGTTTCCCCCAGATGAAAGGTATTCTGCAGCATCAGCGGAATGATACTGTCGTACATCTGCCAAAAACCTGAAATGGAAAGAAAAGCAAGTCCGATAAAAAAGGTTCGTTTATAATTCAATTTTATAGTTTCCATGCTCATTGCCATTCCTTTCTTTTACCGCCCCGGCCGCCCGGACTTGCGGGCCTTTTTATTTTCATACATTTTTTCATCAGCCTCTTTTAACAACACCTGGTAATCGGCACGGCCCCCGGCCAGGCAATAGCCGAAGGAGAAACCGAGAGGAACATCCAAATCTTCGTTCAACCGGGTCCGTCTGTTGTCCTGCAGCTTCTCCAGCGCCATGACAGCGTCAGACAGCTCTTTCTCCGTCTGATATTTGTATAAAAACAGGACGAATTCATCGCCTCCCAGTCTGGCGGCAACGCTGTGTCCGGGTTCGAATTTCCCAAGGATATCGGCGAGCCGTCTCAGGTAAACGTCACCTCCCTCATGGCCGTATGTATCGTTGACTGTCTTTAAGTTATCCGCGTCAATCATCACAAGCGCGCTCTCTCCAAGCTCCTTCGGTCTATCGAAGCAAGAAGCGAGGAAATTCTCCAGCCCCCTGCGGTTATATAATCCGGTCAGATGGTCATAATCCCTCTCCTGCTCCATCTGAAGGCGCTTTAATGTATCCTCGGTCACATCGATGAGAACGCCGAAAACATCACCGTTTTCGCAGATTTCCTCAATCTTGATATAGCGTCCGTCCATCCCGAAAATATTTTCCTCACCGGCAAGGGGATGGCTGCGGATACGGGAAAGAAACTCCCTGAACATCTGGCAATCGCAGGAGAACTGTCTCGCCTTTTCAGGAGTAATCCCAAGAATCTGCGGCACATATTCCGTAAATCGGACTTGCCGCATGTTCTCGTTATATTCATATACTCCCATATACATATTCGTTTTGCTGAGTACATAAGACATCTTCCTGTTATTATCCATCAGGCTCTTTTTCATTCGGTTGATGTCGCTGCTCAGCTCCGAAAATTCCATGCTGCTCTGGATATTAATGACCTCTTCAAGGTTCCCGTCAGCGATGGCATGGAGTTTTTTATTAATGCGATAGATATCGTCTACAACATAACGGTTCATATGCCCGGTTACGGCGCGTATAAGAACCACGGCAATGATGATCAGACAGAAAAGGAGGACGACGGTGTTCATGATAATCCACTCGTAAAGCACCCGGTCAGTAAGAATTCGCCCGATATAATTGGAGCCAATCAGCTGGAACACACAAAAAGAATCCTGGCCGTTGACAGCAGCATGGAATCCTTTTGGCCGACTGGCAATTTCATCCAGGATGAGGCCGACCGCCTCACTGTTTTTATGCACGCAATCTAACTCCGTGGAGCCGACGATTTCCCCGCTCGTTTGGTCAATCGCGTAATAGCTGGCCTCCGGGTTCACACGGAACAGGGAAAATATGTAGGAAAGCTCATTTTTCTGCGTCGCCTTCATAACGTTGACAGGAGTCATGCCCACCTGGACGATAAAATTCCCATCCGCGCTCCACAGCGCCGAATACTGCATCAGCTTTCCCTCCGCAACATTGGGCATGATATCCTGCACGAGTTTTAATGACTTATCGGCCAGCATCGGTTTAAAAAACATCATCTGTTCGCCGGAGTCAAACGTATAGTCAAAATATTCCGGGTGGGTTCCGGCAAAGATCCTTCCCGTCCCGTCAAAAATGTGGATTTCATCCACCTCCATAAAAACCGCGATCCGCCTGAGTTCGTCAACACTGTCAAGCACAGAAGGATTATCCTGGATCAGATAAGCGATTGCTTCTGCACTGTACAAGCAAGTCTGACTATATTCCTCACTGATTTCCGCAAGCTCGGCATTATTCTGTTCCAAAACCTGTTCAATCTGCTGAAATGTCGTGATGGCATCGTTGTATGCCTGTCGGTGCGTGTCAGCTATCTGTACGCCAACGATAACGATTGTCAAGAAAGAAATAAGGATCCATGTAACCAAATTCATGTACCGGCTGATCATTGTTTTGAGTGGCTTCATCCGCGCCTCCTATATGGTATAAAAATGGCTTTGCCACTTTAATAAACTAAATACATGCTAGCATAACCGCGATGAATTCGCAAGGGAAGAATAAAGCCTCGCAGAAATCAATTTTTGCAGAGGGCATGACGCGCCGGGGAGCCGGGAAGGAAACGGCAGCGGCCTGAAACGGGCCTGGCCTGGCCTGGGATTTTCTGCTGGAGTTACCAATCAGATTTCACTAATGAAATGAGTAAACGGCATGAAAACGATCGGGTCGGAAAAAAAGGACATCCCTGTCCTTTTTTCCTGAAATTGCCATCCGTGGCAATTTCACCCTAGGAGTTCGACCATTTCATAAGTGAAATTACTGATTGCACACAACAGCAGAAAATCCCAGGCCAGGCCCGTTTCAGGCCGCTGCCGTTTCCTTCCCGGCTCCCCGGCGCGTCATGCCCTCTGCAAAAATTGATTTCCGTAATAAAACCTCATTCAACATTGAAAAAATTTCTATTTTATGTATAATGATATGAGTAGCCAAAACAGGCAAGAATATAAGAAAATAGAGGTTTTAACATGATTAGTGCAAATAACGTAACATATAGGGTAGGAAAAAAAGCCCTCTTTGAAGATGTCAACATCAAATTCACCGAAGGGAACTGCTACGGGCTGATCGGCGCGAACGGCACCGGCAAGTCCACGTTCCTGAAAATATTATCCGGCAAACTGGAAACGACAAAAGGCGATATCTCCCTTACTCCCGGGCAGCGCATGTCCGTTCTGGAGCAGGACCATTTCAAATATGACGAATATACCGTTATGGACGTGGTCATTATGGGCAACGAACGCCTTTACCAGATCATGAAAGAAAAGGACGCTATTTATGCCAAAGAAGATTTTACCGATGAAGACGGCATCCGCGCCAGCGAATTAGAAGGCGAATTCGCAGAAATGAACGGGTGGGAAGCGGAGTCGGATGCCGCGATGCTCCTGAACGGACTCGGCATCCATACGGAATTGCACAATTCCATTATGAACACTTTAAACGGCAATGAAAAAGTAAAAGTCCTGCTGGCGAAAGCCCTTTTCGGCAATCCCGATATCCTTCTTCTGGACGAGCCGACCAACCATCTGGATCTGGATGCGATCGCCTGGCTGGAAGACTTTTTGATTGATTTTGAAAATACGGTCATCGTCGTATCCCATGACCGTTATTTCCTGAATAAGGTATGCACCCATATTGCGGATATCGACTATGGCAAGATCCAGCTCTATGCCGGGAACTATGACTTCTGGTATGAATCCAGCCAGCTTCTTATCCGCCAGATGAAAGAGGCCAACAAGAAAAAAGAAGAAAAAATCAAGGAATTGCAGGAATTTATTTCCCGTTTCTCTGCCAATGCTTCCAAATCCAAGCAGGCGACCAGCCGGAAACGGGCGCTGGAAAAAATCGAACTGGATGAAATCAAGCCTTCCAGCCGGAAATATCCTTACGTGGATTTCCGCCCGGAACGGGAGATCGGCAATGAAGTCCTTACCGTAGAAGGCATTTCCAAAACCATCGACGGCGTAAAAATCCTTGATAACATTACCTTCACCGTAGGACATAACGATAAGATCGCTTTTGTAGGCGGCAACGAACTTGCCAAAACCACCCTCTTCCAGATACTGATGGACGAACTGGAGCCGGACGAGGGCCGCTATAAATGGGGCGTAACTACTTCACAGGCTTATTTCCCCAAGGACAGCACAAAGGAATTCGATAACGACTATACGATCGTGGACTGGCTGACCGGCTATTCCCCTGTCAAAGACGTCACGTATGTCCGCGGCTTCTTAGGGCGCATGCTCTTCGCCGGAGAAGACGGTGTAAAAAAAGTAAATATCCTCTCGGGAGGGGAAAAAGTAAGATGCCTCCTTTCCAAAATGATGATCAGCGGCGCCAACTGCCTGATCTTGGACGAACCCACGAACCATCTGGACATGGAGTCCATCACCGCCTTAAATAACGGCCTGATCAAATTCCCCGGCATCGAACTTTTTTCCTGCCATGATCATCAGTTCGTCCAGACTACCGCCAACCGCATTATGGAAATCCTTCCAAACGGACAGCTGGTAGATAAAATCACCACGTATGACGAATATCTCGCCAGCGATGAAATGGCGAGAAAACGCACTGTTTATACCAACCAGAATACAGAAGACGACAATTAGACCTTTTGATCCGCTCCTGCCCGGCCTATATCGGGCAGGAGCTTCCATTCATCAGAAACGGAGAGCAAGCAATGATGAACATTGTAGACCTTCATGTACATTCCAATAAATCCGACGGAAGCCTGGCTCCTTCCCAGCTGGTAGATCTTGCAGTGGAAAAAAGGCTTTCCGCCTTTGCCCTCACCGACCACGATACGACGGAAGGCATTCCCGAAGCTATGGAAGCGGCTGCAAAGCATAACCTCTGCCTGTCCGCAGGACATGCCGAAGAGCATACGCTTGCTCTTCCTTCCGGCGAACCGCTGCTGCCGCTCGAAGTGATCCCGGGCATTGAGTTCTCCACCGAATATCAGGGGAAAGATATTCATATATTGGGGCTTTATATCGAATACGAAGCTCCTTTTTTCAAGCAGCAGCTTCAAGATTTTGTAGACTCCCGCACCGTCAGGAACCAAAAAATGTGCGCCAATCTGCAAGGGGCTGGCATTGATATTTCCTACGAAAAGTTGCAGGCTTCCTTTCCCGGCTCTGTCATCACAAGGGGGCATTATGCCAAGTATCTGTTAAACCATGGTTATACAAAAAGCATCCCGGAGGCTTTTGAACGTTATATCGGCAACCGGGCCAAATATTTTGTTCCCAGGGAAAAAGTAACCCCTTCCCAGGCGGTACAACTTATCCTGAAAGCAAACGGCTTGCCGATTCTGGCTCATCCGCCTCTCTACCATATGAGCGACGAAGCATTGGACACGCTGGTGGGTATTCTGGCAAAAGACGGACTGATCGGCATTGAAGCCATTTACAGCACCTACCACCAGGCCGAGGAACGCCATATGCGGTCTCTGGCACAGAAATACGGCTTATGCATCAGCGGCGGCTCCGATTTCCACGGTTCTTCCAAACCCGGCCTGGAAATGGCCACTGGTTATGGAAAACTGTATATCCCCGAAACAATCCTGGACGACCTCAAAGCCTTGCGGCCCAAAACCATTCAGAATAACAGAAAGGAATTAGATCATGGAGAAACAAGCAAACCCTAAAATCTTCTTTACCGACCTGGACGGCACCCTTCTTACCACGGACAAAAAAATCACTCCCGCTACCATGGATGCCCTGCGGCAATGGACGGAAGCGGGCAACAAACTGGCCCTCAGCTCCGGCCGGGCCATCGAAAGCGTCAACCATGTGCGGACCACCCTCGGTTTAAACTTTCCCGGCATGTATTTGATTGGATGCAACGGCAGCGAGATTTATGACTGCAGCAGCAACACCGTCGTTTCCCGCACCGCCCTCACCTTCCCCCAGACCGCTCTTATCATGGAAACCGCCAGGCAGCAGAAAGTTCATTGTCATACTTATACGGATACCCATATCGTCAGCCCGGCAGATACCGAAGAACTCCGTTATTATAGACGCGGCATCCTTACACCCACTATCATCTGTGAAAATGTCCTGGATGCACTTGACAAAGAACCCTGCAAATGCATCGCCATCGAAATACATGACAAAGAAAAATTGGAGCGCTTCCGGCAAACCCTTCTTCCCCTTGTAAAGGATGAAGTCAGCCTTCTGTACTCCAACGACCAATATCTCGAAATTTTCCCCGGTTCCTCCGGCAAAGGCTCTGCCATCGGAAAGTTATGTTCTCTGTTACATATTCCGCTCTCCCACACCATGGCAGCCGGGGACGAAGCCAACGATATTTCCATGCTCCAGGCTGCTGCCATCGGCATCGCTATGTCCAATGCCAAGGACTATGTCAAACAAGCCGCCGACCTCGTCACCGAAACCGACAACGACCATGACGGCCTCGCCCCCATCCTCCTGCAACACAAATAATATACCCTCTCCCAGCCGTGCTAATTGGCAGCTTTCACCATATTATCCAGCATCACGTACTGCGCCACCGGCACGGCCCTTTCCACATCGCCGGATTCCAGGAACTCTTTTTGCTGTATCTCGTAGAATCTGGCCACATCCCCTTTTTTGGCGCCTACGCTCACAAAACCCGAGGTCAGCCACTGGGCATCCTTTCGCTGTTCGCATGCGCTTTCCTTATCAATCGCTGCAACCTCGGCGATCCAATCCGCAACTTTCCTCACATTATCTTCTACTGCCCTATAATTCATCCCTCCATAAATAGCACGCGTAAAACGTAATACCTTATCCGGATGTGTTTTGGCATACTCCGGAAGAACTATCCATGAAGAAATTGATGCTGTCTTGCTCGAATAAGTCATATTATTTGCAATCACCGTCGCATCATTGCCCAGCTGTTTTAAAATCTCCAACGTATAAGGGGACCAGACAGCACATGCATCGATGCTTCCCTGCTTCATTGCTTCCAGCAATTCTTCCGGTTTCATATTCACGATATCCACATCCCGGAAAGACATTCCTTCTGTTTCCAGCCCGATCCGCAAAATCGTTTCGCTGGACGCATTCTCCACATTTCCTATCCTTTTTCCTCTTAAGTCCGCGATCGTCCTTATTTCATGCTTTCTGTTTCCGATAATTGCTTCTGCATTGGATAAATGGGACATTGCTACAATGTATGCCCGTCCTTTGATGCAGAATTTATGAGCGCCATTGCCGATATACCCAAAATCGATCTTTCCTTCCTCCATAGCCTTTATAATCTCCAGCCCATTCCCATATGCATATAGCTTTACCTCATAATTCTCCCTGTCAAAGTACCCCATTCTGATGGCCGACACAACAGAACAAAGACTTCCATAATTCGGCATATAAGCTACCCGTATCTCTTCTTTTTCCCTCTTATCCCGCTTCCAGCCCCCGAAAGAGCTGCTCCTGGCCGGGCCGCCATCGCAGATTTCCCTCATCTCATCATAAATATTCGTCAACATCAGCGACTTCGCCCTAATACCAACCGCATTGACGACAATGCTCTTAAATCTGGAAACAATATTTGCTGTAGCTGAATAATTACTGTCACTAAGTTTTTCCAAAGATTGCATATTTTGAATAATATAGCTTTTCTCTTGGTCCAGTTTCTGGGAATTGGCCTCAATCTGTTTCACTTTCTCGGCCACATCCTGAATCAGGCAATTCGTCAGCCCCACCATGGAATCCGTTTTTTCCAGACTCTCCGTCTGCTTTTTAAAAGCATTTTGCACCTTTTGGATATTATCCACGGATTCATTGGACTTTTCCTCCAGCGTAGCAAGGATTTTTCCGATCGCTTCCGCACTTTGCCTGCTCTGTTCTGCTAAAGCACGGATTTCCCCTGCAACAACCGCAAATCCTTTCCCTGCTTCCCCAGCCTTCGCCGCCTCTATGGATGCATTCAGACTCAGAAGGTTTGTCCTATTGGCAATGCTGTTGATCATATTAATGGCTTGCTGGATCTCCTGCGTTGCCTTATTGGTTTCCATCGTATTCAGTGCAATTTCTTTAATGCAGTTCTCCGTATTGGCATTTTCTTCTATCAGCTCACGGAATATCCCAGTCACCTCTTCGTTGCTGTTTAACATATCCTGCGTCGCAACATCCAGTTCCTGCACATAACCCCCCGTCTTCTCAATGGCTCTTCCCATCTTCACCGTAATCTGGTTCATTTCTTTTGTCCGGGATGACAGCTCGCTATTGCCGTCGCTGATCGTATCGATCGAATTGCCTACAGCATTGATTGCCACATTGGTATCATCTGCCACATAATTCATTTCCATAACGGTTCTATTCAGATTGCCCAGCTTTCCCCTTATACTATTGACCGTGTCTCCCTGCATATCCTGCTGCGCATTCCATCTGTCGTTTTTTTCCTCATCTCGTTTCTTGCTCGCGAACAATCTCATAACATCCCTCTTTCAATACTTTTTCGACAATTTTTCAACCAGGACTTCTTATAAAAAAAGATGCGTAATATTCAAATCATCAATTATTTTTATCACCTCTTTTGTCCGGCTACAACCAAATTTTCTCAAAAGTCCCTTGATCTGTGTTTTTACCGTTACTGTTTCCACGCACCTTTCCTTTGCAATTTCTTTTATCGCTTTTCCCTCCAAAAGCTTTTTAATCAGCTCCCTTTCCGCCGCCGTAAGTCTGGATATATTATGAATAAAAAATAAAAGGCTTTTCTCACTTTTCTGGAGCCTCACATATTCCTGCATTACCACATCGTGAACCTTCCGCTCCATAATGGGATTCCCCGCATAAGCGCTGCGGATATGGGTCAATATTTCCTCTTCTTTGCATCCTTTTACAATATAATCGACCGCCCCGGCTCCCATCGCCGTCAAAATAATATCATCCGTATCATGCACGGTCAGAAATATCACATTCACATTTCCGAATTGCTCCCGAAGCTGTTCCGTTGCTGTGATCCCGGCATTCAGATTTTCCATTTCAATATCCATAAGAATAATATCAAATTCCTTCTTTTTCGCCAGCTCTACAATACCTTTTCCGCTGTCTGCAGTTCCCACTACCACCATGTCATCCTGGCTGTCTATAAGCTCGCACATATCTTCCAACAACAGCCGGATATCATCGGCAATCATAATTCTAATCTTTTTTTCATCGTTCTTTTCTTCCATTACTGCTTCCTGACACTCAGGCAGACATATATTTCGGCAATAAAATATAAAAACTGCTGCCCTTTCCTTCCTTACTCTCCACCCTTAAGCTTCCCAAATGCCCCTTTACAATCGCACGCACATAATACAAGCCCATCCCCCAATTATGGTTCCTGTTTTTGCTCGTATAAAACGGTTCAAATATTTTTTTCATCGTTGCTTTCGGAATTCCCACCCCGTTATCTTTGATTTCAATCACCGTATACAGCCTCTCGTCATGGCTCAATAAAGAAATCTTCCCTTCTTCCCCCCTCTCTGCCGCCTCCACCGCATCCTGCGCATTCACCAGCAGATTATAAATCGCCTCGCATAAATGAACCTTATCTGCCAACACCACCGCATCGGATTCCAGCTTCACTTCCACAGATACATCGGGGCATTTTTTGTGAAACCGTTCCAACGCGTTTGCGACGATTTCCTCCATCCGGCATACCACCATAAGAATAGAGTTGGATTTTACCGAACGATATAGCTCCTCCATGCGCTCTAACAACGATTCATTGATATCTTCCAATACGGATATATATTCCTGCATCTTCTGGATATCATCTTCCCTGCTCATATCCATTCCCCCCAGCCGCTTGAAAATAACACGGTTCGCCAGCAGCTGGTTTTTCGTGCTATGAACAAATACCAGCGTTCCAACCCTGGCCGTATTGTATTTCCGTTCCAGCACTACTTCTTCCATATCGTTCGCATAATTCTCCTGCGTATAACGCATCAGGCTGATAAAACCTAAAATGCCGCAGACGATATTGGCAGCCATTAGCAAGTAATAAGCCTTGATATCCCATACATGCTGTAAATACCCGATCCCTCTCCGCCATTTATAGGCAACGTTATAAAACCGATATACCTGCCCCGGATCCTGGCCGCAGTAGAGCAAGTACAAGCCGGAAATCGCAATCATGCAAACTACGATCAGACTGAACTGACGGCGGAAAAAAACCATCGTTATCGAAAAATATTCATGGATCAATAGAATCAACGCAATTGATATATACACAAGGATCCAAAAATAAGAAAACTCAGACAGCAGATCCTGCAGCTTTGGGTTTTGCAGAGTAATCGTCTTATAAATTCCCGGATAATAAATAATCAGAGAAGCCATCGGCAGAACCGCCGTAAGTTTTTTTATTAACGGTTCCCGGCGAATTACTGAAATCATGGAATACCGCATGGCAATCTGCAAGAGGAAAAAGGGAAACAGATATCTTCCTAAAGCAATCATATAGCCGATCACATTCAACGGAATCACCAGATATTGTATCTTCATCTTTAACTCCATGGAAACATACAGAAATTCCAGCATCTCCTTGGAATAACCGCCTTTCTTTGCCACAAAGATTAAAATACCGCAGAACTCCAGCATCAGGCTGATACACATTCCTGAAAGAAAAAAGGACTCCATGCTTCTCTTCCTATATAATACCAAACAAGAAGCAATCAAAAAAGCTCCTAGCAGTAAAACCAGCATTAGCATTCCCTCCTTTCCCTCCCGCCACCGCCATATGCGTTTGAGAGCAGTATACCATAAAGGCAGACTACTCTCAATCCATGTTACACTATTTCATAATAATTTCTATGTTTTTTGCAATTTTTATTTACTGTCCAGCTTCTATCATAACATCCAGCATAACATAATCAGCAACTGCCGGAACCGGGTCAACTTCTACAGCGCCCGCATCTACGAAACCTTGCTTCTGGATATCATAATATTTTTCTACAGTACCGTCTGCCGCGCCTTCGGAAACTTCCTTGCCGGTCAGCCAGTCAGCATCGCCTCTCTGTGCATATACGCTGTCATAGTCCTGCGCTACCTGAGCCGCTACATATTCGGATACTTCATCATAATGGTCATCTGCCGCATAGTCCATCGCTTTGAACAGGCCTTTAGTAAATCTTACAAGGATATCCCTGTTTTCTGCCGCATAAGAAGGCATTACGATCCAGCTTGCAAGGGATACTGTCTTGTCGGAGAACGACATATTATCGGTCAGCTTCGTTGCATCGCTCATTTCTTCCAAAATCTTCAGGCTATTCGGAGACCATGTCGCACAAGCATCTACGCCGCCGGAAAGCATTGCGGTCACGATTGCGGATGCGTCCATATCCACTGCTTCGATGTCATCCATGGTCATGCCAACGGAATTCAGGGAATTTACAAGGATATCCTCGCTGGAGCTTCCCGAAGAATATGCTACTTTCTTGCCTGCCAAGTCTTCTACCTTCGCGATTCCAGGTCCGCCGATCAGCGCATCACCGTTGGAAATATGGGAAAGCGCAAAAATAGATGCCTGCCCGTTGATGCAAAGCTTATGCGCGCCCTGCCCGATATATCCGATATCAATGCTTCCGGATTCCATAGCAGCAATAATGGTCGGCCCGTCTGCAAATTCTACCATTTCAACAGTAATGCCGACTTCTTCAAAAAATCCTTTTTCTTTCGCCGTCAATACTGACCAAAGGCTTCCATAGTTAGGCATGTAAGCAATCTTTAAAGTAACAGGGTCATAACTTTCTGCTGCCGCTTCTTCTGCAGGAGCCGCTTCCTCTTCTGCAGGCGCCGCTTCTTCCGCCGGAGCCGCTTCCTCAGCCGCCGGAGCCGCTTCTTCCGTAGGAGCTGCAGCCGGTGCAGGTTCTTCAGCCTTGCCGCAGCCGGCAAAGGCTGCCACCATTGCCAGAGTTAACAGCAAACTTAACACTTTTTTCATTTTTTATCCTCCTTATTGATAAAATGATAAACTGATTTATAGATAAACGTCCGCGATAAAATAATAGAACGAACGGTTTAACTATCCTTTTTATTTCCTTACTTCCAAGTATTCCTGGTATACCTGGCTCCATATATGGTTTTTCAGCTCCAGGAATTCAGGCGCCATTTTCGTTTCCTGGGTACGGGGATAGGGAATATTGATTTCTACAATCTCTTTGATCCGTCCCGGCCTCGCGCTCATAATAATCACCTTCTGCGCCAGGATAATCGCCTCGTCCACGTCATGGGTAATAAAGAAACAGGTCTTCCGCTCTTTTTCCCATGTCTCCAGCAGCTCTGACTGCAGCTGCGTCCTCGTCTGTGCATCCAGCGCGCCGAAAGGCTCATCCATTAACAGCACCGAAGGGTTTACCGCATATGCCCTCGCAATGGCCACCCTCTGCTTCATGCCGCCGGACAGTTCCTTCGGATAATGGTCAAGGAAATCTTCCAGCTGTACCATTTTTATGTATTTCATGGCCTTTGCTTCCGCTTCCGCGCCTTTGATGCCCTGGAGGTTCAGCCCGAACATAACATTTTTCTTAACAGTCATCCACGGGAACAGCGCATACTGCTGGAATACAACGCCTCTTTCCGTTCCTGTGCCCACTACTTCCTTGCCGTCGCAGTATACCTTGCCGGAAGAAGGTTCCAGCAATCCCGCGATAATATTAAGCAGCGTGGATTTTCCGCAGCCGGAAGGTCCTACCACGCAGATGAATTCATTTTCATAAATATCCAGGCTCACGCCGTTTAATGCAATCATTTCCCCGTTGCGGGAATTATATATCTTCTTTACATTATCAATTTTTAATTTTATATTTCTCTCTTCTCCTGCCATCCCGTCAACTTCCTTTCTAATAGTTTAATTACTTTTTCTACCGTAATACCGATGATGCCGATGATAATAATATAAAGCAGCATCGGCTCCGACTCAAAACTGTTATTCAGGGAACGGATACGCATCCCCAGTCCCGCAACTGCGCCTGTGGATTCCGCCGCGATCAGCGTCGTCAGGGCAACGGATGCACCCAGCCTTACCGCCGTCATAATAAATGGAAGGGTCGCGGGGGCAATTACTTTCAGGAAAATATCCTTATCCGTTGCGCCAAGTACCCTGGCCGCCTTAATCAATGTCTCGTCAATATTAATAACACCCTGATAAATCGTAATCGTCATGATCAGGAAAGTAGCAATCGTAATAACTATAATCTGGGGTTTTCTGCCCACGCCTGCAGAAATAACAATCAAAGGAACATATGCCAGCGGGGGGATGTTTCTGACAAACTGAATCCAAGGCTCGATAATATTTCTTACCGGCCGGTACCATGCCATCAATATAGCGGTAGGAAGCGATAACACAAAGCCAAGGACAAAGCCTGCGCTTACAGAAATCAGGCTGCTTTGGATATCCTTCCAAAAGACCCCTCTTTCAATCATCGTTTTTACAGACCCAAGTGTCACCACTATATTTGGGAAGCTTCTTGCCGTCTTTGGATTCAATGACAGCAAATACCATAAAATCATAGCTGTCAGAAAAGAAATGAGCAGCCATACTTTATTCGGGATTTTTCCACCTTTACCTTTTTCTTTCATCGCAGTCTTCCTTTCTTTTTACATTTTTGTACAGATTTTAGATATATTGTACTACAAAATGTACAGAAATAATAGTATGAAATTTTTTCATACTGATCATATTCCACAAAAAGGAAGACTGCGATTCTTTAATAGTCCAATATCTTCCTAAATATCAGCTTTTTTATACCTCTCAGCCATTTCATCCAAAGTCACGCGTTCCACCAAGGGCGCTTTCCCTACGGAGCCGAACTGGACGATCAGCGTCCCGACTACTTCTTTTACGCCGGCCTCGATGCAGCCCGTAATGGCCGCCACGTCTTCGTCAGGAACCACTCCTTTCATCAGCGTATCCATAATCGGAGTCAGGAACACCCTCGGATCGACCTGTGTCTTATTCTTTTCCAGAAGCTCATAAATCCCCCCGATGGACGGGCTGCCCTGCTTTTCCGGATACTTCGCAAAAAATTCCTTCATGTTCCTTGTCACTGCAAGCCGGATGTCCGTATCCACATTGATTTTTCCTATCCCGCATGGAATCGCCTGTTTCAATTCCTCCACAGAAATGCCGTATGCGTTCTGCACGTCGCCGCCCAGGGCGTTGATCTCGTCCACAATATACTTGGGAACCGTAGAGGAACCATGGGATACGAGCACGCCGAAAATATTTTCATGGTTCATGCACTCTTTAATCGCTATCGCGATCTCCTTGCGGAGCTTCACGTTTTTGCCCTTAGAAGGTCCGTGCATGGTGCCGTAAGAAATGGCCAGACAGTCCACCCCCGTCTTGCGGAAAAATTCCACGGCGTTCAGCGGATTCGTATAGGTAGAAGATGCTGCAAACACATGGTCTTCCACGCCCGCCAGCACGCCAAGCTCCCCTTCCACCGTAATGCCTCTTTCATGGGCATATTTTACCACTTCCCTCGTCAGTTCGATATTTTCCTCAAAAGGAAGGGAAGAACCGTCTATCATGACCGATGTATAGCCGCCGTCGATCGCGGCTTTCACCGAGTCAAAATCCTTGCCATGGTCTAAATGCAGAACAACCGGGATGGGTGAGTCCGCACCGTATTTTTTTACCGCCGCAGCGATATTCTTTGCCCCGGCTTTCTTATCTTCCAAGGTCGCATTCAAAAAGTCCGTCCTGCCCCCCATAAAGCCATTGGCAAGATCCGCTCCCTGCAGGATCGCTGCCGAGCGGAACATCTCATGGACTTCGATCACTGCCTTAGCCTGTGCCACTGCGTTCACATTAAAAGCGCCCTGTGCAAAATGATATTTATCCGTTGCCTCCAGCAACGGCCTTAAAGGTATTAACGCCATATCCTATCTCCTTATAATTCCCTGCTTACCTGTTTTCCTCTTACAAAAGTATCCGCTACATTATTTTCTTCATCCAAGATAACGAGATCCGCATCTTTTCCGTCCGCGATCGAACCCTTTTTGTCGAAAACCCCAATCAGTTTCGCCGGATTCACGGTCAGAAGCTGAAGCACTTCCTCAATAGGCCTTCCCGTAAACTTCATGATATTCTTCAACGCCTGTCCCGTCGTCAGCGTGCTTCCCGCCCGCACTCCATTGGAAGCCAGCTTCGCATCGCCGTCCACAACCACTACGTCATTCACGCCCAGTTTATAATTGCCGTCAGGAAGCCCTGCCGCCATAATGGAATCGGTGATCGCCACCACTCTGTCAAGCCCCTTTGTCTTGATCAGAAGACGGACAACGCCCGGATGGAGATGACGCCCGTCGCAAATCGCCTCGCAGTAAATGTCGGATTCCATCGCCGCACCCATAATCGCAGGGAAATGCTGGTGCAGCAGCTTCATCGCATTAAAAATATGGGTACATGACGCCGCTCCGTTCTCGATCGCTTTCATGGAAGTATCGTAATCCGCTCCGGAATGCCCGATCGCCACCACGATTCCCAGGTCCCTGATTGCGGGAATCGCGTCCACAATCCCTTCGATTTCCGGGGAAACCGTCAAATACCTGATATTTCCTTCCGCCGCTTTCTGATATTCCTTCAAAAGTTCCACATCCGCATCCCGAAGAAGATGTTCCGGCATCGCCCCTTTGAACTCTTTTGCCAGGAAAGGCCCCTCCAGATGGATGCCGAGCAGATCCGCGCCGTCGCTTTCCATCTTTTTATGTTTCTTGAACTCGTCAATACACCACAAAGTCTGCTCCTTCGTATCCGTCAATACGGAGCACAACCAAGAAGTGGTTCCCTGGGTCGCCATAAAATGACCGATCTTGCCCAGTTCTTCCGCCGTCGCCGCATTCACATCCACGCCAACAGCTCCATGGGTATGTATATCGAGGAAACCCGGGACTACCTTTTTCCCTTCCGCATCATATACCTTCGCCCCATCCTCCAGAGCCGCATCTTTCGGCAGGATATGGATGCATCCCCCTTCCACGCCGATTGTTTTTTCCTGAAAACTTCCATCTAAAAATACTTTCCCGTTTACAATATATTGTTCCATTTTCCCTCATCCTTTCTCCATCTTTATTCCGGAAGATTTGCCACGAATTCCGTAAACTTCAAATTAATATCCGGGTGGCTCTGCAGCAGGCTCACCGGGAAATGAGCCGTCGACTCACCGTATGCCGTACGGCGCACTACGCTCCTGTGCCAGTCGCGGAAGCAGCCCAGGCGGATCTTCCTGGCATGGGAAATCTCGTTAATTCCGATCGTGATACAATAATGAGGCATATCATCCAGTGCGCCGTTCAAATCACCGATGGAATTCACCGCCCTTGTTTCCCTGGAAATATCCAATACCCTTGTCTTCAGCGCCAGGAATTCATCCCCCGTCAGCTCGTCCTGGGGTTCGTTAAACGCCACATGCCCGTTAATGCCGATGCCGCCGAAGCAAATATCCACGCCGCCCAGCTTTTCGATCAATTCAGGAATATAGCTTACATTATTCGGATCCGGGAACACCCTCTGGTTTTCCGGCATAACCAGCTCCGGTTTGATCTTTGTATAAACAACCCTGTCCATAAATCCCCGGAAACTTAAACTGTGGGACTTGTCGATCCACTGCTTGTCATCCGTCAGATATTCGTCCATATTAATAAACCACACATTTTTCAGATCCAGATTCTTTTCATTCACCATATCCACAAAATAAGGATACTGCCCCACCGGCCCTACCGGGCAGATAAATACCGTCTTTTCGCCGAGCGCGTTCTTCCTCTCGATCTCTTCCACCATCTCCTCCGCGATCGATTGGAATACCGCCGCATTATCCTCCATCACGATCAGCGGAATCTTCGGATTACTCAACAGTTCCTCTTTTGTGTAGTAATAATAATCATGCATCTCTCCTACCTTCCTTTCTATTTTATTATGTAGTTGCGAAATGTTAAGTTGTGAGAATATTCTGATAATATATTTCATGAAAATCCAACTGCGCCAAGCATTCCGCCAGGCCCGGAAAAGCGAAAACATTCGGGCAGAGGCCCTCCTGTTTTACGGTCCTGGCTCCATGGCGCAAAAAGGATTTTCATGAAATATATTATCAGAATATTCAGCAAATTTATCGCCCCCGCAACTAATTAATATTTCTATGAAATCAACATTTCTATTCAATTAATATTTCTATTAAATTAATATTTCTATCCAAGTAATATTTTTATGATGAGGAATTATGGAATCGACAGCCTTGCTGGATATTCTGTCCATCTATTCCATGAAAATCCTTTTGCGCCATGGAGCCGGGACCGTAAAACAGGAGGGCCTCTGCCCGAGTGTTTTCGTTTTTCCGGGCCCGGCGGAATGCTTGGCGCAGTTGGATTTTCAGGGAATAGATGGACAGAATATCCATACACAGCCTCTCCATTCACAATCCCCCCATCCCCCTATCCGTTATAGACTTCATCCTTCATCATCAAATGCACCGCGCTCTTCTTAAAGGTCAGCGGCAGGGCCAGAATGTTCGGGTTTTCCCCGACATATTTCTTTTTCGCGTCTTCCAGCGCTTCCTCTATCGTCGCCCTCGTCTTCAGTCCCATTCCCCTCGCATATCCGGGTTCCTGTGCGCCGCAAATATAAATAGCGGAAGTATTCATCTCCGCGATATGCCCGCATGCGATCATGGAAAATCCATGGAACGGATGGAAAGCGTTGGTATAGCGGTACTTGCGGATATATTCCTCGTTCGTCGCAAAATATTCGCCCAGCCGATTCATATCCGGCAGCGTATTCATCTGATCCTTCTGGAACATATCGTACATTTCCCTCAAATAAGGCCACAATTCATCGTGGAAATACCCATTGCAGATCGAAGCGCAGATGATAACGCACTTGTCGCTCATGACCCTCTTATGACGGATCACCTGTGCGGAAAGCGCCTGCATCATCATGATCGGGTTCGTTCCCATGCCCTCGCCGTAATGGAAAAACTGGGGCATACCGAAGATCATTACGTCATATTTTTTCTCCGCAAAAGGCACATAAGTCCTTTTGTCTGCCACCTTCCATGACGCGGGCTGCATTTCCTTCGCATAGCCGGAGAAAATGGCAATC
Source organism: uncultured Lachnospiraceae bacterium (assembly GCA_910585965.1). Classification (GTDB taxonomy): domain Bacteria; phylum Bacillota; class Clostridia; order Lachnospirales; family Lachnospiraceae; genus Kineothrix. Next base: position 35,708 of record CAJUHH010000008.1, read on the forward strand.
TGTCTGGAAGAGGTGTCCAGAACGGCATCGCAGCAGAAGAATTTCTTGCCCATGCATTTCTCCATATGCTGCCCGATTTCGTCGAACTTCGTCCTCATCAGGGAATGGCCGCTGACCGGCACGAAGTCTTCCCTGTGCATTACCTTCGGTACATGGTGGGAAGCGATGGACCTCCAATGGGTGATCCCCGTCGCGCAATGCTTATATCCGCCGGAATAGCCGCCGTAAGGGTTGCCTTGCGTATGCCCGATCAAAATAGCCACGTCGCTGTCATACACATATTTATTCATGAGTACCGGGTCGCCCCTGTCCGTCAGCCCAAGATCCACCAGATGGTCATAATCTTCGCTGTCATGGTTGATAATCTGCCCGCAGTACCAAAACTCATCAAACAGCTCTTTCCCAAGCACGCCCCTGATTTCCTGCTCCGTGTTTTTTCGGTGCAGGCCGTTGGAGCAGATTAAAAGAATATCCTTTTTCTCCACGCCCGCCGCATATAGCTCCTGCAAAATCAGTTTGATCGAAATCTTCCTGTGGGAAGTCGGCTGCTCGCCCCCTTTTACTCTGTCTGGAAATACAATCGTTACTTTGGAACCTTTCTTCGCCAATTTGGAAAGCGGCTCCATACCCATCGGATTCCGCAAAGACTCCAGCGTCTTAGCCTCCAGTTCCTCCTCCGGGATATGCGGCGGATCAGCCACCGTCACTCCCGGGATAAACACATCCGTACTTTCCGGCAGCTCCGCCACCATCGTTCCCTGTCCATACTCAAATTCCAGTCTCATAATCGCTTCATCCCTTCCTTTCTTTTTTTATTTGCCCATATATGTCCGTATAATTTCCCAATATTCCTCTGGATAAAAACCGATCTCCCCCTGGAATCTCGTCAAGGCGATCAGCCCTCCGTCGATTTCCGGGATGGATGCCAGCATAGCCGCATTGTCCACTTTCAGGCCGCCGCCATAGGCAACCGGCAAGCCGCCGGTGCGTTCTTTCACAAAACGGGCGATCATCTGAATATAATCCTTCCCCGCCGGTGTTTTCCCCGGACCGATGGACCAGATCGGCTCATAGGCGATCGCCACTTTGGAAGTATCCACATCTTTTAAGCCGATTTCCAGCTGTTTCCCGATCACTTCCTGCCATCTGTCCTGTTCTTCCGCGCTCTCGCCGATGCAGTATAAAACGGTCAGCCCTGCTTCCACCGCCGCCTTGATCTCCTGGTTCAGTATTCGGTTCACCGCATCCGTATCTTCCGCTCCGGCCTCGGCCAGGATTCCCATCTTATCCCTGCGTTCCTCGCAATGGCCGATTAAAACGCTGGAGCATCCCAGGGCCTTTACTGCCTTTCCCGTCCGGTTCGTTGTGAAAGCGCCGAAATTGCCTCCTTCTTTCACATCCTCCCTATGGATTCCCTGGGAACCGATCGCCAGATTCCTACTTCCTTCCATCGCCCCTGCGGCGGAAAGCAAATGAGCCTCCGGCAGATACATCACAAATTCCGCCTCATCCTCCCCGTATTCCGCCAGTGCCTCTTTCGTATTCTCTACAATATACGCCCCCCATTCCTTTACCGGCGCAATACGATTCACACCTCCCAGCTCTTGGGGAATGTCAAACCTCTTTAAGTTCAAATAAATATGCTTCATACGAATAACCTTACCTTTCTTTACTTCTTTCCAGTTCCTATATCCTGCTTCGCAGCACCTGCCCGGCCTCATCCTTGAAGCTTATCATTTCCGGCAGTTCCCCGTCGATCAAGGGCTTGCACCACCGAACAAACGGTTCCGTAATATCGTTTCCTCTCTCATTGATATAATCTTCCGGCATTACCCGTTCGTGCAGCATCACCTCTTCAATCGGTATGAGCGGAGTATCCACACCATACTCCTCCCCCTCTTTCCTCCGAATGCCTACCATCACGCCCGTATGCCCTGCCACGGCAGCCTTTACCGCCTCTCTTCCGACTAAAACGGCTTCTTCCCTGTCCACTTTCGACTGCAGAAGCATGGAAGCTCTCCCGCACAGCCCGGGCTTTTCGCTCCTCGCCTTGATGCCCAACTTTTTAATGACCAGCTCTGCCAAGTAGGCGCTGACATCCCCATAATAAACCGCCCGGTCCGTCTGGAAAATCGGCGGCACGATGGATTCTCCCTTCTCATTGCGCAGCCCCTCGCTGACAACGACCACTACGCCGCCCAGCTCATCATAAAGCCTTTTGACATCTTCCAAAAATTCCTCTTCCTTAAAATTCCGTTCCGGCAGATAAATCAAATGCGGCGCGTCGCCCGGCTCTTTCCTTGCCAAGGCGGAAGCCGCCGTGATCCATCCCGCATTCCGCCCCATAGCTTCTATCACGCAGACATGGATCGGCAGCGACTTCACATCCGCCCCCACTTCCTTCGTAACAGTAGCGATATATTTTGCCGCGCTCGGAAAACCAGGCGCATGGTCAATGATGGAAATATCATTATCCATCGTCTTCGGAATACCAACCACGTAAATTCCTTCATCCGCACAGACCTTGCTTACCTTGCCGCAGGTATCCATAGATCCGTTCCCCCCATTGAACAGCACATACTTAATATCATTTTTTTTCAGGATATCCACCATCGCCTCATACTGCTCCTGCTCCAGCGGAAACCGGGAGGAGCCGATCGCCGTTCCCGGCGTCTGCAACAGCAGCTCGATCTTCCCATCCTCCAATTCTCCCATATCCAGAAAATTCTCCTTAAGGATCGCCTCCGATCCCCCGATCGCTCCATAAATCTTCTTCACATGCGGATTCTCCTGCGCTTCCCTTATCACCCCATACAAAGAAGCGTTCAAAACCGCCGTCGGCCCTCCTCCATGCACTACCAGCAAATTACCTCCCATACCCAGACTCCTTTCCCACGTCGTCTTAGAATTTCTCTTTACGTTAATAGTAGCACATTCCCCCCTCATCCCGTTCTAATTTTTACTCAAACGTTTGCGTAAACTTTTTCCTCATGTTACAATAAATGATATACAATAAGAAACGGAAGGAACGGTTATGACGCTGAAAGAAATCGCCGCCCTGGCGGGCGTATCCCCCTCCACCGTATCCCGGGTCATCAACCACCCCGGAACGAAAGCGGCGGGCAGGGAAGTGGAAAACAGAATATGGCAGATTATCCGGGAAACCGGCTATATTCCTGACGCATCAGCCAGAAACCTAAAGCTGCATAAAACGCAGGAAAGCGCCGTCCCAAAAGCCATCGGCTGTATCCTGGCACGTACCCATACTACGGATCCTTTTTTTTCAAAAGTAACGAGAGGACTGGAACGGGAAGCATTGCGCAACGGATATAATGTCAAATATATTTTTTCCTACCAGGACATCCAAAAACCGAATATCCAACAGGCCATCCAGCAGACGCGGGTGGATGGCGTCGCCCTTCTGGGCCGTCCGGATTCCAGAATGCGTTCTTTTTTAAAGGCGCACTATAAAAAGATCATTTACACCGGCTTAAATAATATCGATTCGGAATTCGACCAGATCACATGCAACGCTTACTTGGCCTCCAAAACAGCGGTAAGTTATCTGGCGGAACTGGGCCATATCCATATCGCCTATCTGGGGGAACGGAAAAACGAGATCCGCTACCGGGGCTATTGGGACGCGTTATCCCAGCTCGCCCTGCCCCTGAACCGGGAACATATTATCGATACCCCTCTTTCTACAGAAGGCGGCTACCGGGCTGCCATCCGGCTCTTATCTTCCGGCAGCGAAATTACCGCCCTGTTCTGCGCCAACGATCTGACGGCCATCGGCGCTATGAAAGCGGCCAAAGAACTGGGCCGCCGGGTTCCTGAAGAGCTGTCCGTCATCGGCATCGACGATATCGAAACATGCCAGTACACCACCCCCATGCTCACTACCATCCATATACCGATGGAAGATCTGGGCATTATGACAGCCAAAATATTGATTGACCGGATAGAAACCGGAAAACGGATCCCAATGAAAGTGGAACTGCCTTTCCGGCTTATCAAAAGAGGAAGCTGCATGGCTCCTCCCTTATAAAACCTATAAAATAAAAAATCAAAATAAGAAAGGATGAAACGATTATGCTGCTCACATTAAAAGACCAAGGTTATACAGTTACACTGGAAACGCTGGGTGCTGAATTAAAATCTTACAAAAACGAAGAGGGCAAAGAATTCGTATGGAATTCTGACCCTAAATTCTGGCCCCGTTCCTCACCGCTCCTCTTCCCTTCCATCGGCAACCTGAGGAACGGAAAAACCATAATAAACGGCCAGGAATATGAGATTCCCAAGCATGGCTTCGCAAGGGATATCGATATGGACTATCAAATGGACGGGGACAACAAAGTAACCTTCTCCTTCCAATCCACCGAAGAAACGTTGAAATGCTATCCTTTCCGCTTCCGTTTCCAGCAAACTTATGAATTGGACGGCTCCAGCCTCCATACCTCCTACACCGTCACCAACGAAGACGATAAAGATATGTACTACCATATCGGCGCACACCCAGGTTTCATGTGTCCTCTGGAAGATGGGGAGAAATTTTCGGATTATATCCTGAAATTCCCTTTCGCGGAAACATGCGACAGCCCGGTCTATGACCTGGAAAATTCCCAGTTTGATCCGAACCATACCAAAAGATATCTGGATAACAGCGACACTTTGGCGTTAGATTATTCCCTTTTTGATATCGACGCTCTCGTCTTCTCCCATATAAAATCAAAAAGCGTCAAACTGGTCCACTCCGTTACGGGCAAAGGAATTCAGATGGATTATCCTGACTTCGCCACCATCGCTTTCTGGACCCCCGTCAATGCACAGGCCCCCTTCCTTTGCCTGGAACCATGGAACGGCGCGGCTATTTTTGCGGATGAGGATGACGAATTCATCCATAAACGGGATATCCAGACATTGAAAGCAGGGGAAAGCAAGACTTACCGCTTATCCATCCGCTTGCTTGTATAAATTGATAAAGGAAAAGGCCATCATGACAGAAAACATATTAATTTCCATTATTGACGGACAAGGAGGCGGCATCGGGAAGCAGCTGATTGAAAAGCTCGCCCCCCGTCTGGCAGAAGCAGAAAACGTAACGATCCGCGCCCTCGGCACCAACGCCCTCGCTACAAATGCCATGCTGAAAGCAGGAGCCGATGACGGCGCTACGGGAGAAAACGCTATTGTCCTGAATGCGGGAAAATCCCATATTATCGCAGGAGTAATGCCGATCGTGATGCCCCATTCCATTTTAGGGGAGGTCACGCCCCGCATGGCGGAGGCAGTGGGAAGAAGCGACGCGCTGAAAGTGTTGATCCCCATGCCCCGATGCAATATTATGGTGGCTGTCCCCGGAGCGGCGCCCTTAGGACAATGCATCGACCGGGCGGTGGAAATGATCGAAGAATATATTAAGGCTTAATAGGACAGGCAGGAACCGATCGAACGGTTCCTGCCTGTGTATGGTTTATATATTGCGAAGGCTGTCCCTTTGTTCGGGAATATCCTCACTGATGATTTCCCAAACAAGCTTTAAATTTACTCCTTCATAATCATGGACAATTCGATTCCTCAGGCCATACATCTCATGCCAAGGAATCTCTGGATGATTTTGTGCAAATGCGTTATCTACAAAACGGCATAATTCGCCAATCTGGCTCAGATTAAATACACAAGCATCCACTAGTTTCATATCTGCTGTAAAACTATCATAAGTATAGCCAGAGCAATAATCCATCAATTTTGCCACATAACCACGCATTTTCTGAATAACAATTTCATTCTTCATAAATCACCACCCCTGTAGATTGAATTTCATAATCAATTTTAGATCCCTCTTCAATATGAGAAACATCAAAAACATCTACCGACATCCCAACTGCACGCCGAACTGCCTCCATAAAGCCCACAAAACGCAATCCCCGTAAATTACTGTCCACAAGCAAATCCAGATCGCTTTTTTCATTAGCTGTCCCCTTTGCCACAGATCCGAACAAAATTGCACTTGAAATGCCATAGGTATGAAAAACAGGTCTGAGAACATTTTTTATTTCAGATAAATTCTGCACGATACCAGCACCTCCTTCAGCCTATCAAATAACACATCAGCCATTTTACCTATCTAAAACGAGTATACCGCCTTTCCATTTCTATTTCAACCCTTGACACCCCGGCCCTCCCAGTTTATAATAACTATACTGTACAATCAGAAGATTGTAATTCTTGATGAAAAAGCATCTCACAACGGACGTTTACCGATACCATGAAGGTATTAGCCTTTTTTCGAAGGATTCCTTTAGAAAAAGGATAATTTCTTTATGGTATTTTCTATTTCCGTGAGCAATAAGCCAAATGCTGCGGGATATTGACTTCACCGTAAAGAAAGCAGATATTATGGCATCGCATCAGCGATATCTCACTAGGAAAGGATTGTTCCATATGAAAACAAAGAAACATAAGCAAAAAGAACCAAACACAAACAATGAAACTGTCAAAAATGTGGTAAATGCCGCCCTGTGCCTCGCGCTCTGCATGGTGCTGCCCTTTCTGACCGGACAGATTCCCCAGATCGGAAGCGCCCTGTCGCCGATGCACATCCCCGCCCTGCTCTGCGGCTTTATCTGCGGATGGCCTTATGGGCTTATTGTAGGATTTGCGGCTCCGCTGCTTCGGTTTATGCTGTTCGGCATGCCGCCCCTTTTCCCTACGGGAACCGCGATGGCCTTCGAGCTGGCGGCTTACGGCGCGACAGCCGGGATTCTTTACAAAAAACTGCCGAAAACCATTCCCGGCATTTACATCTCCCTGATCGGAGCTATGCTTATAGGGCGCGTTGTCTGGGGGGCCGTCATGACCGTTATCGCCGGAGTCAGCCAGGTACAGTTCTCCTTCCAGGCATTCCTTGCCGGCGCTTTCCTCAACGCCATGCCCGGCATCATCTGCCATTTGATCTTAGTACCTATTATTATCGTTGCATTACAGAAAGCGCATTTTATCAACTATGAATATGATTCACCAGCTCATCCAGACGCACTTAACTAAATATCCGCATATGGAGCTTATCGACGGGATAAAGCTCCTTTATCAAAATGAATTAGGCCCCGGGCATATGGTTTCCGATGAACCAGCTTGTCTGCAAAGGCTTTATGAGGAATGGGAAGAAATCCCCCATTCCTCTTCCCCTTTGGCAGCAGAGCCGATCGGGAACGGCCTCACGCGCATCTATCTCGATACGCTGAAAAGAAAAGAACTCCCGGTTTTAAACGCCATGTTCTGCCAGACAGCCAATGAGATACACGGCGACCGGGAAAAATTCATACAAAATTTAAACTGCCTTCTTCCCTACTTTCCCGGCCAGGAAGATTTCTTAGAAGAATACAAAAAACAGGAGGCCCCCTCTGTCAGCCACAGCGCCTCCTACCATCTTGCCTACCGTCCCTCCTACCGGGTCGTCCTGCAGAGCCATGCCGATTTTTTACAGCTGATCCGCACTTTGGATTCTTCCCTTCGGGAGAATGCCTCTCTTGTTCTTGCCATCGACGGCAACTGCGCTTCCGGGAAAACAACGCTGAGCCGTCTGCTGGCCATGTATTTCGACTGTAACGTCATCCCAATGGACGATTTCTTCCTTCCCCCCGGCCTCCGTACGCCGGAGCGCCTCGCCCAGCCGGGAGGAAATGTCCATTATGAACGCTTTGCCGAAGAAGTCATGAAACCTCTTCAAAACGGTTCCAACGTATCCTACCGCCGTTTCCGCTGCGACATCATGAACTATGGGGACACCATAACTCTCTCCCCCAAGCCCCTTACCATCATAGAAGGGTCTTACTGCATGCGCCCGGAACTACGCGGCCTTTACCAATATTCGGTATTTTTATCCTGCTCCTACGACTGCCAGGTTGCCCGCATCCGCGCCCGCAACGGGGAAGAAATGCTGAAAAACTTCGTTTCCCGCTGGATCCCCATGGAAAACGCCTACTTCCACGCCTTCCAAGTAAAAAAATCCTGCTCCCAAGTCATCCCCACCGACTAACCTTCCACAATCAAATACCTTCCGTCGCCAATATCAAACACTTCTTCCGTGCCCAGTAGTTCTTCTTCATCCGCGCCCTCCGTATCGATGCCTGCTTCTTCAAAATATTCTGATACTTCCCGCACCGATGACACTACGACTGCCATACAGTCTTCCAGAAACGCTTCCGCCTCTTCCGGGGTTTCTGCCACATCTTCCGGGAAAAGCTGTCTTTGTTTTTTCAGGAAACATGCCAAAACCGCATCATCATATTCATGCATATCCTTCCCTCCTTTCCTAATAAAATCCATGGAACCGATTTCAAGTCCCCCAATGTTACTCACACTAACTCCATACCGCCTCCCGGCGGCACAAATCTGGATGAAAAATGCCCGTATTTGGGGCATTTTTCGGTGTGAGAAAGACTTGCGAAGCAAGTCTAGAACTTCTTCGCGAAGCAGCCTCTGCTGCGAGCGTTAGAAGTTCTTCTCACACTATCCCCCATGTCGCTGCTGTGCAGTGACACAAATCTGTGCGGAGAATGCCCGTTTTCTGGGCATTCTCTTGTGTGAGAAGACTTGCAAAGCAAGTCTAGAACTTCTTCGCGAAATGCCCTCTGGCATGAGCGTTAGAAGTTCTTCTCACACTACGTCCTCAGGCAAGAATCAAGTCCTTTACTACCCGATATACTCCTTTTTCCAGATAAGACGGGCAAATATGCTTTGCCGCCGCCTTTACTTCCTCCCTGGCGTTCTCCACCGCATAGCTTTCTTCTGCCGCCCGCATCATGCCGATATCGTTATTGTTATCCCCGAATGCCATCGTTTCTTCTTTGGATATATGGAAATAATCCTGTATAAAAGCAAGCGCCTTCCCCTTATCCACGGACAGATCCATAAAATCCACCCATTCATCGCCGGACATGCATGCCTTTACCTTGTCGCCCCATTGGGGAATCAGCACGCCCTCCCCCAGCTCCCTTATGCTGTCCTTCTGATATACGGCTATCTTAATAATCTCCGCATCCGCTTCCAGCACATCGTCCACCAGGGTGAATTTATTCCGGTAGCCATAGGTCAGCAGATCCACAAACGCCTTATTCCTCGACTCCACCAGGCCGCCGTTCGGCGTGGATACCATGATATCGCATATCCCGTCATATTCCCGGATCTGGCGGATGATCGCCTCTGCATATTCCCGCTTCATCAGCGTCAGCTGGATATCCTTTTCCTGGTATCTGATCTGCGCGCCGTTCTCCGCAATGAATACAATGCCTTCTTTGATATCTCGGAAAACATTCCGAATGCTTTCATATTGTCTGCCGCTTGCCGCGCAGAATAAAATGTCCCGTTTCTTCAATTCCCGGATGGCATCCGCCATTTCGGGATAAAGATCCGGCGTTGAGTCTTTAATCAATGTTCCGTCTATATCGCTCGCTATCAATCGAATCATTTCTTCCGTTTATCCTTCCATTCCCGGGATATTCCCGTTATCTTCTATTTTCAGTTCCTGCCAGAGCCTTCCCACCGGCAGACCCACTACGTTGTTATAATCTCCGCAAATGCCTTGAATATACGCCGCGCATCCGCCCTGCACCGCATAGGCTCCTGCCTTGTCCATCGGTTCCCCCGTCGCCACGTAATCCCGGATTTCCTCTTCCGACATCGGGTACATGGATACATCCGTTTTTTCATAAAAAGTACGGAACCGAACCGGCTTCCCCCGTTTTTTTATGCACAGCGCCACGCCCGTGTACACCTGGTGGGTATTGCCTTGCAGCATGCCAAGCATCCTTCTGGCATCCTCTTCATCCTTCGGTTTTCCCATCACCTCTCCCTGAAAAGAAACTACCGTATCCGCGCCGATCACTGTATATCCGTCTTCTCCCTTTTCCTCCAGCCTGACGTGGATATCCGACGCTTTCCGCAGGGAAAGTTCGAGTACCACATCCTCGGGCTGCTGCTTTTCGGTATTCTCATCGGCCCCGCTTGGCATCGTTTCATAGGCGATGCCGATCTGTTCCAGCAGCTCTTTCCTCCGGGGCGATGCCGAGGCCAGAATCACGCGCCCGATCCTATTCATGGTGCATCTCCGGTATGAACACGCGGTCGTCCGCCGCCTTTTTGCCCAGTCCGGCCGCCGCCCTGGCCTCCAGGGAGAATTCCAGCTGGGAATTGTAAATAACCTTCCCCCGCTTATCCACTTTATCGTAAGTTCCATCCGGCTTCAGCACGTGGGCCTTTACCGTATCCTTCAATTCCCCTTCCAAAATATGCATCAGTTTCTTCCTTAACCCCGTTTCCTCCACCGGGAAAAGAATCTCCACCCGCCGTTCCAGATTACGCGGCATCCAGTCGGCGCTGGCGCAGTACATTTCCGGCGAACCGTCGTTTTCAAAGTAAAAGATCCGGCTATGCTCCAGGAAATTGCCTACGATGGAACGCACGCTGATATTCTCGCTCACGCCCGGGACTCCTACCTTCAGGCAACAGATCCCCCGTATAATCAATTCGATTTTCGCCCCTGCCGCGCTGGCTTCATACAGAGCCTCAATAATATCCTTGTCACAAAGGGAATTCATTTTGGCAATGATATGGGCGGGCCTGCCGGCCTGCGCATACTGCTTCTCCCGCTTTATCAAATAGAGGAATTTATCCTTCAGCCAGAGAGGGGCGATGGACAATTTATTCCATGTGCGGGGTTCCGAATAGCCGGAGAGCATATTGAACACCGCCGTGGCATCTTCCCCGATCGGCCTGCTGCACGTAAACATGCCCACGTCCGTATAAAGCTTTGCCGTCGCATCATTATAATTGCCGGTTCCAAGATGGACATAGCGGCGGATGCCGTCTTCTTCCTTTCTCACTACCAGCGTAATCTTGCTGTGTGTCTTCAGCCCCACCAGCCCGTAAATAACATGGCAGCCTGCTTTTTCCAGCATCTTCGCCCATACGATATTGTTCTCTTCATCAAAACGGGCCTTTAATTCCACCAGCACCGACACCTGTTTCCCATTTTCCGCCGCCAGGGCGAGCGCCGCTATGATCGGCGAATTGCCGCTGACGCGGTACAAGGTCTGTTTGATCGCCAATACATCGGGATCCTTCGCCGCCGTCTTAATAAAATTCACCACCGGCGCAAAACTCTGGTACGGATGATGAAGCAGGATATCCCCTTTCCTGATCTCGTCAAAAATATTGCAGTCCTCCGGCAGCTCCGGCACAGGCTGCGGCGGCAGATAGGAGGATTCCTTCAAATGGCCGAACCCTTCCAGTCCATACATTTTCATTAAAAAGGTCAGATCCAAAGGGCCGTCGATCTGGTAAATGTCTTCTCCTTCAATCGATAAATCATCTTTAATAATTTTTAACAGCCGTTTATCGATGCCGCTTTCCACTTCCAGACGGATCGCCTGTCCCCACTGCCTCTTCTTTAACTGCTTCTCGATCTCCTTCAGCAGATCCTCGGCCTCGTCCTCCTCAATCGTCAGATCCGCATTGCGCATAATACGGAACGGGCTGCTGCAGACAATATAGTAATTCAAAAACAGTTTTTCAATATTCCTCTCGATAATCTCCTCCAGCAGGATAACCGCCCTCTCCCCTTCCTTTTCCGACGGGATAGGAATAATTCGCGGAAGCACGCTGGGTACCTGGACCGTAGCGAACTCCAGCTCCGTTTTTCCTGCTTTTTCCGTTCTGCCCTCTTTCGGCGACTTGCCTTCCTTTACTGCCTTGCCTTCTTTCTCTGCCTTCCCCTCCTTTTTCTTTACCAAAGCCCCGATATTCAATGTCTTATTCCTGATCAGCGGAAACGGGCGGGAGGAATCCACCGCCATGGGCGTTAAAACCGGATACACGTTTTCCTCAAAATATTTGTCCGCATAAGCGGCTTCTTTTGCTGTCAGATCCTCGTGGTGTTCCACGATCCTAAGGCCGTTTGCCAGAAGAAGCGGCAACAGCGATCTGTTGTATGTACTATACTGCTGGTTTACCAGATCATGCGTTATCTCATTGAGCATCTTCAGCTGCTCTGACGGATTCAGCCCCGCAATATCCGGCTTCATATAGCCTGCATGAACCATATCTTTCAAAGATGCCACCCTGATCATAAAAAATTCATCCAGGTTCGAGGCAGTAATACTCAGGAATTTCAGTCTCTCGAAAAGAGGAATATGTTTATCCCTCGCTTCGCTCAGCACTCTTTTATTAAACAAGATCCAGCTCAGTTCACGGTTTGTATAATAACGGGGATCCGAAAAAGTAATTTCCCCATTCTTTTTCTCCATTTCCTTTCCATTCATAATTCCTGTTTTCCTCCATCAAAAATTCCTTCTCTGTTTGATCACTGGTTTCACGCTGTAGACTTCTTCAAAAAAGTCGGCCCTGTGGCTGAACATTCCTTTTTCCAGCGTAATATCCTCATTGGTGTCCACAGTAATCGTCAGCACATCATCCTTCAGCACGGTTTTTACATCTTTGAACTTCTGCTTGTGGCTCCTGTCCAGCCCATTCGCGACCCTTAGAATCGCTGTCAGCTTGGCAATCTTCAAATATGCCTCCTGATCCAGGATGGATGTCCGCAGCACCTCGTAATATTCAAATTCCTCGTGGTTGAATTTTACCACATTCGCCACGATCTCCCTTTCGATATGGGACAGACCTATGATTTCCGTCGCCATAATGATGCTGTAGGAACACTCTCCCAGATTGACCATGCTGATGTACTTGCCGCAGTCGTGCAGCAGCGCCGCCAGCCGCAAAAGCAGCCGTTCCCTCTGCCCCAGGCCGTGGACTTTCTTCATGCTGTCAAAAATCGTCAGCGCGATCTTCTCCAGCGTCTCCCCGCGTTTCCGGCTTCCCATATAACGCTTGCCGATATTCTGGGCGCAGGCAAGAATGTCCTGCTCGAAATCGTGTTCCGGCAGTATAATCTTATGATCCTGCGCATACTCGTAAGCGATGCCGTCGCACAAAGTTACTCCCGGAGCCCAGAGCATTTCCACGTCCATCACGCCGATCACCCTTTTCAACAGCACATAGGATATGTACAACAGTTCGATGCTCTCCTGGGGCATATCGAATATCCTCGTCAAGTCCTGGGGCGTTTTCTCCCCCACCAGCTTCATCAGCTTGTGGAAGGATTTGGCTTCGATGGGTTCCCCCACTTTTTCTGAAAAAAATCTCTTCTGCACCAAAGCATTGATATAATCGTCCACGATAATGACATTATTAATCTGCTTATCTTTCAGGTATAGTTTTTTAAATACCGACAGCTGGGAATTGGCCATCTCCGTAATCAGCGCTTCATACTGGGCAGTCCCGACATCCAGATGGCTCAGTATTTCCCGGAGACGCAGCACGCCGAGGCGCATATTCTGGGTCGCCATCAGCTTGTCATTGTCAAACAGGGATATCTGTATGCTCCCGCCGCCGATATCCACGATCGCCGTTCCTTTCTCGATAAACTTATTAAAATCCTCTCCTTTGAACGCGATCGCCTTATAGCCCAGGAACCGTTGCTCCGAATTGCTGAGCACCCCCATTTTGATCCCCGTCCGCTGCTGGATCTGATCCAGAATAATGCTCGTATTCTCCGTTTCCCGGATAGCGCTCGTGCCGTAAGCCCTGTATTCCGATACCCGGTAGCTCTTCATAATCTTTGTATACTCGTTCAGGTAACGACACAGTTCATCCACCCTCTCCCTCGCCATTTTCCCGGTCGCGTAGGTTTCCGTCCCCAGGTCGATCCGATGGCTGATATGATCGATCTCACGCATGCCGGACTTGGAAGATATTTCAAATATCTTCATGGACAGTTCAAAAGAACCTACATCAATCGCCGCAAATGTTTTCATCCCATCTCCTGCCTTTCCCTTTTTCTCATTCCTGCTTTCCCAAACCCAACAAATAATCAATAAACTGCTGCGCCGTCCTTCCCGAAAGTCCGCCATGGGACAGCTCCCATCGGTTCGCCTCCGCCAGAAGTTCTTCTTTTGGCATCCTGATGCCGTTCCTTTCCGCCAATGCGCTGACGATTTCCTGGAACTGGCGCTTATCCGGCGCGCCAAAGAAGATCGTCACCCCGAAGCGGAAGGCCAAAGACAACTTTTCCTGAACCGTATCGCTGGCATGCAGCTGGTCCCTGCGCCCTTCTTTATCCGCAAAGGTTTCCTTAATCAAATGCCTTCGGTTGGAAGTGGCATAAATCAGCACGTTTTCCGGTTTTTTCTCCAGCCCTCCTTCGATGACAGCCTTTAAATATTTATATTTGGTTTCGAACTCCTCAAAGCTGAGGTCGTCCATATATATAATAAACTTATAATTGCGGTTCTTGATCTGCGCGATCACATCGTTCAGATCCCGGAACTGGTGCTTGTACACCTCGATCATGCGAAGCCCCTTATCATAATACGTATTGGCCACCGCTTTCATGCTGGAAGATTTTCCCGTCCCGGCATCGCCGAACAACAGACAGTTATTCGCCTTCCTTCCTTCCACAAAAGCTTCCGTATTTTCGATCAGCTTCCTTTTCGGAATCTCATAGCCCACCAAATCATCCAAATGTACATGCGCCATATTTAAAATAGGAACAATATCCGCCCCCTGCTCCCCATGCACGATGCGGAACGCCTTATGCAGCCCGAATTTCCCCACGCCGTATTCCCGGTAAAACTCCGTCAGGGTCGCTTTCATCTCCTCTGCGGAACGATCCTGCTGGAACCGTTTTGCCAGATTGCAGATCCGCTTGCAAATGCGCCTGTTATACACCTTGCTTTCCCGCTCGCAGCTGTCGTAATCCAGAACGAGTTCAAATTCCCATACATCAAGCCGGTCCATCATCTCCCTGAAATCATAGTCATACCATTCTTTAAAGATAGCCATATCATGAAGCACGGCATGGTTGATCGTCCCCTGCACTTCCCCCCGCATTTCACATGCCATGCTGTAACTGTTTTCATTATTTACCAGAAGGTTCGCCAGGCAGCAATGCCACAAATTCCCATAAAAACCATGGTGTCCTGCCATTTCCAGCAGCTGATGCATACAATGGTACAACAAAGAACGGCTCTTCTTTCGTCCCTCTCCCGCATCCAGCTCCAAGCCTCCCTCTTTTTTCCCGCAATTTTCCATCAGCCAGGCCATATCGCCCACCAGCCCGCCGTCCTCCAAATTCCTATATACGATCAATTCCCGCTCTCTCATGTTCCAATGCCCCCTCGCGCAAGCCTTAGAATTTCTCTTCCCGTTAGTAATTGCCCAATATCCTCATATTCCTAGCCTCTTCCCGGAGCCCCCGCAGGGCATTTTTCACCGCGCCGTCCCCAAGGTTGCCGTCAAAATCGATAAAGAAACGGTATTCCCAGTTCCGGTCTTCCACGGGCCGGCTTTCTATCCGATTCATATTCAGGTTATTATAAATGATATGCGAAAGCATATGGTAAAGGGAGCCGCTTTCATGGGGAACTTCAAAACAAATGCTGACTTTTCCCGCATCTTTCGAAAAGATCTTCCGATTCGTCACAATAATAAAGCGGGTGGAATTGGCGCTGGACCGGTTCACTCCCTTTTCCAGTATTTCCAGTCCATATGTTTCCGCCGCATGGGCGCCGGCTATCGCCGCCTGTGTCCCATCCCCGTCCTCCGCTACCTTTCTGGCCGCAAAAGCGTTGTTATCCATGCCGATCTGCCGCCAGGAAGCGTGTTCCCGCAGATATTTGGAGCTTTGCATCAGTGACTGTGGGTGGGAATATACGGTCTTTATTTCCTCCAGCCTCGTTCCCGGCATCGCCATCAGGCAATGTTCGATTTTTATGATCTGTTCCCCTACGATATAATTTTCGAATTCCACCAGCATATCATAGATTTCATTCACGATGCCCGCCGTGGAATTCTCGATCGGCAGCACCGCGTAATCCGCCCTTCCCTCGTCAATGGCGATCATCGCATCGCGGAATGTATCCACATGGAAACTGTTCACATCTTTGCCAAAAAAACGCTTCATGGCTTCCTGGGTATAAGCGCCCTCCGCCCCCGGGAAAACCACCCTCGCTTTTTCTTTCTCCAGGCTATCCACTTCCATAAAAGGAAGCCTTCCCATGCCCCCCTTTTCCGCCAGCATTTTATATTGCAGCTTCCTGCTCATGGACATGATCTGCTCGAACAGCTCCTCCACCCCATGGCGGTTAAACTCATCCCCTGTCATGGATTTTACTTTCCGCAGCTTCTCCTCTTCCCTTTCCTTATCGAACACCTTTTTCCCCGTTTCGATTTTATATTCCGCGACCTGCCTCGAAATGTCCATTCTCCGCTCATATAACTCCACGATCTGCTTATCGATCCCGTCAATCTGTTCCCTCAAATCCGCCAAATCCATACTCCACCTCCATACCGCCTTCCGACGATGCCAATCTATGGGAAGAATACCCTTACTTTGGGCAAATCCCTATGAAGAATGCCTGTTTTTTAGGCAAATCCCTATGAAAAATGCCGTATTTCAGGCATTTTTCTGCGTGAAAAAGATTTGCGAAGCAAATCTAGTACTTCTTAGCGAAACGCCCTTTGGCGTGAGCTTTAGAAGTACTTTTCACGCTAATCTTTTTTAATCTTATAACAAAACCCACTTGATAGCAAGTGGATAACCGTTTATAATTTATTTGACAAAATCAGTCCAGCTAAGAGGTTAAAACGATGAAAAAGAAAACAAGAACCATTATAATCGCCGCAGTCGCCATACTCATTTTCGCTTCGGTCATGGTATTCATGCTTTTATCCCAGCGGGTAAAAATGAACAAAGGCTATGTCAACGGCAACACGGCGGGAAATCTGAATAACGGAGGGCTTTTCTGCGAATCGGAAGGCATCGTCTATTTTTCCAATCTCTATGACGACGGCTGCCTTTATTCCATGAACCCTGACGGAACGGACATGAAAAAGCTGAGCACCTCCAAGGTGACATCCATCAACGCCGACTCCCACTATCTCTATTATTATATGGACAGCGCCAAAAAGGGGGAAAGTTATGTACAGCGCAATTACGGTATTTTCCGCAGCAAGCTCAATGGAAAAGACGCGCATTGCCTCAAAAGAGGCAACGCCATAACGATCCAGCTTTGCGGCAATTATCTTTTTTACCAGAATTTCAGCAATTACAACCAAAACGGCACGGAGCTTTATAAAATCAAAATCGATAAATCTGAAGACATACTGGTGGCGGATTACCTGGTCAACCCGGCCTGCATCGTAGACGGCGTCATATATTTCAGCGGCACCCAGGACGACCATTACTTGTATACGATGAACACTTATAACCATTCCGTCGCCGTCCAGTGGACAGGGGCCGATGTATGGAACCCCATTTATTACAACGGATATTATTACTATATGGATGTTGCCAACAACTACCGCCTGTGCCGTTATTTCCCGGTAGAGAACAGCATCCAGGTGCTGACCGAGGACAGGGTGGACTTATTTAATATCCACGGGGACTATATTTATTACCAGAAAAATTCCACCAGCGACCCGGCCCTCAAGCGCATGTATATCGACGGCAGCCAGAACGAAGTGGTGGCCTCCGGCAATTACACCAATGTGAATATCACTTCCGACTACGTTTACTTCACCGTCTTCGACAGCGACACGCCGATGTACAAAACCCCGACCACGGGTCCTGTCAACGTCACCGTTTTTGACGCAGCCGAAAAAGCGGCTCTTGAGGAACAAGCGAAAGAAGAGAAAAAGAAATAAAGAAATGATAACCGGAACGAAAACCTAGGAAAAATGCCCGTATTTGGGGCAAATCCCGATGAAAAATGCCGCTTTTCAGGCATTTTTCGGTGTGAGAAAGACTTGCAACGCAAGTCTAGAGTTTCTCCGCGAAGCAGCCTTTGCTGCGAGTGGTTAGAAACTCTTCTCACACTACGCTAAGTGCCTGATACAATATTCTTTCATAAATTCTATGATTTTCCCATCATCCCCACTTTCATAAAACTGAATGAGCAGCTCTTTAAATTGTTCCAGCAGTTCGATCGGAACTTGGAAAATGCCGACATTATTCTCTATTAAAACTTTATTCGCCATTAGCTGCGCTACCCGCTTATTCCCGTCAATAAACATTTGCGTCCGGGCAATATAACAGAAATACTTCAATGCTTTTAACTCAATATCCTCTATCCGTTCCATCTCTTCGATAGATTCCATAATAACTCCCGTATGCGGCATCTCAGGCTCCCAGGACGTACCCCCGATCTGTACCGGGATCGTCCTTATTTCACCAGCATAGTGAAATAACAATTCTCCAACAATCTTGTCATACTCTCGCAGAAGCATGATGCTATTATGATATGTCAAATTATCCAATAAAAACTGCCATGCCCGTTTCATATTAATAACAAACAACACCTCTTCCGTTTTGGTCGTCGTAGGGGCATTCGCAAGTATCGCTTCTGTTTTCGGGAAAGTAGTTCCCAGTCCTTCCAGATTGGCGCTTTTCCAGATACTGTCCACCAGCAGCCTCTTTGCCATCTCTACCGCTGTATCTTTCATCCTAATAACCATACTCCTTTCTGTCTGCCGGATTTCCCAGTATATTTCCCCAAAAACAGGAAATACTATGCCTATGAAAAAAATAGTGCATAACTTCATCCATTGCGGTATCCTCGGCTGGTGCCTGGAGATATCCTTTACCGCCCTGAATTCCTTCCGCAGGAGGGAATTCACCCTAAACGGAAACACTTCCATCTGGATGTTTCCCATATACGGCATGGCCGCTTTCCTTGCGCCCATATGCAGCATGATAAAAAAATGCCATTTCCTCGTGCGCGGTTTTGTTTACGCCGTCCTTATCTTTATCGGCGAATTCGTCACCGGTTCCCTTTTAATGCGCCGCGAACTCTGCCCATGGAATTACGAACGTTCCAAATGGAACATCAAAAAAGTCGTACGCCTGGATTATCTGCCCTGCTGGATTTTCGCCGGGCTTCTTTTCGAGCGCCTAGTCAGGGAAACCGATGAAAAATAAACTAATCCCTATCGTCTATATCATCTATTCCTTCGGAACCGATATTCAGCGTATTCAATGTCCTTCTCTTCCTTCTGGCCTCTTCCGATTCTTTCAGGATATAATCCTTGATTTCTTTTGCGTTTTTAATCCGTTCCAGCAGCAGCCTCGGATGGGTCGTGTCGCCGGTATAGCATACCACCGTCCCGAGACCGAAAATCCGCTCCATCAGGGATACTTGCAGCTCCACGTCCTGAATTTTATACATATAGCAGTTATTCTCACAGGTTTTCAGAAAGCCGCTGTTGATCACCACATCATCCTCCCTTACCGTATACTTCGTAAACGTCCATGGCAAGCCGAAAAACAGCAGCCTTTTTCTTTCCACATATTCCATCGCTTTTTCTCCTTTTCCTTAACTTTGCTCTGCATGATGCCTGCTGATCCTGGGAATCCCGTTTCCATGGATCAGCGCCGATTTGGCAAGCTCGTCTGCCATATCATTATACCTGTTATTGGAATGGGCTGCAATCTTCAAAAAGGAAATACGTATGGATCTCTTCCAGTCGTTCATTGCCGCCGCATATTTCTGCGCCAGCTCATTTTTCGCCTTCCATATTCCCTGCACCCATTTTTCAATCCCTTCATAATCATACCGCAGTTCGATTTCCGTATAGCCATTGACCATCGCCCATTTTACGGCATACATCGCGCCAAGCATCTCCCCCGCCACATTCCGAATCGCCAGCGACTCCGGATTGTCCCCGTTCCCGGATTCTTTCACAATATCGCCGGAAGGCAGCAGGAGAATGCATCCAAACGAATACTTTTTCAACTTATCGTCATAGCTTCCGTCCACGTACGCGATCACTTTTCCAGGTTCCTGCCCAAAATCCTCTTCCGAAGTCGCCCCATCCGGCCCTGCATCCGTCCCGCCCAAATAATCCTGCGCTTCCTCCCTGGAAGAAAAGCTCTTGTACTCCGCATTCCCATATCCCGATACGACCGCCTGGCATTCCTGCCAGCTTTCGAATATTCCTGTCCGCAGCCCTTTCCTGACCGCATAATATTTCTTTTTCGCCATCCAAGCCTCCTCATTTTCCGATTCCTGCTATTTTCCCAGTATACTATTTTGCTGCCGGGATTTCAAGCCGGAGAAAATATGCGGCGGACGGATGGAATGCGGCCGGGCAGAAGAAATATGTATTGTGGGTGACTGGCAAATATTTTATAATCAAATACATAAATTGAAAGTTATGGAGGACAGATGGATGCAATGGATAGACGGCAGCGATATAGATATTAATCAGTACACTGGTGAAACACTTTGTGAAAAGCTTTCCTTGGATATGTGGGACTGCTGTAAAGTGGAACAGTGGTCGAGATGGGCAGATTTTATTCAAGTTGCTTATTTTATAATTGCGTTTGATACAGAGCTGACTATGGAAGGAATTTTTACATTTTTGGAAAATTCTATTGGACACTATGCTCCCCAAATTATTCGGGCATTTCGGGCAATCACCGATGATAATGACGCAGATATTCTTGAAGAAATATGTTCATTGTGTCCACCAGATATCATGAGAAGCAAATTTCTGGAAAATAGTCATCAAGAATACGAAATCAACTGTTTCAATGAGAACCATGAATTAAAAAAAGAAATAATCGAGAGAATCACGGAGCTGGAAAGAAACCTATATCTGAATACAGATTTTGATATGTGGAGCTTGTTGTTTGACTTCGTAGACAAAAAAATAGCTGCGCTATAACAGAATTTTGCCATCAGAAAACAATGCTTGGATTTTAAGCGAACGGAGTTGGAATGTAAAAATACAATTTAAAAATCATGAAAGACATAAAATAAATCTTTCTTTAAAGATATTACCGTATCCCTATATCCTTCCAAATGCAATATGTTTTCCCACCACAAGTCTTAAAATTTTCAAAGGATTTTCCTTTTCGAGTTGAAAGCGTTCCTGCGTTATGATATCATGAAATAAGGAGCATATCATGAAATAAGGAGCATTTCATGAAATAGGAAGTATTTCATGATGCCAAACAAATTTATAAAACAATAACTGCTTTAAAGGAGGTAGCGAATGACAGCAAAAGAATGTATCAAAGGACGCAGGAGCATCCGTAAATTCACTGACCAGCCGATCGACCATTCCCTGCTTGAGGAGATCATCGAGACGGCATCCTATTCCCCCAGCTGGAAAAATACGCAGATCGCGCGTTATATTGCAGTGGAGGGCGAATTAAAGGATAAGATTGCTGACGAATGTACTTCCGCATTTCCCAATAACGGCGCTATTATCAAGGGAGCGCCGATGTTAATTGTCATCGCTGCCATAAAAAACAGATGCGGCTATGAAAGGGACGGTTCTTTCACTACAAGAAGGGGGGACTCCTGGCAGATGTTCGATGCCGGCATCGCATCCCAGTCTTTCTGCCTCGCCGCTTACGAGCATGGCATCGGCAGCGTGATCGAAGGTATTTTTGACGATGAAAAAGCAGGGGAACTTTTAAACCTTCCCGAAGACCGGGAGGTCATCGCACTGATCCCCATCGGTTATCCGGCAGAGGAACCGGCAGCGCCCCGGCGCAAATCCGTGGAGGATCTGTTATCCTATCTATCCCATACATAATAGAAGCAGAAACATTTTTAAATCGGAGAGAACATTGGTTCTCTTCGATTTTGTTACAATAAGCTGGCTCGCAAAGCGTGACAGCGTTTGTTACAATAAGCTGGCTCGCAAAGCGTGACAGCGTTTGTTACAATAAGCTGACTCGCAAAGCGTGACAGCGTTTGTTACGATCAGAAAGGAATATTCACCATGAGACATTTAATGAGTCCCCTTGATTTCACGGTCGAAGAACTGGACCAGCTCTTTGATCTGGCCAATGATATCGAGAACAATATGCAAAAATATGCGAGAATGTGCGAAGGCAAGAAACTTGCCACCTGTTTTTACGAACCCAGCACCCGCACAAGGCTCAGTTTTGAAGCGGCCATGCTGAACCTGGGCGGCAGCGTCATCGGTTTTTCCGATGCCGCTTCTTCTTCCGCTTCCAAAGGGGAAAGCGTGTCCGACACCATCCGGGTTATTTCCTGCTTCGCGGACATCTGCGCCATGCGCCACCATAAGGAGGGCGCTCCTATGGTCGCTGCGGAAAAATCCTCCATCCCGGTTATCAATGCCGGCGACGGCGGCCACCAGCATCCGACCCAGACATTGACGGACCTGCTCACCATCCGTTCTTTAAAAGGCTCTTTGGGAAATTTCACCATCGGCCTTTGCGGGGACCTGAAATTCGGCAGAACCGTCCACTCGCTGATCAATGCGCTGGTGCGCTATCCCAACGTGCATTTTATTTTTATCTCCCCCCAGGAACTGCGGGTTCCCGATTATATCACGGAAATGCTGAGAGAAAAAAATATTTCCTATGAGGAGGTCATCCGACTGGAAGAGATCATGCCCCGCCTGGATTTCTTGTATATGACGAGGGTGCAAAGGGAACGCTTTTTCAATGAAGAAGATTATGTCCGTTTAAAGGATTTCTATATCCTGAACAAAGAAAAAATGGCCCTTGCCAAACAGGACATGCTGGTTCTCCATCCGCTTCCCCGCGTCAACGAGATTTCCGTGGAAGTGGATGACGATCCAAGAGCCGCTTACTTTAAACAAGTGCAGTACGGCGTATATGTCCGCATGGCGCTGATTCTCACTTTGCTCGAATCCACGAAATAAAAACCGCTAAAGGAGGTATACTGATACTATGTTAAACGTAGGAAAAATCGAAGAAGGCTTTGTTTTAGACCATATAGCGGCGGGCAAAAGCCTTTCCATCTATCATCATCTCCAGTTGGATAAGCTCGACTGCACCGTTGCCATTATCAAAAATGCCAGAAGCAATAAAATGGGAAAAAAGGATATCCTGAAAGTGGAATGCGATATTAACACCTTGGATCTTGACGTTCTTGCCTTTATCGACCATAATATTACGGTAAACGTCATTAAGGACGGCGAGATCGTGGATAAAAAGGAACTTGCGCTTCCTAAGGAAATCCGCAATATCATCAAATGCAAAAACCCGAGATGCATCACTTCTATTGAACAGGAACTGCCGCATATATTCATTTTGTCCGATGAACAAAAAGAAATCTACCGCTGCAAATACTGCGAAGAGAAGTGCGGCAAACGGCTGTAAGAAATACCGCCGCCTGGCTGAAACCGATAACCGCCGGCAATGATCCGGCCGCCATCTATCCACAAAGAAAGAAGGTATCGCTTGAAACTGGATATGCACTGCCATACAAAGGAAGGATCCTTGGATGGCAAAATCACACTTTATGAAACCATTCTCGCCCTGCGTGAAAAAGGATACCAGGGCATGCTCATTACCGACCACAATTCCTATAAGGCATACCGCCATTATCAGAAAAGTATCCGGGACACGGACAAAGATTTCGAGGACTTTGTCGTCCTGAAAGGGATTGAATACGACACGATTGACGCTGGGCATATTATTGTTATTATGCCCACAGGGGTAAAACTGCCTATTTTAGAGCTTCGCGGGCTTCCTGTAGGCCTGTTGGTCGATATCGTCCATCATTTCGGGGGAATCCTCGGCCCGGCGCATCCCTGCGGGGAAAAATATTTAAGCCTTATGAATACCAGGCGCGGAAAGAGAACGCGGGATCTGGTTTCCCGTTTTGATTTTATCGAAACCTATAATGCCTGTGAAGAGCCGGAATCCAACCGGGCGGCTTCCGAACTGGCGAAGCGTTTCCATAAACCCGGGATCGGCGGCAGCGATTCCCATAAAGGGCTTTGCGCCGGCATGGGCTATACCATGATCGATGCCCAAATCAAAAACGAAACCGACCTGATCTACGCCCTGCGTTCCGATACCTCCATCTATTCCGGCGGGGAACGGTACATGTTTACTACAAAACAAAAGATCGGACGGATCAACGACGTTCTCATTTATTCTTTCTGGGTCTATAATAAATTTCTGGCATTGTATAAAGGGCATAAGCGCAAAGCGCAGCTGCATATGACGGAACATTTTTACACACATCAAAAGGGAGCATAAGCTCCCTTTATTTTTTCAATCTCTCATCCGCCGTTTCCTTCAGTTCCTGAAGGGCATCCTTAAACCGCCTCGATACCATCATCGGATTTCCTTTGATCATCTGACGTTTATAAAAATCTTTCAGCATACCAAGCTGCCTCCGGCTTTCCGCATTCAGCCTATATTTCATGCGCAGCTCCTGAATCTCTTCTTTCATGCTGTCAGGATACAAGGAAATCCCGCTCTGTATTTTTTCTTTCAGGCTTCCCAGGCGTTCTTCGATTCCTGTGATCAGCTCGTCCGCCCTTGCGCTGCGTTCCTGTTTCTTCTCATTATATTCCCGCACCTTCGTTTCCCATTCCTCATTGGAAACCGCAATAATCACATCCAGACGCTTCTGCACCCGTTCCAGCTCTTCCCTGGCCGCTTCCATTTTCATAAGAATATCCCGCAGATCGATCGCCGTCTTGAAGGACAGGGTAAAATCCGCCACAATATAAACAGTCAGCACAAATACTGCCACAGAAAGAACACCCTCCGGTATGGACAGCACCATCTGCTCGATGGGCTTATGCACCACTCTTGTCATCAATATGGTCAATCCGCCCCATGCCAGCGTGGAACTCAAGCAGATCTGTCCCTGGAAATTAAACCTTTGGTTAGAGTAATCCCAATACCTCACCTTGAACAAGGCTTCCATCGTCACTCCCGTCACATATTCAAGCGCCGTCGCCCCGATGCATCCCGCAATATAAGTCAAAACCAGGTTGTGCTGGAACGGCATGGATACGATCAGCATCATGACCGCCCCGCTTCCATACAAAGGGAGAAACGGGCCCCGCATAAAGCCCCTGTTTACCGGATGTCTGTTTTTCAAAGAAACATAGGACGATTCAAAGCACCATCCAAAAAAACAGTAAAAATAAAAGAAAAATAACCACTGCGCCATGGTATACGAATACATAGCTTTCCTCCTTCGTCCGCCGCATTACCGATATATGCCCGCTGACACGCTCCATTTTCCCTTTTTCGTCTCATGGTCCGCCCCATAATATACGAACCTCCCATGCCCCCGGACGGAAACGATATCCCCGCTCTTCATCACATAGCTGTTATTCTCATTCAGCCTGCCGTTCACATATATCTTCTTCCCCCTAAAAAGCTCCAGGCTCTGGCTTCTGGACAAATTGTAGATCTTTGCGACCATTCCGTCAGCCCTTTCGGAAGCAACGGTAAAATGCATTTCCTCCGGCTCTTTCACCGGCAGCTCTTTTTCCGCATCCGCTATGCTGCACTTTACATGGGTATGCCTTACCTTTTGCAGGTTCTCTATCAGATAAGGCGCGATTTTCTCCGTGCAAAACAGCCAGGCCGCCTTTCCTTCTATAAAAATGTCCCCCAGATTGCTTCTGTCTATGCCAAGGTTCATCACAGCTCCCAGTATGTCCCTGTGGGCCAGAGCCTCCGCAAATTTTTCCGACAGAGGCTTCACCGCCAGACATACAATCGGAAAATCCTCCTCATACCCAAGGCTCTCCAAACTGCCAAACCGAAGCATCTGCCGCTCACAGCCCTCCCGTCCGCCGGACATCCCATAATCCTTTCCTCTCTCCTCCATGGACATGCTGTAAAAAGCATCCTGTTCCGCCATGCTTAAAAATCCCGTATACGTATAAATATTGTGTTCATAAGATTTTCTGGAAAGCTCCGCCAGCCGCTTTTTCAACTGAAGAAGCTCTCTTTCGCTCTCTGCCGCCATATTTCCGTCCTGTTCCTATATAAAACTAATAATCTCCTCTTCCGGCGCTTTCGTGTTCTCTACGCTCACCGCCTCCAACACAGGGCCTTCTTCCCTATAATCCGCAAAATACTCCTTCTTTACTACCGCAGTCACCTTCACCCACTGTTTTTCTTTCAGATCTCCTGCCCCTTCATAGGCACAGGCAAATCCAAGAAACGCCATATCGTCCGCACAGCAGGTCATCGCCATCCTTCCCGGCACAAAATAACCCTTAGGAAAACTTCTGGGTTTTAACACCATCGCCGTAAACCGCACCTTTTTCCCGATATATCTTTCCAGATGATCCAGCGAGTCCAGATACCATATCCCGTAACCCTGGTCATCCAGTTCCAGCAGCTCATCGTCCAGGCTGTAGGGAAGGTCGTCCTCCATGATCTCATCGACCTCTCCTTCGGAAGTTTCAAACACAATATCCGCTTTCTGGTTAATCGCTTTTATATTCCTTTTGTAACTGTTCAAATCTTCAATGCCGTCGCACCGATTAAAAATAATCAGCTCTGATTTCCGCACCATCTCTGCCAGAAATGTTTTCATATTATTATAATACATGGGAAATGTGGACGCATCGATGGTCGTCACCTGCTGCTCCACCGTCCAATGCCAGGGCAGCTTCATATTTTTAAAATTCCACATGCCGTTGTACTCAATAATAATCCGCTCCGGCTTGTGCTTTTTTTCCAGCTCGATCAGACGGGAAGGGGTAAAATCCCCCTCATCCTCTATCAGCTCCAGTTCCGTCCTGCTGCTCCTTAACAGGAAATCATCGTATTCGATCTCTCCTTCCTCGCAAAGGATCAAAAGAGTCTTTCCCTTTATCTGGAAATAAGGCTGTCCTAATGTATAAGAAATGAATTCCGTCTTGCCGCTTTCCAAAAATCCATTGATCATATATACCGATTTCATTTGCCGACCTCCGCAATCTTTTTATGACCTAACGGGCAAATAGTTTCTTCAGGTTTTCTTCCGCAAGCCTGGAGCCGATCACGCAGATCCGTCCTGTCACATCCGGCCTTCCTTCCCTGATATCGCATTCGCCCGGCACATAATCGAAATAAACCCATGTACCGTCCCCGGCAGAAACCATCCCTTTTGCCCGAAGCACAAGCCCGTATTCATCCTCGCGCTCCAGCTCCTTTAACAGTCTGCCGACCTCCTCCGCCGTGTAGGCAGCCGGCGTTTCCATGCCCCAGCTCGTGAATACTTCGTCCGCATGGTGGTGGCCGTGGTGGTCTTCATGGCCATGGTGGCCATGGCAGCATTCGCCCTCGTGATGATCGTGTTCATGCTCTTTATCATGATCATGGTGGCCGTGACAGCCGCAGGTGCAGTCCGGCCCATGCTCATCCTTCGAATGATGTTCCTCCTGTTCATGCTTCCTGCGGACTTCCTCCATCAGTTCCGCTTCCAGATCCTTCGCCCCTTCGATTGTGTCCAGAATATCTTTTCCGTCCAGCTCTTCCCATGGCGTGGTGACAATCGTTGCCCTGGGGTTATGCTCCCTGATCATTTCCACACAGGCAGCAAGTTTTTCCGCACTTATTTTTCCTGTCCTGCTTAAGATCACCGTCCCCGCATGTTCGATCTGGTTTATAAAAAATTCCCCGAAGTTCTTCATATACATCTTGCATTTCACGGCATCTACTACCGCCACCGCGCTATTCAGGCTTACCTCTGTCTCCGATACCACATCCTGGACAGCCTTCATTACATCCGAAAGCTTTCCTACCCCCGAAGGTTCGATCAATATTCTTTCCGGCGCATAGGTATCCAGCACTTCCTTCAAAGATGCTCCAAAATCCCCCACTAGGGAACAGCAGATACAGCCGGAATTCATTTCCTTGATCTCAATGCCGGCCTCTTTCAGAAATCCTCCGTCAATGCCGATTTCACCAAATTCATTTTCTATCAAAACCACTTTTGTATCAGCCAAAGCTTCCTTTAACAGCTTCTTTATCAATGTTGTTTTCCCAGCCCCTAAAAAGCCGGATACGATATCAATTTTTGCCATCGCGCCATACGCTCCTTTCCAAACTCTTTACTTCTATGTATTTTGCGCTTGTTTTCCATTTATGTCAAGTTTTTGCGGGAAACCAGATACGAAAATTCATTTTTACAAGCGCTCTGGCGTGCCAGGAACGGAACAAGGCATCGGCTGGGGAAAGGTCTGCCGGGGAGCCAATTTTCTGCTGGAGTTTCCAATCAGATTTCACTAATGAAATGGATAATGATATACCAACGAACGAGCCGGAAGCAAAGGCATCCATGCCCATGCTTCCTGAAACCGCCATCCTTGGCGGTTTCGCTCTGGCCATTTACCATTTCATAAGTGAAATTACTGATTGTACACAACAGCAGAAAATCGGCTCCCCGGCAGACCTTTCCCCAGCCGATGCCCTGTTCCGTTCCTGGCACGCCAGAGCGCTTGTAAAAATGAACTTTCATATCTGGTATTGCCCGCAGCAGAAAAAAAGAATATAATCATTTCATGAACAGGAGGCTTCTCATATGAAAAAAATAATAGCGGACATTCATATGCACACGCTCGCGAGCGGCCATGCTTATGGTACAATAAGAGAAATGGCGGAGGCGGCAAAAGAACAAGAGCTTGCTTTAATAGGTATTACCGAACATGCTCCTGGAATTCCTGGGACTGTCAATCCGTTTTATTATTCGAATTTGGAAATTATCCCCAGAATGATCCATGGGGTGGAAGTCCTGCATGGTTGTGAAATCAATGTTTTAAATGGCGGCAGACTGTCGCTGGAGCAGAAATACATCGATTATCTTGATTTTGCGATTGCAGGCATCCACAGACCATGTTATGAGAACGAAGGCCGGGATGAAAATACATCAAATATCATCCAATGCATGAAAAATCCGAAAGTATATTTTATTTCCCATCCCGATGACGATCATACTCCCCTGGATTATGAACGGTTAGTTCTTGCGGCAAAAAAATACCATGTGGCTTTGGAAGTCAACAATAGCTCATTGGTCAAAACAAAGTATCGTTTGAACTGTTATGAAAACTATAGGACAATGCTGCCTCTCTGCCAGCAATACCAAGTTCCTCTTATTATAAGCTCCGATGCCCATGACCCGGGCTGGGTTGGAAGATTTGATTTGGCCTGCAAACTGATAGAAGAGTTAAACGTGGATGATG
Source organism: uncultured Lachnospiraceae bacterium (assembly GCA_910585965.1). Taxonomy (GTDB): domain Bacteria; phylum Bacillota; class Clostridia; order Lachnospirales; family Lachnospiraceae; genus Kineothrix. The sequence continues at coordinate 64,769 of CAJUHH010000008.1, forward strand.
AGCTTATATTAAATAACAATATCGAAAAATTAAAAAGATTTATGGGAATAGCATAAAACATTGGCATGGTCTGATCCATGATTTTTCATTTCTCCACATCCGCCCCTTCCCAAGCAAGCAGCTTCCTCTTCTTTTCCACGCCTCCCGCATATCCTGTCAAACTGCCATTTGCGCCGACCACGCGGTGGCAGGGGATTATGATGGATATAGGATTATGGCCTACCGCGCCTCCTACCGCCTGTGCGGACATGCTCTCCAGCCTGCGGCCGGCCGCGATTTCCCGCGCGATTTCTCCATAGGTCTTTGTCCTCCCATATGGGATCCTGCAAAGAATTTTCCACACCTCTTTCTGAAACTCACTTCCTTCCGGGCGGAGAACCAATTCTTCGATCGCCGGTCTTTCTCCTCTAAAATAGCTGTCCAGCCAGTCCTTTGTCTCGTTTAAAATCCTAGAACCCGCATTTTCCCGCATCTCCCCCCTCCGGGTCCGCAGAGCGCCAAGATAATATTTCTGCCCTTCCATCCAAACTCCGGCCAGCGCCCCATCCTTTTCCGCAAGCAGGAGCGGGCCGACAGGCGATTCATAACGCATCATATACAACATGTCCTCTTTTCTCCTTTCGTCAGTTGCTTCCACAGTCCCACTGGCAGCGTTTCAGATCCACATGGGCCGCATCCTTAAAAAGCACGCCTTCCTGGAGAAGCAGATGCTCCTGCTCCTTCCATCCGGGAACGAGCCGCCCTGCATGGTTTACCACCCTATGGCAGGGATACTTTCCAAAATATTCAGCCACGCTAAGCACCTTGCCCACAAGCCTTGCATTCTTATCCCTGCCAATCAACCGGGCGATCTGCCCATAAGTAGCAACACGCCCTTCCGGTATTTCCTCTACTGCGGAAAGAATTTCGTAAATCAAATCCTTATCCAAAATCCGCGCCCTCCCGTTTTATATACCAGCTGTACCCGGTAAAAAGCAAAGTTTCCTTTTCTTTGTGAAAAACCGGGGCAAGCGACTGTTCCAGCCATTTTTTCACTTCTTCCGCATCCCTGCCCTCTCCTTCAATCTTCGCATTGACATTGGACTGAAGCATCATAAACCGGACAAAGGAATCCTTGTCGAATTCATACTCCATTTCATACTGCTCCTGCCCCAGCATGGAAAAACCATACGGCCTCACATCCTCTGCCGTCCATACATGCTCATTTCGGAAGGGTCTTGGGAATTCCTTCAAATAAGCTTCGTGCCACCATTCGGTATAGCTCCCGTTCTCTTTCATTCGATCGGAAATGCCGAAATCATAAATCAGCACATAACCCTCTTCACACATGATTTTCCTGAGGTTTCCCAAAAAAGCCCCCATTTCTATCCACGGTGCCGCGCCAGCCGCCGATACTATATCATAGCCGCCTTCCACAGCGGGGATCTCTTCCGCCCTGCTTACGATAAAGTCATACCCTTCCCTATCTTCACACATTTCCCTGGCGGCTTTTACCATTTCATCTGAAAGATCCGCTCCTGTTACATGACGGCAGATCCTCTTCAAAGCCCTCGACGACAGGCCGGCCCCGCACCCGGCATCCAGCCCCCTGGCAAATTCCTGGTTTGTCACTTCCCTTCGGAATCTCTCTATCACCTGTTTGTGCAAAAAAGGCCTGTCTTTATAGCCCTCTGCAATCCTTCGGAAATCAAAACTGTTTTGCCCCATCTCCGCCCCCTCTTTCATGCCTCTTGGTTCATACGCTGGATTTTTCTGCTGCTAAAGAACTGCCTCAAAACCATATTCATGCAAGATAAAATCTTCATCTATGATTTCATCATAAACTCCTTTTCCTTTTATAAAGCCGTTTTTCTTATATAAAGCAATGGCTGGCTCATTGATATCCACAGCAAAAAGGCGCAGACAGGCAGCGCCCGATTCTTTTGCAGTCTCTTTTGCCTTTTGGAGCATCCAACTGCCAATTCCCTTTTTTAAATAATTTACATTTACTCCCAAGCGGTCCAAATAGCAGGCTTTCCCCTTGTTCTCCTGCCATTCCACCGCCTTTTCCCCCGGACTTGTATTATGCAGGGCAAATGCGGAAACGAGTTCTTTTTGATCAAACAATACATAAAGGCAGTCGTTTTTTATATCTTCCTCAAAAAAAGCGCAAGGATAAATATCATCCCATATGCATATTTGATGGTTATCCATGTTTCGAATAATATCTTGATACACTTGCTTCAGCTGCGGTAAATCTTCCATGGCGGCTAAACGAAAATTCATTTTCCTTCATTCCTCTCTTTGGCCTGTTTCATAGCAAAATATCCGATCAGTACCGTCCAAACATAGGCGCAAGTCTTAGGGATCATCAGCATCCCAATGAGCGGAATGGCATCCGCCCACAGCACCACCGGGATATAAAAGCCGAAGCTCAGCACAATGGTCAGCCACATCCAACGGAACGCCTGATCCCCGCATTTCTTTGCGCTGCGGTAGAACAGCACCACTGTCAGAAGGCCCAGCAAAGCAAAAGGAATGTTGCGGTAAATGCCCCAGGAAAGGGGCGCTTCGGCACTGAGCCACTGGTTCTGAGGCATCATGCACAAAGCAATGCGCGCGCCGGCCAGAACATACACAGCGGCGGTCAGACTTCCTTTGCCCCTGATCTGGTACCGCTGCCTCCAGACATAGTACAGCAGCACATAAAAAACCGTCATCGTCACCGAAGTGATCCATTTTCCAAGCCCCAGAGGAACCGTATAGTTTTCCAGCCCCGTTGTGCAAAGAGCCAGAGCGCGGGGAACTAGGTGGAAAGAATCGCCCGCCCCCAACACTACCGCCATCCAGCCAAACAGCCGGAATTGGCGTTCTCCCCTGCTGCCCCGGATCATCAGTATACCGATAGTAACAACAAAAATCAGATAGACCGTGTCAAATAAAGTTTCTACGATTGCCTGCATCATTTACTCTCCTTTACACATTCACATATCTGTCTGTGCCGGATTCACATGCACCATGATATGTTTAATTTTTTGAAAATTCCTTTCAATGTCCTCATGTACCTCTTCTGCAATCTCATGAGACCTTTTCAAGGTATAAGAACCATCCACCGCAACTTCTATGTCCACATACATTCTATTGCCAAAAATACGGGTATGAAGGGAGTCTATGCCCATCACTTCCCTGTTCTTCATAACACATTCGTAAATCTGCCTTTCGGTTTCCTCGTCACAGGAATGATCCACCATTTTGTCGATGGCATCCTTGAAAATGTCATATGCCGCCTTTACGATAAATGCAAAAATTACCAGGCTGGCAATGGAGTCCATGACCGGAAAACCATGCCTTGCCCCCACGATTCCTATCAAAGCCCCTACGGAAGAAAACGCGTCCGAACGGTGGTGCCATGCATCTGCCAGCAATGCGCTGGAATCAATTCTTACTGCATAAATTTTTGTATACCAGAACATCGCCTCTTTGGCCATAATGGATACTACCGCCGCAACCAATGCCAAAGCCCCCGGCGCCCGCAGATCATGATAACTGTTGGACAGAATGTTTCCCAATGCTTCCATCCCAATACCAAGCCCTGTCATAAAAAGGATCATTGCCAATATAAGAGCCGCCACACATTCCAGACGTTCATGCCCATAGGGATGTTCCTTATCCGCCTTCTTTGAGGCAAGCCTGATTCCAATCATTACCACTATGGTACTGAATACATCCGATGCTGAATGAACCGCGTCACTGACCATCGCATTGGAATGTGCCGCGATGCCCGCTATAAGCTTAAATCCGAACAGTATCATGTTACCTATAATGCTCGTGGTGCTCACCCTGTCTGCGACCCTCTGGAAATCACCCGTAAAATCATCATTCTCCTTTTTCATAATCCTTTTTTCATTCATATTAAGTTACCTCCAAAATGTAAGATAGCTCTATGACACCAATATATGTGGGGATTTTAGAAGATTGCCTTTATAAAAAGCATTAAAAAACACCCACGAGCAGTATTAGCAGCTACTGTCCCGTGGATGAAAATTCCACTGCCACTCATGTGACCCGACTCCATGACGCTTATCACGGCCTGTTCAGTTTGTACTGTAGATTTATATGCAGTGCAAAGAGTAGGTTTAGGATAACATGAATATTCCAGCCTGTCAATGGCTAAAGATTTGCATTTTCCCCGGCATAAAGATTTGCATTTTCCCCGGCATTTTTGTCCTTCTTTTCCTGTATCTTGCGCTCTTCCGTTTTCAGCCTCTTAAAACCGCCCGCAAGGCGGCCCCACAGCAATCACTTGCGGCAATATATACGGATCGCTTCTCTTGCAAATTCAGCAGTGCCAGCCCCGCCGGCCCGGTCGATATTGCGCTTCATGCGTTCATCGCATACATACATTTCCCCGAGTCCGCCTAATATCTCATCGGTACAGTGATAAAAATTCTCCGTAATGAGATCCTGCAATGCCCTGACTTTCTCCTGCACCTCTTCTTCCGACGGCTGCCGCCTTCGAAGCAAACCGATTTCCGCAAATAGTGCCTGCATCTTCTCCGCTGCTGCCTTGAAGTCCCCGCCGTCCTTCCCCTTTTTTCTTTCTTCAAACTCCTTGTATGCATCGGTATCCCCCCATCGTTCCCTGACCTCCTTGGCATACCGTTCCATTTCCTCATTCCGAAACGCATTAAAATCCATCCTGTTCACTCCTTTTTCCTGAATCTCGCGGGCAAAAGCAATAAGCCCTCCAATATGTTCCCTTTGCAGCTCCAGCAGCCGGATCTGCTGCGCAAGCGCCTCTTCCCGGTCAAAACCCGGGCTGTCCATGATCTTTTTAATTTCCTTTAATGGAAAGCGCAGTTCGCGGAACATTAAAATGATCTGCAGGCGGCCCAGCGCCGCATCGTCATACAGCCGATAACCCGCTTCCGTCACCTCTGTCGGCTTCAACAGGCCGATCGCATCATAGTGGTGCAGCGTGCGGACGCTTATCCCTGTGAATCTGCTTACTTCATGCACAGTTTTCATCTTGTTCTCCTTTCTCCTGACAGAATACACTATGACGCAACGTGAGAGTCAATAGGATAAAGCATATTTTATAAAATATAAAAATACAGCAAAAAAATTCCCATCCAGCGATGTTACTCCCGCCCCGTTTGTGGTATGCTTTTCTTAGCAAATGGATTCCTTCATTTGAAAGCAATCCCCCATGCTATCACAACACACAGCCAGAAAGGAATATTCTTATGTTGCCAAATACAATAAAACTTTATGACAGCGATGCATATCGAACCCATTTCAACGCTTCCGTCCTTTCCTGCGAACGGCGGAGCAAGCCCTTAAACACGTCGCAAAACGGGGGGAAAGCGGATAATGAAAAACCCCTTTATGACATCATCCTCGACCAAACCCTGTTCTTTCCCGAAGAGGGCGGGCAGAACGCGGATGGCGGCATCTTAAACTCCCATCCTGTGTTCGACGTACAAATCAAAGACGGCGTGATCCGCCATACGACCGACACCCCGTTTCCCCCGGGCAGCCAAGTGGAAGGGCAGATCGACTGGCAGTCCCGCTATTCCAATATGCAGCAGCATTCCGGGGAACACATTATGTCCGGGCTTATCCATGCCCGTTTCGGTTATGATAATGTGGGTTTCCACCTCGGCATAAAAAATGTCACCCTCGATTTTAACGGCATTCTGACCCCGGAACAGCTGGAGCAGATAGAAAGCCTTGCTAACGAAGCAGTCTGGAAAAATATCGGGATTGATGCCGCCTATCTGCCAAAGGCCCGGCTGGATGATCTGGAATACCGAAGCAAAATCCCATTGGCCGGCCCGGTGCGTATTGTCACCATCCCAGGATACGATATTTGCGCCTGCTGCGCCCCCCATGTCAAACGAACCGGCGAGATCGGCATCATCAAAATCACCGATGCCATAAAATACAAAGGAGGCATGCGGATCAGCATCCAGTGCGGCAGCCGCGCATTGGAAGACTACCGCATGAAACAGCAGCAGTTAAGCGCCGTTTCCATCCTCCTGTCCGCCAAACTGGAAACGGTTGCGGATGCCGTCGGCAGGCTAAAAGACGAAAATTTCGCGCTCAAAGGCCAAATTATGGCTTTACAGACCTCTTTGGTCGAGCAAAAAGCCGATGCCGTCCCTGCGGATGCGGCAAATCTGCTGCTTTTCGAACCCCGGCTGGAATCCGGCGTACTTAGAAAATATGTGAATCTCCTGACGGTAAAATGTTCCGGCATCTGCGCCGTTTTTGCCGGAAACGATGCGGAAGGCTACCGCTATATGATCGCCTCTTCCTTCCAGGATGTGCGTCCGTTCCATGACCGGCTGAAAAAAGAGCTTCTCGCCAAAGGCGGCGGCAGCCGGGAAATGGTGCAGGGTTCCTGTCCTGCTTCTCAGGAACAAATACGTTCTTTGTTTGCCGGCTGAGGCATATCTTTCTTCCGCGAAGGCCAGACATCCTTATATTAACACAAAAAGAGGATTGCCTTATTCCGCAATCCTCTTATCCGTTTCCATAATATGTTCCACCAGCCAGTCCGTCACAAATTTCAGCAGATCCTTGATCGCTTCCTCCTGGTTCTCATCAACCACTTCCAAATCCATTTCGCTTAGTTTACGCCTGAAATTATCATGTTGGACTTTCTGCGTAAACATCCGTTTATATTGGATGCTTTCCATATACGCTTCCTCGTTGGAAAGATGCATTTCCGCATAGTCCTTCAGCCGCTGAACAAGCGCCGCTATATTATCGTATTTATCCGGCACAAATTCATTGATGCATAACTCATATATTTCATCCGCTATTTCAAACAACACCTTATGCTCGCTATCGATGGACTCGATTCCGACCAGATATTCCTCTTTTAATTCGTACATATGAAAACCGCCTTTCTTATCACTATATATGTATTATTTTTATCATAACACAGATACCGAAAGACTTGCCATATCCAAATTACACAAAAAATGCGCCCAATCCCCTCCAGGATTGGACGCATTTTGCAATGAGCTGATCCGCGAAGCGGACAACATTTATTTCGCACAATTATTTCAGGAACCTGAATTCACCGAAGGAAGAATTCACATGGTAATCCGGTGCCTCCGTCTTAGGGTCAACCCATGAAATCCATTCCATAACCGGGTCATCTCCTTCTTTTGCCGGAGTAGAGAATTCCGCACGGTATACGCCCGCCCTCATCACATCATTTGTGATTAATTTCAGATCCTGCAGACTCTTCATCGGAATTTTTCCTTCTACAGTATAACCTTTATCATTTTTCACGCCTTTTGTCTCCAGGCCTTCCAAATTCCATTTGCTGTCGAACTTTCTATAATATTCAATCGAATAATCATGCACGCGCCCGTCAGGATCCACTTCTATTCCATAATAGAGAGGCATGCCTTCCGGTGTAGGCTTGTCCACGCTTCCGCCGGCGAAGAACAATTCTACTCTGTCTTCAACATCTACTGTGCTTTCATCATCTTTCCAATCTTTATCTACTACAACATCCTCATCCATAACGTTGAATGCAAAATAAAAATTGGTTCCGTCATTAAATGCTTTAAATTCAGTAAGCGGCGCTTCCTTCGCGTCCCAAGGGAAATGGAACCCGCCGGATATTGCCGGAACAGTTTCCCATACCTTGTCATCCAGTTTTCCGTCTAAGGTGATTTTCTCACTACGTTTCACTACGTCATAATGTGGTGTTGTTGCTTCATTGTAAGCAATTACTTCTTTTGCTTCTGCAACGCTTGCATTGCTGCCGGAGCCTGCCAGAACCAGTACAAGCGCAGCCGTCACAGGGACAAGCCATTTTTTTGATTGTAGTTTCATAGTCATCCTCCTTAACTAAATATAATTTATTATTTAATAATAATATAGAAGATAACATACCCTTTGTCAAGCCCGAAAACCCGCATAAATACGGCATTTTTCGTTGTTTTACAATCAATATTCGTTGCAAGAATAATATTCTTTTAAGATAGTATTTCAATCAAAAAATGATGATAAAACGTTTTTATCGGCGGACTGCCAACATTATTCCACCCGTATCACCATATTGCCGTTAATCTCCTTATCGCTCCCTGTTATGACCTCTTCTTCTTTCGCCACGGCCCCGCTCTCCAGGGCGGCATAACTGTCGTTCCTGTCCATGACTTTTACATACCGCATTTCCACATACCGCTCCCTTCCCAGTATGCCTTCCCTTTCCCCCGCCAGATAAATGTAATAACGCCCTCCCATTCCTTCCTGGTGCAGGGCATCTATGGGAATACAGCAATCATAGCTTTCCGAAACCTCCTGCTTTTTCAATGTGCCGCTCATGCCGAGCGTCCCCTTTCCTTCGGGCAGATAAACTACCGCCCGGTAAGAGCCGGATGCATCTTCCTCCAGATAGTTTATGACCAATTCGTTCTTTCCCTCAGGCGTTTCCAAAGTCACCGCATCCCCTTGGTTCACATACTTTTTCTGCTCCCTGGCGATCAGCGTTTCAAACTGGTACGGCACTTCTTTATCCGCGCAGACTACCGCCGCGCCGTCCACCGTCCGTTCCCCTACCGTCACGTTGACCTTCGTCACCGTTCCACTCCTGTCGCTGGCCACCTTACCGTCGGCTTTGTAAATTTCCCGGTATTTCTCAATTTCCTTTCTTAAGTTTTCTAATTCCATCCGGGCGATCTCCAGGGCGCTGTCCGCCCGGCCCGGCGTATTCGCATCTTCCAGATTCCTGTCCGCATTCCGCAGGCTGTCCGCATTTCCTGTCAGCGCGTCTTCCTTTCCATACTCGGCGCTTTGCACATTTTTTTCCAGCGCTTCCCTTTCCGATATGCCGACCTGGTTGCCGGATACGGTAGCCTCCTCCTGATGAAAGCGATCCAGCTCTTTTTCCGCCTGCTGCAACGCTTCGTCTGCCCGCTGCAATGCTGTTTCCGCCTTATCCCCCGCCGTTTCTCTGTCCTCTTCGGCACGGCGGATTCCTTTCTGTCTTTCCATCTCATCCAATGCCCTGTTTTCCTTCATATCTTCTATTTGATACTCCAGCTTTGCCGCCTCCAGCTCCTTCTTTGCTATCACTTCTTTCAGGTCCTCCTTGTCCAGCCAGAACAGCTCGCTTCCCTCTTCCACCTCGTCTCCTATGCGCACGCAGATCTTCAGCACCCGCAGCCCGGGCAGGGTATGCACCGCCACATCGCTTCCCTGTTTTACAATTCCGTCCGCTTCCACCACATGTTCTATCCGCCGCTTTTCCACCAGCGCGGTTGTCACCCGGGGGAGCTTTGATGCATATATGCTTTTAGAAACCAGGGTACATATCCACATAAAAGCTAAAAAAAACAGAAAACCGGCCGCAATTTTCTCTTTCCTTTTCATTTCCCCGATCCTCCCTTTCTACCCTTTCAATCCCGCATAGACAATCCCCTGTTCCAGATAATCCTGCCCCATCAAAAACACAAAGACAGGCGGCACCAGCGTAATCACCGAAGCGGCAAAGGCATATCCCGCCTGCTGCCAGGAAATTTCCGGCAGATACAGCGACAGCGGCCATAGCTCCTTGCTTTCCAGAAAGGCGAGGGGCTGTTCCATCAAATTCCAATATTCCAAAAAGCCCAGCGTTATGGCGGAAAGGATTCCCCCCTTCCCTAAGGGAAGCCCTATCTTGAGAAAAACAAGAAGCTCCCCCGCCCCGTCCATCCTGGCCGATTCCAGCATCGCCGCCGGTATCTGTTTAAATCCCCCGTAACAGATAAAAACCGGGAAAGTGGAAAATATGGCGGGCGCTATCACCGCCCACTGGGTATTCATCAGATGCAGCCTGTCCAGAACCAGATAATTGGACAGCATCACCACCTGAAAAGGCAGCAGCATCAGAACCACATACATCGTAAAAAGCGCTTTTTCCATCGGAAATCGATATACGGCAAAGGCCCACGCCGCCGGCACTCCTACCAGAAGCTGCCCGGCCAGGATGCACCCCGTCATTTTTACGGAATTCCAAAACAGCACAAAAAACTGCGGCGTTTCAAACAACATCTTTTTATAGTTTTCAAACGTAGGGTAATCCGGCACCAGACTCCACCGAATATAATCCCCCATCCCCGTAAATACCGGGCCAAGTCCTTCCCGCAATTCGCTTCTGGACATAAACCCCCCTGTCAGAAGCAGCAGAACGGGAATGCAGACAAGCAGCACGGGGAAAAGCAAAGCCAGTTCCACCATCGTTTTTCTCATATGCGTCCAGGTTTTCCGTATTTTTTTCTTATTCATGCCTCATCCCTTTCCTGATCCCAAAGCCTTTGCAGCAATAAAATGAAAACGAGGAAAAACAAGGTGCATACCACCGCTGCCGCCGCCATTTTATCCAGATCCAGATTCACGAACCAATTATTAAACAGATGTTGCAGCATATAGATGCTGTCGTGGGGATAAGCGCCCGCCACCAGATAAGCTTCCCTGTATATCTTGAAGGAATTCAAAAAAGAAATCACTACAATAATATACAAGCTCCCTTTTAAATTGGGAAGCAGCACATGCCAGAACCTCTGCATCGGCCCTGCGCCGTCCACCCTGGCCGCCTCCATGATATCGCCGTTTACCCCCATGATCCCCGCCAGCCACAATACAATGGTATACCCCAGATTCTTCCATATATAAGTTCCCGCCAGCACATAAAATGCCGCGTCTCCTCCTATGTAATCCACGCCTCCCCCCGCGCCCAGCTGTTCCAGGTATTTATTCAGGAATCCTTTTTCATAAAAAACCATCTTCCAGACTACCGCTACCGCCGCTGTCGGCATGGCCAGCGGAAACAGATAGAGTGATTTGACTGCCTGCATATGCCGAATGCTTCCCATGGCCAGAGCGATCACCAGACCAAGCGCCACCAGCAGAGGGATACAGACAAGCGTAAACCGAAACGTATTCCTTACCGCCAGCCAAAAAGCGCTGTTCGTAAATATCAGCCTATAATTCTTCAGCCCTGCCGCTTCCTTCGTCACCGCCGTCATAAAAGACCTCCTGGCCACATCCCCGAAAGGCAGCACCACAAAGAGCAATACCCCCAAAAAACCCGGACCCAGAAAACCGGCCCATGCCCACTTTCTCTTCATTTTTCCCTCGCTTATTCTGACATGTAAATCTCTGTTTTCTCCAGCACTTCTTCCACCCCTGCCGAAGCGTCCATCTCCCCACGCAAAACCTTGATTCCCGCTTCGCATACTGCGCTTTCCAGAACGGAATCCCTGACATAGGGCGTGCTGCACTCCTCCGCCGCTTTCATCAGAAGGCCGATTTCCTCTTCGGAAGCCGGATAAATATCGATTCCGATATAATTGCTGCCATCCTGCGACGATACGCCCATTGAGCCGTAGCTTCCGCCGTCTTCCGTTGCATTTAAACGGAACCGTTCCCGGCATTTCTCCCGGTTTACCGGCATTCCCCCAAAGCCGTCGTCATCCAGCATCTCCATCAGCAATTCTGCCGCAATCTCTTTGTGGGCGGAAGTCTGGCTGATTCCCAGCACGCCGTCCGGCACGAATACCTTCTCCGACTGTCCGCCATAAGGCACGAAACCATCGTCCGTTTTTCCCTTTATCTTAAAGCAGGAAACCATATAGTCAAAATCAAAGCTGTCACTGATTATGCCGGCAACAAATTCCTGGTCCCCCACTAAATAATCGGTCAATCTGTTGCCTATGGAACACAGGTATCCCAGCATTTCTTCCTCCGTAATGCCGGAAGCCCGCATATCTTCCATCCATTTTTCATAGTCCTCTCTGGCCTCATCGTCCAGCCCTTCGTTTTCCACATCCCATATCCTTTTGGCTAAAATATAAAACTCAGCCAGCGCCTCCCCGTCTATTTTCCCGTCTTCCGTCTTCCATGACGGCGCGCAGACGGGCAGAAGCCTGTTCAGCATCTCCTCTTCCCCTCTGGCTCCGAAAATCATCCCCTCCGTTTTTTCTTCCCTATATGTTTCCATCATTCCGGCAATCGCTTCCAAATCCCCCATTTTTTCTATATCTTCCTTCTTCCCTGCAAGCAAGGCGAGCTGGAACTGGGCGGGAACTCCGTATATTCCGTCCGATGTTTCAAAAGCACGGATAATATTCATAAAATATTGGTCTTCTTCCATCCCTTCCAGATAAGGAGCCAAGTCCATCAGTACGCCTTTTTCCACATACGATTCCATCGGCATATCGTCCAAGATAAAAAGATCCGGCCCTTTCCCTGCCGCGATTTCCGTATTCAGTTTCTTCAGCGCATCCTCTCTGGTCATGGCCATATTCCCGTCCATTCCTGTCTCATACCGAATATAAACCTCCGGGTGGCTGACCTGGTAAGCGGAAATCACCGTACGCAGCTGCTTGTTTTCCACAAGGCTGTATGCTTTCAGCTGTACCTCCGGCACGGCGGCCAGGTTCGGGTCATAGGTATACCTCGCAATCTCCCCGCTGGAAAATAAGAGCAAAAAAACATCGTTTTCCAGCAAAACACCCTCTGCCAGCCCATAAGACGGATTGCCTAGGGAAGTCAGCGATCCATCCACTATCTGCTCTATCAAGTTGCCGCCGATCACATGCCGGTAAATCCCTTTCTCAAAAACAAGATATAAGATTCCGTCCTCGCCGGGCAGGATCAGAAGAGGGTTAATTCCTGTCGTATGGTATTCCAGGATGCTCCCCTGCTCCTTCATAAAATCATCCAGCACCGGATCCTCCAAGATCTCCCCGGAAGACAGATCCAGAATCGTCACGCCCTGTCCATCGGCCATCATCAGCTTGTCGCCCCTCGCCGCCATATACTGCGCCCAATGGGGAAGTTCCACCAATTCGCTGCAGGAACCGCTTTCCCTGTCAATCTCATATACCTTTCCTCCCAGGGCCGACCCGAACAGTCTGCCCTCATCGGAAAAAACAAATCGATTGATATATTCTTCATCTTTATAAGGAATCTCTATCTCCCGAAAGGAACCGTCCGGCGCAACCAGTCCATAACGCGGACGGATGCCAAAATCCATCGTCCGCATTTCCACTCCTCCATCAACGGCAGCGCCGGTTTCTTCGCCGTCGTTATTTTCCTCGCTGCCGTCATTTTCTTCGGCTTCGGACGCTCCATCAGCGCCATGGTCTTCCCGCACTGTCTCCGTTTCTTCTCTCGCCTCATAAATAACAGCCGCATAGCCGTCCTTTGCCACTGCGATATCCATCAGCCAGTTCGACGCGTCCAGCTCCGTATACCATGCCAGCTCCTCTTTTTCCCAAGTAGCCCCGTTATCCTTTGACACCCACTTTCCGCTTCTCTTCGACATGATCACCAGGCTGCCGTCATCCATCCTGGCCAGCTTGCTTTCCACGTCCAGCTCTTCTTTCAGGGAATCGTCCATCTGCTCCAGATAACGCCCCATAACTTTTCCGCCTTCCCCTTCGCTTCCGCTCTCACTGCCGGTATTTTCGGCCGAGGTATATCCGGCGGGATCGCTTCCGGCCGGGGCATCTCCTGTCTGCCCGCACCCCGTGATGCCAATGACCATGGCAAACGCCAGCAGCCACGCCGCACTCCTTTCCATCCTTCTCTTCCTTCCCATACTTTTGCTCCTTCCTGGCTTTTATTCCGACATATAAATTGCTGTTTTCTGAATCACTTCTTCCGCTCCGGCCGAAGGACTCATTTCCCCGGCCAGCACCTTTTCCCCTGTTTCACAGACCGCCTTTTCCAGCACGGAATTCTTCACATACGGAATCCTAGCCGCTTCCACGATTTCCATCAGCTGTCCGATCTCTTCCTCGGAAGCCGGATAAATATCGAGATGGTAATACTCTTCCTTCTCGTCCCCTTTGCTTCCGCCCATCGACGCATAGCTGCCGCCATCCTCCGTCGCGTTTTGGCGGAACCTTTCCGACCACTTTTCCTTATTGACCGGCATACCCAGCCAGCCGTCGTCATCCAGCATTTTCTCCGCCAATTCCAAAGCGGTTTCCTGGTACGGGGAAGCCGCGTTAATCCCTATGAGGCTTTCCGGCATGAACACCCCTTTTGCCTGTCCATTGTAGGCGGCAAAACTGTTGTCTTCTTTTCCGGGAACCTTAAAGCAGGAGATCAGCACATCAAAGCTGGACGAGTCGCTCACCATGCCTGCCGTAAACTCCTTTTCCCCTGTGATTAACCCTATTTCCGACAGCCTGATCTGGTATTCCCTCTTCTTCTCATCCGATACGCCCGCGATCCGTCTCTCTTCCTCCCATCTTTCATATTCCGCTTTCTGCTCTTCGCTCATCCTCGCCTCTTCGATATCCCACATTTTCTTCGCGGATGCATAAAATTCTGCCAGCGCATCCTTGTCTATTTTTCCATCTTGGTTCGTCCACGCGGGCAGACAGGCGGGAAGCAGCACATTCAACAGTTCGCTCTCGTCTTTGATTCCCAAAATAATGCCGTCTGCTTTTTCTTCATCGTATTCCTCTACAAGTCCGGCTATCGCCTCCAAATCGCCCATTCTTCCGATATCCGACCGTCTGCCCGCGACAAGCCCTATATGGAACTGGGACGGCGCCGCATATGTCCCTTCCGCCGTGCGGAATGCATGTATGATATTGGTAAAATATAGATCCTCCGTTTTTTTCTCCAGCCAGGGGGACAAATCCATCAGCACCCCTTTTTCCGCATAAGAATCGATCGGCATATCATCCAGAATAAAAATATCCGGCCCTTTCCCTGCGGCGATTTCCGTATTCAGTTTCTTCAGCGCATCGTCCCTTGTCACAGGAGAATTCTCTTCCATCCCGATCTCATACCGAATATAAACCTCCGGATGTTCCGCTTGGAAAGCGCTGATCACTTTTTTCATCTGCGGATTATCCCTCAGGCTGTACGCCCTCAGTTGTACTTCAGGCGCAGCCGGCATATCCGGGTCGTAGGTATATCTCATCAGCCTGCCGTCCGCAAGCAGCAAAAGAAAGACATCCTTTTCCAGAAGAACTCCATCCGATATGCCATAGGATGGATCGCTCAAAGAGGTAATCGTTCCGTCCACCACCTGTTCGATCACATTTCCCTCCGTTACATGCCGATAAATCCCCTTTTCACAAGCAAAATATAAGATTCCGTCCTCTCCCGGCATAAGCAGAAGAGACACGACCCCTTCCGTATCGCTGCTGATATGGTCCCCCAGCTGTTCATGCAGGAAATCGTTCATCACCCGGTCTTCCACGATTTCTCCTGTCACCAGATCCAGGATGGTTACGCCGTCGCCGTTCACAAGCATCAGCTTGCCGTCTTTTTCCGTCATATACTGCACCCATTCGGACAATTCTATCAATTCTTCCACCGTTCCCTGATCTCTGTCTATCTCGTATACCTTCCCGTCAATGGCGCTTCCGAACAGTCTGCCGTCTTCCGAAAAAGCCAGACGGTTCACATATTCGGATTCCCGGAAAGAAAGCTCCAACCTCCGAAAAGTCCCGTCCGCAGAAGCGATTCCATATTTCGGAGAAAAAGCGCCGCCGCCCTCTTCCTCCCCTTCCTTTTCCGTGCTCTCCTCTCCGCCGGCATATATGATGGCTATATCCCCGTTTTTTGCCAATGCTGTATTCATCACCCAGCATTTATCCGCCACCAATTCCTCATGCCATGCCATCTTCTCCCGTTCCCATGTGGCTCCTGCATCTTCAGATACCCACTTTCCATAATTTCCCGACATCACCGCAAGGCTGCCGTCCTCCATTTCCACGAGCGTTCCCCCGCCGCCCATTTCTCCTTTTAATGTCTCATCCGCGCTTTCCAGATAGCGGCCCATCACTTTTTCTCCCGCTTCTGTCCCATCGGCACTGCTCGTGCCGTTGCTCCCGAAGCCCCCTTCTTCATCCACAGCCGCACCGAGGGGTGCTTCTCCGGCCGGTGTCCCTCCGTCATTGCCGGAATCCGAAGCCTCCCCGCCCGCTCCTGTCCGTCCGCAGCCCGTCGTCCCAGCCGCGCCGAATATCATAGCGGCAGCGAGCAGCCATATAAAAATCCCCTTCCTTCTTCTTTTCTTTCCCATAACGTTATCCTTTCCAAATATATTTTTATCCTTCCCCAAACACAGGCAGCATTTGCAGCGCCTTCCCCTGCTTTCTGCCATCTTATCAGCCTAATCTCTAAAAAATCTCTAAACGGAGAAATTTATATTTTCCTTTCTGTCCTAAGCCAACTCTCCCCATTTGACAAGCCCGGAAAGATATAGTATCCTCATGTTGAAGACAAATAATAGTCAGTCATAAGACGGAAAAGGAGAGGACATCATGTATCACAAATTCCATGTACCCGACGCGGAATATGAAGTATTGGAAATGCTTTGGAAATGCGGCGGAGAGATCAAACAGTCAGAATTACTCAAGAAATTGACAGAAGCGGGGAAGGATTGGAAACGCCAGACGCTGAACACCTTAATTACCAGGCTGGAAGAAAAAAAACTGCTGGAACGGGAAAACCGAATTGTAAAAGCTGTCTATTCCCGGACCGAATACAGCAACCTCCAGATGCAGGAAAACATCGACCAACTGTATAGCGGAAAAATAAGCCGGTTCTTCGCTTCTTTTACCGAACAGCAGGGAATCAGCAAAGAAGAAGCCGAAGAGATTCTGGCGATTATAGGACAACATTTTCCACAGGAATCATGAAAATGATAAAAATCCAAAGCTCCGCAGCCGAAAAGAGGAGGTATTTATGAATTATATTCTGGCAATGACATTATCGGGAAGCTGCATGTTTTTTCTTTATCTCTTCCAAAAGCATACCATCGGCAGATATCTTTCCAGGCGCTGGCAGTATCTCTTTTTAAAGGCAGTCATGTTATATTACCTGCTTCCCCTGCCCTACCTTGCCGTATTATACCGCAAACTCATAAAGACCATCTTTCCCAGGCCTTTTTCGGGATTCCGCTATTTACACGACGGCAAAGTGCTGTACCGGTCAGAAACTTATTTCGGCATAAGCGCCGGATACTGGCAAAGGCTGATGGCCGCAGGCCTGTGGTGCCTGGTTGCAGGAACAATCTTTACAGCGCAGTTCATCCGTTACCGTAAAACGAGCCGGGAAATCTTAAAGCATGGGGATAAGGAAATACCAGCAGAAGATATGGATGCCCTCCAGGTGCAAAAAAAGCGGCTCCATGTGCGGAAAGCTGTTCTTTTGTGCCTATGCAGCGAAAAGAATATTACTTTTACCATGGGGATCCGAAAGCCGGTGATTGTCTGTTCGCTGCCAGAGAATTCCCAGGAAAAAGAAATGCTTCTCGGACATGAGCTGATGCATATAAAGCGTTCCGATACTTTTTGGAAAATGGCGGAAAGCATCGTCCTCGGAATCCATTGGTTCAACCCCGTCGCCTATTACTTCCGGCGCGAATTCAATTCCGTCTGCGAAATATCCTGTGACGAACTGACGCTGGAAGGATATTCCTGTGAAAACCGTCTCCTTTATGCCACTATGCTGGTGGAACGGTCCGTACAGAAGGATGCCAAGCAGATATGGGGAACAGCGCTCTCCAAAAATGGAACAAAAATATATGAAAGGATAGAATCAATTATGGAAAATGGGAAGGGAAAGAAAAAACTAAACGGCATAATATCCGCGCTGCTTGTATGCGCGTTCGTTATGCTGAATTCAATTACTACACTTGCTTATGAAGAGGTGGCTGTGGTTCCCGCTGTCTTTGTAGAAGGCATGGAAAGCGGAGATCAACTAGATGTGGCATTTACGCCTATTGGAGGAAACCTCGCTTTTATAGATACCATATTATATGATGAACAATTTGTAGATGAAGGCGGAAATATTTATCCAATCAATCAAAAAATGGATACCTATGCAAATTGCATTCATACTTATATAAGCGGCACAGCTGAGAAACACGACAAAAAAAGTGACGGAAGCTGTACTATAACCTATTATAAAAGTCATTATTGTACGAAATGTGGAAATTGCATTTGGGGGGAACAAATAGGAGTATCTTCATTTGTAAAATGTCTACATTAAAATAATAAAATATTGCATTTTTTTATTGACAATTACCAAATACTGTAGTATCTTAAAAGAAGATATATTGTAGTCATCCTTGTTGCTAATATATACGGAAAAGGGGAAGGAGGGGATTCCAATGCAGGGGACGTGGAATCACTGGCACATGAATTAACATACCATTTTTCATGCAGGACATGAGATAGGAGGAATTCATTCGTGATTATAAAAACCTGGATTATACTGGCGGTTCTTTCCGCTCTTATACAGATTTTTTTGGCACTAAAGAAAACACCTCATTGGGCAGGCATGCTTCTGCCGGCAGCTTTTTTGGCCTTTGCCATTTATGCATGGGCGGATCTGTTTTGGGTCGGTATCCCGGTCGGCAAATTGCTTGCCTTTATGATTCCCCCCATTTTCCTTGCTTGCCTGTTTGAAATGGTTTATTGGCGAACACGATGGAAAGAGAGGCAGAAGGAATATGAAAAATATAAAAAATAAAAGAGTTTATGTCTTGCTCTTAGCGGCCGTTATTTGTATCCTGACCATAGGAACAACCTGTTTGGCCGCCGAAACAAATGCAACGCCCCGAAGCTACCGGGAGGACCTTCTTGTATCTTATAAGGAGTACTGGTATACGGATGGTGCGGGAGTAGAAAGCCATGTAAGATATGGGGAACAGTACAGATCGTTTACATTTTTAAACGGATACCGGCCATTGAGACAAACCATAACGCATCTTCCATTAGATGCAGACGATTTGCCTCACGCTGTCACCATACATCGACATCAGCAGGTTCAGATTCAATACGAATTCTATTAACAGGGAGAAACCATGATTTATAATGAATTAAAATTATTATTGATAATAACTATTATACTAACCATTATCCAAATATGGCTTTCTAAGAAAGAATGCTGGTGGAAAGGATTATTTGTCCCTGCTTTATACTTGGTTTTTGCCATTCCCTATGTATGCACCAAGCTTTTACCCACTAGCAGCATTCGACTGAGACCTGACTACTATCATACAGCCACCTATATTTTCCCCGGTATCTGGTTTTTCATGATTTATTTTATCTTTTATTACTACAGGCAATATAAGAAAGAAGGGAATTAACGAATGAAATGGATTAAAAAAATAGCAGCATGTATATGCATCGTTTGTTTATGCATGCTAATGAACCATTCTCTTGCCACCGTATCCGCAGCCTCGAGCAATGATATTATGCCCTATGCCTTCAGGGATTCTCTGCCCATCCAATACGAGATCTGGTATTCCTACTCAGAAGGGACAGAATACCGAAATTACGTTTACCGTGATTTTACATATGTAAATGGATACAACAGGACGGATACTCTTCAAGGAAATATAGAACTAACGCCCCTTGAATACGAATTTTACTCCAAGGCGCAACTCTGGAAGGTAAGTTATTCCTATTGATGATTTGTGCCGCCGGAAGGCGGCATGGGAGTTAGGACGGATAAAATGAACATGGAAATCATCGGTTGTATATTTTTGTCAACATGTATGAGCGGAATATACATATTACATATCTATACAAAAGAAAAGCTAATTAAAAGGAAGAATGCAATTTATTTAATTTTAGCATTTTTTCAGATTAATATGGGATACCATATGGTCATTAAGAAGATTTATGAATGGAATCTATTTACTAATCCGTGGTATCTGACGGCTTTGATATTATACATTTTAACTCAAACATTGTTAATTGTCGCATGTGTAAAGACTAAGGATGGAGCATAAGTGAATATAAATGAAGTTAATAAAAAAAATGGTGAATAAAATATCAATACATGCAGGGAAAAATATTATTATGAAAAGCTTTTTGTGTGGAGTGATAGTTCGCTGCCTATTATTTATTATGGAAGGACGCTTCTTATTCTTCTCTTTTTCAACAGGAATTCCCGAATACGTACTGAGGCGCATACCATATGGAATTTCAAGTTGCATACTATTTGGGGTTTTAGGAGTCTTGGTTGGCACATTATCCCATTTGCATCTGAACAAACATTGACATTTACTGTCATATCGGCAGAATATTTACCCCCTGCAGATGCTCAGGCACTCCCGCATCTGCTATCAATAGTAATGGAAGCTATGAATATACCTATACTGGTTACCAGATAATAGCCAAACATGGATATATCCTGTTTGGCTATTATTCCATTACAATCAGCTGACTCCCAGAAAGTAGCAGCATTTGTTTATAATTATTGAATTTAGCACTTGTACCATTCTCCAATAACCTTTGATCTTAACTGTATCCTTCCCGTTACCGGGGAAATACTCTTTCTCATATCCCCCCTGTGAAAAGCAACCCCAGCCTTCAAATATTTAGAGACTCTTTAGAGATTTACTTGCTACAATAAAACCCGTATAATAAATACGAAACAATTGCAAGCTATCCCTGAAAGGAGATTTTTTTATGCGTTTACTGCTGGTGGAAGACGACCCAAAACTGAACCACTCCTTGAAATACCAGTTGGAAAAAGAAAATTTTATTGTCGATTCCTGCTCGGACGGGGAGGAAGCGCTTTTTTATATTGACCAGAATATCCACGACGTTATCCTGCTGGACCGTATGCTCCCGCTCCTGGACGGAACCGAACTGCTCGCTAAGATGCGCGGGAAGAACAACAGCACTCCTGTCATCCTGATCACTGCCCTTGGGACTTTAAACGACAAGATCACCGGCCTTGACATGGGGGCAGACGATTATCTCGTCAAGCCCTTCGATTTTGAAGAACTGCTGGCCCGCATCCGCTGCGTCACGCGCCGTTCCCCCATGATCCAAGGGAATGACAGCCTGTCTTTGGGCGACCTGACGCTGCACATCGGGGAAAGTCGCCTGGACGGCCCTTGTGCCTCCTGTTCCCTGTCCAAAAAGGAAAACGAGCTTTTCCAGTCCTTTTTTCGCAATTCCGGGCAAGTCCTCACCAGAGAGCAATTGCTCGCCCGGGTATGGGGATTGGATGCCGAAATTGAAGACGGCAACCTGGACAACTACATTCATTTTCTCCGCCGCCGCTTAAATACCGTCGGCAGCACTGTAACCTTGCACACTGTCCGGGGCATCGGCTACCGCATGATGGTATCCCGGTGATCCGCCAAACGATGTCCGCGCAGACGGGCAGCTCCACTTAGAAAGGTATCCTATGTTCCGCAAAGTACATTATCGCCTTACGCTTTTATGCGCCGGGACGACCATCGCCATACTTCTTGTTATGTCCCTTATTTATCTCTATGTCTCCGAAACCGGGCTGTCGCAAAGCCAGTTTCTTTCCTTCCAGCACGCCATGGATAACTTTGTCCATAATTTCAAACAGCAAAATGTGATTACACATGAATGGCTTTCCCATATGGAAGCCAATAACTCTTACTGGATACGAATCACAGATAACGGTGTTCCCCTGCTTTTTAACCAGAGAAAACTTGACCAAAACCGTCTGGCCGTCGAGGAAGAAGCCCTGGCCTGCTTTTCTGCTTCTTTTTCCGTCGAAAATACGGATCCTTCCGATGAGGACACGGACTATCATTTGGAATTTCCATTTACGGCATCCACAGGGGCAGACTATTATGCCTGTGTCGCCCGGATCAGCCAGGAACAGCAGCATACGGAAATCCTCGTCTTGTATCCCCTGCAGGAACTGAACGCCAAAATCAAGAGCCAACGCCTTCATTTCGCCCTGATCGATCTGGCGGCTGTTTTTCTGCTATCCCTCTTTTCTTTCTTTTTTACCAAAAAACTGCTCGCTCCCATTGAACAAAACAGGAAGGAGCAAATACAGTTTGTGGCGGCGGCATCCCATGAGCTGCGCACTCCTCTGGCTGTCATCCTCTCTTCCGTTTCTGCCATAAAAAAAGCCTCTCCCGAAGAAGAAGAGAACTTTCTTTCCACCATTGATTCCGAAGGCCGGAGAATGTCGCGCCTGATTAATGACATGCTTCTCCTTTCCCAGGCAGATGCCCGCGCCTTTCCTATCCGCTTGCAGCCCGTGGAATGCGATACCCTGCTCTTAAATTCCTTTGAATCCTTTGAGCCGATGGCAAAAGAAAAAAATATTTCCTTTGCGATCTCTCTGCCTCAAGCCGCCCTGCCTCCCTGCCTCTGCGATGCGGAACGCTTCAGACAGGTAATCGCCATTCTTCTGCACAATGCCATCAGCTATACGCCCTCCGGCGGCAGCATTTCCATGGCTCTGTCCCTCGATACCGTTAAAAAGTCGGAAACTTTTGTTCTGTCCGTCATTGATAACGGCATCGGCATCCCTGACGAAGAAAAAGAGAAAATATTCCAACGTTTTTACCGCTCTGACCGCTCCCGCAGCATCAAGGACCACTTCGGCCTCGGTCTGCCCATCGCCAGCGAAATCGTCCGCTCTTTGGGCGGGACGATCCACGTTGCGGACACCCCGGGCGGCGGCAGCACCTTCCTCGTCTGCCTGCCTTTCCGCTTCTGCTCCAAAGCCCCGATGTTTGACAACCACAAAGGAATCTGTTACAATAAAAATACAAAAAAGGCATTGCCGACAGACGATCAGCCTTTAGATTAGGTTAATAAAAAAGTAACCGTTTCCTTTGGCCGAGGGCGGTTACTTTTTTTGGTGGTTTATGTATGCTATTAAAATCGAAACTACGATTCCAAGAATCATCAAAACGACTGTAAGCAATTCATAGTCACTCATAAAGCAATCCCTCCTTTCCCGGATTTCCCCTTACAGAGATTTCCATGTAGTCAGAGGGTTTCCAGTCCCTCTGCTATTGAAAGACTGGCCGCCTGCCTTTTTATGGCAATACCCATAAATATATTTTAACAGAAAGCACAGGGAGGCACAAGTCCACCCCGACATATTTCTATATGCGATGCTGATCTTGGCAACTACCCAAGCGCCACATCCAGCGCCATCATAATTACGAATCCGACCGCAAACCCAATCGTTCCCATATTGGAATGTTCCCCTTCCGCCGACTCCGGTATCAATTCCTCGACCACCACATAAAGCATGGCCCCCGCCGCAAAAGCCAGGGTGTAAGGAATAAAGGGATCAATCAGCCCTGCCAGAAGCAATGTCAGCCCCGCCGCCACAGGCTCCACGATCCCCGACAGCGTCCCAAGCACAAAGGCCTTTCCTTTTCCCACTTCCTCTTTCAATGGCAGAGATATAATCGCCCCTTCCGGGAAATTCTGTATGGCGATCCCCACCGACAAAGCGATCGCTCCTGCCATCGTGATCGGGCTTCCCCCGGCCATTGCACCTGCCAGCACGATTCCAACGGACGCTCCCTCCGGAATATTGTGGATTGTCACCGCCAATATCAGCATCGTGGATTTCTTCCAGTTGCTCTTAATGCCCTCCTGCTCTTCGCTGTCCAAATGCAGATGGGGCACTGCCCTGTCTAAAATAAGCAAGAAAACAATCCCGAGCAAAAAACCGACCGCCGCCGGAACAAAAGCGAACTTTCCCATGGGCTCTGACAAATCCATCGCCGGAATCAGCAGCGACCAGACCGATGCCGCCACCATCACCCCGGAAGCAAATCCAAGCATCGCCTTGCGCATAACCGCATTCATTTCTCCTTTTAACAAAAAAACACAGGCCGCTCCCAACGTCGTTCCTAAAAAGGGAATACTGATTCCAATCCATAAACTACTGTTCATACTGCTTTCTCCTATCCTGCTTTCTTTTTCAGTTCATACCCAAGATCTATCTGTTCCATCATAAACTTATGCTTTGGCAGATATTTTTCCCAATATTCCAAAACGCTCTCTACCCCTGTTTTCCAGTTTCCATTGCAATATAAGCGAATTTTTTCTTCCTGCGTCATTAATTTTCTTTTATAAAATACAGGCCAGACCATATACTGCAAATTTCCCTTTTTGTCCCGTACCATCCATCCGTCTTTTTGTATATAGATTTCCAGCATGCATACATAATCCTCCGGGAGTTCCCCCTCAGCCTTTATGATACGGCTTTCTTCCATCTGCAGCTCCGCCTCAGGGTCGATCCGGCTGCCGTGATATTCCGCAAAACCATAAAGCAGCTCCGCCCCCAGCTTTCGATTCCTCTCCTTCCACTCTTCCAGCAGCTCCTCCGCCTGCTTATACGCGCTTTCCGATAATTCCGGCAGTTTTTCCTCCGCAATTATTTCCTGGAAAAACATACCGTCCGGCATCTCTTCCCCTCCCTTTTTCATGCCTTTCCCCATATGGATATCAATTTGGTTATCATGCAGATACAAAAACATACGGTCCGCATCCCTCATCCCTGCTTCCAAACGACAGATTTTTTTCCCCTCCCTGTCGTATAATACATAGCCCGGCGCCCATGCCGGATCAAAAACCGCTTTTGCAGAACCGATATCTTCTATTCCAAACCGCTTTGCCTTTCCAAACATATTGCAATAATACAGCCCGTTTTTCGTCACCGCAAGCTGCCGGTTCTTTGCCTCCAGGCAAACAAGAATCCCCAGCAAAAAGGGAAACAATATCACCCCATACATCCATAGCGCTATGGGAGAAACATGGTATATCATATCCAAAAGCAAAAATAAAGCACCCATCCCTATAATCAGTATCCCGATCCCATATGCCGCCTTATGCTGCCTGACCGTAAAAATCCGTTCCGACTCTTCCGGCAAATGATCTGCTTTTTCCACCGCCATATCCCATCCTCCTTTCTCCCATGATTCAAAAATCCCCCCGGGTTCGGAGAGATTTTTTCGCGCATAAATATTTTTCATTTTTTAAAAAATATAAAACAAGGTACTAAGCAGAACGATAAGCCGGGTTATGTCGTGAATGATCATCTGTCTAGAATTACCGTTGCCGGTAATTTCAAGCGACCTACCTGAAAGCAGGCCGGGCAAGCCTGTCGCTTTCTGTTTGGTCTTGCTTCGGATGGGGTTTACATGGCTCTGCCTGTTGCCAGGCAGACGGTAGTCTCTTACACTGCCTTTCCACCCTGACCAGCGTACCAGGCCTTCCGGCCTGGTGCGCCAAAGAATCAAACAAGTTTGATTCTTTCCATGAAAGAGCATAAGCTCTTCCACGGGGCGGTTTATTTCTGTTGCACTAGCCTTGGAGTCGCCTCCACCGGACGTTATCCGGCATCCTGCCCTGCGAAGCCCGGACTTTCCTCACCCGCATCTTTCGATGCGGCCGCGATCATTTATTCTACTTAGTACCGATTGTTTTCCTGCCCTGCCTGGAAATCTCCGTATCCAGGCCTCTATACATGGAAACAGCTTCCTCCTACGAATTCCCTGCAAATGGAATTCTTCGGAAGATTATCGCTGCTGACCCCGATAAAATATTCCAAAAACTTTAAAAGCCTTTTCGCTTCATAATATTCCGGCTCCCCTTTTTCGATCCCGAACAGCAGGGGTTCCGCATATTGCTTTAACACCGCCAGTTCATAAATCAATACGGAATTGAACATCGCGTCCGCGCTTTCCTGGAACGGGAAAATATATTCCTCTTCCCCCTTCCTCACCGAAGCCCACATCTCAATCGTCCGCTTCGCCGATGTCCCCCTCGTCCGCGCGTCCCTTACCATGCGGCGCAGGAGCCGTCCGTCGGTGGTCGGAATCCGATTATGGTCGTCGATATTAATGCTCGTCAGCGCACTGATATAAATTTTATACTTGCTTTCGTTCGGAAGCGCATAAGACATCGCATCGTTCAGCCCGTGGATGCCCTCGATCACAAGCACGTCCTCCGGCCCTAATGTCTTATAATCCCCCTTGTATTCCCTCTTCCCGGTCTTGAAATTAAAGCTGGGAAGCTCAACGGTCTTTCCTGAGAGCAGATCGAGCATATCCCTATTAAATTGCTCCACATCGATCGCTTCCAGGCATTCAAAATTATAATCCCCTTTTTCATCCCTGGGCGTATCTTCCCTGTTCACAAAATAATTGTCCAGCGCAATCGGATGGGGGGACAGCCCATATGTGCGCAGCTGTATCGACAGCCTGTGGGAAAATGTAGTTTTTCCCGAAGAAGACGGACCCGCGATCATCACGAATTTGACGCCTTTCCGCTCCACGATCTCCCGCGCGATCTCGCCGATCCTTCTCTCCTGGAGCGCCTCCTGCACAAGAATCAGGTCATTGATATTCCCCCGGCAGATCTGGTCGTTCAAATCGCCCACCGTGCCGACATTGACCATATTCCCCCAGTCATCGGACTGCCTCAGCGTTTCAAACAATTTTTTCCTCGGCTCCATCTGCGGCAGCTCTTCCGGCCGCTTCGGATCCGGGAGCAGCAGCATCAAGCCGTCTTCATAGGCAAATACCTGGAAGTATTTGATATATCCCGTACTCGGCAGCATATAGCCATAATAATAATCATAATATCCGTCCAGACAGTAAACATTCACATAAGAACTCCGTCTATAACGGAACAGCTTTTCTTTCTCCTTCATATTCTGGCTGCGGAAAATCTCCACCGCCTCGCTGATGGGATAAGATTTTTTCACATAAGGCAGATCGGCTTCCACCAATTCCCGCATCCGCTCATTCAGCCTGTCGATAAACTCCGGCTCCAGTTTTATCTTTCCCTTTACGCTGCAATAATATCCCGAACCGATGGCAAACTCCACCTTCACCTTCTCCAAGCTGCCCTCTTCCGCCACATCTTGCAAAGCCTTGATCATCAGCATGATCGCCGTCCTTACATAAGATTTATGCCCCACGGGATCACTGATCGTAAAAAAGGAAACCTCGCAGTCTTTCTTCACCTTTTTAAACAACTCCCGAATCTTCCCGTTCACTGTCACCAGCGCGATCCTGTTCTTATACTTTTCCTGATATTCCTCGACGATCGTTTCATAAGTCGTGCCTTCTTCGTACTCCTTTTTTACGCCGTCGATCGTTACTGTCACCATATGCCGCCTCCTGTTTTACATGTTCTCCATCTGCGTTTTCCAACAGACATAGAAATTCTCTTTACACCAGCCAAAACGGATTCCCCTCCTTCGCCGCAAATACGGCGATCTGCGGGAATTCCCTTTCAATATACTCCATCATATAAGGAACAAAGATCTTCTCCAGCCCGTAATGCCCCGCATCGATAATGGCCAGCCCCTGCGCCACCGCATCCAGCCCTTCGTGATGCTCGATATCCCCGGTAATCAATACTTCGGCTCCGGCTTCCACCGCCGGGCGTATCATGGATTTACCCGATCCCGGCGATACTGCCGCGCATTCCACCGCCATATCCCTTTCCCCGTAAACTTTCACGCTCTCCAAATGGAAAATATCCTTCACATAAGAGGCGCATTCTTCCAACGTCATCACCTGGGGCAGCTTTCCATATCTGCCAATCCCCTCTTTGGCAATCTCATCCTCATAAGTCACTTGCAAGACCTGTCTTTCTTTTAGCCGAATCTCGTCCGCCGCCGCGTCTGCCATCCCCATTACATCAAAATTCGTATGCATCGCATAATAACTGATGTCATTCTGTATCAGCTTTACCACGCGCCTTCCGATAAAGTCATCCGTATTGATCTTTTTCATGGCAGAAAAAATGAGCGGGTGATGGGTCAGAAGCATATCCGCCCCTTTCCTCACCGCCTCTTCCACAACCGCGTCTGTAGCATCCAAAGCAATGCATATCTTTCCCACTTCTTTATCCCGGCGGCCTGCCAGCAGCCCTACGTTATCCCAGCTTTCTGCAAACACCGGGGCGCATAACTGTTCCAGGCTTTCTATCACCGCGCCGCATTCCACGCTCTTTTTATTTTCCATACAAATGCCCTTGCCTTTCTTTACTGGTAACAGGAAAGCGCCGCCTCTATCCCGCGTATCCTGTCCGCGATCTCGGTCTGCCGTTCCTGCGTTTCCCTGCCGTTTCCGCGAAGGTTCTCCATAATCTGCATGCAAAGGCTGTATTCCCTCCGCAGATAATCCTCCAATACCCTATCCTTTTTTTTCAGCAAAACAGGCCCGTATTTATCCTCGATTTGCTGCCATCCAGCGTCTTCTCGTTCCCCGCTTTGCTTTTTGCCGCCCGCCCCCGGCAACGCCTTTATGGCCTTTACAGCTTTTATGATCGGATAATATTTCCCCTCTTCCAAAACCATATTTTCATCCACGATGGAATATCCCTCTTCCCGCAGATATTCCCTTACCATCCTTATTTCCGACTGGGGCTGCAGGATGGCTTCCCGCATCTGCCGGATCTTCTCCTTCCCCTCTTCCATAATCCGCCGCATCAGCCTTCCGCCCATACCGGCGCAAACAAGGGTATCTGCTTCGCCCGCAGAAAGAGCCGCCACTCCGTCGGACAACCGAGTCTCTATGTAGCCTTCCAAACCATATTCCCTCACATGCTCCCCGGCTGCCCGCAGCGGCCCCTCGTTCACATCCATTGCTATCGCCCTGGGGCTGATCCCTCTTTGAACCAGATAAATAGATACGAAACCGTGGTCGCAGCCTACGTCGCACACGGTATTTCCCTCCGTCACCATTCCTGCTACCGCCCGCAGCCGCCTGGAAAGCTTTACGTCCTTATTTCCTTCTCTCATCAATCCAGATAGTCCTTCAGCTTGCGGCTTCTGCTGGGATGGCGGAGCTTGCGCAGCGCCTTCGCTTCGATTTGGCGGATACGCTCACGGGTTACATTGAATTCTTTTCCTACTTCCTCCAAAGTCCTCGCGCGCCCGTCATCCAGCCCGAAGCGGAGCCTTAATACCTTCTGCTCCCGTTCCGTCAGCGTGCCGAGTACCTCCACCAGCTGCTCCTTTAATAAGGTAAAAGCCGCCGCATCCGCCGGCACCGGCACATTATCGTCCTGTATAAAATCGCCGAGATGGCTGTCCTCTTCTTCGCCGATCGGTGTCTCCAAAGAAACAGGCTCCTGGGAAATCTTCAATATTTCCCTTACCCTGTCCACAGGCATATTCATCTCTTCCGCGATTTCTTCCGGGGTAGGTTCCCTCCCAAGTTCCTGCAGCAACTGTCTGCTGACACGGATCAGCTTATTGATTGTCTCCACCATATGCACGGGAATACGGATCGTCCTCGCCTGATCCGCGATCGCCCTCGTGATCGCCTGGCGGATCCACCAAGTCGCATAAGTGGAAAATTTATATCCCTTCCGATAATCGAATTTTTCCACAGCTTTAATAAGGCCAAGGTTCCCCTCCTGGATCAGGTCAAGGAAAAGCATGCCTCTGCCCACATATCTTTTCGCGATGCTGACAACCAGACGCAGATTGGCCTCCGCAAGGCGCTTTTTCGCATCCTCGTCGCCCATCTCCATCTTCTTTGCCAGTTCGATTTCTTCCTCCGCGCTGAGAAGAGGAACCTTTCCGATCTCTTTCAAATACATCCTGACCGGATCCTCGATGCTGATGCCGTCCGGCACGGACAAGTCAATGTTTTCCACATCCACCTCGTCCTCTTCCGTCAGGATGATCTCCTCGTCATCCACATCGTCCTCCTCCGTAATGCGGAGTACATCCACGTTATTCTGTTCTAATGTTTCCAATATCCGATCGAACTGCTCTTCCTCCAAAGTCATATCATTGAAGAAATCGCTGATCTCCTGATACTCTAAAACATTCTTCTTCTTTTTCGCAGCGTTCAGAAGCTCTTTTAAACGCTCCTCAAACTTTGCTTGTGTGTTTTCATCCATTTTTTGGTTCCATCCTTCCTCATGTAGTCATAGTATGATCATTCATCCAGAGAAATATGCGTTTTGCTAAGTTCTTCCAGCGCTTTTTTTCCTGCAATTACCTTATTCAGAGCATCCACATCCGCTCCCATTCTCTCGGAATAGTATTCATAACTGTTTCTCTTTACCGTATATATAATATCATGCAGAGCCTTTTCCCTCTCCTTTTTCGTTTCCAGCTCTTCCAGCTTCGTATTAAAAAGCGCCGCTACTTCCCGTTGTTCCTCTTCGTCTTCAAAGAGGCTGACCAGCGCCGCCGGATTGAATTCCCCTTTCGAAAGCCCTTCGAACAGCCTGTCCGCTACCTTTCGGTACAATTCATCCGTAAAATCTTCCGCATTGACATATTTCGCTATTTCAGGATATATCCCCGGCTCATCCGTCACCCATGTAATCAACAGCCGCTGGGCTTTTTTCCGGTTTTCCTCCGGCGTGTTTTTCTTCTCCGCCCGCCCCGATTTCGGACGCACGATAGGGCTTGCCAGCCCGGTCTGCGCCGCATAAGAGGCTACCAGCTTTCGCAGATTTTCAAAACCGATATGGTATTTTTCAGCCACTGCCTCCAAATAATTCTCCCGTTCCACCTCTTCCGAAAATCCGCAAAGTTTTCTGGCAATTTCCCGGTGGAACTTGGTCTTGGCCTCCGGATCCTTTAAATCATATTCCCGCTCCAGCATACGCAGTTCAAAGAAAAAGCTGTTTTCCGCCCCTTCTATCCTCTTCCGAAACTCTTCTGCCCCCCGGTTTTTCACGAATTCGTCCGGATCTTTATAGGGTTCCATATTAATAACCTTTCCGCTCAGCCCCGCTTCCTTCAATATGCCGATCGCCCGCAAAGCGGCGTTTGTCCCCGCCCCGTCGCTGTCGTAAGCGAGCAGGACCTCCTTCACATACCGTTTGGCCAGATTCGCCTGCCCTATGGTAAACGCCGTCCCAAGGGATGCCGCCGCCTGGGTAAATCCGGCCTGGTGCATCGCGATCACATCCATATAGCCTTCGCAGAGGATGAGGCTGCTTTGCCTCGATGTCCTTGCAAAATTCAATCCGTACAGATTACGACTTTTATCAAATATCATCGTTTCCGGGGAATTCAGGTATTTCGGCTTGCCGTCGCCCATCACCCGCCCGCCGAAACCAATCACCCGGTGGTTGATATCCTGGATGGGAAACATAACCCGGTTCCAGAACTTATCATGAAACCCAAATTTTTCATCGAATGCCGCCACGCCCGCTTCCTGTATCAGCTCATCCCCATAGCCTTTGGAGCGGAGATACTGCACCAGATCATTGCTGGATACAGCGGCAAAGCCGAGGCCGAATTTTTTCATCGTTTCTTCGCTAAGCCCCCGTTCTGCCAGATAACGGTACCCCTTCTCTCCCCGTTCGGACCGAAGCTGGTAATAAAAATATCTGGCGGCTTCCTTATTGATCTCCAGCAGTCTTCCCTTGCGGCTCTCCTTCTTTTTCACCTCTTCGGAATACTCGATCTCCGGCAGATTCACCCCTGCCCTGTCCGCCAGAAGCTTCACCGCTTCCGGGAACGAATAATTCTCATATTCCATAATAAAAGTAAAAACATTTCCGCCAGCCCCGCAGCCAAAACAGTAATACATCTGCTTGCCGCCTGAGACCGAAAAAGAAGGCGATTTCTCATTATGAAACGGACAAAGCCCAAAATGATTTGCCCCTTTCTTCTGCAGCCTCACATAACCGGAAATCACATCCACAATATCATTCTTCATCCGTACTTCTTCCACAATCTCATCCGGATAATACATCCCATCCCCCTCTATCGTCTCCTATCGGCATAATCTTTGGAAGAAGCGCCCCTCGCTTCTTCCGGAAATAGCATAGCTATTCTTAGGCCGCGTCCCCTGCGGCCTTAGAATAACTCTATTTCCTAGTAGTGCCAAGACTTCGGTATAAACAATTCCTCATATTTTGCAATAGCAAACCGATCCGACATCGCGCCGACATAATCGCACACGATGATCTCCGGCGCTTCCCCGTATCGATCCATTCTTTCCTTCAAACGTTCCGGCAGCCTCCCAAAATGCCGGAAATAATATTCATAGAGGGATTTCATCAGCGTTTCCGCTTTCTCCTCTTCTTTTTTCGCCGCCTTGTTCTGGTATACCCGCTCGAACATAAAGCCCCTCAGCTTCCGCATCGCCTCTTCCACAGCGGGCGACATGCAGATCTCGTTCTTCTCATAGCTGTACGTCACCAGATCATGGATGAAATGATCGAGCCTTTCCCCTGTGGTAAAGCCGATCACTTCCCCGATCTCCCTTGGCACATCGGATTCCTGCAGGATCCCTCCCCGTATCGCATCATCCATATCGTGATGGATATAAGCGATCTTATCCGAATAGCGTACGATCTTTCCCTCCAGCGTGTAAGGCATTCCCTTTGTCTGGTGATTCCGTATTCCGTCCCTGGCTTCCTGGGTCAGATTCAGCCCCTGTCCGTCTTTTTCCAACACATCCACCGTCCGCACGCTTTGTTCGCTATGGCAGAAGCCGTAAGGGCATACTTCGTTCAAAGCCCTCTCCCCGGCATGTCCGAACGGCGTATGGCCCAGGTCGTGTCCGAGAGCAATCGCCTCCACCAAATCCTCGTTCAGCCTGAGCGCTTTCGCGATCGTCCTGGCATTCTGGGAAACTTCCAAGGTATGCGTCAGCCTCGTCCGATAATGGTCGCCCTCCGGAGTCAGGAAGACCTGCGTTTTATCCTTCAGCCTGCGGAATGACTTGCTATGTAGTATCCGATCCCGATCCCTCTGATAAACCGGACGGATATCGCATTGTTCCTCTTCCCTTAACCGTCCTTTGGAATCCATGCTCAAAGAAGCGTACGGGCTTAAATACTCCTTCTCCCATTGCTCCAGCTTTTCACGAATCAACATTCCCAAAGCAGAACCTCCTTCCTTACAATTACAATATTCGGCGTTCCATCGGAAAATCCTTTTTTTATTTCAAAATTATTCATTTTCAGCGGCATATAGTATAGATAAATTCCGCGTTTTTATCCATCGCCTCATAGGCCGTTTTAAACGGAGACATCTGGAATACATGCCACATGCCCTCAAAAATGTCCATCCTCACAGGTACGTTTGCCTTGATCATCTTTTTATGAAGCATGACGGAATCCTCCAAAAGCACTTCGTTGCTCCCCACCTGGATATAAGTGGAGGGGAAATCGATAAAATCACCAAAAATAGGGGAAATCAAAGGATTCTCCAGCTCCTGCCCCTCCGCATAATTATGAACCATCTCCCCGATATATTCCGCATCCAATACCGGATCCACTTCCTTCTTCGTCTGGTAAGACTTCCCGGACGCGGTCAGATCCGTCCATGGCGACATCAGCACCAGCCCCCTGGGCAGCAGTCTGTTCTCGCTCTTCAGTTTATGCACCAGCGCCAGGGCCAGATTCCCTCCTGCCGAATCTCCAGCCACCATGACATCCCTCGCCCCATAGCCAAGCAGCATCAGGTAATTCCATGCTTTCATCGCATCCTCCAGCGCGGCCGGATAGGGGTGCTCCGGCGCAAGCCGGTAATCAAAGCAGAGAACATCCATGGAAGTGGACATCGCCAGTTTTGTCGTCAGCGTCCTCGCATATAAACTGCTTCCTGTGGAGTACCCGCCCCCATGGCAGTAGAGGATCACATATTTTTTCATATGCGCCCTGTTGACCGAGATCCATTCCGCATAAATGTCTTCAATCACCATTTCACGGACCAGCATATCCCGGCTGTTTCCAAGCAGGGCTCCGAAATGGTCCTGCGACTGCCTGTGCTTTTCAATATCCGTATTTTCCACTACACTGTGTACCTTTTTTATCAGATTCATCAGATTCATATTTCTTTTTTCTGTCATCGCCATAAGAATAACCCTTTCTTTATCCGTTATTTTTTTAATTTTACCACATAATCCGCAAACTGTGGTATACTCTAAAATAAAAAGAGCCGGATATACGGCCGGCTTTTCAAAAAAGAGGATTTTCTATGGCGATCAGCAAAAAAAGCAATAAAAAAATATGGTATAAACTGGACTTGTCAGCCATCGTTTATCCCACCCTGCAGCGCAAGGACTTTTCCTCCGTCTATCGGCTTTCCGTTGTTCTGAAGGAAACCATAGACCCGGATATCCTTCAAAAGGCAGTAGACATCGCCCTGCGGCGTTTCCCCACCTATAAGGTAGCCATCCGCAAGGGGCTTTTCTGGCGCTATCTGGAAAGCAACGAAAGGCCCGGCCCCTTTGTCCAGCCGGATATTAAAAACCCTTGTATGCCCATGCCTTTCAAGGCGAATAACCGTTATCTCATCCGCATTTATTACCACGAATGCCGGATCGCGTTAGAAGCGCACCACAGCCTGGGCGACGGTTCCGGCGGCATGTATGTATTGCAGACGATTACTGCCGTATACCTGAGGCTGTTAGGCCATTCCATTTCCACCGGCGGCTTTGTGCTTGACGTGGACAGCCCTCCCGACCCGGAGGAACTGGAGGATGCGTATATGCGCTATGCCAACGCCCAGGTTCGCCCTCCCCGGCCCGGCGAAAAAGCCTATCGGGTCAGAGGCACAAAAGAACCTTTTTATACCCTGAATATTATTGACGGCATCATGTCCGTCAAACAGGTCATGGGCGTAGCTGCAAAATATAATGCGACCATCACGGAATACCTGAATTCCGTTCTGCTTTATGCGCTCCTGCAAAAGCAATCCCACGACTGGCATCCGAAGCTGCGTCCCGTGAAAATAGCGATGCCTGTCAACTTAAGGCGTTTTTTCCCTTCCAAAACCTTGCGTAATTTTATTACCATGGTATATCCTTCCATTGATCCGAGGCTTGGGGAATATACCTTTGATGAAATCGTCATCCATGTACGGAATTATATGCGTTATTATATTAATGAAAAATTCCTCCGGGGCGATATTACTACCAACGCCTCCACCCAGAGAAATCCTTTGATACGCGTCGTTCCGCTTTTTATCAAGGATTACACGGTCCGCCTTTTCTATACGAAAGTGCAGGATCGGAACTCCTCTGCCGGATTGACGAATATGGGAGCCTTAAAAACGCCGGAAGACATGAAGCCTTACATCGAACGATTCGACATCTATATGGGACAGCCTTTTTCCTCAAGAACCAACTGCGCCATTGTCAGCTTTGACGATACCCTTACCATTAATTTTGCCAGCAGCATCATAGAAGCAGACGTGGAACGGTATTTCTTCCGCAAGCTGGTGCAGGACGGCATCCATGTAAAAATAGAAAGCAACCGCTAGAAAGGAACGTGAATCAAATGTCATATTGTGTAAACTGCGGGGTTGAACTGGATTCTTCCCTGCCATCCTGTCCCCTCTGTAATACCCCGGTCATCCATCCCGGCCAGCTGCGGCAGGCTTCCCCCTATCCTCTGGAAAGAGGACAGGTTGAAACAGTAAAAAGAAAAGATCTTGGCATTCTTTTAACGATCGTGCTGTCAGCGACTTCCATCGGCTGTGCGCTCCTGAACTTATTTGTTTTCAACAACAGCTTGTGGTCACTGCTCATTATCGGCATCTGCATCATCCTGTTTGTGCTGTCGATCCCTGCCGTGATCTATACGAAGCAGCCCATTTATCTGTCGCTCCTTCTGGACGGCGTCGCCATCGGCGCCTATCTGTATATGATCACTTATCTGACTGCGTCAGACCGGTGGTTCTGGCAGCTCGCCGTGCCGATTGTAGCACTGGCGACTCTGCTGGCGGAGATACTCGCTCTCTGCATTCGGAAACTGCCCGTTTCCATCATCGCTACAGCCCTTTACATTTTTGCGGAAGCGGCCATCCTCTGCATCGGTATCGAGCTGTTTATCGACCGCTACCTCGGCAAACCTCTTTCCCCGTCCTGGTCTGCCATCGTCCTTACCGTCTGCGGGATCATCGTCATCGCGCTCATTACCCTGCTTTCCAAAAGGAGGCTCCGGGATGCGGTGCGGCGCAGGCTGCATTTTTAGAACGGATAGGAATTCAAAAAGACGATACAGCCCTCGCAATTCGGACTATACCGCCTAATCTAAAATCACTTTTGATGCTTCCGCTCCGCATCTTCAATGCTGTTGTATCCATAAAACTTCGTTTCGTTTTCGATAATCTGTTTTTCCAGATTGATGCCGTTCCCATAGGCTTCTTTTACCTGTTTCAAAATCAGCTCCACCGTTCGGTCCGAATAAGTCAGCAGTTCTCCGCGCAGATAACTTTCCGTAGACGATCCGTTGCCCGGCGAATCCTCCTCCGTCGTCATGACCCTTCCCTGCGCCCGCAGATTCGGATAATGCTCCGCCATATATTTGTCCCATTCCATATGGATCGTAACGATTTCTTCCGTCATCCGTTTCTTTTCCTGGCTCACCTCAGGCAAATGGCCTTTTACCCGCTCAAATTCCTCCGGGTATGTCACCTCCATCATTCTTGCATATTTCTCGAACAGAAGGTTTCTTCCTTCCGCATATGCCCTGCGGATATCCTCCACATAGCTTTCCAGGATCTCGTCTTCATATACCATCCATTGGCTCATCCGCATGCGGAAAAAGGTATCCGGGTCTTCCTGGCAGGAAGCCCTGCCTCCCGTATTATACACATGCTGGAACATATCCCATTCCGCTTGTACGATATCAAATATCATCTGCTCTTTCTCTGTTATTTCTGCCATCCCGACACCATGCCTTTCTATTATTTTTCTCATATGGAAACATCTATGCTCCCGCCCGCCGCCTCTGCGGGTGTCTCAGGCATAGAGGCCGCCATTTCCACTCCTGCAATTTCCAAAGATACGCCGCTGTTATGATTGCTGCCGCTGTTATTGCCGCCTCCGATCCCGGAAGCGCCTTCCCGCCTTTCCTTCTCCAGCTGATGGAACAAAGCTTTCAGATATTTCATATCCGCTTCCATGATCTCTTTCAGCTCCTTCGACCTGTGCTTTTTCTTCAAAAGCTTCAAATCCTCAGGATCCATGTCTTCCTGAAGCCCTGTCGCCGCTTCTTCCAGCTCGCCCATCTGCTCCATCCGTTCGATCTCTTCCAGCGTTGCCTCCAGCTCTTCCATAAGCCTCTCGATCTCTTCGCTGTCCAGTTCCGCCCCTTCCGTATTTTCCATTTCCGGCTTTTGAGTCTTTGCCTCCTCGGCTTCCTCTTCCATTTCCGCTTCGCAGGGTCCCCCCTTCTTTAACCGCTCTTCCTCCTGCAAATGCTTCATTCTTTTTTTCGCAACCACGGCGATCTGCTCCGCATGAGCAATCGCTCTTTCTACTTCCCTTTCATTATAATTACCGCTGCGCAGTTGCCGATAAAGAGTACCTACCTTCTGGAAAGCCCTTACCATTACCACCCGCGCGCCCACGGACGTAACGGCTCTCATCAACTGGCCCGATATCTCCCTGTAATTATAATTCAGTTTCTTCTTTTTATTTTTTCCCCCTGCCCTGGTCGTCCTCGCCACTGCAGTTCCATCTGCTTTCCTTATGGCGGTTGAAGGATCCCTCGGACTGCTGACTCCTGTAATACCCATACCATCATCCTCCCTGATTCCTGTATGTCTCTGCCTGTTCCTTCGAATTTCCTATACTTATATATTATTTATTAAGTATAATATATTATATCGGTACTTTTCCCCCAAAAGTGAATAGCAGTCACAGGAATAAGCATTCCCATCAGCAGCAAAATCCTACCTTATCTTTTCTTATTTTCCCCCGACCTGAAATACATAATCCGTATGGTATGTCCTTACAAACAGCTTGTCATCTTTGTAAATAATATAATCAGCCATAGAAGCCAGCGGCATCTGCCCGATCCTTTTTCCTGTCTTCCGATCTATCTGGTAGAGATAATCATCCTCTGCCGTGAAACCATAGCCGCACAGGATCACGTCTCCCACTATTTCAAAATTCAATGAATTACAAGTCAACGGTTCTGTTTTCCACAACACATGGTAGTCTTCCAGGCTGATGGCGGTAATATACGCCGTGTGGGGCGAACTTTCGGCATATGTATAATGGAAAGTAGACACGTATAAAATACCTTCGCGCACTGCCGCACTATGTATCTCCTGATCGATAAACTCTTTTTCCTCCGGCAGAAAATCACCCGCATACTGGTAATCTGAGAAATCCAGCGTCGCCTCCGCCTCCCCGTTCCTTATAATATCCACTGTCATACGATCCCTGTTTATCTGGCAAAAATAGCCTTCATCGTTCAAATCAGGCAATTCCAGCCCGTTTTCCGCAAACCATTGTTCCTGGTCCGTAATCTCATTTTTCGCTTCCTCCAGAACAGTAAGCTCCAAAGGCTCCGTTCCGGCTTCTACCGGAGTTTCCATATAATAATCCCAGGAAGGATTTTCCACATGCACCGCCTCTGGCATGTCCATATCCCGGCTTTCTTCTATTGCCTCATCCTGGTAAATTTCCAAAACCCCGTAATATTGATTGACCGTCCCGCCGTCCTGCACATACTTCCCCACATCCTCCGGGCCGTATCTGAGAAGAAAATAATCCATATCGTGAAGAATATAATAAATATTTTGAATATACTGCACATCATGGGTTTCCTTGGCCAGTTTCATATTTTCAATCAGATTGTCAAAATCCCCCTTTAACAGTACATTCCCTAAGCTGTCCCTCATTTCCTCCATCAAAACAATAAAATTATCTCCGTCAAACCGATTATAATTCATAACCGGAGTTCCATGTGTTTCTTCAAACTCTCTTCTGTCCGTTTCCTCCGTCCCTTCATACTCCATGCCGGCCTCCACAGCCCAGCCGATCTGGATCTCCCCCTTTTCATCAATATAATTCCAATACAGATCCTCAGGATCGGACAAACGCCCAAATAAATCATTGAAAAGATAGGCCTCTTCCATCTGCAAATTCGCCACTTTTACATTCTCTTTTAAACGCTCCGCCGCTTCTTCCGTCATCCCTTCCAAAGCCGCCGCCCTCATCGCCAAAACCTCTTCTTTTCCCGGACTTTCCTTCTCTGCCAGGCTTTTCTCTCCTTGCTCCAAAGCCTGTCCGATGCCGCCTTCCTCCGCGTTCGAAGATACGTCCTCGTCCAGTTTCCCAATCTCCACTGCCGGCGCCTTCCCCGATTCCGTCTCATCTTTCCCGGTTCCTGCCGTTCTCCCCCTTCCTGCTGCAAACCCGATCCCGGCCGCCAAAACTATCATCAAACATCCTGCCGCTATCATATATCGTTTCATGTACCGTTTTCTCCTCTGTTTCTAACGTAAGGCTTCTCCTTGCTCCTCATCTCTGACGCTTTTATGTAATTATACAGAATAACACTTTTGTTTACAAGGGGGAGGAAATCCGTTTTCACGCAGCACGGCGCACCAAAAAACAGGATGGCGGCAGCGGCTTAGGAAGGCTCCTGGCACCATCCTGCTTTTTGGTGCGCCGTGCTGCGTAAAAAATGAATCTTCTCCTATTTACACCAATTTGATCCTGTAATGCCCCATCCAGTCATTCACCTGCAAGAGATATGCCAGAAGCTGCGGCCCCGCCATCAGCTGCCCGTAGAAAGGCCGCGCATAATCGGAAGGCTGCTCCATAAACTTTTTCACCTTTTCTCCGTCCAACAATACCCGGATCGGCGCATTGGCATCCTCCAGCACTTCCAGCATATGCCTTCGCACAAGCCGCTCATAAGCCGGATCATAAGTCTTCGGATAGGGACTCTTCTTCCTATACAAAATCTCCTCCGGCAGATACTCCTTCCCCGCAGCCCTCAGCAGGGCCTTTACGATTCCATCCCTATATTTCATATTCCAAGGCACGTTCCACGCATATTCGATAATCCTATGGTCGGCAAAAGGCACCCGCGCTTCCAGCCCCACATGCATGCTGGTGCGGTCCATCCGGTCCAGCAATGTCTGCATAAACCACCGCAGATTCAAGTAAGAAATCTCTCTCCGTCTTTTTTCCTCCGCGTTTTCCCCTTCCAGAACCGGCGTTTCCTCCACCGTCCGGCGGTAAGCCTCCTGCGCATACTCCCGCAGCGGCAGTTCCCGCAGCACATCGTCCCTTAACAACATTGTCCTCGGCCCAAAATCCATGGACCAGGGAAAAATATCCGCCTCAAAGCACTCTTTTTTATGAAACCACGGATATCCCCCGAAAATCTCATCCGCGCATTCCCCGGTCAGCGCCACCTTATGGCATGCCGCTACTTTTCCGCAAAAATATAACATGGACGACTCCACGTCCGCCATGCAGGGCAGGTCCCGCGCCCGTACCGCCTCGAACAGATAATCGTACAATTCCTCGTTCCGGCACTCCAGATAATGGTGCCTCGTCCCTGCATCCTTTTTCACCTTATCCACCCAGGGGCGATCTTGGGAAGGCTGGAAAGCATTGGCCTGGAAATTCACATCGTTATCCTTGAAATCAAAGGAATAGGTATCCAATACCTTTCCCTTCTTGCGCAATTTCCTGCTGCAGATCGCCGTCACCAGGCTGCTGTCCACGCCGCCCGATAGAAAAGTGCAGATCGGTACATCCGACAACATCTGTATCCTTACCGCATCCTCCAGAAGGTACTGCATCTTCTCCACCGTATCCTCCCAGGAATCCTCGTGCATCCGGCTTTCCAGCTTCCAATAGCAATGTTCGAAACAGCCCTCTGCCCCGCATTCCAGAAAATGCCCCGGCAATACCTCGAAAACACCTCGAAACACCCCTTTTCCGTATGTTTTCGCAGGCCCCAGCCCCAGCACCTCGCATAATCCTTCTTTGTCCACCGTCGGCTCTTCCCCCGGAAAGCAGAAAATCCCTTTGATTTCGGAAGAAAAAATCACCGTGTCGCCATTTTTTTTATAAAAGCAGGGCTTCACCCCGGCTCTGTCCCGGAACAGAAACAGCTTTCCCAGCCTCCCGTCCCAGATGCCAAAAGCGAAGATCCCGTTCAGTTTCTTTACAAAATCAGCCCCATACCGCATATAGCCTGCCAAAATCACTTCTGTATCGCTGTCGGTCAGGAACTTTTCCCCCGCCCCTTCCAGCTCTTTTTTCAGTTCGTCCATATTATAGATTTCTCCATTATAGACGATCGCCCAAACATTTTCGCCCTCCCGTCTTACCATGGGCTGCTGTCCTGCCAGCAGATCGATAATGGAAAGCCTCACATGGGCCAGCCCGCAATGCTCCGCCAAAAAAATCCCGTCCTCGTCCGGCCCCCTGTGTTTCTGCCGCCGGTTCATCTGTTCCAGCACGGAAACCCATTTTTTCTCCCCGGCCTTATAATTTTCTCTCCCGTTAAAAAAACCAGCAATCCCGCACATACGACTTCCTCCAAACCAAAACTTATTCCAACAGACCGCCCGAAAGTCATGCCAGCAAGGGCTGTATCTGCTTTCCTTCCAGCGCCATTTCCAGCGTAGGGATAATCTTCCCGCAATCCGCCACAAGGGAATTGGGTTTCTTTATCGCATCATCCTGTCCAAAAGGAACGAAATATACATTCTTTGTATTCAATAATGTGCCAATATTTTTCATATTCATTCCCAGCCCGTCATTGGTGGAAATAAAAATAACGAGAGGCTTTCCATTCCTGAGATGGGCTTTTGCCGCCATCAGCACGGCGGTATCCGTGATCCCGTTCGCCAGTTTCGCCGCCGTGTTCCCCGTGCAGGGAATGATCGCCAGAATATCCAAATATCCCTTCGGCCCTATCGGCTCCGCTTCCTCAATGCGCAGGATCGGCCTGCGCCCCGCAATCTCCTCCGCCCGTTTTAAAAAATCCTCCGGCTTGCCGAATCTGCTCCCGATCCCCTTCGCCGCATCCGAAAAAATAGGATATATTTCCGCCCCTGTCTCTTTTAAATGCTCCATCTCACGGAAAACTTTATCAAAAGTACAAAAGGAACCGCAAAAAGCAATTCCTATTTTTTTCCCTTTCAATTCCATATCCATCCATACCTTTCCTTATAATTTGCCAATCACATACTCGGACAGCCGCCTTGCCGATATCTCGCCCGCATACTTCCCCGGCAGTCCCAGGCAATGCACGGCATTTACCCGGCGTTCCTGCGCCTCCTCGTAATCCACTCCCCCCCTGCCGGAAGCGATGTCTATAATCAGGGCATCTTTTCCCACTTTCTTCAGCACCTCTCCTTCGATCACAAGCGCAGGTATCGTATTGTAAATATATTCAAACTCTCCTATTTTTCCCTCCAATTCTTTCAACGGCAGCACATCCATGCCAAAAGCCTCCGCCATAGCCAATTCCGCCGCATTGCTGCCGCATACCGTAACATGAGCCGACAATCCTTTTAACTTTTCTCCCAATACCTTCCCGCATCTTCCATAGCCGAGCACCAAAGTCCTGCTATGGTGTATATTGGTCTGTTTATGGATCATTGCCTCCAGAACCGCCCCTTCCGCAGTCGCAACCGCATTAAAAATAGCGATTCCTTCATCCTTCATAAAATCATAACAGGCAATCCCCCTCTCACTGCATTCCTGCCGGAAGCCTTCCGGGATCACGCCCCCGAATATCTTATGATGCTTTCGGATATGGCGGGACAGCTCCCGCAGATTCACGATTCCCTTCTTCTCCATCGGTATCCCGCCTACAATAACCGGAGCCGATTCCACCGCCTGTTTCAAAAAATCCGCATACCCGTCCGCTTCTATCTTTCTATCCGTTCTACGGTCAATCTTATAACCAATAACACGATAACCCCTTTCCATAAAAAAGGGTATCATACAAGCCGTGCGCTTATCCCCGCCGACCACTGCAACATCATAGCCTTTTTCAAGAACTTCCTTTTTTGCAAAAGCATGCTCCTCCATACATTCCTCCACGATATATTCTGCCTTTGACAGCGACACCCTTAAACTATTACTATGCCTTTTCCCCGGCCTCGTGCCTGTCAAAGGCTGTAATTTTGTTTACTATTTTCTCTTTATCCGTTATAATAGGGAAAAGGCAGTGGTTATAAGATGGCAATAATTGAAAAAAAGGATAGGTAAGATAAATGGACAGTTACATTAAATCACAAATAGAAAATACGATATCTTCTTTCCAACAGCTTCCTTATTTATTTGTAGGCACTGGCCTGTCCATCCGATACGCTAATGCCCCTGGTTGGAATGAGTTATTATACGATATTTGGGAGATTATTTACCCTGATAAAACAGTACGTGATTTTGAAAAACTGAAACAAAAAATCGAAATGGATATCAACTTAAAATTTGTGGATTTAAAACCGGAAGAGCAGAAATATTATGCAAACCCTATTTTGGCTTCTAACATTGAGAAAGATTTCTGCTCGCTATACTACTCCTCCGACAACTTTGATTCAAAAGTCTTTACCGATAAGGAAAATGATGATATTATTTCACATCGTCATAATCCCTTTAAGTATTATGTTGCAAAAAAACTTAAGGAAATTGTTTTAGATCCCTCCTTGCCGGATTATGATGAATTACAATACCTTGTGCAAAATCAAAATAAATTTGCCGGAGTCATAACAACTAATTATGATTCCATATTAGAAAATATTTTCAAGGATTTCACTGTTTTAGTGGGGCAGGATAGTTTACTCCTTGCTAATACGTTAAATATCTTTGAAATTTTCAAAATACACGGCTGTTCAACCAATCCAAATTCTATCATCCTGAATGAAATGGATTATGAAAACTTCGACAGAAAGTTGAAGTATCTATCGGCTAAACTTTTAACAATTTTTGTTGAGCATCCTATCATCTTTATCGGTTATGGATTAGGCGATGTGAATATACGAAAACTTTTTCAAGAGATTGCAGAATGCCTTACTGCCAAACAATTAGAAAAAATCAAAGATAATTTTATCTTCATTTTACCCGCATTTGGTGCTAAAGAAAGCTTTGGAAAAAGAGAAATTGTTTTTGGTAAACATTCTATTATCATCAACGAATTTGTGTTGAACGATTATAGTTTTGTATATCAATCCCTTTCCAAAATCCAAAGTTCTATGCCAATAAAATTAGCGCGTAAATTGCAAAATATGGTATGCAATTATGTCTATTCAGCAGAAGCACAGAATAATATACTTTTCGGCGATATAGACAGCCCTGATATTGATGATAATAAGGCGG
Organism: uncultured Lachnospiraceae bacterium; assembly: GCA_910585965.1. Lineage (GTDB taxonomy): Bacteria > Bacillota > Clostridia > Lachnospirales > Lachnospiraceae > Kineothrix. The sequence goes on from CAJUHH010000008.1 coordinate 108,597, forward strand.
CCGTTTATTTTGGCAAAATCGATACTGTTACCCAAATGGGATTTAGCTATTTTAGCATTGATGAAATTCTGGAAGACGTACTTTTTAACAATAAGCCATATTTAATCAATCCACAGTTAATTGAAAAAACATTTAAAAATATAAGGATCAGTGCCGGTTCAACACTTCTCCCTATATATAAATATATCAATAAATTAAATTACCCACTAAGTTCTATTCCATCCAATTATAATATCATTGATGGATATGACGATGCGGATATCAGGCCAACATCAACCGACATTAAAAATTATATTAAAAAGGGAACAACCTTTCACTCTATTTATGATATTGAAGCACGTTATCCAGACCACATTCCGAAACAAGCGGCAAACATAAAACAGTTTGCCCAAAACATCTCAACAGACGAATTAGAAGTATACCTAAAGAAATATTTTTACACTGACATGTACCGAAAATATAAGTCTCTTTTCAGAAAGCTAATAGCACTTTATGATTACAAAAGATATGCTCCAAAATAAAAGAAGGTACAATCCCCTTTTTTCAGATTTCCCAAAGAGAAACCATCCAAAAAGTTCATATACCTTGTACTTTTATTATATTTTAAATACATGTTTATTATACCAATTTTAATAAAAAAAACAAGTGATAAAAGCACCAAATTTAATGCAGTTATTTTAAAAAAATTCTCACTTTAATCACGAAACAGTATTACTATTTATTTATATCCAAATTCCTATATTCCCGAGGCGTACAGTTATAAAAGCGCTTAAAAATTTTAGAAAAATTACTCGGGCTGTCAAAGCCGCATAACGTTGCTATCTTTGAAATGCTGTCTGCCGGATTCCCTAACAGCATTTCAGCTCCCTGCATGACCCTATATTTTAACAAATATTGAACCGGGGAAAGCTGGATTGTTTTTTGAAAGCAGCGCAGACATTCCCTTTCGCTGATATCAGCTGTGCCGGCAATTTCCGACACAGATATATCATCAGAAAAATTTTTATGAATAAATGCGAGCATTTTCCTAATACGGAGATTGTCTTGATTCAGCCGGATATTTCGCATTTCCGCCTGTGGCTTCAGTTCCCCATATAAGAAAAGGCAGATACGGGATAACTTTTCCCTCACAATAAATTCATATCCGTAACAATCGTTCGCCAGCGCCTCAAATGCACAGAGAAACCAATGCGCCACGTCCTCATTGTCCTCCGCTTTTATAAAATATCCGCAAAAGCTGCCGCAGGCCAATAACGGCTGTATATATTTTTTTGCAAATACAAAATCTTCATTTCCTGTAATAAGTGCCGGGCTGAAAACAAGGGAACACAATTCACATTCTGCGACAGCCGCACCATAATGAAGCACATTGGAATTGATAACCACACAGTCTCCCTTTTGCAGAAGAAAAGATTCTGACGGTATTTTTATTTCCATTTGCCCGTTTTTTATATACACAATTTCCATTTCCTCATGCCAGTGCCATGGAATAATATCTTCCTGCCTGTCCCTGTGGCAGGAAGAATACCCGGCACAGGGAAATTCCAGGCTCCCATGCGGCTGGAGTTCTTTTGACGCGCTGTTTAAGTTTAATCCGCATTCTTGTAATGCCATATTCCCCCCATTTCTGCGCGGCTTTATTGCGCAAGTCCATTTTTGTGCGTTTGGCGGTTTTTTTATATTATATGTCCGAAAATGTATTGTATCAAGTGCTGTTTGACGGTATTCTTTTGATAAAGAAAAGCGCAGGAGGGCAAAAAGATGTTTCAGTTATTGTTGGTTATTATTTATCTTGCTTTTATCAGCCTGGGGCTTCCAGATTCCTTATTAGGTTCCGCCTGGCCGGCCATGTATCGGGAGTTTTCCGTTCCCGTTTCTTATGCGGGCGGGATTTCTATGATTATCGCTGTCGGGACGATTGTTTCCAGCCTGCAAAGCGACCGATTGACAAAACGATTCGGGACAGGGAAAGTTACGGCTGCCAGCGTGCTAATGACTGCTGTTGCGCTGTTCGGATTTTCCATCAGCCATTCTTATGTTTCCTTGTGTCTGTGGGCCGTCCCCTACGGGCTTGGCGCAGGAAGCGTGGACGCTTCTTTGAATAATTATGTCGCGCTCCACTATGCAAGCAGACATATGAGCTGGCTTCATTGCATGTGGGGCATTGGCGCTTCACTCGGCCCGTATATCATGGGTTATGCTCTCTCCGGCGGATTGGGTTGGAATATGGGTTATCGCTATATTGCCATTCTTCAGGTTGCATTGACCGCCGTCCTTGTTTTCAGCCTGCCATTATGGACAAAGCAGGCAGCAGATAATACGGAACAGCCAGACGGGGCAGGAAAAATCAAGCCGCTTTCTTTGCACCAGATTATCAGAATCCCGGGCGCAAAAGAGGTTATGATTACGTTTTTCTGTTATTGCGCCCTTGAACAAACAGCCGGCTTATGGGCAAGCAGTTACCTTGTGCTGCACCGTGAATTACCAGCAGAAACCGCCGCCGGATTTGCCAGCCTGTTTTTTATCGGGATTACGGCCGGCAGAGCTTTCAGCGGATTTTTGACAATGAAGCTAAATGATACGAAGATGATACGGCTTGGGCAGGGATTTATGCTGGTCGGCATTGTGCTTTTGTTTCTGCCATTTGGAAGCATAACTGCACTGCTCGGTTTGATTTTTGTCGGACTCGGCTGCGCCCCGGTTTATCCTTCCATCATACATTCCACCCCGGAACATTTTGGAGCAGATAAATCACAGGCTATGATCGGCGTACAAATGGCATCCGCCTATGCGGGGACTTGTTTTATGCCGCCGATTTTCGGATTTATCGCCAACCATATCCATGTTGCACTGTTCCCGGTTTATTTGCTGGCAATATTAGCTCTTATGGCTGCCATGCATGAAAAAATGCTGCCGAAAGTATCTGCAAATAAAACCAAAAAGGACGATTTCCATTCGTAAATTCTATGACAGGAGGCCGTATATGATAGATTTGCATATGCACAGCAAATATAGCGAAGATAGAGAATTTACGCCGTCCGAATGCGCGGAAAAAGGGATTTCTTATATTCCAGGCATCGAAATCGACTGCACGGGATAGGACAACATGGCTGAACAACTGGCACTCGGGCAGGGAAAAATTTCTCCCTGCACATAAAATAATCCCGGAAACGCCCATTTACAGCATTTCCGGGATTGTATCCGTTACCAAGATTCTATTATTTCCTTACCAGATGCCTCGGCAGACCATTTACAAACAACGGCTGCAATTCACCCATAATCAATGGTCTTGCATATTTCTCATACCCATCGTTCAGGCCGCATCCATCTTCGGTAATCCACTCTGCGGGAACCGGTCTTTCCACGTTAGCGATTGCATGAATATCATATGCGCTTGTACCGCACTGGTACGGATCATCGCCATTCCTGTCAAGCGTGATCATCATGCCGGTCTTTCCTTCTTCTGCCGCCATAACCGCATCGAAGCCAACCTGGAATGCCTCGTTGATATCCGTCAGGGAAGCAAGATGGGTTGCCGCGCGCTGCAAAGTGGAAAACTCTACGGCACGAGTCTTAAGCCCTGTCTCAGCCGCCACGAGGGAAGCCAGATAAGCCGCCGTACCGGATAACTGCTTATGGCCGAACGCGTCCACCTTCTTATCCGCATCTGCCAGCTCGCATACAAAACGCCCGTCTGCCAAGGATACGCCTTCGGATACTGCGATGACTACGGAATGTTTCGTCTCTGCCAGATGTTTTACTTTTTCCATAAATTTATCCACATCGAAAGTTACTTCCGGCAGATAAATAGCATCTACGCCGCTGCAATCCTCGCCCTTTGCCAGAGCCGCCGCCGCTGTCAGCCATCCCGCATGGCGTCCCATAATCTCCACCAGGCAGACCGTCGGCTTCTCCACGCCGAAGGACTCGTTGTCACGGATAATTTCTTTCAGGCTGGCCGCAATATATTTTGCTGCGGAACCATACCCGGGGCAATGGTCGGTGATCGGAAGATCGTTGTCAATCGTCTTCGGCACGCCCATGAATCTCTGCGGTTTATTGTGGGCCGCCGCGTAATCGGACAGCATCTTTACCGTATCCATGGAATCATTGCCGCCTGCATAGAATAAGCATTCAATATCATGCTTTTCCATAATTTCAAAGACTTTTTCATATACTTCTTCATGGCCTTCAATCTTCGGCATCTTAAAACGGCAGGAGCCTAAAAATGCGGAAGGGGTTCTCTTTAACAGCTCAATGCCTGTCTCGTCTGCCAGATATTCATCCAAGTCGCACAGATTGTCCTGCAGAAATCCCTGAATGCCATGCACCATTCCATATACTTTTTTCACGCCCAGCTTTTTAGCCGCCGCATATACTCCGGCCACAGATGAATTAATAACAGCCGTAGGGCCGCCAGACTGTCCAACAACAATACTTCCTTTCATCGTTATCTCTCCTTTTATTTTTTTATGGTTTCTTTATATTGACTGCACTTCTTACAGTACAGCTAATCAGCACACACAATTATAGCAGATTCATAGTCCAAGCACAAGTTCTTTTCTGTCTTCTTTATGGGAATCCATGAATGAAAACGGCTGGCCGCGCCGGGATCTTCCGCCTCTTGGAATCTTATAAGCAGCTCATATAATAAGCATATAAATTCTGGTAAGTCTCCGCATTAAAATGAAGCCCGTCCACCAGCTTATATCCAATCGTGTTCAAATAACTATGGCTGTCGATCCATGTGATATCGCCGCTTAAACCGTTCTGCATCTGGCTGTTGAAATACTGCACCTGCTCTTCTGTCACATATGGATTCTCCCATACCGGATTCACCGACGCATAATATACCTTTGCGCCTTTTCCCGTCCATTCCGCCGCCTTTGCATTGACAAGCTCCAGATAGTTGTTCAGGTTCCCCGGATCGTTTACCCCGAGATTGATCAATATTTTAGAACCTTTCCCTACACAGCCGTCAATTCTCGCTATCGCATTTTCATTAAACCAGTTATAGCCCTTTCCGCTTTCTGCAATCCATGTGCAGCTGTTCTCCCCCACATTGGCCTGCATCTGCACGAACCGGGAATCGCCTACCAGAATCACCCCCGATACATTTTTTACTTCTGTCACCGCCTGGGGCTGCCCCTCCGTCTGTGCTGCCGGTTCCGCCGCATTTCCTTCCAGAAGGTATTTATTGCTCACATAAGCCTTGCCCTCTCCGAACGCGATCTCGTACCAGCCCGTATCCGCCTGTCCCGTTGCCGTTACTTCCTGTCCTTTGGCCAGGCCGCCGACTCTTTCATAATCGGTAGACGGCCCTTTCCTTACATTGACTGCGCCCGAAGCATGCATCACTTTCCCTTCTTCAAAAGCTGCCACCGTATAGCCCGCCTCTTCCGCCTGCGCATCCGCAGCGCTTTCCGTCGCCCTGCTTTCAAACCCTGGCAATACCAATGCCAGCGCCAGCGCCAATAACATCGCTTTCTTTTTCATTTTGGTTTTCCGCTCCTTCCCATTGTCCGCCTGTCCGGCAAAATTATCCGAAGCATTCATGGAGGCAGTATTGTCGCCATGAACAGCCGCATTGATATAAAAATTATAGCAAATAATTTCCCTGTTGTCTCTTATCATTTCGTTTTTTCCATAAAAGCCAAAACAAAATTACCGCGCATGAAAAAGGCGTCCATCAAAGATGGACGCCTACAATGTAAAAGGGGAATTTTACATGGGTCTCTCGACCCATTTATAGTATACCACGATATCCTACAATAATCCAGTATTTTTTTAAATTTTTTTCAAAATTTTTTATCGATCTTTTTTGTACTGTTTTTAATTCATCTTTTTTTTTTACATATTTTTACAGTTTGAGATACCGTTTTTACTTGACTTTGATATGTCGCAATTATATTAGCTTTTTTAATGATTTGACGTTTCAAATTCCCATTGCTAAAATATCCCATGTCGAGATTTTATTTCTATATTTTTCAACTATCGAAGGAGGTCTATCATGAAAAAAGCAACTCTTAACAAACTACTGGCAAGCGCTTTGGCCGTGGCTCTTTGCGTTCCTGTATTATTAGCAAATCCCATGACTGTCAATGCATCTGTTTCCGGCAACACGCCCGTTTCCGGCAACGTTCCTTCTACAAGCGCAAGCACTTCGGAAGGATCTGTATCCAGCAGCGCAGTTTCCCTCGCTTCCCATAACACTGTAATAATCGGCGGAAAGAGTGTGAAGTCCACCGTAGGCGGCATATTCATCGCAACTGCGGTAAACGGCGTGGCTGTCACCAGCCCTGTTGCATCGGTAAATGCTGCCATCGGTTTAACCCAGGCTGACGTAGATGCAGGAACGAACGCAAGATTCTTTATCTGCAACAGCGCCAACAAGGAAATGAAGGCAGCGCTCCAATCCGCTGCCGCTGCTGCGGGCAAGACGGTAGGCGCTTATCTTAACATTGATTTATATACTATAACGAAAAAAGGCACAGTAACCGCCATCCGTAATACGGCAGAACCTATCACCATGACTTTCGGCCTTCCCGGACGCATCGCCAACGCAGGGAGCAGCGTTTCTGTGATCTGCATTGATAAAGATGGAAAATCCGTTGTTATGGAAGATACCGATACGGATCCTAAGACGCTGACGGTCAATACCAACGTGTTCGGCGTATACGCCATCGTATATTAAGCAATGGATGCCCTGAATGCCCCCACGGCTTCAGGGCATTCTTTCAAATACATATTCCGTATCCGTAGACATATCCTCCCTGAACACATAGCCCAGCCGGCGGAATTCCTTAACCTCTTCCGGCCTCTCCATTTTTCTTTCGGCCATAAACCGCACCATTTCCCCTCTTGCCATCTTCGCATAGGTTCCTTTGGTGACAAATCTGCCTCCCGCCGCCTCTCCGAATACGCATGTAATATATGTATCTCCATCCGTCAAATATTTCTCAACACATCGGGAATATTCCTTGGAAGCCAGATTCAGGATAATCCCGCTTTCATCCCTGACCTGTTCATAAATGCGGCTTCCCCACAAAGCATACAGATCTTTACAGCCATCGATAGATGCTTTCGCCTGCATTTCCAGCCGGTACGGCGTTACTCCGTCCATCGCCTTCAGCACACCGTAAAACCCGGATAAAATACGCAGATGTTCCTGCACATAATCCAGCTGTCCCTCTTCAAACACCGCCGGAGCCATATACTGGTAAGCGATGCCTTCGTAAGAAAGCACCGCCGGCGTCAACTGGCGGTAAAGATCCATATGCTCCAGCCGCCTAAAATTCTGTTCCGCAATTTTATCATTGCATTTCCAGAGCTGCTTCAGCTCTTCCCTGGATCTTTCCTTCATCCATGCCAATATTTTCTCCGTCTGCGCAAGCAATACCGGTTTCCCGGCACAAGCCAAAGTATCCACGTCCACATTCATCTTCTTTGCGGGAGATAAAATGATTTTCATCAGACCTCACCCAACATCTTCTCCGGGTCATCCGCCGCTTTCACTTTATCATTGGCCCTGATGATCACGCCCTCTTCATCAATCAAATATGTGGTCCGCACTACGCCCATGGATACCTTTCCGTAATTATTCTTTTCATGCCATACGTCGTACGCCTGAATCGCGGACAATTCGGGATCTGACAAAATCGTAAATTGCAGCCCCTGTTTCTCCTCAAATCGTTTATGGGATGCCACGCTGTCCTTGCTGATGCCGATCACGACCGCCCCTTTCTCCATAAAGAGAGGCGCCCGCTCCGAATACCCGCAGGCCTGCTTCGTGCAGCCAGGCGTATTGTCCTTCGGATAAAAATAAAGAATCACTTTTTTGCCCCTATACTCTTCCAGCGTGTGAATATCCCCGTTCTGGTCGGGCAAGGAAAATCCCGGTGCTTTTGTTCCAACTTCCAACATTGTTTTTCTCCTCCTGTTCTTTCTATACCCATTATACCCTATCTTTTCCAGATTATAAATTATTCTTTTCCGTCCCGGCTCCCGGCATTGATCTCTGAAATAATCCGAACCGCGATCTCCCTGGCCGCAGCGCTGGACACATCCCCACCGTCCGTCCTCCCGAGATACACACAGAAATAAAACGTTTCCCCCGCCCTTTCCGCAAATCCCGTATACCACGCATCCACCACAATGCCTTGCGCCTTTCCCATGCCTGTTTTTCCATATACGAGCATATCTGCCCGGCTTTCTTCCCCTTCCTGACTTTCTTCTTCCGCCTGGCTTTCTTCCTCAGCCTGGCTTTTTTCTCCTGCCATCATTACTTTCTTCAGCTCATCCCTCGTTCTTTCCGAATAAACAGAATCATCCCCAAAAATACGCTCCATCACCTCCGTCTGTTCCAGCGGCGAAATTTTTAACGAAGATTCAATCCAAAAGCCGGTCAGCGCCCGGTTATTATTATTCGTATTCAGCCTCCCCTCCCAGTCGGAAATATCGCAGTTTCCATATGAAATCCTTTCCAGCTCTTCTGCCATCATCTCCTGTCCGATTTCGTCTATGACTTCCCTGAAATACCAGACGCAGGAGGCGCGGAACGCATCATAAAAATCGATATCCCTGTTCCAGTTTTCGTTCCAGTATGTCTCGCCGCTCCACGTACGAAGCGAATCACCCGGGTCGATAATCCCGTTTTCCAGCGCGACCAGGGAAGAAATAATTTTAAATGTAGAGCAGGGCGATCTTTGCGTCATAGCCAGCTCTTCATTATATATCATATACTGCCCATGGATGGCATCATACACAACTGCAGCGCCGTTCAATCCCCCGAAATATTCCGACCAGTCCTTTTCTATTATTTGAGGTTCCGGCAAGCCCTTTCCATCCTCTTTTTCTTCCCCTCTACCAGTAGAACCAATATTTTCATCCTCGACAAGGACAGCATCCCCGTCTTCCATATCAGTTTCTTCTTGTAAAAAATCCCCGCTTTCCCCTGCTTCTACTTCTTTTTCTGCAATACCTTCTATAACAGCCTGCTCCTCCGTGTTACTGCGGGAAGCGCATCCTGCCAGTGCCAGCGTCCCCGCCAGCACCCACCCTGTTATTATTTTATAGCATACGGCTTTTATATTCTTTTCTTTCATAAACATCCAAGCCTCTTTTCCCATTTTATTTTATGACAGCCATACTATCATATTGGCAGAAAAGAGTCAACAAAAGCGCCAACGGATGCAAAAAGCAAAAATAGCAGCTTTTGCAAAAAGGATACAAAAACGATGGCAAAATGATGCATCCCTTTTTTATACTAATAGGCAAAAAGGAAAGGAATCTCCCTCAAAAATGAAAAAACATATATCCACCATCACTCCCTCCTTTGTCCGCATGCTTAATTTATCTCCTATGGGAATCATCTCCTCGCTTCTGGCTGTATTCATCGGGAACGTCCTCACAGGATGCAGCGCTTCTGCCCCTGCGCAGGAAGCCAGCCGGGAGCTTATACCGGAAGACCTGATCGCTTATTTTTCCGATGATATTCTTGGTTCCCAAGAAGAAATGGAAGGCGCTATGCTTTCCTTAGCCTCCGGCCAGGAGCTGGATGCGGAAAAGATCCAGGAACTCGCCAACAGAAATCCATCCATCCAAGAGCGTATCACGGAAATCTCCTCTACCTGCAGCCGCGAAGGGACATGGCTTGAGGTCGATGCCGATAATGACGGGATCAACGATATTTTTCTTTGCCAATATCTCGACGGAAGCCTCCATCCCGTATCCTACTATCTTTTTCAGGGAACGTCTAACGGGAATTACATCCTGACAGACCAGCAGCGTTCCCTCATGGAGGAATTCGGCTTCATTCGCTGGAATAGGAAAAATTATCTGGCAAGAATTACCCGGAATTTTGAAAAAAAGGTGACGGACGGACTTGCACTGCAATATTATGAAAACGGCAGATGTTCAGGCGGCGCATGGCTCTCCATCACCGCAAAAGAAGGCCGCACCAGCCGCAGCATCCAGACTTCCTGTCTCGAAAATGAACAATACCGGGATCTGGCGCCTTCGCTGGAAACGCTCGCCGCAGAATACCAGCCCGGTTCCAGGCTCCCCTGCGGAACAGCAGAAAAGGAAAACAACGAATCGGATTACAACCGAAGCAGCGACATCAATAATGACGGCAGCGTGGAACAATACGACATATCCCTCTGGCAGACCACCAATTATTACACTGTAGACTCCCTGAGCTTTATTCCCGAAAGCAAAGATGCTTGTATAGCGATGTATGATATAGCGCAGGAAGATGATGGAAGCGGAACTTGCATGAATCTATGGGTGGATAAAACGGATTATGGAAACATCACATATGTCCTGTACGAAAAAGACCTCTATGATTTCTATATTTGCGGCTATCTCATCTCGGGCACAAAATATCAAAAGCTGATACAGACAGACTGCCATGTCCAGACGGAAGTTACAGTTCGTAAAATTTCGCCAGATGATCTGCCATAAAGAATAGGGCAGGGAAGAGCCATCTTCCCTGCGCATATCTTCTATTTTAATTCAACACTTTTGATAGACTAAGCCGCTTTGGAATAATCAATAACAGCGATTTCCTGCATAAGCTGTTTCGCCATATTTACAAGGGATTCCACTTGTTTTGCGACTTCATCGGAATAATATTTTTCGCCGCATTGTTCGCATTCTTCACAAGGCACGTTTTTGATAATAATAATACAGTTTTTATAATTGACTACATGGGTTGTTAAAGATGAAATTGTGGTTTTACATTTACAATACATACACATGATTACTGCCCCTTTCTTGTTTTTAAATCTTTTTCAAATTTATCAGTGTTAGGAAAATAAGCTGTTATAAAAAACAAACTATTGTTATCTGAGCCGACAACAACATGCAATATGTCATTTTCCTTTGTATGTCCATAAACAAGGCAGCTGGGGTGAGGAAAATCGTCTGGATAGTCCTCTATGATTTCTCCTGTTTGCAAACATGATTTTACATCAGCAATACTGATATCTCTTTCCTGCATACGCTCTAAACAATGCTTTGACCATTTTATATTGGAAGAATTGTTTAGTAGTTTTTGAAGCTGTTCTATATCCATATTTGCATTTCCTTTTCTGTTGTTTACAAATATTATACACCATTCCGGCATGAAATAAAATAAGTTTGTCAATCCCTTTACCGCAAGCTTTGTTGTCCGTCATATGTTATGCAATAATAAGAAGAATTTTAGTACCTATTGACTGGGATGAGGAATATATGGCTGATGAAAAATCAGTCAATATTTCTGGCGTTAGAAATGCAGTAATATTAGATTATTTTTATAATTATGTAAAGGAATTATAGGGACTGAACCAGTATCTTGACCAAATGTATACAGAGACAGAGGATGTTGCATTTCTGGCTGTAAAAATCAATTTTTTGCTCGGACTGCGTGTGGGTGAGTTGGCGGCTCTTAAATGGGAAGACTGTAAAGACCTTTCACATCTTCATATCGTCCATGAAGAAGTCAGAAATCAGGAAACAAACCAACATGAGATAATAGAACATACCAAAACAAACCGTGACGGCTTTGTTATTCTTATCCCGAAAGCGATATCAATCTTAAAGAAGATCCCAAAGCAAGGAAAGTATATTTTTATGAGGGATGGGGAGCGCATTACATCCAGACAGATTGCTTATGTATTGGAGAAGTTTGCAGAGAGACGCAAAATGCGTAAGACTTATGCAAGCAATCTGAACGCGAACGGTGTACCTCTGGATTGTATCAGGGAAATGTTAGGGCACAGCAACCTTTCCACACCCCTAGAATATATCTACAATCCGCTGACTGAAAAGGAAACCTATGACCTCATATCAAAGGCATTGTAGTGGTACTAAGGTACTGTCTACAACTGTCTACCAATTTGTAGACATACAAAAATAACGGAAACGCTGTATTTTTCAGCATTTCCGCTTCATTAAAAAGAGCGCGAGACGGGACTCGAACCCGCGGCCTCGACCTTGGCAAGGTCGCGCTCCACCAACTGAGCCACTCGCGCAAACCGCAGTACCAAATATTATTTTATACCGCTTTTCATCATTTGTCAACTACTATTTTTCCATTCTTTTCTATTCTTCGCAATAGCTCAGCCTTCGGCTTCCCTGTTACAGAATCCCGGGCTTCCCTGTTGCTATTCTTCTGCCGCCGGCATCTCGCCCTCTCCTTCCGCAGCGGACTCCTCCTGCCCTTCCCCTGCAGTTTCCTGGCCTTCCGATATGCCATCCACGACATTGCCGTCCTGATCCAGCCTGTCACGGTATTTCACACGATATATTCTTTTCAGCGACTCATAGATCTGGTCTTCCGTAATCACGCCTTCCCTTACCGCCGTCAGAACGCCTTCGTAGGCTGTCTCAAAGTCTTCCGGCATCAAAATCATATCCGCTCCGGCTTTCAACGCCATCACTGCCGCTTCATCCGACCCATAATATTCCGTAATTGCCGACATATTCATCGCATCCGTAATAACAATGCCGTTATACCCCAGCTCCCCCCGAAGCAGGTTTGTAATCACTTCTCCCGACAGAGAGCAAGGCGTATCGCCCCCTGTGATATTCGGTGCCGACACATGGCTTACCATTATGCAATGCACTCCCGCATTGATGCCCTCCTGAAACGGAATAAATTCCGCTGCCCTCAGGTCATCCGCCGTTTTTTCCAGCGTCGCCATTCCTTCGTGCGTGTCCTCCGTCGTTGCGCCTATTCCCGGAAAATGTTTTAAACAGGCGCTGATCCCCGTATCCTGCAAGCCGCCTACCGCTCCTGAAACCATGCCTCCCACCGTCACAGGATCCCCGCCGAACGAACGCTTCCCGATCGCCGAGGAAGACGCATCTGCCACAATATCCGCCACAGGAGCAAAATCCAAGTTAAACCCGAGTTCGTATAAATAAGAAGCGATCTCCGCCCCGGCATTATAGGCCGCCATCGTATCCCCTCCGGCCCCTATATCCGCCATATCGCCTACCTCTGCCACTTCAATGCTGCTGCCCCCTACGCGCCTTACCGATCCGCCCTCCTCATCCACAGCAAGGAAAATCGGATACCGGCTCATGGTGACGGTTTTGGAAAGCATCTCCGTCAGCTGCTCTTTATCCTTTATATTCTGGCTGAAATAAACCAAGCCCCCGACCGCATATTTGTTCAAAGCTTCCTGGGTTCCTTCCCCTGCAGTGATGACCGTGCCTACTCCGGTGATATCCTCCGGCCTTACGATAAACAGGCCTGCCACCCGGTCTTCCAACGGCATCGGCGCAATTGCGCTTTCCACCATTTCCTCCAGCCAATCCACTTCCGGCTCTGGTTCCGCTTCCTCTTCAATTGGAGCCGGAGGCTCCACAACGGCATTTTCATTGTCCTGTTGTTCCATTTCCTCCAGCTGCCGCTCCATTTCTTCCGCCTGTTTCCGTTCCGCAAGGAATCCCATCAGCTTCCGCACGCCAAGCACAGCACCAACCACGATCGCGGCAAAAAATATGCCTACTGCTATATACGCGATAATCTGGTTACGGATTCTCCTCCTCCTCCTATACAGCCGTCTTTCATCAAATTCTCGTTCTCTTTTCTCGCCCATATTCTACCCCGTAAAAACTAATATATAGCCTATCATACCCCATTTATGCCAAAATTTCCATATTTATTTCGACAGTTTTTCCGGCGGCGGCCAAAAATGCATCCGAACGTTTTCTACTTCATTTTTTTTCGTTTTTCCTTGATTGACATAGATTTTCATTCAGTTTTTTCACATCACGCTTTCCAATCATAAACTGAATGATCCATATAAACGCGAACATCAGGGCAAAAATCCCAAAATAGCTTAAGAAGCCTGCGGCACTGCGTTCCATCCAGTACATAAAATAAGCTGTCGGCATCATAACCATACAAACCACAAAAAAATATACCCCTGTCTGTTTTACCAAGCTCCAGTCCTCAATTTCCCATATGACGGAGCCTGCAGCACAACCTCCCCCCAATATGCCGCAAAGCAGCGCCTGCAGCATGACTGCGCGGATCTCGTTCCCCATAGCGGAAACCAATTCCGGCATACAAGGCGAATAATATCCCTCTGCCCATACAAGCGAACTGCATATCGTGATCAAATATCCGATTGCGATCCCGACAGGAAAACCCCAGATAAATCTTGCTATTATTTTTCTTTTCATATGAATACCCATAACCTTTCCAATTTTCTCACGCCAGCCTCCATGATTCCGCTTCGCGGAATCACAAATCTTGATGAAAAATGCCGCTTTTCAGGCATTTTTCGGTGTGAAGTCTTAGAAGTTCTTGGCGAAGCACCCACTGGTGCGAGCCTTAGAACTTCTCTTCACACTAGCCCTAATATTTTCTTAATTTTGGAAACATAGCGTCTCGATACATACGCCGTCGTATGATCCGACAGTTTTACGCAGATCGTTCCCGTAAAGCTTAAATCAAAACAACTGACTTTTTTGAGGTTGATAATCTCTGAATTGGAGATTCGGACAAACCGGCGGCTGTCCAATCGCTCTTCCGCCTCGTACAGCCTCAGGCGCAGGACATATTCCCCTTTATCGGTTACTGCGAAAACTTTCCCCCCGTTTGCATAAACCTTAACAATTTCCTCTTCTTCCAGCACCTCGATTTTTTCATCCCTTCTTCCGGAAATCACCTGAGGTATCTCTTCTGATAATCTCTTTAAAATCCAGTTTACCTCCTCCGTCACGGAAGCCGCCATAATAACAACTTTCGGTTCGGCATACGCGCTGTCTATTTTTAGCTCTACCTGCATCCCCCCACCTCCCTGTCTCCCGGTTTCAAATGTCAAGAAAATTATAAAAAATTTATCCATTTGCTTCAACAAATTTGCAACAGTCGGTCTATAAAGCGGCATAACTGGATCAGCACCCATATATTCTCACAATGCACAACGCTGTGGCGCAATTTCCTATGATACGAAAAGAGGATACCAATCATTCCGATCGATATCCTCTCTCAAACTATGCTATCCAATGGTTTATACCTCCGTTTTCCATTTTTTACTGTTCATTCGCTATTCATTTTTCTCTTTCGTACTCTTTCCATTTTTCTTTTGTACTGCCTGTACGGTAACGGCTGATAATCTCTTCCTATCCGATTGCTTTCTGGCTTATAACTTCTGCCATCCGCTATAGTTATTATCCTTTGTCCTTCGTTACTTTCTCTTATGTACTCGACTACGATCTCTTTTGTGCTTCATTCTTTTGTATCTCTTATGAATGAGCTAACTTACGTTTTCGGTGGTCTGTACCTCGCTTTCTTTAATATTTTATCTATGTGAATTTGTTTTGTTTATGTACTTATTATAACACGGCAAATTAATTTGTCAACACTTTTTTTCAAAAAAATATAATTTATTTCATTTTTTTACCTTTTTCTCCATATTATTTATTATTTCCCTGTTTTTTCCTATTATTCGACAATTTATTTTTTCAAAATTCCGCTATTTTCTTATTATTCTATCTATTTTTATATAATTAACGAATATTTTTGTTCTTGCGCCTTCCTTCATATCTAGTATAATGGAAATAAACAATCTTATGGTTTTAAGGAGGGATCCACTATTTTGAACCCTTTTTTAGCAGGAGGCACGCTCGGTACAAATGCCTCCATCAATAAACTAATCATAGCAGAAATGCCAGCGTGTACTGTCACCCAGCCGCTGGCTGGAAAAAGCGCCCAGGATATTTTTTCCACCGATCTCTTTATCCAGGAAATCAAGAATGCTTCCGACCAGCTTCAAATTCATGTGGATTCCCTTGAGGAAAAATCCCTTCCTTTACATCTGGAAAACAGCCTGGAAAGCGATGATCCCCTTGTGCGCTCCGCCGCACACGATATACTGAAACTCTTCGGGGAGCGCCTCGCCGTCATCCTCCTCTGTTTAAAAGAAGGCTCTCCTGCAAACCGCAGGGCGCGCGCCGACTGGGGGGAAGCGGAATGGGACTACTGGAATTCCCTGAAGCGCATTATATTGGTAGGCGGACTTGCCAGCCCACCGCTGGGCGAACAGTTAAAATATTATGTAGAGCAGGTTTTCGCCTCTTCCGGCAAAAGCCCCTATGACATCGTCCTTGGCCGGGATTCCACTTATGCCGGTCTGCGCGGATGCACTACTTACTTGCAAAATGACCCATCTGACGGCATGCCCTTTGACGATGCGGCCTCTGACGGCATGCCCTTTGACGATGCGCAAGCTGTTTCCAGCCAGGCTCCGATTCGCTGGGCGAACCTGATTTTCGACTATGGGCAGAGTTTTATTAAAAGGAGTTATGCCGTCATGGACGGACGCAAGGTGCAGGATATCATCATTCTTGGAAAAACTTTGTCCCGGCATGTGGCATGGGATGTCAAAGATCCTCTTGTTGAAAAGGCGGAGGCCCAGGCGCTGAACCGATATTTTCTTGACACCATCACGCGCACGATCCAGGAAGTGGAAGCCAGAGGACTCCGCATCCGCCCCCACATCGTCTTGAGCATTGCCAATTATGTAAAGGACGGCCGCATCGCCAACCGGGGCGGCTATGGAAAGCTGCGGCTGATCGCTCCTGATTACGCCCAATATCTTTCCGACTGCATGAAGGAACGGTTCGGCAGGGATTACCATTTCACCCTGATCCACGACGGAACAGCCATGGCGGCCGGTTATGCCGACTATAAGGAATCCGTATGTATTTCGCTCGGCACAGCCTTCGGCGTGGGCTTCCCGCCGGGCAGGAAAGACTTTTGAATATAAGAAAAAAGGAGGTAAAACTATGACACACAAACAGGCCGCATTTGCAGCGGCAGCGCAAAACATGATCAAAAATTTAGAAAAAAGAGGAATGGAAGGCTATTTCTTTGAAGATTCGGCTTCCTGCGTAGATGCCGTTCTTTCTTCCATCCCGGAAAACAGCTCCATTTCATGGGGCGGCAGCGAAACCATCAAGGAATCCGGCCTGATGGATAAAATACGCCAGGGGCAGTATAAGCTCATTGACCGTTTCAGCGCCTCTTCCCCTGAGGAAAGCAGGGAATTGTATGCCCAGTCGGTTTTATCCGATTATTACCTTATGAGTTCCAATGCCATAACCCTTGGCGGAGAGCTGGTCAACATCGACGGCAGCGGCAACCGGGTGGCATGCCTGATCCATGGCCCGAAAAATGTTATTATTTTAGCAGGAATGAACAAAATCGTTACCGATATCGGCGCCGGCATTGAAAGAGTGCGCAATTTTGCCGCGCCTCCCAATGCCCAGCGGCTGAGCCGCCAGACCCCGTGCCTCGCCAACGGAAGCTGCGGGGACTGCCTCTCTCCCGACTGCATGTGCAACCACATCGTCATTACCCGCCGCAGCGGCATCAAAGGGAGGATCAAAGTTTATTTTATTGCGGAAGAGCTTGGATACTAAGCGATTTGTCTGCCTATTGGGACAAACGCTGTCACTGCTCCGCAAATCCGCTTATTGGAACACAAAGAGTTGGCCCGGAAGCCAACTCTTTTTCTGCCATATATGCTCTTAATAGAGAGCTGCTATTGGCAAATATCCAATGGATATTTATCCGTCAATTCTTTGACAATCGCCCTCGCTTCCGCGATTTTCTCCTCGCCGCCCTTGATCACAAGCGCTACCGCTTCCGCGATCCTGTCCATATCTTCCGTTCCCATCCCCCTGGATGTCACCGCCGGCGTGCCAAGCCGGATGCCGCTTGTTACAAAAGGCGATTTAGGATCGTTAGGGATTGTATTCTTATTGGCCGTAATATGCGCTTCATCCAAAAGCTTCTCCACCGCCTTGCCCGTCAGATCAAAGTTGGTCAGATCTACCAGCATCAAGTGATTGTCCGTGCCGCCGGATACGATTTTGATTCCTCTCGCAAGGAGGCCTCCGCAAAGCGCCTGGGCGTTGTCCACGATCCCTTTCTGGTAAGTCTTGAACTCATCGGCCAAAGCCTCTTTGAAGCATACCGCCTTCGCCGCGATCACATGCATCAGCGGGCCTCCCTGGATGCCGGGGAAAATCGCTTTATTAAAGTTATATTTGTCTGCCGCTTCCTGATTGCAGAGGATCAGGCCGCCCCGGGGGCCGCGCAGCGTCTTATGGGTCGTCGTCGTCACCACGTCTGCATAAGGAATCGGGCTCGGATGGAGACCCGCCGCTACCAGCCCTGCAATATGGGCCATATCCACCATAAGGACAGCGCCGACTTCGTCAGCCACTTCCCTGAATTTCTTGAAATCAATCGTTCTCGCATAGGCAGAAGCGCCTGCAATGATCATTTTAGGCTTTGTCTCTTGCGCGATCTCCCTTAATTTATCATAATCGATGAAACCTTCGTCATTCACCCCGTAAGGCACGATCTTAAAATATTTGCCGGAAATATTCACCGGGCTTCCATGGGTCAGGTGTCCGCCATGGTCCAGGTTCATGCCCATAATCGTATCGCCCGGATTGCAGATGGCAAACTGGACAGCCAGGTTCGCCTGTGCGCCGGAATGAGGCTGTACATTGGCATAATCACAGCCAAACAGCTCTTTTGCCCTTTCGATCGCCAGATTCTCCACCACGTCCACGCATTCGCATCCGCCGTAATATCTCTTTCCCGGATATCCTTCCGCATATTTATTGGTCAGCGGGCTTCCCATCGCCGCCATGACCGCCTTGCTCACCCAGTTCTCCGATGCGATCAGCTCAATATGGCTGTTCTGCCTGTTCTGCTCATCCACGATCGCCTGCGCAATTTCCGGATCCGCGTTCTTTACTTCATCAAATGAATACATAGATTCCATCCTCCTTGTTTGTCAACAATCCCTTTTTACGCTATTAGGCTAAAGTATAACATAGATTCTGCCGAATGAAAACTACAGAAAAAGAATATATTTTAAAGAATTTTTAAGAATTCTTAAGGGTTATATGCAGGAAGTTTTCTTTACATCGTGATAAAATACTGCTAAAATGGTGGATGATCAAAAGACAAAAGAGCCGATGGAGAAATAATATGTACCATATCATTGTCAACCCGGCTTCCAAATCCGGGCGCGGACGCGCGATCTGGGCGGATCTGGAGCCGATATTCCGCCAAAAAGGAATTCCTTATAAAGTTCTGTATTCAAAAGGCGTCGGACATGTCACCAGGGCAGTCGAGAAATTGACTGCGCCGGATGAACATGGAAAAGAAAAACCGCCGGTAAAGCTGATCATCCTCGGCGGCGACGGCACCGTAAACGAAGCCCTTCAGGGAATCCGGGATTTTGACAAAGTTATGCTCGGCTATATCCCCACCGGTTCCAGCAATGACCTGGCAAGGGATTTGAGGCTTCCCAAAGACCCAAAAGAGATCCTTCTCCGTATCTTGGAAGGAAAAACCGTCCGCCGGATGGATATGGGAATCCTGACCTATTCCGATGCCATGGCAGGAACCGTAAGGGAACGTTCCCGGATAAAATCTTCTGCTGTATCCGAACATCGATTTTTCGCGGTCAGCAGCGGAATCGGCTTTGATGCCGCCGTATGCGAAGAGGCGCTCGCCTCCCGCTTTAAAAATACGCTGAATAAGCTCGGACTGGGGAAACTTACTTATCTTGCCATCGCCCTGCGGCAGCTGATTGCCGCCAAGCGGGTTTCCTGCGATATTTATTTGGACGAGGAGCAAAAGCCTGTCCATATCGACCGGCTTTTGTTCACTGCATTTATGATACACAAATACGAAGGCGGAGGGTTTCAGTTCTGCCCTATGGCGGATGACAGCGACGGAAAACTGGATCTGTGCGTCGTTGGATCGATTCCCAAACCCGTTATACTGGCCGCCCTGCCTACCGCTTTTTTCGGGAAGCACTATATATTTTCCGCCATCCGGCATTATGCTGCCTCCCAGGCAAGGCTCCAGACATCCATTCCTTTATGGGTACATACGGACGGCGAAGTCTATATCAAATCCGACAGCATTACCGTCGCCTGCCTGCCGCAAAAAATAAGGCTGATGATGTAACGCTTTATATGCAGGCGGCGTAAGGAAATTATTTTGATGCAACATCATGAAAGGGAGTTTTATTATGAGAGGGCATAATATCCGATTTTTTTATGAAAAATACAAACATGCAATCCCGCTTTTGATTTACGGGGTCATTTATTTAACGTGGTTCGTCTATCTGGAACACAAGGTGACAAAAGATTTCTGGGTCATCCACATGGCATTGGACGACCGCATCCCGTTCTGTGAAGTATTTGTCATTCCTTATTTTTTATGGTTTGTCTATGTGGCGGCAACAGTCGTATATCTGTTCTTTAAGGATAAGGATGATTATTATAGGGCATGTATCTTTCTTTTTACCGGAATGACCATTTTTCTGATCATTTCCACCCTGTTCCCCAACGGCCACCATCTGCGCCCGCAGACGATGCCCAGGAATAATATTTTTACCCAGTTGGTATCCATGCTTTACCGCACGGACACACCGACCAACTTATGGCCCAGCATCCATGTCTACAATTCGCTGGCCGCCCATTTTGCCATTGTCAGGAACAAACAGCTGGCAAACAAAAAATGGATACGCATCTCTTCCTTTGTCCTTTGCCTATCCATTATATTGTCCACGATGTTCATCAAACAGCATTCCGTTTTCGACGTGGGAACAGCCTTTCTTATGGCTGCTGTCATGTACGGGGCGGTTTATAAATACGATATCATCTCGGCATATCGGGAATGGCGGATGCGCAAAAAGGCGACTCCGCAGATCAACTGATCAGTTAAACTTAAAAAACCGCTGGCAGATCCGATATCCCTCGATGGATATCTTTCTGCCGCCTTTTCCCGGCAGATTCATGGAATTCCCAAGAATTCCATACCGCAGCCGGATATACAGCCTTTTATCCTTCTGTTTGATATAATTCCACAGTTCTTTTTTCTTCTCCAGATGTTCCTGTGACCCTCCCCGAATCAGGAGGATGGAGGAAACTGTCGTAATGATTTCCAGGTAGTTAGTCATATAATTGCGCATCTTCCGGCAGCTTTTCAGCTTCTGCCTGTTCTCTGCCATATAATCCACCATGATTTTGTTCACTTTGATCTGCTGGTCAATCCTGGATATCATGATCGTCTCATTAACGGACTGCCCTTCCCTGCCGATATAATAGCGATAAAAATTCACATCCATATAATACATATTTTTTACATAAGGCAAGGGTTCAAAAACAAAAAGGTTGTCCACATAAAACGTATTTTCCGGCAGCTTCAGCCCGCATTCCCGCAGCAGCTTCGTCCGAAAGATCACCGAATGCATCAGGATATACTGTCCTTTATGGAAATGCCTCACCTGCTTCCAGGTGAACATCTCCTCTTCCGGCAGAGCATGATGGTAACGCATTACTTTATTTTTCTTCTCCCCCTGCTTTTCATATACAAAATTGCTGATCAGCATATCCAGTGTTTCCCCGCCGCCCGCCGTTTCCCGAAGAAACGCCAATATCTTTTGGTATTCGCTTTCTTTTACCCAGTCATCGCTGTCCACCACTTTAAAAAACAACCCGGCGGCATTGGCGATCCCTGCATTCACTGCGGAGCCGTGTCCGCCATTTTCCTTATGAACCACCCTTATGATGGAAGGGTATTTTTCTGCATATTCATCGGCTATCCTGCCTGTCCCGTCGGTGGAGCCGTCGTCCACAATAATCAATTCCACATCTTCGCCCCCGGACAGCAGGGAGTCGATACATTTTTCCATATATCCTTCCGAATTGTAGCAAGGTATTGTCACTGTTAATAATTTCATATTAATCTCCATTCTGGAACGTTTACGTGACGGGTTCATCAGGGCTTATTTGTGACGCTCCGGCACAAATAGCCGTGTTACTTTCCATCTATGCCAAGCTTAATATCCAGATATTCCGCATATGCGGCATATGCGGAAGGAACTGGATAGTTTTCCCTCACTTCGTTCTTGTTTACAAAAATCCAATCCTGCTGGAATCCCGGTTTTTCAGGCCGCTCCAGTTCATCCACCCTTATGGCATATCCCTTCATATGCCATTCTTTATGGGAAAAAATATGCTTTGCTTCCCCGATCGGACGGATGCGGAGCACTTTCAGCCCCATCTGTCCCAGTATTTCCAGCACCTTGTCCTCTGCCAGCTTCCCTTCCAGCACGGGAAACTCATACATCCCGGCCAAAAGTCCCTTTTCCGGGCGTCGCCGGAATGCCGCCCGATCCTCGTCCTGAATGACCAGAACCGTTTTTTCTTCAATCGTTCTCGCTTTTTTAGCTTTTTTCTTCGGAAATTCCGTTTCCTTCCCTTCGCGGTGCGCCTGACAGATCGTTTCCCATGGGCATTCCCCGCACTTCGGTTCCCCGTTGGGCAGGCAAACCATCGCTCCAAGCTCCATCAGCGCCTGGTTGAAATCCCCGGGCCTGTCAGGGGGAATGACCTTAAGCAGTTCCTCTTCCACCCTCTTTTTTGTTTTCTGGGACAAAATATCTTCCCCGTCCATCCGCAGCCTGGAAAGCACCCTGAGGACATTTCCATCCACCGCCGGAACGGCCTGCCGATACGCGATCGAGGCGATCGCCCCGGCCGTGTAGCTTCCGATGCCGGGCAGCCCGATCAGGCTTTCATATTCCGAGGGCATATTTCCTCCGTATTCCTTTACGATTATTTGGGCCGCTTTTTGCAGATTCCTGGCCCGGTTGTAATATCCCAGGCCTTCCCACAGCTTGACCAGCTTATCCTCTTCCATCGCCGCCAGCGTGCGAATATCCGGCACATTCCGCAAAAAACGGTCATAATACGGCTTGACCGCCTCCACCCTCGTCTGCTGCAGCATGATCTCCGACAGCCATACGTAATAGGGCTGCGGATCCTCCCTCCATGGAAGTATGCGCCTTCCGCTGTCATACCATTTGAAAAGAGGATCGGCAATCTTCCCCAGTATCTGCCGCCTTTCTCTTTCTTCTTTCCCGTGCAGTTCCACCAGCACAGGCTTTCCTATTTCCATAGAATCCTCTGTCACGGCGCAGTCATAGGCCAGTATCTCCACGCCTGCTTTCCTGGCTTTTTCCAACGCTTCGGCAAACGCCGGATGGGTTTCGGTATTGGGTGCAAAGAAATCCGCCCCTTCCATCTGGATAATAAAAAGCAGATATGCCTTATAGCCTTCCTTCACCGCCTCTGCCAATTCTTCCACATGTTTTATGGCCCGTTCGGAAGGAGCATCCGGGAAGTAAGCGCCTCCCTCCCGTTCCAGCGTAACTCCTTTTACCTCCAGGAAAATTTTATCCTCTTCCGTTTCCACATAAAAATCAAAGCGGGAGGCCTTATATGTTTTCTCAGCCCGGACATGCTTCAGGGAAGGAAACAGCTCCTTTTTTAACAGCCATTCCCCTACCGCCTTATTCGGGGCGTTGGAATCCATATTGACCATGCGTTCCCCTTTTTTCACCGCCACCAAGTCATAGCCCGTAGACCGGCCCGGAGCGGGACTTTTTTCCAGATATACCACCGCATCTTCTACCAGCAGTTCTTTGCACCGTCCGGTATTCTTCACATGGACTTTCTCCGTCCGGCCTCCGATCTCCACGTAAGCAATGAAGCGGTTCGGCCTGCTTAAAAACCTTCCCTCCGTAATTTGTGTATATTTCATTTCTTTTTTCCCTGTCCGTTATCTTAATCTGTTGCTTTCAAACCTTTCCATCAAAGCCAGGCAGCTCCTGAACTCCACATATTGTTCCTCGATATCCCCCGGTTTCAGTTCGATATCCAGCGCGATCGACATAATATTGATCATTTCACCAGTTATCCTATGATGGAGGGCGGAAAGAATATTCAGGCGTTCTTCGCAGCTGGATGCATCCAGGAATTCCACTACAAGCGGGTCCAACACCGCCTCCCCTTCCGGCTGGTTATCTGCGCTTCCCCGCTCTTCCGGCTGGTTTTGCGCGCTTCCTGGCTCTTCCGGCTGGTTTTGCCTGCTTCCCGGCCCATTCACCTGGTCCTTTCTCTCTTCTGTCTCTTCCTGCATTTTTATTTTTTCCTGCCCTTGTACGAATTCCGCTTCCATGCCCGTTCCATGTGGAATCATACGTTCAAACCTATATTGCTGGTCTGCCTCCGGGTATTTTTCCCGGTCTGTCTTTTCCATAAACATGGACAGCGGGCGCGCGTAAACCCTGAAGTCGCCGTAAAGCGCTTGGTAGACTACAAGCTGTTCTCCTGTCTCGGAATGCTCCGCAACCGTTACGATTTGATATAAATTTCCTTTAAAATGCCGATATATCTCCTGTGGAGCCGGTATTTGGCGCATAATAGGCACCTCCTCTGAATAGAAAATCTTCTTTGCAGCCAATCAACACCCACGCTGCAAGCAGCGGGGTATTGATCCTCGCGGCATTCGCCAAATGCACGTGCAAGCACGGCACTTGTCTCATTGCTCGCGGGGATAATATCCTTATTATAATACCCTTCCTGCCTTCTTGTCATGCTTTTATTTCTTAAGATTTCATGCCGGCAAACAGCAAAAAAAGGCCTTCCAAAAGCCTTCTTTCAACCTGTGCTGTAGTATACGATCAGCAATTCCACGCTCATGATATCGTTCATTTTTCCTGTTTTTACAGATTCTTCCGCTTCTACGCATGCCTCCAATGCCGCACGCAGATCGGATGTGCGAAATCTTGCGGCCTGGGCCGCATATTTTCCGGCGACAAAAGGCGGAAGGCTTATCTTCGCCGCAATCGACTTATTATCCAGTCCTTTCGCCTTCAGCTCTTTCACCTGGAGAAGCAGATTGAACTGTCTCGTGATAAGAAAAAGGATGCGCATTGCCGGCTCTTTTAATGCCAACAGATCGTAATACAAATCCAATGCCTTTTTCTGCTTTTTATCCGCAATGGCATTGATCATATCAAAGATATGGCTGCCGACCCGCTTCGTGCAGATCGCTTCAATGTCCTCTTCCCTGATGGCTTCCTTTTCCATGCAATAGCATATCAGTTTTTCCATCTCTTTCCGAATATTTTCCATATCTGTGCCTGTCTTTTCCAAAAAATAGTGAAGAGCTGGTTCCGTGATCTGCTTCCCTTCCTTTTTGATCATGCCAAAAATCCATTTTTTCAAAGTCGCTTCGCTCTGCACAGGAAATTCCACGGCAGTCCCTTTGGAAGATACGGCTTTGAAAAGTTTGCTTCGTTTATCAATTTCCGTTTCCACAAAAACAAAATAAGCCGTATCCGCCGGGGAAGCCAGATATTCTGCCAGCTGTTCCCCTCCATGCTTGAACAAGCCGCTGTTTTCCACAACAATCACTCGTCTGTCCGCAAAAAAAGGAAGCGTCTCTGCCAGGTCGATCACAGCTCCTACCGAAATATCCTTTCCTTCCAGATAGCTGTAATTCATCGTATCATCGTCCCTTATCATGGCATTTTTCAGCCTGTCCCTATACTGCTTGCGCAGATAAGCTTCTTCCCCGTAAAGAAGATATGACTGCCGGAAATTTCCGTTTTTTATATCCTCATTGATCCTCTGCATCCTTTATACCGTCCATTTCCCTGTTATCTGCCCTCGTTTACTGGTTTCATTATAGTTTGGCCGGGGCAGTCTGTCAAACAGGGTTTCGCTCTTCCTCGAAATGTTTTGGATAACACTATACTAGGAATTATTGAACCTGACAACAAGGATATTTTTCAACGGTGCATAGAATGTTACTTTGCCCCATGGCATAGTGACATTAAATTCGTTGCCATTCGTATCATCAAACACAAATGTACCAATATCTGTCTTTTCCTCTTCCCAATCACCCGAAGGATAAACATGAATAGCATGTCTTCTCAGTTCATGAGTTTCGATATAAAACAGATTCAATTCTCCAAATTCATAGTATAAATCTCCATTTTTATCTATTTCTGCATTTTCCTTATACCATGTGCCAGTACGAAATGTTTGAACCAAAATTCTTTCATCATCCACAAAACAATAATCGGCTCCCTCCCCATACAAGTATCCAGAATCATATATAAATTTTAATTCTTGATTCTCAATTTTAAACAGGAAAAATGCTTCTTCACTTTCGCCTGAAAAATAAGAGAAAATCATATATTTCTTAGACGGGGAAAGGTGCAGCGAGCCTCCGCCATAACCGCCAGAAGGATAAGCAATTTCAAATCTACTCTCTTCTTTATCGTTGGAAACTAAAGATAGAGCAATATCATCATCGTCTTCCAAAACAACTTTTCTCTTTTCTGATAAAAAGACTGTTTTTGTTTCTTCCATAGAAAACCCTTTCTAAACAAGTTTCCGTTCACTTATTCCCCAAACAACTGCTCGGAAAGGCCGCTGATATCCGGCACCGACCATTCTTCTTTGGCTGTCTCTTCCCCTGCCTTGTCATTCGGCATATCGGTCGGCTTGGAAAGTTCTATGCTCGTAGCCACCGCCATTCCCCCTGCGGTTCTCGTCATGACAAGCACTCTCGACCCGTCCGGCCTGACCTGGACATCGGTCTCTACTTTCGATTCCTTCTGCTCCGACTCTTTCCGGGCAGACTTCGCATCCTTTTCTTCTTTCCCTTGCTCCAACACGCCAAGGAATCTTTTATAATCCACATATCCTTTTAAATTTCCGGCACGGTACTGCATCTCCATGACTTCCCTTACGATCTTCAGCCAATCCTCTTTCTCAAACAAACTTTCATAGCCATGGCTCCCTCCTTTGTCTTTATGATGGGCATGAGCCATCATAAATTTCTGCAAGGCATCCGGGCATTTCCCGCTTTTGGACAGCCAAGCAGAGTAGGCATACATTTCAGCCGTATCGCAGTTTGACGGATCCACTGTGGATATATCCACCATCTGTTCTGTCACATTCCCATGGGAATCCCATACTTTCACTTTATAGACGGGGTGAGCCGGATCAAAATCATGGGGCTGGTAGACCGTCATAGACGTGTTCCCCGTCACGCATGCCCAGGCGGAAACGACTTTCCCATCCTCTGCGGACTCTTGCCCATGCAAAACAATATCATGGTTTTCTGCTTTTACGGTCCATGACATGTTCGCCGTTTCTTCTTGCGGATTGCTATTTTCTGCTTTTTGCGCCGCATAGCCTGTTACATTCTTTTGCCCAAAAGGATAACTGTTTGTTCCAATTCCACTGACTCCCATATTTTCCTCCCATTCTGCCGCCGTTTATCTTCTCTCTGACAGGCGTGTCCTTCCATTATTGTTTCTGTTTTTTAAAGTATTTTTATAGGCATTCACCATGTTCGCCCGGCTTACCCCGAGAGTGGGCAGCCCCGTCGATGCTAAACCGCCGGATAGCAATCCGTACCTAGAAAGCCCGGAGGATAATAGCCCGGAAGAAAACAGGCCGGATGATAATCCCAATCCGGAAAGCCCAGCAGAAGAAAGCAACGATGATGCCAGGCCGCCCTGTGTCCCCATCATCCACCCATAGTTTTTCAAGGGAATGGATGCACCATAGCATTCTTCCTTCGCTTCTCCGATCACCTGATATTCCACGCGAGGTTCATAAGCGGCAAGCTGCTTCGAAAAATTTTCTCCCAGCATGTGAATCACTTCCTGTTCATAAGCAGGATCCTTCTTCATGCTTTCCAGCGCCTCTTCTTTAAAAATCAGCACGCCGCTCCCGCACATTTTCCTGCTGTCGCTGACAGGCAGGGATGAAACATAGTTGCAGATATATTGCTTATATTCGTCCAACGTCATTTCTTCCCTAGGTTTATTCATGTCCACCCGATAATTCGTATAACCAAGCGGAGGACAGGACATAACGACATCCCTGCCTTCCGTGAATACCGCCGTCTCTCTTTGTATCGCATTCTCCATGTATTCCCGAAAAGATGCCCCTGTTTTTCCAATGCCATCAACCCCTGACAAACCACCGCTGGAAAAGTATTCTCCTCTGTTTCCATATATTCTTTCTACTCTTTCCAATGCCGCCATGCCAGGCACTATTATATCCGTCATATATCCCTCCTCCCCAAAACCCTCTATTATATATACGATATGGCATGGGGAAAAGTTTCAAATCAACCATAAAATCTCTGCCGCCGCCAACCCTCTCACTGCCGAAAGCACCGTATTCCCATCCTGCCTTTCATCCAATACACCGTCACCGCTCCATGCTCCGGCGTGGAATAAATCCGGCTCCCTGCTTCCTCCAGTCGTTCCAGCAGTTCCTCGTGGGGATGCCCGTATCGGTTATTCGCGCCGCAGGATATCAAGGCCAGTCTGGGCGAAAGGACTTCCAGTATCTCCCTGCCGGTTGAATTGGCAGAACCATGATGAGCCACTTTTAACAGCGTCAGATTCTTTGCTGCTTTTTGTTCCTTCCAATAATCCAAAGCCGTTTCCTCGCCCGCCCCTTCCAGGTCCCCTGTAAAAAGGCCAGTAAACTTTTTATATTCCAAAAACAATGCCATGGAATATTCATTCCTTTCCTCCGTTTTGTAACCGGCGGCGGGGTGGATACAGACAACGTTCATGTCCCCGTCTTCGATCCGCTGCCCTCTTCCGATATACTGCACAGGAATTCCCTTTTTCCCAGCCAGTTCTTCCATTTTTCTATATTGTTCATCCGCGCTTTCCCGGTCGATATCCGGCAAAACGAGGCTGCCTATCGACAATCCCCTGACCGGGTATTCCTCCAGCAGATCGATCACCCCTCCGCAATGGTCCGCATCCGCATGGGTGACAAAAACCGCTTGAAGATGCTTCACTCCCATAAACTTCAAATACGGAAGTATCTGATATTCCATCACCTCTTTTTTTGTTGAACTCCCCCCATCGATCAGATAATCCTTGCCTTCCCCGCTTCTGATATGGATGCAGTCTCCCTGCCCTACGTCAAGCATCGTCACTTGGAAACCATTTTCAGCTCTTAATAAAAGAATGCAAAGCCCAACCATGATCCACTGGCATTTCCAGAAAAAAGGCAGTTCCCTGGGATGGCGGTATATATAAGCCGCCAGCAAAACAAGCAGCAGCAAATATGCCGCGGTCTGCCATCCCTCCGGCCTTCCCCTTACCAACAAGCCGCCGGGAATCTTTTCACCCAGCCTGCAGCTTTGCTCATAGATCCAAAGAACTGTTCTGCTGATCCACGAAGCCCATCTTGCCATGCCGGGCGCAAATTCTCCCGCTATCATGCAAAACAGCCCGCCTCCCATGAGAACCGTCATGGACGGAATGATAAAAAGATTCAGAAGTATGGAATAAACCGGGAATTGATAGTAAAACCAGAAATGCACAGGAAGGGTCCCCAAAGTCACGGAAATGCCGGAAACCGCCGCCTGTTTGATTTTCCAGGTGATCCGCTTACTCCAATGGCTCTTCCCTTCCTCATGGCTGTTCCCTTCCAGCAGACTTCTTTCTTCCTGCAAAACACCAGGAAGCAATCCCAAAGATGCCACCGCCCCAAAAGAAAACAAAAACCCGCTATGAAAGGCATATCCCGGCTGTTCTGCCAATAGCAACACGGCAGCCAGCGCCAGAGCCGTTGCCATGTCATATGTACGCCCCAGCGCCGCCGCCAGAAGATGCATGGCAAACATAATGATAGCCCTGACCGATGACATACTCATTCCTGTCATCATTCCGTAGCAAAGAATCATGCCGATGCAAATTGCCCCTGCTCCTTTCTGCCTGATGCCGATCTTCCGCAGACACTGGTACAGCCCCATCCCGATCATAGAAATATGCAGCCCGGAAATGCTTAAAATATGAATGATCGAGCTTTGCTGGTATAGTTCCTTCGTTTCCGCATCCAGCCCGTTTTTCTCCCCCAACAGCATTGCCTTCATGATTGATGCCTCTTTGGGTGGAAAAATATGATCCAATACCCCGGCAAAATACTGCTTCAACCGATAGAGCCCTTCCCTCACATGCCAGGCATCCCCTCCCGATGCCGTCATGCGGGCTTTATCCAGGCAAAAAGAAATTTTCATCGTATCATAATAACGCTGCCCGTCGAATTCCCCCGGATTGCCCGGCCGGGCAAAACACCGTACTTTTCCCTCGAGCCGCACTGTGATTCCCAGCTCCGGCTCCTTGTAGCCGTCCTTTTCCATATAACAAACTATATTTTTTATCTCATCTGTGGGATTTTGTTCTGACAGACTCCCTTTTGCATATTCGGAGTCCTCTAAGATATGTACTGACTTTAAATATATTACCGGAATGACACCGGAACCTGTTCTTTCTTTACACTCTTTCCGATACACCCGCCCCTCTGCCGCAATCTGCCGTCCGTCCAAACTTCCATAATCCGGCATCGGCATATATCGCTTGCAGAGGATGAGTGCTGCTGCAAAGGCCAGACATAAAAGACATAAAGGTCTTTTCATCCATTCCTCTCTTTCTTAATTTTCCTGCTGGACGGTAGCCACCAGATCCAGATTTCTCTCATAAGTAACGGACAAACTGGTATTCTCCCGGAACACCACATTCGAGTCGCCGTTTACCGCTATCTGCACGCGTCCGACATTGGGCAGCTCCACGAGGGAATTCACAAGGGAATAAATCACCACATCGGAACTTACATTATAAATCTGGGTCAGAAAATGCTCGCTTAAGTTTACGTAACACGTTCCATCTTTCAGCGTGACCCCGATCACCTTCGTTTCCGGGTTTATCGTAGGAAACACCTTATCCTTTACCTGTTCGCTCGGCCCGCCGATCAGTTGTTCCACCACCAGCCTTTCCATGGAAATATTCGTACTGTACCGGCTGTACTCCAGCGTCCGATTCGTCTCTATCAGCTGGTCTCCTGCCTCATTGGCAAAGTAAAGCCTTATCTTCACCCTTTCCCTAGAATTCATTTCACTTTCCGTATTATCGATAAACATATCGGCCGACATGCTCCCGACCACATTCCCCGACATATCCAGAAGCGGATTGGAACGTATCTGAAAAGAAACATAATCCACGCCTTTGACCTGCGTCATCGTACGCACTGTCGCGGCGCGGGCAAGCACCTCCGTCGTCGGCGGCAAAGCGCGGTAGCGCTCGTCAAAATTCAGCACCAGCTGCCCCCCGTCCAAAGAATATCCGAGCAGTTCAAAATTACCCGAAAGAGGCGCTTTATATTCCATCCTCTCCGAAGTTGTCATCAGCTGTTCCAGCAATTCGCCAATGATCTCTTCCTCACTTTCTCCTTTTACTTCGTACTCATTGGCGGAAAGCTTCGTTTCGTCCTTATTCATTACATATATATTATAGACACGGCTTCTGTCCGCTTCCTCCGCGCTTCCGCAGGACGCAGCAAAAAACAAGCACAATAACAAACAGACCAGCCAGCCTGATTTTTTCATTCTAACCTCCATGCCCTTTCCCCAGCCTGCAAACTTTGGGCCGCAGGCACAAATTTGCGTGTGAAAATTTATTTTTCACACTTTGTTACGTCGCCACATAATTCAAAGGAATTTTTACAGTAAACGTCGTCCCTTCCCCTTCCACGCTGGATACCTTGATGGAGCCCCGGTGCATCAGGATCGCATTCCTCGTGATCGCAAGCCCCAGCCCTGTTCCCCCGATTTCCCTGGAATGGGATTTATCCACACGGTAAAACCTTTCGTAGATATGCTCCAAAGCATCCTGGGGGATGCCGATTCCGGAATCCATAATATCCAATGTAAAAAACTGGTGATCCGCATCGAGAACGACCTTTACCCAGCCCTGTTCCCGGTTGTATTTGATTGCATTTTCCACAAGGTTGGTAATGACCAGCGTCAGCTTCACCTCATCCGCCTCCGCTGTCACCGTCCTTCTGCTTTCAAAGACTACCTCAATATCCCTTTTTCTGGCAATCGGCCGCAGCCTTCTTAAAATAATTTCCGTCAAGGCATTTATATCCACTACGCTGATATTCATAGTGGCCACCGTCCTGTCCATCTTTACCATGGACAAAAGGTCGTTGATAATCTTGTCCTCTCTCTCTATCTCCTCCGCGATATCCACCATAAATTCCTTGTACAGCTCCGCCGGCGCATCCTCCTGCGCCAGCAGGGAATCTGCCAGCACTTTTACGGAAGTGATCGGCGTCTTCAGCTCATGGGATACATTGGCGACAAATTCCTGCCGGGAAGCATCCAATACCTTCATTCGGTTCTGGAGCTGGTTAAAAGCGTCCACAATGTGTTCGGTTTCCAAGTAATCCGGCACGGAGATCGGCTCATCCTTATACCCTTCCTTTACTTCGCTGATCGCTTTCGCTACACGCTCAAACGGTTTCATCAATACATTGGAAAGCACAAGGGCAATGGCAAAGATCGCGATCAGCATCATGATCTCCAGCAGCAGCGCCCTCCTGCTCAGAATATCCAAAGTGGTGTTAATGCTGTCCGTAGAAACGCTCGTCAGCATCACGCCTTTGACCACATCCTGCCGCTTTTCCTTATCCGCAGGACTTCCGCCGCCAGCGGCGGGTTCTGCCGCCGCCGTCTCAATGATCGGCGTAGTGATCTCGATATACCCATATTCGTTATCATAGCTCGATCCCCCTGCCGCTTCCTTCATGCATTTAATCACGGCTTCCGTAATCACAGTCTTTCCTTCGCTCGTCCCATATGTATCTTTGACGACTTTCAGGCTGGAATTGATCACCATGACGCGCCCGTCATACAGATTGGAAAGCTGTTCAAGCTCCGCACTGATTACCTCGGAAGACGTATCTGCCAGATAATTATAAGTAATCAGATGATTTGCTATGATATTCAGCTGATTCTGCATATCGGAGGTCCTAAGGCTGATCGCCCGGTCCTCATAGTTCTCCAGTATCCCATAACGCAGCACTATGCCAGGGATAATCCCGACTAGGAAAACAATAATGAAAATACGTGCCTTCAGGCTCCTGAGAAATTTAAAATTGCTCCGTATCTTCTCATGCATAATAATATCCGACTCCCCATTTCGTGTGTACATACTTCGGCTCGCTGGGATTAGCTTCAATCTTCTCCCGCAGCCTCCTGATATGCACGTCTACCGTACGCACATCGCCCGGGTAATCGCTTCCCCATACAAGCTTCAACAGATTTTCCCTGCCATATACCTTGTTTGGATTCAGCATGAGAAGCTCAAGCACTTCGAATTCCTTCGCCGTCAGATTGATCTCCCTGCCGCTGATATACACTCTCCGGCCTTCCCTGTCCAGGCGCATATCCTTCCCTTCTATGATCTTTTCCTCTTCCTGTGCCTTTTCCTTACGGTTGGTCCGCCGCATAATCGCTTTCAGCCTGGCCTTCACTTCAAGAATATTAAACGGTTTCGTAATATAATCGTCCGCCCCGTATTCCAGCCCGAGGATCTTATCCATGTCTTCTCCCTTTGCCGTAAGCATTACTACCGGCACATTGGAAAAATCCCGTATCTGCTGGCATACTTCAAAACCCGTCAGTTTGGGCAGCATCACATCCAGCAGGATAATATCGTACTCGTTTTCTTTCGCTTTCTGCAGCGCCTCTTCCCCGTCATAGGCACAGTCCACTTCCATCCCGTCCTGCTCCAGGCTGAATCGGATCCCCTTTACAATCAGCTTTTCATCATCGACTACCAGCACTCTTTTACTCATCTCACACCTCTGACACAAATCTTATCTTTCATCTTTGCAAACATTCCCTCTTTGATGCCCTCTACCTTCATAATATCTTCGATCCGGGAAAAGCCTCCGTTTTTCTCCCTATAAGAAATAATGCTCTGTGCCCGGCTCTCCCCCACTCCCGGCAGCGTCTGCAGCTCTTGCGCCCCTGCCGTATTGATATCCACCAGCCCGTCCGCGCTTTCTCCCGCTTCTCCTCCTGCCCCTGTGAGCGATCCGGC
Source organism: uncultured Lachnospiraceae bacterium (assembly GCA_910585965.1). Lineage (GTDB taxonomy): Bacteria > Bacillota > Clostridia > Lachnospirales > Lachnospiraceae > Kineothrix. The sequence continues at coordinate 142,430 of CAJUHH010000008.1, forward strand.
CTTGGAACCGGCATCCGGCGCTATGCCGGAAACAACAGCAATCCGATATTCCGTCTCTTCCCCTTTTCTTCCTGCCTCATCTTCCCCGTCCTGCTCCAAGTCTTTCCTTGCCGGAATCTCTATCTTCCACCCGTCCTCCAGCCGGTGCGCCAAGTTCAGATAATCGTCCGCAGCCTCCTGCGTAAATCCCCCGGCTTCCTCTACGGCCTCGTAAATCCTGCTTCCCGCAGGCAGCTCATATACCCCGGGCTTTTCCACTGCCCCGCAAATATGTATAAACAAGGTGGATTCCTCCACCTGTTCCGGCACTTTGCTCCCTTCCGGAAAATCCCCGGATACTTCTTCCGCCAAAATGCCTCCATCTTCCGCGCTGACCAGATCCTCCACATCCAGCAGAACCGTCTCCTTCCCGCTGCAGCCGGCCGTCCCGGCCAGCATCCCTGCAAGAGCCGCCAAAAGCAGTGCTTTTTTTCCCATATACAAATATTTTTCCGTAAAATTTTTTTTCATTCTCCGCATAGTTTCCTTTCTGAACCGGAAGACCCCTCTATGCGACTCGTTCTTTTATTGTAAAATAATTGCCCCTCTTTTACAAGTGCCTTTTCGTCCTATTTCCATTTAAAAATAACAACTCCCGCTATCGCGATTCCCATCCCGACCACCTTGCGCCACTCCAGCGGCTGCTTATCCGTGCCGAACCAGCCGAAAAGCTCAATAATATATGCCACGATCAGCTGCGCGATCACGATCAGCATCACCGCTTTCGCCGGCCCCAGCAGTTCCATGCCTTTAATTACCGTATAGGTGATCACCGCCCCGATCGCCCCTCCGAGCAGCATATATTTCGGCTCCACTTGGAACAGCGCCCCAAAAGACGACCGGTCCGTCGCCAGCCATACCCCGAGGCAGACCAAAAGAGCCGTAAACTGCACGAAAGCATTGGCCACCCAGATTCCCGACGTTTTCGTCACCTGTGTATTAAATACGCCCTGCACGCTCATCAGCGCCCCCGATAACAATGCAATAAAAAATCCAATCATATGGGTCCTCCAATTATTATTTTCTTTCTAATAATCTTGCCCATATGATTGGAAATGTATTCAAAAAATTACTGTCCTACTGCGTTTCTTCCCCTTCTCCTTCCTGTGCTTCCCGGCGCAGTTCTTCCTCATCCAGATATTCGATCTCTTCTGCGGCTTCTTCCTCTTCCTCGATGATCGTTTCCGTATAAGGCTCCCCTGTCACCTGCGTCATAATCTTCTCCGAAAGCTGCCGCAGCCTGTCATTGGCATCGGCCCCGTCCCAGATCTGTGCAAAAGCGACCTCCAGTTCTACCCAGAAATTACTCGTCTCCACCATTTTGGGCACAGGCACGGATATTTCATATTCATTCACGAATTCCTGCAAATTATTGTTTCCATAATCCACGCCATAACGGGCAGCCACTTTCCCTGTCCTGGCATACAACGTATCCGTATATTCGCACGTCAGAAACCGGGCAAAATCCTCCGCCGCCTCCTGATGGTCCGAATAGGCGTTGACCACGACGCAGTTTGTCACCGAAAGGCTCCTTGTCAGCAACTCCTCGTTAATGTCCGGAACAAGCGCCACACTGTAATCATATGCAAAACTTCCGTTTTCTTTCGCCTCTTCCAGCTTCGCCACCGCATCCGTCGTCGCCACGGTATAAACTATTTTTCCGGCGATAAAATCATCCAGCACCTGGTCATAACTGATCTCTTTTGTATCAATGGAAAAAAACTGGTTCAGCTCCTGGTATACCTTCAGGCATTCAATGGCATCTTTGTTATAAATATTCATATTCGCCGTATTATCCCCGGCGGCCCCGCCTACGATCATATAATTCCCGGCAAAAAAATAATTATAAAAAATATCCGTGACATCCCACTTGAAAATCGCTTCCACCTGTTCCGGGGCATTATATTCATTGGCAAACTCCAGGATATCGTCAATCGTGGACGGAAGTATCTCCTTTACCTTTTCTGCCACCAGCTCGTCCATGCCGGCCTCGTCGCCCGCTTCCGGCATTTCCCCCGTATCGATCTCCGGCATATCGCCGTCCTCCGGCGCTTCCCCTTCCTGGGATTCTTCCTGCGGCCCGTTTTCCTCCAGTTCGGCCATTGCCGCCTCCCCTTCCGCCGCATCCCTTTCCGCCTCGATCAGGCTCCTTGCAAAATCCTCCAAGTACGTCCTGTTATAAAGAAGGGAGCTTGTCTCAAAATAAAAAGGATATCCAATAGTTTTATTCTTATAGGTGACAGCCAGCCTGGCCGCATCCGGGTATTCTTCCCTGATCTCTCCCCAGGCTTCTTCCCCCAGAGGGGAAGCCAGCCCTGCCAGAAAGGCTTTCTCCAGGGAATCGTTGCTGATAATATACAAATCGGGCGGATTTTCCGACTGGATAGACGCCTTGTTGATCTCTTCCAGATATTCCAGCCCGGAAGCCAGAACCGGAATCACCCGCACGTCATGGGTTTCCCCATAAGCCACCGCAGCGCTGCCCAAATAATCGGTCAGCGCCTCGTCCGTATACCAAAAATAAATCGTATCTTTGCTTTTTCTGAAAATCGTCTCTTCCTGTTCCTGGCTGATCGTTTTCCCCGACAGCCCGATCACAGCCACTGCGGCAGCCGCGCAGACAACCGCCGCTGCCGTAAAAAGCCTTCTCTTAAGACCCATATTTTTCTCCTAACTTATTGTTCCCGGACCGAAAAGCACGTTTCCAATATGTCTGCCATTTCATCCACATTTTCCTTTGTAATGACGAGGGGCGGCACAAGCCGGATAATATTTGTTCCGGCATTGATTAAAATCAGTCCCTTTTCCATCGCTTCTTTTATCGTATCGGCCACCGGCCCTTTGCACACCAGCCCCTGCATCAGACCGGTTCCACGCCTTCCTTCTATAAAATCGTATTTTTTTACCAGTGCGTCCAGTTTTTCCTCCAGATAAGGAGCCACTGCATTCACATTTTCTATTATATGGTTCTCCTCAAATAAATCAAGCACTTTATTCACCGCCGTCGCTGCCAGCGGATTGCCCCCATAAGTGGTGCCATGGTCCCCGCTCGCCAGGGAATGCTGCGCCACATGCTCCGTCATAAGAAAAGCGCCTACCGGCACGCCGCATCCGAGCGCCTTGGCCGTCGTCATAATGTCCGGCTTAATGCCATACTTCTGCCAGGCGAACATCGCCCCGGTGCGCCCCATGCCGCATTGGATTTCGTCCAGAACCAGCAGAATATCTCTTTCTTCGCACAGCGCCTTCACCCGCTCCATGAATTCCTCCCCCGCAGGATAAATGCCGCCTTCGCCCTGCACCGTTTCCAAAAGAATGGCACAGGTTTTATCTGTCACCTGGTCTTTGACGCTGTCAAAATCATTCATTTTCGCAAATCGGATATTCCCGATCATCGGCCCGAAAGCTTCGCGGTATCCCGGATTGCCTGTCACCGACAAAGCTCCCATCGTCCTTCCATGGAAGGAATGTTCCATGGCAATGATCTCATGGTCTGCTGCGCCGTCTTTTAAATAGGCGTATTTCCTCGCCGCCTTAATGGCTCCTTCCACCGCTTCCGCCCCGCTGTTCGTAAAAAACACCCGGTCCATGCCGGAAACTTTTTTCAGTTTTTTCGCCGCCTCTATGGCCGGCACATTGTAAAAATAATTGGAGGTATGGATCAGCTTATCAATCTGGGCTTTCAGCGCATCGTCATATGCCTTGTTATGGTAGCCCAGCGCAAAAACCGCAATGCCGGATACGAAGTCCAGGTAACGCTTCCCTTCGATATCATATAAATATACCCCGTCCCCCTTTTCCAATACTACCTGGTATCGGTTGTATGTATGAAGAAGGGCCTTTTCCGCTTCTTCTATATATTCTTTCATCATTATCATTCACCTTTCCCCCATAACGGCTCCTTATTTTCGCGCATTGCACGGATTTTAGTAACAAAAAATTTCCGCTTTATGAATTCTGCCCGATCACGTCGTCATCCCGCAGGATAGCGGTTCCGATTCCCCGGTTCGTAAAGATCTCCAGCAGCAGGCAATGGGGAATGCGCCCGTCCAGAATATGCACCCGGCTCACCCCCTGGCGGATCGCATCCGTACAGTTAGCCAGCTTCGGCAGCATGCCCCCGCCGATATACCCCTCTTCGATCAACCGCTCCGCCTCGGATGCCCCCAGTCTGGAAATAAAGGAATTCTTATCGTTAATATCTTTATAAAGCCCCTCAATATCGGTAAGAAACGCCAGTTTTTCCGCATGAACCGCTTTTGCGATTGCGCACGCCGCATCGTCCGCATTGATATTATACGTATGGAAGCCGTCGTCCAGCCCGACCGGAGCCACGATCGGCAGAAAATCCTTTTCCAGCAGATCGTAAAGCACTTTCGGGTTTACTTCCTTAATATCGCCCACAAAACCGATATCCTTGCCGTCCGAATATTTCTTATCCACCGTCAGAAGGCCGCCGTCCTTGCCGCTGATCCCTACTGCTTTTACGCCCAGCTCCTGCACCATTGTCACAAGGCTCTTATTCACTTTGGAAAGAACCATCTCCGCGATCTCCATCGTTTCTGCGTCCGTCACCCGAAGGCCGTTGACAAATTCTGACTCCTTTCCCACCTTGCCGACCCACCGGCTGATCTCCTTGCCGCCTCCATGCACGATAATCGGTTTAAAACCCACCAGCTTTAGCAAAGTCACATCCTTAATCACATTCTTCTGCAGTTCCTCATTGCTCATAGCGCTTCCGCCATATTTCACCACAATAATCTTACGGTTAAACTGCTGTATGTAAGGCAGCGCCTCGATCAAAACCTCTGCCTTTTTCAGAACCTCCGTCATATCCTTATCCATCATTCTCCTCATTTCCGCACAGCTTGGCTGCACATTTCGAATTTCCGCGCCGCCGCGCACATTTTTCCTTTAACTGCGGTAATCCGCATTGATCTTCACATAATCATAAGTCAGGTCGCAGCCCCAGGCGCAGGCTTCGCCATCCCCCGTCTTCATATCCACAATTACCCTCACTTCCGGCAGGGAAAGGATTTTCGTCGCCTCTTCCTCGCTGTAATCCGCCGCCGCCCCGTCTTTATAGATCAGTATCCGTTTATCCTCCCCTTCAAAAAACAGCTCGATCTTTTCCGGGTCAAAGGATACGCCGGAATACCCCAGAGCGCAAAGAATCCGCCCCCAGTTGGCATCATGCCCGAAAATAGCCGCTTTGGTCAGGCTGGAACAAATCACGGACTTGCTTAAAATCCTCGCCTCTTCCTTCGTCCTGGCATGGATCACCCGGGTTTCAAAAAGAGCCGTCGCCCCTTCGCCGTCCCCCGCCATTTTTTTTGCCAGCGTTTCATTCACCATATGCAGGGCTTCCACGAACCGGTCATACCGTTCGTCCTTGCTGGCAATTTCTTCATTGCCCGCCATGCCGTTTGCAAGCACGAGCAGCGTATCGTTCGTGGAAGTATCCCCGTCCACCGAAACCATATTGAAAGTATCTTTCACATCCTCCCGCAGCGCCTCCTGGAGAAGCTCTTTGGAAATCGCAGCATCCGTTGTCACAAATCCAAGCATCGTACACATGTCGGGATGGATCATGCCGGAACCTTTGCACATGCCGCCAACCGTCACCGTTTTCCCGTCTATTTCAAACTGCACGGCCGCTTCCTTGGACACCGTATCCGTCGTCATAATCGCTTCCGCCGCCATCCGGCCCGCTTCCCTGCCCTCCGACTTGGTCCGTGCAAGCTCTTCGATTCCTGCCGTTATCTTTTCCACCGGAATCTGCATCCCGATCACGCCGGTAGAAGCCACCAGCACCGCATCTTCCGAAACATCCAGCCGCCTTGCCGCCCTCTCCGCCGTCTTTTTGCAGCAGTCATATCCCGCCGCCCCCGTACAGGCATTGGCGATCCCTGCGTTGATAACCACCGCCTGGGCATAGGGGGAATGCTCCACCACATTCTTATCCCAAAGCACCGGGGCCGCTTTTACCACGTTGGAAGTAAAAACCCCCGCCGCCTTGCAGGGAACCTGGCTGTATATGACCGCCATATCCTTCCTGTCCTTATATTTGATTCCTGCCGCCGTTCCGGCCGCCTCGAACCCTTTCGCTGCGGTCACGCCGCCGTCGATTTTTTTCATTTCTGTTTTGCTCCTTTCCTGCTCATCGGTTAAAAGCTACGATATTTTCTTGATTAAGCACAAAATCATAATAATTCAAGTCTTCCCTTTTTGTCCATCCGATCCGGTTCCAAAACGCGTTCCCCACATCGTTCCTCGTAAACGCGATCAGAGAAACCTTGCTGATTTTCTCCTTTTTCAGCGCTTCCATGGCAAACACCACCATCGCTTTGCCGATTCCCCTCATGCGGTAGTCCTCATGGACGCATACATGGTACATGCACCCCCTTCTCCCGTCATGCCCGCAAAGGATCGCCCCTACGACTTTTCCATCCTCCAGGGCCACCACGCTCGTCTGCGGATTCCTCTCCAGGAAACGTCCCACCCCTTCCTTCGAATCATCGATGCTGCGCATGGCAAATCCTTTAATGCTCATCCAAAGGGCATACACCCCTTCGTAATCCTCGATCGTCATTGTCCGTATCATAGATTCAGCCCTTTCTCCTCCTCACATCCCAACATCAGATTCAGGCACTGCACCGCCGCTCCCGACGCCCCTTTCCCGAGATTGTCGAATTGGGCCGTCAGCACGATCCTTTCCTCATTTCCTGTCACATAAATCCGAAGCCCGTCCCAGCCCGAACATCCGTTGCCGGCCATCATGCCGCCTTCCAGCTCTTCTTCCGCCCCGGCCTCCATGACCTGGATGAATTTCTGTCCTTTATAATGTTCCGCAAAAAATCCTCTCAATCCGTCCGCGCCGGCATACCCTTCCAGGAATTCCCCATAAACCGGGACGGAAACTACCATTCCGCTGTAATAATCCGCTACGATCGGCGAAAACAGCGGCTCCCTTGCCAATCCCGCGATTTTCTTCATTTCCTTTAAATGCTTATGCTTCTGGGAAAGCGCATACTCCCTCGGCGCATTCAATTCCGCTTTCCGCGCCTCCGCTTCATACTGCGCGATCATCTTCTTCCCCCCGCCGCTGTACCCGGTGAGGGAAAATGCCGAAAACGGATAATCTACCGCCAATACTTTAGAAGCAACCAGCGGGTAAACAAGGGAAATAAAACCCGTCGCATGGCAGCCCGGCACCGCGATCCGCTTCCCGCCGGCAACGGCCTTCCTCTGCGCCGCCGAGAGTTCCGGGAAACCATAAACCCATCCTTCTTCCGTCCTATGCGCCGTGGACGTATCGATCACCCTGACATGTTCCTTTTCCACAAGCCCTGCCGATTCCCTCGCTGCCGCATCCGGCAGGCAAAGGAAAACCACGTCCACCGAATTAATTAACCGCTTTCTTTCCGCTGTATCCTTCCTCAATTCGGAATCAATCGGCAGAAGTTCGATATCCTCCCGCCCCTCAAACCTTTCATATATCCGCAGCCCCGTAGTGCCTTCGCTTCCATCAATGAATATTTTCGTCCTCATATGATTTTCTTCCTTTTTCATTTTGTCTTTTTTGTAAAAGGTATGATTTTATAAAAAGCTATACCCTAACAATCATACACTTTCTCCCCCAAAATCTCAATCATAAACAAATAAAAATCTTTTTGTTCCCTAATCTCCCGCCCGTATTGCATGAATATACCATATTCTAGAATATTATGCAATACGCATTTTATTTTACAAGATTTTATATTATTTTCACCTATTTTTTATACATAACGCTACTTGCATTTCCTTTTATAATGTTGTATATTGTTTGCAGTATTAAATAAAACTTGGAGGCATGGATCGATGAAAGAAAAAGTAGTATTAGCTTATTCCGGCGGCCTGGACACTACCGCCATTATTCCCTGGTTAAAAGAAAATTTTGATTATGAAGTGATCTGCGTATGCGTGGACTGCGGGCAAGGCGAGGAGCTGGACGGCCTGGAAGAGAGAGCCAAATTCTGCGGAGCCTCGAAATTATACATAGAAGATGTCACCGATGAGTTCTGTGACGAATATATCATGCCCTGTCTGCAGGCTCATGCGGTATATGAAAATAAATATCTGCTCGGCACCTCCATGGCGCGGCCGGTCATCGCAAAAAAACTGGTGGAAATCGCCCGCAAGGAAGGGGCATCCGCCATCTGCCACGGCGCGACAGGCAAAGGCAATGACCAGATCCGTTTTGAGCTTGGCATCAAAGCCCTGGCTCCTGACCTGAAGATCATCGCGGCCTGGAGAAATGAAAAATGGACCATGGACTCCCGCGAGTCCGAAATCGAATATTGCAAGGCGCACGGCATCAATCTGCCTTTTTCGGCGGATTCCTCTTACAGCCGCGACCGCAACCTCTGGCATATCAGCCATGAAGGCCTGGAACTGGAAGACCCGGCCAGCGAACCGAACTACGAGCATCTCCTCGTCCTCGGCACAACCCCGGAAAAAGCTCCCGACGAAGGCGAGTATGTCACCATGGCTTTTGAAAAAGGCATACCTGTTTCCATCAACGGCCAAAAAATGAAAACTGCGGACATCATCCGCAAGCTCAATGCCTTGGGCGGAAAGCACGGCATCGGCATCGTGGACATCGTAGAAAACCGCGTGGTCGGCATGAAATCCAGGGGCGTATACGAAACCCCCGGCGGAACTATCCTTTACGAGGCGCACCAGCAGCTGGAGGAACTGATCCTGGACAGGGATACTTACGCGCTCAAGGAAGATATGGGCAACAAGCTGGCGCAGATCGTTTACGAGGGCAAATGGTTCACTCCTTTGCGGGAAGCCGTACAGGCATTTATCGAATCCACCCAGCGCTATGTAACCGGCGAAGTGAAATTCAAGCTTTATAAGGGCAACATCATAAAAGCAGGAACCACTTCCCCGTATTCTCTATATAATGAAAGCATCGCTTCCTTCACCACCGGCGACTTGTATGACCACCACGATGCGGAAGGCTTTATCAACCTCTTCGGCCTCTCCTGCAAAGTCCGTGCCATGAAAATGCAGGAAGCTCAGAAAAAATAGCACTCCCGGGGCAGTCCGCTGCCTTCGGAAACAGATGCCGACGGAATGGCAACGGTATTTTTGCCGGTTCCGAAAAAACACAGGAAAAGGGATGGTCATTGATATGAACGTGATTACTTTACTGCTCGCATATTTTACCGGGGTCAACCTGGTCGGCTTATTTCTTATGGGACTCGACAAATACCGGGCCAAAAAGCACCTGTGGAGGGTTCCGGAATCTACTTTATTCATTATCGCGATCATCGGCGGAAGCATCGGCAGCATCATCGGCATGTATGCTTTCCGCCATAAAACAAGGCATTGGTATTTCGTTTACGGCATGCCGGCTATTCTTGTTTTGCAGATAGCCCTTATTTTTGCCATCCTTCATTCCCCGGTGCAGATCCAGATCATGTAACCCCGCTTATGGTCAAGGGCTGCAGCATCGTGCCACGGATCAGCATGCCGAAAAAAAGAATGGAAATGGAAAGATCACCGTCCTCTTCCGCGACGGGATACTTTCCATTTCCATTCTTTTTCCATAGATTCCTGGTCACTGCCGACGGAAAGCGTTACAGAGTAACAATGACTCCTCCGTCATTGGCATACATGCTGCTGATTCCGGCAGTATCCATAATCAGTACGTCCTTTACCTTAATCTCCTTCAATATCGCATCCCTGACCAGCGCCGCCCTGTCCGGGCAGTTGCAATGGGTGATCATCAGCTTCTTCCCTTCCGTGTCCGACGCTTCTTTTACCAAGGTATCCGCCATCTTGGCCAGCCCTTTTTTGATGCCGATGGCCTGGCCCCGCTGCACGATAGCTCCCTGCTGCCCTTCCATCAGCGGTTTCACGCTCAGCGTAGTCGCCACCAGCGCCTTTACACCGGACAGCCTCCCGTTCTTCCTGAGCGTTTCCAGATTATCCAATACAAAAAAAGTCTTAAGGCCGTCCCGGAACTTCTCCAGTTCTTTGACAATCTCCTCAAAAGGCCGTCCCTCTTCTTCCATTTCCATCGCCCGAAACGCGATCTGGGTCTCCCCGCAGCTGGCCGACTGGGAATCACACACATAAATGTCCTTTTCCCCGTATTTTTCATGATACAAGTTTTTCCCCAATACCGCGCTGTTGTAGCTGCCGCTCAATTTGGAAGACAGCGTCACAATGTACACATGATCCGCGCCGCAGCGGCAGGCTTCCATATAACTTTCCGGGGAAGGGCAGGAGGACTTCGGGCATGTAGGACATGCCGCTACTTTCGCGAGAAATTCCTTCTGGTCAAAATTCTCATCGTCCATGATTTGGTAGTCCCCCACTTCTATGCCCAGGGGAACGATTTCAAACCTTTCATCTGCCTTGTATTGGGGGGGCAATTCCCCACAGCTGTCCAGTATGATCTTATAACTCATTTCCGCAACCGTGCCTTTCCCTAAATAGTATATTTTTCAGTATGTGTAAACCAATCATATTTATTACTATTCTATATGGTTTTGATTACTACTTATGATAACACGGTCAACTGTTTCTTGTAAAGGGGGTTTTCTGCTTTTTCATGCTTAAAGAGTTATCCCAAGCATCTGGCGCTTCTTTGCCGTAAATTCCTCCTCGGTGAGAATCCCCTTATCCACCAAATCCTTGAGCCTCTGAAGCTCCTCCGCCGTATCCACCGCCACGCCGGGAGCCTTAACGCCGCCGGAACCCGCCGCCGTTATGTCGGCTGCAGCAGCTGTCCGTTTCGGTGCGCCGGGGAACGCCACCTCCATAAGCGCCCCTGCAAGCTCTTCCATCAGCCGGATATCGTTATTATAACGCTCCAGATAGTTGTTGATATCCGGGTCGTCGTTGTCGAACTCAGGCGCGTTTTTATCTGCCGTAAAGAAGGGGTGGTACGGATGTTCAAAATGGATCTCTATAACAAATTCCCGGAAAGGCACCGGCATATTAATAGGAGGCAGGGAACGATATCTGTAATCATTATCTTCGTTCTTATTGCGCTCCATCATGATTTCCATATCACGCCTTATCTGCAGCTGCATCCGAAGCTGCTCAATCTGCGGCGCCATAGCCGTCACGCGCTGGGGTATGGTGCTGGCATAGCAAACCAGCCCTTCGGCGCTGCCTTTAAACAAGGGCATCTGGTCCTCCCTGATTTCAAATGACAGAATCTGCCGACCCTCATAAACGGTTTTTCTAAGTTTTTTATCCATGCACAGCAGATGGTTATCCATATCAAACAAAAACTTATCGTCAAACCAGCCAAAATCTATCTGCTGCGTAATCTTGAACCGCTGCTTCAGCTGCGCGTTCTCCTCGCGGAAAACCATGTATTTCTTAAATTCCTCTATCGTAATGCGATCCATATCCTCTTTCGACAGATCTACGTCGCCATAGCATGTATTGCAGACCGGCTGGCCGTCAATCTTCCATGCAAACAATGCCGGCACCTTTCCGCCGCAGATGGGGCAAGGCGCTTTTTCCTTCTTATTAAATAATCCCATAATGCTCCTCCCGCCGCGATCAGAAAATATTTATCGGTTCTTTTCGAACAACATGCTTGAAAAACTGGCAAATTGCTGTGATCTGCCGGTCAAAGCCGTAATACCCGTTCCAGCCATACAGATTGTCGAGGAAAAAAGAAATCTTTATCTCCAGATCCGGCCAATAGGGATCCGAAGTCGTCAATTTCAATTTGAAAAAATCAGTCTTGACCTCATCTTCCTTTTTCACTATATTTGCAATCCCAGTCAGGGCCGACAGGGTGCTTTCTATCGCCGTGTCGCCAGGAGTATCCGCATCATCCACCTTCTTGGACGAACGGTACAGCTCATATCCGGTCAGCTGGTCAAAGGAAAACACCAATGGATTATCCTCATCATGCAGATCGTCATGCACCAGATAAAAAAATCCCGCGCCCGCATCCACGCCGAACCGCAGGCCGGGGACATCCGTATATTCTACATCCCAGCGAAGCGCAGCATATTTCTCCGCGTTTTTCTTCCGATATGCCAGATGCTCTTGTATGAATGCCGGAGTTGCTGTCTTCAACAGCCCCTTATTCATGGATATCTGTTTGGAGCAGCCCTTGCATAACGTCTTCTTATCGCCGATCTTAGTTAAAAACAACCCTTTCACTTCCCCGCCGCAGACCGGGCAGAGTCCCTTTTTCGAAAACAATCCCATACTTATCCTCTCTTCACCTTTTGTCTTCCGCAACAGCAAAAATCATATCCTGCCGCCGGACACGCAACAAGGCGGCAAAATACTTGTTTTATTATAAACCTTTTTTCTATTGCTGCGCGAACGGGCGCTTGAATATTCCATAAAACGTAATGAATCGACAGTCATCCGTCGCAAAAGGGTGAAAGGTATGTCAAATGCGTTTTCTCTGTCCGCCTCCCCTCTCAGGCAAAGCTGTTTTCCACGACCCCCGGCAGCAAATCATAAACAGAGCCGCCGATTTCCTTTTCAAACAACGCTTTTATTTCCAATATCTTCTTCCAACGGTCTATCGTGGCCGGATGAACGCCGTAACGGATCGTCACATCCACAAACCGCTTCTCCAGAAGGCAGAAACCGGTCGGCAGAGCCAGCGAATCGCATAACTGCACGAGCCGGTCATAGTCATCATAGACCGCGTTTGCTACAAATTCCTTCATAAACAAGTAATCCTCGTCGCTCACATCGAATACGCCGATGGAAGTATTAATATCCGGTATCATAAATGCATGGGAAATACAGATCTGCGCCGCCTTCTCCCAGCCCCGCTCCATGCAGTAACGATAACCGTCAATGAGATGTTTTTCCGAACTCACCCCTGCATAGCGGCCGATGTCATGCAGAAGGCCGTATACATAAGCCCTGTCAGGGGATAACTTCCCACAGCGCGACGCTATGTTCGCACATGCTTCCGCTACATAACGGGAATGGTCCGTCCATGCCCCCGGATTCGTTTTTGCCGCTTCTTCCAGCGCCTGCTGCGCCGTTTGTCTGTCTGGTTCCATTTTTCACTCTAACCTCCATGCCGCAGCTTCGCTGCGACTCAAATCCCGATGAAAAATGCCCGTATTTGGGGCATTTTTCAGTGTGGAACTTAGAAGTTCTTAGCGAAACGCCCTCTGGCGTGAGCTTTAGAACTT
>CAJUHH010000009.1 GCA_910585965.1 uncultured Lachnospiraceae bacterium
GGAAAGCCCCCTACGGCTTCCATACGGAGCCAATCAAGATGGACGGTATCAACACAAAGCGGCTGGTGGTGAACCCGGAGGAAGCGGCAAATATCCGGCTGATGTTTGAAATGTACGCCCAGCCGACAACCTCCTATGGGGACATTACCCGGTACTTTGCGGAACAGGGCATTTTATTTAATGGCCGGGAACTGATACGCCCCACGCTGGCGCAGATGTTACGCAACCCCGTCTATGTGCAGGCGGACTTGGATGTGTACGAGTTTTTCAAGAGCCAGGGGACGGTGCTTGTCAATGACGTCGCCGACTTCACGGGCATGAACGGGTGTTATCTCTATCAAGGCCGGGATGTGAAGCCGGGCAAGGCCCAAAGCCTGAAAGACCAAATGCTGGTGCTTGCGCCCCATGAGGGGATTGTCCCCTCGGATATATGGCTGACCTGCCGCAAGAAGCTGATGAACAACATGAAAATCCAGTCCGCCCGGAAAGCCACCCATACATGGCTGGCGGGGAAAATCAAGTGCGGGAACTGCGGGTACGCCCTTATGAGTATCTTCAATCCCTCCGGCAGACAGTACCTCCGCTGTACGAAACGGCTGGATAACAAAAGCTGCCCCGGCTGTGGGAAAATCATCACGGCAGAACTGGAAGCGGTGGTGTACCAGCAGATGGTGAAAAAGCTGGACAGCTACAAGACACTGACGGGCAGGAAAAAGGCGGCAAAGGCCAATCCCAAAATCACTGCCCTGCAAGTGGAACTTGCCCATGTGGACAGCGAGATTGAAAAGCTGGTGGACAGTCTGACGGGTGCAAACAATGTGTTGCTCTCCTACGTGAATGTGAAGATAGCCGAACTGGACGGACGCAAGCAGGAACTTCTGGCGAAGATGGCGGAGTTGACCGTGGAAGCCATCAGCCCGGAACAGGTCAGCCAGATTTCCGGCTACCTCGACACTTGGAAGAACGTATCCTTTGACGACAAGCGGCGGGTGGTGGATTTGATGATTACCACCATTGCCGCCACAAGCGACAGCTTAAACATCACATGGAAAATCTGACGGGCATATCAGCGCCCGTCAGACCGTTACCTTGTGTAGTCCCTTGTAAACTGTACTTTACAATAGTTCACAACCATTTATATATATTTTTACATATTCTTTACCGCTTCTTCAAACTCCTGCTCCGTATCCACAAAATGATAAGGCTCATACTCGCCGTACGCAGACGGGCGGCTGATTGTCACAAACTGTATCGTTTCATATCCGACAGCCTTCATCAGCTTTTCTTTAAAATCTGCCAAATGCTGACCATGCGTTGTCTGTAATGCAAGACATCCTGCATCATTAAACTTTTTCGCAATCAGATAACACATTTTTCAACACCTCCCTAAATTCATCTTCATTTCTGATTCTGGCATCTTCATATGCCTGACGTAACAGGCTTCCTACATGGTTTTCATATTTTCTTTTATATACATACTTATGAAGCCAGTTATTCAGTTGCCTGTCATAAAAAGTATTATACTGGATTTCTACCGGGTAATGAAAACTGCTCATCTGATGGTCATGCCGACCAGGCCTATTTTAGTTTTCTCCCATTTTTAACAATTTCGCGGCCTTTGGTCATGCCGACCAGGCCTATTTTAGTTTTCTCCCATTTTTAACAATTTCGCGGCCTGGTCGGCGGCGATGCAGGCATCTAGGATTTCCTGGATATCTCCGTTCATGATCTTATCCAGCTTATATAATGTCAGATTGATCCTGTGGTCCGTCACCCTTCCCTGGGGGAAATTATATGTCCTTATCTTCTCCGAACGGTCTCCAGTGCCGATCTGGCTCCGACGCAGCTCCGCTTCCGCATCGTGGGCCTTCTGCTGTTCGATATCGTATAATTTTGCACGGAGCAGGGCAAATGCTTTCGCTTTATTCTGAAGCTGGGATTTCTCGGTCTGGCTGTAGACCACAATGCCTGTAGGGTAATGAGTCAGGCGCACGGCGGAATCCGTCGTATTGACGCACTGTCCTCCATTGCCGGAAGCCCTCATGACATCAATTCTTATATCCTTTTCATCGATTACGACATCCACATCCTCCACTTCCGGCATAACCGCTACCGTGATTGTAGATGTATGGATGCGGCCGCCGGATTCTGTTTCCGGCACACGCTGTACACGGTGTACGCCGCTTTCATACTTCAATTTGGAATAAGCCCCCTGCCCGGAAATCATGAAATTGACTTCCTTCATGCCGCCGATCCCGATCTCGTCCACATTCATCGTTTCTACCTTCCAGCGCTGGCTTTCCGCATAATGCACATACAGCCGGTACATTTCCGCAGCAAATAATGCCGCCTCGTCTCCGCCCGCTCCCGCTCTGATTTCTACGATCACGTTCTTATCATCATTCGGGTCTTTGGGAAGAAGAAGCACCTTCAATTCCTGCTCCAGTTCCTCTACGCGTTTTTTAGAAACATTCAGCTCTTCTTTCAGCATTTCGCGCATGTCTTCGTCATTTTCCTCTTCCAGCATCGAAAGGCTGTCTTCAATATCCTGCTTGCATTTTTTATATTCTTTGTAAGCTTCCACGATAGGGGTAAGATCGCTCTGTTCCTTCATCAGCGCACGGAAACGTTCCTGGTTGTTTGTCACCGTCGGTTCCCCCAGTTCGCTCAATATTTCTTCAAAACGAATCAATAAATCTTCTAATTTATCAAACATGCCTCTCCATTCCTTTCCATCCATAGACAACCCTGTCCAGTCCGGCAAAATCTTTCACAACTGTAATATCCCGATATCCGTTCCCTTCCATCATATGCCTTACCTCTTCCGCCTGGTCATATCCGACCTCAAAAAACAGATATCCGCCGCTTCTCAAAAATCCATATGCCTCTGCCGCTATCCTGCGGTAAAAGAAAAGTCCGTCTTCCTTCCCGTCAAGAGCCTCCATCGGTTCGTAATCCCTTACTTCTTCCATCAAACCGGAAATCACTCCTGTCGGTATATAGGGAGGGTTGGAAACAATCATATCATAGGTTCCCTCTATCTTATCAAATAAATCACTCTTTATCCACCGTATCAAAGAATCGCCTGCAAAATCCGACGCATTTTCCCTCTGTCCGGCCAAACGCCGGGCATTCTTCCCTGCCACCTCCAGGGCTTCCTGCGATATGTCCGCCCCTACGCCGGAACAACCGTTGGAATAGTGCAAAAGGCTCAACAGAATGCATCCGGAGCCGGTACACATATCCAGTATATCCATTCCGTCATGAAGAAAACGAAGCGCCTCCTCCACCAGGATCTCCGTATCCTGCCTTGGAATAAGCACATGCTCGTTCACTTCAAAAACAAGCCCCATGAATTCCTGTTCGCCAGTGATGTATTGCAAAGGAACATGCTGCTTTCTTTTTTTTATATATTCCTGATATGCATTCTTATCTTCATCCTGCACATCCCGTTCCCCATGGACAAGCAGATCATTCCTGTCGGTATGGCAGACATGCTCTAACAGCAGCCTGGCATCCAGCAGGCTTTCTTCTATCCCTGCTGCCATTAATTCCCGGACACCATAGTCATATAATGCTTTATATTTCATCTGTGCTTTCTTTCTGCTCTTCTTCTCCCGGCTCTTCCTCCTCATCCGCTTCGCTGCCATCGACCAGCCAGGAATCGTCGATCTCATAACCGAAAGTAGCTTTCAAATACGCTTTCCAGTCAAATACCGCTTCTACCGAAGCGATCGCTACCAGGATCATATCCTCGTCCGGCTCCCTGGTCGTCAGCCTTTGCAGAAACATGCCTGGAGCCGAAAGAATATTGACAAAAAAATTATCGCTTCTGCCCGCCAGACGGATAATTTCATAGGAGATCCCCGCAATAACCGGAATCAGCGCTACACGCAAAAGGACGCGCAAGACCGGCTGCTCCACCCGGATAAAAAAGAATACAATAATGCTGACAAAAACTACGAAAAACAAAAAGCTCGTTCCGCACCTTTTATGAAGCCTCGAACTGCGCATCGCATTGTGGACCGTCAGCGGCCTTCCTTTTTCAATACAATTAATACACTTATGTTCTGCGCCATGGTATTGGTACAAGCGCTTGATATCCTTCATCGCCGTTATCGCCACAATATAACCGATAAATATAAGGATCCGTATGCCTCCCTCTATCATTGCCATCAGCGAGGCATTGCGGATATATTCCTCAAAGAGGGAGCTGATAAAATAAGGAAGCACCATAAAAATCGCAACCGCCAGCAAAATCGACACTGCGGTGACAATACCCATCATTACATTCTCCGCTTTTTCCTTAAAGACCTTTTGAAAAACTTTATCCGCCGCCGTTTCTTTTGCTTCCTCATCCTCATAGAAAGACACGGAATGGTTCAACGATCTCATTCCCAATATCATGGAATCGAGAAAGTTAAAAACTCCGCGGATAAAAGGAATTTTTTTCCATATGCTTCCTTCCATCACGCCCTTATATACATCCACCTCGATATCAATCTCTCCATTCGGTTTCCGTACGGCAACGGCATACTGTTCTTTATTTTTCATCATTACGCCTTCCAGCACTGCCTGTCCGCCAATGCCGGAATAACGGCCACCTTTATCTTTTTTCATATTTTCTTTTCCTGCTGATATTTCCTATTATTTAAAAAAGAGTGCGAAGCACTCTTTTTAGACATTTTATTCGCAACGCCGCAACGGGATTAGTTCTGTCCAACGCCATATTTTCTGTTGAACTTATCAATACGTCCGTCAGCTCTTACTGTCTTCTGCTGGCCAGTATAGAACGAATGGCATTTTGAACAAACTTCCACATGAATCTCCGGTTTGGTAGAACCAGTTACAAATGTGTTCCCACAGTTGCATGTTACAGTTGCCTGATAATACTTAGGATGGATTCCTTCTTTCATCTTTTTCACCTCTCTATAGTAAATTAAGTCGTTCTGCGTTCTTATCTATTGATCTAAATAAGCTACCGCCGTTGACTATTAACCAAACAGCTTTTTTATTTTAACACAGCTTAACATATCATGCAAGCAATTTCTTATAAAAACTTAATCTTTTTCACAATCTGGACAAACTCCATATTGTTTCTCGTTTTGGAAAACACATCCAATATCTTGTCTACCGCCTCTTCCGGCTTCAGGCCGTTCAAAGCCTTACGCATAATATTGATCGCTTCCTGCTCCTCGGAAGAAAGCAGCAGGTCTTCCCTTCTCGTGCTGGACTTAGGGATATCAATCGCCGGAAATACCCTGCGCTCCGATAATTTGCGGTCCAGAACCAGTTCCATATTGCCGGTTCCTTTGAATTCCTCGTAAACGACATCATCCATCTTGCTCCCTGTCTCCACCAGCGCCGTTGCAAGGATCGTCAGGCTTCCGCCGCCGCGCATATTCCTGGCCGCTCCAAAAAACCGTTTCGGCATATGCAGGGCCGCCGGGTCAAGGCCGCCGGACAAAGTCCTTCCGCTGGGCGGAACGGTAAGGTTATAAGCCCTTGTCAGCCGGGTAATGCTGTCTAACAATATCATGACATCTTTTTTATGCTCCACCAGGCGCTTTGCCCGTTCAATTACCATCTCCGACACCCGTTTGTGATGCTCCGGCAGCTCATCAAAGGTGGAATAGATCACTTCCACATTCGGCCCTTCAATCGCCTCTTTAATATCCGTCACTTCTTCCGGCCGTTCATCGATCAAAAGGATGATCAGATGCACTTCCGGGGAATTTCTTTTCACAGACTTGGCCACTTCTTTTAGCAAAGTCGTTTTCCCCGCTTTCGGCTGGGACACGATCATTCCTCTTTGTCCCTTTCCCACCGGGCTGATCAAATCCATAATGCGCATTGCCACGGAAGCCCCCGGCGTTTCCAGATTCAGCCGCTCATTCGGAAAGATCGGCGTCATATCTTCGAAATTGCATCTCTTTACTGCCACGTCAGGACTATAGCCGTTGACCGTCTTTACATATAATAAAGCGCTGAATTTTTCGCTTTGTGTCTTAATTCTTGTATTACCTTCCAGAATATCCCCTGTTTTCAGATTGAAACGCCGGATCTGGCTCGGAGCGACATAAACATCATTCTCTCCTGGAAGGTAATTTTCACAGCGGATAAAGCCGTAACCGTCCGGCATCACTTCCAGAATGCCATGCGCGGTTATCCCGCTGTCCAGGTCTGACGGATATTTTTCTGCCGGAGCCTTTTCCTGCTGGATCTTCTCAGCCGGGATTTTTTCCGTCTGGTTTCTATTCTGCGGATTTTTATCTGACAGATTTTTATCTGACAGATTTCTATCTGACAGATTTTTATCTGATGAGAAACGCTCTTCCTCTTTTGGCGTTTCCCCTTTGTATTCTCGGCGCGGCTGTCCCTCCTGTCGATTCTCCGCTGCCTTTTTTTCCTCCGGCGGATTCTTCTGAAAATGCTTTGCTGCCGTTTTCCTTGCCCTGACAGGCTTGTCAGCAGCCGGTGCCTGGCGGTCGCCCATATCCTTCTCTTTCTCATCCTCTAAAAGCATAGCTTCAATGATCTCCGCTTTTTTCATTCCGGATGTTCCTTTCATTCCCCTGGCTTTCGCAATCTCTTTCAGATCCACAAGCGCCAGCGATTCATACTTTTCTCTCATAAACTCCTCCGTTTTCTTATTTCAACGGGCAAACAATCTATCTTTATGTAACAGCAGACACCTTGCCTCGCCTTAAATATTAAAATGATTTCTTTCGTTCCTGGGGTTTTATAGCTGATATGTGAATGGAATTGCTAATATACACTATCTGTTGCCCCTCATTATACAACAGCTTTCCCGAAATAGGAAGTCCTTTCTTGCAATTCGGTTTTAAATATTATATGATAATTCCAGCATAAAAAGCGCCGGGCTCCAAAGCCGCGCGGAAACGAGGTCAACTATGAACATAAATGAAAAAGCATTATTGCTTCACCAACAATGGAACGGCAAGCTGGAAACTGTATCCAAAACCCCTGTCAGATCCAGGGAAGACCTTTCCCTTGCCTATACGCCCGGCGTTGCCGAACCGTGCCGGAAAATTGCGGAGAATAAAGAAGAAGCTTATACTTATACGATCAAATCGAACACCATCGCCGTCATTTCCGATGGAAGCGCTGTCCTCGGCCTGGGCAATATCGGTCCTTATGCGGCTATGCCTGTCATGGAAGGCAAAGCCGTTTTATTCAAGGAATTCGGCGGAGTAAACGCCGTACCTATCTGTCTGGATACCCAGGATACAGAAGAAATTATTAAAACCATTTCCTATCTGGCTCCTGGATTCGGCGGCATCAATCTGGAAGATATCAGCGCCCCCCGCTGCTTTGAAATTGAAGAACGGCTGAAAGCCATGCTGGATATCCCCGTATTCCACGACGACCAGCACGGCACGGCGATCGTCGTCCTGGCGGGAATTATCAATGCCTTAAAAGTAACCGGGAAGAAAAAGGAATCGTGCAAAGTCGTCGTAAACGGTGCAGGAAGCGCCGGCATCGCCATTGCCAGACTGCTCCTTACATATGGTTTCCCCAATATTATTTTGTGCGATAAGGCTGGTATTATTTCCAGACAAAGCGAAGGCCTGAACTGGATGCAGGAAAAAATGGCAGCTGTCACCAACCCTGCGGGCGAAACCGGGAGTCTTTCCGATGCTTTGAAAAATGCCGATATTTTTGTGGGCGTATCCGCGCCCGGCATCGTAACGAAAGAAATGGTCGCTTCCATGAACGCGGATTCCATCCTTTTCGCCATGGCAAATCCAGTTCCAGAGATCATGCCCGACTTGGCAAAAGAAGCCGGTGCAAGGATTGTGGGGACAGGGCGCAGCGATTTCCCCAACCAGATCAACAACGTCGTTGTTTTTCCTGGTATTTTTAAAGGAGCTCTGGAAGGACGCGCCGCGCAGATCACGGAAGAAATGAAACTGGCGGCAGCCGAAGCCATCGCCCGCCTGATTCCCGATCATGAACTGAACGAAAACAATATTATGCCGGAAGCCTTCAACCCCATGGTGGCCGAAGCGGTGGCCGAGGCGGTCAAATCCCATATTCGGTGATAAGATGGATGAAACAACAAAATGGCATGGGAAACGTTATTATTCCCTGGATGCTTATCTTAAAAATACCTATGGAAAGAAATTCAAAAAAATTTCTATCGATGCCGGTTTTACCTGTCCCAATAGAGACGGCACGCTGGATACGCGCGGATGCATTTTCTGCAGCGCGGGGGGCAGCGGAGATTTCGCCCTGCCTTACGGATCAATAACGGCAAAAGAACCTTATATCGCTTATTTCCAGGCCTATACCTGCACTTATGCCCCCGTTGGTTCTTTAGATAAAATTTACCGAAGCGCTCTGGAAGACCCGTTTGTAACAGGAATTTCCATCGCTACCAGGCCGGACTGCCTTCCGCCGGAAGTCCTCTCCCTTCTCTCGGTTTTAAAAGCAGATTATCCCGGCAAGTTTATCTGGATTGAGCTTGGTCTACAGACAATCCACGAAAAAACAGCCGATTATATCCGGCGCGGTTATCCCCTGGACTGTTTTTCCCATGCCATGCAGCAGCTGCATGATTTAGAAATACCCGTGATCGCCCATATCATCCTCGGGCTTCCCGGCGAAAATGAAACCATGATGCTCCAGACGATCGATTACCTTAACGCGGTCTCTGTATTCGGGGTCAAGCTCCAACTCCTTCATATATTGCGAAACACCGATCTGGCGCTGGATTATGAGCAAGGATTATTTTCTGCCCTATCCATGGACGGCTATTTAGGCCTTCTCATCAGCTGCATCCGCCGCCTTTCGCCGGATACCGTTATCCACAGGGTGACAGGCGACGGGCCAAAAGAACTATTGGTCGCGCCTTTATGGAGCCGCGAGAAGAAAAAGGTCCTGAACAGCCTCCACCATCGCATGAAACTGGAGAACGCCTATCAGGGAAAAGATTGGAAAGGAATAGATGATTATGATGCAAGAACCTTTGACGCTCTATAAACTGATTGTCCTTTTTATGCTGGATCAGGTCGATTTCCCCCTTACCAGCGCACAAGTAAGCGATTTTATCCTGAATAAGGAATACACTTCCTTCCTTACCCTGCAGCAGGCCATTTCTGAATTGGATGAAGCAGGCCTGGTCGCCACCCGCTCGATCGGCAACCGAACGCATCTGCTTATTACCGGAGAAGGCAAGAATACCCTTTCCTTTTTCGAAAACCGCATCAGCCATACGATCAAAAAAGAAATCGTACAATACTTAAAAGAAAAAGAAATGTTTCTCCGGGATGAAGTGTCTATCACTGCGCAATACTATCGGTCCACAACGGGGGAATACGATGCCCGCCTCACCGCAAGAGACAAAAATACAACTCTGGTAGACATCACGCTTTCTGTTCCCACGGAAGAATCCGCCGTCGCCATCTGTGATAACTGGCAGCAGAAAAACCAGGAAATATACCAATTTCTTGTCGAACAATTATTTTAACGTTTTTTTATGATCTGGCTCCAATCAGAAATTCCAATCATGCCTTTTGCAAATCCCGTATATTGTTCTTGCTGTTCCGTATCCATATATTTATACACTTGGTATGCATATTTATGAGATCCATCCAAGCGGTTCAGACCCATGGCCAGCCCCTGGGCTATTTCTTCTGCCGCGTCCGTCTGCCTGGAAAACAAGATGGAATCGATATGCTGGTTGGCCTCCGCTATTTTATAGGCGTATGCGATGGCCGCCGCCTGTACTTCTTCCCCCTTCAACGAAGTATATCCCAGCTCGCTCAATATAACGGAACGTACTTCCCCTTCTTCCGTCAAAAAAGTTTCCTGCTGCAAATAGTCAGTGACAACATGGATATTCGCCATCGTCACCATGGAGGTATCTGCCGAATCCTTCACTAACTTGGAAGGATTCCATAAATAAGGCGTTGTCAGAGGAGCGTTATAGGGATGGAATGCCAGCCCCCATTCCATATCTCCTTCCGCTTTGACCTGCCTGTTAAATTCATCCAGAATATCCCTCCCGTCATAATTTCCCGAAGAAAGATCCCTGTTCCACTGCTGGTCCAAGGAAATGTATACTCTCGCCGAACCATTTGTGCTTCTGATCGCATTATAAAAGATGCGGAATGCCTTTGCGTACTCCCGCACGTAAGTCTCCAGATCCACATATTCCATATAATTCCATTCTTTTCTCGCATTGATTTCATTGCCGATCACCCAGTTTTCGACCAGCCCTCTCCCGCTGGAAGCGCTGGAATACCTTTCTGCCAGAAAAGCTCCGACTGCAGCCAAACATTCCGTCCCAGCCTTATCGCTGGCATTAAAAGCATAATAGGGTGCAGATCCGATTCCCTGCCGTGACAGGGGATGTACCAGCTGCGGGTAAGACGCAGACACGTCATTTAAAAGGATTGCCGTAATTTCAATCCCTTTTGCGGATAAAATGCTGAAAACAAGATCATACTCCGACATAACCTGCCCGTTAAACGAATAAGTCTTTCCTTGATAAGTATAATGGATAGTAGGATGAATGCCATCGGTCGTCTGTCCAAGAATCCTGGACACCGGGATATTATACGCCGCATGTTTTACACCGAGATCATCCAATTCCTGCGAACGCAGCTTATTGGGATCCACCAGCAGCCCTTTTTTGGTAGATGGCTTCTTGCCATCGGAATGCCGCTTCGCCGATTCTTCAGGATTCGTAATATAATGGGGACGGCTGACCTCCACATATTCTCCGTCCTTCTTTACCGCCACGATAAATTTACGGAATACTTCGCTCCCTGTCCCTGTATAATTTTTCTCAACCTGGAATTCCACCGCCTCATCCTTATACTCCCGTTCCAGATAGGTGCTGTCTTTGGCAATTCCGTCTTCATATGATTCCACCGCAAACAAATAATAATATTTATCATCGCTGACCGGAATTCCCTCCGCCAAAGCCTCCACCACGATCTTCCCTTTTTCCCCGTCGATCCGACAGGAGTCAATCCGCGCAAACTCTCCTCGGTTTTCCTCCGTCAGCTCTACCAAAGGCGGACGCTTTCCCAGGGAATCCTTTACCCTTCTGGCCGACTCTGCGGAAAAGTCCAATATTTTGTCGCCTTGTTCCTCCACCGCCCGGTCTGCCGCGCTGCGTTTCTCCTCTTCCCTTTCCTGATCCTTTGCCTCTCTTTCCATGCGGGCCGTCTCGATTGCCGCCATCTTCCCATCCTGAAGCATCTTGGCCGTTAAGCCGCCCGCTGCTAAAACAAATAAGCCGGATGCGGCCGCAAGAACCACTCTTTTAATTCTCTTCCTGTCCATTCGATTTTGCCTCTTTTTTTATCCTCGCCATATGTTCCCGTATTTTTTTCTCATATCCATTGTCCGAAGGCCTATAAAACTCCCTTCCGCTCAACTCATAGGGCAAGTATTGCTGTTCCACATAGTGGTTCGGATAATCATGGGCATATTGATATCCAATCCCCCGCCCTAATTTTGCAGCCCCCTTATAATGGGAATCTTGTAAATGCACTGGCACTGGAAGATTGCCTGTTTCTTCCACCGTCTTCGCCGCTTCTCCGATCGCCTCCACCGCCGCATTGCTTTTCGGCGCACATGCCACATAGGCAGCCGCCTGGGCCAGAATGATCTGCGCTTCCGGCATTCCGATTCTTTCTGCCGCCAAAGAAGCGCTGACCGCTACCTGGAGGGCGGCCGGATCCGCATTCCCTACGTCTTCCGATGCGCAGATCATAATGCGCCTTGCAATAAAGGTAACGCTTTCCCCTGCATATAACATGCGGGCCAAATAGTAAACGGCCGCATCCGGATCCGAACCCCTCATACTCTTAATAAAAGCCGATATCGTATCATAGTGGTTATCCCCCGACTTATCATAACGAATCACTCGTTTCTGAATGCATTCCTGCGCTACTTCCACCGTAATATGTATCTTGCCGTCTTCACTCCGCTCCGTCGTCATAATGCCAAGTTCTACCGCATTCAGGGCATGTCTTGCATCCCCTCCCGACAAGTCTGCCAGAAAATCCAGAGCGTCTTCATCGATCTCCGCCTCATATGCCCCCATTCCCCTGTCCTTATCATATACCGCCCGCTTTAACAACGTCCTGATATCTTCCATCGCCAAAGGCTTCAATTCAAAAACAACCGAACGGGAAATCAATGCCCCATTCACTTCAAAATAAGGGTTTTCCGTAGTCGCGCCGATTAAGATGACCGTTCCATCCTCCACAAAGGGAAGCAGATAATCCTGCTGCCCCTTATTGAACCGGTGGATTTCATCAATAAACAATATGGTCTTTTTCCCATACATCCCTTGCATATCTTTTGCTTTTTCCACTACCGCTTCCATATCCTTCTTTCCGGCAACCGTAGCATTGATTTGGGTAAATTCCGCGCTGGTGGTATTGGCAATCACTTTGGCAAGGGTAGTTTTCCCTGTTCCCGGAGGCCCATATAAAATAATAGAGCTTAATTTATCCGCCTGAATCGCCCGGTATAGCAGCTTGTCCTTCCCGATAATATGCTGCTGCCCCACCACCTCGTCCAATGTCCTCGGACGCAGTCTGGCGGCCAGAGGCGATTCCTTTTCCATATTCGTATTCCTCATATACTCAAACAAATCCATCTCTTTCTTCTCCTGTCCCTTCCCCTTTTCCACAAAGCTTTACCATACCTGCATCTTCCTCCGAATCCCCTATGGCATAAGTTTCTTCCGGCACAATCCCCAGCCACCTGCACAATATTCGGACTCCCGCCGCCTTATCCGCCCCTGCATCAACAATTTGCAGACAATTTCCTTCCACAAAACACCGCACTTCCTTTCTATCCTTATCCGGCAGGGCAAGCAATACCTCTTCCATTTCCTGCATCTTCCAAGGCTTATGGGCGGAACGGAGCAATGTGGCTTTATACGCTTTTCCATCCTTTTTGCAAACCAACAGCCGGCAGGAAAAAATATTTTTCAATGCCTCTAACGCCTGCAAAACAGAATCTTTCAAAAAAATAACCTTCTCCTTCTTTTCCCCATCCTTTTCCAACACAATATGCGCACCGCCTGCAAAAACCCCTCCGCTGAAAAACCGGCATATCCCTTTACACCGTCTTATCCCATCTTCCAAAGGCAGTGTGGTGACAAAAAAGAGCAAAGAGCCATCCCGGAAAAGCCCCTCCAGCCCTGCCGAAACTGCCGCCGGAATCCTGTCCTTTTTGGATAAAACAGAGGGATTGCCGGATTCCTTGCCCGGCATCAGGTTCCCCTCTTCGTCCGGTATAAGGGTTCCCTGTATATCCAAAAAAACTGCCTTCGGCCTCCGGGGAATACGGAACAGGGGATAAGTGCCGAACAGCATCCGGTTCCATTCCTCTTCCCGTCCGCCGTAAGCAAGATAACAGGTGCATCGTCTTCTTCCGCATCTGTCCAACGCCTGACTGATGTTGCACAATCTCAGCCGCCCATCCCCTTCCACAAAAAGCCGCCCCTTGCAAAGGCTCTCTTTCGCCACAGGCGGCATCAATTCCCTTAAAAAATAAGGGTCTATTGTAAGACACGCTTCGGTTTCCTCCTCCGTATACGGCCTCCCCAGCCCATCCATCCGATTCAGCCAAAAGTATATTTCTTTGGGCAATTCCCTGCGCAATGCCTGCAGCAGCCCCAGATTCTTTGGCGCTCCTACTGCCCCTGCGCTAAGGGCAATGCCCCTGTCCCTGAGCTGCCTGCACTTACCTGCAAATTCCGCAACGGTTGTCATCTCCGGGTGGAACGTGGCCCATATCCTTAGTTTTTCCCGGATTCCCCCGGCTCCCTCAAAAATGCCCAGCGATTCTTCCAATGAAAAGCTAAAATTCGTCTGCGCCCCCACCGCCTCTATCCACGGAAGCATACTGATATGCGCCATCCCTTCCCAATACCATGGATGAATCAACGCTTCCCCATAAGGAACTACCATCAAAGCGCCTGTTCCCAGCCTTCTGCTATTCGCCCGGAAAGCTCCTATAAAAGCATTCCATTGCTCCCTGTCTTTTTCCAGTTCCTTCTCCGACAGAGGTTTTTTAGAAAAAGGGCAATAAGAGCAACGGTAATTGCAGCTTTTCAGGCTGCCCCTATATAACACCATATGGCTGTCCATGCATTTCCTCCCACTCTTCCATTGCCTTTTGTATTTCGGTGGAAATCAACTGGGGACCTAGATAATCGGACAGGCCCAGCCCCGTCTCTGTCAAGGCAAGGAATTCTTCCCTTTCTCCCCCTGTTCCATTTCCGTTCCGCGTCCTTTCTTGCCCGTTCCTCTTCCATTGGAGCAATCCCTGTCCTATCCAATCATGCAAAATAGGGAAATCTTCCATAAGCCCCGTTCCAAAATGCCTTTTGTATCTTCTGGCATCCAATCCCGGATAAATGAATAAATGGCGGATTACATAACGTCGTTTCCTTTCCTCTTCCGACAGTAATATCCCATGTTTAATGTGGATAAAATCCACGGTATTTTCATATTCCTCCAGCCGTTTGGCACATTCTTCCCCAGTCACGGCATAAGGGCTGCAAAAATGGAGATTGCCCAAATAGCTCCTTCCTCCGCACCCCAGGGCCAGCGAAGTTCCCAAACCGCATTCGGAAAATCCCCTTTCTTTGCCCTGCCGCACAAACCGCCGCATGGAATCCTGCCGGAAGCCTTCCCCCCGCAGGAAATTGCTGGCTTCCTGGTATTGTAAATAAGCGCCTTCCGGGTCAGGCACCACTCCGACGTGCTCCAGCCATGCGCCATGCTTGACATACAAGGGATACAAAAAGATTTCATCCGGCGCATAAGCAAGGGCTTCTTTCAAAGAAGACAACAGGCTTTCCACCGTCTGCCCCGGAATCCCGTAAATAAAATCCACATTGACGCAAAGGAAATCATAGGTTTTTATCCGCTCCAACGCTTCTCTGGCCTGCCTGGCCCCATGCCGCCTCCCCAGAACCGAGAGTTCTTTATCCGAAAAGCTTTGGATGCCCATACTCACTCTGGTCACGCCCTCCTGTGCCAAAATTTCCAGTTTCTTTCCTTCGGTCTGGTTGGGCGCCGTCTCTATTACAATTTCCCTGTTATCCTCCAAACAAAAATATTGTTTCATGCAGGCAAACATCCGCTCTATCTGCCCTTCTTCCAATAAAAGCGGTGTGCCGCCGCCAATCACAAGCTCCGAAAATTCCGCCGCGTAAGGAGCCAATAATGTTTCATACTGCCCGCACTGCCTCTCTACCGCATCCAAATATCGGTCCATGGCTTCCTTCCCCTGCCCCGTTACCGAAAATAAATTGCAGTAGCCGCATTTTTCCTGGCAAAACGGGATATGGAGATACAGCCCATGCCCTTTGCCAGCCAGCAAGGGGGCATATTCTTTCAGGGAAATGCCGGATATCGGGCGATATGCGGTTTTGTGGGGATAGCTGTACATATATTGTTGATATGGATTCATGCGGACACCTCCCTGCCAGCTGATAAATGATATTATCGACCCTTTCTTTCATCCGTTTCCCCCATCATATACGTAAGGCATTCCTCCATATTGGCAAAACCACGTTCTGCATATTGCTTTAATCCGGCACAGCCACTGGTAATATAATAGCCATGATATGCTTGAATCATAGATAAATCATTGAGCGCATCCCCTATGACAGCAACTTTATCCGGATGATAATATTCCTCAATCCACCGCACCCCTGTTTCCTTGCTGACCCCATATGCCGTCACATCGATCACATCTTTATTGCAATGGAAAGACAGCCTTCCGTCAAACAATTGGAACAGCTCTTTTGCCAACAGCTCCGCCTTCTCATCGGATTCATTTTTAATAAAAAACGATATGACTGTCATCTGCCGGAAAGACTCCTCTGTCAGCTTTTCTATCTTCATTTTTTCTCTTTCCAAATCCCTTATTTCCGGTCTGCTGTCATACAGCATCCCCGATGATTCCAAACCCGCCGCCCCAAAACAGACCACCTTTTTCCGTTTTACAAAATCCGCCAGCTCCACAGCAGTCTCATGGCTGATTTCACAGGCATGAAGCAATTGGAAATCTTTGCTCCATATCGCGCTTCCGTTCTGGGCAATCAAAAAATCCGTCTCTATCCCATACTTCTTAAGCTCCGGGTCTATCATCCCTTTGGAACGTCCTGTAACGAGCCCAAATAGATTGCCCTTCTTCCTGAATCGGCGAATCGCTTCGATATCTCTTTTTTCTACCGTCGGTTCTTTCTCCTTATGGGAATATTGTTTTATGGTTCCGTCATAATCAGATGCTAAAAGCTGCATGGTTTTCATCCTTTCCGGTTCTATCAGTAGGTATTTGCAAATTTGCCGGTATTTCCATCGGCTGTCTGCCATTTGTTATTTATAAGAAAAAATGTTTATACGGGATCATATTTACTGCCGGGTGATGGATGCCGTGGAATTGGCAGCCGTCTTCCCCGTAGCAGGTTCCATGGTCCGAACAGCAGATAACGAAGGTATCGCCCCGTTGCTTCTTCCATCCGTCGAACAACCTTCCCAGTTCACCGTCCACATACCGCAAAGCAGCCATATGGCTTCGCAAATCGTCATGGGATGCACCGTCCAGATAAAAATAATTGGGATAATGGATGGCATCCACATTCAAGTAAAGGAAAATATGTGTTTCCTTCTCTGCGGATTCTATTTTTTTCAAAATAAAGTCCACCTGGTTTTTCGTGCTGTCTTTCACCGGGCAGCCAAAAGAAGGGTTCCAGTAGCTTTTCTGGAAAAACCCGGGGAATACCTTTCCGATATCCGAACGCTTATCGAAAAACGAAACCCCTCCCACGCACCATGTATCATACCCGTCCTTTTCCAACCCTTCCATAATCGTACTGCCGGAGAATCCGTAAGCCCCTCCCGGCGTCTTCTTTCCAAGCCCGATGGATTGGGGGAAAAAAAGCATCTCCCTATCCGCCACATTCTTAGCATCATACCGGCAAGGCAAAAACCCGGCAAACATGGCATGATGGGAAGGATAAGTAAAATTCCCCGGTGCCTGGCATTTTTCCCATGAACCGTACCGATTTAGTATCGGAGTTCCTCCGGCCTTTTCTTCCTGCACCGCCGCATCGTAACGTAAAGTATCCAGACAGATAAACAAAATATCGCAGCTTCCCACCACCCGATTCATATCCACGGAAGGTTTCACCCGCTCTTTGCCTGAAAGAAACAAACGGAAAGGAACCTCTTTTTCCGTTATCTTTTCTTCCCCTCTTTCCGTACTATTATCCATATCTATTCTCCTATCCATTCCTTCATCATTTCCGCCTGATGGCTGTAAATTCTATTTTGATGGTAAATATCCTGATAAATCAAATCCCCTTGGGCATTCATCTCGATGATCCTCGGCTTTAAGCTTCCCCTTTCCAGCAAAATATCGATTCCTGCGCTTCTAAGCCCTGCAAAACACTTCATGGATTTTCTGCATATCTCCTCCACCGATTCCAGTACCGAAGCCGGAAGCCCCAGCATGCCCGCCTCTAACGGGCGGTTATTCAGATGCAGATTGGTAATCGGCCCTTTGGAAAGCCTTGCCAGCAGGAAATCTATATCGCCTTCCTGCACCACGGCCCGTAAATCATACGAATATCCCTGATATTCCTCCTTCGCATACCATCGTTCCACAATGCAGCCAAGAGAAAGAATCCGGTTCAGCAAAGGTATAATCTCCTCCGGCTTAGAGAAACGGCGGAGCCGCTTCGTATTCACAAGGCCGGTGCCCGCCTGTTCCAACGAGCAAGTATAAAGCACCATTTTCCCAAAACGGGGCTGCCAGCGGAAAGCCGATACCCCCGCCGCCCCGGAACCGCTCACCGGTTTAAGAAAGACTTGATGGATACCCTGCTTCTCCATCTTTTCCAAAAGCATTTCAAAAGACATCTGGCCTGGCGGTTCCTCTCCCTCCTCTTCCAGGCTTTCCGTCACGGGAATCCCTGCCTGGCACAGTTTCTTTTTGCAAACCCGCTTGTTTAGAAGCTCTGCTATCGCCGAAGGGTGATTGAAATATTCTATTTTGTAAGTATCGGCCATCCTTGCCAGCCTGTCCAATTTCCTTTCATAATCCGTTACCAAGCTGCCCAGCTCTTCCAAAAAACAACTCTCCCAAAGAGGAGGGTCAATTTTTAAAAACAATTCCGCTTCCGGCAAACCTTCCCATTGCTTTTCCCAATGATTCCAATCCGCAAAATAAACAGGCAGGCCTGCCTGTTTTGCCGCCTGCCTGAAATAATTGGTACGTTTTGTATCCAGGTTCCCCAGAAGCACCGCCTGCCTCATTCTGTCAACATGGCATTCATATAGATTTCGCCCTTGTATTCATCCGGTTCATTCTTCTCGGAAACATCTACTTCCAGGGGCATCCCCTCTAATTTCCCTGCCATCTCATCGGATAAGTAATGGTAATGGACATCCAGTTTCTTTATGTTGGGATAAGAAGGAAGTTTCTCCAAAAGCAGCTCTCCCCCTTTATCTGTCAACGTACCGTTGGACAAATCCAGCGTATGAATCTGCCCCATATACTTGCTCTCTACCACTACCTTTGCAACCTCATCCTGTATCTCGCTGTCCACAATACCTAAATACGTAAGATTGGGGAAATCCCCTTTTTCCAAAAGTTCCTTTATGGTATCCCCATTACCGTCAAATCCATAGTCTTCAATGCCGACATAAAGCAGAAGTTTTTTCAGATTAGGAAGCTTTGCGTCCTGAATGGAACGAAGTACCGATGCAGGAAGCCCGCCGCAGATAATTGTCAAAGACTCCAGCCCTTCATGGCAGATTTCCCCTAATTCCAAGTCCGTACTCCCTTTGATTGTCAACGCTTTCAGTTGCGGCATCGCTGCCCAAAGTTTGCTGTAATCCCCTTGTATAATCCATGATACTTCACATTCCTCATAGTCCATATCGCCGATAAAAAGATCCTCAATATGGGAAAACCGTTCCTTGTCTGCCACGATTCCATCCAAAATATTCTGGCAGCTGTCCTCCCAGGAATCGCCCCAATCGCCAATCACCAGTCCTGTCAATCCGGGAAAATCAGGGTCTGCCAAAATATCTTCCACCATACTGTCCGTTCCTTTGCCCTGCTCTGCATACTCTTCATAGCTATAGGCATATTTCTTTGTTTTTTTGCCGTTTTCCAATCCTTCTTTCATTTTCCACCCCGTTTCTGCGCAGCTTTTGCACTCCTTATTTGTTCTTCCTTATTTTATCATATTGGGCAGTACAAGTAAATTTAATCTTTCTGGCTGCTATATTGTAAAAATTTGTTTTCTTAAAAGGAAGTCTTTTAATCAAACAAAATCTCATCCACCGTCACAAACTCATACCCTTCCTTCTGCAGCTCATCCACCACTTCCAATGCCGCCGTAACCGTTGATGGGTAATAATCGTGCATCAGTATAATATCGTTTTCCCCCGCTTTAGATATGATTTTCTGTTCGATGCGCTCCACATTGGTAGAACACCAGTCCAGAGGGTCTATCGTCCATAATACAGGAAACATATTCAATTCCGTCTCAAAAGATTTATCCCAGCTTCCGTAAGGAGGGCGCACAAAAATGACCTCTTCCCCGGTAATACCTGTTATAATCTCGTTTGTTTTGATCAGTTCTTCCTTAAAAGCATCTTTATTGCCCGATCTTAGCTGGATATGACTGTAGGTGTGATTGCCGATAAGGTGGCCTTCCTCGCTCATCCTCTTAATCACCTCAGGATGAAGCTCCGCATGTTCTCCTGTCACAAAAAACGTGGCTTTTACCCCACGTTTCTTCAAACCGTCCAACAGCTGTTCTGTATAATAGGGATGAGGCCCGTCATCAAAAGTCAGCGCGATCTTCTTCTCCCCGGCTTCCTCCAATGTCTTCCCAAAGACCGAAAAGCCTTCCCGCTCCCTCCAGCCGATCACGCAAACGGCCGCCAGCAAGGCCAATAAAATAATACAAGATAGCATTCTTTTTTTCCAATTCATATCTCGGACTCTCTTCTTTGCCTTATCCTATATATATGCAGTACAAATACTGCCTTATTCCTGTTGCGTTTTATACAGCCTCAGATAAACCTCCCCCTCTTCTTTCCGTATCTGCACCTGATCGATCATCATGCCGACCAGCAGCAGCTGCTCCGTATCCTCCGGCTCTCCGGAACCGGCTAATTCCCAGTATACATCTTTCATCGCGTCATTTTTCGGGCAATTCAGATCTTTCTCCATCTGTTCCAGCTTATATTCATTTTCCAGCTGGTAATTCGCCTGAAAATCGATAACCACGCCGTTCCCGTCTTCTTTGATCCCGGATTGGATCCTGTCCGCCCCCAAGGCAAAGAAAAATAAGGTAAGTTCCTCCACTATTCTTGCAATTTTTTTCCTCTCGTGAATCATTTATTTTTCCTACTCCCTTTCCGATTTTCTCCCTCGCCAATATTTCATAAAACTTTCCGTCGCGGGTACCATGATCACGGCCACCCACCCTGCGCTGAACCCATTATTATACAAATTCAGCCCGCCATACATTTGTCCGGTACACATAACCACTGCCGCATGAAGAAATCCGGCGATCATACCAGCTAACGGCCCGAACTGCCCTGCGATCGGCGACAGCCCTGCTGAAAAAATCGCTGCCAGCTGGATACCTGGAGTATCCGGCGAAAATATGGTAAAAAGAGTGGATATGTACACGCCTGCAAGTACAGGCAGATAATTCTTGATATGTACGCCGAAAGCAGAAAAACCAAAAACCGCCAATATGGCTCCTACGACCGGCCCTGAAAAATCGCCGCCTGTCAGCACAATATAAATCTCGCAAAAAATACCGACCAGCCCCATATTCATAAGCGTCGCCCCTGCTCCGTCCATAAGGACGAAATCAGTAACCGTACGGCCGGAATGCTTTACAATTCCTTTCAAACTTCCTGCCTTTTTTCCGCTTATCAGAAAACCCATTAGGATCGTAAAAATAAAATATAAAAACAGGCAGACTCCGACTTTCATATTCTGCCCGCTTTTCCATATCATCACCGAATCGCTTTCCATCCCGAAAGCCCGCAGGAGGCTCACCATAATAAAAGCCAGTATCCCGCCGGAAAATCCTACGTTAAACAGATTATAACCCATATGCATCGATGCCGTATGGATAGAAAGGGGAGGCAGTATAAACCCTATGGCGATGCCGATTGCCGCCGCGAAAAGAAGATTAACTGTCCGGCCAAATGGAAACAGAAAAACCAGCTCTGTAATCAGAGGCGCAAGGCATGTGCCGAACAGCGCCGTATAAATATAGCGGTTTAATTTCGTCCTGTGTATTTTTGCATACAAAGCCGTACCCAGGATCACGGGCAGAATATTGACCGGGTTCTTTCCCCAAAGCCCATATCCTGCATTCATAAACAAAGCCGCCACCGTCAGCCCTGTGAAAGGAATTTTCTCCACTGCAATAAAAAAAATGCTGATTCCCATCACCAACGCGGCGTTAAGGAATGCAGCCCCATAACCCGCCAGCTCAAAATAATCCGTTATCAGCGCATCCCTGGACACGACAATCAGCCATATCCCCTCCGCCAGCCTGGCGGGAGTTCCGGCTGCTATTGCAGCCATGACAAGCAGAACCATGGAAAAGATGCTGAAAAACTTCAACTCTTTTCCCGAGATATGTTCCAGCCATTTTCCCATCGCTTCTCCTCCCTATTCAGTCTTCATTCAATACCTTAGCATCAAACCGGCACACATCGCTCCCATTCGCCCAGCAATCGATTTCCGTCACCACATACTCTTTCTGGGTATATGCCTTCAATATACCGGCGATAAATCCCTCGTCATAATTGCATACCGTTTCCCCGGAATCAGGAAAGCCCGAACAATCCAAATCTTCCCCTACCGTCAGCACCGCATGCCCCGTCCGGGCATCAAATTTTTCCACCCGAAACATACCGACTTTATATTCCATCAGTTTTTGCTGAAGCTGTGCCAGAAAATCATTTAACATCAAACTTCCGTCCAGATTCCGCAGAAAAAATTCCCTGCCCGCTTTCTCCCCTGCAATACGGAATATTTTTACCATGCTTTCTTTCCCATACATTTGAATCAAAGTATCCCTGATGGAATATTCAAACATACGGTAAAAAGCCACTGGCATCTCTTCCCCTAATTTCCTTCTTCCCTCTTCGATGCTGAAAATCGCATCCCACATTAGAAAATCCCTTTCTTCTTCGTTCCCATTCTTCTTCATAATTATTCCTGCCATTTCCATACATTATATCATGTGTCACCAATTTCCGCAGAAAATTGATGACCTGCGCATGTATCCGCATGCTTCATTACATTATGATAGATCAAAATTACCCAACATCAAAATTCATATAGCCCACATATACTTTATCAAATTCCGGCTCTTCTGCCAATTGGAATGTTTCCGTCTTCCCGGCAAACTCCTCCAAGCGATTCCAGATGTCCCATTCCGACAATTTTCTTTCTTCGTCCTGCTTTGCCTTTTCTCTTTCCAACAAACGTACCCCAGCCAGGGATGTATTTCCTGCCGCCATTGCTTTTTCCTGCCATTCGGACGGTATCAGGCCAATCCGCGCCGCCGCCTTTTTATTGAGGTAAAAACCGAAGCCCCCTGCAATATATACCCGTTCAATTTCTTCGTATCCCTCAATCGCCAGATGCTTCATTAAAAAGTGGATGCCCGCCCGTACGGCTGCTTTGGCCATTTGAATATCCCGGATATCCTCTTGGAAAATTCGTGCCTGGATGCCGGATGCCTTTCGCTCCATCGTTACTTCGATTCCTGTTTCGAAATAGGCTTCTGCCATCAAGCCCGTTTCATCGACAATCCCCTGCTCTAAAAGAGAGGCAATCGCGGCTATGCGCTCCGTTCCAGTCATCCCCTCTTTTCCTCTTCCTTCAAAAGCCGGCCCTGCCGCCGCCGCTGTGGCTGCTACGCGATTTCCGCTTCCCATGACCATCTCCGCATTCGTGCCAAGATCCAGAAACAGCCATTTTCCATTCTCCTGACACCCGCAAAGCCCGCAGGCATATAAGCCGGAAACAATATCTCCCCCCACGAACGCCGAAATGCCCGGAACCAGAACTGTCGGCACTCCCATCCAGTCCAATCCGTCCCTTTTTATATTCATCGGCATAAACGGGCTTTTTCCCAATGTTTCCACCGAATATCCCATAAATAAATGTCCCATCACGGTATTCGCTGACAAAAATATGCCCTCCAGATTGCAGGTCCCGCCATCTTCTACATTTTCTTTCATTTCTCTTATGCCTTCTGCCAACGCATTTCTTACTAATTCCTGAAGGATTTCCCCTTTTCCGTCCATTCCGGCCCGTATCCTGGAAATCACATCCATTCCATAAGCTTTCTGCGGATTCAGGCAAGTAAAAGTGTCCAAAACATGCCCTGATTCCACTTCTATCATCTGCATGGCTATCGTTGTCGTCCCAATATCCACAATGACATCTGCACTGAAATTTTTCATGGTATTTGTCTTGATACTTTTCTTGATATCTTTTCTCCCATTATGCTTCCTGTTCTTTTTTCTATATTCCCGCTCTCCGGCCAGCCTATCCACTGTACTGCTTTCTGTCAGAATATCTATCTGCCGCTCTTCTGCAAAAGCCGTTTCCACCCTGCAATCCCTTACAGGCCTCGCCATGCAGGCAAGCCGGTATCCATCCCTGAGCTGTTCCGGCAAAAGCATGACTCTGTCCGACGGCGTAGGCAGCGGCGCGTATCCGCAAAATCTTATCAGGCACCTGCCGCACTTTCCCAGACCATCACAAAGGGAAGGCAGAGAAACCCCGCCTTCCCTTAATGTATGAAGCAGCGTCCGATTTCGGTCATGGAACAATTCTGCCTCACTTCCGTCCTTTTTTGTTATCACTCTTATCCTGATCTGTTCAGACAAATTGATTTTTCTCCTCATCATAATGATAATCTATGGAAGCCAGCTTTTCCATGATCATTTCCCTGCTGATATCCATGTCCTCGCACATCTTTTCCAGACTGCCATAATAATCCCTCAACTTCAAGTTCACATAACTTAAGAGCATTGCCGGATCCTTTGGAAGCATATGCCTTTCCTCCTTTTATTTAATTCCTTTTGGCGGTTCCTGTCAAGACCCCGTCCTGCACCGATATTTCTATCACGTCCTTTGCCCTTACTTTATCGGCCAGTATCAGCTTCGCCGAAAGAGTCTCTACATATTTCTGTATATAACGCTTCAAAGGCCTGGCTCCATATACGGGATCATAAGCGTTTTCCACAATAAATTTTTCCGCTTCCGGCAAAATCTCAATGCGCAGCTCCCTGTCTGCCAGCCGCCTGTTCAAATCTTCCACGATCAAATGGACAATGCCTCCGATATCTTCTTTGGTCAAAGGTTTGAAAAGTATCGTTTCATCCAGCCTGTTCAGGAATTCCGGCCGGAAATGGGCGCGAAGCTCGTTCATGACCAGTCCCTCCGCCTCGCTGCTGATGCTGCCGTCATCGCCGATTCCTTCCAGCAGATATCCTGCGCCGATATTCGAGGTCATGATCA
Source organism: uncultured Lachnospiraceae bacterium (assembly GCA_910585965.1). GTDB lineage: Bacteria > Bacillota > Clostridia > Lachnospirales > Lachnospiraceae > Kineothrix. Next base: position 24,601 of record CAJUHH010000009.1, read on the forward strand.
AGATTGTATTTTTAAAGTCCACCGTACGCCCCTGGGAATCCGTGATGCGGCCGTCATCCAGCACCTGCAAAAGCACATTGAACACATCAGGATGGGCTTTTTCTATTTCATCGAACAATACCACCGAATACGGTTTTCTTCTGACAGCTTCCGTCAGCTGTCCGCCTTCTTCATAGCCTACATATCCGGGAGGCGCTCCGATCAGCCGGGACACGGAATATTTTTCCATATACTCGCTCATGTCGATGCGCACCATATTATTCTCGTCGTCAAAAAGGGATGCCGCCAACGCTTTGGCAAGTTCCGTTTTTCCGACGCCCGTAGGGCCGAGGAAAAGGAACGATCCTATTGGTTTCGCTGGATCTTTGATCCCTGCCTTGGAACGGATGATCGCCTCCGTTACCTTTGTCACTCCTTCCTCCTGCCCGACTACCCGTTTATGCAGCTCCTCGTCCAGATGCAGCGTCTTGTTTCTTTCGCTCTCTGTCAGCTTCGCCACCGGAATGCCCGTCCACCGGGAAATAATTTTCGCGATCTCCTCGTCGCTGACGCTTTCATGGACTAAGGACAGATCTTCATTTTTCACCTTATTTTCTTCTATCTCCAGCTGTTTTTTCAAAGCGGGCAGTTTTCCATAGCTCAGTTCCGCCGCTTTTTCCAGATTTCCTTCCCTTTGGGCGATCTGTATCTCGCTGCCGATGGACTCGATCTGTTCCCTCAGTTTGGAAAGCTTTTCCACCGATGCTTTTTCATTGTCCCATTGAGCCTTTCTATTGTTAAACTCTTCTTTCCATTCCGCCAGTTCCTTCTGAAGGGAAGCCAGCCTCTCCTGGCTGAGTCTGTCATCTTCCTTTTTCAATGCCGCCTCTTCGATTTCCATCTGCATGATCTTGCGCTGCAGCTCATCCAATTCCGTCGGCATGGAATCCAGTTCTGTCTTAATCAGCGCACAAGCTTCATCCACCAAGTCGATCGCCTTATCCGGCAAAAAACGATCCGAAATATAGCGATGCGATAAAGTAGCCGCGCTCACCAAAGCATTGTCCATAATTTTTACGCCATGGTACACTTCATACCGATCTTTTAACCCTCTTAAAATGGAAATGGTATCCTCTACTGTAGGCTCTTCCACCATCACCGGCTGGAACCGGCGTTCCAGCGCCGCGTCTTTTTCAATATACTGCCGATACTCATCCAGCGTGGTAGCGCCGATACAATGCAGCTCCCCTCTCGCCAGCATAGGCTTGAGCATATTGCCCGCATCCAGTGCGCCGTCCGTTTTGCCGGCTCCTACGATCGTGTGAAGCTCATCGATAAATAAAATAATCTGTCCGTCGCTGTTTTTCACGTCTTCCAGAACAGCCTTCAAACGTTCCTCGAACTCGCCCCTGTATTTTGCCCCCGCTACAAGCGCGCCCATATCCAGGGCAAAAATCTTTTTATCTTTTAACCCCTGCGGCACATCCCCCCGCACAATACGCTGGGCCAGGCCTTCTACCACCGCCGTTTTCCCGACGCCAGGCTCCCCGATCAGAACGGGGTTATTTTTTGTTTTTCTGGAAAGGATGCGGATAATGTTACGTATCTCGCTGTCCCTGCCAATTACTGGATCCAGTTTCTGGCTTCTTGCTTTTTCCACCAGCTCCTGCCCGTATTTTTCCAACGTATCATACGTAGCCTCCGGATTATCGGAAGTCACCCTCTGGTTTCCCCTGACTGTGGACAGCGCCTGCAGGAAGCGTTCCCGCGTAATGCCGTATTCGCGGAAAATTTCTTTGATTTCTTTATTAGGATGCTTCAGCATGGAAAGGAACAGATGCTCCACGGAAACATATTCATCGCCCAGCTGCTTTGCCTCGTCTTCCGCGTTGATCAGTACCTGGTTTAAGTCTTTTCCGACATAAACCCTTCCCCCTTGTACCTTTACCCGCTTTTGCAGCGCCGCCTCAGCCCGATTCAGAAAATGTTCCTTTTGGATTTCCATTTTTTCAATTAATTTGAGAATCAGACTGTCTTCAATAGTCAGAAGGCTGTACAAGAGATGTTCCTGTTCGATTTCCTGGTTTCCGTATTCATAGGCAAGCTTCTCACACTGTTCCACCGCCTGCATGGATTTTTGGGTAAATTTTGATATATTCATAAACGCTCCTCTCTGCCGTTTTTCGTTGATAGCATATCCGGCTCCATTTCTGCTTATTAACTTTTCTTTGTTCTATATGAACTATAACACTAGTTGTTAGCAGAGTCAAGGGGTGAGTGCTAATTATTTGCAAAAAATCAGAAAGAGCTCATACTTATACTCTTTCTGATTTCTCATTACATCAACATTGCTTAATGATTTGAATAATATTCGCGATTTCATCATCATTGAATGTGACATAAAATTCATCTTCAAGGACATGTAAAATTTCACATAAATCATTATATAATCGCTTGTTTTTCATAATCAACTGTTTGGTATTTATATTTCTTACTGCGTCTTCTTCATTTTGTAATCGATATACGGAACATGCAATATGCATAAACAAGCCGACCTCCTGATCAGACGACAGCCCATGGGCCGCTTTTCGAATCCGCAGAATCACTTTTGGCAAAACTTCTTTTAACAATTTAAAATCGAAGTTTTCTAACTGCTCCTGTAAGTATTCATAAATGGCATCATAATTTACAGACATGACAGACTCTGCCGTACTCAATGATAATAAGATATCCAATTTATCCGGGGATACGTCAAAAAGTTTGGAAACCGGAATATAGGGAATACCATACAGCTTTGGATCATATGCGCCTACAACACATACTATTTTCTGGTTTTTTTGAATTTGGTTTACTTTTTTCAGCAAATATTCATGATCTGAGATTGCTAACGGTATAATCTCTGTGTTTTCAAGATAAATATGCTGCTCAATATAATTTTTTATCTGAATTGCCGCGCCTTCTCCCGTCATGCATAAGGAAATAATCACCTGCGGTTTTTTCTGTTTCTGATAGGACTGTGCAATTTTCGGATATATGGCCAGATAAGAACTCATGACTTCATCATAAATCTCATCCAACGAACTGTGGCAGCTTGCTTTGCGCGAACAATCCAAAGCGATTAGAGTGGCCGGTATACAGAATGTTTTTATTTGGATACCTGTTTCATTGCTAATCATTTCTGCCATTGTTTTTAATGAACCCATATCATACAGCATCAAAACACCCTGCCCCTGGTGGATTTCCAATATCGTTTGGCTTAATTCTTCATACATTTCCTGCATATCTTTATCTAATGCCAAATCAAACGAATAAATATTGTCATCTCCTACAAGTGCGTTCGCAACTTCCACAATACTAGAGGCAGTGCTATTGCCATGCATTGCCACAAGGACAACCGGCTTTGCCTCTTCTTTTTCAATAATCTTTTCTTTTGTTATAAACATGGACAAAAATACTACTTCATCAATGGATATCTGCACATGGAATTCTTTTTCCAGCATGGAAGTAAATTTGGAACAGAAAATATACTCCTCGTTATGTTCCTTTATCGTCGTTACAATCTGTTCGTTGGACAGCTTCTGTGACCCGCCTTTTCTTTCCAGCATAGCGGATAAATGCATACAAAGGGCATAAAATACAGAATTTGTATAGATTCTGTCAAAGCGTTTCGACGCATCATTCAAGAAGGTTTCTACATGTTTAATGATTTTGGAATCCACAATCTTAGAAATCATGTCTTTGTCGATTTCCCTTTGTTCAATTTCAGAATTGATTTGCTAGAAGTTATAATTCAAATCCGCATGAAGGATAGCCGCAATATCCTCATCTTCAATACCATGAGATTTCAGTTCTTCCACTTTACGGTCAATCATATTATAGTAATTGTCATCCGATATAACCACTGTCTCATCATGGCTTGCGTTGATTTCCTGTTCTGAAAAACTATACAGGTAATTATTGGGAATAACCTGTTCAATCTGTGTTCTGTATTTTCGATAAGAAAGAAATCCCTTTCGCACATAGTTTGGAAAATCATGGATATACAATTCTAACTGGTTATCTTTTTTGTCAAAATTTCTGGCATAGCCGTTTGCGCATCCGATTTGAATATCCTTTTTTAATTGCTTTACGTTGAATTGGCATGGATATAGCATCAGACAACGTAAAACTTCCGAATTTATTTTAATATTTTTATGAACACACTCTGCTTCCTTTTGGAAAAACAGCTGAATCATCTCTAACCGCTCTTCAAATGTCCTCTTAGAAAGCGGAGGAAGATCAATAACAATAGAAAATTTGGATGTATATAAGCTTAAATAAGAAGGGCTGATCGCATCGTCAACAGAATATACTAAAATCATGTTGCTGGAAGACACTTGTGCCACTTCCACATAATTTAATAATTCATTTTGTACATCATGATACAGTCTGTTGACATGGTCGATAAATAAAATGCCGCCCTGCGCTTTTTTTATGGCGCCTTCTGTTTTTGAAAAGAAAATATCTTTCATCTTTTCATCTGATACTTCTGCTAAATACCGGCAATTGATTTTTATAAATGGCGCATCCTTGCCAATAATCCCTGACTCCTTCGCAAATTCATAAATCAGTTTTGCCAGGAGACTTTTTCCGGAACCGTCAGAACCTGTAATCAAAATAGGCAGAGAATGTCCCGGATACAATAAGGCTGCCTTTGTCAGCTGTACCACTTGTTTTAGGCTGGAGTAACATCCAATCATGGCATAAAAGCATGAGTTTTCCTGTTCTTTTATCAAAGAGTAATACACTGGTCTTCCTGCTGTTTTCTTTACCCTGCGTTCTTTTACCAATTCATTTAAGATTTTGCTTAAATTGGAACGTTGCATATATAAAGCTTCAGAAAGTTCCTGCGTAGTAAAACAAAGGTCTTCAGAATGTGCTAACATTTGCTCCTGCATATATTCCAAAACGACATCTTTGCTTAGCTTCACACTATCCCTCCTCGGATGTATTTTTCTTTATGATATTACTTTTTATAAATGGTTACGTCTTCTACAATTGTTTCCTATAAATGAGAAAAAAGCCAGCATGAACAGCGGTATATTTAACAGAAAATTTAAAATCCCCGCAATATCAAATCCCACATTTAAATCTAGCAGAATCCGAATAATCTGTGAAATGCCAACCGTACCTCCATTATACAGTCCGGTTGGCACAAGAAACCAGTTTAATCCTCCACAGAATAAAAAGAAGCCTGCCGCTTTTTATTCCACATCCTCTCCGTTTGACGCAATCACTTTTTTATACCAATAAAAACTGTCTTTCCGGTATCGTTTCATTGGCGAAGTTTTTGCTTTTTCATCATCTTCATCGCGGTCTACATAAATAAATCCGTATCGTTTGGAGATGCCTTCTCTCGTAGATACCAAATCCACTGCACTCCATGGACAATATCCAAACATCAAAGCGCCTTCTTCAATGCCATTTTTCATTTCAGAAATCATGCCTTTTAAATGTTCGATCCGATAAGCGTCATGAATCGTTCCGTCTTCCTCCAGTGTGTCTTTTCTTCCGTATCCATTTTCTGTAATAATCAATGGAAGATGATAACGATCGCTTAATTTGCGCGCCGTTATGCGGATACAATATGGATCAAAGGTATGTCCATCTATACCTGTTTCTAAGTATGGATTATTTACTGCTTTTCCAACCCCGGGTTTTTCTGTCAATTTTACCAGATAACTCATATCGCGGTTATCTCCATGAACTATGCTGTCCCAGTCAATTTCATAGTAATCGCAATGTTCGATGGTTTCCGTACCATAGCAGTTGAAACCGATAAAATCCGGATGGCAGTTTTTCAGGGCATCCATATCCCCTTCCTGTATATCCAATACAATATGGTTCCAATGAAAATATGTCTGGATAGATTTGGGATATTCTCCGAAAACTAGAGGGTCTACCCACATATTGTTTCTTAAATCTTCCATATTCATTGCCGCAAGAACATCCTTCGCATTGGACGATGCCGGATAGCAGGCACATAAATTCGGCGCAGGCCCTATTTTGGCATCCGGACACATCTCATGGCAGAGCGAGATGGCTTTTGCCATCGCAACAAGCTGTGTATGCCCTGTGTTATATAGCTCATTCAAATCGTTTGCCTTTCCGGTCAGCATATCCACAGCGCCATAGTAAATCATAACATTATACTCATTGTTCGTGAGCCAGTAATGGACATCCTCTTTAAAATTTTCAAACAAGATTCTGCAATACTCCACGTAGGCATCTGCCGTCCTGCGGGAAGACCAGCCGTTATATTTTTCCGCCAATGCGGCAGGCAAATCGAAATGATAGATCGTAACCAGAGGCTCAATTCCATGTTTATGGCATTCCCTGAAAACATCTTTATAAAATGCAATGCCTTTTTCGTTTACTTCCCCTTCCCCATCCGGCAATATACGAGCCCATGAAATAGACATACGAAATATTTGAAATCCCATTTCAGCCATAAGGGCAATATCTTCTTTATAATGATGGTAAAAATCGGAAGCATATTTAAAGGAACAGCATCCGGAATTAAGCCGTTTCTTTTCATAATCCCACGTTGTAGGTCCTTTTCCATCTACATCAAAAGCACCTTCAAATTGGGCGCTAGAAGAACTAGCACCCCATTTAAAATCTTTTGGAAAACTCATAAGTTGCATCCTCCAATTCATTTTTCTAAGAATTCAACCAAATCCCCGTCATATACAAGCTCCATCATCTGGTATTCATCTTCATCTAAACGGCCGATGAGATTTCTTGTTCCATCGTTCACGATAGGAATTTTTACAATCTGGATCTCGCCGGCATAATGTTTATAGTTATCATTCACAACTACCACATCCCCTGCTTCAAACATTTCTTTATCGCATGGGCGGGGTGCCAGAACTTCATCCGGCTTACTGTATTTAAAACGGGAAATTCTTGTGCGCCAAATCCATTCCGAACCGTCACCCATATCCAAATGGGGGAAGAAATCAAACAATACTTCTTTTTCTTTTTCCGTAACTTCCGGGTCTAAGGTTACGCGCAGCTTCTTGACCGGTTTATCCAGGCTAATTACTCCACGATCCACCAATAGCTTTAACATAGGGTCTATTTCCTTTGACATTGCGCCACTTTCTTCCAATACTTCCTGCAGCTTCTTAAATTCTTCTTCGCTTGCATATGCATTTCCGATGAGAATATCATCTACATCCCCTGTTGCCAGCATCATTCTTGCCTGTAAATCAATTGGCAGCATACGCAGTCTTTCCACTGTGGGAAGGCCGCATACGGCATCCCACACACCATGTGTATTTTCTGCCGCAGAAGAAACAAATGCACCAATTCTTAAATCCCTCGACAATGCTTTCAGTTCTTTATTTTTATCGATGAATTTATTCCATTTCATTGCCGTATATCTCTGGGGATAGAAGTTATGGCACACCAGGAAATTTTTTGCATCAATTCCACAATCTATCAAACCCTTTACGATTTTCGGAGAGTTATTGAATTCAATGGTAATGCCATGAGGATTGCGCACCAGTTTCGCGTCGCCTTCCGGTCCATAGCTTAAATCCATACGCAGAATATCAACATCAATGCTTTTGAATACACTTAAATCATCCGGTGTTGCGCCCATTTTTTCAAAACACATTGGGTTTACATCCAAAGACACTTTCAAGTTATTCTTGTGTGCCGCAATAATCAGTTTTCTAAAATATTCCAGAACCTCTTCTTTTGTGCCTTCCACTGAAAACATACTGGAGAACACCCTGGATACGCCATAGCGTCCCGCCAGTTCAAAATATGCTTCAATTTCTTCCAGAGGTCTTAAATCCGGATATACCGAAATTCCTAATTCATGTTTCATATGATTATGTTCTCCTTATTTTATTTATTCATTGCTTCTAATTCAGCTTCCTCTTCCGCTTTTTCTTTCTCAAGACATTGCTTTTCATAAATTTTGAAGAATGGGTAGTAAACCAAGTATATAATCGGGAACATCAGGAAGACGAATACAAAATTACGCCAATCCAGTGTAGCCATGAACTGTTAAATACCTATTGGAAGCGTTGTCATAATTAAAATATGAGGTTGCATCATTAAATTGAATGAATATGCAAAGTACAGAATTACCATAACTACCAAAGAGTTCAAAATAAACGGAATCAACAGAATCGGGTTATACATAATCGGGAAACCAAAAATTGCAGGTTCGTTTATATTGAACAGCCCTGGAATAAAGGAAGCTTTCGCAACTGCACTAATCTGTTTAGACTTACTCCTCAAACCCATAACACACAGCGGAAGCGTATTGCCGGCGCCACCTATCACACTCACGCATCCGTATAAGAAGATAGGGTTAAATGGCAATGGCTGTCCGGCTGCTACCAATTCTGCGTTTGTTGCATATGCAGCCATATAAAGCGGCATAATGGCAGTGAAAACAACGCTTCCGCCATGAATACCGAAGAACCAGCTCAAGCAGAATACAATAACGATTACAACCATTCCAAGGGGAGATACCAGGTAGGACAACGGTATTGAGATCGCTTTCGTAATCAATGTGCCAAGTGTCAATGCACCGCCTGTGAGTTGAGAAATCACCTGTGCCAGGCCATACCAGACCAAAATGTTAATGCCTGACGGAATAATAGAGTTAAAGCTGTTCAAAATACCTTCCGGAACAACATCCGGCATGCGGATTTCCCAGTTATGCTCAATGGCAAACTTTGTAATACGTACGGAAATCAAACCGATAAGGATTGCGACAAAAATTCCGTTTGCCCCCAAAGAACTGATATTTAAGGCACGAATTGTCTGCCCTGTTTCGGTTGTTGCTGAAACGATTGGCGAACATACCAGAATAAAGCATACCATAGAGGTAAACCCGGACTGGATCAACATTTTTAAACCAAGACGTTTTGCATACGTATATGCCAATGTAAAGGACATAAACAGTCCCAACAAGCCCATGGTAAGTTCATATGGCATGTATAACATGTTGTACAATGCATCGCCGGATTTCCATCCAAATGCCATTCCACCGATGGCACAAATAATCTGAACAACAGCGCCAATCATGATAAGCCCCATTGTTCCTCCCATACCCTGGCTAATGGTTCCGAATGTAGGACTTTGGGATAGTTTCACACTAAATGCCTGAATTTTTTTCATAAATCCGCTATTTGCGAATTGTTCTAATTTGCTGTTCACTTTCTCTTTCCTCCTGTGACAAATTATTTCCCCGTAATTTTGTGAGCCAGTGCCATAATCTTATCTGCATTGCCCACCGCATAATCCAATGAAGGAATTGCCGCTGCAGGGATCGATAATACCCCCTTTAATTCATCCAAGCGATAAGATACCTGAGGACCGATTAAAACGCAGTCATAATCTTTTTGATATCCATCCACATTGTTTGTAATATCGCCTACCGGAACTGCGTTGATTGTCAATTCTTCTCCGGCGTTTGCACAATATTTTTCCATTTTTTTCATCAAAATACTGGTTGACAAACCAGCACCACATGCTAATAAAATTCGCATTATTTTTTCCTCCTTGTGTTTACTTTTAAAATTCCTTATACATCTGAATCATTTCACCGATAAGTTCCTGTGCCAACATACTTGTCATTAAATGGTCCTGTGAGTGAACCAATAAAACATTCACTTCCGGCTTTTCACCGTTTGCCTCCGCAGCAAGCAGTTCTGTCTGTGCATTATGCGCTTTCACAGCTGCTTTTTTGCTTTCCTGCATCAAACGCTCCGCTTCTGCAAAATCCAATTTCTTTGCTGCCTGTAATGCCTGGAATGCCATTGTCCTCGCGTCGCCCGAATGAGCAATTAAAGTCATTGCAATTACTTCTGTGTCCATTATTTCCCTCCTTATTATTTTTTCTTGTATCGCCATTATAGTAATAAACGGCCGCATTCACAAAACGGGTTTTTTTGTAAGAACTGCTGAATTTTATACATTAAACATGAAGATCATACATAAATCGTATACCCTTATATGCGGTCCGAAGATTTCTCTATATACATTTCCTGTTTTTCTAATTTTATTGCAAAATATATCTGTATATTTTGCCATGGAATTCATACAGAAGAAGAAAAAAAGATACACAATATTTTTATATATTTTTTATCTCTGCATAAAGAAAGAGCAAATCTGTTTCCACCATACAGATTTGCTCCAGTTTTGTATCGGTACACACGAAAACCTTTTTCTGATTGGTTTGGTCAAAAAGCCGCCACCAATTGTATAAAGCAGTATTTTTCACTCAATCATCCATGCATCTTCTCCACAAACTCCGGCAGGTCAAAATAAGTTTTTCCATTCCCTACAAACAAAGTGCCGATCTCCTGCCCGTCTAGGATACGATGCAATACTTTAATATCCCTGCTGTTTGCGATTACCATATCGATGTTGGAACTGGTAGCGATCTTTGCCGCAACCAATTTCGTATTCATTCCTCCTGTTCCCACATCGCTGCCGGTGGACGGTTTTCCCATTTCCATCAACTCTTCGCTCAGATTCTCTACTACCCGGATAAACTCCGCATCCTTATTTTTCCTCGGATCATCCGTATAAAGGCCGTCGATATCCGAAAGCAGGATCAGAAGATCCGCTTCCACCAAAGCTGCCACAATAGCGGAAAGGCTGTCATTGTCCCCGAATTCAATCTCGTAAGTCGCGACAGTATCATTCTCATTTACAATAGGAACCACCCCAAGCTTAAAGAGCTCTGAAAACGTATTATGCGCGTTATACCGATTCAGATTATCCACGATCGTATTTTTCGTCATCAAAATCTGAGCCGCCACTTGGTTATATTCCGCAAAAATTTTTTGGTATATCATCATCAGCCTCGCCTGTCCCACCGCCGCGCAAGCCTGTTTTTCAGCAATCGTTTTCTCTCCGTGCCTGCCGCCGTCTTTCATATGCACTGCCTTTTTCCCGACAGCGATCGCTCCGGAAGTCACCAGCACTACATCCTTCCCCTTATTACGCATATCGCATAGCTCTCTGACGAGAACGTCCAATTTCGTATAATCCAGATCTCCTGTTTCCGGGTGCTGAAGCGAAGAAGAGCCGATCTTTACCACGATCCTCTTCTTATCTTTCAGCCTGTTCCGAAATTCTTCCCTGGCATTTATTTCTGCCATGGCATATATTTCTTCCATGTATATCCAAACGCTCCTCTCTGTTTCGCAATCTGTTCTGCTGTACGAATGCCATCCATAGCTGCCGACATGATGCCGCCCGCATAGCCCGCGCCTTCCCCGCATGGATACAGCCCGGCGATCTCCGACTCGCCTTTGTCATCCCTATGGATACGTACCGGGGACGATGTCCTGCTTTCTACGCCGGATAAGATCACTTTCTCTCCGGCAAAGCCCGGTATCTTTCTGTTAAAATACTCCATTCCTTCCACAAAAGCCCGGTTCAGAGCATCGGGCAAAATATCATGGACTTTTCCAAACTTCCACATTCCTTTCATTTGAGGGGAAATCCGCCCATAAAAAGGTTCCTCTCCCCCTTGTCCTTGGCTCTTCCACCCGCTTTCGCCATCCCGGCTCCCATCAGGGGGATTTTCCGCTTTCTCCAGAACCGCCCGTTTAAAATCCCCATAATATTCTACGGGAATGCTTCCTTCCCCAATCTTATAAGCTTTCTCTTCCAACATCCGCTGGAATTCGATTCCTCCCAACGGGCCAAAACCTCCATAGTCTTTTTCACTCACCGAAACAATAATCGCGCTGTTGGCATTCTCTCCTTCCCTGGCGCTGTAGCTCATGCCGTTTACCGCCAGCCTGCCTTCTTCGGAAGAAGCGTTTACCACATAACCGCCCGGACACATGCAAAAAGAATAGACTCCCCGTCCTTCCTTTGTTTGTGCCGTCACTTTATAAGAAGCCGGAGGCAGGATTTTCGGATATTCCCTTCCATACTGGGACTGGTCAATCAGATTCTGCGGATGTTCCACCCGCAGTCCTACCGCAAATGCCTTTGCTTCCATCGGCACTTTGTTCCGATGCAGCATCTCGAAAGTATCCCTGGCGCTGTGTCCGATCGCCAATACTACCGTATCCGTTTCGATTCTTTCTTCCACAAAATGTTCTTCCCCGTCCGCATTCCCCCTGATCCGTTTTCTTATTTCCAGCCCTTTGACCTTTCCTTCCTCTATGTATAAATCCGTCATTTTTGTATCAAAGCGCACTTCCCCGCCGTTTGCTATAATGACATCCCGCATATTCTTTACCACTTTTGCTAAAATATCCGTACCTATATGCGGTTTCCCGTCATACAAAATATGTTCCGGCGCGCCTGCGGATACAAAAATAGATAAAACCTCTTTATTCCTTCCATCCTTATCTTTTACCAGCGTATTCAATTTGCCATCCGAAAAGGTACCGGCTCCCCCTTCTCCAAACTGCACGTTGCACTCCGTATCCAGCTGGCCCGTTTTCCAAAATTCCTCCACTTGCCTGCACCTTTGCTCCACTTCCATCCCCCGTTCCAACAAAATAGGCCGATAACCGTGAGTGGCCAACATATACCCGCAAAACAGCCCTGCAGGGCCTGTACCTACAATTACCGGCCTATGTTCCATACTCTTTGTCCCGGAAGACGGAAAACAATAACGCACTGGCTCTACTATGCTGACCTGCCCTCCCTTTACCCTCTTCACCACATCCTGCTCTTTCAAACCGCCCACATCCACCGTATAAGAATAGAAAATATCCGGCTTTTTCCTCGCATCGATCGAACGCTTCACGATTTCAAAGGTAAAAGTCTCATTTCTTTTCAGCCGGAGCAGTTTTCTGATTTTATCTTCCAGCAGTTCCCCCTCCCGTTCTGCCCTTATTTTGATTTGATTGATCCGAATCATTCCTGCTTCCCCCTGTTTCTCTTTCCCAATTTCGTATCGCGCTGCCGACCATACGCCGCAGCGCTCCTCCCTGCAATATATCCGCTGGTCCAAGCCCATTGCAGATTATAACCCCCGCACCTTCCGTCCACGTCCAGCAATTCTCCTGCAAAAAATATCCCAGGAACCTTTTGGGATTCCAGCCCCTGCGTCACCTCATCCAAATCCACGCCCCCTGCCGTTACCTGGGCATGTTCAAAGGAATTAGCCGCGTAAATATGTACCCACAGTTCTTTATAAGAATGCAGCAGCTCCCTCAGCTTCTTCTCTCCTAGCTCTCCTGCCTCATCTCCCGGCCTATGCCCGGCTTCTTTTATTATCATCAGATTAATCTTTTTATTGGCAAGTCCGACCAAAAATTCTTCTAATGTCCTTCCGGGCGCGTTTCCCATCCTGCACATACACATTTCCTCAAATTCCTGCCTGTCCATCTGCGGAAGCAGATCAATGGATGCTGCCGCCCGTTTCCCCTGGTCTACTAAATATGCCGCCTGGCGGCTCATCTGGAAAACCGGGATGCCCGATATGCCATAATCCGTAAATTGCAGTTCTCCTTCCTCTTCCTGCACAAATCTTCTTCCACCGACCCTTTTTACCTCATACAGCCCGATCCTCGCCCAGCACCTGACCCCTGCGGTTATTTTCAGGAAACTGTCCTTACACCTTAACTGAACCAGCGCCGGAACTGCCGGTACAATATGATGCCCCATCTTCCCCGCCAAAGCAAACCCGCTCCCGTCCGAGCCGGTTTTCGGCGCCGCGCATCCGCCGCATGCGAGTATCACTGCATCATATGTTTTTTCCCCCCCATCGGGGCATATGATGAAAAATCCTTTTCTGCCTCCATCAGCTATCCCAATCTTCTCCACATCGACACCAAGTTCTGTTTCCACTCCACTCCGCTTCATTTCCAGCCGCAATATATCCAGCACTGCGGATGCCTGTTCCGGCCATGGATAAAGATATCCCCCCTTATCCTTCACCAGCATCCCGGCCTTCCTGAAAAAATCCACCGCATCCTCTACCGAAAACTGGTCAAAATATCCCTTCAATTTTTCCCAGTTCCCATAATAATGCTGTTTGCCAAAGTCCCGGTTGGAAAAATTGCACTTCCCGTTTCCAGTGGCCAATATCTTTTTTCCTACCCTGTCATTTTTTTCATATACGGTTACTTCCGCGCCAAGCCTAGCCGCCGTTATCGCCGCCATCATCCCCGACGCGCCCCCGCCGATTACTGCCACCCTTCCCACCGTTCGTTCCTCCTGCCAAAACACTGGTGTTATCATACCACACCCCATATTCCATGACAAGCGCATCTTACCTAGCTGGAATAAGACTCCAGAAAATTATAAAGCTCCTCCTCCGTAGCCACATACTTATTCTGTATAATCTCCTGCTTCAGCGCATCCGGCAGGGAATCCAGCGTAATATTCGTATTCATATAAACCGTCTTCAAATCGTCGCAATATACCACCACGTAATTTTTCTCGTTCACCAGATAAAAACTCGTGCATATTTCCTTGAAAATGTAGCTCTTGCGAATGACCACCCTTTCTTTGGAAAAGGAAACTACCTCCACGCTGACAAAACCGAGTTCCTGGTCCTTCAGCGACGGGGATTGCTGGTAGAGTTCCATTTCTTTTACAAACCGCTGCCGGTTCATACCGATATATTTATCCGGTGTCTTCCATTTTGTTTCCACTGAAGTCCCCTTCTGCAGATCCACTTCTTCAATAATATATTGGGTATCGGCGCTGATCACCTGTTCATCCTCCAAAACGGTCGGAATCACCTGGGGTTCCCCTTCTGCGGCAGCGCTTTTCTCCTCCATTTCCACCTGCCGGAATTTCCCCGGATAAAATTCCTCCTCTAATTTCATATGGGAATAAAAACCGAAAGCATACATTCCCATAGGCATAATAAAAAAAAGACTGATACGTTTTACAAATTTCATGGCACTCTCTCCTTTGTAAACAGTATCAGCCAGATTTTATGAAATTATTCGCCAAAGTATCCCAATTCAGGAACCTTATAACAGATGAACTCTTTCCGCCAGAACAACAATGACTCTGCCGCCTGGCATTTCTTCCAGCTCATCTTCCCGGATTCCGCGCAATACAATCATTAATACGATGTAAATCAATATACATACGATAATACAAACCAGAAACGTAGCTATTCCTCCAGCCCATGAAATCATTACCTTGCAAAGAAGCATTCCCACAAGGCCGGATGCCGCCGATGCCGCTGCCGTCACTCCGAATGTGCGTATCCATTCGGGAGAATACTGCATATACTGCACGGCCCCGACAAAGCCCGTGACACAGACTACCAGCCAGAAAACCATCAAGCCCAGAGCCACGGCCACGATCCCCAGCTTTGTGGTACTGATCAGAATAAATAAAAATACAAGATGTATTAAAAAGGCTGCCAGGCCGCCCAGAATCACCATTCTGATCTTGCGTATCCTCTGCATCAAAAGCATAAGGAAATATCCAAAAGTAAAAAATACGATCACCCCGGAACCTGTCTGCAATAACTTCACCGCCGTATCCTGGTCGCCTTTAAATAACATGCCAACGATCGGTTTTGCCAGCACAGCCACCCATACGGCACAGGGAATCGTCAAAACGGCCAGATTATGCACCGCGCTTCCTATGCGGTATTTCACTTCCCCATATTCCTGCTTATCATACATTTGCGCAATCCTCGGTATGGCAGAAATGGCCGCCATAGTACAGAGAATTGCCACGATCCCTGTCACCACACTGTATTTTCCATAATACACACCCCAATGGGCTACCCGGATGCTTCCCTTTTCCTGCTTATTCATCACATAATTGAAAACCCTCTGGTCGGCCAGATTATGGATATTATAAAGCAGGGCGCAAACCATATAGGGCAGGGCTGCGGAAAAAAATGTGGAAATAACCTGTCCGTTGGATTCCACATACTTCGCCGTATCCCCCATCACCTGCTGCTTGAAAGTCCCTGCATAGATCAGCCGGATCAGCAGCATGTGAAGAATGGCAACTCCGCATGCAATACATACCCCGATGGAAGCCCCCATCGCTCCGTAAGCTGCTGCGTATTCCGTATCCCTGAGCAGCGCGGCCACTTTTTCTCCATAAGAAAATAATGCGGCAGCCAAAAGAAGCCCTGCTACAAACATGATGAATTTTTCCAACAGCCGGGAATGCACAGTAGGCATCATAGCGCCCATTCCCTGCAAATAGCCCCGCATTACTCCCAACAGCCCGGACAAAAGAATCGCAGGAGCTATTGCGGCGATAGCCAGATACCCTCTATATTCCAGTATAAATGTCTGGGCAATAAACTCCGAAAAGAAGAATACAAACAACGCAGCCAAAACACTGATCAATACGGTAAAAACCAGGGCGCTTTGATATATTTTCCTGGCACTCTTATACATATCCCTTTTCGCCCTGTACTTTACTAAGATCGCCACGGCTTTTGAAATCCCATAGCACATCACTGCGCTGGACAGCGCGAATATTTCCATCGCTGCGGCAAAAAAACCAATTCCTTTATCCCCGATCATACGCGACAAAGGAATGCGAAACACAAATCCGATCAGCCAGGCCATCAATCCGACGCCCAGCACCCAATCCCTTCTTCTTCCCTTGCCTGTCTTTTTTACTTTTGTATTCTGTATCATATCCTATTGTTCCTTATTTGCTTATTTCTCCCGGGTAATCCCCAGCTTCTCCAATATATTCCGCTGCTTCTCCTCCATCTCGCCGGCATCTGCCTCTTCCATATGGTCATACCCGCACAGATGCAGCATACTGTGCGTCACCAGAAAAGCAAACTCCCTCAGCTGGCTGTGTCCATAACATTCCGCTTGTTCTTTTATTTTATCTACGGACAAGATAATATCTCCAAGCAACAGTTCCCCGCTGTCCGGGTCAAAGTAATCTGCCTCGGCTTCCTCCACTTTCGAAAAATCGGAAGGCTGTCCATATGCAATATTCGGAAAAGAAAGCACATCCGTCGCCCGGTCTATTCCCCGGTACTCCCTGTTATATTCCCTGATCCCCTCGTCATCCGTCAACAGCACATTTACCGATGCCTCGTAAGGGCAGCCTTCCGCCTCCAGTACAGCCTCCATGACCTGGCTGACCAGTCTCTGCTCATCAAAGGAAAAATCGGTATCTGTTTCGTTTTCCACATAGGAAGTCATGATCTATGCCCCTTTCTCCTGCCCTCTTTCTCTTTTGTCCGTCTCTGTCGCTTCTCCGCCGCCTTCTCATAATCTTCATATGCCATAACAATCTTCTGCACCAGCGGATGTCTTACCACATCTTTGCTGGTCAGGCTGCAAAAAGCAATATCCTCGATTCTGCCAAGCACCTGGATCGCCACGTCCAGCCCCGACTTCGTCCCTGGCATCAGATCCTTCTGGGATCTGTCTCCAGTCACGACCACTTTGGAGCCAAAACCGATACGGGTTAAGAACATTTTCATCTGCGCCGGCGTAGTATTTTGCGCTTCGTCCAGAATGATAAAAGCATTATCCAGCGTCCGTCCCCTCATATATGCCAGAGGAGCTACCTCGATCAGACCTTTTTCCATATTTTTTGCAAAGCTTTCCGCCCCCATAATCTGGTACAAAGCATCATACAGCGGCCTCAAATAAGGATCCACTTTGCTCTGCAGATCGCCCGGCAAAAAACCCAGCTTTTCCCCGGCTTCAATGGCGGGCCTTGTCAAAATGATCCTTCCCACCTCTTCCCGCTTAAATGCGGTAATTGCCATCGCCATTGCGAGATAGGTTTTCCCCGTTCCGGCAGGACCCAGCCCAAAGACAATCATATGATCCCTGATCGCATCCACATATTGCTTCTGCCCGAGCGTTTTCGGTTTGACCGGTTTCCCAAGAATGGTATGGCATATACAATCTTTATCTATTTCAACCAGAGCGTCTTCTTGATTTTCCATTTCCATCATAATCGCATAATTTACATTCTGTTCCTGAATGATATTTCCTCTCTCCGATAGTTCTGCCAGCTGGCGGACGATGCTCCCTGCCCGTCCTACCGCCGCTGCCTTTCCGGTTATCTTCACAACCCCGTCCCTGTTTACAATCGTCACCTTGCAATCATTTTCTATCTTTCGGATATAATGATCATGGGCTCCGAAAATATTCTGCATATGCTCCGCCGGAACATCGATCCGGCTTTCCACCCAATCTTCCACTGAAAAAACCCCTGCCTGTACTGTTATTCTATCGCAGCATGGTCTTCTGCTCCATGAACCGATGCCTCTTCTTCCATGCCGCCGTTCTCTATTTCTTCCTTCACTGCTATGGCAACGTTTTTTCCTGTTTTCTCTATCACCTGGAAATCCATATTCATCTGCCATTTTTTTTGATTCTTATTTATTGTAACATTTTTTTTCATTATTTGTACCCCCTTT
This sequence comes from uncultured Lachnospiraceae bacterium, assembly GCA_910585965.1. GTDB lineage: Bacteria > Bacillota > Clostridia > Lachnospirales > Lachnospiraceae > Kineothrix. The sequence goes on from CAJUHH010000009.1 coordinate 42,962, forward strand.
TCCTCCAAACTTTCGATATATTTTATTAATTTTTCAGAAAATATCATTTTCACTTCTTTTTCCGTGTAAATATTGTCTGTTACTATGTATTCCCTGTTTATGCTTTTCCCATAATAAAACGGCAGATAAAAATTTTCTAAAAGCTTCACTTGTTTTTTATCCGTTATTTTATCATAATTTTCATATTTGATTTTTCCCAGGCGGAGAATCAGATCCTTATCCATGACGGACAAAACCATTTCTTCCTTTTCCTCACCTGTATATTCCTTTTTTTCATAATGCAGAGGAAGCTCCTCTTTCTTCTGCAGCTGCCTCTGGATATAAACATCCGCATCCGCTTCGTAATACTGGTAAAATTTCACGGTAGCATCCTCATTGTATACGGGCACGCTTCCCGATACAAGAATATCACCCTTTTTTACCTCCATGCCAACGGATACCTGAGGAACCCCCTGGCGCGTCACCATGCTGACAATCACCCCGTCCTCTTCCGCAACCAGGTCGGAGCCGAACTCATTTCCCACGGATTTGGCTTCTGCCTGGCCTGCCTCGCTTCCCATACCGCCCTCGCCCGTATCCACTTCATTCTCCCTCACTTGTATTACCAGCCGCGTACCGTCTATCCGTGCAGAAGTCCATGTCACAATCCCAAAATTCTGTCTTATTTTTTTCTCCAGCTCTTCAATATCCACCTTGCTTCTTTTCATGCCCACACAAATATCATGATTTTTCAGAAAATCCATAAAAATATCTTCGGAAATCGAATAATTCCCGCTAATATCCACCGCCCATATAAAAGTGGACATCCACATCCAGAACACCAAGCTCCCTAATAAACCGATCAGGAATATTTTTCTTTTTCTTATTTTGGGTACAAAAAAAGGTAGTCCACAACGTTCCTGTATGGCCACCCTGGTTCCTGTTTTCTTTACGATTCCTTTCAGCTTCTTAAAGCCCTTGACGGTTATGCACATCGTATTATATTCCCCATGGTTCTCAATATCCCAAAGAAGAATATCATGATTACTGCACAAATTCATAAAACGTTCCGGGGAATACCCCCATACCCTGATGCGGACATATCCCTTTAAATATTGTATAAACTGAAGCATACCCTATCCCCTTTACCTTCCATTGCCCGTCGCGATCCCGGATGCCTTTCCCGGCACGCCCTACCCATTATGGTAGCGGACGCATTCAATACAGCCTGTGATTTTCATATCTTCATTGGTATAATAATCAATGGTCATTCTTTTTCCCACAATGCTGATCTGGCAGGTTTTTCCCTGCAGCACGATCATTTCCGACGAATACTCCAGGATTCCTTTATAATTTTCTACAAAAACATCCTGGTTTCCCGTGACTGTTACAATAGAAGCTCCCAACATGGAATCTTTTGGGAGCTTTAAGGATTCCACGATAATCTCTTTCTTTCTTTCCAGCTTTTGTTTTCCGGTTAATTTTTTGTTCCTCATCATGGAATAATATATGTTTCATTTGATAAAAGAATTCTACTTTTCTTGATGTCTTTCATTCCCTCATTTATGATACGGTTCCCCATAAATAATGCGATACCCCCTATAAATCTGTTCTGCCAGTAAAATGCGCGCCAGCTGGTGCGGGAACGTCATGTCGGAAAAACTGATTCTATCATCTGCCCGCTGTGACACTTTTTCGTGCAGTCCAAGGGAACCGCCGATAATAAACTGGATATGGCTCGTTCCATAAGTCGCCAGCTTTTCCAGTTTTTCGGCAAAAGCAACGGAATCTATTTTTCTTCCTTGTATTTCGAGAGTCACCACATGGGCATCCTCCCTGACATATTTTAACATACGCAAGGCTTCTTTTTCTTTGATCTGGTTCTCCAAGGCCTCCCCCGCCTTATCCGGGGTCTTTTCATCCTCCACTTCTATTACTTCCAAACGGCAGTATTTTCCAAGCCGTTTCGCATATTCTGCCATGGCATCGCGGTAAAATTTCTCTTTTATCTTTCCTGCCGCTATTATGGTTATTCTCATTACGGTCCGCTCCTCGCCGTTATAAGGATATTCCTTTCCCCTGTTCGAAGACCTCTGGATAGTAATCGTCTACAAAGGCATCCAAAAAACCTTCGTCCAGATTCAGGAACTGATGGGATATCATCGCCTTCATTTTATCCGTCCGTCTGAAATACTTTATCTCTTCTCCTGCCCCGCCTTCCGGGAAAAGGCCTTCATCCACGCTTTCTGCCGTCATATAGGCCGAACACCATTTCTTTATTTCTTCCGTCAGGCTGCTTTCCGATTCTGCCTTCTTTTTTAACGATCGGGAAGACCGAATGGAAAGGATCCCCATAACAAAAAACAGCAAAAACAGCGCCCCTGTTACGGAGCATATCATATATTTATTTATCATACCGGCAGGAAACCTGATGATATCTGCCAATATCAGGCCAACCGCCGCCAAGCCGATACCTCCGATCACAATGAGCATATAGCCGGAAGAACGGTTTTCCTCTGCCTGTTTTGCACTGTCCAAATAAACACCCTTATACGCGGGGGCATCCGCACCGCTGCCAGCGCCCTCCGCTTCACCATCGTCTGCCTCTTCCAGCGCCTCCATCTGTTCCTGGCTGCCGAAAATCAGCGGATTGTCTTCCGCTTCATCCAAAGCCTCCACCAGTTCCGCCCCGCAGTCGGCACAGACTTTGATTCCTTCCCTATATTCATTTTTGCATTTTGGACACCAAGGCATATGCTACCTCCTGAATTGTTTATTTGGCGGCGGATATCAGGCCGTCCACCCCTTGATTCTTATTGGCCTTTTCCGCCATCCACTGGTAATTATCCGAATCCGTCAATTCCACAATGACCGGATACTGCCCCTTGCTGTCTTTTTCGCCCATCGCCTGCCATACTCCGTCTTTCGCCGTACCGCTCCATTCTTTGGTATTGTGGTCGCTGTAATAATTGGTAATATAAATTTCCCCGTGATAAAGACCGTTTTTAAAGTTCCCGATAAAATTACGGTTATAGCCAACATTTATTTCCAGGTTCTCATCGATAAAATCATAATGTTCCGCGCCGTCTCCATTGGGCAGATCATTGGCCCATGTCCCGGAATAGCTGTGCTGCAAGTAAATGCTGTCTTTCGCTTTTGCATTCTGGTCATACACATAAAACTTGATCCACATGCCGTTCCCGCTCCTGACGCCGTTTTTCCATTCGCCGTAATAATACTGGTTATCCGTATACATCGCAAGTCCCATGCCGTTCGGCCGCTTGCTTCCATCCGTATCGCCGTAGTAATAATACTTCGTTGTCCCGCTCAGTTTTTCGGAAGCCGCCCGGTATCTTGGCAGATATGCCAGATCCTCTACTGCCTCCATATTTCCTGCTTCCCAATAGCCTTTCATTTCCGACATCTGCCTGGATAAGTCAATTTCCACTGCCGCAAGGTTTTCCCCCGCTTCCTTCTGCCATTTTGCCGTCGTTTTCTGTTCCTCGCCAGAATCCTGTTTCCCGGCTTCCTCTTCCATAATCGACTGTTCCTGAGGGGCTTCCTGTTCTTTTACGACCACAGCAGACTCTTCCTGCTCCGGCGTTTTCTCTTTTTCCTGTTTTTCAGGCTCCTCTTTCTTTTCTTCTTCTTCTTTTTCTGCTTCTTCCGCTTCCTCTGGAACGCTGTCCTTCTTTTCAATATCCTGCGCAGTCACGCTCTGCTCCTGGGAGGTATTGGCATATTCCATAATATCTTCCTGCAGCATCGTGCTCGTATCCTGGCTGTTTCTTTTATTCAAAGCATAAATAACCACACTGATGCCGCAGATAATCAGTATCAGGACGACGGCAATTCCTATCGTCAACAGCTTCGCCTTATTGTTGTCTTTCATATTAGTAATTTCCTCATTCCTTCTCTTTGAAATCAAAGCATGTCCTGTTTGCAGTAACGCTCTTTATATAAGTTCCTGCTTCCACATGGGCCGGATGCGTCTGGTAAGCATTCAGCGCCTCTTCCGATTCAAAAACAGAGATCAATCCGACCGCCTTATTGCTGGAAGGCAAACCCTCCGCAATCACTTCCAGCGACACCACGCCTTCTGCCTGTTCCTTCACGCTTTCCAGCTTCTCCCGGATTTTTACCGCCGCTTCCTTTTTTTCCTGTTCCTTCAAATCTTCTTTCCAATCCCATAATACGATATGATGTACCATAATTCATCCTCCACACGTATAATAATGCTCCAGCATTTATTGATATTATACCATGCCGCCGTTTAATTTAAAGATATAAAATTTATTAATTGTTTCTTAAAAATGCCTTCATATCCTAAGATACAAAGGCATTTTCCGTAGCAACCCGTCATTATTTATTCTTCAAGTATTCATCAATCCCTTTTGCCCCGGCCTTTCCCGCGCCCATGGCGAGGATCACGGTAGCCGCTCCGGTAACGGCATCGCCTCCGGCATACACGCCTTCTTTTGTCGTTTTGCCGAATTCTTCATCTGCAACAATGCATTTCCATTTATTTGTTTCCAATCCGTTCGTTGTCGCGGAAATCAACGGATTAGGGGAAGTCCCCAGAGACATAATGACCGTATCCGCTTCAATGGTAAATTCGGAATCCGGCATTACCACCGGCCTCCTTCTCCCCGACTCATCCGGTTCGCCCAGTTCCATCCTGACGCATTTCATGCCGCATACCCATCCGTTTTCATCGGCAAGTATCTCCACCGGGTTGGTCAGCAGATCAAAAATAATGCCTTCTTCTTTCGCATGGTGGACTTCTTCCACCCTTGCCGGAAGCTCCTCTTCGCTTCTCCTATATACGATATGCACCTCCGCGCCCAGGCGCAGCGCGGTTCTCGCCGCATCCATCGCCACATTGCCGCCGCCCACAACCGCTACTTTCTTTCCTCTCATAATAGGAGTCGGGGATTCCTCCTGAAACGCTTTCATCAAATTGCTTCTTGTCAGATATTCATTTGCGGAAAATACGCCGTTCGCCTGTTCGCCGGGAATTCCCATAAACTTTGGCAGCCCTGCCCCTGAACCGATAAATACCGCATCAAAGCCTTCCTCTTCCAGCAGTTCGTCTATTGTCACCGACTTTCCTACTACCACGTTCGTCTCTATCTCCACGCCTAAGGATTTGACATTTTCAATCTCTTTTGCTACTACATCTTCTTTCGGAAGGCGGAATTCCGGAATCCCATAAACTAATACGCCGCCCGGTTCATGCAAAGCCTCAAAGATTGTCACCTCATACCCCATCTTCGCCAGATCCCCCGCACAAGTAAGACCGGCCGGGCCGGAACCGATCACCGCTACTTTTTTGCCGTTTTTCTTCTCTGCGCCAACGGGCTTTATTCCCTTTTCCCTCGCCCAGTCCGCCACAAAGCGTTCCAGTTTTCCAATCGAAACGGGTTCTCCCTTTATGCCGCGGATACACTTTCCCTCGCACTGGCTTTCCTGGGGGCATACCCGCCCGCATACTGCCGGAAGGGCGCTGGCCTCGCTGATCACCTGATATGCCGCCTCGATATCCCCTTCCTTTACTTTTTCAATAAACCCGGGAATATTGATCGCCACCGGGCAGCCCTTCACGCATTGCGCATTCTTGCAGTTAATGCATCTGCCCGCTTCCTCCATCGCTTCTTCTTTATTGTATCCAAGGCACACTTCCTCAAAATTAGAAGCGCGCACCTTTGCATCCTGTTCACGTACAGGTACCTTCTTTAATACGTCCATCCTAATAACCATGCCTTTCTCTCAATCGCAGTTACCGCATCCGCCATGATGGGTGCTGCCCTCTTTTTCCTTCAAAATTGCTCTGCCCTCTGCCGTCTTATACATCTGCTGGCGTTTCATCGCCTGGTCGAAATCCACCTTATGGCCGTCAAATTCCGGCCCGTCCACACAGGCGAACTTCACTTCCCCGTCCACCGTCACGCGGCATGCGCCGCACATTCCCGTGCCGTCCACCATAATGGGGTTCAGGCTCACTACCGTAGGAATCCCCAGCTCTTTTGTCATCTTGCAGACAAATTTCATCATGATCATAGGGCCTATCGCCACGCATACATCATAATGCTTTCCTTCTTCCACCAGATCCTTGATTGTCTGCGTCACCATGCCGCTTCTGCCATAAGAGCCATCGTCCGTGGTAATATAAAGATTTCCCGCTGCTTCCGACATTTCCTTTTCCAGAATCAGCAGATCCTTCGTCTTCGCTCCTACGATCACATCCGCTTCTATCCCTTTTTCTTTCAGCCATTTTACCTGAGGATATACGGGCGCTGTGCCTACTCCCCCTGCTACGAAAAGAATACTTTTCTTCCTTAATTCCTCCAGTGGTTCTTTTATAAAATCGGAAGGACAGCCCAAAGGCCCAACAAAATCCTGGAAATAATCCCCGGTTTTTAATCCTGCCATCTTTGCCGTCCCAGCTCCCACCGTCTGGAACACGATCGTCACCGTACCTTTTTCCCTGTCATAATCACAGATTGTCAGCGGAATCCTTTCCCCATCCTCATCCGTCCTGACAATAATAAACTGCCCCGGCTCACACCGTTTCGCTATGCGTTTTGCCTCTACCTCCATAAGGTAAATATTCGCCGCCAGCTCTTTTGCCTCCAAAATCTTATACATTTTATTCCTCCTTCCTTAAATATCCACCAGTACGATTTTCCCCTCTTCGTCATATGTAATGCGGCAGGCCATCCCATCCTGGATATTCACGCCGTAGATCCGCTCCGTCCTTGTCTGTATTCCTGTTGCATCTTCATAATATTCATAAATAATATAATAATCCCCATTTTCACCGATTCGCACTACAGAATTCAATTTATACACATTGTGTCCGCTCATTCCCCGCATATTGCCTTCTGCATCCAGCAGGACATCTGCCCGAACCAGAGCCTGGACCACGTTGGAAATCGCCATATCCACTGTAATATCGGTATTCAGCCTTAGCTGGTAGTTACGGACAATGATGTCGCTGGCAACCCCCTCCTCGCTTATAGCAATAAACTTATAAACCGATTTTCCAAGAGGCATCGGGATAGCGGACGTATACCGAATACTGCCTGCCGTAGGATCCGTGCCATCCGCCGTATAATATATCGTACAGTCCTCCGGCGCTTGCGCCTCAATCATATACGGCTCATAATAATCCCCGCTATATACGGATACTTCCGGCGCTGCAGGTACCAGCACATCGATCCGATAGGTGTTCGTGACAACATCGCTCTGAATGCCATAATCATTAATAAAACATGCCTTTACCGTATATTCCCCCGTTTCCAGGAAAATAGGCGCCGTGTACACTTCGCTGTTTTCATCCGGCATGCTCTGGTCTAATGTATAATAAATTTTCCCGGAAGTATTCGCACTCAGTTTCAAAGGCAGAACTTCTTCGTAATTCCCCCCTACAAAACTGAATTCCGGCGGTTTCGCCATAAACTGCTGAAACAAATTCGCAATGTTCTCATTATTGCATCCCAGCAAAAGCTCATTAATCGCCTGGTAATTCCCCAATTTACTGTAAATCGCTATTATTTTATCGTAAGCCCTCTCCAGATCCTCCTCCAGATAACGCTCCTCGTCTTCCACAACATCCATTAATGTATAAATCGCCGGCTCGTCTTTCCCCTGGATATAGTAATAATCGGCCATAAGAAAAAGAATTTCCACATCTCCCTGATCCAGCTCATGCGCCCTTTCTAGGTATGCAATTGCCTGTACATACCTTTCCGCTTTCGCGCATTCCTTTGCTTTCCCTATCTGATAAGGCACCGAATAATTCCTATACCAGTGAATGCCTCCAATTCCTGCCGCCGCTGCAAACAGACAGAACACGAGGGCGGCTGCCACCCATCCGTTTCCCATCCTTCTTTTTCCCATGAAGCGGGCTGCTTTCTTTCTTTTTTTATTATCTTTTCCCGCTTCCTCCAGCTTCGGCATCTCTTCCTGGGCCAGTTCTACAAGAAGGGTAGATAATGTCTCATTCATTTCTTTTTCAATTTCAGGCTCAAAATCCGGCACGATCCGAAATTCTTCCCCGCAATTGTCGCAATACAAATGGCCTTCTGTCCATTCATATCCGCATTTCGGACATTTCATAAACACATCCCTTTCTCCGTCACGGCCGAAGCCCTAAACCGGCTCGCTGCCTGAAAACCAGCCGCCCGCAGATTCCACGCAATTACTCATTAACATCGCTATCGTCATCGGCCCGACCCCGCCCGGCACTGGCGTGACCGCGCTGCATACCGGCCAGACATCATCATAGTCCACATCACCGCATAATTTATTTTCCTCGTTCCGATGGATGCCCACATCGACTACCACGGCTCCCTCTTTGATATATTCCTTTGTAATCATTTTCGGTTTTCCGACGGCCACGACCAAAATATCCGCCCGCTTCGTCACTTCCTTCAAATTTTCCGTTTTCGAATGGGCTACCGTAACCGTTGCGTTTTCCCGCAAAAGCAATAAAGCCATCGGCTTGCCGACAATATTGCTCCTGCCAATTACCACGCATTCCTTTCCTGCAATCTCAATGCCGGAACGCTTTAGAAGCTGTATGATCCCTGCCGGCGTGCAGGATACAAACCCCGGCTGTCCGATACAAAGCTTTCCCACGCTCTCAGGATGGAAACCGTCCACATCCTTTTCCGGCCGGATCGCTCTGATCACCCTGTTCTCATCAATATGGGAAGGAAGCGGCAGCTGGACTAATATTCCATTCACATCTTTTCTTCCGTTCAGCTCTTCAATCAGCGCGAGCAGCTCCTCCTGCGAGGTTTCTTCCTCCAGCTCATAGGACAAGGAATGTATGCCGATATAAGCGCATGCTTTCTTCTTATTTCCCACATATACGCTGGAGGCAGGATCTTTTCCTACTTGTATAACGGCAAGCGTCACCTTTTTTCCTTCCGCCTCCATTGCCGTTACTCTTTCCTTCAATTCTTCCTTGATCTGCGCCGATATTTTCTTGCCATCTATTTGATTCGCCATCTTTCACCTCGTGTCTGTGCAACCTGGTTGCGCGTTGTAATGATTTCCTTTAAAATAATCCGACAATCGCTCCATTGCTGTCCACATCGATCCGCACCGCCGCCGGCTCCTTGGGAAGTCCCGGCATTGTCATAACCGCTCCTGTCAGCACTACGACAAAACCAGCCCCTGCGGATACATACATTTCCCTTACATTTACCGTAAAGCCTTCCGGCCGCCCCAGCAGCTCCGGGTCATCCGATAAAGAATATTGGGTCTTGGCCATACATATCGGAAGATTCCCGAAACCAAGGGATTCGAGCTGCTTCATCTGTTTTTGGGCTGATGCCGCATAACTGACTCCATCCGCCCCATAAATTTCTTTCGCTACCGTTTCTATTTTTTCTTTCAAAGAAAACGTGTCTTCATATAATACGTGAAACTCGCTTTTCTTCTCTTCCAGCGTCTCCAGCACCTTCTCAGCTAAAGCGATGCCTCCTTCGCCTCCTTTTTCCCAAACCTGGGAAATGGCAAACTCACAGCCGCGTTTTTCGCAAAAGTCTCTGACGAACCCGATCTCCTTCTCCGTATCCGTCAGGAAGGAATTGAGCGTAACTACTACAGGCACGCCGTATTTCTGCAAATTTTCTATATGCTTTTCCAAATTGGCAATGCCTTTTTCCAAAGCCTCCAGATTCTCATTGCCCAGATCCTGCTTTGCCATGCCTCCATTATATTTCAAAGCCCGTACCGTAGCAACCAAAACGGCGGCATCCGCTTTCAGCCCGCCGATGCGGCATTTAATATCAAAAAATTTCTCCGCGCCCAGATCTGCGCCAAACCCCGCTTCTGTCACGACATAATCCGCCATTTTCAAAGCCGCCTTCGTTGCACGGATGGAATTGCAGCCATGGGCAATATTGGCAAACGGCCCTCCATGCACTAGTACAGGCGTATGCTCCAGCGTCTGTATCAGATTGGGCTTCATGGCATCTCTTAAAAGCGCCGCCATAGCCCCTACCGCCTGCAGATCACCGGCTGTCACCGGCTTCCCTTCATAATTATAGGCAACGACCATTCTCCCCAGCCTTTTTTTCATATCTTCCATATCTTCGGCCAAGCAAAGCACCGCCATAATCTCCGATGCGACAGTAATGACAAAGTGGTCTTCCCTGACAGTTCCGTCCATTTTATTTCCAAGCCCGACTACCACATTGCGGAGTACCCTATCATTCATGTCCAGGCATCTTTTCCATACGACCTGGCGCGTGTCTATGCCGAGGGCATTTCCTTGCTGAATATGGTTATCCAGCATGGCGGCCAGCAGATTATTCGCGGAAGTGATCGCATGAAAATCCCCGGTAAAATGCAAATTCAAATCCTCCATCGGCACTGCCTGGGCATAACCGCCCCCCGCCGCGCCCCCCTTTACTCCGAAGCAGGGCCCGAGAGAAGGCTCCCTTAAAGCGATCAATGCTCTTTTTCCCATCTTTCCCAACGCCTGGCCAAGCCCTACGCTGGTCGTCGTCTTTCCTTCCCCTGCCGGAGTGGGATTGATCGCGGTTACGAGAATCAGCTTTCCATTCGGGGCATCTTTTATTCTTTCCAAATATGCTTCCGAAATCTTTGCCTTATATTTCCCATATAACTCCAAATCATCTGCTTCAATCCCAAGCCTTGCCGCCACTTCGGTAATCGGCTCCATCACCGCTTCCTGGGCAATCTGAATATCTGTTTTCATCGTCTATTCCCTTTCCTCTGTCAGCTGTTCGAATTCTTCCATACTCATCAGCACTTTTCTGGGCTTCGTTCCTTCCTCTTCGCCGACGACCCCTGCTTCGCATAACTGATCCATAATGCGGGCCGCGCGGTTAAAGCCGATCTTAAGCACTCTTTGCAGCATGCCGATGGATGCCTTATCCTTTTCAATAATGATTCTCCCCGCTTCCGCAAAATACTGGTCCCGGCCGCTTCCTTCCCCATTTCCTCCCGCAGCAGGCGCAGCCCCTGCATCGATCGTCTGTATTTTCTCCTGCACATCCTCGCTGTAGACATTTCCAATCGCCTGATTCTTCAAAAAGTCCACCACATCGGACACTTCCGAATCGGATACAAACGCTCCTTGTATTCTGGCCGGTTTCGGGTATCCCTGGGGATAAAAAAGCATATCCCCTTTGCCGAGTAGCTTCTCTGCTCCGTTCATATCCAAGATCGTACGGGAATCCACGCCGCTGGATACTGCAAAAGCCACACGGCTCGGCATATTCGCTTTGATCAGACCGGTAATGACATCCACGGAAGGCCTCTGGGTAGCGATGATCAAATGTATTCCGGCCGCCCTGGCCAGCTGGGCCAATCGGCAGATGGATTCCTCCACCTCTCCCGGGGACACCATCATAAGATCAGCCAATTCGTCCACAATAATCACGATCTGCGGCATCTTCGCCGGAGCATCTTCCCCTTTCATAGATTCTACTGCTTTATTATATCCTTTCAGATCCCTTACGTTAAAATCCGCAAATTTTTTATACCGCTCCGTCATTTCCGCCACGCCCCAATGAAGCGCCGCCGCCGCTTTCTTCGGATCCGTCACTACCGGGATCAGCAGATGGGGAATTCCGTTATAGACGCTCAGCTCCACCACTTTTGGATCCACCATAATCAATTTTACGTCATCTGGATGGGCTTTATATAAAATACTCATAATCAACGTATTGATGCACACGGACTTACCCGATCCGGTGGAACCGGCAATCAACATATGGGGCATTTTCGCAATATCCGCCACCACTGTTTTTCCTCCGATATCCTTGCCTACCGCAAAAGACAGGCTGGAAGGAAACGACTGGAATTCGCCGGATTCCAATAAGTCCCTGAGAGGCACTGCTGCATTTTCTTTATTCGGCACCTCGATCCCCACCGCTGCTTTTCCTGGTATAGGAGCTTCGATCCTGATATCCGTCGCCGCCAGATTCAATTTTATGTCATCTGCCAGGCCCACGATCTTGCTGACTTTCACGCCCTGTTCCGGCTGCAGCTCATATCTCGTCACCGTAGGTCCCTGGCTGATATCCGTAATCGTCACTTTCACCCCGAATGTGGCAAGGGTCTTCTGCAAATGTATCGCTGTTTCCTTTAATTGCGTGGAAGAGGCGGCATTTCCTTTGTTTGCGCCCTTCTTTAAAAGACTGAATGGAGGAAACATATATTTTTTAGGTGCAGACTCTTTTGATTTCTGCATTTCCCTTTCAATATCCGTCGGCGCCTTTTTTTCATCCGCCGTCCTGCTGCCGCTTTCCGGCAGTCTTGCTTCCGGCCTGGTTCTCGCGTTCCTGACTGCACTCGGATCTTTTCTTTCCTCTTCCGGCATTTCTATCCTGTCAGTTTCCGGCTTTCTTTCTTCCTCCAGGCCTTCTGTCCGTCCATTCGCCGTAATATGTATCCGATCATATTCACTGGCATGGAATCCGCCGCCGCTTTCCGCGTTTCCCATAGCCCCACCGCCGCTCACTGCGCTGGCCGCGCCGCCTATCTGTACGACATCCCCATTCCAATCATTCAATATAATTTCGTGAATATCGTCCCGGATAGCCGCAGCTTCTGCCTCCGCTACTGTCACCGCGCCTTTTTCCGCTTCCTTTTTCTGTTTTTCTTTTCCTGCCGACAATGTCGTATCCAGCATGACGCCGGACACTTTTTTATCCATTCGGAGAATTTTCGCATCCTCCTTTTCTTCTTCCATAATGCGCCTGTCTTCTTCCCGTTTCCGACGCATCTCCTGCTGTTCCTGCCTCCGCAGCTGCGCCCGTTCCCTCCGGGCATGGGTTTCCTCCCTTGTCCTCTCATACACTTTCTGTCCGCCGGACTTCATCCCTTTGACGAACGATTTCTCCGTCAGAATAACGAGGCAGATCACCGTCAGCACGATCAGCAGAAGCACCGTGCCGACCATGGATAAAGAACGGAAACTGAGGAACGCCAGCGTTCCCGCCAGCACTCCGCCTCCGCTGTGGTTTTGGCTGCATCGCTCATAAATTTCTTTTACCTGATACATCGAATTTTCATTCCAGACCCCAGATGCCAGGTCACATACCATTCCAACAATCAGGAATAAAATCACCGCTGCCGCAAGCTTTCCTGCGGCAATCATGCTTCCTCTGTTGGAAATGCCAAAAGCTACCGCTAAAAATAATACAACAGGGGCAATATAAGCAAGGATGCCCAATAAACCAAACATGACATCGCTCACTATATTGCCTGCCGTTCCTACCACCCCAAAATTACATAAGAATAAAAAAACTGCCAGCGCGAATACGCCAATCAGTATCACTTCATTTTTAATCGCGCTGTCTATGGGTTTCGCCCGCCTGGATGTTCGGCTGTTTCTGCCCGTGCCGGATCGTCCCGACGTTCTTTTTCTCCCGGAAGCGCTTCTTCTTTTCTGCCCGGATGCCATACCTCATCCTCCGTTTCTGAATCCGCCTGCATTAACTCATTAACTTATATAGTATAGCATCTGAGAGATTAATTGTCACCAATCATTTCATGCAGATGCTGCATTGCCTCTTTAATTCCTCCCACCTCATTGATGATCCCTTCATTTACGGCTTCCTGCCCTACCAGTATCGTCCCCACATCTTTTGTCAGCACCCCGGTCTCCATCATCAGCTCTTCCAGCCTCGCCTTGCTTATCTTGCAATGGCTGCATACAAAGCCCGTAATCCGATTCTGTATCTGTTTAAAATAATCGAATGTCTGCGGCACGCCGATCACCATGCCGTTCATTCTCACCGGATGAATCACCATCGTGCCTGTCGGCACAATATAAGAATAATCCGTGCTTGCGGCAATCGGTACGCCAATGGAATGGCTGCCTCCCAGCACCAAGGATACGGTAGGCTTGCTTAGGGAAGCGATCATCTCCGCGATGGCCAGTCCGGCCTCCACATCCCCTCCCATCGTATTGAGCAGGATCAAAAGGCCGTCTACCTCGCAGCTGTCTTCGATCGCCGCCAGCTCCGGCAGTATATGCTCATATTTCGTCGTCTTGGAAGTTCCGTTCAGATTATCGTGGCCTTCCACTTCCCCGATAATCGTAATGAGGTGGATTTTATGTTTTTTGTCATTTTTGTCCAGCGTGACCTGGCCGGTATTTTCAATCCTGTCCTCGCGGTGTTTTTCCTCCTCTGTCTTTTTTCCTTCGTTTTTTTCCTTGGTATCCGTATTTTTTGTATTTTTTGATTTCTGATTTCCCATACAAACCTCCATATCAAAATTATAGGATTATGACCTCAGTCTTTAGTTTGCATGGTAATACAGTTTTTATACGAACAAGCGCAAGATTAAATGTCAAAATCATCCGATTCATCCACGGGAATATCGAACTTCATTTTTTCCCATTCCACCAGCCTGTCAAAATCCATTTCCCTCCGCACATGTTTTTTCGGAAGCGGAAGCGGGTTCTCAATCAATTTTACCCCCGATGCCTCTTTCTCCTCTTCCTCATCCTCCTGATCCATGTCCTCCAGCACAAGCTCCGGCACCGTCACTTTCTCGGCTTCTCCCGTCCCTTGACCAGTACCCATGGAAGCTATGCCAAGCCCTGCCAAAACCGCCCATGCGAAAGCAAAAAGAATCCGATATCCAAACGGACTGGCCGCCCCCGCATGGCACATGGCCGCAGCCAGCAAAAGCAGGATCCATACATCCTGTTTCTGTTCCTTATGGAACCAAAACCCTGCTGCCAGCAGCATATTTCCAAAGCAAAGGACAGCTCCGGCAATCGGATCACTTTCCGGCCCTTGCAGAATCCATGCGCTTCCTTTCCAAGAAAGCTGGCCTGACCATGTATTCCATATATCTCCAAAAGAAGAGCCTGATAATGCCGCATCCCCCGCAAGGGAACAAAGCATAGCGATTACAGCCCCCAACAGACAGAAAAGGAAAATCATGCCGCTGTCCCGAAATCTTTCTCTCCACGCCGCTTCTTTCCTGTCTCCTTCCATGGCTCTTTTTATACAGAGTCCCCCGGCCAACAACAGCAAAAGCAAGCCTGACCGATCCAGAAAGCCCATGACCCCGATATACACTCCCGCCAGAAAAAAAGCAATACAAGAAGCCTTTTTTTCCTTCACCATTCCACATTGCCCGATAAGTAAAATGCCCAATGAACACAAAGCAAAATAAAAGGTTTCCGGCTCCAGCTCATATATTCTTCCGGCATAGGATGGCAAAAATGACAGAATTGCCACAATCCAAAAAGCTTCTGCCTTTCCGGCCAGCCTCCGAATGCCCAAATAAAGCACCAGCAGCGTCACGACCTGCAGCACTGCTTGTAATGCCAATCCTGCCGCTGCTTTGTTCCCGCTGAAAGAAAACACAGCCGAAAGAACTAAGGCATAACAATAAGAAGCGCCATGAGCAAGACTTGGCACTCCTCCCGCATTGTCTATAAAAGCCATGTCATAAAAAAGGCTGTCCCACGGCTCATCCCGACGCTCCAGCATCTGGATCCGATAAAAAGCAGCCGCTGCCAATAAGCAAAGAACAAGGACAACTTCTACCGTCTGCCGGAGGCGAAGTCTTTTCCAAAACCTCCCCCCCGAAGATTTTGCCGACGCTCCTGATACAGTTCTTGCCAGCAGGTCTGCCAATGCACTGGTCGTTTTATGTCCGACGAACCAGCATACCTCTGCCAGAACCGCCATTGCCAGAACCAGTCCCTCCGCCGTATACTGGTCCCCCCCAGACAGCATTTCCATAGCTGCCGGCAGATTACCTGCGGCCAATGCCGCCGTAAGTACCACAAAAGACATCCACAGCAGATAACTGAACCACGTTTTTTTCATTTTCATGTTATTATTCATTCCTTATGGTTTATATTTTATCCAACGCCTGTTCCAAATCCGCTATGATGTCATTTTTATTTTCGATCCCCACCGAAAGCCGGATCATATCGGGAGCAACGCCCGCCTCCATAAGCTGCTGGTCATTCATCTGCCTGTGCGTATGGCTCGCCGGATGCAGGATACTGGTACGGGCATCCGCTACATGCGTCACGATAGCGGCAAGCTCCAAATGGTCCATCATTTCGGCCGCCGCTTCCCTTCCGCCCTTCAATCCAAAGGAAATGACGCCGCATGTCCCATCCGGCATATATTTTTTCGCCCGCTCATAATATTGGTTTCCTTCCAGCCCCGGATAATTGACCCAGGCAACCTTTTCATGCTTTTCCAGGTACGCCGCCACAGCCAGGGCATTTTCACAGTGTCTTGGCATCCGCAGATGCAAGGTTTCCAATCCTACATTGAGCAAAAATGCATTCTGCGGCGACTGGATCGCCCCAAGATCCCGCATCAGCTGGGTCGTCGCTTTCGTAATATAAGCCAGTTTCCCGAATTTTTCCGTATACGTAATCCCATGGTAGGAGTCATCCGGCGCACAAAGCCCCGGATATTTATCGGGATATTTCCCCCAGTCAAAATTGCCGGAATCCACAATAGCTCCTCCTACGCATAGGGCATGTCCGTCCATATATTTGGTCGTGGAATGGGTGACGATATCTGCCCCCCACTCAAAGGGCCTGCAGTTGATCGGCGTTGCAAACGTATTATCCACAATCAGGGGAACCTCATGGGCATGCGCGATTTTTGCAAACTTCTCGATGTCCAGCACGACCAGCGCCGGATTGGCAATCGTCTCTGCCAGCATACATTTCGTATTTTCCCGGAACGCCTTATGAATCTCTTCTGCCGGCGCATCCGGATCCACCACCGTGCAGTCGATCCCCATCTTCTTCATCGTCACCGTCAGAAGGTTAAAGGTTCCTCCATACATCGTGGAAGACATTACCACGTGGGAACCGGCTTCGCAAATATTAAAAACCGCATAATAATTCGCCGCCTGTCCCGAAGAGGTCAGCATTGCGGCCGCCCCTCCCTCCAATTCGCATATCTTCTGCGCGACAAACTCATTGGTCGGATTCTGCAGCCGGGTATAGAAAAATCCACTCTCCTCCAGGTCAAACAACCTGCCCATCTGCTCCGATGTTTCATACTTAAATGTCGTGCTTTGATAGATCGGAAGCACTCGGGGTTCCCCGTTCTTTGGTTTCCAGCCTGACTGGATACATATTGTTTCCCTTCCATACTCTTTGCTCATTCCATGCCCTCCGTTCCCTTACGTCCATGGCGCATTATTCGTTCCAATTGTGGTAAACAGCCTGTACATCGTCATCGTCATCCAGCATGTCCAACGTTTTCTGCAAATTTTTTACCGCTGCTTCGTCCGTCAGATCCACATAATTCTGGGGAATCATCGTCACTTCCGCAGATATCATGGCAATGCCCGCCTCTTCCAGCGCCTTATTCACTCCGTCAAAGCTGTCCGGGTCAGTCACGATTTCATAACTGTCCTCTTCCTCTGAGAAATCTTCCGCCCCTGCATCCAGCGCTATCATCATCAGATCATCCGCTTCCATGGAGCATTCTTCTTTATCGATAATGATCTGCCCCTTCTTATCAAACATAAAAGACACGCATCCCGGCGTACCGATGCTCCCCTGCCCTTTCGTAAAGGCATTCCTTATATTCGCCGCCGTGCGGTTCTGATTGTCCGTCAGGGCATCCACGATAATGGCAATTCCTCCCGGGCCGTATCCTTCATAAGTAACATACTTATAATTGACATTCCCCACGTCCCCAGCCGCTTTCTTGATGCCGCGCTCGATCGTATCATTCGGCATATTATTTGCTTTCGCCTTTGTAATTACCTGGGCAAGCTTGAAGTTATTGGCCGGGTCCGGGCCACCCTCCTTGACTGCAACGGCAATCTCCCTGCCGATAATCGTAAAAATCTTTCCCTTGGCCGCATCATTTTTTTCTTTCTTATGTTTGATATTTGCAAATTTTGAATGTCCAGACATACCTCAACTCTCCTTTTTATTGTTGTTTTCCTCCGCCTCGGCCTCTTCCGGCTCCGGCAGCTTTATTTTCGTTACTAAAACACTTTGTATCATCTTATTTTCTACCGATAAAATTTTGAAATTATAACCATCCACATCGATGTCAAAATCTTCATCTTCTTCCGGAATCTTATCCAGTTTGGAAATCAGGAAACCGTTCAAAGTCTCAAACTCCTCTTCTTCAAACGATATGGCAAAGCGCTCTTCCAGCTCTTCCAACGGAGTTTTTCCTTCTATAATATATTCGTCCGCATTGTCCGTAGCCTCGATATGCTCTTCGTCTTCATCATATTCGTCCAGGATATTTCCCACGATCTCTTCCAGAATATCCTCCATAGCCAGCAGCCCGGAGGTTTGTCCATATTCATCCACCACGATCACCATCTGCGTCTTGGTTGACTGCATCATCTGGAACAAGGCATCGATATTCTTCGTTTCCGGGATAAATACCGCCTCACGCAGCAATCCCTCTATCTCTTTCACCGGAAGATTCTTATTCTCCCCCTCTTCCCCAAGGGCATGCATGCGCATCGCATCCCGCAAATGGAGGATGCCTATAATATGATCCAAATTTTCCTCATATACGGGAAATCTGCTGTTACTATTATCCAGCATGAATTCTATCGCTTCTTTCAGCGGCGTGCTGCCTTCCACGGCTACGATCTGGTTCCTGTGGGTCATGATGTCATGGGCTTCTTTATCCCCGAATTCGAAGATATTGGTAATCATTTCCGCTTCAGTAGCCAGAAGCACTCCTTGTTCATGGCCTTCGTTTACCATTGAAATGATCTCTTCCTCCGTGACATCCGACAAGCTGTCATCCAGCCTCATTCCGAACAGACGCAATATCCCGTTTACGCTTACCGCCACAAGCCCCGTAAACGGAGAAAGCGCTTTCATCACATAATATACGGGATTGATGCACATATAAGCCCATTTTTCCGGATATCTGGCTGCCAGCTTCTTCGGAAGCAGCACTCCGAAAGTCAATAATATGTAAGTCAGTACCGCTACTGCGCAGATCAGGGTCAACGCTCCCGTCACTTCCGCTCCTATGGCTATCGCTTCAGGGGAATCCGGTTTCACGTAAATCTCCAGCAGCCTCCGCATCCCTCTGATCCAGATGCCCAGATAAAAGCTGCCCATGACAATATTGATCAACGTCACGATCAGCTGCACCATATTCACGTATTTCGCCGGTTCTTCTATAATAGCTGCCAGCCGGCGGGATTTTTTATCGTTTTCTTCCCTGGCTTTCTTTTCAATATCCTTGATATTCAAGTTATTGATCGCCGACCCGAATCCGTAAAAAAACATATCGGTCAGAATAAGAGCTATAAATAAAATCATACTGGCAGTAGGCCCGCCATCGTCCATAATCCCATCTCCTTTTATCCATCCAAATATATAGACCTAAAGAATCACAGTAAACTATACCATTTAAAGCCCCGGCAGTCAAGCATGGGGCAGGACATCGGGGCATTTTCTTATGTATTCTGGCAAAACACGCCCAATTCCAGGCTGATCAGCAATCCTTCGTTCACTCTTTCCATAATCTCGCTATCCAAATGGCATACTTTATCCTTCAGCCGTTTCTTGTCGATCGTCCTTAACTGCTCCAGCAAAATAACCGAATCCTTGACCATATCGTATTCATCCGCATTCAATTCGATATGGGTGGGAAGCTTCGCCTTATTCAGCTTGGAAGTAATGGCTGCGCAGATCACGGTAGGGCTATGTTTGTTCCCCACATCGTTCTGTATAATCAATACCGGTCTCACGCCTCCCTGTTCCGATCCGATCACAGGCCTTAAATCCGCATAATAAATATCTCCACGTTTCATTTTTTATCACCCTTCATTTAAACTTTTATGGCTAAATTATTGCCAGTTTATCTGAGGATATTCAATTTCTATTCAAAATCCCGAAAATAATCCTTTGCCGCCGTCACTTTCCCCGATTTTAAATAAATGCGGGGAACTCTCTTCCCGATGCAGCAGGCAAGCTCGTAATTAAACCGCCCCGACAGTTCCCCAAGCTCTTCCATCGTAATCTGTTCTTCCCCTTCTTTCCCGATCAATGTCACAACGTCCCCCTCCGACACGCCGGAAATGTCCGTCACATCTATCATAAACTGATCCATGCATACCTTTCCTGCCACCGGAGCCTTTTTCCCATGAACCAGGACGTAGCCTTTATTGGAAAGCCCTCTCGGATACCCATCTGCATAGCCTACCGGAACCGTGGCAATCTTCATTCTTTTTTCTGCCGTAAAAGTGCCGCCGTATCCGATTTCCGTTCCCGGCTCCACTTCCTTCAGATAAACGATCCGGCTCTTTATCTCCATAACCGGCTTTAAATCTATGATATTTCTTGCCGTTTCCGCAGAAGGCCACAGGCCGTAAAGAGCGATTCCTGCCCGAACGGCGTCCATATCCGCCTCCCGCAGTTCCAAAGCCGCCGCGCTGTTGGCGCAATGGCAAAGCGGAATGCGGCATCCGCTTTCTTTTTCCGCCCTCTGCACGAAATCATGGAACACCGACAGCTGGCGCCTGGCCGGAGCTTTGTCCTCTTCATCTGCCTTTGCAAAATGAGTAAATATTCCTTCCACTTCAATTCCCGGCATCCGCAGCGCCCTTCGGACGAACGCCATTCCTTCTTCATCCGGGGAAATGCCGATCCTCGACATCCCCGTATCCACTTTTATATGGATCTTTGCCGTCTTTCCCGCTTCATTTGCCGCTTTTCCCAGCTGTTCCAGCATATCCTGGCGGAATACGGTAATCCTGATATCATTCTCCATCATTTCTTTATAATGATAAGGAAAAGCATAACCCAAAGACAAGATTGGCTTGTGGATCCCTGATTTTCTTAAAATAACCGCCTCTTCTTCCGTAGCGACACCGAATCCCCAAATATCGTCCAGCGATTCTAATTCCTTCGCCGCCGGAACGGCTCCGTGTCCGTAACCGTCCGCTTTGACTACGCCGATCATCTTCGTCCCCTTGCCAAGCTTTGCGATCATCCCTTCCGCATTCGCGCGAAGCCTATCCAAGTCAACGGTTGCATAAACCCTGTTGTATTTCTCTGTCATTTTAATCTCCATTCCGAAGCGTTTACGCGACGGGGCGACGCAAATCTCCAATTTGCGTCTGCCATCAAGGCTTATTTGTGACGCTCCGGCACAAATAGCCGTGTGAAAAATCAGCACATCAGTGTGATTTTTCACACTATTTCCATACCTTTCCGCTTCATGGCGCTTCCCAAACATTCGGCCACATCCCCCGCCATCAATCCATATCTCCCCTTTTCCTCTGCCGCCCTGTCCCCTGCCAGTCCATGGATATACACGCCGAGAACAGCCGCTTTTTCCGCTTCCATCCCCTGGGCCAGCAGACCGCCGATCGTTCCGGCCAACACATCTCCCATCCCCGCAGTCGCCATGCCATCATTGCCGGATGTATTCATATAGATCTCTTCCTTCGCCGGAGCAGCGACCGCCGTCCTGGCATCCTTGCATACGACAGTGCAGCCCCATCGGTCCGCCAGTTCCTTCGGTTTTTGCAGGATATCTCTCTTCGCCTCTTCCACCGTGCAGCCATACAGCCTGGCAAATTCAGCAAGATGAGGCGTTAGAATGATTGCCCGCCCGCCGTTCTCCTGCCGCTCGCTCTCCAGAAAATGCTGTAGTTCCGGGCTTTTGGCTATCAGGTTTAGCCCGTCGGCATCGATGACCAGCGGCTTCTTTTCTTCCCCCAGGACTTGTTTCAACATGGCATATGCCTGTATGCCCATCCCTATGCCAGGTCCTATGACGATGCAATCCGCCCATTGCAACCCCTTCTCCAATATGTTATGCAGCTGCGGCGAAATCTCCCCTTTTGCCGGATAAGTAGAAAGAAGAGCCTCCGGCACGCCGGACTGGATGATGGTTCTGTTTTCCTCCGGCGTTATCACTTTCACCATCCCTGCGCCCGCCCGATAGGCAGCCCTAGCGCAAAGTTCGCATGCCCCGCTCATATTGATGCTGCCCGCGACCACAAGGATTTTTCCGAACGTTCCTTTATTGCCTCCCCCGTTCCGGCAGGGCATTCCATCGCTTGCATCCCCTATATAAGTATATACTTTCGGCATCCTTCCTAAAAAACTTTCCTGTGTGATCCCGATATCCCGGCAAACAATCTCTCCCGCATAGGCATGCCCCGGATAAAGAACATGACCCAGTTTTTTCCACCCAAAAGTCACCGTCAGATCCGCGTTCACCGCCTCTCCCATTACCTGGCCGCTGTCCGTATGGATGCCGGAAGGTATATCTATGGAGCAGATAAAAGCTCCGCTTTCATTTATTCTGCGGACCGCATCCGCAAAGCTGCCCTCCAGTTCCCTCGATAAGCCGATCCCGAACAAGGCATCCACAATAATATCATATTCTTTCTCTTTCATTTTGTTTTGCAACGGACACCCGTATTTCTCTATGATCTGGATCTGCGCTTCCGTCTCCTTGCTGCATTTCCCCCGCTCTCCTGCCAGGAAAAAGTCCACCGAAAAACCGCGCAGCCTTAGTATCCTGCCGACGGCAATGCCGTCCCCGCCGTTATTTCCGCTGCCGGCCGCCACAAGCACGCGCCCCCCTCCAGGGAACCTCGCTTCGATCTCCTCCGCTGCGGCAAGGGCTGCCCGTTCCATGAGAACCATCGAAGGCATACCAAAATATTCGATCGTATTCTTATCGTATTCTTTCATCTCTCCTGCAAAAACAAGATATTCTTTTTCCATCCCAATCCCCCTTGCTCGCCGCGCAGCCCGCATACCGCGCCTGCGTCCTATTTTATCAGCACGGGCCTGCGCATAAAAATGCGCCAAAAACACTGTTCTGACGCATTTTTCCCTATGCCTTTTTCACCCCGGTTTTCTTCTGTTCGGAATCCGCCCTTCTCCTGGCCGCTTTTTCAGCCTGGGCCTTCTTCCTCTCTTCCGGGTTATATTTCATATCAAATATTTCTATCACTTCTGCGCCGAAAATATCATGCATATAAGAATACAAGTCAAAAACCGTCTTCTCGCTTTCCCCTTTTCGGATCAGCTTTTTCTTGATTTCCACCCGGATCCCCTTGACCCATTCGTCGATCCCGTCGATCTCCCTTGTATTTTCAGCAATCCTTTGGTAGCAGACATCCATCGTGATCAGCATCAGCCTATAGTTGATCTTATCGATTTCCTCCGGCAGCAGCTTCAGCTCCCTGGCATAATCCTCCAGTTTTTCATTGCACTCGCTAATCAGCCGCCTGTCTTCCTCCATCTTCTTTTCTGCAGCCGCGCTTGGGTTCCCGCCCGCTGAATCCGCCAATTCCATGATTTCCGCCATCAGCCTTTTTTTCAGCTTCCGTATTTCTTTTGATTCCGTATTGAGCTTCCCCTGTCTTTTTAAAAGCTCATTTAATTTCTCTTCCCCGCGCCGTACTTCTGTCGGTATCTCGGTCTGCGCCTGCGTAAAAAGCTGATGCCACTTGTTATCCAATGTCAACACAGGAATCTTCTTTCCGGCCAACGCTTCCCTGAACGCATTCTCTGAACGTGCCATAACAACACCCAGCCTTTCTGTCCGTCATTTTTCGTTCTGAAATCTGCTAATATTATAAGACAGCTTCATCAGGCTGTCGGACAGATGGACATTTTCTACTTGTACCCCCTCCGGCACCTTTAGATCCAGGTGGGCAAAGTTCCATATACCCTTGATGCCGCACCGAATCAATTTTTCCGCAACTTCCGCCGCCTCGCTTTTCGGGATGGTAAGCACTGCAATGTCGATATGGTTATCCAGCACATACTGCTCCATGCACTCCATGGACTGCACTTCGATTCCTCTTATTTTTTTTCCGTAGAGCGCCGGGTTATTGTCGAATATGCCCCGGAACAAAAAACCGCGCCGTTCGAAATTCATATAATTAGCCAGCGCCTGCCCCAGGTTGCCCGCCCCTATAATGATCAGATCGTATTTCCGGTCCAGTCCGAGGATCTTGCCGATTTCCTCATAGAGAAACTCTACATTATACCCGTATCCCTGCTGCCCAAAACCGCCGAAATTATTCAAATCCTGCCTGATCTGTGAAGCAGTAACCTGCATAATATCGCTCAGCTCCTGTGAGGATACCCTTTCCGTCCCTTCATCCTTAAGCTCCCCCAGATATCTGAAATACCGAGGCAGACGGCCGATAACCGCCTGCGAAATTTCCTTCTCTTCCACGGTGCTGCCCCCTATATTAGTTGTTTCTTATTTATTATATAAGACTGTTAAAATAATGTCAAATGAATGTTGACAGCATGTTTCCCGATAGGTAAAATGGATGGGTATAATCGTTGATATTATTGCACCAGGAGGAATTCAAGATGATACTGTCATGCCAGAACATCTGCAAAGCATTTCATGAAAAAAAAATACTGCAAAATGTTTCCTTTCATATAGAAGACCAGGACAAAGCCGCTATCGTCGGGATTAATGGAGCAGGAAAAACGACCCTGCTCCGTATTATCGTGGGAGAACTTTCCGCCGATGAAGGCAGCGCCGTCCTTTCCCGGAATAAAAGCCTGGGGTATCTTTCGCAAAACCAGTCTGTGGACAGCCAAAACTCCATTTATGACGAACTTCTGACAGTCAAACAGAACCTGATCGACCTGGAAAATCGTATCCGGGAATCCGAACAGCGCATGAAGTCCGTTTCCGGGGCGGATTTGGAACGCCTGATGGAATCCTATGCCCTGCTCACCCACCAGTTCGAGTCAAACGGCGGCTATACTTACCGCAGCGAACTGACCGGCGTATTAAAAGGGCTTGGCTTCCCGGAAGAAGAATTCTCCAAATCCGTTTCCACGCTTTCCGGCGGACAGAAGACACGGGTTGCCCTCGGCAAACTGCTGCTGCAAAAACCCGATCTGATCATCCTGGACGAGCCGACCAACCATCTGGATATGTCCTCCATCGCCTGGCTGGAAACCTATTTGCTGAATTACAAAGGAGCCGTCATCATCGTTTCCCATGACCGCTATTTTCTGGACCGCATTTCCAATAAAATCATCGAAATCGACCAGACAAAAGCGACCACATTCCTCGGAAACTACAGCGATTACGCCGTAAAAAAAGAGGCTCTGCGCGCCGCGCAGATCAAGGCTTATATGAACCAGCAGCAGGAAATCAAACACCAGGAGGAGGTCATCGCCAAGTTAAAATCCTTCAATCGGGAAAAATCCATCAAACGGGCAGAAAGCCGGGAAAAAATGCTGGATAAAATCGAACGCCTGGAAAAGCCTTCCGAAGCCCGCACCGACATGCATATTTCCTTAGAACCCAAATATGTCAGCGGAAATGATGTCCTTTTTATTGAAAACCTGTCCAAATCTTTCGGTTCGCTGCATTTATTCCAGGATATCGGTTTTGAGCTGAAGAGAGGGGAACACGTGGCAATCATCGGCGATAACGGCACAGGAAAAACTACTATACTAAAAATTATCAACGGACTGCTGGATCCCGACAGCGGCTCCATCCGCACAGGGACCAATGTACACATAGGCTATTACGACCAGGAGCATCATGTCCTTCATACAGAAAAAACACTGTTTGAGGAAATTTCCGACGACTATCCGACGCTGACCAACACGGAAATCCGCAATACGCTGGCCGCTTTCCTTTTTACCGGGGAAGACGTTTTTAAACGCATCGGGGACATCAGCGGCGGGGAACGGGGCCGGGTTTCCCTGGCCAAGCTCATGTTGTCAGAATCTAATTTTCTCATTCTGGATGAGCCTACCAACCACCTGGACATCGCTTCCAAAGAGATCCTGGAAGATGCGCTGAATGGTTATGCCGGCACCGTGCTTTATGTTTCCCATGACCGTTATTTTATCAACCGTACCGCCAGCCGCATCCTGGAATTATCCGGCGGCAGCCTGACGAACTATCTGGGAGACTATGATTATTATCTGGAAAAAAAGCAGGAAACCACTACCGTTTCCACCAATTCCCCCCAAAACGATACTGGCTCCCATGGAACTGCGTTCCCCAGCGCCGGCAATATGGAAAAAGAATCCTCTGCCAAATTGAGCTGGCTGGAGCAGAAAGAGCAGCAGGCCAGACAGCGGAAACGGGAAAATGAAATAAAAAAAATTGAAGGACGGATCGAAGCGCTGGAAAACAGAGATGCCGAGATCGATAAGCTGATGATTCAACCCGATATCTGCACGAATGTGGCAAAGCTCCAGGAGCTTTCCAAGGAAAAGAACCAAGTCCAAGACGAACTGGAAAGCTTGATGGAACGGTGGGAAATGCTGGAATCGGAAACATAAAAGACACCTAAAAAGCTGCCGTATCCCCATTCACAGGGATACAGCAGCTTCCTTTTTACATAGACTCCAAAGTCCTTCTGATTTCCTTAATAAAATCCCCGCTGTTCAATACCGTCACATTCTCCAGCGAGGTAATCAATGCCAGATCCTTCGTCATTTTCCCGGCCTCAATCGTTGCTAATGTAGCCTTTTCCAGCTTGTCCGCAAACTCCGCCAGTTCATGGATCCCGTCCAGTTCCCCTCTCTTGCGCAGCGCGCCGGTCCAAGCAAAAATCGTCGCCACCGAATTCGTGGAAGTCTCTTCCCCCTTCAGATGTTTGTAATAATGCCTCTGCACCGTTCCATGAGCCGCTTCGTATTCATAAACTCCCGTAGGCGAAACAAGGACGGACGTCATCATCGCCAGGGAACCGAAGGCCGAAGAAACCATGTCGCTCATCACGTCCCCGTCATAGTTCTTGCATGCCCAGATGAACCCTCCTTTCGCCTTCATCACTCTTGCCACAATATCATCAATCAGGCTGTAAAAATACTCAATCCCCGCCTCTTCAAATTTTTCTTTATATTCCTTCTCATAGATCTCCTGGAAAATATCCTTAAAATCATGGTCATATTTCTTGGAAATCGTATCCTTTGCTCCGAACCAGAGATCCTGCCTGGTATCCAAAGCATAATTGAAGCATGCCCTTGCAAAGCTTCCAATCGAAGCATCCGTATTATGTACGCCTTGTAAAATACCTGTCCCTTGGAATACATGAACCGTTTCTTTTGTCACGGCTCCGTCTTCGGCCGTAAAAACAAGCTCTGCCGTTCCCGCTCCCGGAACTTTGATTTCCACATTTTTATATATGTCGCCGTAAGCATGGCGGGCGATCGTAATCGGTTTTTCCCAGTTCTTCACGCAAGGCTCAATGCCCTTTACCACAATAGGCGAGCGGAAAACAGTTCCGTCCAGTATCGCGCGGATCGTCCCGTTCGGGCTTTTCCACATTTCCTTCAGGTTGTATTCCGTCATACGGGCCGCATTGGGCGTAATCGTCGCGCATTTCACGGCCACCCCGTATTTTTTCGTAGCCTCTGCAGAATCTATTGTCACCTGGTCATCGGTCTCATTGCGATGTTCCAGGCCAAGATCGTAATATTCCGTCTTTAAATCAATAAAAGGCAGAAGCAGCTCGTCCTTGATCATCTGCCAAAGAATTCTCGTCATCTCATCCCCGTCCATCTCAACCAGCGGGGTTATCATTTTAATCTTGTCCATATGCCTGTTCTACGCTCCTTTCCAATCTTGTTTCATTATATGTGATTTACTCTTATATTACAAGGAAAACATGTCTTGTCCTAACCTTCCGTCGGATAAATATGGTACAAACCGTTCTTTACCATATTGTCGTAGGCGTTAGTCATATGTTCATGGGCCAGTTCCTCCGCCCTGCCTCCGTCTTTGGCTTTGATCGCTTCCATGATCTGTCGGTGTTCATCATTGGATATTTTTCCCCGCCCGCCGTTGGACAGCGTCTGTTTCCTGACCCGGAGGACATATTCGTGGAAATCCACCAGCAACCGTTCCAGCTGTCTGCTGTTACATGCTTCATATAAAATATGATGAAAACGGTTGTCCAGATCCGCCATCTGGTCCAAGTGTCCCTTAGATGCATGAAAATCCGCCAGATATACGTTTTCCTCCAATTCCTCCAGCTGCGCTTCCGTTATATGCTCCGTCGCCCATCTGGCACAAAGCCCTTCCAACAGGGAACGTATCATATAAATATCCTGTACATCCTTGGCGGTGATTCCCGTCACATACGCCCCCTTATTCGGAATGATCTGGATCAGCCCCTCCAGTTCCAGCTGGCGGAAAGCTTCCCTGACGGGGGTTCGGCTTACTCCTAATTCCTCTCCGATGGCGACTTCCTTCAGCTCTTCATGATCTTTATACTTTCCGCTTAAAATATCCGCCCTGAGCTTGCTGAAGACCCTCCCCCTTAAAGAATATTTGTCCGTTACTTCCTGCTTCAAATCATAATTGCCCATTTTTCTCCACACTTCCCATCATACTGACATCTCGCATATCCCTTATGCTCTACCGAGTATAATTGTATGCAATCATACGATAAGTGTCAATATGATTTTTCTCAAATGCGGATCAGCCTGCCCACATTGACCATGCCCCATCCCTGCTTCGTCCATGGTTCATGCATATCTGTCGCGCTATAATTGATTTTCCGCTTTACTTGCTCATTGGAAAGCTCCGGGTATTTCTGTAACAGCAGAGCCGCCGCCCCTGACACAATGGGCGTTGCCATGGAAGTGCCACTTTTTTTCAGATAAGCATTCCGATATCCCCGGAAAGAAGGACGGCAGGCCGCATTGCATGAAATAATATCCGTTCCCGGGGCAACCACATCCGGCTTCTTCACCGCATAAGGGGACGGCCCCCTGCCCGAATAACTCTCGCACAGAGAACTTTTGCCGGAATAAAAGCCGCCGTCATGGCAGCCTACCGTAATCACTCTTTTGCTGGCGCCAAGCGGGGACAACGTCATCGGATCCGGCCCCATATTCCCCGCCGCGCATACTACCACAATGCCGCTCTTCCATGCCTCATCCACGATTTCCAGCAATTCCTGCATTTTTTCTTCATTTTCGATATGGCCGATTCCAATGGAAATATTCAATACGCGGATGCGGTATCTGTCCTTATTTTCCAATACCCATTCCACTCCCCGGTACATGTCGTCCATATTGCCGTCGCCGTTACGGTCCAGTACCTTTCCAACAATCAGCCGGCACCAGGGGCATATCCCTTTATACATCCCGCCGGAAACCTTTCCGCTGCCCCCTATACAGCCCGCCACATGGGTTCCATGACCGCTGTCATCATAGGCGTTCTTTTCCCCCCGGAGAAAGTCATAAAAGGCATCCACTCTCCCTGCCAAGTCCGGATGGGAGCTGATTCCTGTATCCAACAATGCGACTCTGATGCTATTTTCCTTTGACAGATTTCTCCCTCTGCAGGAATCTACCACTTCGTCCGTACAACCGATCTGCTGCCTGACACGAAACATAAACCGCCCCCGGCTTTTTAATTAATTTATGCCGGGGGCGGTTATTCGTTACTCTTAAAAATCTTAATTACAAATCCCATAAACCGAAAAATGATTAGCCTGGAATTGTACGCATTGCTGGCCGTTCACCGTCACCACGCTGGATTCCACGCGTTCCAACTGGCCGTCCCCGTCCAGGCAGACGACTTTCAGACCTTCTGCCAGCACGCCGTTCGGCTTCGGAACCGTAATCGTCATCCGCTGTCTGCCCAGCTTCGTGATCGGAACACCGCTGGCCGCGTCATACAATTTGATATCATAGGTCTGGAGGCTCCTCAGCTGACCGCCGGACACCGCCCTGCGGTAAGCGCTGCTGATTGTCTCTCCAGCCGCGTTGTTATCGCTGATACGAAGAATGTAATTTTCCTGGCTTCCTGCTATCTGCGCGGTGACATCTGGCTGACCCGGGAGCGTGCTGCTGTTGACTTCCACAACGACAGAGCCTTCTTCCCCTCCTGCTTCCGTTCCAAGAAGATATTCCATCTCTTCCTGCCCGGCCAAGTCATAGGGCTTTCCATATATCAGCACTTGCTTCGGCAGAGTCCTGCTGTTGACATCCCCCGGCTGGAGCATGCAATATTTTACTTTTAATATGCCGGGTGTATCGCCATCCGCCGCCTGTTCCACGCTGCACACCAGCCCTCTGTAGCCTCCTGCATCATAATCCAGCACCGTCCCCGCTATATCGGAGGCCGTAATGCCGCCGTCCACAACCGCGATCCGTATATCTTTTAACACTGCATCCCTATATGTGTCATTCACAAAATGAGTCGCCGTCTTTTCATAGGAAGCAACCGGCAGCTTTTTTCCGAGAAATACTGCGTTCTTCGTCCTCTCTTCTTTGCCCGATTCCGTCATGTCAAAGGCTCTCAGCCCTACTTTTTCCACATATGCGGGAATCTTAATGGTGCTGAGAGGGCATCCTTCAAACGCCCTGTCCCTGATCTCTTCCAGATAGTCCCCGCCGGATATGCTGGTCAGGCTGCTGCATCCGGCAAACGCATCCTCTCCGATCACTGTAACGCTGGACGGAAAGATCACGCCCGTGATTCTGGTATTTCCCTTAAATGCCTCCGCTCCGATCTGTTTTACGCCGTTCGGAATCCTGATCTGGCTTCCCATGCCGCCATAGGCGATCAAAATGCCGTCCCCTACTACCGTAAACGGATTCGCTCTGTCCTTTCCCTGGTTCTTCATCCATTTTGTTTCCGCAAAGGCAGACGGCTCTATCTCCGTAACGGTAGAAGGTATCTCAATATCCGCCAGATCATCGCAATGGTAAAATGCCCCGTAGCCGATGGAAGTCACGCCCTCGGGAATCGTAATCGAAGTAAGCCCCGACCTGGCAAAAGAAAATTCTCCGATTTCTTTTATCCCTTCCGGGATCTGGTAATCCTTCAAGTCGCTGTTTTTATAATATGCCTGTGCGGCAATTTTCTCGTTATTTACAATCGTATATTTGATGAAAGCGTTATTCCCGCTCCCCCCCATGATCTCTGCCCCCGCAGGAAGCTGTTCCTCTACTTCCCCGGTATCCGGCCGTTCATTTCCCGAAAGCACCTTTGATTGGCTGTTGTCCATAAAAACAACCGCATTCCCTCCGACGATCGTACTCTGTCCCAGCACTTTTTCTCCCGTGCCGCTCCCTTCTGATCCCTCTGCGGATTCGCCGTCTTTCCCGGCTTCACCTTCCGTTTCTGCGCCGACATCCTGGTATTCCTTATTCGCCACATTGGATTTATCCCTCTGCGCCTCATACTCTGCCGCCGCAGACCCCGCCTCCGCAATAATCTTCAGCTTCGGGCATCCGTCAAACGCCGACTGATGAATGCTCTCTACGGACATGGGAATCTCCGTTTCCCCTAGATTAATACAATCCGCAAAGGCCTTTATGCCGATACGCCGCAGGGAATAAGGGAAAGAAACCTTCTCCAAGCTTGTACAGCCCGTAAAGCCATAATCCGGTATGGATGTCACGTTGCTTCCAAAATACACTCTTTCCAAGTTCCGACATCCCCAGAACGCATTATTTTTAATTGTCTTTACGGTAGAAGGCATTCGGTAAACAGCACCATCATAACCGGGGAGCATCGCGTATACGATCGTCTTATCCTTGCTGTATACGACCCCGTCCTCATAAGACAAGTCCTCGTTATATATGCTGATGCTCATGGAAGACAGCATATGGCAGTCCGCAAACACGCCTGTCCCCAATTTCCGTACCTTCTTGCCAAGCTTAACGGACTTCAAATTGCTGCATCCGCTGAATGCCCCGTTGCCGATCGCCGTCACCGTATCAGGAATAGAAATCCGTTCCAAGGAAGTACAGCCGCTAAAGGCATTATAATCAATATCTTCCACATAGCCGGGAATTTCCACCTTCACCAGCTCCGTATGGCCTAGAAACGCTTCCTTCCCAATATGCTTCACAGACGTGGGAATAGACACGGCGCTAGCCGTGCCTGTATATTTCACCAATGTATCGCCCTTCATCTGGAAATCCGATGACGAAGCGGAAGCCGCCTCCACATCCGGCAGAGAAAACCAGGCGGCTGCTGCTGCTACGCACAGCAGCAACACGCCAGTCAGAATTCTTACTTTTTTAATCATAGGCTCCCCCTGTATAAAATGCCACATCCACTTTCGGCCGTTCCGCCTTTTTAAGCTGCTTTCACCTTGGGCTGTCTCTTATCTTTCTTGCAGAACAATATGATAGAAATACATGCCAGCCCTGCTGCCAGGAACCACTTCGGATGAATCGGGTCGCCGGTCTTCGGTGTCGCGTCGATCAAGCCTTCTGTCAGGTTGCCCTTATCCACATAGATCGTATACGGCGAGAAATGGGTCGCAGTAAACTGCACGCACGGTACGCCGTCGATCGTTGTAAACTTCGTCGCCAAATCTTCCAGTCTGCCGTTCACTACGCTTGCCGCCCTGTTATTCCCGGCATATTGGATCAATCCATCCGGCAGCGGAAGCGTAATATCCACGCTGATGCCTGACACATCCGTAATCTTTGTCTGTCCCGTCGAATCATAGAGGCTGATATCCATAGGCAGATAAGCGATATTATTCAGATTGCCGTATTTCCCTTCCAGAGCCGCAATCACTGCCGCCGTCGCCTGGGCATCATCCGTAATCCTGACTACATAATTATCTGAAGAGCCGTTCACATTCGCCGAAGCCAGGCCAGTATTGGAAATACCGCTCTTATTCACATCCACCGTCGTCGTCGAGTTCCTTCGTGCGCTTCTGGAGTTACCGCTTACCGAAGAGGTATCCGCCTTAAAGTTGGCCGTGATCTCCACGTTATTAGCCGGCATCGTAAAGGTCGTCGATATCGCCGTCTGGTTCACAAACCCTACTCCGTTGGAAGAACTGGTCCATTTGTCGAATACTGTGCCGTCCGCTCTCGCATAAGCGTTGATCGGTACGATCGTACCCGCCGTATAATCGCCGGAACCGCTTCCTCCGTTGACTGTCACCTTGTATTTGGTAGCATTTTCGGATACGGAGTCTTTATCCTTGTCTTTGTCCTTGTCGTTATCTTCATCATCCCCGCCGGAATTCCCGGGATTGTTCGGGTTGTTTGGATTATTCGGCTTATTCGGATCGTCCGGCTTGTTCGGATCATCCGGGTTTGTGCCGCCACCCTGTGTATATACTGCAAAAATATCCCAGTCTCTTGTTACATTCTTCCATCCATCGGAAGACCATGCCGAAAAGGTATAGCCCTCCTTCGTCGGGTGCGCCGGTTCTATCGCACTTTCTCCTTCTTTGACTTCCTGTGTCTTTCCGATCACCGTCTTCAAATCAGAATCCGTATAGAAGGTTACATAGTACATGCCTTCCGTTCTGTCAGAATACTGTGCATAAATATCTACGTTGCCTTTAATCTCTGTATAGGCTCTGTCCCAGCCGGTAAATACTTTTCCATCTACCGCCATCACATCGCGGGAAGGCGGTACGGCATCCTTGCCTTCTTCTACCTGCTGCGTATAATCTTTCATTTCCTCTTTGTTAATATCGAAGAAACGAACGGTATACATGTTGGCTCCGATCTTCTCATACATCGCCCAGATTGGCATAGGTGCAACAATCGGATTAATATCCTTCGGGTCTGGCTGCCAATGGGAGAAGCGATAGCCTTCTGCCGTATGATCCGGAATATCCAGAATGGTCAGCTCTAGGTTTTCTCCTTTCAAAACACGTTTTACATCGTACTGCTTCGGGTTGCTTGGATCCACTGCATCCATCAACGTAATCTCAATACTACCTCTCAGATCGTCGTTTTCCTTGACATCAATATAAGAATACAACTTTGCGTATTCAGCGGCATTACTGTCTAAAGTAGTAATGAAAACAACCTTCGATTCCCTATCACTTGATGGCTTTCCATAATTCCCATCACTGTCTTTCTCAACCGTTGCAAAAGCATCGTTCGATATAGAGACTATACTGTCAGGAATCATTATCTGTTTCAAACCAGTATTCCAAAACGCCCCATTTTGTATTGTCTTAATTGTATTAGGCAATCTCACAGTCGCTAATGTTTTTGATTCAGCAAAACACATCTCCGGCACCGTTGTAATTAAAGAAGATGTTAAATCTACATCAAAAATATTAGGACAGTCCATAAATGCCTCTGGGGATATTTCCTTAATATCTTTAAATTCATCAGGTCCTACATTGAAGGAGCCAACAACTTCTCCTTTTCCCGGAAGGCATTGTACAATTTTAACTTTTGCCCCGCTCCCATCTATTCCATAGATTATCCCCTCTTCAGCTGTAAAACTCGGATTTTCATTAAACTTCACTTCTGCCAGCTTATCACAGCCGCTAAAAGGTCTAAGCCCCAATGCAGATGTTTCCTTTCCTATCTCTGCATACTCCAGCTTCGGACATTCATCAAATGCATAATTCCCTATCGTTGCTGAACCGCTCACATATGCCTTTGTCAGCTCAGGCATCCAACCGAATGTATATGGCTCAATCTCCGTGATTCCCTTGGTCGTAAGGGTCTTTACATCTTTTGCTGGTGCTTGATAAGCTGCATCCGGCTTACCTTCCACCGTTTCCTTTTCATATATAATATTGCCCTCTGCATCTGTTTTGTTAGATCCATCGTCATTTTTTTCCGGAATCGGATCTCCGTTTTCATCTAATTTGGGAACTTGTTTCCCGCCTATAACATTTCCATCCGTATTCAATCCAGAAAACAGACCTTGCTTCACACCAGCAACCCCTACCGGAATTACAATATTTTCTACGCTGTTAACTACATTTGCCATTGCTTCCGATAAAGCGTTCCCTTTCGCGGCCTCTTTCAGGTCATTTGCCAGTTGGTCTGTCATATATGGATATCTGTAATACGCCGTCGAACCATGGGGCTGATATGCACCATTACCATATTCATCCTTTGTCACCTGGAATCCTTCTGCCAAATCCTTCATCGCCGGAAAATGTACCAACTCCGCCCTTGCCACTTCTGGATCCGGATTATATCTCACCGTTAAATTCGTAGGTATCCCGCTGTAATATGTAATGTACGTCGGCTGCTGGTTCGGGTGATTAATATTTGATTTGGATTTCATCGCATATTCAAACGGCTTTGTATTTTTTCCATCGTTTGTTTCTATCGCTCCGGTAAAACTCAAAAATGGTATATAGTCAGTTCCTTTAAAATCTTCAAATTCATTTCCATCCGCATCTGGAAAATCACTCGGCTGACATGTGTTCGGATATATAGCCGAATTCCCGTGATTGTTATCCACTACCTGTGTAGCAAAAGCATCGTCTTCTATTAGTTCAATTACTGCTGCATCACTAAAAATAACATGTTTCAAATTATGACAGCCAGTAAACGCACCAGACCTAATATTTTTTACTGTTCCCGGTATCTGCACTTTCTCAATAAAGCAGTTATGGTCAAAACTCCCTGCATCTATAGAAATAATATTTTTATTACCAACAGATTCCGGCATAATAATTTCTGGTACACGGACATTGCTGGCTATACTGCCATCCGGATTCTCTACCTGGAATTTAATAAGATTCCCTTCACCATCCACCTGAAATACCAAACCAACCGATTTATCATCTGCGTCATAACCATTTTCCACTATTTCATATATAAATTCATTTAAATATTTAAAGGGAATGTGATATACGTTTGCCACATTATGAACCGGCGTTTTCGTGTCCCCAAGGTTGGTGGTATATCCAGGACCTTCAAAATAAAATTTATCGCCCACTTCATTTTTAAACGCGGCAAAGCTATAAGCCCCGTCAACCAATCCTTGACCTTTATTATACCCGTCTCCAGGTTCACTGGTATCACCGGCTGCTTGAGGCGCATCCGATACAAATTTTATATTTCGGTCAAAGGTTTTAATAAATTCCAGACTTGTGCAGCCTTTTACTGTCGAAAGGTGGAAAACATTTCCGCCAACCTCAGCATCTGGTTTATCACTCACTCCACCTTTGTTGCTGCCACCTTCTGCGCCTTTGTAAGAATGTGGCAATACCAACTTCTTCAATGCTGAACAGCCTTCAAAAGCTCTGTAACCTATTTTTTCCAGACTGGATCCTGATCCCGCTTTCTCGTCAAGGGTCAGCGTAACCTCTTCCAAACCCATGCAGTCTTTAAAACAGAAATCACCAATCTCGCTGACGGAATAAGGGACTACAAATGAAGTCAGTTTCTCACAGCCATAAAATGCGCCCGCACCTAATGTCCCAAGGGAAGCGCCCGTCGTCCCTCCATCACCAGTCTGTTGCACCAATGTTGCAGACTGCAGACTTATGCAGCGTCCAAACGCATAATTCCCCAATGTGGCCAAACCATTCCCAAATTGAACGCTGTTGATACCACTGCAGTTATAAAATGCATAATTTCCAATTCCCCGTAACGGAGACAGCCCCTGTTTATCTACTCCAAACTTTATCGTTCTAATATTTTTAGCCGGATCCGTTGTGCCCCCAAAGACACTATCCGATACACTGGATGTTTTTAAATCGTCACTAGTTGCTGTAACGCAATAATTTCCTATAAATTCTACTGGCGCAGCAGCAATCCTCCCGACATCATCGCCATACGCTACTTTCCAATTCTTATCCGTATTTTCGTCTGTGCCTGTTGCCCCAGCAGGCGGAACTCCGTTATCAAGATCATAATAGTATAAATCCATTTCTTGCCAAATTGATTTCGTTTCCGGTGTACACGGCTTAAAACCGCCAAAATCAGGATCCGCCCTTCCCGATACAGATTCCTCTGCTGCCGGCTCTACAAAGTCATCTGTCTTTGAATAAGCATATTCGCCAGTTTCAGGGTAAATATAGTCGTTAATTATGCGGTCCCCGTTTAAATCCTGACTGCTCAGAACCGGTGTATTATCAATATTTCTCGTTTTAGTTTTCG
Source organism: uncultured Lachnospiraceae bacterium (assembly GCA_910585965.1). Lineage (GTDB taxonomy): Bacteria > Bacillota > Clostridia > Lachnospirales > Lachnospiraceae > Kineothrix. The sequence goes on from CAJUHH010000009.1 coordinate 79,764, forward strand.
GCACCTTGTAATATAAAGGCCTGCCTTGTTTATTTGCTGCTGCATACAGGCTTTCTGAATTAGGGTTAGATGTATCCATATACCTTATGTATGCATCCACGCTTGCAGGTACCGTTATTGTATTTGGCAGCGCTTTCCTGACGAATCCTACAATCACGGCCGATTTAATTCTGTTAGAAGTTTTATCCCATTTTCCATTACTATCCACATACACAAAGCGGTATTGCTGGTTTTCATCATAATACACCGGCGGCTTGCTTGCTGTTGTAACATTCTTCATTACATCTGGAATATTAGCTGTTTTCGAATACACCCAGTCACTGGCAAAATCGGCAACATCCTGTGTCCATCCAGCATTTTGAGGATTTCCAAGCTTCGCCTCCGTCGGCTGCACCGGAATTGCCGTCACTATCAACGCGGAAATCATAAACAGACAGCCAAACGTCTTGCGCAGCTGCCTTCTCAATTTCCAGTTTTTCTTTTTTGCTTTCTTGCCCTTAGCCATTCTTGCTCTCCTCCATCGTAAAGCTAACTCTATTTATTACTGCACCCTTTTTGCCACCACGACAAACCTTCCGTCCGTCTGTGAATGGTCGCAGGTAGACAATGTCAACAAATCGTCCCCATACCCGGCTGTCACCCCGGTGTCATACAATGACATCCCTTCCATTTCCTTCATATAGGAATTAAACTCTTCCCCGGAATTCGCGTCGATAAACTGATAGTATTTGAAAGCAATCTCATTCTCTTTCAACACCTTCGTCCGAAATACGTACATGACTTGATATGTGCCCTTCTCATATATAGTATCGAACTGGATGATACTGTGTTCCTGATAATAAGATTCTTTCGCATATTTTTCCAGATCACCGAACATCTTGCCGGATCTCATATGATGCCCGTAAAGGATCAGGTTCTGGGATCTTGGCCATGCCATACAGTCCTTATCCATAAAGATACTGCCGTTATTATCCTTCTCCTGGTTAAAGTTATGATCCAGATAATATTCGTTGTTCGTTGTCTGCATCACCGGATAGTCTATTATTGTATCGTCAATTTTCAGCCATCCGATTAGCCTTCTGTTCTTATTATATAATGTTTTATATTCATCCAGAACATCAGGAAGCTCGATCTCTTCTTCCTGTCCGCGCACCACCAGCGTTTCCTCCGTGGATGTGTTCGCCAGCGCGTCGCTGTTCTTCAAATCCGCCAGCTGGCTATAATCATTATCCGTTTTCTCTGCCAGATAATAATAAACACCAAAATATCCGAAGCATAGCACTGCCCCGGCTGTACAAAGAGCTACCAGCAGCTTTCTCCTCCGATCCCTTGCTTTGAGCTGGGCGGCCACTTCCCGCTGCATTTCCTTATCCAAGTCTTCCAGAGAAACACTGTTTTTTCCATCAGTTGCTGCATTTCCCTTCTTTTGAACTTTCTTCCCCTTTACCCTGCCTTGTTTCTTCCGGCCTTCCTTGCTGCTTTCTTTTCCATCCTTCTGCCTTTCGGACAGTTCATATATCTTATCATCGAAGTCATTCCCTACCATCGTCTCAAAACGATAATCGCCCGCTTTCAGCTTTCCATACAGCTCCAGCACCGCTTCCGGGTTCTTCAGATCATATTCCGAACATATCTTGTCGATTTTTTTCTTATCCCTTAGGGCAGCCTCATAATCTGTCTTAGTGCGGAATTGCCTCCCCGCTACTATATGACCCTCCGCCATCCGCCGACTCTCCTCTATCCATATATTCCGTATACAACATATATTTTACTATACCTTGCAATTAATGCAAGCCCTTTGTCTATATATTGTATCAGATTTTTTTATTTTTTTCAAAACTTATTTCTCACGCATCATCTGCCAAAAATATGTAAACGGAAAACAAATAAGCCTGCTATATTGCGCTGGGCCGTATAGGCAGGCTTATTGTTTTGTTAGATCAACCGCCTTGCAGACGGTTGTTTCCTCTTTTGTATGTTCTATATAAAGATAACATAATTTCTGAATAAATCAATGATAAATTAGTCCTAATTGACAGGGGCTTTATCGGTAATTCTATCCATTGGGATATTCCTTTATTTTGTCAATATCTGTAAGGTTTATACCTAATTCAACCACTGCCTGGCATATTTCCCATTACAGAAGCCCTGCACAGATTTCAGATACAATCATGGCATTCCACAGGCTTTACGCCTTATAGATATTCTGCTATACTTATCATTGCAACAGGACACAACTTTTATATTATGAAAGCAGGTGATTATATACCATCCGGGATTGAAGTAATTAAAACTGCACTTGATGATTTCAAAAAGATCCAAACATACATGTTATTAGCCAAAAAAGAGAACGCTGTAGAAACATATGCCGAATTAAAGAAAGAATACCTGACAATAAAAGCTCTATTAAATGTTTCCGGCGTGAACATGACAGATATTGATATAATCAAAGAATAACCAATAATATTATATATCAATGATCAGAATAGGGTATAATGTTCATAATCATTCCAAAACTTTATACCCTATTCGTTTCCAGCAGCACCTATTCTTTTTTCATTTGAAGCCCGCTGGCCGATACTTCATATGCCACTCTTGCTTCATATTCCTGATCCGAAATTCTCTTCTGGTAATCCCGGCTTTGTATTCTTCCCCAAACCTGGACAGGCTGTCCCAATTCAAAACCTTCCGCATAACGCGCGTTTCGTCCCCAGCAAATGCACGGAATATACACCGACTTGCCATACGGCATCCGCACCGCCAGCAGCAGATCCGTAATTTCCCTGCCCGTCGGCGTCTTTCGGTAAAAAGGTATCTTGCAAACATATCCGTCAAGAAAAACACTGTTTTCATCGGATCGAATTTTCTTTCTTCCTTTACCCCTTATTTCCATCTTTCTTGCAAACACCGACAATTCAAGGCGGTTTCGTTCCCCCTCGTTCCTGTCATAAGAACGGAGCTGCCCTGATACCTCCGCAGACTGCCCGGTCCACTTTCTTTTTACATCGACCAGCCTTTCCGATGCCATAATCGGAATCCTGTCTTTTTGTCCGCTTTCCCTCCTGATTGCCATCTGCGCCGTATAAAATCCTTCGCCGAAAACCTCATGGCTAAATTCAAAATCACTTGTCATCTCACCGCTTATTGTCACTTGATTATTCTCTATGATCTTTTCCACTGTATTTCTCCTTTTCTCTTGAGTTAAATATTTTGAACTTGTCGTGCAAAAAATTTTACACATTACTTACGTAATCCCAAGGAAAATAACTGCATGGCAGGTATCCCTCTGTTTCCATGCTATTTTTTTGTTTATCATTTGCTGGAACATATCCGCTCTGTCTTTCCCATACTTTTGCGTCCCATCCTGGCTTCCATATTTTCCTATTTTTCTTTCTCGCAGCTTATTGCAACCCAAATACATTTATTGCACCTCCTTATAGTTAAATTCATTGAACTATTTGAAATATATCACCCTGCTTTTATTCTGTCAATCAAAAAATTCAATATTTTTAACTATTCTCATTACGCATATTGAACTTTGGTTCAAACTGTGATACCCTACCTGTTAGAAGGGGGCGGTCAAAGTGGATAGAATCAGTACGTCGGACAGGCTGAAACAGATTATGGAAGAGCGGAATTTGAAACAGGTGGATATCCTTAATTTATCCCTTCCTATTTGTTCCAAGTATAATGTAAAAATGAATAAGTCTGATATAAGCCAATACGTTGCGGGAAAAGTCGAGCCGAGCCAGGAAAAGCTGGTGGTACTCGGCATGGCTCTGAATGTGACGGAATCCTGGCTGATGGGATTTGATGTTCCTCCTGAACGAAAAGACTCGCGCGCGCAAGCGGAAAAGGACTTCGATATCCTTTGCAGATATTCCATGCTGAACGAGCGCGATAAGAAGATCGTCTCAGATATGATCGATTGTATGCTTTCCAATAAATAAATCAGGGCAGATCAGCCCCACTTTTTTAAGAATAGTTTGATAAATATGTACAAGTATTCTAAAGTACCCGGTTTTTCAATTTTTTCCACCATTTCGATGATTTCTCTTTTGTAATCCATTGCCAACTCCTCCTTATATTGGAGGAATTGGCAATATTTGTTAGCTATCTCCCCCTCTATTTTTATTGCTTTCAATAAAATTTGTTCATACTGCCAAATCCTCCTGTTTTATTTTGAGTATTATTTTATATGATTATTGTTGTAAATAATAGTATTTTTATCAAATTATAAAATATTAGTGAACTATTTTTATTGTTTATATACCTTTACAAATATGCTTCTATTATCCCCCAAAAATCATAATTCGCACTCTTTGAACTCATTCCTGTAGCTTCCTTTCCATATGCATAAACTCCAAAACCCGTTACATACTTAAAAGATGATGTATCAATTTCAACATCACTTAAATAGCTAGTATCCACATATGTATAGTTGCTCCTAGTAGCCCAAGAATTTGAATATATCGTACTTTCTGACGTTAATTCTTCTTTCATCCCATAAATTTTGAATTCGAAGTAAACGGAACCTTTTGATGCCGATGTATTGCTTCTTTTTATATGCATGGTTTTTATAATAATTTTTTTAATTAAACCCTGCATTGCTGTCGGAAAATAATTTCGCAAATCTAATGTATTCGAACTCGGTGCAAAAAAATGTGTGCCGGAAAACTTCATTTGAATTACTAAAGGAGAACTTATCAAATCCGTCTCTTTATCAGATTTAAAAGGGCTGAATGTATCAGCACCCCGATGGGGATCTGTATTGATCCCATATTTTCCATCCTGGTAATCCAGATAAATCCTTCCGTTTCCGATCGAAAGACTGTTTTCCAAATCTTCTACCTTTATATCCATATTGGATATGGTTTGTTCAAAATCATCTTTACTCACAAAAGAGCCTCCGGCGGAAGTGGTTGATCTGTTTTCTTTTTTCACCCATACTATTTTCACCTGACTCGAAACATCTACGTCATTGTAATCAGTTGCCGATATGAAAATCCTGGCTCCATTTTTTTTTAAATCTTCCGATTCTTCCTGCGTCAAAAATACTATGAGTATGTCATTGTTTATCTCTATGTCGGAATTTTTCTTATTTACTGTACCTTTTTGATAGATTATAGTGATATTTATTGTTTTAATATCTGGCAAGTTGAATCCATTTGTTTTTATTTGTAAGGTTGGGATTGATATATTAACCATCTACTTTTTTCAACCTCGTTTTTATTTCGTAGACAAGCGCAAAACCTCTAAGATCAAAATTTTTATACACTTTGTCAGAAAAATTATATACTGTCAAATACATTAAATATGACCCATGAAATGCAACAGATTTGTAACTAAGCATCGTTTCATATGGCCAGACACTATTTCCTATATTGGTCAATTGAATTAATTGCGCTGAATGGTCAGAATCATACCCATTCATTTCTAAAATATATTCTCTAAAATTCAAACTTAAAGAATAATATTTTTTAGGTTGTAAATCCAATTTCCATTCATTGGTCTGATCAGCCTCATCCACATCAATACTCTCTTGATTTTTCGTTCTTGGTACTCCTGAACGATCATCATATTCTATATCCGAAACTGAATAATGATACAACTTTGCTCTAGGCATACTATCTGTACGACAGCGAGTATACCACCCTACTTGATTTATCCTATTTATTTGAGCATTTATATCATTTACATTGCCGCCGCCAAATAAATCCCCTTTCTGCAAATAATCTGTCGCATCTTCGAAAGACACCGTTCCGTCATCATTGTGTATCATCCTATATTTTCTTCTTTCGTTTATTTCTTCATTTATAATGTCATCTTTTAAATTAGTTGGTAAAAATTTATAAGCCATACTTCTTGCCCTTCCTTCTCTATTCTCTCAAATCCCTCGGTGCCCCCAGCCTAAACGGCAGCCGATGCGCCGATTTTTCCTTTGCATCTATTATCCTCTTAATTTTAACGGCCGCATTCTCTATCCGATTCAGCTCATCCCATTTTATAAACACCCCGTTTGCATAAAATGTCTGCCTTATCCCAAGATTCTGCGCATAGGTTTTCTGGTTCAAAATATCGATATTTCTTTCAAACGCATTAAAATACGCCACATGAAAATCTTCCGCTTCCGACGTGATATCGCTCCCCATAGCTTCTATCGCAAAATCAGAAAACAACACACACGCCCTTTCCCAAAGATAATAGATATTATTCTTTATCCTGTTATAATCCTCCAGCTCAAACCTGTCCTTATCGGTCCAGTCTGTCTTCGGTGTCTTCCATACCGCCATACTATCATCCCACCACCTTCCTCGCCTTCATGCTCCCAGTCCATCTCCCGTTAAAATGCAGCGTATTTTCATAGCTCTTCACCAATACATTTCCATATTTCGTTTCCAGCTCGAACAAATCGTTGGCATCCACGGAAGGGTCGCCCGTCCATTCCATCTGGTAATCCACGTCCCCAAGATAATAGGCCGCAATCCATTCTTCCAGGATTTTTGCATGTTCCTGCGTGCCAACCAGCGGATTGCTCCACGCCTTGCTCTCTCCGTTCCTGTTGTAACCAGCCACATATTTTTGCTCTTCCACGCTGTACTCGTATCCGCTGATGCTGTAACTGATAGTTGTTTCTTCTACAACCCCGGTAAACCTTATTTTTGCATAGTAATTGCTGCTTTCCGTCATCTCGGCCCGTATCGCGGCACGGCTTCCCACCCCGCTGTTTTCACTGATAAAGAGAGAAAGGCCGTATGAGGGTTTTCTAAAATAAACCAAATATTCATACCCGTCATAAGGAACCGTTATTTCTTCCGACGCGACGACGACCGTTTCCACCGTTTCTTTATAAGAATGGAATGAAACGCTGACATCCTTAATCTTATTCTGCCTTACCGCAACCGGCGCGCTGATCAGCTCATGGGTTCGGCGGAGTCTGTAATCCGTGTTTTCCCCGATGGTGACATGGCTTACAAATATCCTTGCATTGGGAATTCCCTTCGTAAATACGAATTCCATCTGGTCAAAATCAAAAAAGTCATGGTTTAACCGATAATCCATACCCGGCTCGTCCACGACAATCTGCTCCAGAAGTTCGCCGTCCTGATAAGTATTGATGCAGATCTGCTCCGGCGCATATTCCTGAAAGCGGATTCCGATGCTGAAAACTGTATAGGTAGATTCCATTCTTAACATTATTTTCGGCATCTCCCCATCCCAATGCCCTTCCCTGTCCCCATCTTTTCTCCAGACGCTTTCGCTGATATATCCGGTCAGAAGCAGATCATCCCCTTGTCTTGGAAGAAATTTCATGCTTCCGTCTACCGCCGTAAACCCCTTGCTTGCCGTCGCGTACCATATTTTTTCCTCGTCTGCCAAAATATTTCCCACATCGCTGTACCAGGTCTGGTTGTCCGCGCCCGCCTCCATCTTAGGAACAAAAGCAGGATAAATCACTACCATTCCTTTTCTATTTTCCAGCAAAACGCTTCTTCCGGCATTGGCGATCATTTGCAGCGCCGCTGGATGGCTGACTGCCGGAATCGGATTTTGGACAATAATCTCTTTCAAATAACTGTCAATAAAATAATTGGTTATGCCCGCATCCGCAAATACATCCTCTGCAAGGTCATACAAGCTGATCCCCTCTTCCCGGAACATTCCTTTGTAATAAATTCCAGTCATATGGTCAAAAATGTCCGTGGCGGTAAACTGCGCCTCCGATTCATTGGCGCTCCATTCCTTCAAATAGGAAAGTTTTTCCGGGAGCCATTCGATATCCCCGTTTCCGTCCACATCATACCCAAAAGCGACTCTGATTTCCTGCCCGGTTTCCATATAGGCCAAAGCGCTCCCCGGATTATCCGGGCTGTAGTAAGAATCGTAATTGGCCACAGTCAGGCTGACATCATTGCTCGGCAGCGTTTCGCAAACAGGCGAAACATGCTCCCTTCCCGAATAACGGATTACCTCTTCGTTTGTAAAAGTATTCGTAATGCCGCAGGAGAACCGAAGTATCCGCAGTCTTCCAGCGCCATTTACCATCCGTGCCGGTTTTATCTGTATAAATGTCGTCTTGTCAAATACGTCTTCCGTCCTCCAATATCTTTTATCGTTCTCCCTGTAGTTTTTTTCTTCCTGGTCCGTTTTTATCGTAAAGTCCACCGGGTAATAATCGCCGAAATCAATAGTGAGTCCTTTGATGTCATACTCTTCCCCGCCAAAATCTATATAGATATTCCCAAGAATCGCATTTGTTACAATTCCGTTGTTATAATAGTCGTAACCGGCATTTGCAGACGGGGCAAAATACATGCTTCCATCTACCCGCGAAAATCCCTGCTCCGGCATAGCATATATTCTGTCCGCCAGCCCGCCGAGAAACGGCTCCCTGATATCGGAAAAGTACAGAAGATCATTCTTCTCCTTATTTATCTGCACATGTTTCTGCGCCTGCAAATGATAAAGCCCGAGAACCACGCGGATATATCCCCTGTTTTTTTCACGCCTTCTTATACTTTGCTTATATTGATTACTTACATTTTGCATATCATCACCATCCGCAGTCGATTAAATGAAAGGACAACATTTCATCCTGAGTCACCATATGGGTAATTTTATCTGCAAACAAAGGTTTTCCTGTCCGATCCCCTGGGTACATGGTGATTGTCACCGGCTTCCCCGTTCGGAAGTCCTCAAAAGTCACAGGCACAAAAAAAGGCTCCAGCGACCGCAGTATCATGCGCCTTTGTTCCGGATAAAGCCCTGCCCATTGCAAACTGTCCAGTTTATAAAGATCCCGGCCTATTTTCTGCCCGACCACTGCCCCGTTCACATTTCTGTCGGTGTCCACTACCGTGCTGATGATATATTGGAACCCATACCTTGGACACGGATAATCATATCCGTTCACATTTAAAAATGACGTGAGCGCCATAGTTGTTCACCTCCCCCATTTAAAAGCCCCAGCCCATCCGATTTTTCCATTTGTCATAAGTCGTTACGATTTCCCGTCCGTCAATCGTAATGCTCCTTCCCGCTTTTACCGCTTCTATTAATTTCTCCAGCAGATCCTCTTCCCTTGTATTTTCCGCGCTGGCCCTCGCAAATCCCCTATACGCCGCCTCTTCGATCCCTTCCATCATATACTGGCTGTTGACCGAAAGATATTCGCTTCCTAACTCGCCAAAGAATCCGCCTGGCCTGTCCGCCATGCCATCCGGCCGGACTCCATTGACCTCCCATGCAGGGACAGCATAGCCTTCGTCCCCCATCAAATTCAGCCGGAAATTCCCATCGAATGGCCTGACCATGTTCTGCGCCAGTTCGGACATCTTATCCAAGATGCTGCTTTCCTCATGATCCGCGCCTTTCACAAGCCCCTGGATCATATAATCCGCAATCTGCATAAATGCCCTGGAGGGAGAATGTATTCCAAGCCTGTTCTTAAAGCTGCTTATCAGATTTCCCGCCACGCCGGATATCGCATCGTATGCTCTTCCTGCCGTACTGCTGATTCCTTCTATCACGCCGCCGATCAGGCTTTTTCCCGCATCCTGCATCTTTCCTGCGGTATTTTTTACTACGCCGTATATCCTTTCCGGCACATCCTTTACCTTCTCATAGGTATTGGCGGCAAAGCTTCCTATCGTATCCGTCACAGAATCCCAGGTTTCCTTCGTCCTGGACTTGATGCCATCCCACGCATCGGAAAAAAATCTCCCGATGCTGTCTCCGGTATCTTTCGCCTTGGCTTTCAATCCTTCCCACATATCGGAGAAAAAGGTTTTTATGCCGCCCCATATTTCTTCCGCAGCACCCTTGATTCCGCTCCAGGTATCCTTCAGAAATGAGGAAACGGAATTCCATGTTCCTTCCGCAGCGCTTTTCACCCCGTCCCATACTTCCCGGAAAAATCCTGCAACGGAGTTCCAGATGCTTTCCGCAGTCCCTTTTATTCCATTCCAGATTCCACCCAGGAATTCAGAAATACCATTCCAAATAGTCTCGGCGCTGTTCCTGATCCCTTCCCAGGCTCCTTGCAGAAATTTTGCAATTCCATTCCAGACGGCCTCCACGGCTTCCTTCATTCCATTCCAGATTCCCCCAAAGAAATCTTTGATTCCAGTCCATATTGCCGCTGCCATTTCCGATAGAGAACTCCAAGTCATTTGCAGGAATCCTGCGATGCCGCTCCAGACCGTTTCCGCCGTTTCCTTTATCCCGTTCCAGATCCCCCCGAAAAACTCCGTTATTTCAGTCCATATTACCGCTGCCGTTTCCGACAGAAAGTTCCAGGTCGTTTGCAGGAATTCCGTGATGCCAGTCCAAATAATTTCTGCGGCTTCTTTGATCTTATCCCAATTAGCAATAATCAATATAACTCCAGCCGCTATACCAGCGATCAAAGGGCCTGCCGGATTAAAGATGCCGGAACCAATACTATTAAGAACAGATCCAAGGTTTGATACGAGATTGATCGCTCCTTCCAGCAATTTTGAAAACAGTCCGTCTTCCCCGGTAATAACAGCGATCCCTAATAAAATCTTTCCTGCAAGCGTTTCAAAGAGGCCGTCTATGCTGCCTGAAAATACTTCCCATAAGGTATCCAATACCGTTCCGAGTATCCCCATCCAATCGATATTGGACAGAAATTCCCCGATTCCGCGCGCAAGCCCTTCCCAGTCCGTTTTTTGGGCCACTTCCTGGAATACCCCTAAAAGCTTCATCACAAAAGCGCTCAATATCTTGCCAGCTTCCTCCCAGTCAATCCCTTGTATCATGTTATTTAATCCGGTGTAGATGCTGACTGCTATCGATTCCCACGGTACGGATGCCGTGAAGTTTTTTAATGCCTGAAATGCGTTATTCATTCCTTCTGCCAGCATCGTTCCTATTTTACTAAAATCAATGCTTTCAAATATTCTGCAGACGGTTCCGGCCAGCTCGGTTCCAAGTTCATCCCATCCATTGAGCAAGGTATCGGGATTGATCCGGCACATATTTTCCAGAAAATCCTCTATTGTCCGCCAGGTATCCACGAATTCTTTTTCGAATGCCGCCCCAAGCTCATGGCTGTTGATTCTATCTATCATTCCCATTACGCCTGCTTCCAGCTCTTGGAAAGCTTTTTGGGTCGTCATCACTGCCGAATGGATGCTTTTTCCCAATTTCTGTATTGTGCTTTTCGCTTTCTCTACCGCCTCATCCATAGCTTTTGCTATTTTCTCCAGTGATTCCTTTAATCTTTGAGAATCTGTTTCCGCCATCGTTCCACCTCCCCATACCATGCATCCATATCCACGTCACCGGCTATTCCATTCACACGGCCCTTTGAGGTATATTGCCATCCGATCATCCCCGGAATCTGCGGCTGGTATTTTAAGTCCATCGCTCCCGTATTTTTCCCATATCTGGCAATCCATAGAGGACATTCCGGCTCCCCATACGGTTTGATATAATCTTTATAAAAATATGTGCCGGTATAAACCCCGAATGGCAGCCCTGCCCCCTCAATCACGGCTTTGTAAGCGTTGATCAGCGCGACCAATGTCGCCCCCAATTTTTTCTGGCAATCATCTTCCACATCAAGCCATACCATCGTCTGCCTTCCGTTTAAAATCTCCAGAACTTTTCCCGCATCCGTTTCCGCTTTTTTTATGGTCGTTGCATAGCTGTAATTATAAACTCCCTGAATCGGAATGCCCGCCTGGACGCATCCCTTCCAATTGTCTGAAAATCGTTTGTCCGGGTTCAAATCTTTTCTGATAATTTTAAGGATTGCAAATTCGATGCCGCTTGTCCTCACCGCATTCCAGTCTATCATGCCCTGATAAGACGACACATCAATACCCGTTTTAAAATTTCTTTTATCCATCCTAATCCTCATTCTCTGCACGTTTTTGGCCTATTCTGAAATTTGCCCCCATCGCTTCCAATCTCGCAACGAAAAGCTCTCTTTGTTTTTGCATTTCGTTTTCTGCCATGGTTCCGTTTCTATGATCCATATCAGAAAGCAAAGGTTTTTCTATATATTTACCTTTTGCTCTTTTTGAAAAATTTCGTTCTATCGCCACCGATACTGCGGACAGAACATACATTCCCATCATATGAAGCTGCGAGTCCTGCTGCTGCAGCTGCATGCGGTATGCTTTTGCATATGGTTCCAAATCAGCCGGGCAGGACCAGTCGATATCATCCGCCGTAAATCCATATTCTTTTGTTGCCAGAAGCCAGTACGGGCGTATTTCTTCGCAATAAAATTCCCATGTCAACTCTTTTCCTGCATCTTTGCCGTCATCTGCCTTGCCCGTTCCCTCTCTTCCGCCGCCTCCTGTTTTTTCTGTTCCTTCTGGAACAGTCCTTTTAAAAAACTATCTTGCAGCAACGCCTCCTGCAGCTGGTTAAAAAATGTCATAATATCGGCATCTTTGCCGTCCATATATTCCCCCGTCAATGCGAAGGCCTTATCCAGCTGCTCCTCCCGGCCTTCCCCGGTGTCGTAGTCATAGCGGAATTCCTCATGGCATACCTGTAATCCCACAAGCAGAAGCTCCGGCAAAAACAACAGCATATCCTCAATCGTTTCCATATCGGCTTCGCCGTCTGTTTTCGCTGCCGCGCTCATCCTGACCAGCTTCGATATGATTCTGCTTTTTAACGTCGGCTTATATCCAAATTTAATGTTGAATTCTCTTTCCCCAATTTTTAATTTCACAATCTCTTTCCTTTCCCTTTCTGAAACATGCCAGTGAAAAAGGGCGGCCCCGGGCCGCCCCGCCTCTCGTTACGGCTGGTCTTCCCCCGTCGTAAAAGGCACTGTTGTTTCCATCCCGACAAATTCTTCGATCGTAAGGTTCATTTCAACGACCAGAAGCTCGTTCTGGTTCTTTTCCGGGCTCGGAATCTTCGCGGGCGGCTGGGCTACAACAAATTCCGCTTTCGGAAATCCCGGTATAATCGTCTCAAACCACATTCTTTTCCCGGTTCCTTTTGCGGCATTATATGCAGAAATAACGCCTTCCCACTCGTCGAGCGTTTCGCTTGTATAATTTACGCCTACGGGGAATGTGCCGCCGGTATCGCCCCTTCCCTGGATATACCGTGAAACGAGATCTTCCAAAGCCGACGCATCAATCTGCTCGCTCTCAATCGTAATCCCTCCGATCGAATTGATCCTGTGCAGCTGTGTAAATGCCGCCGGTTTTTCTCCTGCCGTCGTTTCCATGCCATAACCAAATGTGATCCCTAACGTAGAAATTCCTGATTCCATAAATTTTTCCTCCTTATAGTTAATATAAAAATAAGAGCATTTCTGCCCCTAATTTCCGCATGCTATTGCTTTTTCGCCTGTTTCCATACCTGATTTACGCCTGTGCTGGCAAGTCCGCTGACGATTCCGATCGCGATCGCATTCAGAATATCGTTTGCCGGGAAATCCGGCATGGCAAACATCCCGACAATGCCAAGAATGCCTCCGCACACGCCGGCAATCACAGGAATTGCTTCATCCTTGATCTCCGATACGCTCTTTACCCCCAGGCCGATCAAATACGTGATCACCACGATTGCTAAAACTGTTCCGATTTGTGTAACATCCATTTTTCTCATTCCTCCTTTATTGCCATACTTTCCGATGTATTTCGAAGCACCCTTTTTCTATGTATTTCTTCGATATCCTTTAAATGTTGTTGATACCGTTCCTCCGCTTCCATCCGTTCTATCACCGTATATTCCACAACGGAGGTAAAGCAGCGCCTCCTGTAACTGGCCAGATCCCCCCTGTATAATCCTGCCTCTGTCCTATCAAATTTTTCCAGCAGTTCCCGCCTCGCTTTGCCTGCCCTTAACTTCCATAATCCTCTTTCTTTTATCTGGCGCACCCTGTCCACGGATATGCCTTGCTCCCCGGCAATCATTGCCATGCTTTTGCAATGTATGAAAATATCTTTTATGATGCGGTTTTCCCTTTCTTCCGTATATCGCTCCACGATCCTCCACAATTCCGTTTTTTCATATTCCGCGTATATTTTATTGACTGTTTCCTTCTCCAGGTCAAAACTGTCTTGCAGCATTTCTGCAAACGTCAGTCCCTTTTCTTCCGCTATCGGCATATCCAGGCTGCCCACGCCCTGCATATAGGCTCTGACCAGCCCCACCTCTTCTTCCGGTATCCCCATCAAGGCCGCTATCTCTCTGTCGGTCGCTTCCCTTCCCCTCTCCTGTTCAATCTGCTCCATGACTCTCCTGCAGCGCGTCATGCTCTTCCTTTTATTGCTTGGTATGTATACTGTGGATCCGCATTTTTCTATGTATTTCCGTACCGACCGGATAATCCAGAATTTCGCATAAGTAATAAACTGCACATGTTCAGACGGCTCATAGTGGTTCACCGCTTCCCACAGCCCAAAGTAACTTTCCTGCAAGATGTCTTCCATCGGCTCGTAGGCGGCATATGGCTTTAAAAACTTTTTAATCAGCGGCAGATTGTTTTCATGCAACATCTGCATATTTTCTGCGACACAACAGCCGCATCGGATCCTTTCGACGAGTATTTCATTCCCGTATACCATGCTGCAATACACCTGCTTCCCTGCTGCGCATCTGGCAATCTTTGTTTTGTTCTTCGAGTATAACTATACCGGCTTTTTTATAGGACATTCTAGGACATATGGGACAGGCTTTCCTCTTCCAGGTACCGATTGCCGTATTTCTCTTCAAACTCCTGCAGCGCCTTTCCATGCAGCCTTGTAATCTGCCGGAAAGAGTAATGCAGGCTTTCCGCAATCCCTTCCAATGTTTTTTTCTCTATGTACCTGGCGAATAAAATATCGTAAGATATCTCATCCTCCATGCTTTCGATCTGTGAAATAATCGCTTCTCTTTTATGCACATATTCCTCTACCGCCTGTCCGAGTTTATGCTCCATTTCTTCTATCATCGCATAAGATGCCCCTCCCCTTCCCCCATATGCTTCTGCCCCTGATCTTTCCGGCCCCTGCATACCCGCAACACTGCATTCCAGTTCCCGAAGCTGGGATATTTCGGATATCTTGTTCTGTATCATTCGGTTTAATCTGCTGACCTGTGATAAGTATTCTTTCGTTGTCATTTTTATCCCCCAATAAAAAAGCCCCGGCACACCTGGCAGACTTTTTTACGTCTGCCGGACGTACTGAGGCTCGAATCTCGCACATAATATCATGCTGTCCACTTCCTCGGAGAAATCGACGGCATATCATAACTATGTATCTCTCACATTTATCTGATTTATGAAATTGTCATTAATCTATCATGGATTTATGGATCTGTCAATAATCATTTATTCCGCTTCTGCCAGTTCCTCCTCCGTATAACCAAACGATATCATTTGCTGCTTTGTGATGCCAGCTTTTCTCATCCGTTCATAAAAATTCCACTGGTTTAAAAAGTTATCTTTCCATGCATATCTGAGTCATCTGTTTCAAATGCTATTATAGGAGTATCATACTCGTATCCCTGTTGCTTAATAAACTTAAGTTGAACAAACAGACCTATGCACATAAAAATAATCATAAATAGCAAAGTCCATCCATCTGTTAATTCAATTTTAAATAATGCAAATATAAAATCTATTGGATCAAAAAGTAGAGAATAATCATGTGTTATTCCAAAAATAAATTGATTTACATATTTTGCAATTGTCGGAGCGACTTGACTTGCTCCAAGAAATACACATGCTAGCGCAAATGGTAAAACACTCATTTGATGCCATACTGCAAATATAAGGCCTAAAATTGCAGCAGCCATAAGAGGCATCACAATGGCTGTTTCAAATTCCATATCTCCATTTTTACATAAATAAGTAGTTAGCATATATAACAACTTCATAGTAACAAGAAAACCTAAAACGAATCGGTTTACTGCCGGAACAGAATACGTCAAAACAGGGAAAATTATAGCTCCTATCACTGTTGCCGCTACAATAAACGTAATATCTGAATCTAATGAAATAGCTATAAATACACCACTAAAAAATCCAAGTATGAGTCCCCAGTAAAAAGCTGTTGTAGTAAGTAACCCTTTTCTCCATTTTAATGCACCAAATACTAACGCTGATCCAATTAACAAATCATAAATATCTGTTACTATCTGAAAAACAGTAACATATCTTAAAAAATCGTACATTATAACATCCCCCTTCTTTTGTAATTTACTAAAGTGTAACATTTCATATCTTAAAAGTAAATATTTAAATTAACTGCACTTGATGATTTCAAAAAGATCCAAACATACATATTATTAGCCAAAAAGCCATAACCTATTTCCTTGCTTCAATATACAAATCAATATCTTCTACAATGTATTTTTCTCCTGTTGTATGTAATGCTTCAAAACAGGAATAAATATACTCCCATACGCGGTATTTTGTGAACAATTCAGAAACCTGGCTGCCAGTTAATTCTTTTGCAGATTTATACTGCTCGGTACAATATATTAAAAAATTGCCTGCCTTACTCATAATCACGCCTCCTCCGGAAATGTGAATGTACCCATCTTTTTTTCTTCATCAAACATGTTAAATAAGGTTAGTCCGCTCAAGTGCCATAGTTTTGTTTCTTCCTGCTCCAGAAAAGAATATACCTTGGAATTATAAAATTCTTTAGCAGCAGTCACTTCATCATACGGATAATTCACAGTAATCAGGTGAATTACCTGCGGCACAAGGAGCATAAGCATAGCTTCAAATTTCTTTTTTTCCATTAAAATTTCTCCTCTGGTACCGTGCCAATAAACTTTAAGTAACTGAATGCTTTTTCCGAGGTAAGTACCAACTGGTTATACAGTTTTTTAATTTTAAGAGTAAATGTAGTATAGACATCATCATTGGCAACAGATCCAAAGATAAAATCAAATGTTTTACCTTCATATTTGCCTGATCTGCTATTTGATACAAAATCATAGATTTCTCTCCAATATTTTGTCAAAGTATCGATCAGCGAATACACATACCCACAGTTTTTATCAGTACCAGAAATTTCATTGTATTGTTATTGAAAATCCCTCATATATTCCGACGGATATATCTTCCCCAAAAGAAAATTGCTCCATTGTTTCCTTTTCAAACCGATATACTGTTATCAGCTCTTTCGTAGGATCGACTATCCAATACTCTCTTACCCCCGCAGTACGGTATTTGAACAATTTTGTAAAATAATCCATTGGTTTATTTCCTGGAGAAACAATTTCAATAATCCAATCCGGCGCGCCATGGCAGCCTTTATCATCTAACTTCGAAGAATCACAGATAACAGAAATATCCGGTTCCACATAATTTATATGATCCCGATTTAAAAATACAGCAAACGGTGCCGCATAAACTTCGCACCCCCCTGCCTTGCTATCAATATAATTCGCTATTGCCTGGTGCAGTTTCCAGCTGATCTTCTGGTGCGTCCGGCTCGGCGGGGACATAAAATAAATCTTTCCATCAACCAGTTCTGCCCGCTTTCCATCCGGCAGAGCATAAATATCATCTATTGTATAAACCGCTTCCTTTGTCAAGGCATCCATAGAATCCACCTCCGCTTTTCTGTTATTATACCACAAATCCTTAATAGGAAACTTGTTTATCAAACAATTTTTAAAGAAATCAATTTTAAACGGAAACACTGCCAAGCCGTCGCACATAGTATAAACCATAAATAAAATTTTTTTGGAGGCAACACTATGAGTGATTTAACAGCAACAAACTGCGGTTGCGGCAATAGCAACAGATCCGGCGGCTGCGGATGCAATTCTATTCTTTGGATCCTCATCCTGCTCAGCTGCTGCAACGGCGGCGACAGCAGCGATGGCTGCGGATGCGGGTTCGGCGGCGGCTTTTTCGGCGGCAACAACTCCGGCTGCGGATGCGACAGCATCATCTGGATTCTCCTTCTTCTCTGCTGCTGCGGCAACTCCTTCTAAGGATCACATCAGCTCACATCTTGAAAATAGGCTCATCCGAGCCTATTTTCTCTTAAAATACACAAGCAAAGGCTGCCTGGAATGCCCCGCTGCCTCGAAACGAGTATATTTTATTTTTGCCTTACATAAGATTTAAAAAGCATATGGGGTTAAAGGATTTCTATGGAGAAAAACGAACATGACAAAATTATTGCCTTTGATACATTATATACGAACAACCACATACAAATGATGAAAATTGTCATGCCCTATTTTGATGAACCGATGCGGGGGAAGCTCGCCGTCTACATCAAATATCTGGAATTCCAGCATACCCTTGAACGCTATCGATCCCATTCTTATGAACTAAGCGGCTGTTCTTTCAACAAAGAAGATTTCAATATCCAAAAACTCTGTTCCGAGCTGCTCCCGTTCTGTACCGGGGAGGAGAAAAAAAAGCTGGAGCAGATAGCTGGCATCTTCCATTCCATGGAAATGTATAAAGAAATGAGCCGCACCATGGAAATGATGAAGGATTTCGCCCCGGATCTTTTTTCCGGAAATGCTGAAAACAACGATTCGAATCAAAATAACGGAATGATGGAAATGCTCATGGGTATGCTTTCCCCTGAGCAGCAGTCCATGTTTGAAATGTTTGGAGGTAATGTCCCGCATGAACCAGAACGAATGGATGAATGACCCCTTGGTGGCCAATATTGATAAAACCAAGCTCCAATTTCTGCAGATGCTCGTCTTCGAAGGCCAGAACCTTTCGCGGGAGCAGATGCTCCCTTTTCTGATGTCCATCGCCCAGAAAGGGAAATCACAGAATATTTCTTTCAACGACCAGGAAATCGAAGCGATTGTCACCGCCCTGCGCAAATATTCTACATCGGAAGAAATAGAAAAAATCAACAAATTGATGGCGATGAGGAAAAAACGCTGACTGGCTGTCTGATAATAAAGGCCGCCAGCCACCCTTATGATGACAGGAAAAGACACGGAACCGTTCCAAAAACCGAACGAGTCCCGTGTCTTCTGTTGTCCGAAGTATCCGATATTTCTTCTGTTATTTCACTACAAGATTAACCAGCCTGCCCGGCACATAAATTTCTTTTACCACGTTTCCGTTTATCTTGTCTTTGACAGCTTCTTTTCCAGCAGCAATCGCTTCCTCTTTGCCGATATCGCTCGCCACCCGAATCGCACCCCTTACTTTACCGTTGACCTGTACTGCGATCTCCACTGTCGCTTCTACCGTCTTCTCTTCATCAAATTCCGGCCATGCCGCCTGGTAAACCTTTCCTTCCAAGCCGACCAGTTCCCAAAGCTCTTCCGTAATATGGGGAGCGACCGGGTTTAACAGCGTAATCAGCGTCTGGAACTCTCCCCGCGTCACTGCGTTCTTTTTATAAAAATCATTAATAAGAGCCATCATCGCCGCAATCGCCGTATTGTATTTCAGGCACTCAAAATCGCCGCTGACCTTTTTGATCGTCTGATGCATCTTCGTCTCCAGATCGGCGCTGTATCCCTCTTCTTCCGTCAGGAGATCCTGGAGCTTCCATACCCTTTCCAGGAAACGGCGGCATCCCTTTACGCCGTCCTCCGACCATGCCGCGCTCAGCTCAAAGGCACCGATAAACATCTCATAAGTGCGGAGCGTATCCGCCCCATAGTCCCTTACGATGTCATCCGGGTTTACCACATTGCCGCGGGATTTGCTCATTTTCTCCCCATTGGAACCAAGGATCATACCGTGGGAAGTACGTTTCTGGTATGGTTCCGGGCAAGGCACTATTTTCTCATCGTATAAAAATTTATGCCAGAACCGGGAATAAAGCAGATGCAGCGTTGTATGCTCCATTCCCCCGTTGTACCAGTCTACCGGCATCCAGTATTCCAGCGCCTCCTTGCTGGCTAACGCCGTTTCATTTTTCGGATCCGTATAGCGCAGGAAATACCAAGAAGACCCGGCCCATTGGGGCATCGTGTCCGTTTCCCGCTTCGCCGGCCCGCCGCAGCACGGGCAAGTAGTGTTCACCCAGTCCGTCATAGCGGCAAGCGGCGATTCCCCGTTATCCGTAGGCATGTAGCTTTCCACTTCCGGCAATTCCAACGGCAGCTCGCTCTCATCCAGCGGCACAAATCCGCATTTTTCACATTCCACGATCGGAATCGGTTCTCCCCAATAGCGCTGTCTGGAAAATACCCAATCCCTTAGTTTATAATTCGTCTTTTTCGTTCCAATTCCTTTTTCTGTCAGGAATTCGATGATTTTCTTTTTAGCTTCCGCCACATGCAGCCCGTCCAGAAAATCCGAATTCACAAGAATGCCGTCCTCTACATCCGTATAAACCGCTTCTTCCACCCCTGCCGGGCTTCCTGCCACGACCTCGATAATCGGAAGGCCGAATTTTTTTGCAAACTCCCAGTCCCTCTCATCATGGGCCGGCACCGCCATAATAGCTCCAGTTCCATAAGTCATCAATACATAATCGGAGATCCAGATAGGAATTTCTTTGCCATTGACCGGATTCACTGCGGTCAGGCCGTCGATCGCTACGCCCGTCTTATCTTTCGCCAGCTCAGTACGCTCGAAGTCCGACTTCCTCGCCGCCATTTCCCGGTATGCCACGACCTCGTCCCAATTCCTGATCTCCTCTTTATACTTGTCAATCATAGGGTGTTCCGGGGATAATACCATATAAGTAACACCGAACAGAGTATCCGGCCTAGTCGTATAAATCCGCAAAGTCTCTTCCTTATCTTTTACCCGGAAATCCACCTCGGCCCCTTCGGATTTGCCAATCCAGTTTTTCTGGGATACTTTCACACGTTCCACATAATCCACGTTATCCAGATCTTTGATCAGCTTGTCCGCATACTCTGTAATTTTCAGCATCCACTGGCTTTTCACCTTGCGGACCACTTCCGAACCGCATCTTTCGCACACCCCGTTTACCACTTCTTCGTTTGCCAGCCCTACCTTGCAGGAAGTACACCAGTTAATGGGCATTTCGCTCTTATATGCAAGCCCAGCCTTAAACAATTTCAAAAAAATCCACTGCGTCCATTTATAATACCCGGGATCCGTCGTATTGATCTCCCTTTCCCAATCAAAGGAATATCCAAGGGCATGAAGCTGCCCCTTAAAACGCTCCACGTTATTTTTCGTCACGATCTTCGGATGAATATGGTTCTTGATCGCATAATTTTCGGTCGGAAGTCCGAATGCATCCCAACCCATAGGATATAATACGTTATATCCTTGCATCCTCCTTTTCCTCGCCACGATATCCAGCGCCGTATATGGTCTTGGATGCCCTACATGAAGCCCCTGTCCCGACGGGTAAGGGAATTCCACCAACGCATAATATTTCGGTTTGGAATAATCATCAGAGGTCGCAAACGCCCTCTCTTCATCCCATATCCGCTGCCACTTCTGTTCCACTTCTCTGTGATTATACGGTTCTGCCATTTTTGTTCCGCTCCTTTATTTTAATACCATTTCCATGCTGACAATTTTAGCTTTTTTTCCAGCTCCTGTCAAGAGCGCCAAAGCCCGTGCCGGCATTGATTTCTGCCTATTGCCGGCGCCTACTCCAAAGCCTTCACCACATGCAGCCCGTACCCTTCCGTATAACGGAATTTCACGCTGTCCCCGGCCTGGTATCTCACAATGCCGATCAAATCCCTCATCGACAAATCCACATCGAAAATATCCTCGTTATTTTCCAGGCAAATGTAATAATGGGTCGTTCCTTCCAGCACTATCGGGGAGATTGTCTTTATTTTCCCCGAAGCTTCTTTATATAAATCCGTATTTTCCGATACGATGCCGTTCGTATTCAAAAGCTCCGTATAATTCCTCTCGCATTCCTGCACCGTATCCCCGATCGCTACCCACTGGTATTTCTGCACGTTCACCATGGCATATTTCTTTACCAGCCCCGCCGCGTCCTTGAGAGCCATAAAATACGTAGGCTCGTCAGCAATATTAAGCAGCAGCGGGAAGGTCGCCCGGTATCCCAGATTCTGCACCTGGCCTTCTGCCGAGGACATGGCTGAGTCCTCGATCGCCCCTTCCACTTTATAATACCTTGTTTCCATCGTCCTCTGGTTCATCAGCACGAACCCTACATTCGACTGGTCCCCGCTCACGCTGGTGACGCCGGTATATACCCATACGTCGTCTTCCAGAGCGATGTAATTATAACCGTTGGTAGACTGGAGACAGTCCTTCTGTCCTAAAATGGAATTCAAAAAGCCATTTTTATAAATTCCCGAATAATCGTATAAATCCATCAAAAGCTCTGCGGAATACACCTTATCGATCCACTGCGGCACATCCTCCACCGCATAATCGATGCATTCCCCGGTGATCGCGTTGCAAAGCACCACTCTTCCTACCGTCTGTCCGCCAAACAAACCGATATTAAACTTTTTCACCGGGCATACCCAGTAAGGCGTTCCCTCTTCATCAATTTCAAAAAAGATCTGGTTATCAAAAATATAAGTGGGAAAATGGAAACGCAGATGCCGATAAAGATTCCTGTTAAAATATTCCGATTTCGAATATTTAATTCCATTTTCCAGCTTCACGCATTCCGTATCCTGCGTCGTCATATCGATCAAAATATAAGCCGGAATACCATCGCTCTGGTTAGTCAGCCACTTGATGGCGCTGGCGTAGGACAGCGGCGTCACACGTACGGGGACTCCTTTATAATTGATCTGGGAATAGTCCCCTGCTACTTCAAACTGGGATACCATATCCACCATGCTGCCCATCTTGCGGTTGCCAAGAAGCGCGGCAGACTCCTTATCCAGCAGGGGAATCGTGCGGTAATCCACTTCCTTGATATCCTCCGTAAATTCCCTCTCCTCAATCGTCAGAAGAGCCTGGTATTTTTTTGCATTCACGATGGGAGAGGAAAGAACGCTGCCGACCAGATAGACCGCAACCACAAGCAGCAGCAGGATACCCAGCCCTTTTAGCACCTTATCATCCTTCCATCCGTAGGTGCTGAACTTAAAGCCAAACTTCTCCGCCACTTCCGACTCCACATATTCTTTCCCAGCCTTTCGGACAACATAAACCGCTATGATAACGACAATGATCGTCATAATAAACATCCAAAAGCCCGAGGAATGGATATTGATCGCTGGCAGTGAAATATAATAATATACAAAAGCTGCCACAGCCGCCAGTAATATGACCAGTAGATTGCGAACTCCTTTTTTCATAATGCTCCTTCACGTCCTTTCCATAAACAATACTTTTCGTTTGTTATACATGTTAAGCATTATATCTTTTTCTTTCCGAAAACACAAGCACAAAAAAGCCGACGCCAAAGCGCCAGCTTTTTTCCGTGTATATGCAATCACACCGTTGATCCCTATTCGTCGCTGCCCTCCGCAACCTTCGCTGCCCTGGCCGCTACTTCCTTCTCTTGTACATCGCTGGGAGCCTGCTCATATCTTGCAAACTCATAAGCAAAAGTGCCGCGCCCGCCTGTCATGGAACGGAGATCCGTGCAGTATCCGAATAAGCCTGTCATCGGAATATCCGCTTCAATAACCTGTTTGCCATTGACCGGGTTCATGCCGAGCACCCTGCCCCTCCTCTTGTTCAGGTCGCCCATAACATCGCCGGTATAAGCATCGGGCACCGTAACTTTAATGTTAGCGATCGGCTCCAAAAGCACCGGATGGGCATCCATAAATCCTTTCTTAAATGCCTGGATCGTCGCCATCTTGAATGCCATTTCCGATGAATCTACCGGATGGTAGGAGCCATCGTACAGAACAGCCTTTACGCCGACTACCGGGTATGCCGCCAAAGGGCCTTTCAGGACGGAATCCTGCAATCCTTTTTCCACAGCCGGGAAGAAGTTCTTCGGTACTGCGCCGCCCACAACTTCCTGTGTAAACTCAAAGGATTTGTCCAAGTCGCCCAGCGGTGAAAATCTCATCTTGACATGGCCATACTGCCCGTGTCCGCCGGACTGTTTCTTATATTTATATTCCACATCCGAATTCTTCTTGATCGTCTCACGGAACGCCACCTTCGGCTGTGCCAGTTCGATCTGCACTTTATACTCGTTTGCCAGTCTGCTGGCAATGACTTCCAGATGCAGGTCGCCCATGCCGTAGATCAATGTCTGCCTGTTCTCCGCATCATTGACCACTTTCATCGTCTGGTCTTCATGGGACATCTTTTGCAGCGACTGGGAAACCTTATCGATATCCCCTTTGTTCTTCGCCTGGTACCTCATATATGTATAAGGCGTTGAAACCTCTGTCTTGCCGAAACGGATCGCCGTCGCTTTCGTGGAAAGCGTATCCCCTGTCCTCGCTGCCGTCAGCTTGGCAATCGCGCCGATATCCCCCGCATGAAGTTCCTTGATCTCGATCGGCTTGCTGCCCTGCATCACATACAGTTTGCTCACCTTTTCTTCAATGTCCTTATCGCCGTTATAGATCAGGTCGTCCGATTTCAATACGCCGGAACATATCTTAACGAGCGAATATTTGCCGATAAAAGGATCTACGATCGTCTTAAAGATATAAGCGGATTTCGTTTTTGCAAAATCATAATTTGCTTCAAAGATTTCGTTTGTTTTCAGGCTTACCCCGGCGATCTCTTTATTTTCCGGGCTGGGCATATATTTCACGATATCGTCCAGCAAAGTATAAATTCCCTGGCACAATACGCTGGAACCCATCGTCATCGGCACGATCGACCCGTCGATCACATTCGTGCGCAGGGCTGCCCTGATCTCCGCTTCCGAGAACGTCTCGCCGCCAAAATATCTCTCCATGAATTCTTCGCTTGTCTCCGCCACCGCTTCCATCAGCGTGTCTTTGCAAAGCTGAAGATTCGCTTTGCTGTATTCCGGCACTTCGCAATCCGTCACTTCCTTGCCCTGCCACCTGTGCCCAGTTTCCGTAATGACATTGACATAACCGACAAATTTTTCATTTTCCCTGATCGGCAGATGGAAGGGAGCCATTTTCTTTCCGTAGGCATTCGTCATATCTTCCACTACCTGGCGGAAGGAAGCGTTGTCCACATCCATGTCCGTAACGAAGATAAAACGGGGCAGTTTGTATTTCTCGCAGATTTCCCATGCCTTTTCCGTCCCTACTTCCACGCCGGCTTTTCCGGAAACAACAATGATTGCCGCGTCAGCCGCGCTGACTGCCTCTTCCACTTCCCCCACAAAATCAAAAAACCCGGGAGTATCCAAAATATTTATCTTAATTCCTTCCCATTCGATCGGTACTACCGATGTGGAAATGGAAATCTGCCTCTTCTGTTCCTCTTTTCCAAAATCGCTTACCGTATTGCCGTCGGATACCTTGCCCATCCTGGAAGTAATCCCGGATAAATAAGCCATCGCTTCTACCAGACTGGTCTTCCCGCTCCCGCCATGGCCGAGCAACACTACGTTTCTAATCTTGTCAGTCGTATAAACATTCATATAAATTCCTCCGATTTTTGCTATTTTGGGGCAATCTGACGAGGCGGTAATGGAATTTTCTACTGCCTTTTTACTCCCATGTGTATATTTTACTAAAATTGTCTGCACATTACAAGCAAAATAAAACAATTTGAACAGTAAATTTGTTACTTTATTGACTTTCACGCGTTGAAGTGATATATTGTCCATGTGCAAAACGCACGGAAGCAAATGAACAAAAACAGAAATGGAGCAAAGAAAGCCATGATTATTGTAATGAAACCCAATGCCGCACAGCAAAGCATTGATTCTGTGGTATCTTATATTGAAAACAACGGGCTGTCCACCCATCTTTCCGCCGGGGAAGAAGTTACCATTATCGGTATTGTCGGCGACAAGACCAAACTTCCCACAGACAACCTGATCAGTTTCAAAGATGTGGACCGTATCGTCCCTGTTACGGAAACCTATAAGCTTGCCAACCGCAAATTCCATCCCGATCCTTCCAGCATCCAGGTAGGCAATACATGGATCGGCCCGGGTTCCATGTCCATTATGGCTGGCCCCTGCGCCGTGGAATCGGAAGAGCAGTTGATGTGCATCGCCCGGGCCGTAAAAAAATCCGGCGCTTCCATTCTGCGCGGAGGCGCTTACAAGCCAAGGACTTCCCCTTACTCTTTCCAAGGGCTTGAAGAAGAAGGCCTTCGCTACATGCAGACCGCCGGCAGGGAAACGGGGCTTGCGACGATTTGCGAAGTCGTGTGCCAGGAAGCCATTGACGCTGCCGTAAAATACGTGGATATGATCCAGATCGGCGCAAGAAACATGCAGAATTTCATCCTTTTAAAAGAAGCAGGACGTTCCGGGCTTCCTGTCCTTTTAAAAAGGGGACTGTGCGCCACGATCGATGAATGGCTGAACGCCGCCGAATATATTATCGCGGAAGGGAATCCCAACGTCGTATTGTGCGAACGGGGCATCCGTACCTTCGAAACGGCCACCCGGAATACGCTCGACTTGAGCGCGATCCCCGTCCTTAAGGAAAAAACCCACCTTCCGGTCATCGCGGACCCGTCCCATTCCACCGGGTCTTACAAGTATGTAGCGCCTATGGCGAAAGCTGCCGTAGCCTGCGGCGCGGACGGTCTGATGATCGAGGTTCATAACAATCCGGCCTGCGCCCTTTCCGACGGCCCGCAGTCGCTGACCTTTCAGAAATTTGACCGGCTGACCAGGGAATTAGAACCGTTCTGCGCTTTGGCAGGACGCAGTTTTGAGCGATTTGACGGACAGGCATCCGACTGCCATAGGACGGGAGAATAAGGTATGAACAGATTAAACATAGGATTTATCGGCCTTGGATTGATCGGAGGTTCCATTGCCAAAGCGCTCAGGGCTTCCATGCCGGATATCGGGATCATCGTATACGACATTGATGAAAAAACGCGGGAACTGGCCAAAAGCGATGGTATTGCCAGCCAGACTGTCTCCTCCATCGACGCATCTTTTTCCTCTTGTAACTATATTTTCCTGTGTGCGCCGGTATCCATGAACGCGGAAAACCTGGCTGCGTTAACGCCATTTCTTTCCCCTTCCTGCATCCTGACCGATGTAGGAAGCGTAAAATCAGGCATCCATGAACGTATCGAAGCCTTGGGGCTTGGCGGCCAGTTTATCGGCGGCCATCCGATGGCCGGGAGCGAGCGCTACGGGTATGCGAATTCCAAAGCCCGGCTTCTGGAAAATGCTTATTATATCCTGACGCCCGCGTCGCAAACAAGACCCGAGCAATTAGAGGATTACCAAAATCTTGTGACGGCCATGGGCGCGATTCCCCTCGTTCTGGACGCAAAACAGCACGATTATATCACGGCGGCCATCAGCCACCTTCCCCATATTATCGCTTCTTCCCTCGTCAACTTGGTAAAAGAAAGCGATTCCGAAGAAGGAATCATGAAAATGATCGCCGCCGGAGGTTTTAAGGATATTACCAGAATTGCCTCCTCCTCTCCCGATATGTGGCAGCAGATCTGCCTGACAAACACGGACAACATCGCCCATCTGCTGGAGGATTATATAGAGGCGTTATCTGCCGTCAGAAATAAACTCCGGGCGAAAGACGCCCATGTGTTATACGATTTTTTCAACAACGCCCGCATTTACCGCGATTCTTTTATCGAAGCTTCCAGCGGGCCGATCAAAAAATCCTATTCCATTACGCTCGATATCGCGGATGAAACCGGCGCGCTGGCCTCAATCGCCACCATGCTCGCTTTAAACCATATCAGCATAAAAAATATCGGCATCGTCCATAACCGGGAACTGGAAGAAGGGGCTTTGCGGATCGAATTCTATGAAGAAAAGGATATCGAAACCGCATCCCATATTCTTCAGGGCAGGGGTTATGCGATCCACGCTAAAAAATAAAACGGAGGTTATCATGAAATTCCATCATGCCAAACGACTGAAAGGGGAAATTACCGTCCCTGGCGATAAATCCATCTCCCACCGCGCCGTCATGTTCGGCGCCCTGTCCGAAGGGAAAACAGAAGTTTCCAATTTTCTCCAGGGAGCAGACTGCCTGTCCACCATTGATTGTTTCCGCCGCCTCGGCATTGAGATCGCCTGCCGGGACCATACCATTACGATCTGCGGCAAAGGGCTGGACGGCCTGTCCGCCCCTTCCCGCATTCTGGATGCTGGGAACAGCGGCACTACTACCCGGCTGATTTCCGGCATTCTTTCCGCCCAGCCGTTCACCACGACGCTTACCGGCGATGCCTCCATACAAAAGCGTCCTATGAAGCGGATCATAGAGCCGCTTTCCATGATGGGTGCCAATATCGAAAGCCTGAGCGGCAACGGATGCGCACCGCTGCGAATCAAAGGCGCGCCGCTGCACGGAATCCATTACCGTTCCAAAGTCGCTTCCGCGCAAGTCAAATCCGCGATACTTCTCGCCGGATTGTACGCAGAAGGAGAAACTGCCGTTACCGAACCCGTTTTAAGCCGCAATCATTCGGAACTGATGCTGCGGGCTTTCGGCGCGGATATCCGTTCTGAAGGCGCTACTGCCGTTATTTCCCCCCGTCCCCGCCTCACCGGCCAGAAAATCCGCGTTCCGGGAGATATTTCCTCTGCCGCCTATTTCATCGCTGCAGGGCTTCTCGTCCCCGGTTCTGACATCCTCATCCGCAACGTAGGGATCAATCCCACCCGGGACGGCATCCTGAAAGCGGCAAGGGCGATGGGCGGCCGCATCTTTCTGCTCAATGAAAATTATGAGGGCGAGCCTACTGCAGATCTGCATGTTACTTACAGCCCGCTCCACGGCACGGTAATTGAGGGCGGCATGATCCCAACCCTGATCGACGAGCTTCCGATTATTGCCGTTATGGCCGCTGCTGCCAGCGGAACTACCATCATCCGGGATGCGGCGGAATTAAAGGTCAAAGAATCCAACCGCATCGATGTCATGGTTCGGAACCTCTCCGCCATGGGATGTTCCATTACCGGCACGGAAGACGGCATGGTCATTGAAGGAAACGGTTCGTCCGAACTGCCTTTCAAAGGCACCGTCATCGATTCTTTCGCCGACCACCGAATCGCCATGAGTTTTGCCATCGCTTCCCTCCTTGCGGACGGGGAAACAGAAATCAAAGGCGGCGAATGCGTATCTATCAGCTATCCCGGCTTTTATGCTGACCTTGAATCACTGGTTGAAGCCGAATAGAGGAGAGACTTGCTGACATATTTCAATTGGAGGTCTATGTGCAGAACTTTCCTGTAAAGTAAAAAACCTGGCAAAGGATTTTTCCTTCCGCCAGGTTTTATTTTTTTACATGATTTCCGATTTTTCCAGTTCCTCATATACCTCGATACGAAACATGTCTATTTCCGACAATCCCATGAACTCCGCACCATAAAACTTTTTTTCCCCATGGTCTACTTCCCTTACGATCTTCAGTAAAACGGGAATTATTTCTTTGGTCCAGATGATGATCGATGATTGATAGATGGACCCCACTTCCAGCATTTCCGTACAAAAAAAGCCGACTCCTGATTTGGATATGTCCTTGATCTCAATCGTAACCTCCTCATCTATGCCGCTGTCAATCCTGCGAACTGTTATCGTGGATTCCAGCTTCATTCTTCTCGCTTTCCTACGCTCTTCCATGACCCCTTAACACTCCTCTTAGTAGTAAAATCATTCCCCCGTTTAAAACAATAAGGCCTCTTTCCACGAATCGCCCTTACTAATTAAGAATATAACATTATTTATATTTTGTAAAGAATTCTGTCACAAACATTCATTTTTTGTGTATCAGACACCTTTCGGACTATCTATAGGGTATTTCATCCAGCGTTACCGCATCCTCATGTTATCAGTGTTATTTTTTAAACAATTCCGAATGCGTACCAATCCGGCTCCACATGGCATTCCCTGCATCCGGCATAATCACCACTTAAGTTATGGTCATGATATTTTGGATCTAATTTTTTGCCCTCTACAATCGTACTGATTACCTCAAAAAGCTTGTCAATATCTTTCCCCTGCTTTTTCGACAGTTTCAAATCCCGCTTAAACTGGTTGGTGAATCTAACTTCATATTTCATCCAGAGCCTCCTTTAAATCAGTGAGGCTCTTATATCCTCTTACATTCGGGTCAGCGGCAATCCGCCTCCCCTCCGCTATAGCTGCTGCTGTTATTTCGTTTGGCGTATTCAGCTTTAAAGAAAAAGGTATACCATTTTCCCGAATAGTCTGTCTTAAGAACATATTTACTGCCGTAGTCATATTCAGACCAAGTTCTGCAAAGATATTCTCTGCCGCTTCTTTCACCGCTTTGTCCGTTCGTATATTTAAATTCGTTACCGTTGCCATATTATATATCTCCTCTTTTACGCATAGTATACTGTCCTATGTTTATTATACGCAAACTGCTTTGCATCGTCAATATAATATGTGCATAATAAACGAATTTACTGAATCAACATTGCATCCCCAAAGCTAAAAAAGCGGTATTTCTCTTCCACCGCCTCTTTATAAGCCTCCAAGACATTCTCCCTCCCCGCCAATGCGGAAACGAGCATGACAAGCGTAGACTCCGGCAAATGGAAATTTGTAACCAATGCGTCCATTACCTTAAAACGGTAGCCGGGATAAATAAAAATATCGGTGTCGCCGCTGCATTCCCTTAGCAGGCCGTTATCATCCGCAGCGCTTTCCACCGTCCTGCAGCTGGTCGTCCCGACGCAGACCACCCTTTTCCCCGCACGTTTTGCCCGGTTGATCTTTTCTGCCGCATCTTCCGGCACATGATAAAACTCGGAATGCATATGGTGTTCCAATATATTCTCTGCCTTCACCGGACGGAACGTGCCAAGGCCCACATGGAGAGTCACGTAAGCAATATCCACTCCCTTTTCCTTTATTTTTTTCAAAAGCTCCTCCGTAAAATGAAGACCTGCTGTCGGAGCTGCCGCCGACCCTTCATATTTGGCATACACCGTCTGGTATCGGCTTTTATCCTCCAGTTTATGGGTAATATAGGGAGGCAGGGGCATTTCCCCCAGCCGGTCCAGCACTTCCTCAAATACCCCCTGGTAAGTAAAGCGCACCAAACGGTTTCCCTCTTCCACTATTTCCAGGATTTCCCCTTTCAGGATGCCGCCCCCGAAGTCGATGACCGTTCCCGGCCTCGCTTTTTTCCCTGGCTTCGCCAGAGTCTCCCATACATCCTTTTCCCGACGTTTTAACAACAGCAATTCCACTGCTGCCCCGGTCGCCTCCCTGACTCCCAGCAGCCTGGCCGGAATTACCTTTGTATTATTCAGCACCAGACAATCGCCCGGTGCCAAATAATCGGTTATTTCACGGAAAAAATGATGCTCCCGCTCCCCTGTATTTTTATCTAATACAAGAAGCCTGGAAGCGGAGCGGTCTTCCAGGGGATCCTGCGCAATCAGTTCGTCCGGCAGATCAAAATAAAAATCGGATTTTTTCCATTCTCTCATTATATTTTCTCTGCTCTCTTCAAAAATGCCTGATAGCCCCTCTTTGCTTCATACACGTCAGCTTTGCTCGTCGCTTCCCAAGGCGCATGCATATTCAGTACGGCCACGCCGCTGTCAATCACATTCATTCCATAAAGCGCTAGGATATAAGCGATCGTTCCGCCGCCGCCCAGATCTACCCTGCCCAGTTCGGCCGTCTGGAAATGCACGTTTTCTTTATCAAAAATATCCCGGATATGCCCCATATATTCCGCATTGGCATCGTTGGAACCCGCTTTTCCCCGAGAACCGGTAAACTTGTTGAATACCATGCCGTTTCCAAGATAAGCGACATTTTTCTTATCAAAGCTGGACGCGAAGGACGGATCAAAGGCGCTGCTCACATCAGAGGAAAGCATGCTGGAAGAGGCCAGGCACCGGCGCAGCTTCAGTTCGCTGTACTCCCCTGCCAGGTTCATCACTTCCGCCACCATATTTTCAAAGAACTTGGATTCCATGCCGGTCGCCCCGACGCTTCCGATTTCCTCTTTATCTACCAGAATGCAGCATGCCGTTCTTTCCACCCCTTCGGTTTCCAGCATCGCTTTCAGGGAAGAGAATGCGCAGACTCTGTCATCCTGCCCATAGGCAAGAATCATGCTTCTGTCAAAGCCGGCTTCTCTCGCCCTGCCCGCCGGCACTACTTCCAGCTCCGCAGAAATAAAGTCTTCCTCTTCTATATCATAGCTTTCCTTCAAAATGGAAAGCACTCCTTTTTTCACTGCCTCTTTGGCATCTTTCTTATCTTTTTCATCCGCAGCATCTTTGTCGATGGAAAGGGGCTTATTGCCGATAATAATATCCAACGCTTCCCCTTCGATCACCTTAGATGCCTTTTTCTCCAATTGTTCCGCTGCCAGATGGATGAGCAGGTCTGAAACAAAAAATACCGGATCGCCTTCATTGTCGCCGATATTGATTTCCACGGTCGTTCCATCCTTTTTCATCACTACGCCATGGATAGCAAGCGGAATTGTCACCCACTGGTATTTTTTAACGCCGCCATAGTAATGGGTATCCAGATAAGCAAACCCGCCCTCCTCGTACATGGGATTCTGCTTCACATCCAGCCTAGGGGAATCAATATGAGCCCCAAGAATATTCATGCCCTCTTCCATCGGTTTTTCCCCGATCTGGAACATGACAATGGATTTGTTCATGCAGACCGCATAAACCTTATCTCCCTTTTTCAAAGGCTGGTTCTCCTTCATCAGAGCCTGGAGTTCCTTATAGCCTTCCTGCTCGATCTGATTGACAATCAGGTCGATGCATTCCCTTTCCGTTTTGCCGTTATCCAAAAAATCCATATATTCTTTTGCATGCTGCTCCAATTCCTGAAGCTGGTTTTCGTCATAGGTTTCCCATACATTTTTCTTTTCCATCTTCTTTTTCCTTTCTGATTTTTCTATCTTTTTCATTTTTTACTGGCGCAGCTCGATCCCCAAGCCTTCCAGTCCATTCAAAATCTTTTTCATGGCCGCCGTAATATCGCTCTCTTCCAATGTCCTGTCTTTTGCCCGGAAAGTAATGGAATATGCCATCGACTTAAATCCTTTTTTAATCTGCGCCCCTTCATAGATATCAAACAACTGATATCCCTCCAAGATCTTCCCGCCTCTCTGGGCAATCACAGCCTCGATCTGCCCCGCCAGAATATCTTTTGGAACGACCATGCTGATATCGCGGGATACCGCAGGATATTTTGCAATCCCTTCATATTTTCTGTCGAAAGTAGCGAAAGGAATGATTTCCGGCATATCCAGCACCGCCACGTATACCTTTGTTCCAATATCATAATTATCGCATACTTCCGGATGGATCTCTCCCAGATAACCTACCGTCTTTCCTTCATAAACGATGTTTGCCTGTCTGCCCGAATGCAGGAAAGGTTTGCCGGATGCGGGGTCATAAACCGCTTTCTTCCTCATGCCGATACAATCGAAAAATTCCTCCACCACGCCTTTCATCGTATAAAAATCACCTTCGCCGTACATACCAAGGGTAAACTGCACTCTTTCGTCCGGCAGTTCCTTCAGGGGCAGTTCATCCGTCTTGTAGATATTCCCCAGCTCATAAAGCCGCACTTCTTTATTTCTTCTATTATAATTGGTCGCCAGGCTGGTCAGCATTCCATTCAGGGAAACCGTCCTCATAATGGAAAAGTCTTCCCCTAATGGATTAGCGATCGTGATCGCTCTGCGAAGCGCATCCCCTTCCGGAATCAGCAGCTTGTCGAATACCTTGGGGCTTTCAAAGGAATAGCACATTCCCTGTGAAAATCCGCAATACTCCGCGATATCCCTCGCTTTTTGCTCAATCCTCAATTTAAAGGAAAGCTTTCCTGTCGTCGCTTCGCCGTTTGGCAGGGAAACCGATATCTTGTCGTATCCGTAAAATCTTGCCACTTCCTCCGCAATATCCGCAGCCCCCAGCAAATCCTGGCGGAAGCTGGGAATCTCCAGCATTTGCGTCCCCTTATCATATTTTAACTCGATCATGCGGAAAATGCCAAGCATTTCTTCTTCGGAAATATCTGTTCCCAGCAGATCATTTACCTTCTTCGCATCAAATTTAATTTTCACCGGCTCCTTCATCGACTGGCATACATCGGCAATGCCGCCCACCACTTCGCCGCAGCCCAATTCCTGTATCAGCTGGCAGGCGCGGTTGATCGCCGCTTCCGCATTGTGCGGATCCAATCCCTTTTCAAATTTGCCGGAAGCATCGGTGCGCAGGCCGATTCTTTTCGCCGACTTGCGGATATTCGTGCCGTTGAACGTCGCCGCTTCGACCAGGACTGTTTTCACATCATCCGTAATCTTGGAATTTTCGCCGCCCATAATGCCCGCGATGCCGATTTCCTTTTCCGCATCGCAGATCATCAGCACTTCGGAGTCCAGTTTCCTGACCTGGCCGTCCAGCGTCTGGAACTCATCGCCGTCCTTGGCGCGGCGGACAATGATCTTATGCCCGGCGATTCGGTCCAGGTCGTAAGCATGCATCGGCTGGCCGTATTCCTCCATCACATAATTCGTAATATCCACCAAATTGTTGATCGGCCGGATGCCGCTGGCCGCCAGCCGCCTCTGCATCCATTTCGGCGAAGGGGCAATCTTAATATTCGTGCATACCCTTGCCGTATATCTCGGACACAGATCCGCATCCTGCACTTCCACGGAAATATAATCCTCTACCTTTTCCCCATTCTCCTGAACCGTCACTTCCGGCGCATGAAACGGCTTGCGGAAAGTAGCGGCCGCTTCCCTGGCGATCCCCAACACACTGTAGCAATCGACCCGGTTAGACGTAATCTCATATTCAAATACGGTATCTTTCAGCCCAAGCGCTTCCACGGCATCGCTTCCCACTTCGGCATCTTCGCCGAAAATATAAATGCCATATTCCGGCGCTTCCGGATACATCTCCCTTGTCGTTCCCAATTCTTCTATGGAACACATCATTCCATTGGAAGGAACTCCCCTGAGTTTTCCGGCCTTAATGGAAATCCCTTCTTCCGGCAGGGGGCCGCCGTCATGCCCGCCCGCTACCTTTCCGCCGTCCAGCACCACCGGCACCTTGTCGCCTTCCTTTACATTGGGCGCGCCCGTTACGATCTGGATCGACTCCGCGCCGATATTCACCTGGCAGACGATCAGCTTATCCGCGTCAGGATGCTTTTCAATTTTCTCAATCTGCCCCACTACTATCTTTTCCAGATTTTTATCCAGTCTTTCATAACCTTCCACTTTCGTCCCGGACAATGTCATCGCATCGCAGTATTCCTGGTCCGTACATTCCAATTCCGGCACATATGCTTTAATCCATGATAATGCTGTATTCATTTTCTTCAACCATTCCTTTCTTCTTGTTAGAATTGTTTTAAAAAGCGGACATCATTTTCATAAAGCAGCCGCATATCGTCGATTTCATATTTTAACAGGGCGATTCTCTCCAGTCCTACGCCGAAAGCAAAGCCCGTGTACTCTTCCGGGTCAATCCCGCTCATTTCCAATACGTGGGGATGTACCATGCCGCAGCCCAGGATTTCAATCCAGCCGGAACCCTTGCAGAACCGGCAGCCACTCCCCCCGCATTTAAAGCAGGAAACATCCACCTCCGCGCTCGGTTCCGTGAACGGGAAATGATGGGGGCGAAACTTCACCTTCGTCTTGTCCCCGAACAGTTCCCTTGCAAATTCTGCCAGGGTGCCTTTCAAATCCGCAAACGTAATATTCTTATCGATCACCAGTCCCTCGATCTGATGAAACGAAGGGGAATGAGTGGCATCCACTTCATCGGAACGGAATACCCGTCCCGGTGCAATCATGCGGATAGGAAGCTTTCCTTTTTCCATTTCATGCACCTGGGTGGAAGAAGTCTGTGTCCGAAGAAGAATATCCCCGGAAATATAAAAAGTATCCTGTTCATCCTTCGCCGGATGTCCATCTGGTATATTCAGCGCCTCAAAGTTATAATAATCCTTTTCCACCTCGGGTCCTTCCACTACTTCATAGCCCATGCCCACAAAGATCCTCTCCACTTCCTCCAAGGCGATCGTGTTCGGATGGCGGTGTCCCACGTTATTCTTTTTCGCCGGGAGGGTGACATCAATAACCTCCGCTTTCATCCTGGCTTCCCTGAGCGCCTTTTCCATTTTCATCTTGGAAGCTTCCAATAATTTTTCAATTTCTTCCCTTGTCTCATTCACCATCTGGCCGACTTTCGGCCTGTCCTCCGGCGCTACGTCTTTCATCCCTTTCAGCACAGCGGTAAGCTGCCCTTTCTTCCCAAGGTAATTCACACGTATTTCGTTCAGCCGTTCCAGCTGCTCGCTGGCTTCAATCTGCTTTAAGGCCTCCGCCTTGATCTGCGCTAATTTCTCTTTCATTTGCTTTCCCTTTCCTTTTCGTTATTTATTCGCATAAAAAAGAATTGGCCCAGCGGCCAATTCCAAAGAATGCTTCGCATTCTTTCTTGGCGACTTACAACACTGTGGCGTAATTACCTATAATATAAAAAATCCCTAGCATTGCACATACTCAATGCCAGGGACGAAAATTCCGCGGTACCACCCATCTTCCTGCCGCAAAACGGCAGACTCTCTTTCCGCTTAACGCGCGGCCACGTCCCGCCTTACTTGCCCTATTGCCCATGCGTTCCTGCGGGAAGCTCCGGTGGGAATTTCAAACTGCATCTGAACTTAAGGAAGCTTTCAGCCGATGGCTTCCTCTCTCTGAAAGAAAATACAATTCTGGCGCAAGGCACTCCCTGCCCTGCATACACCTTCACAGCTTATATTTTTATAATATTCCAGTGATCCTTCGCTGTTATTCTAAAGCATGGGGGTGGAAATTGCAATACTTTTTTGCTACTATATATTTCTTTTTACATTTAAAACATTCATCAGCGCTTCCTGCAGCACTCTGGAAACATTGATTCCTGCGTGTTCTGCCTCATAATTCAGCCAACTTGGAAGAGCCACGTTTCTTCTAACAGTCTTGGTATCTACTTTTTTTCTATACTCTAAAAAATCAACATCCACATAGGTCAAAATGCCTTCCGAAAAATCAATATATTCTCTATTCTGTTTTACTTTTTCTAAAGCATTCCTTTGGTCCGATGGGGTTGGAAGCTCTTCGCCATTATCCTCCATCGAGATTCCTGCCAATCCGATAGCATCTCTTGCCATTTCAATAGCATCTGCAAAAGTATCCCCTTCTGTGAGGATCTCCATATCAGGAACACATACTAGAAAAGGATGTTCTGAACCATCGTTTGTATTTACTATAAAAGTTGGATAAACCTGTTTCATTCTTCTCACTCCATATCATAATTACCACTTTTTCAGTATCATTTTTGCTAAACTTTCATTGATTTCCTTATGTCTTGGAATTTTTTCTATATCATTACCCCTTCTGTATATATCATGATTCCCGCCATGTCTCTCAAAACAAAGCCCCCTTCTTCTAATTTCTTAATCAAATCTCTTTGTTTCATTAGTGTTCCTCCCTACATTTTCATTATACACACTAATTACACAATGGTCAATATTTTTATGGATAATATAAAATCCTCAGACAGATTCTTCCCCCAAAATTTCTTTTATTTCCTTCTTCTCATTCAACAGCCTTACCTCCATCTTTCCATACGGGATCCTGTCCTCTTTGTTCCATAACCCAATAATTTCTCCATCCATGCCATATGCATATGCGATATAACGATCCCTGGCGGCATATTTGACATGAGATACTTTGATTCCGTACTTTCTTTCTAACACATCGATCCAAATATCCTTTTTGTCCTTTTCCATTCCCAGTGCTCCACGATATCATCCGCCTTGTCCCTATCCCTGTTCCGTCAATATATGACAATGATATATGGCCGCTTCCCCCCTGCCTCTTCTGTTTCCTCTGTTTTCATGCTTTGATCCGACAATACGACTGTCCTATTCTTGCACATCCCCTCTTCCTTTCTCCTATCGATATATTCCTGAAAATTAATTATTTTTGCCATTTTTCTCTCCATTTCTGCACGGCTTTATAGTGCATAGCAAGTTTGTGGATGCCGTGCAGACACAAACTTGGGATTGAAAATTTTTAATTTTCAATCTTCCAACCACCCTGTATTGCTTTCCTGTTTTGCCCCATATGCAAGCCCTTACGGGTACACAAATATTCATTCATTAACTGATTCAGATGATTGATTTTCTTCGTAACGATCCCTTTATCCTTTGTCGCCTTTGATTCTTCCAGGATATCGTCGAAAGAGATACCCTTGACCTTTTTGCTATGTAGCGATCCGGCAAACTCGTCCATAAACTCCACAAACTTTCTGTCGTCTTTTCCAAGCCTGATAAATCTGGCAAACAGGCCGAACCATAGAAAACTGTCTTTGGAATCAAACAGGCCGGAAATCTCATCCGTCGCCACCTTTTCAAGCCTGCCCACCATATCCCCGAAATCATCAAAAATCGAAGGATCTGCATTTTCCTTAATGTATTTGCACATATCTTCTAATTTGGTCCATCTGTCCAGATAATTCGCCGCCATAATGGATTCCACGACCACGCGGTCAATCGTTCCGTTTTTAAATTCCGATAATTTATATCCTGCCATATCCTTAAAAAAAGGCATATTGGAAATCGATTTTACCAGCTCCGCATATTCCGTTCCCAGTTTAGTAATGCCCTTTTGGGGGGATGTCATCGGTTTTCCATCGTTATATCTTTCGATATGATACCCAATGTCTTCCTCCGAGCAGTTCAGATACTGGTCATAATTGAAGCTATAGTCCAAAAATCGGTCTTTCAATTCTTCCGGAAGATCGGAGAACTTCTTTCCCCTGATATCAAATTCTGCATTGACCGCAACCGGAAACCCGTTTTCATCCAAAATATCATTTCCATTCTCATCTTTTGCAATTGTTTGATATTTAATCATCCAGCGCCGGATCGTTTTGGAAACCTTATAACCATTTTTGGAAAATGTGTACGCGTTGGTACATCTTTGCTTCCCGTCCAGATCCCATATGATCGGAACGCCGTTTATCACCTGTTCCGCAAAGATCAACGGATGCAATTTATTCCCTTGAAGAATATCCGATACCAAGTTGCCTTTCATGGACGGCGACCACTGGTCCGACTCCCTTTGGAGCGGATGGTCGAACCGAATCGTATGTCGGTCTATCTTCTTTATGATAGAGGCAATACTGATCTTATCTGTTTTACAATTCTCCATCGTTTGTGTTGTCGTACCCATTTCCATATCCTCCTTCTCCGGTTTTGTGCCACTTTCATTACAAAATAAAATACTGATATTCGCAAATGATTTGATCTCTTTCCAATGCCGGTTATATTGTTTATTGCTTAATCCCAACTTCTTTTTTATTTCCCAAACAGGAATCTCTTCCATCTTCATTTCCACGATCTGTCTCTGGACTTCCGATAAATGGCTAAAGAATTCCCCAACTTTTCCATCATAGGAATTGCCCATCCTTTCCGATAGAACATCATCCATATGAAAATCCGATGGAATCATATCCCCGATCGTAACCATTTCCCCGTCCATGGCCGGCGCATCCAGGGACAGGTCGAACAAAGGAATTTTCCTAAGCTTCCCTTCTTCATCGAATGTTTCGATCTTGGCAACCCGCTTGTCCCGATAACGCTTTTTCCATTCATCCGCCATGGCAAACCGCAAGGCTCTGTATACATATCCGTCAAAATCTCCTTTGGAAGGCTCATAGGTATCGTTTAAAAAAATATCCGTCAACACATCGGTCCCAATTCCATAAAACTCTTCCATATCTTTCCCTCCTGTTCCTCCATAATATCTATGGAAGATCTGGTCGATAACCGTATGAAGTTTTTTTGCCTTATCTTTATAATAGATGCTTAAAAATTGTTCCATTTTATATCCATTCATTCTCTTCGCCCACCTTTTTTCTTTTTGGACTATATGTCTATTGACAAAATAATAGAACATATGTTCGTTTTTGTCAATATGAAATCCTTCCAGGAATTTCCTTTTCCCAAATAGAGAAGTAATGAATGCCACCATATCAAATCAGGAAAGGAGAACAACCAAAAGCCAATGATACAAACATTTTACAAAGCCGGAAACTACAAAACAGACCATGCAAAGTTCGGCGGTCTCATTTATCTTTCCGATTTCCAAACGGACCATAAAGGAAGGGATCAGACAGGCGGCTCTTCGATCGCGGGCCGTATCGCAAGGGACCAGCGATTCGATGAGGAATGTAAAAAGAACTTCCAATTCAGGCATGGCGATGAAAGAAATGAGTAAAAAGGAGGCGGGCAAATTGCTTGACAAACAATATTATTTATATTCCGTCGATACCGGGTACTTTTATAGCAACCATGAAAAAGATTTGCATAACAGCCACTATAAGTACCGCCGGGAACGCAACGATATCCAAAATAAACTACCGGAAATTGAAAAAAAACTGAAGCTCTTCGGATATAGCAACGACCAGATCCGAATTTTGAAAAACGGAAAAGGGGAAGGCATTGACCCGATCGGAGGAACCGGCGATGCCGTTGCCGAATATCTCCATTGGGTCCGACTGATCCAACACAAGCAAAGGAAAATAAAACAGACAAAGGAAAAACTGCTTGCGCTTCTATCCAATAAAGTGAAGCAAAACGAATTGACCGATGGAAAAGACCATATCCGAACACTCCCGGAAAACCGCTTAAAAGACACAGATGTCATATCTATGTTTGATTCTTCTTTGAGCCGGGCAATCGGCATCAAGCAGGACACATTGACGGATGCTTTTCTGGTGGTGCAAATTTATTACTTTGATATCTTTAAGGATATTTCCTTTTACGGCTTCCTTTATAAAGGTGAAAAGTATCAGTATTTTACTTCATCGGCCGGACAGATCCGCCAGAAAAAAGCGGTTTTCATGAAAGAATCCGTATGGAACCAAGTGGAAAAGAATGTCATGTGCGGCCTCACCGTAGATAAAATCAACTCCAAAGGAGGAAACAATGTCAATAAACACCTGGCCTATATGGCCTTAGCCAATTCCGCGACGGATAAATGGACAGACTTTGATATCGACCGTTCGATCGTCATCGATGACTTTGAAACGAACGTATACGGAACTTTCGACTTTGTGGACGAGACCGATTATTCGATTACAAGAAAAAATGGTTATATACCTGTTCCCCATACCGACGGGGCGGGCATGATACTGCCCTCCCTTTCCACAAAAAATTTTATGTTCCGTGCGCCATGGATCAAAGGATTGCTCGGGGTCTTTGATTTTCATAAATTCATTCGGACAAACGGCTTCTCTCCCGTGATCCGCGATATTTATGGCAGAGAACACGATATTATGGAAGAAAAAATTCAAATTATTTTCACGAAAAGTCAGTTCAAAATGTATCGCTATTATGATTCCTGGGAGGAATACAAAGAATCTTTTAAAAAATACGGCTGCAGCGCCGGTATATGCAGCCAGGAGGAAGACAGGGTCAAAAATGCAAAGATCAATTATCAGATGCTCCAGACCCTTACGGATATTACGGATGAAGAAATCGATCTGCTCACCCGAAAATCCTCCGAACGGATCCAAAACATATGCAGCTCCATGGACGGCATGATGCATGTCCTCGGCATCACTCCTTATAACCAAAAGATGACCCCGTTCCAAAAGGCAGTAAAACTCTATCCCGCCCTGTTAAAGGATACCTATGTCAAAGACATGATACGGGACGTGAAAAACAGCCTTTTGAAAAAATACCGCAGCGGGAAACTGGAAATCAACGGCAAATACGCGTTTCTTCTCCCCGATTACTACGCGGCCTGCGAATATTGGTTCGGCCATATAAAAAATCCCAAAGGACTGTTAGACGACCAGGAAGTATTTTGCCGTCTCTTTCCCCAATATGACAAATTGGATTGCTTAAGAAGCCCCCATTTATATAAGGAACATGCCATACGCCGCAATACCGCCGCCAAAGCATACGGCAAGCGTTCCGATATGATCGGCGAATGGTTTGCCACCAACGGCATTTATGCCAGCACCCACGACCTGATCACAAAGATCCTAATGTATGACGTGGACGGCGATAAAGCCCTCGTCGTCGCCGACCAGGACTTTATCCGGGTCGCGGAGCGCAATATGTCCGGCATCGTGCCGCTTTATTACAACATGAGGAAAGCGGAACCGACGGAGTTGAACCGCCAGAATATATACGCCGGGTTACATGCCGCATTTACTGGCGGAAATATCGGGGTATACAGCAATCATATTGCAAAAATATGGAACCACGATGTTTTTTTGTCGGGGACGGATGCCGAAAAACAAGAGGCCGTCGATTGCGTGAAAAGACTGTGCTGCCAGAATAATTTCGTCATCGATTTTGCCAAAACCTTATATAAGCCGGAATTCCCGAAGGAAATCAACGAAAAAATTTCCATATATACCAATGCGAAGCTCCCCGCCTTTTTTCTATATGCCAAGGATAAAGACAAGTCCCAGGTCCAGAAAAGAAATAGTAGCTTCGTCAACCAAATCTATGACCGCATCCCCGACCGGCCGATCAATACCCGGGACATGGATCTGGAAGACATCGACTATCGGAAGATGATGGGGAATGCAGGAATTGTATGCAGCAGAGAAGTATCTGATTTATATAAGGAAAGAAACCGACAGTATCGTTACATGATCAACCGAAAGGACGAATACAAAGATAATCTTCGCTATATTGCCTGCAAGCTCCGGGAAGAGTTCCTCCAGTTCGGGTATACGGAAGAAACTATCGCCGATATGCTGGTGGAATATTTATATGGCAAAGAAAAAAGATATAAGCAGCTGCTCTGGTTTTGCTACGGACAGTATATTGTCCTCCATCTGGAAAAGAATGTCGGTTCTCTGACGACCAAATGCATCCAATGCCAGGACTGCGGCGAGTGGATAGAAGTCCACGCAAAAGACAACCGCACCCACCGCTGCCCCCTATGCCAGAAAGCATATAAAAAACTCTATGACCGATCACGGAAAAGAAAAATTCCGTTTAACAAAACGAAAGAAAAAGAACCGTCGTTTACGTACGGATCCCAAACACCCTGAAAAAATAAGCCCGTAAATAACGTCCGAAGTTTTGTGCGTATAAGGGAAGACGTAAAACAGCAATATGCGGAGGTAGAAAATCATTTGAATATTTCACAGGATACATTGATCAAACAAATAGCGGAAAAAGAAGATATGAATACGGCCACAGTCCGCAAACTGTTCCAGTCGATGGAAGAGATCATTTTTGACTGCTTATCTTCCACCGCCCCTTTCGAAGAGCTTACGATCAAGTTATGGAACGGCATCCAGATCAGGCGAACATACATAAAAGCCAGGCAATATTCGAAAGGGATGTTCCAAAACATAATCTGCCCGGAGCATGTCCATATCAAAGTGCATTTATCGAAATATTACGGCAGACAAATCAACCAAAAGTTATTTGGCAGATAAATCTTACCTTTCTCATTTTGCGCAAGTCTGTCCCTCATTTCTTATGCGGGCGGCGGTATAGTCTATGGTTGTACCGCCGCTTGCTTCTCAACAAGAAAACCATTATCACACGGCCGCCATGCGATCGTGTATCCATTCAGGAGGTAAAGGATGCCAGAAAACTATTATAACCCGCTCTCCGATATGGGGCGGATCAAGGAAAGCCTTATATCGCTCTTTTCCCATACGGAAGACCTGACCCGGCTTATCGCCCATTGCTTTGATACCCCTTATATGGAGGGGATCGCGGCAGACTGCGGCAGCGCCATATTCGTTGAGACCTATTTGACCAAAAAAACCAGCCAGCGAATCAAAGAAGTCGGCATCGATATCTGGGTATTATGCCAAAAGGATTCCATCGAACTGTCGGAAACCGACAAGGCATATTATCAGTCGAAAGGAATCTATGGAAACCGAATCGACAGTTCCATCCAGGTCATCCATTCGTCCCTGTCCGCCCCCAGACAATCCATGCTCCCGTGGAAAAATACTCTGCGGAAAAACACCCCTTTGGAAAATACTCCTTTGGCGGCCTGTCCCTTTCTTCGGAAAAAGATCCGCTCACGCCCTGTTGCCCCGGAGCCGGATTTTACGGGAAATGCCTGTCCTATACCTACCAGTCCTTCCATCAGCGAAAATAGCAGCGTATGGTCATATGTTTTGCAGGCACAAACTTAAAACGCGCAAAAACTGCACAGAAATGGGGGCATCTATGAAATTAAGTTATTTTGAGCTGTTATCGCCCGAACCA
Organism: uncultured Lachnospiraceae bacterium; assembly: GCA_910585965.1. Taxonomy (GTDB): domain Bacteria; phylum Bacillota; class Clostridia; order Lachnospirales; family Lachnospiraceae; genus Kineothrix. The sequence continues at coordinate 124,005 of CAJUHH010000009.1, forward strand.
GTATCCATACCGGAAATCGGCGGGATTCTGTCGCCAAAGCTGCGGGATATCTCCTTGCTTGGCTATCCCGCCTACCAAAATTATCTGGCCGTCCTGCTGATGGACACTGCGGAATATTTTACGATGGCTGGATATTCCGAGCAATATCGCTCCTTATCCGAAGAAGAAAAGGCGCAAATCGATCTCTTTGGACTGCTGACTGCCAACGAGCAGACTTTGGCGCTGCTGCAGGACATGCTAAACTTTTTTATCCGCGAAAATGTCCTATATTCCCCGGAGCATAAGGGGTTCGCCGTGCAAGACAGCGGCAAAACAATCGGTTGGATCACCAAAGACAATTATCCCGAAGTATGCAGCCTGATCTGCCAGCGCATCTGCATCCATCCCAGACAAAAAGAAGATCCCTCCAAAGTCAAAAGCGAAAAAGCGTGGGAAATTATGAAAAAACTTCAGAAGGGAAGAATGGAAAAAGCAAAGCAGGCCGCCCCGGATGAAAACATGGAATTAGGGAATATCATATCCGCCGTTGCGAATAAAAGCAATTCCCTCCATATCATCAATATTTGGGATCTGACCATATTCCAGCTCTGGGACTGTTTTTCCAGGCTGTCAAACAATAGCATATACGATATCCAATCCATGAGCGTCGCCGCATGGGGCGATAAAGAGAAACACTTTGATCCCTCCGCATGGTTTCAAAGAATCAACCGGTAACTGGGTCCCGCCACCAATGGGACTTTCACTAACATAAGGATGGCCCGCCTGGCGCGTCATCCGCTACTCTCACACACAAAGAAATGGAGGAAACACTATGACCAATCCAAACATGGCCAACCGAGAAGTCTGCGATCTGATCTTCGTTGACTACGCAACCAAGAAACCCTTTTTGAACCTGGACTTCGCCAACGTATCGACTACTGAACTTACCGGCGAATCCGTATTCGCTTACGGTGGAAAAGGCCATCCGAAGCGCGTCCAGTTCTCCGGCGAAAGAGGCGGGACTCTTACGATCGAAACGCAGATCCAGACAGTCAAGCTGTGGCAGCTGATCACTGGCGGCGAAATCAACAAATCCGCAAAATTTGTCACCCGCATCGAAGCTGTCGTGGACGAAGCCGGAACCGGCATTACCTTGCCCGACGTACCGGTAACTGGCAGCACCGTTGTTTATGCAGCCGATGACGACTGCGGAACGGAACTGGCATGCACGGTTGCCAGCAAAACCGTTACACTTGCTTCTGCCTTGAACGGCGGCGATAAAGTGATCGTTTATTACATGAAGGAAGTAACCGAAGGAGTACAGCGGATCAATGTCAAATCCACCAGCTTCCCCAAGAACTTTATCGTATATGGCGACACGATCATGAAGACGGAAGACGACGAAATACTGCCTTACCGCCTCGTTGCCGCGAAATGCGCGCCCCAGTCCAATATGAGCTTATCCTTCTCCAACAACGGCGATCCCGGCACGATCAGCATCGTCTGCGACCTGCTGGCAGACCAGGACGACAATATCCTTGACCTTATTCTCATCGAAGAATAACAGACGGCATATCGGGCAGGGAAGATACTCTTCTCTGCCCGGTTCCTATGGAACAGCAAAAAACAAGAAAGGAGAACCCGTTTCATGAATCTCTTCAACGGAATCAAAAATTTTTTAGAATTCGTAAACGATAACTGGACAGCCATTGCCGTCATGATCGGCCTTGTTCTTACGATCACAGGAAAAGCAGTGAATTATTTCCGCAGATCCAAAGAGGAAAAAATCGAAATCGTCCAAAAACAAATACAAGCGATTATGCTGAAGCTTGTCACCGATGCGGAAGAAAACTATGATGCCTGGAACCAGGCCGGTTCCATCAAACGCGCCCAGGTAATCGAAACGATCTTTTCCAGATATCCCATTTTATCAAAGGTTTCCAATCCACAGGCCCTCATTGCCTGGATCGACCAGACCATCGACGAAGCCCTGGTGACTCTGCGGGGAATTATCACCAGCCATGAAACATAACAGGAGAAAATAACGTGCCAAAGAAAATAAACGAAGTCATTGCTTACTTTGAAAGCCTTTATCAAAACAAAGCCGTCTACTTATGGGGTGCAAACGGAGAAACCATTACCAAAGAATTATGCGACCGGCTTTACCGCTCTTACGGCTCCTCCTCTTACAACAAAGCTTATTATGAGAGCAAATGCAAAGAAGGTGCCGGCAGAATCGGAGCGGATTGCTCCGGAGCCATGTATCCCATGTCAGGATTTGATACAACCGCCCAGGGTTACTACAATAAATGTACCGCAAAGGGCGGCATAACTTCCCTTCCCAAAGATACTCCCTGTTTGGTTTTCAAGGGGAGAACCGCGTCGTCCATCCGCCATATGGGATTTTATCTGGGCAACGGATATGTCATCGAAATGAAATCCAGCAAAGAAAACTGCATCAAGGACAAACTAGATGGAAAAGGATGGAACTGGTATGGAATCCCCGGCTGGATCGACTACTCATCCGGCGGCTCCCACGATGCACAGGCGGCCATTGCCAAATGCGTCGATGTCAGCTGTTACCAAGGCGATATTGACTGGAACCTAGTTCGGTCGGAGGGCATCCATTCTGCCATCCTGAAAGTCATCCGCAAAGACTTAAAGCCCGATAGCAAGTTCGAGCAGAACTGGAAAGGCTGCCAGAATGCCGGCATCCCTATTGACGGAGTATACAATTACTCCTACGCCGTTACCGTTCCAAAGGCGCAGTTAGACGCCAAGACCGTATTGTCCGTTTTAGACGGAAGAAAATGCACGGTCTGGCTCGACCTGGAAGATCCATGCCAGCAGAAGCTCGGTTCCTTGCTGAAAGATATCATTAACGCCTATAGGGATATTATCGTATCCGCCGGTTATGAATTCGGAATTTATACAGGTCCGTCTTTCTATAACCCATTTATCAAGCCCTATATTTCACAAATAGCATGCGATAAATGGTGGCTGGCCAGATATTATAATTCCTATCGCAAAATGGCTGTATCCGTTGGTCCCAATGAACAGTATAACCCCAAACTCATGACAGGGATAAGCCCGATCCACGCCTGGCAGTATACTTCATCCGGACAGGTCGCAGGAATCCGCGGCAACGTGGATCTCAGCGTCATATACCAAGATAAAAAGAAGTGAGGGAACTGCGGATGGATGCAATAAAAGAACTATGGAATATCAACTTTCCTTACGTTCTCATTTCTGTTATCATCATCCTTCTGGGAGCCCGGGCAGTCGTATCCCCTTTCGAATGGGCCATCGACCGGCTCGGGCTTGAAACAAAATGGATGCGGAGGAGGCGGGAAGAACACGACCTGCTTCTGAATACATCCAAAAACCTGATTGCACTGCAGGAAAAACATATGGAAGATATGAAAAGATCCGATGAACATGACGAAGAAATGAGAACTGACATAAAGAAACTTACCGACCTTTTCATTGATAAGCAAATCAACGATTACCGATGGGAAATCATCCATCTTGCCGACACCATTTCCAGCGGAAAAAATATCAGCAAGGAATGTCTCCGCCATGCGGTTTCCACTTATGAAAAATATGAAAAAATTATTACCGAACATGGGCTGGTAAACGGCGAAGTGGAAATATCCATCGAAGTAATCCGGGATAATTATCAGCAAAAATTAAAAGAAGGATTTTAGCATATGAATCATGATCCTAACGAACAGGGAATCAGCAGACTGATCCAGAACCTCAAAAAACAGTTTGCCGATTTCAAGAACATTGGTAAACGCCGTATCAGTGTACGGATTTCATAAATGTTTTTTGTTATGAATATGCCCTTCATGCCTGAGGAATTGCCACAATGTCATACCAAAGGCAGGAATGTGCGGGCCTTGTCAACCCGCAATGTTCTATAAAGTAAATCGTAATTGGGGGTTGCTGTCCCCCAGTGCTGGGAAGCTTTTTTATAGTGAATATATAGTGCCGCATGGCTACAACGTGGCTGGAAACGGCGGGCGTGACATGCACTCCGAAAGGATGCCGGCAACGGCAAGAAAATATGCGGCAGGCCGTAAGCGGAAACGCTAAGCGGCATGTCCTTGTGGAATTGGACAAAACCACCAATCAGCAGCGGAACCCCTAAGTCTGATCCTTCAGATATGGAAGTGTTCACAGAGTATAAACGATTTTGAGTCGGAAGGCTTGTAAGAGGTACTCGAAACCAGGAAGGAAAACCTGCCCGTGACTGGGTAGAAACCAAAAGAGCATGGCTGCTCTCCTGCTTTTTGACAGCATTCGGATGAGTTCATCCGGGGAAAGGCGGGATAATGCCGGGATTTCTCCTGGCCTTTGTGGAGGAAACGGAGAATTGTTTTGGCTCGCTGCATTGTATTTGCCGGCAAGCGGCGGGAATCAATTTTCCCAGATTGCAAGACCGTTTTATGGTACAGTTTCTGTGATATGCTTGTTTTTATGGAGGTGGGATTTTCATGAATGGCAATTATGTAATGAGGGAATATCCGTTAAAGAAATGGGTGAAGTGTATTGTATTGAAAATCGGGGTCTTTGAATCTGAAATAATTGACGAGCAGAATTTTGATGCGGAAGATGAAGCGGGTATTTTGAAATTTAAGCGGAAATATATGAGGGATGATGCGTTTGTTTTAGTTGAGGTTGAGATGTAAGAAAAATAACCATAATAATGATTCTTCAAAAAAATATATTTTTTATAGTATTTTGTCAACTATTGGTATATAATGAAACATTATATTACTAATGGTTGGGGAATCATATTATGATAAAGAACACTCAGAATATGTTTTGGAGCGATATTCATGCAATCAAGCGCTTTAGCGAAAATACACAAGAAAATAAAAATAAAGAAGCTAAAAAAACTTCTTCTATTATATTAGCTTCTGTACAATTAATGGAAAATTATATCAAGGGCTTGAAAAATTTAAGTGCATATGATGCTTCTTCCATTATTTTAAGCGATGCCAATTGGATAAAAAGAAATTCAAGAATTGACTTTTTAAGCAATGATGGTAACAAATTGCCAATAAACATTGGAACTGTTTATTATATAGATTTTGGCAATTCATTTAGCGGTGAATTGGCTTATTTTCATCATGGTTTATGTGTTGGGAAAAAAGAAGGAAAAGCACTTATTGTTCCTATGACTTCTGGACAAAAATATTTTTCAACTTGCTACCATCCGGTGAATAATCCAATCGCCAATAAAAAGTATAGACAAGCATTGTTATCAGAAGGGTTTGGCAAAGATTGTGTTCTTAAAATGAATGACACAAAATTCATTTCACCTGGAAGAATTGTAGAAGAAACTGTTTCTATCAACAAAGATGCATTAATGCAAATACAAGAACAATTACTTGGAATACAATTCCCATTGCTTTATCAAAAATTTATTAATTTAACAAAAAACCTTGACAAATGCAATAAACAGATTTCAGATCAAAAAAGAACAATTAGTGAACTAAAACAGGAAAATAATAGATTGAATATGAAATTAAAGAAAATGCAACAATAAGATTGACACCAATCACCCAAATATGTATAATATATTTTTATAGAAGAGAAGCCGTTGCAGATTGATTTTATAATCAAGAAGCATGAAATGCTAATCTTCGTGTTTGAAAGGATTTTTTTTACGAATCGTGCAAGTTTATAACGACCAACTTGTATCCGTATTCAAAGGGTTAAGAGCAGGTACACCCTACCTGCTCTTTTTCAATGTAAAAATCCGGAGCATTCTCCACAAATGCCCAAAGCAGCGCATTCACAATGCCAGTAAGATATTCTCAACAAAAAACAAAGAACTTACCATATTTGGAAAAACAATAAACGATGTCAAAAATAAATTCGCCGAGTTTTCAAACGCATACCGTTCCTTCGGCCTTTTGGGCAAGGAAGGAGCTTTTGCGACACTCTTTCGTTCCAAACCGCCAGCCATTATGACCGATGAATTACGGGAACAATTCAAAGAATTTCAGGAGCAGTTCAACCACTCCATGTTAAGCGCCGACGCATTAGCTGAAAAAATGGGGAATGTAGATGCTTCCATCATTACTTATGCCAAAACCTGTAAAAACGGGGAAATGACAATGAAAGGTTTTGAGCAGTCACTAAAAGGAGTCTCCTTCTCTGCCAAAGCGGGCAAAGCCGCCCTGCAGGCTCTTGCCAATATAGGCAATGCATTGGTGGAATGGCTTATGCAAGCTGCCGTCGCGGCTCTTGACAACTGGATTCACCGAGTGGAAAGAGCCAATGAAGCCATGAATCAAGCCGTTTCGGAATATGAAACAGAAAAATCAACTCTGGAAAGCATCAATTCTGAATTGGAGGCGCATAACCAGCGCATCAGAGAGCTGCAGGCCAAAGGTTCCCTGACTTATACAGAAAAAGGAGAACTGGAAGAATTACAAGCCATTACCAAGGAACTTCTGATCCAGCAGGACATTGCCAAGCGAAATGCAGAAGCTGCCGCAAAAGAAGCTGCTGCCGCTACCGTGGACGCTTATCAGAAACAATATGGGAAATATGATATTTCCGAAAATAACCTTACCGATGCATTAGAAAACTATGATTTTCCTCATTCAAGCGACCAGGATGATGTTATTGGAAACCTGGCTTCTTATATTCAATCTACAGAGCTTTTGGCGCAGGCCCAGCAAGACTTGCAGGATGCAGAAAAAAATGGTGAGAACACAGATTGGCTCAATGACCGCATCGAACAAGCGAACAATTCAGTTACAGAATATTCTGCCTTGCTCAACAACAATATCGCTGATCTGGAAGAAAAACTCCTTTCCATGCAGGATGCCTACGACATCGCTGTTGAAAACCGCGCACAAGGAGGCCTTCCCCTGTCACCCGACGAACAGGATGCCATCGACACCTATGAATCCATATATGAAGCCCTGAAATTAATCTATCAATATACCGACCAGGACAGCTGGAACCAAATGGAGTTTGCGGACATCTTTTCCTCCCCCGATCTGGAAAAGACAAAGGATGAGCTGGTCGAAATGGCGCGATCCGGCGAATTAACGCCGGAAACACTCGAAAAATACCAAAATCTAAACAACGCGATACAAGAAAGCGGGCTGCTCTTCCAGGACGGACAGACTGCCGCCCAAGTATTTTGCGATTATATCAACGAATGCGCAAAAGCCACGGAAGAACTCGATGATTCTCCCATGTCCTTTTCGGACACTATGGAACAGCTCAGCGAGCTCCAAAGCAGATTTGAATCCATCGACCAGGCTTATTCTAAACTTTTCGATCCCGATTCCCAGATCGATTTTGAGGATTTATCTTCCATCTTCGAAGCTTTTCAAGACCTTGACGGAATCGACGGCTACATCCAGCGCCTTCAGGAGGCAGGCCAGGACACGGAAGCTGTTACGGCTGTTATTGAGGATCTTACGGACAGCTACCTCCAGCAGTCCGGTATCCTGGAAAATGTCACCGATGAAAACAGGCAGCTTATCCTATCCATGCTGAAAGAAATCGGGATTATGAATGCAGAAGCCCTTGTCAGCGGGTCGTTTCCTGGCGTATTGCAGGAAATTGGCGCCGCCAAACAGGCGCTCGGCATTTCTACCAATAATCTGAACGATCTGACTCTGGAAGAAATCCAGCGGTTATTGGAAGAAGGCCATTATAGCGAACAGACTAGGAATAAATTGTATGAACTATATCTGGCGCAGATCGACCTGACAGGCAATCCCCTCGATACCTCCGCTTCCATCCGCCAGCTGTTAGGCATGGTTGACGCTTCCAGCGCCGCAGGCATCGCCTTAGCCCAGCTTGGAAATATTATGAATCAGATCGGACAGCTTCGCAGCCACATGGATTCTACCGATAACCCTCTCTTGAAAAGTCTTGACAAAGCTGCTATTTTCGCATTGGAAACCACGGCAGCTTCCATCAAAACAAAAGCCATGAAGGAATTCTCACAGAATACGGCAGCTTCCCCCCGCACATCCCACGAAAAAAAATCTTCTTCCCTTTACAACGGAGGTTCCCATACACAGCAGGCTATTTCTAATGAAGCGGAAAAGGCACAGGCAGAAACTGCGAAATCCGTAGAAGGAAGCATAAAAGAAGCCGAAGAACAACTGGAAGAACTGATCGACTTCTTTGATCGGAGAAATAAAGTATTAAACAACTCCCTCTCCCTCCTCAAATCCAATCTGGAAAACGTCGTCGGCGCATTTGCGAAAAATAAGCTCGTCGATGCCCAATTAGCTGTTTCCGAGGAAAAATTCAAAAACTATTCCGATGCCCTGCGCATGTACAGCCAGAAGGCAGGCGAAGCCCTATCCAAACTCCCTTCCGACGTTGCCGCCAAAATACAAGACGGAGCGGCAGACCTTACTACCTTTGTCGGTGATGGCAGCCAGGAAGTCGCGGAAGCCATCCGGGATTATGAAAACTGGGCAGACAAAGTCGCCGACTGCAAACAGGAACTGGCAGAGCTAAGAACCGCCATCCGCCAGCTGGAACTGGACAAATTCAACCATATTATGGATGATTTCCAGAACCAGTTTGATCTCCGTGCAGGAGGCAAAGATCTGATTTCCAAACAAATTGATCTGCTAAAAGAAGCCGGCCAGTTCATCGGCGAATCTTTCTTTACAGCCCAGATCGACCAGACGAAAAAACAACTTTCCCTTTTGGAAGAAAAAAAAAGCAGCTGGCGGCACAAATGTCCTCTGCAGTCGGTTCCGGCAAAGTACAAAAAGGAACCGAAGAATGGCTCGAAATGGTCCATGCGCTCTCCGATGTGGAAGGCAATATCCTGGACTGCAAAAAAGCCATAGAAGAATTTGATAATGAGCTTCTGCAGCTCCACTGGGATATCTTTGAAAGAATTCAAAGCCAATTCCATAACCTGGACTCCGAGCTTTCCCACATCATCAGCCTGTTCCAGGATTCCAAAGTAACTGACGGCAGCTCCAACTGGACAAAAGAAGGGCTGGCCCAGCTCGGTCTTCTGGCACAGCAATACGAACTGGCACAATACCAGATCCAAAAATACAATGACGAACTGAACCAATTAAGCAAGGATTATCTTGCCGGCAAATATTCCGCGACAGAATACGCGGATAAATTGTCCGATCTGTCTTCTGCCCAATGGGAAGCCGTCAGCAGTTCCGAATCCATCAAAGACGCGATCCTTGATCTCCATGAAACCCGCGTAAAGGAAGAAGTGGAAGCCATTGAAAAGGAAATTGATGCCTATCAGGAACTGGTGGATGCACAAATTAATGCTCTCAAAGCGGCAAAGAATCTGCACGACTACCAGGAGCAGATTGCAGAAAAGACAAAATCAATTACTGACTTAGAGCGCCAGATCGCCGCCATGCGAAACGATGATACTGCCGCATCCGTTGCCAAAAGAAAATTGCTGGAAGAGGAACTGGCAGAAGCAAAAAAGGAACTGGAAGAGGTGCAGTACGACCATTCCATTGAGGAACAGGAAAATGCCCTAAACCAGGAGCTGGAAAACTATGAAGAGGAAAGAAATGCGGAAATCGAACGCCTCCAGGCATCCCTGGAAGAAAAGGAACAGCTGATCGCCGCATCCTTTGAAACTGTAAAGCAAAACGCAGACTTGATCGGCCAGGAAATCGCCCGTATTGCGTCAGAACACGGCATAACGGTATCCAATGCCATTATTTCCTCCTGGCAGAGCGGGGAAATGGCTATCGCCAGTTACGGAGCGGTGCTTTCAGAACAAACCAGCGCCTTCATCGGAAATTTGATGAATGTGGAATACGAAGTATACAATCTCCAATATCAGGCCAACGAAACCGCCAACACTCTCGCATGGATGTTCTCCACCCGCGCGGATTCCCTTGTGGCCGAACTGGCTTCCTCCTATTACAGCGAGCAAAACCTGAACTATATGACACAGGCATTGCGCGACAGCTTGGTAAAAACGCTGGAAAGCGGTTACAACATCAACGGCCTCGCCAGCGCACTGGACAATATTGCCGGGCGTTTGAATAATGTGGCTTCTGCGGCTCATAATGCGGCAAATTCGATTCAATCGGTAAGTACGGCACAGCAAAAGAGTAATACTTCTGAAGTAAAATATTATAATACTAATACCACTAAACTACCAGAAACAGTCAAAACTGATATTAAAACATATACACCAAAGTATATATTTTATGCCAACGGCACCCGTCATGCAAAAGGCGGCCTCCGCATCATCAACGAAGAAGGACGGGAACTCACGCTTCCCAAGCTTTCATCCGGCAACTATGCCATCGGCAGCGAGGGCGACCAAATACTGACAAAGGCGCAAACAGACAATATCTACGAATGGGCAAAGTCCGCCCCTGCCGACTTTATGGCAAATCTATCCTCCCTCTCCCCCTCCATGTGGAGCTGGAACCTCCCCGGCCTGCCAGCAGGACAGTCGAACGCTATCCCCAATTACGCAGACCGCAGCCCCAATGTCAACGTACACTATGACAGCCTAGTGACAATCAACGGCGACGTGAACGACACCAAGCATTTTCTGAACGACATGAAAACCGTCGCCAACGATGCGATCCGCAAAAGCTGGCACGATCTGGATATGTCCAGAAAATATGGCACTTATTAACCAATCCATGCCGCACCCCGAAACAAGGGTGCGGCCATCTGAAAATCCGTCCCCCGCTCATTTTCAGAAAACCTATTATGAAAGTTGGTGATCAAAATAAATATTTTCGGATTAGACGCAATCATCGGAGATTTCCAGTTAAGCAATTATGGATTAGTCCTTGCTTCCTTTGAAAGCTCCCATTCGTCCGAGGAAGAACTGGGAATGGAAAATGATACAGTCGAAGAATACGTCGGCCAAAACCCTGTGCCGATATACCTCGGCTCCTCCTTCCATTCCAAATTGCACCTTACCGCTGCCCTTATCAAAGATCCAAATACCATCCACAGCGACAAAAACAAATATTTTACCGAACATGAATGCCGCGAGATTTTAAGGCAGCTCACCGGATTTTATGGGTATAAGCAAATGCAAGTCTTCTCCTATGAGTTTGACGAACTTCTCTTTTTCCATATCAGAGTGGCAAATGTAAAATACCAGAAAGCAGGAGGGCGCATCGCCGGTATTGTTCTGGAAATGGAATGCGATTCCCCCTTCGCATGGTCCAGCGAATTCCACTATACCTTCCATGCCTCCCCCTCTTCCAGCCTGATCCTGTTCAACAGCTCGGATAATCTCTACGACTATCTGCTGCCAAAAGTAACCATAACGGCAGATGCCGCAATCTCCCATTTATCCATATGCAATCTGTCAGACAACAACTGGACGACCACCCTTCAGTCATTATCGGCAGGAGAGATTATCACCATGGATTCCCAGCGCAGCCTGTTATCATCATCCCATCCGTCCAGGATCATAAACAACGACTTTAACATGCATTTCATACGCCTGGTTCCCGGTAAAAATGAATTCCAGGTCAGCCATGACATCCAGATTGCTTTTACATACCGCGTGCCGAGAAAGGTGGGATTTATTTTATGAGTCTGTCATTTCATACCAATTTATTCGACCGCCCGGTCCCTCCTGCCTACATCCTTACCAAAGCCAACCATGACAGGATGCATGTTCTGGACTGCGCGGAAAAGAAATATTTTTTCAAATTTAATGCCCCGGATGTCATCCAGTTTAAATGCTACATGCAAATAGACAATAGAAAAAATCCGGCCTATGATTCCATCGTGGAAGGACAGTTTATAGAGGTAGAGGAACTGGGGCGTTTCCTTCTGTCCAGCGTAAAAACAGAATCCAACGGACAGATTTCGGAATGCAAGGACTGCGAAGCCGTTGGGCTGGAAACCATGCTCGGGCAGAAATACCTGGAATTATTTTCGATCAACATGGGGACAACCGAAAGCATAGACGGCGTGAAATTTTACAACCTGGCAAACCCGGCCAAAAGCCTGCTCCATCTTGTCCTGGATAAATGCCCGGACTGGACGCTGGGGCATATCGACACTTCCCTTATGAATCTGGAACGATGTTTTGAAACCACCAGGCAGGATGTTTATTCTTTCCTGACCCAGGATGCCGCTGCCGCTTTCCAATGCGTGTTTCTTTTTGACACCATGTACCAACGGATCCATGCTTATGCGGAAGACACGATCGGAAAGGACACCGACATTTTTGTCACTTATGACAATCTCCTCAAAAAAACAGATATCTCGTCTTCTATCGATGATATTAAGACATGCCTGACCGTTACTGGCGCTGATGACCTGAACTTGCGCGAAGTGAATATGGGATACGACAAGATTTATATGCTGGACTATTTCCACTCGCCGGAATTCATGAGCCAGGAATTATGCGATGCATACAGCAAATGGATAAAGAAATGGAGCGACAGCCTGCCTGGCTACTCCTCTCTTCTATCCCAATACCAAAACTATTATAACCAGATCAACGATCTCACCCACACGAAAATGCCTTCCAACCCGGAAAGCACTAACTGGACAGAATACGGACTCGTCCCTCTGCAGGAAAAACTGGCTTCCTATGAGCGGCGGCAGTCGATCATGATCAAGGCTGGGCAAGGAAAAGAAGACCACAAGGATTATAACACCTTATACCTTCCTGTATTTCGCACGATTCAGACGATCCAATCCCAAATTTCCACCGTTGAACGGCAGATTTCTGCTTTGAAGACACGCCAGTCTTCTATCGGCACGCAAATGGATGCTATAATTTCCTCGATCGGCATGCAGCAGAATTTTACGCCCAAACAGCTCAAGGAATTGTCTAAATTTATCCGGGAAGACGAACTCTCCTCTTCCAACTTTGTCGCCACCGACACGATGACCGATTCCGAGCGGATGGACATGCTGAAGGAAATGCTCGCCTTCGGCCAAAAAGAACTGCTCAAAGCGTCACAGCCGCAATTACAATTCCGCGCAGAAATGCTGAATCTTTTTGAGATGAAGGAATTCCAGAACGCTTCCTCCGATTTTGAACCCGGCAATTATATCCACATTATCATCCGCGACAACTACATCGTAAAGGCAAGGCTGCTGACTATGGATATGGATTTCTATCACCCGGATGACTTCTCCGTTACTTTTGGAAATATGAATAAAGTAAAGGGGAAAAATATATATACGGATACCACAAAAGCACTGAATGCCGCTTCTTCCGTCGCCGCCACCGTGTCCTTCAACAGCAGCAGCTGGAACCGCGCGAACAAGGAGGCCGATGATTTGTCAAAAGCTATTGCAAACGGTCTGCTCGCCGCAGGCGAATCGCTGAAAACGTCCCGATCAGACGTCACCATCGATGACAGGGGAATCATCATCAGCAATACCCCGGAATCCAAATACCCCAATGACAGAATTTTTATCGGCGATTCGCAGATCCTGTTCAGCGATGATGCCTTCCAGACCGTGAAAACCGCCCTGGGCCGGGTACAATATACAAAGCAAGGAACAACATATAATGATTTCGGCCTTATCGCCCACCTTGTGCTGGCCGGATATATCGGCGGCTCCGTAATCGAAGGCAGTGAAATTTACGGTGGAATCTTGCAGTCCACCAACTATTCCGCCGGCAAAACAGGCACCAGGATCGACCTCAATAAAGGAACTTTCGAATTCAATGCAGGCAATGAATCCAAACTTACTTTGGACGAAAAAGGCATCCTGACCGTAAAAGGCACGATAAAAGCCGAAAAAGGATGGATCGGCGGGCAGAACGCCTTTATGATTGAAGACGGAAAAATATACTGCCAGAAAAATTCCCTTGCTTCCAGCGCAAACGGCGTGTACATCGGCACGGACGGAATCGCCCTTGGCGCTAATAATGTGCTGAAACTATCCGGCGACGGAACTTTTTATGCCGAAAAAGGATATCTGGGCGGCACGAGCGGCTTTGTTCTGGAGAAAAATAAATTGTACCATGGCAAATCTTCCATTTCCGATGCCAAGGCTGGAATCTATCTCGGCACGGACGGCATTGCCCTTGGCGCAAACAGCGTGTTTAAAGTGACGCCTCAGGGCGACATTACTGCCCGATCCGGAACGATCGGCGGTGCCAGGATCAGCAACGATTCGATCCGTGCTGAGAATGGCAACTGGTGGATTAACTCCAATGGAAAAGCCAGCTTTGATGATGTTCATATAAGCAATGTACATTCTGGGAGTTCATTTGGCGGAGTATCCTATGACGGTTCCACTACGCGCGGCGAATTCGGCGGGGGATTTGGGGCTGATAATAGTTTTAGATTACAAGGTGACGCATTAGGTAATTTTAATGATTTAGTTGTGAATAATATTACTGCTGAAAATGTTAAAAATACTGGAGTGTTAAATGGTTATGCTACAACTGATTCATTAAATAATGCCATTAAAAGAATTAATACTCTTGAAAATAAAACTTCACACTGGGAAAAAGTTTATTCAATTACTGGTCTCCGAACTACTACTCATGGATGTGTTGGAACTGATGGAAGTACGGTTTTAGCTTTAACAACCTGTGAACCAATAACACAGCCATTTTATGTTTATGTTGCACATAATAATTAACCGCTAAAGTTGGAGAAATAAATGATCAAAAACTACCAAATCCTAAAAGAACAAATCAACTATTCTATCGAAAACAGCGGCCTCGACATCGGAGCCGCTTATTTTATTATGAAAGACATTATGAACAATCTGGAGCATTTATATTATGCTCAGGTAAACAAAGAGTGCCTCGCAGAAGCGGAACACAAAGAAGACGGCGAGGACAATGAAACAAACAACTAAACGACTTACTTTTCAGAAAGGAGGACTACCATGCCTGACGCAATTACTCCCCTTATCCAGCAATATACTGTAGATTTTGCAAGCAATAATAATTTTTTGTTTGTAAAAGGCATACAAGGCGACGGATATGGGACAAGATATGTGGATATCTCGCTTATGAACAACGGCCAGCCCTATATGGTGGACCGTGAAGCGGTAACGGTATCCATCCGTGGAACCAAGCCGGACAACCACGCCATTTTCAATGAATGCGAAATATTGGACAGCAATACCATCCGGGTAGAAATCACGCAGCAAATGTCCGCTATTGACGGACGAAGCAATTATGAAGTCTCGATCATGTCCAATCTTGAAAACCGCACCCTTACATCCTTTCCATTTTTTATCATCATTTCCAAATCAAGTTTTGATGTGGGATATGTCGTGTCCTCTGACGAATTCGGACTTTTAATTGAAAAAATCAACCAGGTCCACAAAATCCAGGCTGATTTATCCGACCTGAAATCAGAAATGGAAAATGTAACCCAGAATTGTAATACTGCAACCGAACATTGCTTGGAAGCAACTGAAAATGCAGTCCAAGCTACACAGGAATGCAACGATGCCACAGCCCATTGCATCGATGCCACCAATACCGCGAACGAAACGATCCATGCTATGAACCTCTTAAATGACGCAGTATCCGATGCAGAACAAATAAGAATAGCAAATGAAAACCAGCGGATAACCAATGAGGAGGAACGCAAGCAAAACGAAATCGAGCGGAAAAATGCGGAAATACAGAGGCAGAATCTTTTCGAAACAACAATCCTTGACGTTACATCAGCAACGGCCAATGCCAACACAGCCGCCGACTCCGCAAATATGGCAGCCGGCAATGCGAACAAAGCTACCGAACGGGCCAATAATGTTTCCAATGACCTGGAAAATAAACTGGCTTCCGGATATTTTAACGGAAGGGACGGCAAAGACGGCATTGATGGAAAAGACGGTATTGTCACGACCATAGAAGGGCAAATCGCCTTTGAAATCGAAAACGAAAACTTAATGCTCTATTACAATGATGCGGATCATCCTCCCGATGCCCACATTGATGACAATGGATGCCTCATTCTGGCAGTTGGATAATACATCTGCTATTTATTTTCCTTTTCTGTTCCTGCCAGAACATGCCATACCCATTTTTTATATTTCAAGAACCTAATTCTTCATATCATGGAGAATTGCTTATTTTTTACAAAATTAAAGGAGGTACATACTCTATGCCAAAATTAAATTTAGGAAAAGTAGTCGGCGATAAGGGAGATCCTTTCGTATTCGAGGATTTTACATCCGAACAGTTAGACGGATTGACTCCCAAAATGCTCAAAGGAAACGTCACCACTTTGGATCCGGACCAGAATGCAACCGTCGATATCCGCAAAGAAGGCTTGAACAACTACATAGATTTTGGAATTCCCCGCGGCCTGAACGGTTCGGAAATCAAAAGTATTTCTGCAGAAAATGTAGAAATGTCGGACGGAAATACATTGGAAAATACCATGGCAACGGTCAATGAAAATATTGCTGGAATTGAGGAGCCGGTATTCGATGATACCACGGACACATATGCCTCATTGGCCGAATCTAACGCAGCAGCCGAAACAGCAAGCAACGCCATCCAAAGCCATACCAGCATATTCTCCACGCTGTCTAATATGAAAAAAAGCTTATCCGCTATTGTGCAGGGATTAAAAGTATTGGGAAGCAATGTCGGCGGCATACGTGGTATATCATCTGCACTGGATTCCCAGAGGGAAGATATTGCTGCTTCCAGCAAGGCGGTTAGTTTGTTAAACAGCAATTTAAATCCTGAAATTTTAACAAATGGATTTATTGATTTTAACAAATACTATCGCATTGACTTACTAATACGGGAAAATAGAGTAGCATCTGGAATTTATACAGCAAGCTTTATAAATGTGACAAAATACGGCACCCAAGTATTTTCTTTTTTAGCACATAATATTGATCATATGTTTGCTGGCATAGCCAAAATAGAGTTTAAAAATAACGCTATATCCGTATTGCCTAGAGTGGGCAAAAATTTAAATACTGGTAATAGTTTCGATTTTACTTATACTATCATTCAGGCAATAGGATATAAATAAGTTAAAAATTAGTTGACAAAATAGCAAAAACAGGTATCTATTCTGCTCGCAGTTGTATAAGCTGGAAAATATATTTCGAGTATGCCATTCTTTATCCTTGCACTATAACAATTTCCATTTGTCGTTTGTAAACTGAAATATATAATTGATCCACCATATGGAACAGGCAATCCCGTTAGCACGGTATCTCCGTTTGCTACGGATTCATTAGGAGTTGTTTCTAATGTCACGAAGCATATTCCATTACGGACATAATACCGAGCTCCGAGGCTGAACTTTTCCCCTTTGGTTGCTGTTCCTATTGTTGTTTTAGTTATGTTTTGTAAATTGCTGATTATTTTTCGCATCTATTTTGGATTCTCAAATAGTTGGCAGAATAACCAGCAATTTAAATTATTCACGGTTCCGAATTAGCAATACTGCAATATCTATTGAAGAAGAAACAGAAATTACTTTGCCAATCAAAACAACGGTTACTAACGCTGATGCAAACAATTATGTTGTTAATGAGGATGGAACTATAGCCATAAATAAAGCGGGCATTTATCTTGTATTTGCCAAAGTCCATGGTTCCTTTAGGACGAATGTTGCTGGCTATATTCGATTGGCCATAACAAGTATGTATTTTTCAAGTTATGTCGGCAATGGAAGCGACATTAGTTTACAGTTTCAAGAAAGCATATCTGGCGCTTTTTTCATTACGAACAGGGCATTGCTCAAATTAAGCATATATTCAATGGCTGGCCAGATTAATGTATACCCGTCCTCAATATCCCCTTATACGGAAATTATTATTGTGAAAATGAAATAAATATTATTTTAACAGAAATGCAAAAAGTCTGTTATTGCCAGATGCATTTGCGACATAAAGTTTATCACTCTTGTTTTGCGCGGTAATCACTAATGCATTTGGCGAGGAAAGACGTACAACATCCACGCCGTTTTGTCCGTATAAGATGGATACATGGTTGCCTGTCATGCTAAGATTGATATGGTATACAGTGTCAAAGCTATAGTTTGACATCCAATATCCGATTAGGTATAGTTCTGGCTGTAAAATTACTGTCCGGCATAATTCTGTTCCAGTTGTCATGTTTGCTGGCAGAGTAATTGCAGCATCAACATTGCTAAGTATTAACGTACTGTTTATGATTCCTAAATTGTTGGTTATTTTATATTTTTCTTTGACTGATTCTTGAATATTTTTTAATAACCAGCAATTTAAATAGAAATAATGCTGCTTTAAATGCAAACATAAAAAAAATTACAAGCAATGAACTGGATAATATAAAATCCAATGGCAATTATACCGTTTACATTACCCAATCTTCTTCCGATGAAAAATTTCTTGCCGGATGTCTTATTTTTTTAGAAGTCCGAGAAATAAGAATTGACGGAAAACTTGGATACTTGCAACGTGCCAACACTATTTATGATGCACCTGCCAGATATAGAACGCTAACTCGAGCTTTTTATCTCGGTGCATGGAAATCGTGGTGGTAATTCCGCAATTAGCTTCCACGATATTCCCTAATTCGGATACCAGACCGAATAGGTGTCATAACCGTCCACGTCAAGTACCATCAGTTCCCAATCCGCTTCTCCGGCCGCCTCTGCATCCTGACGTTCCCCGGAAGACAAGCGGTAAACCTCAAATACATTTTTGCTTTTTCCGTCTTCCTTTTCATAATTGATATATAGCAGACGGTCTTCATCTAAAAAGCCCACAACGCAACAAGCATTTCCACCCCAATATACCGCGTTCGGCGCTTCAAAGGCCATCACTTCCCCGGTATTTAGATCCACCCGTTCCAATATCTTTTTGCCGTTGCCTTCTACATAAAAAACAGCTAAATAAACCGTGTCCTCCGACTCCACCCATTTAAAATCATACATATTTTCCGTTTCCTTTTGGTATAGGGTTTTCCCGTTCCCGGCGCGAAGAACAACTCCTGTGATGTCTCCCCAGTCTGCCTCTTCCGTTCCCGTCAAGAATGCATAACTTTGTCCATCAGGTCCATAGTTGACCTTTACCGGGCCGGAAAATCTAAAATCACGCGCTCCACATGCGCAGTCACCCTCTTCAAGAACAATTTCATGATGCGCAAAATAAGCCGGTTCCAACATCGTCCGTTTTCCGCTCCCCAAATCATATTCATACAATCCCTCATCCGTGCAGGCAAGCATCCTTGAGGCATCCGTTGTCACATCGCATGTTCTAAATGTTCCGGGCGAAAACGAATAGAGATCTCCCATAAGCTGGTGTAAATCAAAGAGC
Source organism: uncultured Lachnospiraceae bacterium (assembly GCA_910585965.1). Classification (GTDB taxonomy): domain Bacteria; phylum Bacillota; class Clostridia; order Lachnospirales; family Lachnospiraceae; genus Kineothrix. The sequence goes on from CAJUHH010000009.1 coordinate 143,235, forward strand.
GGGGAAGCTTCCTGAAAATCTTCATTTAAAAAATACAGTACCCCTTCCATCTCATAAATATAACCTCCATCTACAAGCTTGGGACGCCTCATTCTCGATTCCAGGCACTCCGGATCATCGTAGATTTTGTAATCCTGCCTGAAAACCTCCCTGGGTACAAAATCCGGGGCTTTCGCCAGAAAAAAAATCTTCTGTTGCAGCTTTTCATCAGAAAAATAACATTCGCTGACCAAAAGAAGTGTATCCTCATGTTATTCGTAACTTTACCCACTCCTAATTACCGGTAAATTCTTCAAATTAA
>CAJUHH010000010.1 GCA_910585965.1 uncultured Lachnospiraceae bacterium
TGTGCATCTCAAGATACAGGGCGGCATGGGCAGCCCTATGGATTCTGATAATTATAGAATGTTCCAGTTGTTTTTTGATATGATGAGTGCTGGCTGGACAGTTCCCGAATGGCTGAAACATATAGATTGGGAGAATCTCATGCTGTTGACGCTGAACATAGCGGAGGCTGCGAACCTGCCCCGTCTTACACCTCAAACGCGCATCACGATAACACACAGGCCAAATCCCATCCAGCACATAACAGAAAAGACAGTTACCCTGAATGTCGGGAAATCTCATTCTTTCTGTTTCATGGATAATCATGGAGATGAGGTGTTTTGCCATATAAATTCTGTTGCTTTGATAGACGTATGGAAAAATACGGAAGAAGAATTAAATGATCCCAAACTGGCAGAAAGGTTTTCCCCGGAACAGTTGAAAGAGGCGGCAAAACATAGTTATGATGCATTGGAGCAATGCTGTCCTAAAGGGATGTGCTATATAGGCATAGAATATGAATGCAGTAAAAATTATGACCTTACCTTCTACTCCAAACAATATTTGAAATCCCGCCCGGAAACACATCAGGGAAGTTCCCATTTTCTCATGATGCGCTTAAAACCCGATCAGGAAACAGGAACGCACGAACTTCCGCTGAAAGGCTGTGTGATACAGACACCAGTTCCTCCGGATACCATCAAAATTCCTGCGGAACTGTTTTTATACCATGAAAGAATGGATGAGTGGACTGAAACTATTTTGTAAAAATGAAATACTAAAACAGCCCTTTTTCATCGTTATCATTTATCCATTAAATTTTTACCGCTTTGCTCATATACAAACACGGAAACTCTGCATACTATCACGGAAACTCATATACAAACACGAAAACTCTGAGCAGTTTCCGTGTTTGTATTATATCACCCATTTTTCAACAACATTTTCCGTCAAGCTAATACATCTTTCAGCCAAAACCGCCAATATCCTACACCTTTTTACCTTTCCGCTTTATACTATCACGGAAACCCCTGACTTTTGCGTGAAAGTATACTTTTGCCTGATAGTACGATTTTTTCCCCTATCGCCATCTTATCAGCGGCATCAGAAAACACAAAAATAGGGGCCCACCACCCGCCGTGATGAACCCCACCAAGCCTTAAAACCCTTGATTTTAAGCCATTCTTCAATACTTTTGCCTGTTAGTACCAAAAATCCTATGGCATCAATTGGAAATTGCCGCCTGCGCCGCCGCCAACCGAGCGATCGGCACGCGGAACGGCGAGCAGGATACATAGTTCAACCCAACCTTATGGCAGAACTCTACGGAAGAAGGATCTCCGCCATGTTCGCCGCAGATGCCAAGCTTCAGGTCAGGCCTTGTAGCCCTTCCTTTTTCTGCCGCCATCTTCACCAGCTGCCCTACGCCGTTCTGGTCCAGTTTTGCAAACGGATCGGACTCATAAATCTTGCTCTTATAGTAAGATGTCAGGAATTTGCCCGCATCGTCACGGGAGAAGCCGAAGGTCATCTGTGTCAGGTCGTTGGTTCCAAAGGAGAAGAATTCTGCCTCCTCCGCTATCTCATTTGCCAGAAGCGCCGCCCTCGGAATCTCGATCATCGTTCCAACATGATACTGAATATCCGAATTTTTCTCTTTCTTTACCGCTTCCGCAACTTCTACAACCACTTCTTTTACATATTTCAGTTCTTTCTTATCGCCTACCAAAGGAATCATAATTTCAGGCACGACATCATAGCCTTTCTCTTCCTTTACCTCGATAGCTGCTTCCATCACTGCCCTCGTCTGCATTCTCGCAATTTCAGGATAAGTAACGGACAGACGGCATCCCCTGTGGCCCATCATAGGATTGAACTCATGCAGCGCGTCGCAGGTAGCCTTTACTTCCTCTACGGTCAGGTTCATGTCCTTCGCCAGGTCTTCGATATCCTTTTCTTCCGTAGGAACAAATTCATGAAGCGGAGGATCGAGGAAACGGATCGTCACCGGCCTTCCTTCCATCACTTCGTATAATTCTTTAAAGTCGCCCTTCTGGAAAGGAATCAATTCCGATAAAGCGGCTTCCCTTGCTTCCACTGTCGATGAAAGGATCATCTTGCGGATCTTAGGAATCCTTTCCGGCTCAAAGAACATATGCTCTGTACGGCAGAGGCCGATGCCCTCCGCACCAAGCTTCACCGCATTGGCAGCATCCATCGGAGTATCCGCATTCGTGCGGACTTTCAACGTACGGAACTGATCCGCCCAAGCCATAATCCTTCTAAAGTTTCCAGTAATTCCAGCTTCTACTGTCTTAATATCCCCTTTATAAATCTTGCCGGTAGAACCATCCAGGGAAATGTAATCGCCCTCTTTAAAATGATATCCGCCAAGCTCAAAAGTCTTAGCCGCTTCATCGATAATAATATCCCCGCATCCAGATACACAGCAAGTTCCCATGCCGCGGGCAACTACAGCCGCGTGGCTTGTCATACCGCCTCTGACAGTCAGAACGCCTTCTGCCGCATGCATTCCCTCGATATCTTCCGGTGAGGTCTCAAGACGAACCAAAATAACTCTTTCATCCCTTTCATGCGCCAGCACCGCGTCTTCCGCATTAAAATACACTTTTCCTGCCGCCGCCCCGGGAGATGCCGGAAGAGCCTGTCCGATTACTTCGCCCCTCTTCAGCGCATCCACGTCAAAATTCGGATGAAGCAGCTGATCCAAAGATTTTGCTTCAATCCTGCATACCGCTTCTTCCGGCGTAATCATACCTTCATCCACCAGGTCGCAGGCGATCTGGATTGCCGCCCCTGCGGTACGCTTGCCGTTACGTGTCTGGAGGAAGAACAGCTTGCCGTCTTCAATGGTAAATTCCATATCCTGCATATCTTTATAATGCGCTTCCAGTTTGTTGGCGATCTCCATGAACTTCCCATAGCATTCCGGCAGATCTTCCTGCAATTTGGTAATCGGCTGCGGCGTACGGATTCCTGCCACAACGTCTTCACCCTGCGCATTGATCAAATATTCCCCATAAATTCCCTTCGCGCCCGTGGAAGGATTTCTCGTGAAAGCAACGCCCGTTCCGGAAGTATTTCCCATATTTCCGAATACCATCGCCTGCACGTTTACCGCCGTTCCCCAGTCGCCGGGAATATCATTCATCCTGCGGTATACGATCGCCCTGTCATTATCCCAGGAACGGAACACCGCTTTTACCGCTTCCATCAGCTGCACCCTCGGTTCCTGCGGGAAATCGCTGCCCATTTTATCTTTATAGATCTGTTTGAATCTCTTAATCACTTCCTGCAGATCTTCTGCTGTCAGCTCTGTATCAAAGTTAACTCCCTTGCTTTCCTTGATCTCGTCCAAAATCCTTTCAAAATATGATTTGGGGATTTCCATTACCACATCGGAAAACATCTGGATAAATCTGCGGTAAGAATCATATGCAAATCTGGGATTCCCTGTTTTTTTCGCAAATCCTTCCACAGCCACATCCGTAAGACCCAAATTCAGGATCGTATCCATCATTCCCGGCATAGATGCCCTTGCACCAGAACGAACGGATACCAGAAGCGGATTTTCCGTATCCCCGAATTTCTTCCCCTGCTTTTTCTCAAGCCCTTCCAGAGCTTCAAAAATCTGCGCCTCGATCTCTTCGGAAATTTTTCTTCCCTGATTGTAATAATCAGTACATGCTTCCGTCGTCACCGTAAACCCCTGCGGTATCGGCAGCCCCAGCCTTGTCATTTCTGCCAGGTTTGCGCCCTTCCCCCCTAAAAGGTTCCTCATGTCCGCACTGCCTTCTTCAAATAAGTAAACCCATTTTGCCATTTTTTGCCCTCTCTTTGCTTAAAATTTTCCTTAGGTAAATACCCCTGTCCGCACATTCCTGCGGCTTTTTTTTCATTATACCATATTATAACAGCTTTGTACTCCAAAATGGAAAAAAATTTCAGAAACCGTAAACCACTCTTTCAGCAGCTCGCTCTCCCCTCCCGACAGCGGAATGCGGTAGAAATAATCGTTATTTCCTGTTTCTTCATCCGTTTCTGCAATCGCTTCATAGTATAGATACCCGTCCCCCGGGATAAAATGCATGATCCCCCAATACTCCTTCTCCTTCAGGCTCCCGATCTTCCTTATGCTGCCGTCTTCCAGGGAAACCGCGACGATATCCCCCTTCAGGGCCATATATGCCTCTCCTTCATGAACCAAAACAGAATAATTGGATGAACCGGTAAAATCCACAGGAAGCTCTTTTTCCAACTTCCCTGTTTTCCCGTTCCTGATCTGCAGACGATATCTATAAGTACGGTAATCATATCCCTCCGGCGATTCGGCAAGGGTAAAACAATAGAATTTTCCATTCACAAAAGATACATTTTCAATATATCCTTTTTCATTTTCCCTTCCGTACAGAACCACCGCTTCATCGCGTCCTGTTTTCAAATGAATGCGCCCCAGAAAGTTTCCTTCCTCCGCATCCGTTCCTTTATAATAAACATAATTCCCGTCGTAACCAAGAATCTCATCGATGCGGCCGGACGGAAGCTCCTTCCGTTCTTTCGTATTCACATCCACACAGGCATAGCGCATACGGTAATTCTCATCGTATTCATAGCCGTAAAAAAGCTTGTCCCCCACCAGCTTTTCATGTCCGGCTCCAGCCAGGAACACATCGTCTGCCAGCGTTTCCTCATGGCTCCCATCCATATCAGACCGCTTGATCTCCAACAATTCATCCGTCAGGCTGTCATATGCCTCCTGTATCTTCTCCACATAATAGACCTTGTTCTCCCATATGGTAAAAATACTGCTTTCCTGCCGGATCGCTTCCCCATAAGGCGCATTCACCCCCGCATACACCTTTCCGCCGTAAGCACACATATTGGAAAATCCTCTGACAGGCCGATAGACAGGAGCTTCCTCCTGTCTGCCCCTGCCTGTAAAAAATACGATTCCTCCTGCCAGCAGAAGAACCGCCGCGCCTATGATTCCCGCTTTTCGTCCGCCTGCCTTCTCCTTTATCTTCTTCTCCATAACCATGCCTTTTCCATTCCCTGCACTTCCATGCTGTTTTCAGTGCCAGCCAAGAACTGCTTATCGGATAAAATTCGTTTTGACCGGGGTTTCCGCCTCCGGCGCGGCAATCCCCGCATTTTTCCCCGCTTCTATGCACTTTAACATCCATGCCATATTCCTGCCGAGCGTGCGCATGATCTGCATTCCCTCCAGATCCTGCCTTACCTCGTCCGGCGTATTCCCATGCACCATCGTCCAGTATTTTGACGACACTATGGGCATGTTCCTTATGGAAAAATATTTATTGATTTCATCAATGCTCGCCGTCGTTCCCGCCCTTCTTGCAGAAACTACCGCCGCCGCCGGCTTATAAGCAAAACATTTCCCCGCCGCATAAAACATCCGGTCGAGAAGCGCGATCAAAGCGCCGTTGGCAGAAGCAAAATAAACCGGCGAACCTATGATATACCCGTCTGCCTCTTCTGCCTTCTCGATCGCCCGGTTTACCGCGTCATCATCAAAGACGCAGCGTCCCTTATTGACGCACCCTCCGCAGCCGATGCATCCCCGGATCGGTTTCTTCCCAAGCTGGAAAATTTCCGTCTCTATTCCTTCCTCCTCCAGAATACGCGCCGCCTCGCTAAGGGCGGTAAAAGTGCAGCCCGCCTCGTTCGGACTTCCGTTCACCAATAATACTTTCATTCTCCCTGCTCCTTTCCAATCTCCCTTTTACCAAAATATGCGCTTCCTACTCCTCGATTTCCGCTTCCACATCCAAAGCTTCCATTGTCTGCCTGATATTCCTCGCTGTTTTCGACACACGGGAAATAATCCAAAGATCGGATACCCCGTCATAAACGAGGAAAATGCCGATCAGCATAATCGCTGTATTCACTGCTTCAAAAGGATTACAGATCAGCAGAACCCCTAAGCCGACCGTCACCGCCCCAAGCAGCAGGGCAACCCACCACTTGCTGTAATTATTTTTAAACAATTCCATCGCCTGGATCAGATTGTGTACGCCATGCACGGTCACGACCACACCGATCACGACGGGAATCATCATGATCAATACGCCCGGGTTAAAAATAATCCATCCGCCCAGCACGGTCAGTATAATCCCTGCCAGAAGAAGGATCTGGGATACCATCCGCCCGTCCCTCCTCATAAAATAAGTCACAATATTCACAATCCCGCTCAAAGCCAGCACGGCTCCAAGCCCCATACACACGACTCTGGAAGACGCATCCGGCCACACCGCCAATGTCACCCCGAATATAATGCAAAAAACTGCCGATAAAATATAATTTGCCTTTAATTCCTTAAAAAACTGGTACATCCGCATCCTCTCCCTTTCACAAAACTATTTTTTCAATATCCGCCATCAGCGCATCCACATCTTCCTGTCTCGTCGCCCAGCTCGTGCAGAATCTTACCGCGCTGTGTCCCTCATCCACTCTCTGCTGGTAGGAAAAGCTATATTTCTCCTTCCATTCTTCCAGAATACGGTCCGGCAGTATCGGAAACAGCTGGTTGGTCGTATTTTCCACCAAAAAAGAAACCCCTGCCCTATGGAATGCCTCCCGAAGCTGCCTTGCCAGTTCATCCGCATGGCGGGCAATCTCCATATACAAGCCGTCTTCCAGCAATGCCAAAAATTGCAGCCCCAGCAGCCTGCCCTTTGCCAGCATCCCGCCTTTTTGCTTGATCAGATAGCGGAAATCCTCTTTTAAAAAAGGCGCGGTAATAACTACGGCTTCCCCGAACAACGCGCCGACCTTCGTTCCCCCGATAGAAAACACATCGCAGAAACGGGCGATGTCTTCCAGCGTCAAGGTATTCCCTTCTGCCGCCAGGGCATATCCGAGCCTCGCCCCATCCATAAATAAAAACAATCCGTTCTTTTTACACGTTTCTGAAAGTTTCTCCAGCTCTTCTTTGCCGTAAACCGTCCCAAGCTCCGTCGACTGGGAGATATATACCATTTTAGGCTGTACCGTATGCTCGCAGTCCACATCCTCCCTATGAGCCTTACAGCAAGCCTCCACCTGTCCCGCAGTTATCTTGCCGTCCTTAGACGGGAGCGCCAGAATCTTATGCCCGCAGGCCTCGATCGCCCCCGTTTCATGCACATTGATATGACCAATATCCGCCGCTATCACTCCCTGGTAAGGCCGCAGCCCGGCAGAAATTACTGTCAGGTTTGTCTGTGTCCCTCCTACGAGAAAATGGACATCCGCATCCTCCCTTCCGCAAAGCCGCCGGATCAGTTCCTTCGCCTGCAGCGAATAGCGGTCTGTCCCATACCCTTCCGTCTGCTCCCTGTTCGTCGCGATCAATTTCTCCAGCACCCTCTCGTGGGCCCCTTCGCTGTAATCACAATTAAAACGTATCATTGCCTTTCCTCTCCTTTTTTCTGTCTCCCCAAAACTCCCCTTCCCTTATTCTTATGCCTCATCTCCCACCTAATATTTTACTAAAATTTTTATAGAATGCAAGTCCCGCCGTACTATTCCCATGGAAATCAATTTTTGCAGAAGGCGCAGCGGGGGAACGGGGAAGGAAACGGCAGCAGCCTGACACGGGTTTGAGGCGAGGGATTTTCTGCTGTTGTGTACAATCAGTAATTTCATTTATGAAATTGTTCACTTATGAAATGGTCGAAAGCTTAGGGTGAAATTGCCATGGACGGCAATTTCAGGAAAAAAGGACATGGATGTCCTTTTTTTCCGACCCGATCGTTTCCACATCGTTTACCCATTTCATTAGTGAAATCTGATTGGCAACTCCAGCAGAAAATCCCCCTGCCTCAAACCCGTGCCAGGTTGCCGCCGTTTCCTTCCCCGCTCCCCCGCTGCGTCTTCTGCAAAAATTGATTTCCATGCACTATTCCTGCCAGCCCCATTGTATCCTCGCCCGTCTTACGCTATAATCAAAGCAGACAATTATCAACGAACTAAAACGGAGGAATTTGCCATGACAACATCCATTACAAGAGAAGAAGCCCTTGCCCTTCTCAAAAAATACAACAAAGAACCGTTCCATCTTCTCCACGCCTATACGGTGGAGGGTGTCATGAGATGGTATGCAAAAGAACTGGGCTATGCCGATGAAGAGGAATATTGGGCGCTCGCAGGCCTGCTTCATGATGTGGATTTTGAAGCCTACCCGGAAGAGCATTGCCAGAAAGCGCCGGAACTTCTTGCCGAGATCCATGCCGGAGAAGACCTGGTCCATTCCGTCTGCAGCCACGGATACGGCCTGTGCAGCGACATAGAGCCTGTACACCTGATGGAAAAAATACTTTTTGCCGCTGACGAACTGACCGGCCTGATCGGCGCAGCCGCCAAAATGCGCCCTTCCAAAAGCGTCATGGACATGGAGGTTTCCAGCTTAAAAAAGAAATTCAAAGACAAACGCTTCGCCGCAGGATGTTCCAGGGATGTTATCCGGCAGGGGGCTGAAAGGCTGGGCTGGGAACTGGACGAGCTTTTTGCCAAGACCATCGAAGCCATGAAATCCTGCGAAGCAGAAGTGGCAAAGCAGATGGATGAGGTATAACGGCTTATGGATAAAAAGCAGAACGACTCCCCCATCGGCCCTCATCGGAAGCCGAAACAAATTGCCGCCTGGGCATGCATCATCGCCCTCGCCGCCCTTTACATCGCCACCTTCCTGACTGCAATTTTGGATGCCCCTGGCTCCGGCGCCCTTTTCCGCACCTGCCTCGGCGCAACCATCGTTCTCCCCACTCTTTTATGGATGTACCTGTGGCTTTACAAGCGCCTGAGAGACAGGGATAAATAGAATAATAACGTTTTGAGGATAGCAAAACCATGGAAAATGAACAAAGAGAAACAGCTTATCAGGAAACAAAAGAAGAACATAGCAGTAACAATGGAGGTTATACGGGCAATCCCTTTGCCGATATGGAAAGCGGATTCTGCAAAAGATGCCGGTGCAGGACGATAGACCGCAGCGAAAACCCGGAGTCCATTTTATGCAGGGACTGCCGGGAAGAACTGATTCGTTTAAAAATCCCCAGGATCTTTTATCTGGTCGGCGCTGTCGTCCTTTTCTTGTCCGTGCTTACCTTCGCCGCCTCCATAAAAGGCCTGCACAATCTGGGCGCATACAGCAAATCCCGAAGCATAGCCGAAGAAGGCCATGTGATTACTGCATTGGATGATCTGCTATATGTTCTGGAAGAAAATCCCGATAACAAAAATGCGGCCATCAGGCTTGCCGATTTGGGAATGAAATATGCTTATTATGATTATGCGGCATATGCCATAGATAACTATCTGGCCGGAAAAGAAGTTTCGGACAGCCAGTATGACAAACTGAATTCCTACATCCGAAAACTGGACAGATATTATGCGACCTATGACCTATATAGCGAAATCGCGGAGGATTTATTGGGAAATGCTTCCGATACGGAAGATGTTGCTGAAATTTTAGATGAATTCAAACGCCAACTGTCTGCGCATATCGGAGATGGCGATTACGACCAGGCATTGCTGTACTATTATCTGGGATATATGTCCGCCGATGAAGAAGAACGAATCTCCTGCCTGCAGGAATGCATCAACCAGAATCCTTACTTTTATGACGCACAAGCGCAGATTGCCACTTACTACCGCAGAAACGGGGAACTGGAAAAAGCGAGGAAACAGCTGGAAGAAATTTACCAAGTGAACAAAGAAGATTATTCCATCCTAAGGTCTTATGCCACGCTGGAGCTGGTGGAAGGGAACCTGGCACAGGGGCTTGATTATGCGCTCCAGGCCTATGAACTTTACCCGGAAGGGGAATACGTGATCGATACCTACATCGTCGCACTGGCGGCAAACGGCATGACAGAGGAGGCCGAAGCACTCGTTGAACAGTACAAAAACGACTATCTGTTCGACGACGACCTCTATGAATTTCTTGACGGGGAAACCACGCTGGAAGAATATTATATCGGATAATATAAAGGAGTTTTACCATTATGATTATACCAGGCATACTGATATCCATACTCACATTTCCGGGAGTTGCCGTCCACGAACTGGCCCACCAGATCTTTTGCAGGATCTGCCGGATTCCGGTTTACGAAGTCAAATACTTCCAAATGAAAAACCCTTGCGGCTATGTCCTGCATGAGCCTGCTTCCAACCCATGGAAAAACCTGCTCACAGGGCTTGGTCCGTTTTTCGTCAACACATTTTTAGGCATTCTTATCACCCTGCCCGCCTATGCCAATGTTTTCGGCTATGGCTCCCATCCCAGCCCGTTCATCCAACTATGCAGCTATCTCCTCTACTGGCTCGGCGTGTCAATCCTCATGCATGCCTTCCCAAGCACCGGAGATGCCAAATCGCTGATCACAAACGTACTAAAAAATAAAGAAGTCAATTTCCTGGCAAAAGCAGTAACCGCGCCCTTTATCGGCCTGATCTACCTCGGAGCGCTCGGCTCCATGTTCTGGCTGGATCTCGCCTACGGCATCAGCATCTCCATGCTCCTCCCCCAACTAATCAGCACATGGCTATTCTAATTCCAATATCCACCACTGACCGCCAAGATACATCTAACCAAAGCATCTAACTATTCTAATTCCATATATCCACCACCGACCGCCAGGATACATCTGGCCGCTGGGAAGGAAGCTGGAGAAACCCAAGGGGGGTAAGCGGGAAGGGGGATTCGGCGGCGGAATGCTGGTGGTTACGGCTTCTGCACGATGGAGATGAGACTCTCCCAAGAGGCTCATCGGAATGTCCCGTGCAATAGAGTAACCACCAGCATTCTGTAGCCGGATCCCCCTTCCTGCTTACCCCCCTGGATTTCTCCAGCTTCCTTCCCAGCGGCCGGGCTTATACCACCCCCATCTTCCTCAGCTCTTCTACCGCCTGCCCCCTATCCTTAAAATGAACCGTGTGCATTCCAAATGCCTCCGCAGGCGGTAGGTTTTTCTCCGTGTCATCCAGAAAAACACACTCCTCCGGCTTTAAATGATATCGGTCCATCAAAAGCTGGTATATTTCTGATTCCGGCTTCACCATCTTATCCCGGAAAGAGAGGATGCCGCCGTCCACATAATCCAGAAAATCCAAGACATCCCTGCAATCCTCATATGCCTTATGGGCAAAATTAGAAAGCACCAGCACCTGGTATCCTTTCTCCTTCAATTCCTGGATCCACGGTATGGCATAATCATACCGCACAAGCATGCCGTCAATATTGTCCAGCGTTTCCCGCAGCTCTTTTTCAATTCCCGGATCGTTTTTAATAAACAAATCCATAATTTCCTCATCGGACAAAGCGCCCCTGTCGTGTTCCTGCCAGGAGCGGCTTTCTACCGTTGCTTTTGCCAGACGCTGGAAAATCTCTTCCGAATAGCCGAAACTGCGGAAATACTCCTCCCAGGCAAACCCGGCGAGCACGTTGCCGATATCAAAAATAACTGTCTTGATCATTTTCTTTTTTTACCTCCTCGTCGCTCGCAGATATCAAATCCAGAAGCTTCCTTCCTGCCGCCGACAACGGGTTTTTCCCATCCGTTACGATGCAAAAATGCCTCTTTGGAATAATTTTATTAAACCGCAGGGCGAACAGCTTTCCCGCCTCCAGATATTCCTCCGCAAATTCTCTCATAACGCATCCGATGCCCATATTACGCAGCGTAAATTGAACAATCATGTCGCTGGTGGCCAGCTCGAATTCTGAATGAAGCGCTACCCCGTTTTCTTCCAGAAAGGCATCCATAAATTTCCTCGTACTCGTTTTCTTCTCCAAAGATATGATCGGTAAGTTTTCCAGCTCCTGCAGATCCAGCATCCGGTTTTTGTAGGATCGAAACTTCAGCCCGCCGATAAAAATATCCTCAATTTCTTTCACCCTGGCCGCCTCGATACCCGGTGCGCTTTCAAAGGGCGTGCTTACCACGCCGAAATCAATCTTCCCTTCCAGCAGGGAATCCAGCGTTTCCGGCGTAGGCGCGTTGGAAACCGTTACTTTTATCCCCGGATACTGCTCATGGAACTGCTCCAGATAGGGCAGCAGGTAAAAACGAAGCGTCATGTCGCTGGCGCCGATCCTCAGTTCCCCGATCTCCAGATCCAGCATCTGCGCCAGCTTTTTCTCCCCAAGTTCGATCTGCTCATAGCCCTTCGATACATACCTGGCCAGAATCTCCCCTTCCGCCGTCAGCCGCACGCCCCTAGAAGTGCGGATAAAAAGTTGGGTTCCCACTCCGTTCTCCAACAATTTTACCGCCTGGCTCACCGCCGGCTGGGAAATAGCCAGGTGTTCCGCCGCAAGCGTCAGACTGCGGTATTTCGCTACATAATAAAAAACCTTATAATACTCCAGATGGTTTGTCATATTTTCTATTTCTTTCTATATATAATATCATCTCTCCCCGGCCCATTGCTTACCATCGTGATTGGATAACCGATCTGTTTCTCGATAAACTCCACATAGTTCCTGCAATTTTCCGGCAGCTTTTCATATTCCCTGATTCCACGGATATCGCACTTCCATCCGGGCAGCGTCCTCAGGACGGGTTTTGCTTTTTCCAGCTTTGCCGTCACCGGGAAATCCGTTATTTCCTCCCCGTCAATTTCATATGCCACGCAGACGGGGATCTCATCCAGATAACCAAGCACATCCAATACCGTGAAAGCTACGTCCGTAGTCCCCTGCAGCCGACAGCCATATTTGGAAGCCACGCAGTCGAACCAACCCATCCTTCTGGGCCGCCCGGTGGTCGCTCCGTATTCGCCGCCGTCGCCGCCGCGCCGTCTCAGTTCCTCCGCCTCTTCCCCAAAAATCTCGGATACGAAAGCGCCCGCTCCCACCGCAGAGGAATATGCCTTGCAGACCGTCACGATTTCCTTGATCTCATAAGGCGGAAGCCCCGCGCCGATCGCGCCGTATGCCGCCAGCGTGGAGGACGATGTCACCATAGGGTAAATGCCGTGGTCCGGGTCTTTCAGCGTCCCGAGCTGTCCTTCCAGAAGAATCGTTTTCTTTTCTTTCAGCGCCCGGTCCAGATAGGAAGACACATCGCATACATAGGGCGCTATCATTTCCCGATAACTGTGCAGGGTGGCAAGAAGTTCCTTTCCATCGATGGAAGGCTTGTGGTAAAGATGCTCCAGCAGCACATTTTTCATTTCCACTGTCTTCTCTGCCTTTTCCTTTAACAGCTCCTCGTCAAAAAGCTCGCTCACCTGGAACCCCGTCTTCGCGTATTTATCCGAATAAAAAGGCGCTATGCCGGACTTTGTGGATCCGAAGGATTTTTTCCCTAACCGTTCTTCCTCATATTGGTCGAATAAAATATGGTACGGCATCACGATCTGCGCCCTGTCCGACACCAAAATCCTGGGCATGGGGACTCCCCTGCCCGTCAAAGTTTCTATCTCCTGAATAAGCATAGGGATATTCAGGGCTACTCCATTGCCGATCACGCTGGTGGTATGGCTGTAAAACACTCCCGACGGCAGCGTATGCAAGGCAAATTTTCCATAATCGTTCACAATCGTATGCCCTGCATTGGCTCCTCCCTGGAAACGGATAATAATATCCGCCTCCTTCGCCAGCATATCCGTGATCTTCCCTTTTCCCTCATCGCCCCAGTTCGCTCCTACTACTGCTTTTACCATAATATGATCCCTCCTGCACTCATCTGTCTTTTCTGCTCTCGCCATTCCGATAACTGACTTTTACCAGATGATTATACCCAATATCTTATCATAAGTAAAATCAATATATATTATGCTTGCCATAAGGGAAAATTATGCATGGCCGGATGCCGGACAGTCCGCCTCTATTATTCTTTTCCATCCCAGCAGTACGTGCAAAGCTTGCACCGATCGATCCCTACCGATTCAATCATATCATCCAGCCGGTGGTAGCGCAGGGAAGTAAAGTTCAGCTTTTCGCCCACACGATTCACCATTTCTTTATATTCTTCCGTCTCAGGGTCGGAATAAGCCTCCAGGCGGGTAAATCTGCCCTCTCTCTCCAGCTCCTTCAACACCTGGCGGGTAATCAGATCCATCTCCGAAGTGGAGCGGGAAAAATTCAGGTACTTGCAGCCGTAAAGCAGGGGCGGACAGGCAGGGCGGATATGTACCTCTTTCGCGCCACTCTGGTATAAGAATTCTGTCGTTTCCCTCATCTGCGTTCCCCGGACGATGGAATCGTCAATCAGCAGAAGGCTCTTATTCTGGATCAGGTCATGCACCGGGATCAGCTTCATTTTCGCGATCAGGTTCCTCTTGCTCTGTATCGTCGGCATGAACGAGCGGGGCCAGGTAGGCGTATACTTGATAAACGGACGGGAAAATGGAATCCCTGACTCGTTGGAATAGCCGATGGCATGCGCCGTGCCGGAATCCGGAACCCCGGCCACGATATCGGGTTCCACGTCATCCCGTTTTGCCAGCAGGGAGCCGCAGCGATAGCGCATTTCTTCCACGCTGATCCCCTCATAGGAAGAGGAAGGATAACCATAATACACCCATAAAAACGTGCATATTTTCATATCTTTTCCGGGAGCCGCCAGCGTATGCATCCCATCCGGCGTAACGATTACGATTTCGCCCGGCCCCAGCTCTTTTTCTTCCACATACCCCAGGTTCAGATAAGCGAAGCTTTCAAAAGAAATACAATAAGAATCCTCTTTTTTCCCGATGGAAACCGGCGTCCTTCCCAGCCTGTCCCTCGCCGCATAGATTCCCTTTGGCGTCATCAGGAGGATCGTCATGGAGCCTTCGATCAATTCCTGCGCATATTGGATGCCCTCCACCAGATTTTCCCTCTGGTTGATGACAGCAGCCACCAGCTCCGTGGCATTAATATCCCCGCCGCTCATCTCCAGAAAATGGGCATTCCCGTTTTTAAAGATTTTATCGACGATCTGGTCCGTATTGTTGATCTTCCCCACCGTCTCTATCGCATACGTCCCATGATGGGAACGCACGATCAGAGGCTGCGGCTCATAATCGGAAATACAGCCGATCCCCATATATCCCTCCATCTCATTTACATCTTTATCAAATTTGGTGCGGAAAGGGGCATTCTCAATGTTATGTATGGAACGGTCAAACCCTTTTTCCCCATAAACCGCCATTCCGGCCCTTCTTGTTCCCAGATGGGAATGGTAATCCGTCCCGAAAAACAAATCAAACATGCAGTCATTCTTCGATGCCACTCCAAAAAATCCACCCATACCTTTTACCTGACTCCTTTCTCATCGCTTTCATTGCAAGCACAAAAGCGCATCCTCAAAGCCTCCGCCTCGCTGCGGCCTTAAAAATACGCTTATTTTACACTTTTTATACATGAATCTCCGCTTTCATGCCAAGCAGTTCTTCATTTTCCTTTAAAACCAGCTCTATCACATTCTTCAGGAAAGCTTCCACCTGTTCCCTGGAACGGCCGATATATCTGGACGGCTCCATCGTCTTGCGCAAGTCCTCCAGAGTCATATTAAACGCCGGATCTGCCGCAATCAGTTCCAGCAGATTGTTCTCCCCGCCTTCCACCTTCACATTTCTTCCCGCTTCCATGGAAAGAACCCGTATCTTTTCATGCAGTTCCTGCCTGTCGCCCCCAGCTTTTACCGCGTCCATCATAATATTTTCCGTCGCCATAAAAGGAAGCTCGCTCATCAGCCTTTTCTCGATCACCTTCGGATACACGACAAGCCCGTCCACCACATTCAGGCACAGATCCAGGATCCCGTCTACAGCAAGGAACCCTTCCGGAATGGAAAGCCTCTTATTGGCCGAATCGTCCAGCGTCCGCTCAAACCACTGGGTGGCCGAAGTGATCGCCGGATTTAAAGCATCGATCATCACATATCTGGCTAAGGAAGCGATCCGCTCGCTCCTCATGGGATTGCGCTTATATGCCATGGCTGAGGAACCGATCTGGCCTTTTTCAAAAGGCTCTTCCACTTCTTTTAAATGCTGCAGCAGCCGGATATCATTGGACATCTTATGGGCGCTGGCCGCAATGCCCGCCAGCACGTTCGCCACCCTCGTATCCACCTTCCGCGAATAAGTCTGTCCCGACACAGGATAACATTCCTGAAAACCCATTTTTTCCGCGATCATCGGGTCGATCTTGTCAATAATCTCCTGGTTCCCGTCAAACAGTTCCAGAAACGAAGCCTGTGTCCCCGTCGTTCCTTTTGACCCGAGAAGTTTCATATGGGACAGGACATGATCCAAATCTTCCAGATCCAGACAAAACTCCTGCATCCACAAAGTCGCCCTTTTCCCCACAGAAGTCGGCTGCGCCGGCTGGAAATGCGTAAATGCCAGCGTCGGCTGCGCCTTATACTTGTCCGCAAAATCCGCCAGCTCCTTAATGACGTTCACCAGCTTCTTTTTCACCAGCTCCAGCGCCCTCGTCATGACGATAATATCCGTATTATCGCCCACATAGCAGGAAGTCGCCCCCAGATGGATGATCCCTTTCGCCTTCGGGCATTGTACGCCATATGCATACACATGGCTCATCACATCGTGGCGCACTTCTTTCTCGCGCGCCTTTGCTACATCGTAATTAATATCTTCCGCATGAGCCTTCAATTCATCGATCTGCTCCTGCGTAATATTCAGCCCAAGATCCTTTTCCGTCTCCGCCAAAGCAATCCATAATTTTCTCCATGTCCTGAACTTCATATCAGGGGAAAAAATATACTGCATTTCCTTACTGGCATAGCGCTCGGAAAGAGGGCTCTGATACCTGTCCGTACTCATAGTCCTCTCCTTTTTCCCTTTATGCTAATCCGAGGCGCTTGAACACCTCGTTATATGCTTCTTCCACATTCCCCAGATCCCTGCGGAAACGATCCTTATCCAGTTTTTCGTTTGTATGTACATCCCAAAGCCTGCATGTATCCGGCGAAGTCTCGTCCGCCAGCAAGATCTCGCCATGGAAACGCCCGAATTCGATCTTAAAATCGATCAGTTTAATATCTGCCTGGAGGAAATAAGCCTTCAGCACTTCATTTACTTTAAATGCATATTTTTTTATCGTCTCAATTTCATCCCAGTCCGCAAGGCCAAGCGCCACTGCAAAATAGCTGTTGATCAGCGGGTCGCCCAGTTCGTCGTTCTTGTAGCTGAATTCAATGGTCGGCTCCTTGAACGGAGTGCCTTCCGGTACGCCCAGCCTTTTCGAAAAGCTGCCTGCCGCCACGTTACGAATAATCACTTCCAGAGGTACGATGTCCACTTTCTTTACTGCTGTTTCCCTGTCGCTCAGCTCCTCGATCAAATGAGTCGGCACCCCTTCTTTTTCCAAAAGCCGGAATACATGGTTCGTCATACGGTTATTAATGACGCCCTTCCCCACGATCGTCCCTTTCTTCTCCCCGTTAAAAGCCGTAGCATCGTCCTTATAGTCCACGATGACTACATCAGGATCTTCCGTTGCAAATACCTTCTTCGCTTTTCCTTCATAAAGCTGTTCCAGTTTCTTCATTCTTTCCTCCGTCCTGCCTTGTCGGCAAACTAAATTGCTAACCAACTTTCCATATGAAGTATATAACAGTTGTATTTATAAGTCAAACATTCCTTTTTCCTAAAATTTCAATTTAGTAGTTGACAAAACGACAAAAACCGTTTAGAATAATCCTTGCGTGCAGGAATGGCGGAATTGGCAGACGCGCACGGTTCAGGTCCGTGTGATAGCAATATCATGAGGGTTCAAGTCCCTTTTCCTGCATTGTATAGATAGCTCCAAAATGCTGACGGTCAGCGTTTTGGGGTTTTTCTTTTTCTTGGGATGCCGCATATTGCTAGTTCTATATGGGATAGTCATAAAAAGAAACAGCCGCTGGGGAATTCCTTTTATTTCCCCAGCGCCTCATCCTGCAGCCTGTCGAATTCTGCCATACACTCATCCACCGTTGCCCCGTTTAGCAGCTTACGCACGATAAGGCAGGTATTCCCCCACTGCTCCACCTTCATTCCTGCATTCGCCCCAAGGACATACACATTTTCTTCTATTTTCTCCTTTAACGGCTCAAGCGCCGGGACACAATCCACCTCCACATTTTTGGAGGGAGAAATCACCCTGTTATTCTCTGCATAAAGCTGGAGCGCCTCATCGGAAAGAATGATTTCCAAAACATCCACTGCGTCTTCCAAATGTTCCGCATTCGATCCGATGCCGTATCCTGTAATCGGCACAACAGGCATGGGACCCCGGCTGCTCGGGAAACCGATTACCTGAAGCTCGAAATCAGGATTCCCATAGGCAGTCTCCGAATTCGCCGCCCCCCAGTACGCCATGACGATCGGCGTTTTCTGGGCCAGGAAATCCGGGCCTTCCCCTTCAATCGCCTCATACGTATAGGCCGTCCCGGCATCAATATAACCGCAGTCGATCAATTCCTGAAGAAATTCAAAACCAGGGCGCATATAATCGCTGTATCTGCTCTCCCCGCTGTTTAACGCCGCTATCTCCGCCTCCGTATTCCCTCCATTATACAAATCCGCATACGCCTGCGCAAAAACAAAGGTTTCCAGCCACCATCGGTTCGCTCCGACCGGCGTCTCTATCCCGTTTTCTTTAAACACCCTGCAACACTCCAGAAAATCCTCCGGCGTTTCCGGCAATGCCAGGTTATACTGGTCAAACATATCTTTATTCAAGAATAAACCATATACTACGACTTCCTGCGGAATCGCCACCAGTTTTCCATCGATGGTATTCGCGGTTTTTACTACATCCCTCATGTTTTCTGCACAGGCAAGCCCTGAAAGATCCAATAGTTTCCCTTCCGAACCCAGAGCCTCTATCGTATCAGGGTTCAATAAATAAAGATCATCCATATCATTCCTTGCCCTGTCCAGCGCTACATCGTCATAGGTTTTCTCCTGATAATTCTCCGCCGTATAAGTATTGTATTCCACCCGCACATTCAACTCTTCCTCCGCCAGGGCCACTGTCATGTCAAAAGCGCTTCTGGCCATATTCTTCGCATTCGGATTCGTTTTCTCCATAGGGCCGAACAGATTCACAATTTTTTCACTGTCATCTTCCGAATCCAGGAGGTTTCTGCTCTCTCCTTTCCCGCCGCATGCTGTTATCGCGCAAAGTGCTGCCCCTGCCAGACATACTGCCGCCCACTTTTTCAAACTCCTTCTTTTCATTCCTTTATACCCGGTTCCCTTCTTCTGACATATTTGTTCACTATCTTTTTTAACATCTCCATATTAATCGGTTTTGCCAGATGGACATTCATGCCGGCCTCCAGAGCCGCTTTTTCGTCTTCCGCAAAAGCGTTCGCCGTCATAGCGATAATCGGGATTTCTGCTGCATTTTTTCGCCCCGATGCCCGAATCACCCTTGTCGCATCATAACCATTCATCACCGGCATCTGTACATCCATCAAAATGGCATCAAACTCTCCTTCTGCCGCATTCTCAAAACGTTCCACCGCCAACTGCCCATTTTCTACAATTTCACAGCTGGCTCCTTCCATCGCCAGGAATTCCTTCAGTATTTCCGCATTAATCACGTTATCCTCTGCCGCAAGGAAATGCAGTCCTTCCAAACTGCTGCTCTCCTCCGCTTTCGGTTCCTCTCTTTCCGCAAGATCCTTCCGCATCTCCAAAATTTTTTCCCTGAACGCGGATATAAAAAACGGTTTGTTCATGATCCCCGTATTCTTTATTTGAAGCGCTTCTTCCAGCCCATCCACGCCATGATCTGCCAGAAGCAGAATCAGCACCGTATCTCCTGTCACTTCCCGCAGCTTCGCTATTTCCCCGGCATCAAATGCGTCATGGGCATTCCAGTTCAGCAACACTGCCTGATATTCTTCAGCGCTTCTCCCTAGAATATCTGCCGCTTCTTCTAAATGAAAAGCCGTATCCACCGAAATTCCTATATCTTCCATCAGCGCCTGAATCCCGCAGCTGGTTTCTCCATTGCCGTCCACCGCTAAAATCCTGGAAATCCCGCTCTTTTTCCAAAACTGCTTATCCATCTGGTCTTCCGGCACGCGGAATTCCAGCTCCACTTTAAAAATACTTCCCTTATCTATTTCGCTGGACACGTCGATGGTTCCTCCCATAAGCTCCACGATATTCTTGGTAATCGCCATCCCGAGCCCCGTACCCTGCACCTTATTCGTCGTGCTGTTTTCCGCCCTGGTAAATGCATCAAAGATCGTCACCAAATATTCCGGTGTCATTCCATAACCATCGTCCTCTACCTCGATCCTGATATGCTCAAACTGAGGGGACCGCTCCTTCAATCCAATAATGCGGAACCAGATATTGCCTCCCTCCTGCGTGTATTTCACCGCATTGGAAAGCAGATTGATCACCACCTGGTTGAGCCTCGTCTCATCCCCCATTAAATATTCATGCTTGATCCCCGTTACGTCCACATGGAATTGCTGGTTTTTCGCGCTTGCCATCGGACGTATGATCGCATCTATGGAAGAAACCAGGTCATTTAAAGTAAACTTTTCTACGGTAAGAACAACTTTCCCGCTCTCGATCTTGGATACATCCAGAATATCGTTGATCAGGCTGAGCAGATGCTGGCCGGAAGCCGTAATCTTTTTCGTATATTCCCTTACTTTGTCCGGGTTTTCCGCATCCCTGGCAAGCAATGCCGTAAATCCAAGCACCGCGTTCATAGGCGTTCGAATATCATGGGACATATTGGAAAGGAACATCGTCTTGGAATTGCTCGCCATCTGGGCCGCATGCAGGGCCTCTGCCAGCTGCTTGTTATGTATCTCCCTCTCCGCTTCCCGTTCCCTCCTGATCCTGTTCTGCTGGCGCTGGTTAAAATAATATAAAGTACAGCACAGGAAAAAAGCGGTCAGCATAACACCCACTACGACAAGAATGTTCTGATTTACTGTTGTCCCTTCCTGCTGGATTGCCTCAATCGGCACATAGCCAATCAGGTAGATCGTTCCTCCGTTCACCGCCCACATATAATTCAAGGCATCTTTCTTCTGCACGTCGTGGTAAAAAAGAATGTCCTTCCCGCTTTCAATGCATTGGGCAACTTCCCTCTGGAGATCCTCCTCCAAAATATTGTTCGCCCGGTAAAAATCTTCTAAATTCAGATGGCCGGCATCCCTCTCGCCCATCCCCTTCGGCTTCAGCACCATCCTTTCCGTTTCCGCATCCATGACATACAGCATGGCTCTTCCATTATAAAATCCATTGGGAAGGGATTCATCAAGGGAATCATAAACATATTCCACATAAAGCATCGCGATCTCCTGGCCGTCCTTTACGACAGGGCATTTCATCGTATAAGCCCACGTCCCCATATAGTTCACATAAGATTGGGAAACCGGCAGTCCTTCCACAGTGCCGCCCGCTGAAAAATCCAGCTCTTCCTCCGAAAAAACTTCCCCCGTATTGGATACGCCTTGCGTTTCTCCCTCCATGATCATTGCTATTCTTATCATTGTCTTATTTTTCTCATAAGAACGGATAAATTCTTCCGGATCTTTTATCGTAGCCATCTCCTGCGCCATTAGCTTCTGGAATTCCGCCTCTTTTACCAGAACCGCTTCAATCGTTCCTTTCATCAGATCCAAGCTTTCGCTCAAATTTTGAATGGCAGACTCAGCCATCTCTGCGGATATCTTCCTCGCCACAGAAAAAACGACCGTCCCCAGAACGCAAAATACTAATATAATAGAAAGAAGCAAAGGAATCCCTCTGTCCGCTTTGCTTCTGTTTCGCTTTTCTCTCATTCTCAATCTCCCTAAGCCATCCATTGCGCCGTTTCCGATTTTTATTTACTCTCATATGCACATTATACCTTCTTGCTTATTTTTGTGTCAATATGGATTGGAATTTTCCCATAGAAACCAGTTTAAGCAAGCATTTTTCCACCCGGCAATACATAATATAAGAACAATGATAACAACAATAAATGGGATTTTATTATGGGTTATGACGGTTATTATGCTACGGGAATACGTGCCGCTATCGTAGGCAGGAATAAGGATACGTTAAACTATGAAAAAGCGTTGGATGCTATGGGGGTTCGTTATCTGACAACTATGGACCCGGGAATGCTCCCCGATATGGACGCTCTTCTGCTCCCCGGCGGGGGGGATATCACCCCGGCATTTTTCGGGCAGAAAAACCATGGTTCCAGAAATATTGATATCGAATTGGACATTATCCAGCTCCAGGCCCTGGATATTTTCTATAAACTAAAACGGCCGGTCCTCGGCATTTGCAAGGGTATGCAGGTGATCAACGTCTATTTCGGGGGAACGATTATTCAGGATATGGCAGAATCCCCCCGCCACGCATGGGAAAACGGCGATAAGCTGCATTCTACCGCTGTGCGGGAAGGCTCATTCCTTGAAAAACTCTATGGGAAGCATATGATTACAAACAGCGCGCACCACCAGGCCATAGACCGGCTCGGACGGGAACTGCGGGTTATCCAAAACGCTGACGATGGTATTATCGAAGGAATCGTCCATGACAGGCTTCCTATCCTTGGGGTGCAATGGCATCCGGAAAGACTGTTCTTCGGCCAGGGAGGCTGCCCGCCCGCACATAATCCCTCTGACGAACCTGCTGATGGGAGGCCCCTTTTTTCCTATTTCCTGTCCCTGTGTTCTTCCGATTCCTGAATGTTCTTCCGGCTTTTCCTTCCTGCGGCAGGATTTCTTTTCCCGCGCCTCTTCCTGCCCTCTTTTATTCCGGCCTTCCCTTCTCCGGCATGTGCCTGGAAACCGCCTTTGATTTCTGCCCTGGCCCGTTCTCCAGCCAGCTCAAACAACGAAGCAATGATTTTCTTTATCATGGAAGCAGTTTCTTCATCCAGTTCCTTATAAGCTGTTACGACGGCTGTCATGTTTTTCTTCCAGTCCGCAGTAAAATCGATCAGGGTGGCCGCCCTGGATGCTGAAACCACTTCATATAATGTATCCACAAACGAGTGTATCTGTTCCTCGTTCAGGGAAAGAATCCACTCGTTCAGCGTCTCATCCATAAACTTCCTGCCTTTATAGATATCCTTCACCCGGACAAACTCATCTTCTTTTACCAGCCAGCTGTACGGGTCATGCTGTAAAAGCCCGAAAGACTTGCTTTCCACCACCATATATCCTGCCGCATGGGATTCCAGAAGCATCCCTACCAAAGACGAATGGGGAATGATTTTGACCACCCGGTCGGCAATCCTGTCATAGTTCCCCTGTTTTCTTATTTCCGGCCGGAATCCCGGTCCATCGTGGTTGTAAACCTTCACGATCCTCCTGCCAATCTCCTCCTGGCAGTTCATCGCCGCAAATGTCGCGAAATTCCCTCCCTTGGAATGCCCTCCCAGATAAAAAGGCCCTTCGAATTGCGATGCCGCCTCATTCAGGTATTCCACGCTCCTGATCTGCCCGATGACCGGCTTGGAAAAGGCAAGGTTAAAATCTTCCTTCCAGCCGACAATCGTTTCGTCCGTCCCCCTGTATGCCACATATATTGTTCCATCTTCCAGAAAAAATGTAACGGCAGAAAACTGTGTTTCCTTATCCGTTTCGATAATATTGACATAACCATTCATCCGAAGCGTGGAAAAACGGGCGCTGTCCAGCATTCGCCGGAACAGCGCCGTATTATTTTCCCGATACCTTTCATCTGCAAAAAGCCTGTCCTTCTCCTGATGCGCGTCCAAAAATCCCATGGAAACAGAAGATGCACGCCCTCCGGCTTCCGGGACGATACCGTCGAATTTTAAATAAGCGAACTGGCATAAAACAAGGCTGTCCACCTCATTCAGCGGCTTTTCGGAAAACGTATAATCCCCATATTCTTTGATATAATCCAATATTGTACCCATACTTAAAACCGCGCCTCCAAATGCCCGATGTTTTTAATAAGCACAGAAACCGTTCCGTCCTCATTCGTTATGAACTCCACGCTTCCCGGATCTTTATACTGTTCCATCGGAATCTTAATCTCAATGCCCGTATCCGTAAATAAATGCTGTTTCTGGTATTTCCTCGTCGTCGTTTCGCTTTGCGGAAGGACTTCTTCTTTCACCATATTATATCTTTCCATTTTATCCTGAAACGCCGTCTTTAATTCCGGTTTTTCCTCAAAGATCCTTTCCGCGATCTCCTCCACCACAAAACCGCCTTTTTCCTCCAGCTCTTCCTGAATAATGCTTTTCGCCCTCATCTGCGCCTCATACTGCCCCGCCTCGCCGTATCCTTCCTTTTGCACGGCCTCCACCGCCTTCGTTACGATGGACAGCTTGGATTTATGGGACATATGGGAAGAACATTTCAAAAATAAATAAGAAAAATAATCCGTCTTTTCCCCGTTCACTTCATATTTTTTTTCCACCACCTGCACTGACAGGTCATCCAGCCGTATGATCGCCGCTTCGCTCAGCCGCTGGGACTCCGGCGGCAGAATGGATTTATGGCGGATGATCTCGTTCGTATTGCCGCCTTCCTCCAGCGCCATTGTCCTGTGTGTATAGAGCGATTTATAATTCATTTTCAGCAGCCCCAGATATTCCGCTTCCCCATACCGGAAACGGACTACGATCAGGTCCGCCGGCGGGATATCAATATTGCTGTTCATAATGCTGTATAAAAATTCCGCCATATCCTTGCTGGCATCCACAAAAAAATCATCGGAATATTGCGTCAGCATTTGATAAACTTCCGATTCTTCTTTATAAAACTGGCAGCTCTTTCCATCATCCCCGGAAAATACCCGGGCGATATGCTCCTTCAGGAAATCCGCAAACTCTGACCCGAATTCCAGCTCCCCGTCCGACAGCACCGGCATTCCCACCGTAGAGTCCAGGATATGCACGATCGCCTTTTTTATCCGTATCTCCTCTTTTACCATCTTCCTGTATCCTCTCTGTTCCTATATCCATGCTTTCCCGCTCTTATCTTCTCCATGTTCTGGGCGACAGCAGCACCATCATCGGAAGCAGCTCCAGCCTCCCTGCCAGCATGTCGAACATCAATACCAATTTGGAAAAAACGGAAAAAGCAGCATAATTCCCCGCAGGCCCTACCATGTTAAAACCCGGCCCCACATTATTAAAAGTCGTCGCAACCGCTGTTATGTTGGTAACGAAATCAAATTCATTCAATGAGATCAACACAAAGGAGCCAAGCAATATCATGACATAAATCATCGTATATACCTGAATTGACTTGATCACCCCGTCTTCCACAATATGCCCGTCCATATGGAGTTTCTTAATGCTCCTTGGGTGGATCACGGAAAAAATTTCATTTTTCACGGAACGCAGCAGCACGATCAGCCGGGATACTTTAAAGCCGCCCCCTGTGCTTCCGGCGCAGGCCCCCAGCAAGGTCAGAAGAAAAAGGATCGTTCTGGAAAATTCCGGCCACACGTTATAATCCAAAGTAGCGAAGCCTGTAGTCGTTATCACCGATGCTACCTGGAACATGGAATGGTGGAACGCCTCCCATCCGCTTGCAAAAAAACCTCTTACATTCACCGCGATCAATAGGGATGCCGCCAGCACAATTCCAAGATAATATCGAAGCTCCTCGCTGCCAAACGCCTCTTTCGGCCTTTTTATCAGCAATAGGTAAAACACCTGGAAATTAATGCCGCACAGCAGCATAAATATAATAAATATCGTCTGTACCGTCATGGAATAGCTGCCAATGCTGGTATTCAGCAGTCCAAACCCTCCCGTTCCGACTGTGGAGAAAGTAAGGGTGGATGCCTCATACAAATTTAATCCGGCGAACATCAGTGCCGTGATCTCAATCAGCGTGATCGCCAGATAAATCCCATAGAGGATCATTGCTGTATTTTTTATCTTCGGCACCAGCTTTCCTACGCTGGGCCCCGGGCTTTCCGCCCTCATCAAATGCATATTGTAGCTTCCGGACAGGGGCAGCACTGCCAGAATGAGTACCAATACCCCCATGCCGCCGATCCAATGGGTAAAACACCGCCAGAACTGAATACACCTCGACAATCCTTCTACATCCGTCAATACCGTCGCTCCGGTCGTCGTCAGGCCGGATATCGTTTCAAATAAAGCATCCGTATATGTGGGAAACTCGCCGCTCAGATAAAAAGGCAGCGCTCCTACCAAACTTAGCAGAATCCAGCTTAAGGACACTGTCACAAACCCTTCCCTGGCATAAAACACCTGGTTCTTCGGCTTGAACCGTCTGCCGACCAGGCTGACCGCCAGACATCCTGCCATAACGTACAAAAAGTAAAATGCACTGCTTTCCCCATAAATCAGCCCCACCAGCAAAGGCAATGTCATAAACAGCGCAGCAAATTCCAACACCCTGAACAAAATATAGCGAATTACCGAATAATTCATACCTCTTCCCTCTATTCCATCAAGTCATTTCACCCATTAGGGTTTTAATATGTCTTTAATATCGTGCAGCCCTGTTATCGTCGTAACAATCACCACCGTGTCCCCCACAGCGATCTTGCTCTGCCCGCCGGGCGTTATGATATTCCCTTTATGGTTGATGCTGCACAGAAGCATATTCGGTTTTAACCGCAGTTCCTGCAAAGGAATCCCCACCACCGGAGAATCTTCCTTAACAATGAATTCCAAAGCCTCCACCCTGTCGTTGCTCATGCGGTAAAGCGTTTCGATATTGCTGCCTATGGAATTCTGAAGGGCGCGGACATGCTTGACGATGGACTCCGCCGTAATATATTTCGGATAAATAACCGTCCCAAGCTCCAGCCCGCCGATGATTTCATCATACGCAATCCTATGTACCTTGGTAATCAGCTTCGCCTTGGAAATACTTTTGACAAAAAGCGAAAGCATGATATTTTCTTCGTCGAAATTGGTCAGCGCCACAAAAGACTCCGCTTTCGGAAGCCCTTCCTCCATCAGCAGATCCCTGTCCGTGCCGTCCCCGTAAATCAGCATAGCCTGGGGAAGCAGTTCGCTCAGCTCCTCGCACCTCTCTTTATTCCTTTCCACAATTTTTACCGATACCCCTATGGAAATCAGCTGCTTGGCCAGATAATACGCCGTTTCACCGCCCCCTACAATAAAAGCGCTTTTTGCCCTCATCGTGGGAACACCCAGCTTCTTAAAAAACTGGATGCTGTTTTTCACCGATCCCACCACGGAAATTTCATCCTTTGCCCGCAGTATGAAATTACCGTCCGGAATATATACATTTTCTTCCCGCTCCACCATGCAGACAAGCACATCGCACTTCATGCCGGCAGATACGTCTTTTAATGCCTTATCACAGAGGAAAGACCCTTCTTCTACCCGATACTTGACCAGCTCGATCCGTCCCTTTGCAAAAGTATCGATCTTAATCGCCGACGGGAACTTTAGCACCCTGGCGATCTCCATAGCCGCCGCATCCTCTGGGTTGATTACCATGGAAAGCCCCAATTCCTCTTTAATAAAATTAATTTCCCTGCTGTAAACCGGATTGCGGACCCTCGCAATCGTATGGCAGCCGCCCGCTTTTTTCGCGATTAGGCAGCACAGCAGATTCAGCTCGTCCGACCCTGTCACGGCGATCATCAGATCCGCGTCCTCTATCCCGGCATCCCTCTGCGTGGAATAGCTGGCTCCGTTTCCCGTAATGCCCATAACGTCATAATTAATAGTAGTGTTCTTCACCGCATCGCTTTTCACATCGATGACCGTTATATTATGCCCTTCTTTGCTCAACTTCTCCACAATCGTAGAGCCTACATTCCCACAGCCTACAATAATGATCTGCATAACATCCTCCCCCTAAGGCGCAATCCCTTCCAGCCTTTTCCTGATTTCCTCATGCTGTTGCTTAATGCTCAAATAAAGCCCTATGGTTTCATCCTTCTGCTCCTCGTACTTCGCGATCACTTCATCGTAATGCTCCATCAGGCAGTCCACCGTCTGTTTGTTTATCTTATGGTTATCCGCATCCTCCTGCAGAATCTTCCGAATCTTCCCGCTGTCAAAAGAATCCTTATAACTGCGCTTCCCATAAAGGGCGCTTAACATATCGGCCACAGCCGCTATCTGCTGGGGCAGGGTCAGATCCTTTTCCGAAAGCCCTCTGTGGTATCCCGTCCCGTCCAGCTTTTCATGATGCCTTGCCGCAATCTCCAGCACATCCTCATGCACCAGCCCGGAAAGAATCATTTCCGTAATCCTCACATGGGCCCTCATCACCCGCATATCTTTTTCATCCAGCCTTCCCGGAGATTCCAGGATATCGAGGGGAATCGCCACTTTGCCCAGGTCATGCAGAAGCGCGCCGTAATACAAGCTTTGCAGCTCTTTCGCGCCCAGCCCCATCAACCGCCCCAGCTGCATGGCAAAATTCACTGTGGACATCGTATGTACTACCGTATGCTCGCTCCTGAAATCAATACTGTAAACGAGCATCTCCAAAAATCCCTTTTTGTACTCTTCCGAAAATACGCCCCGGGACATAATATCATTCAGTTCATCCCTGTACTCCCCGCTCGCCAGCTTCGCCGTTATTCCATATTCCTTTTCCGCTTTATGGAAAAGATCCAGCGCTTCCCCGGAAAACTGGATATTTCGATATCTGGAGAAATAATCGTCTTTTATCTTCGTTTCCTTGCAGCGCATAAAGTTATCCATTTTATCCGCCAGCGCAAGGCATTCCGTAATATGGGAATATTTGCTTTTCACCATCCCATACCTGCTGTAGTTCAAATGATGATATAACACGACTTCCGCCTTATCGCCCATAGGGGATAAATATTTCAAAAAAAGAAAACCATAGATCGAATGGGACCATGGGCTTGCCGCCGTCTCAAAATCCGCCACATTATGCAGCCCCTCTTCCCGGTACAGCCCTATATCATGCAGCATCCCAAGCATTGCATAATCCAAAAGCTCCTGTTCGCCGTAATGCCTTTCGTATTCCAGCATCTTATAAAGCATATAACCTACGATCTCTCCATGTGCTATAATTTTCGGATTAATAATACTCAGCGTCCTTCGGATGATTTCATTTACATTTTGACTGTCAATCGCGCTCATAACTCCATCCCCTAATATTTTTCCGGATAATCGGTTCCTGTCTCCGTCTGCATGAGCAGTTTATACCGCTCCGGCTCCCTTTCCATCTTCAGCATCGTATCGAAAGCCCTCAGCACCATCTTGCTTCCGTTACTCCTCATGCCTGCATTCCCCCTGTCCATATGCGCCTTAAAATGATCGATCTGCCATACCATGATATCGACCAGCGTATATCCTTCTATCTTCGTCTTGCAGGAAAAATCCCCCGTTTCCGCATAAAAAAGGAACTCCTCCCCTACCGCAGGCGAAGCCATAAGGCCTTCCGCCAGCTTTTCAAGGAATTCCCCGCTTTCCCCCGCCCCATAACCAAGCCTGTCCACCGCTTCTTTTACCTTCTGCCCATCCATATAAACCTCCATGATTCCGCTTCGCTGAATCACAAATCCCGATGAAAAATGCCGCTTTTCAGGCATTTTTCGAGAAATGATTTAGTTTCTCTTAGGCTGCGTTTTTGCAGCCTTAGTGAAACTTCATTTCTTCCACACTATGATATCAAAAGAAAACATATATTACAAGTCACTCTTATATATTAGAAATAAGTAAATGTACAGGTGTTATCATTTGAAAACAATATCCCTTGTCAACGACTTCCTCTGGAGTTTCCCGCTTTTATTCCTGCTTATGGGAACCCACCTGTTTTTCACCTTAAAACTGCGTATCCCCCAGCGCCGCATTGGAAAAGCCCTGCTTTTATCCATTACGCCTGAAAAACAAGAAACTTCCAGTCGGAAGGCTTCCGATCATAAACGTTCCGACCGGAATCTCTCCGCTTTCGGCGCTCTGGCAACTACCCTGGCCGCCACTCTCGGCACCGGCAATATTATCGGTGTTTCCACTGCTGTCGCCCTTGGCGGGCCCGGCGCTGTCTTCTGGTGCTGGCTCACCGGCATTCTTGGCATGGCCACTTCCTATGCGGAATGTTACCTCAGCGTGCTATATAAAGAAAAAAATACGGAAGGCTTTTTCGTCGGAGGACCCATGTATGTACTGAAAAATGGCCTGCGTCATAAAACGCTGGCCAAATTTTACGCATTTTGCACCGTATGTGCTGCTTTCGGCGTCGGATGCACCACCCAAGCCAATTCCCTGACGCAGACGACCTCTTCTACCTGGGGTCTCTCCCCCCATCTCGTAGGAATTGCCGCTGCTTTTGTTTCCGGCCTTGTCATATTGGGCGGCATCCGCTCGATCGGAAACATCTGCATGAAGATCGTCCCCGTCCTCGGCATCCTTTACATCGGAGGCTGCTGCGTCCTTCTCTTTCTTCACCGCGATGTCCTCGCCCAATCCGTCCTTCTGATCCTGCAATACGCCCTTGCCCCGAAAGCCGCCATAGGCGGAATCGCCGGCTATTCTTTAAAACAAGCAGCCAGGTACGGCATTGCCAGAGGACTTTTTACCAACGAAGCCGGTATCGGAACCTCGGCCATCCCTGCGGCGGCTTCCGGCGCCAGCAGCCCCTCCAGGCAGGCTTATGTATCTATGACCGCTGTATTTTGGGATACGGTAGTCATGTGTCTCCTGTCCGGCCTTGTCATCGTCGCCAATATGCTGAAGCACCCGGAGTCTTTGCTGCATGTAAATGAAACAGGGCTCGCCGATGCGGCCTTCGCCTATCTCCCCTTCGGCGGCAGCCAGTTCCTCTCCCTCTCCCTGGCCGCCTTTGCCATCACCACGCTGATCGGCTGGTCCTACTTCGGGGAAAAGGCCTTTGCTTTCTTATGGGGCGACCAAAATATCAACGTTTATAAGCTGATCTATATTGTCATGATTTACATCGGGGCAGTTATCCCTTTAAACGTTGTATGGGAATGCACCGATCTGATCAACGCTGTCATGGTGTTTCCGAATGTCCTGGCACTTTTCCTGCTTCGGGATAAAATAAGGCCGTCCTGACAGGAAGCCGTCAGCCATCAGGTCCCTTGCACGGACTTTGCCCTCCAAATACCACCGTTATCCTCGTCCCTTCCCCCCATTCGCTCTCCAGCTTAAGCCCGGCGTGGTTCTTCGCCACGATATGCTTTACGATCGCCAGCCCGAGTCCCGTCCCTCCCGTAGATTTGGACCGGCTTTTGTCCACCCGGTAAAAACGCTCGAATATCCTCTCCTGATGTTCCTTTCCGATTCCGATCCCCGTATCTTCCACGCAAAGAACAGGGCAGCCTTTCTCTGTCTTCGTTTCCACTCTTACCCTTCCGCCTTCGCGGTTATAACGGATCGCATTGTCGCACAGATTGTAAACCAGTTCCTCCATCATCCGCCGTTCTGAACAAACGATGCACCGCTCCCCCTCGAACGCAAGCTCCACCCCATGCTTTTCCGCATGAACTTGCAGCATATTGACGCAAGTATCCGCAATCTCGCGCAGATCGATCATGGCAAATTCTTCTTCCCGCTCCGATGCATCCAGCTCCGAAAGACGTATGACATCGTCAATCAATGTCAGCAGCCGATTGGAATTCCTATGGATTTCCCCCGCAAAACGGACGATATCCTCCCCAGCCGCCATCCCATTTTCGATCAGCTCCGAATAACCCGATATCGCAGCCAGCGGCGTCTTCAATTCATGGGATACATTCGCCGTGAATTCCTGCCGCATTCCCGCGTTCTTTAAAATATCCTCATGCTGCTTCCGAATGGTCTCTACAAAAGGGACAAGTTCCTCATATGCCTCCTCCAAGGGATGCTCCACATTCTGCGCAATCCTTTCGATCGGCGCCAGCAAGTTTTTTGTCAAAAAACGGGCGATCA
The DNA here is from genome assembly GCA_910585965.1 of uncultured Lachnospiraceae bacterium. GTDB lineage: Bacteria > Bacillota > Clostridia > Lachnospirales > Lachnospiraceae > Kineothrix. The sequence goes on from CAJUHH010000010.1 coordinate 31,833, forward strand.
CCATACAAAGAACGAGCAAAATCGCCAGGATCAGGAATACCGCCGGAAGAATTCCCGCGAAAATGCTCCATATGCTGTCCGCTTCCCTCGCTACGCGGATCACGCTCCCGTCTTCGAGCCTGACTGCATAATAGAAAGAACTTTTCTGCACCGTATGGGATCTTCGTACCGCCTCCCCTTCTCCTTCTTCCAAAGCCTGTAGGATTTCCGGCCGGCCGCTATGATTGTTCATTTCCGCGGCATCCGCGCTGTTTTCAAAAATAACTTCCCCTTGGCCGTCCACCCATGTCACCCGCAACAGCCCGCCGGAAGCGACAAGGTCGGATTGTAAAATATCCTCCCGATTTTCCGCTTCTTTTAATAAATAAGCATCCGTCCGCAGATCCTCCAGTATCTGCCCGCAAAACAGTTCATAGCAGACAAAGGCCACCAGCAGCATCGTCGCCAGGCTGGCCATGGCCGCGATCGCCGTCATCTGTATATAAATTCTCTTCTTCATCCTGCCTCCACAGCTATGCCATAAGCATATACCCCACATTTCTCACTGTTCGGATCATCTCCCCCGCCCCCTTTAATTTCTGGCGCAGCGTTTTGATATGCATATCCAGCGTCCTCGACTCCCCTTCAAAATCAGTTCCCCATACCCGGTCCAGAATCATATCCCTCGTCGTAACGATTCCGGCCCTGTTCATCAGCAGCTTTAAAAGCTCGTATTCCTTGTAAGTCAGCTCGCAGGGTTCTCCTCCCACCGTCACAAGCCGCCTTTCCTCATCCAGGCAGACATTCCCTATTTGCAGCTGTCTTTCCTCCACCGCCCGGCTTCTCCGCAGCAGCGCCTTGACTCTCGATATGAGTTCCATCACCCCGAAAGGTTTTGTCATATAATCGTCGGCCCCCATATCCAGCCCTTTTACCTTATCGATCTCCGACGTTTTAGCCGTCACCATAATAATTGGTATGTTCCTCGTCCCTGCCAGATTCCGCAGCTTCCTTACCACCGACAGCCCGTCTTCATCCGGCAGCATAATATCCAGCAGAACCAAATCCGGCTTTTCCTGCTCCATCTCCTTGTAAAAATCCTTTGCGCATGCAAAATCCCGGATCTCATATCCCGCATTCTTCAACGCAAACATTTCTATCTCCCTGATATTCCCGTCATCCTCTACAATATATACCAACGCCATACTTTTTCACCCTTTTTATGGTAACATATATTTTTCCTTCATCCGTTTCACATCCTCGCCAAATTCGGGGTGGTCCTCCCCCTTCAGCAGATCCAAGTATCCATGTGCGGCGAATTCCTCTTCCGCAGCCTCAATCAAACTAACCGCAAGATTAGAGCAATGGTCTGCCACACGTTCATAATTTGTCGTAATGTCCGACAAGATAAATCCCATCTCGATCGTGCATTTTCCCTTCCGCAGCCTCTTAATATGCCTCTTTTTGATTTCTGCGTTCAAAGAATCGATGGCTTCTTCCAAAGGCTCTACTTCTCTTGCCAGTTCCAGATCCTCCTCTTCCAGCGCTTTCCAGGAAATATCCACGATATCCTGCACCGCCTGGGAAAATATCCTCAATTCCTCCGATGCCTTATTGGAAAAACAAAGATTTTTTTCTGCCAGCTCTTCCGCCGCTTCTTTAATATTCAACGCATGGTCCGAAATCCTCTCCAGATCGCCAATATTATGCAGCAGCAATGACAGACTGCTGTTTTCGCTTGCCGAAAGATCCCCCCCGCTTAATTTTACCAGATAGGAACCCAGTTCGTCCTCATAATCATCCACTTTCTTTTCTAATATTTCTACCTGCCGCGCTTTTTCCCCATTATAGCTGGAAATCAGCGACATAGCCAGAAAAATTGCTTCCCTGGCGCACTGCGCCATGTCGGCAGCCGCCGCGCGGCACTGTTCCAGCGCCAGGCCGGGCGTGGCAAGAAAACGGGCATCCAATATCTGCAAAGCCCCCTCCCCGCTGCCAGCCCCGGCGGCTTCTGTTTCCTCCTCCCGGATCGTCAGACAGGCCAGCTTTTCCAGCCATGAAGAAAAAGGAAGCAAGACAGCCGTGGCAAACAAGTTAAATACCGTATGCACCGCCGCAATCCCTGCCGCGTTCGCGCTTCTCCCCATGAAGTCAAACCCTACTGCGGCATTCGCTCCATAAAAAACGAGCATGAAAACCGCCGTACCGACCAGATTAAAATACAAGTGAATCAGCGCCGCCCTTTTCGCGTTCCGGCTTGCCCCGATCCCGGAAATCATGGCTGTTACACAAGTACCGATATTCTGTCCCATAATGATGGGAACCGCTGCCCCATAGGATACCGCCCCCGTCGCGCATAACGCCTGAAGGATGCCCACCGATGCCGACGAAGACTGAATTACCGCCGTCAGGACAAGCCCTGCTAATACCCCCAGCACCGGATTGGAAAATGCAGTCAGAATCCCCGTAAATTCCGGCACATCCGCCAAAGGCTTTACCGCCCCTGACATCGTTTCCATCCCGGACATCAATACTGCGAAACCAATAAAAATCATCCCTGCATTTTTTAATTTCTCCTGTTTGGAAAACAGGAAAAATACGACTCCAAGAGCCGCCAGCGCCGGCGCGAAGGAAGACGGCTTGAACAGACGTATCCAAAAATTACTGCTCTCAATTCCTGCCAGGCTTAAAATCCAGGAAGTCACCGTCGTCCCCACATTCGCCCCCATAATGATTCCGACCACAGAAGACAATTTCATGATCCCCGCATTCACAAAACCGACCACCATTACCGTTGTCGCGGAGGACGACTGGATTACCGCTGTCACCCCTGCACCCAGCAGAACCGCTTTCCATCTGCTGTTCGTCAGCTTCTCCAACAGCATCTCCAGCCTTCCTCCCGATGCCCTGGAAAGCCCGCTGCCCATCACATCCATTCCATACAAGAAAAATGCCAATCCTCCTGCCATAGTAAGAATTCCAAAAAAATCCATAACAACCTCGCATTCCGCCGCCTCTCGCAGCCGTAAAAAATGTTCCCTTTTAGTTTCTCATTTTTTTCATTCTATATTACGCATGTAAAATGGAAGGCATTTCTATGTAAAACCCATGTAAAATATCCAGTCTATGAACCGTATTTTTTTCACCATACCAATATATTTTTTTATATAAGTTTTTCTCCATCTATGGTATAATAAAAAATATTCCAAACAAGTCGAAGGAGGGTTTACATATGGAAGCAAACATGCAGAAAATTCTTGCGAAAGCGGACCGGCGGATTCAGATGAAGGTGTTTACCGGCCACTTCGTTACTCCCCACTCTCATATCACACGCTACCTCGATATGACTACATTGAAAACAAGGGCTTCAGAAGCTTCGGCTGTTGCCGAAACATTGGCGCAGCGCTACAGCATGCAAACGATCGTGGACACAATTGTCTGTCTCGACAATACAGAGGTCATCGGCGCTTATCTGGCCGCAGAACTTACCAAAACCGGCATTGTATCCATGAACGCCCACCAGACCATATACGTCATCAAACCGGAAATCATCAGCGGACAGATCGTATTCCGGGACAACTATAAGCCTATGCTGGAAAAGAAAAATGTATTTATCCTGCTGGGTACCGCTTCCACTGGCGAGTCATTGGAAAACTGCTACCACAGCGTCCTTTACCATGGCGGCAAAGTAGCTGGCATTTCTGCCGTATTCAGCGCCATTACGAAGATGGACGGGATCCCGATTGAATCCATTTTTTCCACGCAGGATATTCCCAACTACGCCAGCCACCGGCCCAACGAATGCCCGCTCTGCAAGCAAGGGCAGCCGATCAACGCGCTCGTGAATGGATATGGGTATTCCAAATTGCAGTAAAAATCGTAAGACGCATACTACAAAAAGTGCCATGCAATCGGAAAACCTTTTGCATGGCACTTTTATCTGCCTGATATTATTTTACACCAGAATCCTCTCTAGTGATGTCCTCTCCCATGATGCCCTCTTCCGTGGTGTCCGCCTCTGCCTGAACGGCTGCTTTGCACAGATGCCTGCTGGTTCACGCAGTGGTCGCAGATCCCGTCTTCGTTCTCATCAATAAAATAACCGCAAACACCATCCACATGGCCGCATACGCTGTTTCCATCTGCATCCACACACCGGCTGTTGTCGCAGATGCCATCTCCGTCCTCGTCAATAAAACAGTAATTTTCAGCACAATTCTGGCCGTTGCAATGATACTGCCCATGCGCAGATACCGGTAAAGACATGGAAAATGCCGCCAAACATGCCAGCCCTGCCACAACTGTTTTCTTCATAACCAATAACCTCCAATCATCATACCTTTTCACACTGTTTCCACATACCGTTTCATCCACGGATATGCGCCGTTCCTTATGCCCCCATTATAACACCTGCACCTTCCATATGCAACTGCCCTCCTCCTTATTTATTGTATTTAATTGCATACATTTTGGAAAAAAATATAGGGAAATCAATTTCCGCAGGCAGCATCATGGGCCGATGGAACGGCTGGGGATTTGCAGATGCGGGAATGGGATCCGGCTGCCATTTCTGCGGGGAGATTCCAGTTGTTGTGTGGAATCAGAAATTTCACTTATGAAATGGTCAATAGCCCAGGGGGAAATTGCCATGGATGGCAATTTCAGGAAAAAAGGACACGGATGTCCTTTTTTTCCGCCCCGGACGATTTACTATGATTTTCCCATTTCATTAGTGAAATCTGATTGCAAACTTCAACTGGAATTTCCCCGCAGAAATGGCAGCCGGATCCCATTCCCGCATCTGCAAATCCCCAGCCGCTCCATCGGCCCATGATGCTGCCTGCGAAAATTGATTTCTCTGGGAAAAATACATTTTCTGTTGACAATTCCTGACAGTTGCTATATGATATGAATTGTTTTTCACATTGTGAACTTTTCACTTTATGAACTTTCTTATTATTCCAGCGAAAGGAGCAATCTGGTATGAACGAGGAATTATTGGAAGCATGGCTCAGGCTTTCTACCATACTATGCAACGACAGGATCGTTTCCGAAATGCCTTATAACGAGGCGCTGATCTGCAATATTCTCTACCGCCGCCAGCGGCAGGATAAAAAAGGGACAACGACCGCCACCGACCTGTGCCGACAGACGAAAATGCTGAAATCACAGATGAACCGAACGCTGCAAAGCATGGAAGATAAAAAGATTATCACCAGGCGGCGTTCCGATACGGACAAAAGGCAGGTCTTCATCTTCCTGAATCCGAACGCCAAAGCCTTTCAGGAACAGCATGCCAAAAGCTTGCAGCTTATTGATATGCTGGCCCAAAAAGCAGGCCCGGAAAAATCAAAGGCAGCAATGGAACTTTTCACCTTTATTGCCGACATGGCAGAAGAAATTATGGAGGATAGCAATGATTAAAATATTAGTAGATTCTTCTTCGGATTATGAATTAAAAGAAATCAAGGAAAAAAACTTTGAATTCGTCCCTATCCACATTACCCTTGGCAATGCGGACTATATCGATGGGATTTCCCTGGATAAAAACGAGTTTTATGAGATATTGGAAGAAAGCGGTGACTTCCCGAAAACTTCCCAGCCCTCCCCACAGGCTTTTCTCGATATCTTCCAGACTGCAAAAGAGAACAAGGACACCCTTTTATGCATCCTGCTCTCTTCCTCTTTAAGCGGCACATGCCAAAGCGCCCAGATCGCAAAAACAATGGCGGACTATGACGATATCCATATTATCGATTCCCTGGCCGCCTCCTGCATGATTAAGATTCTGGCAGACTATGCCTGTGTCCTGGCAAAAGAAAATGTACCCGCAAAAGAGATCGTTGCCAGAGTAGAAGAATTAAAATCCAGGGTGACTCTCTTCGCCGGTCTGGATACGCTGGAATACCTCTGCAAAGGGGGACGGCTTTCCAAATCTGCAGCCGCTATCGGGGAACTGGCCAATATCAAGCCGGTAATCACTGTGACAAAAGAGGGCGCAGTAGGCATCCTCGGAAAGTGCCTCGGCAAAAACAAAGCCATTGCCCAAGTTTTCAAACATGTACAAGAAACCGAAGCAGACCCTTCCTTCCCATTCTATACGATCTATACCCACGGAACTGAAAATTGCAGTCTTTTAGAGGAAAAGCTGCAAGGAAACGGCTATGAGGTCAGCCAGAGGCTTCAGGTAGGAGCCACGATAGGCGCCCATATCGGCCCAGAAGCCTTCGGTGTCGTATTCGTATCGAAATAAGCCAGTTTTTCTACATACCAAGTGGGTTCCGCATTCTCATCGGAGGGAATCACGCGATTGGACACATAGCGGAACCCGCCGTTTTCCATCGGCCTGACCACTACCTCGTGGCAAAAGGCCTTCTCCATATTTTCCTTCGGCCAGACCGCGTTTACGGTCAGACGGAGCGTCCCGTCCTCATTTTCCTCACAGGCAACCACTTCGGGATATGGGGCATTGGGGGAACTGGCGCAGTCATAAAACCCTCTTGTCTTGTATACATAGGCCTGTTCTTCTTCCCGATATTCCTGCTGCCTATGCAGCATCTCTTTCTCTATGGAAAAATACGACTGTATTACTGTTTCATATTCTTCTTCCGGCACCAAATAGGAAGCCCCGTCCACGGACTGCTGATAAGGAATCGGAACGCCATAGGCATAAGAATACAATTTCGCAAATAAATCATCAAAATCCAATGCTTCCCAATTTCCTTCCGTCCAGTCCTGCAAAAACATGTCGTTGGCTCCATACCCTATCGGAAGGATATATTTGCGGTTCCATTCCCGGTATTTTTCATCCAGCGGTTCCACGCGGATGGCCGTATATCCCTGGGATCCGTCATATCCCTCCGGAACTTCCTCCCGAAAGAACAGATAGCCGTTGGCAGAATATTTCCATTCTTCTGCCGGATAGCGTTCCATATAATCCACCTCGGGCATTCCTCCCTTCCAGTGCAGGACGCTTCTCGTCACAAAAACAGTTCCTTTCTCCGATTCCAAGTCAAAACGGATAAAGCCTCCGTCATCCATAATCGAAAAAACCGTCTGTTCTCCGTCCTTCCCCTCTTCTGCCAGCCTAATAAAGGCTTTCATCCGTTCCGGGTGCGTCAGATTCACCTGGTTCTCATTTTCCCGGTCAACCGCGCAATAACCGCATTCCCCCATTCTATCCACGATAGCCTCTATCGTTTCCAGGCTTCCCAGCGTATTCTCCCTGACCGCCCTTTCATAAATATCCCTGTAAACCTCCGCTGCCTCACTGGATTCCAGCTTTTGTTCTTCCTCATAACTGCCCGTTGCTGGTCCTCTCTCTTCCGCTTCCCCGCTGTCAGCTTCCTCGCCCGCGCCTTCGGCCTCATAAAAATCCGCATTCTTATATCCGTCCATTCCCACGCTTTTTCCGCATCCGCATATGGCCAGCATCAGAATCGCCCCAAGGAAAACAACCTTACGGAGTCTCTCCCTCTGCCGGCTGCCCGCCCTGATGTTCTTTGCGGAACCATACATCCAGCACTTGGCTGACCTTTTCCACCACATAGCCGCTTCCCCCTCTCTCTTTTACATCTTCCACCATGCTTACGATCAGAATCGGGTTTTTTTCATCCTGTCCAGTGCTGAATACCGCAAACCAGCCAAGTTCCGTGCCGGACGCATCCTCTTTGGAGTCTTTTATTTCCGCTGTTCCCGTCTTCCCTGCCAGAAGCACGTCATCCCTGCGAGCGGCATACCCTGTCCCTTCCGCATCGTTTACTACTCCTTTCAGCCCTTCCAGCACCCGGTTCGCCGTATCGGCTGAAACCGCCCCGGGTATCCATTGCTGCGGCTGCGCTTCCTCCTGGTACACCAGATAGGGCTTTATCATATTTCCCTCATTGCGGAAAGCTGTATAAATGCAAGCGAGGTGCAGAGGGTTTACAAGCATCTGCCCCTGTCCGTAACCGCTGTCTGCCAGCTGTATCTCTGTTCCTATTGTTTCCCCGTTGGAATATTTCGAAGGGGACATGTTGATTTCAAAAGGAACTGCCTCGTTAAAACCAAATTTATTCAAATACTGCTGCATATTTTCCGCCCCGATTTTCAAGGCCGCCTTTGCAAAATAAATATTATCGGAACAAATCAGCGCTTTCTCCAAAACCGAAGGATCATACTCATGAAGCGTCGTAATATAATAATCCCCCCAGGAACTGTCTTTCTGCCAGCTCAACCCTTCCTGCCCATAATCCTCTTCCGGGTCCACCGTGCCGCTTTCCAGCCCGACCGCCGCCGTCACTGGCTTAAAAGAGGACCCGGGACACCATACTTGGCGGAACCGATTATACAAGGGCTGCCTTTCATCCCCGTTCAACGCATCCCACTGCGCTTGGGACATTCCCAGGATAAACTGGTTATTATTATATGCCGGGGTGCTGACCAGGGCAAGCACTTCCCCCGTCTCAGGATCCATCGCCACGCTGCAGCTTTCATCCGCTTTAAACTGTCCGTACAAAAGGGACTGCACCTGTATGTCGATGGTCAGCCTGACATCAATGCCGTTCTGCACTCCCCTGTTCGCCAGCTCCTGCTTCACTCCCCCTTCTTCCTTTTCTATATAGATCCGGCAGCCGTTTTCCCCTTTCAATTCCTTTTCAAACAGGCTCTCCATCCCGCTTCTTCCAATCACGCTGTTGGCCGTATAGCCTTCCCCTGCATGTTTTTCCAGATCTTCTGCCGTTACATTCTGTACATAGCCAATCAAATGTGACGCAATCTTCCCAAAAGGATATTCCCTCACTTCCGTATCGGAGATCATGACTCCGGGAATCGCAAGCAGCTTGTCCTGCCGTTCTTTTTCCCTTATCAGCTCTTCTTCCGGCTCCAATGTCATCAGATCCAGCTCTTCCACCTTAGCTACCGTTTTGATTGGAACGAAATAATCATCCTTCACCCAGGAAGCCGACAAGTTTTTTTCTATCGCCTCCCGCTTGATTTCCAGCAACTCCGCAATCTCATCTATCGCCGACTCCCTGTTCTCCAGCTTGCCCGGCACGATTCCTACGGATGAGGCAACCCCCTTTCCTGCCAGAAGCACTCCGTTCCTGTCAAAAATACTGCCTCTTTCTGCCTGTTCCGTCGAAACCCTGACCTTATCTCCTCGTTCTAACCCAGGGAAGATCAGCCCGTCGCTCCATGACAGCCAATAGCCCTCCTCTCCTTTTACAAAGCAGGCCTCATTGTCAAAACTGATATTTCCTGCCGCCGTTTCACAGGAACTGTGGTATTTTACTGCCATCCTTTCTTCATCATATTCCACCCCGCTTATCTCCAGGGACTGGATTTCGATTCCTTTATAAATCGCCTCATTCCGTTCTACAAAATCCTCCAGGCTCACATTCCCCGATGTCTCTGCATCCAGCATCCCGTACATTTTCTCATACTCCCCGGTCAGGATATAGGCCATATATTCTGTCAAAAGCTCCGGCGGTTTCTTCCAGCCTCTCTCCTTATTCAGAAAAAGAAAGCCTAACGCGATGCCTCCTGCAAGCAATACCGCCGCAAAAGCCCCAATAGCCCACAAAAATACGCGTTTTCCACGCCCGCGTCTGCTTTTTCCGCTCCTTTTCCGATTCCTGTTCCCGCTTTTCTTTTTACCGCTCATCCGAATACCCATACCCTTTCCGCCGCACGCTGCTCTGGCAGCAAACTTCTATTTCTCTATGCGGACCTGTCCCATCGAGCAGGGAAGCTTTCCCCCTGCTCGTCGCGCGGCCCGCATGCTGCTCCGGCAGCAAACTTCCTTATGCGGGCCTGTCTCATCGAGCAGGGAAGCTTTTCCCCTGCTCGTCGCGCGGCCCGCATGCTGCTCCGGCAGCAAACTTCCTTATGCGGGCCTGCGCATAAAAAAAACCCCAGACAGCCAAACCGCTGTCCAGGGTGCCTAGTTCCTTATCCCTGCATCATGTATCCATTGCCATCCTACATGCCGAACAGCCTTGTTATCATGGAATCATTCTGCATCTTCCTGCGGGTGAACATCATGCGGTAATCCTGCAGGAGCTTATTCTTTTTCTGTTCCGAAACCGCTTTCGGAATATCCAGATCTTCAATACGGCTTCTTGCTCCGACCGTTTCTAAGGACGTTCTTGTATTGGAATTGTATGCATGTTCCATGGCGTTCGTCCTTGCTCCTGTCGCGCTTCTGGCAGAACTGATCTTATCCATCGCCGACTCGATCCTGCTAAGGTCGAATTTGCCTGTGACATTGTACCCGTCGATTCCCAAAGACTTCAATGTCACGTTCTCCATCTGGATTTTCATGCCTGTGCCGTCCGCATTCGACGCAATGTGCATATCCGCCATGCTGCCGTCCATCAGCTTCATTTCATTATATCTGGTTCCTACTGCCGTACTTTCTATATCCTGCAAAAGCTGGTCAACCTCATCCTGGATCATCTGCTTTTCAGAATCCCCATACATGCTGTTTGATGCTTTGATGCTGAGTTCATAAATCCGTTGCAAGGAATCCTGCATAGTACCCAACGCGCCATCCTTAATATTCGCAACGCCGATACCGTCCATAATGTTATCAGCCGCCACATCCAAGCCGTTGCTCTGGCGTTTCATCATATTTGCAATGGAAAGACCCGCCGCATCGTCAGCCGCAGTCTGAATTCTCTTCCCGCTGGCTATTTTGCCATATATGGAATTGTAACCGTTGATCGCCGATATCCTCATAACCTCTCCTTTCCGGCATAAGCCCTTCGCGCTTGTGCCACATTGATACACTTCCCCTTATATGCTTAGTATAATACACGCGCCCCTTCTATGCAACACTTTTTCCAATTTTTATCTATGCCTTCCCTGCTTCCTCCACTGCGCACTTTATCCTGTGAAGGGCTTCCTCCAAGATTTTTCTCGGACATGCGGCATTTACTCTCTGGAAGCCCTCTCCGCTCTTTCCGAACATCCTTCCGTCATCCAGCCAAAGCCTTGCCTTATGAACGATCATTTCCTCCAATTTCTCCGCAGACAGCCCCAATTTCCTGAAATCCAGCCATGCCAGATAGGTGCCTTCATGCTCTGCCATCGAGGCCCCCGGTATATTTTTTTCCACATATCCTTTTATAAATTCCAGATTGGCTTTCACATACCGAAGCATAGCCGCATACCACTCATCGCCGTCCCGATAAGCCGCCTCACAGGCCACAAGCCCCATCACATTCACTTCGCCGTATCCCGACAGTTCCATCTGCCTGCAAAACGCTTTCCGCAATTCGGGATTGCTGATAAAAATATTGGACAACTGCAATCCCGCCAGGTTGAAAGTCTTGCTGGGCGCGGTACAGGTAACGGTGATTTCCTCGTATTCTTTCTTCAACCCCGCAAATACGCTGTGCCTTCTCTCAAAGGCAAAATCCCCGTGGATTTCATCGCTCACCACGACCACATGATGCTTATAACAGATATCTCCAAGCCTTGTCAGTTCCTCCTGCGTCCATACCCGTCCCACTGGATTATGGGGGTTGCAGAGAATAAACAATTTGACATTCTCTTTTATGATTTTTTCTTCAAAATCCTGAAAATCGATCCGATACCGGCCGTTTTCATATACAAGGTCGTTGCTGACCATCTTCCTTTCATTTCTGTCCACGACATTTTGGAAAGGATAATAGACCGGCTGCTGTATCAGCACGCTGTCCCCTGGCTCCGTAAAAGCCTTTACCGCCAACGACAGGGCGAAAACTACGCCCGGCGTCTTTACCAGCCAGTCCTCAGAAACCTCCCAGCCGTGCCTTCTCTCCATCCATCCTTTCACGGCTTCAAAATACTCCTCCTGCGCGTCGCTGTACCCGAAAATCCCATGCGCCGTCTGCCGGGCCAGCGCCTCCTGTATATAGGAGGATACCTGGAAATCCATATCCGCCACCCATAAAGGCAGCGTGTCTGCCGCCATCCCCTTTTTGGCGATCCAGTCGTACTTTATGGATTTCGTATTTCTTCTGTCTATTACCTTGTCAAAATCAAGATTTTTCTCAGCCATAGCATTATCTATATCCTTTCTGTCATCTTCAGTTTTTAAATCACTGCTCCTAACAATGTTTTAATTTCCACAACACATTTTAAACTTCTTTTATGTCGATAATACGGTTATTATAAGACATCATGCGATATAATTCGACATTTTTTATTGACAACTATTCTAATTTACATTAAGATAAATTATAGAAAAAAATTACAAAAGCAAAACAGCATCCGTTAGACGGTGAGTCATAATTTGGCGTATTATGGCTAATAAATTTAAAAATCAAATTATTAACACAAAAGTAACCGCTTTATTTCTCATGGCGGTTATTTTTGTGCCTTTTATCAAGGATTTTGACTATGTAGGTCGATATAATACCACTTACAATGCCAATAACTAACGGTACTACTATTAGTTCACAAATTGTCACTTTTTCTATCACCCTCCTTTCTGAGCAAGGGTATTTATTAGAAAACAGAACATCGCTGTTCTGGCGTGACTCAACCGCCTAACCGTCCATCTAGCCAAATGAAACGTTGGATGCTGCTTGCATTTATTATTCTACAAAACATACTATATATTGTCAATTATATCTGCAACAACAGTACCTACCCCAGCACATAATCCGTAATCTGGTATACATAATAATTCAGCCAGTTCGTATACAAATTATTGCTGTGGGAACGCCACTGGAGCTTGGGCCGTTCCGAAGGATCATCGTCAGGGTAATAATTCTTCGGTATGTCGATAGGCAGTCCTTTTTCCTTATCCCGCAAATATTCATTATGTAAGGTCATGCGGTCATACTCGGGATGTCCCATTACAAAAATCTGCCTGCCCTCCCCTGCCATGCAAAGAAGCACCCCCGCCTCCTCCGATTCCGCCAGCACAAGCAGTTCCTTGCATCCATGGATGGCATCCGCAGGAACAGCCGTATGGCGGCTGTGGGGAATCAGGAAATAGTCGTCGAATCCCCTGACCAGCGGAATCTTCCGATTCATCACTTTATGCTCGTAGATGCCGAACAGCTTTTGGGGCAAAAGCACTTTGTCCAAGCCGAAATGATAATAAAGCCCTGCCTGGGCCCCCCAGCAAATATGCAAGGTAGAAGTCACTTTTCTTTTGGACCATTCCATAATTTCGCACAGCTCATCCCAATAATCCACTTCCTGGAAAGGAATCTGTTCCACCGGCGCGCCGGTGATCATCAGGCCGTCATACCGATTTCCCTTCAGCTCGTCAAAGGTATGGTAAAACTGGTTCAAATGATTCATGGAAGTATTCATGGAACGGTGGCTGTTCATCTTCATAAAAGTAACATCCACCTGGAGCGGCGTGTTGGATAAAGCCCTCAGAATCTGAAGCTCCGTATCCTGCTTCACCGGCATCAGATTTAAAATGCATATCTGCAAAGGACGGATGTCCTGATGGATCGCCCTGTTTTCATCCATCACGAATATATTTTCGTTTTCCAGTATTCCCTTGGCCGGCAGGCCGTTCTGTGTTTTAATCGGCATCGCTTTGCCCTCCTAAATATTGTTCTATGAATTCCTCTTCCGTCAGGATTGGTATCTGCAATTCCCTTGCTTTTTTGTTCTTGGACGAGGAAGAGGTATTATCGTTATTGATCAGGCATACCGTTTTCGAAGTAACGCTTCCCGTTACTTTCCCGCCTCTTTTCTCGATCGCTTCCTTCAATTCCTTCCTGTTTTCATAATGGTTCAGGCTGCCCGTCACGACAAACGCCATGCCGGACAGAGTCTGCATGCTTTCATCGATTTCTTCTTTCTCGATTTCCACTTCTTTCAGCAGATTCTCCCACCGTCTCCTGTTCTCCTCTTTCTGGAAATATTCGTAAAACCCGGTGGCAATCACTCCCCCCACCCCGTCTATTCCGCTCAAATCCTCCACATCCGCCGCCAGCATATCCTCCCAATCGTCGTGATAATGCCTGCAGATCATTTTCGCATTGGCCAGCCCGATATTGGCGATGCCCAGGCTGAAAATAAGCCTTGGCAGCGTCGTCCTCCTCGCCGCCTCCACGCTGTTTATCAGGTTTTGGTATGACTTCTCCCCAAAACCTTCCATTTCTGTAATTTCCTCCTGGAATCGATCCAGATGAAAAATATCAGCAAATTCATGGATATACCCTCTGCCGATAAACTTTTCCAGCGTCGCCTCCGACAGCCCTTCGATATTCATCGCATCCCGGCTGACAAAAAGGGTAAACGATTTGATTTTCTTCGCTTCGCATTCTTCATTCGTGCAGTAGAGCGACTGGACATCATTGACCTGGCTCACCTTCGTTCTGCCATGGCATACCGGACACTCTTCCGGTATTTCCACCGTATCGCTGCCGGTCAGGTTTTCCGCTATCTGAGGGATAATCATATTTGCTTTATATACCGTGATCCGATCCCCGATTCCCAGTTTCAGGCTCTTCAAAATACTGATATTATGCACGGAAGCGCGGCTGACCGTCGTCCCCTCCAGCTCCACCGGCTCAAAAACAGCTATCGGGTTGATCAGCCCCGTCCGGCTTGGACTCCATTCAATCTCCTTCAGCACCGTTTCCTTCACTTCGTCCGCCCATTTAAAAGCAATGGAATCCCTTGGAAATTTAGCAGTCGCCCCAAGTGACTGTCCATAAGCGATATCGTCATAAACAAGGACAAGGCCGTCCGACGGCACATCGTAGCTTTCGATTTTTTTTTCAAATTCCCCCACGGCCTCCCCGATGCTGGCACTGTCCACCACCCGATACTCCACCGTTTCAAATCCCAGCTTCTGTAAAAAAAGGAACTGCTCTTCCCTGGAATTATGAAAGTCCACGCCTTCCGCTTTCACCAGGGAAAAAGCAAAAAACTTCACGTTCCTTCCCGCCGTCACCTCGTTATTCAGCTGTCTGACCGACCCGCTGCAAAGATTCCTGGGGTTTTTATATTTCGCATCGATGTCCTCGATCCGTCTGTTAATTTCCTCAAAATCCGAATAAGTAATGACCGCTTCGCCCCGAAGCACCAGTTCGCCGGCATAAGAAATAGAAACCGGAAGATTCTGGAACACTTTCGCATTGTTCGTCACGACTTCCCCGACTTCCCCGTTTCCCCTTGTAACCGCCTTTTCCATTTTTCCATCCCGGTAAGTCAGCACTACCGTAAGGCCGTCCAATTTCCACGACAGCAGCGCTTTCTGCTCCCCGAGCCACTCTGCCAGCTCTTCCCTGCTCTTCGTCTTTCCAAGCGAAAGCATCGGCCGTTCGTGGCGCTCTTTCGGAAGCTCATCCACCGCTTCATAGCCTACATGGAGCGTAGGGCTGTTGGACAGGACGATCCCCGTTTCCTTTTCCAAAGCTTCCAGTTCGTCGTAAAGCCTGTCATACTCATAATTGCTCATCAGCTCCCTGTCCTGCGCATAATATGCCAGAGAAGCCTTGTTTAAAAGCTGCGTCAGTTCCCTGATCCGCTCTGTTTTTTTATCCTGTCGGCAATTTTCAATTTTCATACAGCCCCCTCAGCTCATCGCCCTCCAGCACGCGGTACTGGCCGGGTTTCAAATCTCCCAAAGTAACGTTTAATACCCTAGTCCGCTTCAATGCCCTGACTCTGTAGCCAAAGCTTTCTGTCATCCGGCGCACCTGCCTGTTCAGCCCCTGTGTCAGCACCATGCTGAAGGAATATCTTCCCGTCCGCCTCACTTTGCATTTTCTGGTCATCACATCCAGATCCTCCAGATATACCCCTGATGCCATACCCTGCAAAAAAGAGTCCGTCACTACCTTATCGACCCTTACCTGGTACTCTTTTTCATGGCAGTTCGCCCCCCGCATCATCCGCTCGATCAGATCTCCGTCGTTCGTCATAATCAAAAGGCCTTCGGAATCTTTATCCAACCGGCCGGCATAAGTCAGCCTGACCGGATAATCCAGCTCGTCGCATATTTTCCGTTCCGCATGTCTGTCCTTCTCCGTACAAGTAACGCCGACCGGCTTATAATAAGCAAGCACTACTTTTTCATTCTTTCCCAAAACAGGTTTCTTATTAACTATAATTTTTTCCTGCCCGCTTATCTGCATTCCCATTGTCGCGGTCTCTCCGTCCACCGTCACTTTCCCCGCCTCGATCAGCCGGTCCGCTTCCCTTCTGGAACAGACGCCGCAGGCGGCCAGATATTTATTCAAGCGTTCTTTTTTTTCTTCCATATGAATTCTCTCCGTTCAAAACTTTCTTAATAAAGTAAAATAAATTATGTGTCAAAAGCCAAGCCGCCGCCGTTGCCGCGACAGTCAGCAAAAACAAGGGCGTTGCAGTCATTTCCTTATGCATCAGCCGGAGCCACAGAAAAGACAAAGCATCTATCAAAAGCGGATGCGCATAATAAGTGAACTCCGCTAATTTTGCACATTTATCGGAAAAATCCTGATAAGCCGGCATCGGATTCCTCAGCAGAATGAGCATTACCGCTGCACCTGTCATCAGATATAACCCTTTCTTGCTGACAGCTTTTCCCATCTGCTTCTCTATTTTATATACCAAATAACCGCTTGCAAAAAAAGGGAGTCCCATAAACAGCACGCGCCTGGCCAGGCCAAACTGGGGTAACTAAAAGGAACCAACAGCCTTTTTCCTCCCAGCTGAAACAGCAGCGTAGTAAAACAAACAGCAAACAAAAGCGCCGGAAAGAACCAAAAATGCTCATAAGTCCCTGTCACTAAAAAACGGTATGCACAACTGGCCAAAAATGGCTTTTTCCCGCTTTCCAGTTTTTGAATGTAAAAATATCCCGCCGCCGCAAAGAAGAACGGCACTGCTATCCGTGGGACAATATCGCTGAATATGTAACCTGCTTCATAGTTAAAATCCGACAGGGGATGCGTATGGATTCCTACAACGAGAACCGCGCATACATACCGAAAGATATCTATGGAACAATTCCGCACCTTTCGTTTCTCTTTTATCATTGTACCCCCTTCTCCCTCCGATTTCCACTCTTTTTCACCGCCAGGCAAAATACCAGCCCTCAGGAATACAAGAAAAGCTTTCCGAAGCTGGATACCTCGAAAAGCCTTTATTTTCTGTAGGTAAAGCAATCAATCCCAAGTCGTCCTATAAGATCGTTTTATAGATATAATCACAAATTCAGCTTACCATAAAACCTTGACATTATACAGCGGTATTGTTCCATCTTTTGTAATAATTACCATGTTTTCTGCAATAGCCTGTGAAATAATCAATCGGTCAAATGGGTCTCCATGAATCATGGGAAGCCGGCCGATTTCATCAAGGTGAAATGGTTTTATAGAAAGGATATCGAATTGCTCTTTTTCACAAGTCTTCGCAATCTGAGAAATTGAACTTTTAATTTCCAGTTTTCCAATACTTGACTTGATCGCAATTTCCCACATGGAAACAATGCTTACACTTATTTTTTCATCACTATGATAAATTATGTCCGATGCCTTTTGGGAAAGTTTTTCACTATCATATAAAAAATATAGCAAAGCATTTGTGTCTAATAGATACATTATACATACTCCTTAAAACATTCTGGTGTTTTATCAAAATCCTCTGCCATAGAAATAAATTCATCTGCTAGTGGATTTACCGACCTGTGAAATGTAATACCATCGGTAATACCATCGCTTATGGAGTGCTTTGTCTGTTCCTTTTTCGATGCATATTTCAGAAATCTCATAAATTCAATTACCTGCTCTATCATATCTTCGGGAAGGTCTTTCGCTTCTCTAACTAAGGTATCATACGCCATAAAAACACATCCTTTCAACCATATCTGTTATGGGCTTCAAAAATTATATACAAAATATGCTTTCTACATCTTATAATTCTATACAGCTATCTAATAAAAATAAAGACATTTCAAAGAGTGATTTCCTTGAAAAGCCTTTATTTTCTGTAGGTAAAGCTGCTAACCAGAATCGAACTGGTGACCTCAACACTACCAATGTTGCGCACTACCGACTGTGCTATAGCAGCTTATGCCCGGCTTTGCCAACGTTCCTCATTTATACGCTGCCGGACTACCGAAAAATATTGTATCATACATGAATTTGCTTTGTCAACGCATAAATGAAAAAAGGTATTTTCCGGCAGGCTGCCCGCCATCCAATACCTTTTTTCCGCATTCGTGTATTGTAAATAAGCACTCAAAAGAAACCCAAACCGTTTTTAAGCTTTCAGCTTAAACTGCCCGACTAAATCTTCCAGACTCGCCGACTGCGCGGAAAGCTCTTCGCTTGTCGCCGAAGTTTCCTCAGCAGCCGCTGAATTGTTCTGGATAACTTCTGCAATCTGCTCTACGCCGAGTTCCAGCTGTTTCATAGCATCTGCCTCTGAAACGGACAGATCGCTGATCTCTTTTGTCGAAACGGCCAGCATCTTAATGCCTCCAATTACAGATTCGATTGCTGCCGTAGTCTTTGTCGTAATTTCATTGCCATGTTCGATTTCATGAATGGAATTCTCAATCAGCTTCTTCGTATTGATCGCCGAAGTCGCGCTGTCTGCCGCCAGTTTTCCAATCTGGTCCGCCACAACAGCAAAGCCTTTGCCCGCTTCCCCTGCCCTGGCAGCTTCAATGGAAGCATTCAGTGACAGTAGATTCGTCTGGGAAGCGATATCCTCGATCGCCGCGATAATATTGGCAATCTCTTTGGACGTATTGTTGATGCGTTCCATCGCATGGTTCAGTTCTATGATATCCTCGTTGCTCCGTTCCGCCTCATGCTCGAATTCCTGCGCACTGATATAGGATTTGTTTGCCTTCTCCGAAGTATTCACCACGTTTTCCGTAATGTTCTGGATCGTCGCTGTCAGTTCTTCTACCGAACCCGCCTGGTCCGTAGCCCCTTCTGCCAGCGCCTGCGCGCTCTCTGCCATCTGGGCAGCGCCCAGCGCCACTTGTTCGGACGCTTCATTAATCTGCTTTAATGAATGGCTCAAAGACGCTATAATTTTTTCCAGGGATACTTCTAACTCCTTAAAGTCGCCTTTAAAATCCACATCTGTATAAATATCAAAGTTTCCATTGGCCACTTCTCCCAGTCCTCTGGACAATTCCCGGATATAGAGCTTAAGCATTTCAGCGGCTTCCTGGAAAGATTCCGTCATTTCGCCGATCTCATCCGGATACATCTTCTCAATCTCAATATTGAGATTTCCTTTCGCAAGCTCCGCAGATGCATCCTTCACCCTGATAATAGGATCGGAAAACAGCTTCGACACAAAAGCCGCAAGCCGCATAGAAATAAATACTGCAACTGCAATAATAACAGCCATGGCACCCATCAATATGTAACTCTGAATTGTCAGGCTGTTGGATACTTCATAGCCCATTTCCACATTCAGGTCGATCAAACCCTCTACGGCATTGGTCAGCTTTTTCAACGTAGGCTTTCCCTCAGCCATCAATAAATCATAGGCTTCCTCATCCTGGTTATTTAATGCATATTCCTTCACCCGATTAAAGACATCCCTGTACTCAGGCAATGTTTCTTTTATAATATCGATATATTCCGCTTCCTCCGGCGAATTGCAGTGCATGATCATCGTTGTTGCCGCCTCATTCGTCAATTCTTGTATCTGAGCTAATTCTGCTTCCGATTCCTTCATCTCAGCCTCATCATGAACCAATATCAATTCCCTGACAATCGAAGGCTCCTTATTCAGATAGGTACTGAATATCCCGATCTCTCCCTGTGAAAAACCATTGGTGACTAAAGCATTGCTGTAAGCAATGTCGCTGCGTAATATCATCCCCATTCCAGCAACCCCTGAAATACTGGCTATGATAACAACTAAAGTAAAGCAAAACTTCAGCTTTTCTCCAACCTTCATTCCTTTTATTTTATCTAACATAACTTCTCCTCTCTGCACCCTTCTCATACAATCCTGATTCTGTCGCCATCGGCAGAATAAAGCATTGCCATTTTCTATTGTATACGCATACCCCTATATTTTTCTTCGAACAGCTTACCTACAACACCATATTCTTACGTCAAGGTTCTAATGTCCCACAATAACTATTTTTATATTTTTTATTTCTTATGAGCCATATTTTACTTTGCGATTATACCATTTTTCCCCAAAATATACAACCGAATTTCCAGCCTTTATCGAAAATAAATAAGGAAAATTTTTTCCTAAATAGAAAAAGAGGACATTTTTCCATATATGCCCTCTTTTTCGCTTCTTTTATTGTCATTCATGCAATGTCTTTAATAACCCCCGGCAAATCAAACGATGCATCTGAAGTTTGTTGCAGTCATCTTTCCCTTCTTCATTTAAAATATAAATAATATAGGTCAGCACACTGGACGCGATCTCCATGCTGATATAGCTGAAAGGCAGCTCCTTGCTGATCTCGCCGTTTGCCGTTCCTATTTCGATCATCCGCGCGATGACATCCCTCGGCATACAGACTTCCTGGTCTTTTTCTTTGATCTTATTTTGCAGTGCTTTTCCGATCGGCCCGTTATCGGATACAAGATGGATAAACTGAACAAAGCAATCTCTTTTTCTGATCTCAGCATCTATGCTGCATAGAATAAATTGCAGCGTTTTTTCGAAATCCTTCAGTTCTACTGCCTTATCCGCCATCTGCCGGCAAATCAGATCGATATGGTACAGCAGGGCGCTGCTTATGATCTCTTCCTTATTCCTGAAATACTCGTAAGCCGTTCCCTTTCCTATGCCGGCCCGCTCCGTGATATCCGAAACTTTAATCCCTTTCACGTCAATATTTTCAAAAATTAATTCTTCCACCGCTTCATACAAAGCCTTTACCTTCGGAGACAGTGTTTTTTCCTTCATTCCTCTTTCTCCTTTTTCTCCCGCATAAAGATGTCATAAATGCAGGGAACTACGACTAATGTCAGCAAAGTACCATATACCAGGCCGCCGATCGTAACAACAGCCATAGGTCTTCCCATCTCAGAACCCATGTCATGGCCGAATACCATGGTGGAAAGAGCCAGTATCGTTGTCAGCGCCGTCATTAACACCGGGCGCAGCCTCGTACGGCCGGCCTCCAGAATTGCCTCCTTCTTCTCCATTCCCGCTTCCCTCAGCTGGTTAATATAATCCACCAGCACAATGCCGTTATTTACAATAATACCCGAAAGCATGACAAAACCGATCAGGGCGATGACGCTAACTTCGCTCCCGCTCAAATAAAGTCCGAAAAACCCGCCCGTAAACGCCAGCGGCACGGTAAACATAATGATAAAAGGCGAAAGCAGCGACTGGAACTGAGCCACCATAATCAGATACATAAACAGCAATGCCAAAACCAGCATCAGCGATACCTGTTCCATCGCGTCGGTAATCATTTCATTTTCCCCGCTCATCACAAGGGTATACCCTTCCGGCATTTCATAAGCATCCAGTTTCTTTTGCAGTTCCTGGGATACCAGCCCGACATTATACCCGTCCGCTATGGCGGCGCTTACCCCTATGTAACGGTTCTGGTCCGCACGGTTCACCGAATCCGGCGACTGCTTCGTCTCAAAGTCCGCAATATCGGCAAGGGTTATTTTCTCTTTTGTGCCATCCTGTTTCTTTACATCTATTTTGATCCGTTTGATCGTTTCCCTTGTCAACGCGATATCATTCGCATTTTTTACATAAACATCATAATCCCTTATTTCCGTTTCCAGGGTCGTCGCGCTGGAAGCATCGGCCAGCTTTGCCGATATCTGCTGGAAAATCTGCGCCACAGTCAGCCCATGCTCAATCGCTTTATCCCTGTCGATGATAATGCGCAGTTCCTCGGTAGAATTTTCCATTCCGTCCGACACTTCCGTCGTCCCTTCCGTATCCCGGACAATCTGGGCGATATCGGCCGCAATCGTCTGCAAAGTATCGATCTCCCGTCCCCGCACCTGAATGGATATGCCGCTTCCTCCCAGGGCGCTCATATCCATGGAGGAAGTATTGATCACCAGTTCCGCCTCTTCGATATCCGCCGTCATCTCTTCGATTTTTTTCGCCAGCTCGTCCCCTGTCAGTTCCTTGTCTTCCCTTAAGGTGACGTAGATTTCCGTCGCGTTCTTTGCGCTGTTTCCTCCTCCTGTCAGAAGGGAAAGGCTCGACGTGCTCGCCATAGCTCCCACGTCTTCCACATCCTCCAGAGTCCGAATTCTTTCTATAATATCATCCGTCGTTCTTGCGGTTTCTTCCAGAGGCGTTCCATCCGGCATCGTCACGCTGATTGTCATCTGCGTGCTTTCCATATCGGGCATAAATGCCGTCCCCCTGGACATAGCGGCAACCGCGCTGACTGCCAGCAGGACGAGAACGCCGGCCAGCACCAGCGGCTTAAACCTTAAAGAAACTTCCAGCGCCTTCCCATAGCCCCGGATCACCGCCGTGAAGAATTTATTCTCTTTCTGTTCTTTTGTCTTTGTCAGCATCTTAGATGCCATAGCCGGAACTACCGTCAATGCTATCAAAAGGCTGGCCAGCAGGGAATAAGCGATTGTCAGGCCCATGTCCACGAAAAGCTGTCTGGTAATGCCCTCGGTAAAAACGATGGGCAAAAATACGCAGACGGTCGTCAGGGTAGAAGCCATAATCGCTCCTGCCACTTCCTTTGCGCCCTCTATCGATGCCTCCCGCATACTCTTTCCTTCGCTCCGCATACGGTATATATTTTCAATAACGACAATCGAGTTATCCACCAGCATGCCTACGCCAAGGGCCAGCCCGGAAAGGGAGATGATATTCAGCGTGATCCCGCTGAAATACATGCATACCACCGCCGTCACCAGGCTGACAGGAATAGAGAACGCAATAACCAGCGTAGGCCGCAGGTCCTTTAAAAACAGAATCAATATCAATACCGCCAGCACCGCGCCGAAAAGCACGTTGCTGATCACGGAATCCACGACCATATCGATATAAATGCCCTGGTCCATAAGGATGATGATGGACAGGCTTTCATCTTCCATAGTCATCTCTTCAAACCTGTCCTTTAATTTATCGGACACATCGCCTGTGGAGTACCCTGTCTGCTTCTGTATTGTAAGAAGAACGCCCGGGCTTCCGTTGATATTGGTATAGATTTCTTCAGAATTATTCGTCATAAACACGTCGGCCACGTCCGCAAGAGTGATTACGTCCACCCCCTCCATATCCGGGTTCATGATCGGCATCGCCGCCAGTTCCTCAATATCCTGCGTCTTATCACCCACGCGAACCAGGTAATCGATGCCTTTCTCCGTCACATAACCGCCCGGCATGGAAAAATTCTGCGCAGCAAGCAGGGATTTCACCGTATCCACTGTCAGGATATCGTTCATATCCGCGCTGGCATAAGCATCCTCTCTGGCATCTTCCAGCTGCTTCGCCCCGTCTTCCAGCTGCTCTTCCCCTTCCTTTAACTGATCCAGCGCATCCTGCAGCTGCTTGAATCCGTCATCGATCTGCTCCTGGCCGGTCTCCAGCTGCTTCTCTCCTGCCTCCAGCTGGGTTTCTGCCAGGTCCATCTGGAACTCCCCAAGGTCGATCTTCGACTGGGCGTTGGCCAGTTCCGTTGCCGCCTTCAGGTTTCCTTTATACAGTTCCTTTAATCCCGCGTTGACTTTCTCCAGATTCTCTTCGATCATGCCAAGGGGTTCTCTGATTTTCGCTTTTATTTCATCAAAATTAAAATTGAAGTTGGAAATATCGATGCCCGCTTCCTTAAGCTGGGACTCGATTTCCTCTTTAATCATTTCGATCTGCTTTTTTTGCAGCTCCAGTTCCATCTTCTCTGCTGCCAGCTGTGTTTTCTGTTCCTCCAGTTCCAATATTCTGGCTTCCAGCCCCGCCTTCTCTTCTTCCTTCGCCGCTATGCGCTCTTGCAGACTGCTGGTCAGTTCACCCACAGACATATCATTAGGATATTCATTCAGCACGCCGTCGATTTCCTCCGCCGTCCCGGAAGAGGGAGGGGTAGTTTTTAAACATTCCTGCACATATCCTACCGTCTGGTCGGAATAATTGTTTGCAAATTCAATCACCGCATAAAAAGTCCCGATCTCCCCGTCAATCCGATCGGCTTCTTCCTGTATCCGGGCAATTTCTCCATCTACCTCTGCGATCTGCGCATCTTTCTCCGCGATCTGTTCATCGATCCGGCTCAGCCCGTCCGTGCCGCCGGAATCTTCCAGCGCTTCCTCCAGTTTTTTCTGCAGTTCATCCAGCAGGGTGATCTGGGAAGTAATATTCATTTTTGCCGCTTCCAGATCCGCTTTCGCTGTCAGCAGTTCTGCCTCCGCCTCTGCCAGCTTGCTTACCGCTTCTTCCTTTTTCTGCTCCAGCTCCCTTTTGCCGTCCTCCAGCTCCTGTTTGCCTTTTTCCAGATCCGCTTTATTCTCTTCCATTTCCTGCTTGGAATCTTTCAGTTCATTCTGGGCATCCACCAGGTCGGCCCTGCCGTCTTCGATCTCTTTCCTGCCGTCTTCAATCTCTTTCCTGGCATCCTCGATTTCCTGCTCCTGTTCCTCCAGTTCGCTGTCTATGTATCCGAAAACCTGCCGATTAATCGCGTCTATCTTATCCTGCCGGATAATCACATTCACGCTTTCTTCCAAAAGCCCCGTCGCGCTCGCCGAAGCGACGCCCTCGATACTTTCCAGTTCAGGCACTATGGTGTTTTTTGCCAGGTCGCTGATCCGGGCATCGTCAGCCCCCTCCTGCCCGATCGCGGCAACCATGACAGGCATCATGTCGGGATTCAGCTTCATAATAATAGGGCTTCCCACGGAATCGTCCCAGTAACTTTTGATCTGGTCCAGATTCTCCCTGATTTCCAGGGATACGGAATTCATATCCGCACTCTGGGCAAACTCCAGAATAACCATGGAATAATTCTCGCTGGATACGGAACTGATGCTCTCAATATTGCTTACCGTAGCCATCGAAGATTCCACGGGCTTTGTCACCACCATCTCCACCGTTTCCGGGCTCGCGCCGATATAAGTCGTCATAACGATGACGTAAGGCAGACTGATATCCGGCAGCAGATCCGTTGTCATCTTCGTGAAGGAAACGACTCCCAGCACGATTGCCATAATGACTCCTACCAATACTGTATAGGGCTTTTTCACACTGAATTTTGAAATCATAAAAACCTGGCCTTTCCATAAGCTGCAAACGCTTACCTTATGATCTTCTCAAATTTTTCTGTCCGACCAGTCAGTCGGTATCGCCTAAATTATAGTCATTCCATCTGCACAAGTCAAGAAAGCTGTCTAAAAAAAGTATAAACTTAGCATAAAATTAACCCGGGCAAATCTTTCTCTGCCCGGGCCGTATGATCTGCCGCGTCGTTCCTATTTGATTGCTTTTTTCAGCTTTCCTTTGATCCTTTGCAGCGCGTTATCCGCAGACTTCTCGTCTTTCCCCAATACTTTCGCAATCTGCACATACCCCATTCCTGTCAGATGCAGATCCAGAACTTCTTTCTCAAATGTGCTAAGCTCCTTTTCAATCGTCCTCTCCAGGCTCTTTACATTTTCCCTGTCTATCACCATTTCCTCCGGACTCGGCTCCGCCCTGGCGGCGAGGATATTTACCAGCTCCCCCTCTTCCTCCTGCCCTCTCTCCGATGCCACATGGCTGTATAAAGAAATATAGGAATTCAACGGCGCGTGTTTCCTCCGCCTGGATGCCTGTACTGCCGTATACATCTGTCTGGAAATACACAAATCTGCAAAGGTGAAGAAGCTGGCATCCCGGCCGCTGTCGTAATCCCTGACCGCCTTAAAAAGCCCTATCATGCCTTCCTGAATCAGGTCATCGCCGTCCGCTCCCAGAATATACATGGATTTCGCCTTGCTTTTTACCAGATTCTTATATTTATTCATAATATAATCGGTAATATTTTCCTCCCCGTCCCGAAGGCGCAGTATCAGTTCCTCATCGCTGCACTGTCCATAAAAATCCTGCATCCGCTTTTTCCCCGCTTTTTACTGAATGACAATCGCTTCCCCGCCGTATTCATAATTAATCACCGGCGCTTCTTCTTCGGCCTTGGGTACGTCCGCCGGAGAATCTCCTTGTCCGTCCGATGCAGCCGGAGTATTATTTTCTGCGGCTGGTTCTACCACCATCGCTTCCTCTGCCGCCTTTTTGCTGTTTTCTTCCGCTTCCCTGGCTTCCTGCACACGCTCTTCCTCGGACATGATTTCTTCATCGATCCATTTGCCATCCTGCATATGCGGAATATCCGCCCCGTTACCGCTGACAGACTCCGGCTCTTCTGCAGGCTGGACATCCGAACTGTTTCCGCTGACGCTTCCATCAATAACGATTCCTTCATTTCCCACCATATTTCCGCTGACCGTAGGATTTTCCAAGGCATCTTCTTCCATAATTTGTATCAGCTGACTGGCCATATGTTCTGCCAATATCTGGTATCCGGCCGGGTTTCCATGTACGCCGTCTGGCATATACATCGAAATCACCTGTGCGTCATGGGTATCCAGTAAGTTGGAATTGTACAAATCGATTACTTTGATGTCATATTGGGCTGCCAATTCTTTTACAGCCTTGGCAAACACAGACTGGGGCAGCAGATAGTCCCTCTGCTTCCTCAAATAATCGTGGAGTACATTAGGCAAGGGCGTAGCAAAGATAATTTCCGCTTCCGGGTAATTCTCCTTAAGCCCCCTCATCAGCTCATCCACATCCCCGTAAAAAGTCTTTGGCTTCTTTTCTGACAGACTGCCAAGCTCTTTTTCCGATACTGCAAAGCCGTCGTTAGTTCCTCCCATTACTAGAATGATATCCGTATCCGCTGGTATTTCCTGATATCTTTCCACAAAGGGTTTATCCCAATATCTTCCATAGGAAGAACCGCCTATCCCAAAATTATAAACTTCTTCCGCATTCAGGATCCTTTTTAATACGGAAGGGTAGGAATACTGCTTATAGTTCTCCATCTTGTCCAGATTGCTTCCTTCCGTAATACTGTCGCCCAGACAGGCAATCTTTTTATTGGAAAAATCATAGGAATTGTTGCTGATAATATTTCTATCCTCCCCATTCATCTGTTCCGTTTCTGCATAAGAAGAACGAATATTGCGTCTGGCCTCCAGCGTCAGCTCTGCCTCGTCATATCGGAAAGGTATTACTTTTCCGTCCACAACGGCATTGCCCGATATGGACTCATAAGGATCCTGCGCCGGGCTGCCGGCCGCGTTGCCCGATATGGTTTCTTCCTCCGGCGGTGCCGCATCGCCGTTCCAAGATACCGTCTCTTCTTCCGGCAATGGCGCATCCCCGTTCCCGGATACTGTCTCTTCTTCTGGCAATAACGCATCGCCGTTCCCGGATACTGTCTCTTCTTCTGGCAATAACGCATCCCCGTTCCCGGATACTGTCTCTTCCTCTGGCAGTGCCACTTCATCGTTCCCGGACACCGTCTCTTCTTCCGGCAATGGCGCATCCCCGTTCCCGGATACCGTCTCGGTCTGCCCTGCTGGCTGCTGGGGCAGCGCCGCTTCCGGGATATCGATCAGAATTGCATCGCCGCTCTGCGTCATCCCATCCCATTCTCCTCCGGCTGGAGGATTTTCTGTCCCGGCTGAAGGATTTTCTGCCTCGGCTGGAGAATTTCCTGCCTCGGCTGGAGAATTATTTCCTGCCGTCCCTTCGCTGCCGGGCAGCGGCTCCCCTTCCTGCATTTCCCCTGCGCCCTGCGATGTCGTATCCTCCTGCTCCGTCTGCTCCTCTGCCACAGGTTCCGGCAATGCTTCCGGCTCAGGAACCATTTCCGCTTCCTCCTCCGTTTTCAGGCTTTCCTCTAAAAACTGCTGTAAGGCTTCACTATCCTCCGACAGCTCCTCTATCTTCATGCGGACATCATCCACTTCCGCCTGAACCTCCACATGCCTTACTTCCCATTCCTCTTTCTGCATTTTTTCCTGGCGGATCTCATGAATCTTCAATACCAATACAGCCATAAGCATGATCGATAATATGCCAATCATAAAAAGCAATATCTTTTGCACCAAATGGATATCTTTTTTCATAATTATTTACTCCCGCTTTCTCCCCTACCTGCCCATCCCGGCATCCCCGATCCTCTGCCGCACAATCTCATAAGCCAGCACGCCCGCTGCTACCGACGCATTCAGGGAATCGATATCTCCTTTCATGGGAATAGCCGCTGAAAAATCACACGATTTTTTCACCATCCGTCCTACGCCCTCTCCTTCGCTGCCAATCACCATGCCGATCGGCCCCTTCAGATCCAGCTGGTACATAGGCGTGCCGTCCATATCCGCGCATACAAACCATAACCCCCGCTTCTTCAGATCCTCAATCGTCTTCACCAGATTCGTCACCTTTGCCACCGGCGTATAATTCAGCGCTCCTGCGGATGCCCTGGCCACGGCGGCCGTCAATCCTGCCGCCCTGTTTTTGGGGATAACCACGCCATGGGCTCCTGCCAGATTCGCCGTTCGGATAATCGCCCCCAGATTATGGGGATCTTCGATATTATCCAGAAGGAAAATAAAAGGAGGCTCCCCTTTTTCCTCTGCCAGGCGGAGGATATCTTCCACTTCGGCATACTCATAGGCGGCGGCATAAGCAATCACGCCCTGATGTTTTCCTGTCTCCGACATCTGGTTCAAACGTTCCTTTGTGACAAAGCGAACAATACAATCATGCTTTTTCGCTTCCCTCTTGATCGTGTCGATTGGTCCGTCCTTGCATCCGTCCAGAATAAACAGCTTGTCTATCGTTTTTCCTGAGCGGAATGCCTCGATTACCGCATGTCTGCCTTCTATCGTAAACTCCTCGTATCTCATTTCCTTATCCTATTCCTTTCCCGATTCTATCCGTGCGAATGAATATGACAGCGTTCGTTCATACAATTATATATCTACATCCGTGCAAACATCCACACATTTCCCAAATTTTAAAACATTCTTAAGCAAATATTCATATTTCCAGCCCCAAATTCCCAAGCCCCCATTTTACCAGTTCCACTGCCCTGTCCATTCGGTCCTGCAAATAGAGATACCCAAGCAAAGCCTCCATCCCCGTCGCTTTCCGATAATCGGCCAGAGAAGCATTTTTTGCCGTGGAATTGGATTTGGCATTCCTTCCCCTTCGGTACACCTCTTCCTCCTCTTCCGTAAAAACATCCTGCAGCGACTCCGCCATCCTTGCCTGTGTCCCTGCATTGACATACCGAACTGCTGTCCTGTGCAATTTTTTTGTACTCTGGTTTCCCCGTTCCACTACTACGGTACGGATGATCACGTCATAAATGCTGTCTCCGATATACGCCAGTGCGAGCGGCGAATATGTTCGGATATCCACCTCTTTGCAGCCAAATTCTTTTTTTAGTTGCCCTAACAAGCTCAAGCTCTCTTCCATTTTACACCTTCGCGGGTATCTTCCAAAATAATCCCTTTCTCCAACAGTTCCTTGCGAATCTCGTCCGCCCTGGCAAAGTTTTTCGCTTTTCGCGCCGCCTGGCGTTCCTCAATCAGCCCTTCGATTTCCCCATCCAGCAGCCTTTCTTCCTTTTTTTCCACCAAAAGCCCGCATATATCCGACAATCCCACGATTTTTTCTTTCAAAGCAGTTAAAAAGGCAGCGCTGCTCTTTTCGTTTCCGTAAGTATTTGCAAACTTCACCAGTTCAAAAATTGCCGCGATCGCATCCGCCGTATTAAAATCATCGTCCATGGCTTCGTCAAATTTCGCCTCAAAATTCCCGGCCTCTGCCACAAGCTTCTTTTCTTCCTCGTCCATTTCCCCCTGTGCTGCATTCCCTGCCAGATAATTCAGGTTGCCCACGCTGGTGACAATCCTCTCGTATCCGTTTTTCGCCGCTTCCATCAGTTCTGCGCTGAAATTCAGCGGACTTCTGTAATGGGCGGAAAGCATGAAAAACCGTAATATCTGCAAATCATATTTCTCGCCGATTTCCCGCACCGTAAAGAAGTTTCCTGCCGATTTCGACATCTTCCTGTTATCAATGTTTAAAAAGGCATTGTGCATCCAATACCGGGCAAAAGTTTTGCCGTTCGCAGCCTCCGACTGCGCGATCTCATTCTCATGGTGGGGGAACACCAAATCTTCCCCTCCCGCATGAATATCGATCTCGTCTCCCAGATACCGTTTGCTCATAACGGAGCATTCAATGTGCCATCCCGGCCGCCCGTCGCACCAAGGCGATTCCCAATAAGGCTCCCCCTCCTTCTTCGGCTTCCATAACACAAAGTCCAGCCCGTCCTCTTTCTGCCCTTCCCCAGATACCAGGAGAGAGCGGTTTCCTCCCTGCAGATCATCCAGGTTTTTGTGGGACAGCTTCCCATATTCCTTAAAATTGCGCGTCCTGAAATAAACCGTTCCGTCTTCCGCCTTATAAGCATATCCCTTCTCAACCAGTTCCCCGATCATATCCAGCATACCGCCGATCTCTTCCGTTGCAAGCGGATGTACCGTGGCCGGCTTTACGTTCATCGCCTCCATATCCTTCTTGCACTCCTCGATATAACGCCTGGAAACCACGGCGGAATCCACTCCTTCCTCCATCGCTTTCTTAATGATTTTGTCATCCACATCCGTGAAGTTGGATACATAATTTACTTCAAGCCCCTTGTGTTCCATATAACGCCTTACCGTATCAAATACGATCATCGGCCTGGCATTCCCGATATGGATCAGATTATAAACCGTCGGCCCGCAGACATACATCCTCACCTTTCCCTCTTCGATCGGCACAAATTCCTCTTTTTTCTTTGATAACGTATTATAAATTTTCATCCTGGCTAAACCGCTCCTTTCCGTTCTTTATTTTCTTTATCTCCCTCTCCAAATCCAGCAGCCGATTCGTCAGCTCACTGTTCGCTTTCTGGAGATTGGCAATATCTTCCTTCACCGGGTCCGGCAAATTGATATGGTCCATTTCCTCCTGCGGGAAATTCTTCTTCTTTCTCTTGACTACCCTTCCCGGCACTCCTACTACCGTAGAGCCGGGCGGCACTTCTTCCAGCACGACGCTTCCTGCCCCTATTTTGGAATTATCCCCAATTTTAAAGGAACCTAACACCTTCGCCCCCGCGCTTATCATCACGTTATTCCCTACCGTAGGATGACGTTTCCCATGCTCTTTTCCTGTTCCGCCCAGGGTGACTCCCTGGTACAGCGTCACATTGTCTCCAATAATTGTCGTCTCACCGATAATCACACCGTTCCCGTGGTCGATAAAAAATCCTTTTCCTATGACCGCTCCCGGATGAATCTCAATCCCTGTCTTGCGCACTCCCCTCTGGGAAATCCATCTGGCAAGAAAATAATGTTTCTTCAAATACAGCTTATGGGCCAGCCTATAATGAAGCATTACCTTAAAGCTGGGATATAGAAATACTTCCATCGCCGTGTGGATCGCAGGATCCCTCTGCCTGATCACGGCAATTTCCTCCTTCAGCCTTTTGATTACCCCCATATTGATGCCTCCATTTTTTCCATCTTTCATTGTGCATACAAAAAACTCCGCCTCTATTCCAACATTCGTTAAAATCAAGAGACGAAGCTATTCCGCGGTTCCACTCTCGTTAAAGATGACATCCTCATCTTTCCCTCATAAGGCATAACGTGCCTTCCCCGTATGCGGATACCAGAAAAACAGGTTCTCCTTCCCCGCATCAGCTCACAGACGCACTTCTGCCGCTTTCCAATCGGGACTGCTCTCAGCCGACGGCATTCCCTCTCTGTTATCTTCCGGCCGCATACTCTTCCTGCTCGCAGCTTTTCTATTATTTTCCTTGTTTGTTTCTTCTAATCACAGAATATGCAATAAAGCCTGTTTTGTCAACCATAATTTATGCGAATACAAGGAAATCAATTTTTAAAATATTTCTTAATTTATCCGCATCCACGGGTTATGTCCCCTCCTTTCTTACCATGACGGCAAAATCCTGACCTTGCGCCGGTCCATCCCAAATCATAGGTCGATCACTTCCAAGTCGTCAGGAATATGCAGCCTCCCATGAAAATACCGGCTTCCCTCTTCCCCATACAATCTTTTTCTCTCTTTCAGGTTCCTGTCCTCCGTATGATAAAGAATCAGATTTTCCACTCCCAGCTCTTCCGCCATTTCACAGGCTTCCTTTACCGTGGAATGGTGCTTTTCATATGGGGAAAAAATATCCGCCTGGGAATACAAGCAGTATGCTTCATGCATCAGCCATTTGCTGTTTTCCACATAAGCTTTCGAACAGGGGTGATAAGATTCATCGCCGCAGCAGGTCAATTTTTTTCCGTCATCCAGCTCCATGCAAAACCCGAACTGCTTCTCTTTTACCGATCCTATATCAAAAAATGTGGTTTCCCTGCCAAGGATATTCCGGGTCTCTCCATCTTTGACAGCAACCAAATGGATATGACTGCCCGCTTTGTTCCATTGCTCCCGCCATAACAGCTTCTTAAGCAGATCACCGACCAGAACCATCACATCCTCATGGCCATAGACATTCACGTCCATTGTCGTTTGCCCTTGTGCAATCCCTTGGCAGATCGTGCGGATCACCCAAATGACACCCAATAAATGGTCGATATGTTTATGGGTGATAAAAATATCGGCAATATCCGTGCATTGGCATCCCGCATATTTTAACTGGCGCAAAATCGCATTTCCTCCTCCGCCGTCCACGAGAAAATTCCGGTCATTTTCCGTCAGCAAAAAACAAGTATTATAACATTCCGTCACCATAGCATGTCCTGTTCCCAGCATTGTAATCCGCATTTTCTACCTCGCATTCTGCCTCTGTCACCACAAAAACTGCGCCATCACATAATTGCTGATATCCCTTCCATAAGGAGTCAGCTTTACTCTCTCCCCATCCAGCAAAAGCCCCTGCCCGCACAGTCTCTCGATGACTTCTCCATACACGCTCTCCAGGCTTCTTCCGAAAACATCATAAAAATCTTCTTTTCCGACCCCTTCCGTCATCCGCAGGCCAAGAAACATAAACTCCTCCATCTGCTCCTTGATGCTTAAAGCGCATACCTCTTCCTTGACATCGCCCGATCCATCCTCTATACAGCAAAGGTATTTTTCCATATCCGCGCTGTTCTTCCACCTCACATTTGCCGCCATAGATGCGGCTCCCAGCCCGAACCCTGCATAATCACGACGTTGCCAGTAACCGATATTATGCCTGCACTCGTATCCCGGCTTTGCATAATTGGATATTTCATATCTATCGTATCCTGCGGCTTCCAGAATTTCCCCCGTCCGCTCGTACATCTCCCGTTCTTCCTCTTCCGAAGGAAGATGCGAAGGAAGATTCGATGGAAGCTGCGATGGAAAATCATTCCTCCTCTTTCCATCCTCCCCATACCATTCATAAAAAGGAGTTCCTTCTTCCACGATCAAGCTATAGGCCGAAATATGCTCCGGCTCCAGATCTATTACGCGCTGTAGCCCCTCCAGATAGCCTCCTATCTTCTGTCCCGGCAATGCAGCCATCATGTCCACATTCATATTCCGAAATCCTGCTTTTCTTGCCAGTCCGTAAGCTTCCAGAAAATCTTTGGAAGAATGTACCCTTCCCAGCAGAGCCAGCTCCCTGTCGTCCATAGACTGCGCGCCGATGCTGATCCGATTGATTCCTGCCTCCCGGCAGCTTTCCAGCTTTCCAAGATCCACCGTCCCCGGATTTGCTTCTATCGTAATTTCCGGCTCCTTTCCAAAAGAAAAACCGGCTCTCATTCCGTCCATAATCCTTCTGATCTGCCCGGCGTACAACACGGTAGGAGTTCCTCCCCCGATAAAAACGCTGTCCACCTCGTATTCTTTATACTGAGCCGATTCTTTTTCGATCTCACGAAGCAGCCCATTTACATACCTCTCCCGTCTTTCCTCTCCTGCCGGAAAAGAAAGGAAATCACAGTAATAGCATTTTCTTACACAAAAAGGCACATGAATATAAATCCCGATCTTCTTCATGAAATGAATATCCTCCGCCTATTTGTCGTCCAATTTCAAAACGCTCATAAACGCCTTCTGCGGAATCTCCACGTTCCCTATCTGGCGCATTCTCTTCTTTCCTTCCTTCTGCTTCTCCAAAAGCTTCTTCTTCCGGGTAATATCTCCACCGTAACATTTCGCCAATACATCCTTACGCATGGCCTTTACCGTCTCTCTGGCAATGATCTTCCCGCCCACTGCTGCCTGAATCGGAATCTCAAACAGATGGCGCGGAATCTCATCTTTCAGCTTTTCGCACATTTTCCTGCCCCTGTCATAAGCGCTGTCCGCATGCACGATAAAGGAAAGGGCATCCACTTCCTCCCGGTTAATGAGAATATCCAGCTTCACCAGTTTCGACTCCTCATATCCTTTCAAATCATAATCAAAAGAAGCATATCCTCTGGAACGGGATTTCAGTGCATCAAAGAAATCGTAAATAATCTCGTTCAGTGGCAGTTCATATTTTAACAAAGCCCTTGTTTCCTCAATATATTCCATGCCAAGATAACGCCCTCTCCGTTCCTGGCAAAGCTCCATAATCGGCCCTATGAATTCGGTCGTCACCATAATCTCCGCGCTGACAATCGGCTCCTCCATATAAGCGATCTCCGAAGGATCCGGCAAATTGGTCGGGTTGGTCAGTTCGATCATTTCCCCGTTATTTTTATGCACCCGGTAAATAACCCCTGGGGCCGTCGTCACCAGATCCAGATTGTATTCCCTCTCCAGCCTTTCCTGGATAATTTCTAAATGAAGCAGACCAAGAAAACCACAGCGGAAGCCGAACCCGAGAGCCACCGATGTTTCTGGCTCATATTGCAGGGCCGCGTCATTCAGCTGAAGCTTTTCCAAAGCATCCCGCAGATCCGGGTATTTCGCCCCGTCCGCCGGATACATGCCGCAGAATACCATGGAGTTTACTTTTTTATAACCGGGCAGCGGTTCCGCACAGGGGTTCTTTGCATCCGTCACCGTATCGCCCACCGCCGTATCCTTCACATTTTTAATAGAAGCTGTAATATATCCTACCATGCCGGCCGACAATTCCTCACAGGGAATAAACTGCCCCGGCCCGAAATAACCCACTTCCACGACTTCCGCCTTTGCCCCTGTGGCCATCATCAGGATTTCTGTTCCTTTTTTCACCCGGCCTTCCTTGATGCGGCAGAATACAATAACCCCTTTGTAGGAATCATACAAAGAGTCGAAGATCAATGCCTGCAAGGGATTGTCCGGGCTGCCGGAAGGAGCCGGTATCTTCTTTACCACCGCTTCCAGCACCTCTTCGATGCCGATCCCGTTCTTTGCGGAAATCATCGGCGCATCCTGTGCCTCCAGCCCGATCACGTCTTCGATTTCATCCTTTACCCACTGGGGCTGGGCGCTGGGAAGATCAATCTTGTTGATCACCGGAAAGACATCCAGATCATGATCCAACGCCAGATATACATTAGCCAGAGTCTGGGCTTCGATCCCCTGGGCGGCATCCACCACCAGGATCGCCCCGTCACAGGCCGCCAGGCTTCTGCTCACTTCATAATTAAAATCCACATGCCCCGGCGTATCGATCAGGTTCAGGATATACTCTTCCCCGTCATTTGCCCGGTAAATGATGCGGACGGTCTGGGCCTTGATCGTAATGCCCCTCTCCCTTTCCAGATCCATATTGTCCAGCACCTGGGACTGCATCTCCCTGCTCGTCAAAAGGCCCGTTTTTTCTATAATACGATCCGCCAGCGTGGATTTCCCATGGTCAATATGCGCTACAATGCAA
Organism: uncultured Lachnospiraceae bacterium; assembly: GCA_910585965.1. Taxonomy (GTDB): domain Bacteria; phylum Bacillota; class Clostridia; order Lachnospirales; family Lachnospiraceae; genus Kineothrix. The sequence goes on from CAJUHH010000010.1 coordinate 67,597, forward strand.
AAATTTCTTATTTTACTTTGATCTATACCCGACATTTGTTTCCTCCGTAATGTTCCGCCTTTCTGGTCACTATGGGGCGGCTTTTTGGTCGGAGTAAGTATATCATATATTTATGCTTATTGTCTATTGTCTGCTAGGTACTGCAAAAAATTATTTCATGGAATGTCTTATGGCCGCTCCCGTTTGTATCTACTACCTGCGTCCCGGCAACTTTCCTGTCTTCAATCTCATAAACCTTAAACTGCTCTGTATGCCCAAAATGCGGGAATACATTTCCATTTTCATAAGTAACTGCAATCTTCATGATCCCATCTTCCTTTCTTTCACTTTCCATTTCAGCCGCAGCTCTGGCCCTTTCATACATTTCCGTGACCGTAGTACGGGAAATACCCATCTGCCTGGCACACTGCTCATGGGTTTTCTTTTCATGGTCAATCAGACGGACTGCCTCAAATTCATCCACTGTCAGCAGAACCCGCTCCCTGCTCTTTGCGCCGCATGGGGCAAAACTGTCATATTTTGCTTCAAAGCAGATCCTCCTGCGCCGGACTGGCCTTGCCATACATTCACCTTCATTTCCGACATATGACGATAATACAATACCATTGAAAACACTGGCTATCAAGATATTATGAAATTTATGAGTAACTTTATTTTTGCTGCCCCTCCCCTGTCATGAATAAAAAATGCACCCCAGAACCGCCGCCAGTGACAACAACGCAGCAGGTGGAAAATCCTTTTTCCTGACAGCCTGATACAACACAGTGACAAGCCCAAGAACAGACAACAGGATGCACGCCGCCGGATCAATCGCTAAGAAAACGCTTCCCATACCCTGTGTTCCTGCCAGATGGCTGGGTGCCCCGGAAGAAATACATATGGAAACTGCCATATAAATGCCCGTAGCGAGGATCACTCCCATTAAGCACGGCTTTACCCCTTTTAACACAGCCTGCACCTTTTTACGTTTCAGGAAATTATGGAACAGGATTGTAACTGCCAGCAGGATCAAAAACGAAGGCAGGACTACGCCGGCCGTCGCAGCCAGCGCTCCCAGGAAGCCTCCCTGCTTACTTCCCACATAAGTAGCCATATTTACCATGATCGGGCCTGGCGTGGACTCACTCAGCGCGATAAGATTTGAAAACATCTCCGCATCCATCCACTGGTTCTCAAGAACCACGTCCCGAATAAGGGGGATCGCACCATATGCGCCGCCAAAGGAAAACAAACCTATTTTCAAAAAAGCAGCCAGCAGCTTTATATAAATCACAGATCATCCCTCCCCACTTTTTTATTTCCCGATCTCCCAAAGAGCGCCAGACCAATGAAACCGCTGCAAATAATAAAATATACCGTGGAAATATGCATCCCGGCAATATTCATGGCTAATGCGGCAAGGAAAAAGAAAATAACAAGGAATATCTGAGCCTTCCTATCCGGGGATTTTTTCATCATCTTCCGTATCATCCTGTCTGCCGCCTGTATAATCAGAATGGAAACCGCAATCCGGATTCCCCTGAAAGCTTTCTCAATCATCCCGACAACCAGCATATTTTCAAAAAAAGCTGAAACAGCCAAAAACAAAAGGAACGATGGAAGAACCATGCCGACGGTCGCAAAAAACGCGCCTCTCATACCGGCCAGCTTATATCCCGTATAGGTCGCACAGTTTATCGCGATCGGCCCCGGCGTGGATTCCGCAATGACCGTGACATCCATCAGCTCATCTGCTGTAAGCCATTTTTTCTTCTCAACGCATTCATAATCCAGCAGGGAGAGCATGGCATACCCACCGCCAAACGTAAACGCCCCTATCCTGCCAAAAGTCAGAAATAAATCCATAATCTGATTCATCCGTCTATACACTCCTTTTCCGTCATATGACGATAACATAATAAGCCAGTCAGCAGGCGCGAGACCGAAAGCAGATATCCTCGCCATGTGCATCACCCGCATCACATCCGAAAAACGGCTGACCGCAGTTTCCAACGCAAATATGCGGATGTCCGAATTCCGCTGCGATACTGCCGCAAAAGCAGGTCCACTGACCACACAGCACTGGCTGTCCTCCGGCGCTTCTTTCAAAAGCAAGCTGTTCAGTGTCCGTATTTTTTCTAACCGGCTCATCTCGTATCATTATCCCTTTATATCAACCAAAAATCAAGTTACTATGGAAAAGCATTTTGGATACTTCGTGAATAAATATGGCATGGCAGATATGTATACCGGCTGTTTTGCGGACTTTGAAACCAGTGAGGAACGGCGGGTCTACTGTTCAAGCTGGGCATAGATCAACCGCTATCAAGAGATTCCAAAAGATACCCACAAGAAACTGCTAAAACTTCTGGACGGGAAAGATTAATATGCGGATACCCGCAGAACTCATCCTGATATTGTCAATATCCCTTTAGCATCACACAACTATTATTTGCCATATGCAAAACGGGTACAGAGCATTTTTATGGGCTCTGCACCCGCCACCAACTTCCCGTCTTCCGTTACATCCTTGAACGCCACAGGAACGACATTCGGCTCATTATCGGCACAGGCGGCCAAATCCCACATATTCTCTGCCAGCAGTTTTTTTACATTTTCATTCAACATAAGAAGTACGGGAAAGGGAATAATCTTGCCAGCAGCAATCCAATGTGATAGGATAACCGAAAAGACTTTGTAGATTTTATGGAGGAGAGTATATTATGGATATTACTAAATTCCAATGGACGAGACAGCCGAAAAGCTTCCACATTGACGACAGCAGGATAGAAATTATCACAGCGCCTCACACCGACTTATGGCAGAGGACTTACTATCATTTCCAAAATGATAATGCGCCGGTTTTTCAAATGGAAACGGATGAGAAATTTTTCAGTTTCATAGTGAAAACAGATTTTTCCGAAAGCCATCACCGATTTGACCAGTGCGGCATTGTTATGTACCTGGACAGCGAAAATTGGCTTAAGGGTTCCATTGAATACGAGAATGAATCTTTCCAGCATTTAGGCAGCGTTGTGACGAATGGCGGGTATTCCGACTGGGCGACTACCGCTGTTTCTGCCACCATAAAATCTATGTGGTACCGCTTTAGCCGCCGGGAAGACGACTACTGCATTGAATGTTCCGAAGACGGCGTAAATTTCAGCCAGATGCGTATTTGCCATATGGGCAGGGGCAATGGAAAAATCCGGTTTGGTATCTATGCCTGTTCACCGGAAGATTCTTCCTTTAAAGCGGTTTTCACTGACATGAAGATCACAGAATGCCAATGGAAAGCCCATGATGGTCAGCAGCCAGACTAATAAGGAAATATGATTTTCTTCCAGACATAGAGCAGACATAAAAATAACCCCTTTCATCAGACTTTTCTTTTTGTCTAACAAAAGGGGTTCCCTTCATTTTCGCAGGAATAACAGCTATTTTCTCTTTGTTTGCTTAATAGTACCAATCCTTTATCATCGGATAGAGTTCTTTAAATTTCCTGTATTTCTCTTCATATTTTGCCGTAAGTTCTGGATCAGGCTCGATCACTTCCGTTACTTTTACTACGGTTTTTGCCGCTGTTTCCACATCTGGATATTCGCCGCACCCCACCGCCGCAAGCAAAGCGCCTCCATATCCCGGCCCTTCCTCGCTGGCAATGATATCCAGCTTCAGATTCATCACATTGGCAATAATTTTCTTCCAGAGCGGGCTTTTCGCCCCGCCGCCGCAGATTTTGGAGCGTTCCACGGCAATCCCGGCCTCCCTCGCCGCTTCCAGGGAATCCCGCAGGCCGAAAGCCACGCCTTCCAAAACAGCCTGGGTCATATCCGCCCTTGTGGTGTCCATGGACATGCCGATAAAAGCTGCCCTCACCCGCGCATCGTTATGGGGGGAACGCTCCCCCATCAGATATGGGAGATAAAAAACGTTATTTTCCCCCAGCCTGGTAATAGCCGCCTGTTCTGCGGCAAATTCTTTTGTCTTTAAAATATCCTCATTCCACCATTTATTGCAGGAAGCTGCGCTTAACATGCAGCCCATCAGATGGTAATAGCCGTCCGCATGGGCGAACGAGTGGAGGGCATGGTTTGCATCCGCCCGGAAAGCCTTGCTGGAAATAAAAATCGTGCCGGATGTGCCAAGGGAAATGTTGCATGCTCCGTTCCCTACCGTTCCGGTTCCCACTGCGGCCGCCGCGTTATCCCCTGCCCCGGCAACCACTTTTACCTTCCCGGAAAGTCCTGTCAATGCGGCAATCTCCGGTTTTAAACAGCCCACGGCCTCATAACTTTCAAAAAGCTTCGGCAGCTGTTCTTCCCTCACTCCGCATATTTCCAGCATTTCTTCCGACCACCGTTTCTTTTTTACATCCAAAAGCAGCATCCCCGACGCATCGGAATAATCCGTACAGAAAACGCCGCACAGACGGTACGCCAAATAATCTTTCGGCAGCATGATTTTGTGGATTTTTGCAAAATTCTCCGGCTCATGCTTCCTCATCCAAAGCAACTTAGGAGCAGTAAACCCTGCAAAGGCAATATTCGCCGTATACCGGGATAATTTTTCTTTTCCGACCACCTCATTCAGATAGTTCGTCTCTTCCTCCGCCCTCCCGTCGTTCCACAGGATAGCCGGGCGGATAACCCGGTCTTCCTTATCTAACGCCACCAGCCCGTGCATCTGTCCGCCGAATCCGATTCCTGCAACCTGCGATTTGTCCGCCTCCGCTACCAGTTCCATCAGGCCTTCCAACGACTGCTGGTACCAGTCCTCCGGGTTTTGTTCCGACCATCCCGTTTCCGGGAAAAACAGCGGGTATTCTTTCGAGACAACTTTCTGTATCGTTCCCTTCTCATCCATCAACAGCAGCTTCACCGCCGAAGTTCCCAAATCAATTCCTATGTATAGCATGTCGTTTCCTCCCCGCCTTTATCCCCACGGATTCTCTGTGGGATATCTGACTCCCTTCGGCTGGTTATAGCCGATTTCATCCACAGGAACGCCGATATATTTGAAAACCTCAAACAAAGCGCGGCCATGGTGTCCGAATGCCACTGCGCCGTGGTGGGGGAATCCGCCCTCGATCAGCACATGCCTGTAAAATCTTCCCATTTCCGGGATGGCAAAGATTCCGATGCCCCCAAAAGACCTGGTCGCTACGGGAAGCACTTCTCCCTGGGCGATATAAGCCCGCAGCTTATTGTCCGCCGTACTCTGCAAACGGTAGAACGTAATGTCACCGGGCACGATATCCCCTTCCAGCGTTCCCTGGGTTACTTCCTCCGGCAGAGCCCTTGCCATAATCAACTGGTATTTCATCTCGCAGGAGGATAATTTCCCGGAAGCGGTATTGCCGCAATGGAAGCCCATAAACGTATCTTTCTGTGTATATTCATATTTTCCCCTGATATCGCTTTCATACATATCTTTGGGAACCGTATTATTGATGTCAAGGAGCGTCACGATATCGTTGCTTACCACCGTTCCGATAAACTCGCTCAACGCGCCATAAATATCCACCTCGCAGGATACGGGAATCCCCTGCGCCGTCAGACGGCTGTTCACATAGCAGGGAACAAAACCGAACTGTGTCTGGAATGCCGGCCAGCATTTTCCGGCAATCGCCACATATTTCCGATAGCCTTTATGATCCCTGATCCAGTCTTTCAGGGTGATTTCATACTGGGCGAGTTTTTCCAGAATCTCCGGCTTTTTATTCCCAACGCCCAGCTCTTCTTCCATCTCTTTCACAACGGCAGGTATTCTCTCATCCCCCTTATGCCGGTTGAACGCTTCAAAAAGATCCAGCTCCGAATTCTCCTCGATTTCCACGCCGATATTGTAAAGCTGCTTGATCGGCGCATTGCATGCAAGGAAATTGAGCGGCCTGGGCCCGAAGCTTATAATCTTTAAGTGCTGCAATCCTTCGATTGCTTTCGCGATCGGCACAAACTCATGGATCATATCCGCGCATTCCTGCGCATCGCCCACCGGGTACTCGGGAATATATGCCCTGATGTTGCGCAGTTTCAGGTTATAGCTTGCATTCAGCATGCCGCAGTATGCATCCCCCCTCCCCTGCACCAAATCATTCCCGCTCTCTTCTGCCGCCGCAAGAAACATCTTCGGTCCCTCAAAATGTTTGGCAAGCAGTGTTTCCGATATCTCCGGCCCGAAATTGCCAAGATATACTACCAGCGCATTGCATCCCGCCTTTTTGATATCTTCCAGCGCCTGCACCATATGTATCTCGCTTTCCACAATGCAGACCGGGCATTCATAAATTTCATCCGCTCCATACTTATCCGTATAAGCCTTGATTAATTTTTCCCGTCTCGTCGTTGCTAGACTCTCCGGGAAACAATCCCTGCTCACCGCTACGACTCCGATTTTTACTTCTGGCATTTGATTCATCTTTCTTCTTCCTTTCTGATTTATTTTTAGATTTTTTTGACTAAATCACATCTTTTTCTGATAAATATAGGAATGGTATCCAGCGGTGCATCTACTTCCACGCTTTGGCCTCCCCGATACTCTTTTCCGCTCGCATATTCTGCCCAATCTTCTCCTTCGGGCAGATATACGCTGCGGGAGAACTGCCCTTCATAAAGGATTGGCGCTACCAGGACATCCGATCCATATAAATATTCATCCTCAATATCCCAGCACACCGGGTCATCCGGGTACATATAGAAAAGGGTTCTCATCACCGGAGTCCCTTTTTCATGGGCTTCCCGCATGATCTTCCTTGTATACGGGCGCATCTTCTCCCTTAATTCCATATACTTTCTGCATATTTCATAAACCGCTTCCCCGTAGCTCCATACTTCATTGGCCGCGCCGGAACAGCACCCGGCTCCCCCCGTTGTTCCATATTGGGGCTGCCTCGGTTCCCTGTCCCCGTGAAGCCTCATGACCGGGCAAAAAGCCCCCCATTCAAACCACCGGGCAAACAGCTCCCGGAAACGTGGATCGTTGGGATCTCCGCCATGGAATCCACCGATATCCGTTGTCCACCAAGGAATACCTGCAATTCCCATATTCAATCCTGCGGCCAGCTGATTCCTCATGCTCTCAAAACTGGAAGCGATATCCCCCGACCATACAAGCGCCCCATATCTCTGGCTCCCGGCCCATGCGCAGCGGAGAAGATTCACAATATTCTCCTGCCCTTCCTTCTCCATACCTTCATAAAACGTCCTTGCATAATCGACAGGGTAGGTATTTCCGATCCTAAGGTTTGTACCCTTGTAGTAGCGATAATTATCAAAATCGTATACCGTATATTCCGGCTCCGCTTCATCCAGCCAGAAAACTTTGATCCCCTTTTCGTAATAGTTTTTCTTTGCCTTCTTCCAGACATATTCCCTCGCCCCGGGATTAGTTGCATCGAAATGAATCGTTGCGCCTTGGAAATCCAGCCCTACGCGAAAGCCTCTCTCTGTCCGTATCAAAAACCCTTTTTCCAGCATTTCTTCGTAATTTTCACATGTTTTATCCACAGTCGGCCAAACGGATACCATTAATTCGATTCCCATCTCCTTTAATTCCTGTACCATGGCGTCGGGATCCGGCCAATATACCGGGTCAAATTTCCATTCCCCCTGTTTCGGCCAATGGAAAAAATCAATGACGATCAAATCGATCGGCAGTTTCCTGCGCTTATATTCCCTTGCCACTTCCAGAAGCTCTTCCTGCGTCTGGTAACGAAGCTTGCACTGCCAGAATCCAAGCCCATACTCCGGCATCATCGGCACCGTCCCCGCGACTGCTGCATAAGCTTCTTCTATCTCTGCCGGCGCATCTCCTGCCACCACCCAATAGTCCAATGCCCTCGTGGAATATGCTTCAAAGCTCATAATATTTTTCCCGAAAACCGCGCGACCCACGCCCGGATTATTCCACAGGAACCCATATCCCAAAGAGGAAACTGCAAAAGGCACGCTTGCCTGGGAATTGCGGTGCGCCAGTTCCAGATCCAGGCCTTTCAGATCCAGATAAGGCTCCTGGTACTGCCCCATTCCATAAATTTTTTCTTCTTTATCCACCGATTCAAAACGCATGGTCAGATGATAATCCCCTCCCGGTATGGGTTTCCATTCCCGCGCCTCCACTTCAATCGCGCTGCATTTTCTATCCAATACATCCCTTCGGTTCCTGCAATACTCTTCCAGCAGCAGCTTCCCGTCCAAACGGTAAATCATAATTTTACCCAAATGTGTAATCTCGGCGTAAATCTTCCCATTCGCGATCCGCGCCCCCCGTTCCGTAAAAGTAATTTCGCCCACGGCGTTTCCCCTATGGTAAAGCGCCCAATCCTCTTCCGGCATCTTATCTTCCTTCGTCGCCCGGACACGAAGCGCATTCTGCCCCCAAGCCTCTATCCACACCTCTTCCGCATCATAACGGAAAACCAATTTCCCATCTTTACAATCCAACATACCTCATCCTCCTCCAATCCTTTCATTCTCCTAACCCCCATGCCGCCTTCCAGCGCTGCCAACAGGAAGAATGCCCGCACTTTGGGCATTCTTCGGTGTGAGAAGACTTGCGAAGCAAGTCTAGAGTTTCTCCGCGAAGCAGCCTCTGCTGCGAGTGGTTAGAAACTCTTCTCACGCTAACCTTCATGATTACGCTTCGCGGAATCACAAATCTTGATGAAAAATGCCGTATTTCAGGCATTTTTCGGTGTGAAAAGCGGTTCGCTTCGCGAACCCTAGAAGTTCTTGGCGAAGCACCCACTGGTGCGAGCCTTAGAACTTCTCTTCACACTAACCTTTGACCGCACCGCTCGTCATGCCGCTCACGATATATTTCTGCATAAAAATGAAAATTAACGCCACCGGAATAATTGTTACAACTGCAAAAGCAGTCAGGTAACTCCACTTCGTTCCGTATTGCCCCATAAAATTAAAAATACCCGCTGTAATCGGCCGTTTCTCCTGATCCAGAATAAACGTCATTCCATATGCAAGATCGCTCCATGCATAGAGGAAAGAAAAGATAGCGCATACCATAACGCCCGGTTTGGCGATTGGGATCAATATCCGAACAAATGCGGTAAACTTATTACACCCATCCAAATAAGCCGCCTCCTCCAAATCCTTCGGTATGGAAGCAAAATAATTTTTCAGTATCAGCACGGAAAACGGAATCCCTATCGTTGCATCTGCCAGCACGGCCGCGATCCATGTATTGTATACATGCATATTTTTAAACATAATAAACATCGGTGTCAATAATACCGATACCGGGAGCATCTGCGTCACTAAAAACGACAACAGCATAAGCTTCCTTGCCCGGAAACGGTATTTTGCAATCCCATAAGAGGCCGGCACAGCCAGCACAACCGCGATTCCAGTTGCTCCAAGCGATATCAGAAAACTGTTCGCAAAAGAGCGGAACATATTAAAATCACCGGTTTCCACTTGTGCCGCATAGGATTTCAGATTAAGGATGTGCGGATAAAACGTCGGTGGATTTTGGAAGATCTCCTGTTCTGTCTTTAAAGAAGTGATGAGCGCCCAATACGGCGGAAACAGAAGAATGCACAAAAGCAGCACCGAAATGGCACTATATAAAATATTTTTCTTTCTCGTCAGTTTCTTTTCTTCATCCATTACGATTCCTCTCCTTCCGTTGTCGCTTTAATATAAAAGACACCCACGATCAGCAAAATCACCAGCAGCACATTTGCCACCGCAGAGCCTTTGCTGTATTTAAACATCTCAAATGACAATTTATAAGAATACGTGGACAGCATATGCGTGGAGTTAACCGGCCCGCCGCTTGTCATAACATAGACCAGGTCATACACTTTGAATGTATAAATAAAGCCCAGAATCAGCACCGACTCGATCGTCGGTTTCAACAGCGGAAGAGTAATGCTGAAAAATGTCTGCGTTTTATTCGCGCCGTCAATAGAAGCGCTCTCGTACAGTTCTTTTGGAATCGTCGTAAGGCCGGTGGAAATCAGTATCATATTAAAAGGTATGCCGATCCATACATTGGCACAGATCAGGGCGAACATCGCCGTTTGCGGCGTGGTCAGCCATTCGATGTTCTTATCAATCAAATGGAGGCTTCTTAAAATATAATTCATAACGCCGATATCCGTAGCAAACAAAAGCTTAAACATCAATGCCGTAACTGTCACCGGGATCATCCATGGCACCAGCAGAATTCCCCTGACTGGTTTTGCAAAGGAAAATCTCCGGCTGAAAAAAAGCGCCAGCGCAAAACCAATGACAAACTGAAAAAACAGACACAAAACTGTATAGCGAAGCGTATTAAACAAAGAAGTCCGAAATACGCTGTCCCGGAAAAGCTCCATATAATTATCAAACAGAATGAAATTCTTGGTTCCGCGGACCAGGTTCCCCGCACTTACATCCTGAAAACTCAAAATAATGTTGCGTATGATCGGATAGCCCACAAAAACCAGCATATATATGAAAGCCGGCAGGACAAATAATATCCCCGCATTATCATAGCGGAATATTTTCTTTATTTTTCCCATAAAATACCTCCTTCTAGCATAACTTTCAGCATACAAAAAAGCTGCTGCACAGATTGATTATGTAATATTCCGTGCAACAGCGATTTCTCATTTCTTATTTTACGATGCCGTCAATCGTCGTCTGGGCTTCCGCTGCCGCATCTTCCGGCGTCGCAGTTCCTGTAATAACCTGATTGAACGCCAGTGAAATTGCATCCGATACACTCGGCCACTCTGCCAAAGGCCCCCTCGGCATTGCATAATTCAGTTCTTCTACAAATGGCTGATACGGAGAATCCGCTTCAAACTGGCTTTCTGCGATTGCCTTGTCAGCAGAGATATATCCGAACTTATCCATCAGGAATTTTACTTTCTCTTCAGAGGTTGCATAAGTAAGGAAATCCAAAGCGCCTTCCACATTGCCCCCATTGATTACCGCATAGTTCTCGCCGCCGAGTACGGAAGAATACTGGGAATCCTTCGGAATCAGCGTCACCTTCCAGTTCAGCTCCGGCGCTTCCTTCTGCATGGTAGGAATCTGCCACGGGCCATTCTCCATCATCGCCACATTGCCCGCAATAAACTGGTTCATCACATCCCCCTGCGTCCAGTTGATGCATTCTTTGCTCATAACCCCTTCATTCACAAGATTCTGGATAAATGTCAAGGCACGGATGCCATTCTCGCTGCCAATGCTGTAAGAATCGGCTCCCGTTGACCAGAGCCAGGGAACAAAGTTAAATGTGCCTTCTTCATTCTGCACGCTGCAAAGCGCAAGGCCGGTAACGCTATCGGTAGTTAATGCTTTTGCCGTGTCCATCAGCTCATCCCATGTGGAGGGCGCTTCCCGGCCGGCTTCCTTCAACATATCTTCGTTATAATACAAAGCCAGGCAGTTGACCCCAAACGGCACGCCGTATAAGTTCCCGTCTACCGTGCAGGAATTTACCGCTCCTTCATAATAGCTGCTTACGTCGAACTTTCCTGTCAGCTCCTCGAAAATTCCCATTTTCACATAAGAAGCATGATCCGGCGAATCCAAAATGGCAATATCGGGAAGCTCATCTGCAGAAGCGCCGATTGATAACTGTTTTTTAAAATCTGCAAACGGCACATATTTTGCAGTCACCTGGTAATTCCCCTGGGATGCGTTATAGTCCTGGATCACCTGGTCCAATGCGACCTGATGCCCTTCCGTTTCCCAATAATACCAAATAGTTACTGCCTCTGCCTCGCCAGTCGCAGTCTTTTCCGCATTCTGCTTTTCTGCTTCTACTGCCACATTGCCTGCTGCACTTTTCGTATTTTCCGCGTTCCCTGTCTGGCCGGAAGAACCGCAGCCCGCCATCAGACCAACGGTTATTGTCAGCGCTGTCAATAGCGAAATCAATTTTTTTCTTTTCATCCTTCTCCTCCTTTAAACCCTTTCGCACTGGGTTTTCCTTTTGATAGGTCTATCATACAGCCTTTTTTTCTTTTTCAAAATGGTAGAAAAATGGAAAAGGATAAATAATCTAAGCTGTTTACCGATTGGATTTCCGATACTCCGCAGGCGACATTCCAACATACTCTTTGAAGACCCTTGCAAAATATTTCGCATCCGCGTAACCAACTTTTTCCGCGATCTCATACTGCTTCAGCTGCGTCCCTATCAGCAGCTCTTTCGCCTTCGACAGGCGGTAATTGCGGATATAGGCGCTGAAGTTTTCCCCAAGTTCTTTATGGAACTGAGCGCCTAAATACTCCTGCGTCAGATTCAGCCTGTCCGCAATTTCGCTCAGCGTAATGCCATCCGTATAAAATTCATGAATCATGCTCTGCGCTTTTTTTACCGCCAGGCTCACCATCCCTGCCTTCTGGCCGGAAAAATCCATATGGCAGAGCAATTCCTCATAAGTCCTTTGTAGCTCATCCTCTGTCTTCGCACCCATAATGCGGTTCAGCAGCCTTTTCTGGTCAATTTTTTTATAATCTATGCAATCTACTTCTTTTGCAATATTCAACACCGACCATTGGAAACGCACATAAGATTCTTTGATCTCTTTGGGCAAATAAACCCGTCCATCCTTAAAATAATGATGAAACCGGCGGATGATCTCCCAGACCTTCTCTTTTTCACCGGCGCAGATGGCTGCTTTTATCTGGTTTTCCAAATCTACCGGGTAGATGCAAATTTCTGTCTGAATATCCGTAACTTTCGGATAAGAAATCAGGACTTCATCTCCCAGGACAATATTCCAATCCATATAGGGCAATAATTTCTGATATCCTTCCCTGATCTCCCGGATTCCCTGCACTTCCAGCATCCCGTAACTGATTTCCCATTTCTGCCCGCCCCTCTTCTGGAATAAAATCTGATTCTGGTACCAGCGTTCTATTTCCTGCCTGGAAGAATAATGATAAAGCAAGACAAGAATTACCTTGTCATATTCCATATCAACGAAACAATATTCCAGTTCCTTTTGCTGCAGCAGGCGACACATCTCCTGCCGCTTCCGTCCGCGCCCGCTCTCAAAATCATCCCCCATATAAATGAGCAGTTCAATCACAGGCATATCCTGTGATATCCCATATTTCTTATCTAAGAATTCTTCCATCTGCCTGTCCACGAACGAAGTTCCATATAAAACACCGGATACAATATTTTCCAGATATCCCATGGTATCCGGAGTCCTTTTTTGTTCCTGCTCATACAGATTTTGTATCTTTCGTATGGTCTGGACAAATTCCTGGACATCAACAGGCTTAATCACGTAATCGCACACCCCTAATTTAACCGCCTGCTGCGCATAACTGAATTCCGAATAAGCGGTCAAAACAATGACTTTCGGGAACATGCCAGTTTCCTGCACCTTCGCAAGCATCTCCATTCCATCCATAACCGGCATTTTGATATCGGTGATTACCAAATCCGGTTTCTGTTCCTTTATACAGGACAGCCCTTCCTGCCCATTGCCGGCAACGCCCAAAATCTTTATCTCTGGGAACATCTTTTCCATCAGCTTGCAAAGACCTTCCCTGATCAATATTTCATCCTCTACCACTACCGCCCTCATGACTCCTTTGCACCTCCTATAACCGGAATCCAAATCTGCACCGAAGTTCCCTGCCCCGGCTGGCTTTCTACCACAACTTTCGCCCTTTCCCCATAATACATCCGAATTCTCGTAATGGCATTTTCCATTCCGATATGATTCCTATCATCCGTCTGCCGGAAAATTCCTGCATTCATTTCCTGCACGATTTCAGGCGAGATTCCGCAGCCGTTATCTTTGATTTCTATTTTTATAAAATCCTGTTCCCGTTTCATATCCATATGCAGGCTGTGCGTTCTGTCTACGCCCTCAAATCCATGCAATATCGCATTTTCCACAAACGGCTGTAACAACAGTTTGTGAATGAGCAGCCCCATAATTTCAGGTTCCACATTAATACTGCAATGAAAGGAATTTTTCAATTTCATCTGCTGTAAAAAAATATATTGCTTCAGCCAGTCCACTTCATCTTTGATCCTAACGATGCCATTGCTGTCCGAAATCCCATACCGCAGAATCCGGGCAAGGGTTGCTATCATATTGCTGATCTCATATTCATCCTTATCAATCGCCATCCAATTGATGGTATCCAGCGTATTATACAGAAAGTGGGGGTTGATCTGCGCCTCCAGCGCCGCGATTTCTGCATTTTTCTGCTTTTCCACAGAATTTTTCAGTTTATCCATCATAGAATTAAATTCTTCCGCAATCATTTCAATCTCCGTCGGACGTATCTTGTCCGGCTTTACACGAACCGCCAAATCTCCTTTTCCAGCCTTTCTCATGGTTTCCACCACCCGTTTTATGGAACCGATCATCCGCGTCACCTGACTGACCATAATGAGCAAAACTGCCAAAAGAGACAGCAATATAGTAAACCCCAGCATTTTTTGCTGGCGGTGAAGCCCCTTTACAAGCTCGTCCTGGTTCGTTGCACGGATGATTTCCCATCCTGTCTTTTCATCATAAACGGAATAAATGGACAATTCCCCATTTCCCAACATGCCTGTTTCCTCAGCAATCCGCCGATAGGCCGTTTTCTTCTCCTCTTCTGCTGCCCGTTCCGAAACGATGGGTTTTCCAACTTCATCCGAGTTAAAGCAGGATACCAAATATCCGCTTCCATCCACGATAAAGTTCATTCCGCTTTCTGTCGGCACCGAACAAACTTCCTCCAAAAGCTTCACATCAATGCTTACCACAACAATCCCGCATTTTTTCGGTACATCCCGATAATCGATAATCCGATGCCCTATGTGGAACAGATAGCAGGAATTGCTGCCGAAAACTACTTTTTTCCCGGTGGAGAAAAGATGTGTCTTATTGTCACTATTGATTTCCTCATACAGTTCATTCTGGGACAAAGGCATGCTGTCCAGCCATGACGTATGCGTCGTGGATGCCGTCAGCTGGTCATAAAAAGCCAATTCCCCGCTTTCGGTAATAATCGCTATGGACTTCACATAGTCTTTTGTATAAAACAGCCCTCTCAGCGTTTTTCTAAGCTTCTTCCTGTTATTCGCCACATCCTCGCCGGCATTGATCTCGTCAACCAACTCCACAATGTAATCATCCGTATAGACCTGAAACAAGATATCCTCATACGAATCCAGCCATACATCAAGGCTTACTTTCGTCTGCTCCAGGTTAGCCCTCGTCATGCTTTCCGCATTATGCCGTACTAATTTTGACGTATTATAATAATATACAATATTTACAAGAAGAATTGGAATAATCGATGTAACAACAAATGCTGTCACCAGCCGGATTTTAATACTTTTTCTGTCAAGCTTCCTTATTTTCATGGCATATCCTCCCCTGTTCTATTATAACGGCTGGATTCCATGAAGAAATAGGACATTTATGAAAAAGGATAAAATATATCGTTTTATTCCTCCAGCTCCACCCCCGCTGCCTCCCGTGCCTGCATACCGGTTTCCCCATACAGCACCTTGGCCAGCACATGGGCCAGCGGATCGCAGGCATTCATAATTTCCTCGACCGTATTGGTCTGCGCGCCCAGTTCGATCAGCATGCACTTTTCCCGCAAATGCATGTTATAGCGGTATGCCTTCAGATAAATTCTCCTGGCAAGCCCCGGATAATATTCGTTGCAAGCGACCTGGGCCTGGAACGAAAAGGCCAGGTTGTCGTCCACATAAGGATTCTCCAGATAAGTAATATCCCCGTTTTTCCTTGTTCTGCTCAAACCGTTAAAAAACATAAACTGAGCCGTGGGCCGCCCTTGTAAATTCACGACCAATTTCCTCCCCTCTGCCACCGCATCCCGGTGCAGATCGATCACTACCTCAATGGAGGGATTTTCGGCAAGTATCTGTTCGATCGCCGGAAGCGAATTAGAATAAGCATAATCCCTCGCTTCCACGTCATACTCCCCCTTATGGTGCAGCACGTTGAAGCCATATTTTTCCGTCAGTATCTGCGCCAGCCTGTCGCCGGCCCCTACGATCGTCGTAGACGCATCCCCGGCCACGGAATCCACGAACCCTTCCTGGGAATGGGTATGGTAGATTAATATTTGCGGTTCGTCCCCGCTTCCTTTCAAAGCCATATCCTTTCCCAGCAGATTTTCCAGGTTCAGCTGTTTGTCCGTGATCGAGGTAGTGCTGTCAATGGCATAAAAAGCAGAGACGATGTCCTCATACTCCTTCAACCCGTCCCAATCATATGTATAACTTTTGTTCAAAGCCTTCTGGAACTCCTTCGCCTCCTCCGGTTCCTCCTCAGGCGCTTCCTCCTCCTGCATGCTTTCATTATAAGAATTATTTTCCTCCCGCATGGCCCTTTCCAGGTCCCCGTCTATGTGAAGCGCATCCTCATCGTATTCCAGCGAGCCGTCTTCCACCCCTTTCCTGTCCTCATCCGTTCCTTCTTCACGGATCAACAGATCATAAGTATCCTCGTCCTCTATGCTGACCTGGAATCCCTCCTGTTCTTCGCTGTACTTATACAGCGGCACGCTCCTTAACAGCAATCCTTCCAGCAGTTCCAATGGATTCCCGTGTATGCCCGTCTCTTCTTCCATAAAAGCAAAAACAGGCAGATATGTCCGGTTCATCTGCCCCTGCATCCAAACGGCCGCCTTCCCCCAAAAACCGCTCTCTTCCCTATCTTCCTTAGAAGAAAACGCGGAAAAAAGCATGCAAAGGACTGCAGCCCCTATCAGGGTTCCTATGCAGCCATTTACTATTTTTTGCTTTATTTTTTTTCTCTTCTCTTTATTCCCGAAATACAACCATGCCACCTCTTTGCCTGTACATAAACTGTACCAGGTAATTATATGCCGGAAAAAAGATTATAATTCCAACGCCTCATTGATCGCGTCGCATATAATATGACTGATCTGCTTCACTTGGTAATCCACGTCCTTGCTCGTCACATACATATTGTTCAGCTCTGCCAGGTTGGAAGGCGCCTTATCCGCCAGGGCATCATTGACAATCGTAGCCGCATCCACCACGGTAGGGACGCCGATCGCGATCACGGGCGCTCCCAAGCTCTCCTCCGTCAAGGCATTTCTATGGTTCCCCACCCCGGAGCCGGGATGGATCCCCGTATTGGTAATCTGTATCGTACGGTTCAGGCGCTTCGTGGATCTGGCCGCCAGCGCATCAATGACGATAACAATGTCCGGCTTTGTCTGCTCCACCACGCCCTTTATGATCTCCGCGCTCTCCATCCCGGTCTTTGCCATGACCCCAGGCACAATACTGCTCACCATATGCATGCGGGACTTGCTGTACGCCGCCTTCCCGTACTCCTTCACCACATGGCGCGTAATAAACAGATTATCCGCCACATTGGGTCCCAAAGCGTCAGCCGTCACATCGCGGTTGCCAAGGCCCACGATCAATATGGACTGTTCTTTTTCCGCATCCGGTATAATATCCTTTAACTGCTTTGCCAGCTCCGCAGATATTTCCTGATGGTAATTTTCTTCCGGCTCCACCATGCCCGGCGCTTCCAGCGTTACATACACACCCATGGGTTTTCCCATGGCTTTTGCGCCGTTCTTTGACTCGATTACCACTTTGGTCACTTTGATTTCACTTTTTTCGTCATAGGTCTCTTCCACCCTGACTCCCCGGATGCCGTCCTCCGATTCTTTGATGCTCTCACGGGCCTCCAGGGCCAGATCCGTCCTTACCTGAAAACAACTCATCTGTCCATTCCCAAACCTTTTCTTTGTTTAATTTATGCAGGCCAAAATTTGATTGCCCCAAAAACTTTCGATAGCCATATTTTTTGCAAAAATAAACAAAATATGTATTGACATACCGAAAGTCTTACTCTACAATATTATACGTATGTTTGCATTAAAACGTCCGTGTCCGCATTTAATGAAACATTCCCGTAAAACTGATAGATTAATCACAATAGGAGGTGTGGGTCTTGGCTAACATCAAATCTGCGAAAAAAAGAATTTTGGTAAACAGAACCAAAGCTGCAAGAAATAAGTCGATCAAAACTGGCGTGAAAACAGCTGTCAAAAAGGTAAGGGCTGCCATCGAGGCAAACGATAAGGCTGCGGCAAGCGCCGCTTTAGTGGCCGCTACTTCAACCATTGACAAAGCGGTGACAAAAGGCGTATTCCATAAGAATACCGCTTCCAGAAAAATATCCCGTCTTGCTCAGGCTGTAAACAAGATGGCTTAATTCTGGGCCAGGTTATTGGATTCTAAAATATAAGAAAAGTAAAACCCTCCATATTACCGTCGTGTGGAGGGCTTTTTGTTGCTTTATAAGGTTGATGCATCGTTTGCTAACAATAATAATGGATTTCTCCAAAATAATCATACCACTTATTTATTACTTCCGTACTACGGGCTTCTACCATACGCATCATATTTCTTAAAGTTTTCTCTGGAATCTTTGACTTATTATGGCACAAATAACATCTGCCGCTTTTTGTAATCCATATTTTCGTCGCATTTTCCCCTGGACTTCCACTTCGAAAATTCCATAATCAAATGCGCGCTGGACTCAATAATTTCCTGAAATCGTTCTATATCTGCATTCGAATAAGCATATATATCCTCCCATTTATATTCTGGCAGCCAACAAACAGCATGGCGAAAACATACTTTCTCATCAGGTGTTTCTATATATACTTTTACTCTTCCATCCTGTTTCATTTCAGAATGTGTAATCTCTGTATTATCATTTAACGTCATATATGGATACATCATAATATTATCTCCAACCCCATTTATTCCTTTTACTATTAAGTATATATATCGGTTGATACATCGTCAATAGCCAGTCAGACATAAAAACTATTCGATCATATGTTTTTGCAGTCTTAAACGTTTAATTCTTTTTCCGATAGAAGAATAATCCAGCATATATCCACTCATCTATTCTAAAATAAGTGATTGTGAAACTAGCAACCTTGCTGAATATTCTCACAACGTTGAGTTCCGCAAACAGCTCTATAGGATCCCCCTCCGGTATTTTCGGTTGGGGATTTTTTTCTTTATCCACATAGAGTTTTAATTCCATCGATGCTCTGCCACTCTGCGCTGCCGTCTCTACCTGCTATGCCCGCCTCCTCCATGATGTCCGCCATGGCTTCCTCCTCCGCCGCCACCGCTTCCCCCGCTGCCGCCGCTGCTTCTCTCGATATGCCTTTTGGTGACGATCTTATTGATAAAAACATCTTCCCTTCTATACATTTGAGGGCTTCCATTCACATAAGCAGTAGGAACCACCGTCTTTTTCCCCTTTTTATAGCTCCAATGGACAATAACAAAAATAACCATGGACAAAGCCGCAGCCGCCAGCGGCAGCCAGTAAGGCAGCTCGAAGGAGAATACCCCTCCGCCCGACATATCATGGTAAAAACAGTCAATATATGTCTTATACGCCCGGTAAGGATCTTTTTCCACATAACGGTATACATTGTCCAACAGATGGTCGATACGGGCCGCCGTATATTTCTCATCTGCCCTTCCGACTGCAGTCAGCCATGTATATACCCTTCCATCGCTTTCCCTATACCAGTTGTCCACCAAAAGAACGCCGTCCCCGATGGGCCTGTCGTATCCAAACGCGTTGGAATCATAAAAATCCTCCGCATAAACACGGACAAATTCCTCATATGGCACACGGGGTTCTTTTTCCCTGGCATATTCCTTTAAAGATTCGTTCAGTGTAACGAGGACGATATCGCAGCCCGTCTGCTTTTCCCTTTTTGCAATCAGATTGGCCAGTTTTTCTTCCTCTGCTTCCGAAAGCACATCCCCATAGTCAAAAACCCTCTGCCCTGTCAGGCATTCTTCATTTGCCCGATCCGGGAACGATTTCGTTCCATGCAGCAGATTCAGCCCCGCATAAATAACGGCCAAAGTTCCCGTTACGATAAATATCCATCGAAAATAACGAATGTATTGTCTCATTCCACTCCTCCACACCCCTCTGCCCTGCAATGCTGCAAAATAGATGCCCCGTTGCTTGCAGCGAAGTTGTTGACACTTCCCATCCCTATAAGATCTCCATGATTCCGATCAGGAAAGACAAAGCTGCCCATACAGCAGCGAATACCGTGCCGCCGTATGCCAGCACTTTTTTCTTCGATACCGGAGTAGAACCGATGATCTTGCCGGTCTGCCCGTTCACATAAAAAGGATAATCCTTTCCCTGGTACTTATAAAGATAGCGCCATACCGGAAGAAGGGCATAATTGGCTTCCTTCCTGTTTAAACGGATATCCTTATGCTCGGGCATCAGGGAAGTATAGCCGTTCAGCGTTTCTTTCAACAAGATATCCGCGTCGTTTTCCGCTTTCCTCTTCGCCCTTTCCTCCAGGCTGTCCGCCCCTTCATTATAAATCTCGCCATAAAAGCCGGACATATATTCTGCCTGGAATCCCTTCAGCGCATGATAGTCAAAAGGCTCCATCAAATCCATGACATCGTCCGGCATCTCTATGGAAGCATCCACAGGCACCTTCCTAAAATCGATCCCCATGTCCCTCCCCACGCGGTAATAAGAAGTCTCCGTATACTCCGTATCCCCTCCGGTCCATACCCTGACTTTCGTTCCTTTTCCTATATAATTGATATCGGCTTTATAATCATACAGCCAGAAAGGAACATACATCCCTTTCATTTCTTCCAGAGTCGATTCCGCCAAAAAAGTTCCCGGCGTAAAAACGCGGCTTTTGAACTCCTCTTTCAGAAGTTCCACCGCGCGTTTCATTCCGATCTGAAAGGGCAGCACCAAATGTGGTTCATATTCTCCTTCCACCCTTTCATCCAATATAATATAACTCCCGCAATACTCGCATTTGCAGGTAGAATTGTATTCCTTTATTTCCAAAGGCGCACCGCAGTTGACGCATTCTGCCTTTTTGCCAGCGCCCTCGATTTCCCCGCTGTCAATCCCGTCACAATGGGGACAATACATCTTCCCCCGCTCCGGGCTGTATACCGCATTTCCCCCGCAATTTTTACATCGGAACAGCATATCCTCCCCCCTATCTCAGTAAATCGTTCGGTCTCTCCCCGCTTCTTTTCCCCGATACAGCTTCTTATCGACATCATTCACAGAATAATCGATGCCGCGTTCAAAATCGAATTCGCTCAGCCCAAAAGTCATCGTCACCTTTATCACATGTTCATTGTAATGTATTTCCATCCTTTTCATCTTCCTGTTCAGGTCATTTAAAAACATCATCGCCTCATCGCCGTTCATATGATGAAATGCAAAAAGGAATTCCTCCCCGCCCCAACGGCTTATTGTCCCTTTGTTCTCTATATTGCTCAGGAAAAGGGATGACAGGCGTTTCAACACCACGTCGCCGCATTCATGCCCGTAAGTATCATTAATATGCTTAAAAAAGTCAATATCCCCCAAGGCGATCGACATGCTTTCTATATGACCGTTTTGATATGCCCGTATCTTTTTTTCCAAAAATTCCCTCATGCTCCTCCTGTTCAACAGTCCAGTCAACGGATCTATGGAGGCCAGCCTGTGAAGCTTTTCATTATACTGGA
This sequence comes from uncultured Lachnospiraceae bacterium, assembly GCA_910585965.1. GTDB lineage: Bacteria > Bacillota > Clostridia > Lachnospirales > Lachnospiraceae > Kineothrix. The sequence goes on from CAJUHH010000010.1 coordinate 89,133, forward strand.
TCAGTTTCTGCTCCATTTCCATAGAATCCTTTGTAAACACCGCCAAAATCCCTGTAATGCCGATAAAGACAAATATCGTGTTAGCAATCTGGTAAACGGCGCTTACTTCACTTCCCAAAACATACCTGGGTTCATACTGCCTGGTAAAGCTATACAAAGCAAGCCGAAACAGGCAGGCTGCGGCGCTCATCAAAAGCTTCCATGGCAGCCTGCGGTAACTGATCGTAAACCCAAGCACAAGAAGAACAAATATAAAATGCTGTATCCCGCAATCCCATCCAAACTGCCGGATAAAAATAAAAATCCATATGGCCGTAAACAATACCGAAAAATAAACGGCCAGCTTCGTATCGTTCATATATGTAGTATAAAATGCCAGACCGTATACGCTGAAGCACATTAACAGCATCACCAAGGGAGTCCTTTCCCCCACCACGAAAAATATCCCCAGCAGGCACAGAAAATAAACGCACATAATGAGCGCATTCAACCGCAATATCACTGATACCTTTTTTGTTTCATTTTCATTTTCCACATCTTTAAATATCATTGCGATGAATCTTTGAATCATTCCCTGTCCTCCGAACCCTTTGCTCCTTGATGTCTTATCGATATTCAACGACTATTATAACTCAACTGACAAAGTTTATCAATTTTCTTTTCGTATTTATTCAATGTTTTATACCGAAAATTAATGTCGGGCAGATTTTGTACTTTATTTGTCAAATAACTGCTGGCATCAGCCCAGGTAATTCACAACCAGGATAGCGCTCCCAAGAACGACAAGCACGGCCCCGGTAGCGCGGTTCAACGTCTCCGCGCTCGCTTTATTGGCAAATTTCGCCGCTATCCTCGCCCACAGAAGCGTGGAGAACACGCAAAACACAAGGCAAAGCATGTCCGGCATTCCTCCGATGGCAAAATGGCTCGCCGCCCCTGTAAAAGCGGTGAAAGCCATAATAAAGACGCTCGTTCCTACCGCTGTTTTCAGTTCATATCCCAGTACGCTCGTGAGCAGAAGAAGCATCATCATCCCGCCGCCGGCGCCGACAAATCCACAAATAAAGCCGACCGCCATACCGCTTGCTGCCGATTGGATGATCCTCTTTTTCATGCCGACCGCTCCCATTGACTCCTTTGTCGCCATCACAGGCTTTACAATAAATTTAATTCCTAAAAGCAAGGTCATAAACACGGAAAAGCTTCCCATCGTCGTATTCGGCACAAGGCTTGCCGTCCAGCTCCCCACCAGCGTAAACAGCAATACAGATACCATCATCACCAGCCCGTTCCGAATATCCAGATTCTTGTTTTTCCCATAAGTATAGGCGCTGACCGCGCTCGCCAGCACATCGCTGGCCAAAGCGATCCCCACCGCCTCATATGCGGGAAGATCCAGAAACGTGATCAGCATCGGACTGATCACCGCCGCAGCGCTCATGCCCGCAAAACCTGTCCCAAGACCGGCCCCTATTCCGGCTAAAAAGCAAATCAATAATTTATACATCCGTCTCATCCTCCTTTAAATACCGATGGATATTATCTAACATCCGTGCGTTGATTCTTTTCATCCCTTCTATTTCTTCCCCGGATATTCCTTCAAACATAATCCCCATAAACTTTTCCTGCGCCGCCTTTCCATCTTCAATAATCCGGGATGCTTCCCCGCGTATATGCAGATGGGCTGTTTTTCGGTTTCCATCCCGGTACTTCTTTTCTATCCATTTTCGTTTTTCTAATATCTTAACAGCGGAAGATACCTGGGATTTGGACAAATACCGAATTTCTACAATATCCGAAGCGGTATCAAAGAGAGGGTTATTGGCCAGAAAAAGCATAATATCCAGTTCCATACGTGTAATCTTATATTTTTCGCATACCCCTTCCACGCACTTCGAGTAAAGGGACTTAATTGCATGATGATGTTCCCATGGATTTAATAGCACCTTATGCGTCCTCCTTTCCATTCTCATTTTGTTCTTTTTAGAACAATTTTAACTCATTATAAAAAAATGTCAAGAGGGGAGGGGAGGTTCTGCGGTTCTGCACAACCAGCCATTTAAACAGTTCCATCTGATTGCAGATTCCAGCAGCCTCCCCGCTGCAAATGCCTTGTTTCTCCGATTCTACAATTCCCGCAAAATCATCTGAAGCAGCATGATATGGTATTCTTCATCTTTGACGATCCTCTCCAGCACCGCATTGACGCAGTCATCCTTTATCATTTTCATATGCATTTCATACTGCCGGATTGCTTCCTTTTCCGACTCTATGCCCGCCAGAAGCATCTTCTTCATCTGTTCCGGCAAAACCAAATATTCCGGCGTCCACATCATACGCCTTCCATTGCGGCCCTTTGCCGTAAAATCCACATTGCCTCCAAGCAGAACGATCAGCTCGCCCAGCTTCTGCAGATGCATCATTTCCGCCATAGCGATTCCCAGAATCGTCTTCGCGACGGAACAGCTCTCCCCGGATATTCTGTTTTCATTATTAATATACTGAGCGATCGCCGAAAGCTCCGACACCGCGCCGCAATAATCCACGCCGAGCAAATCGGCATATCCCTGGTTTTTTTCCCTGACCTGGACCGGCGGATAAGGCAGATCCGCCATAGCCGGCCTGATTCCTGCAAAATTGCATGTATTAACGAATGAGTTTCTTTTTTCTTCCAAATGAACAATCTCCAATATACTATCTTATAAGATAATATATTGGAGACCGTAAAAAAGGTTCTTTCCTACCAGCTTTTCTTCAATTTTATATTCCAGTCCAGGCGGTAAGGGCTGTCAGGTTCTTCCAACAGCATTTCATAGACCATCCTTCGGAAATCGCTGCCTTCTTCCGCCCAATATTCATAACCCATCATATAGCTGTCCGTAAAGTCATCCCAAGAGTCAAATGCTTTCTGCGTGATCAGCGCTATTTCCAAAGATTTGTCCAGCGCCTCCTCCGCTTCATAATAACCTACATAATAAAAGCTGGACATCAGCATGATAGCGCGGCTGTAATCCCATGCAGCAATAGCATCTTGACCTTTTTCTTCATAAGCTTCATAAAACCGCTTGTACCTCTCCGCTTCCGTTTCGTCCATTCCATAGTTCTCGCAAAGAAAGCTTTCCCGTTCTTCTTCCGGCACGCCGCCAAGCCCATCCGCTTCCAGCCTTTCCATTTCCTCCGCAAATTTCCCCCGGTGCCCTCTGCTGACCAACCGGTTCCATTTTTCATCTGCCGAAGCCCGGTCCGTAATCCCCCATTGTCTGGAAAGCATATTTTTATCCGCTTCTATCGATGCCATATTGGCTTCCGCCCCTCCAAATATCAAATAACTCATTCCGTTCAGGCTCGTCAGCACCGCATGGGTTCCATTCATCCAAAGAATCGTATCCGTCATTTCCACCATCGGCCGGTCTAACTCCTCCGGCGCATTTTCCTGCAAAGAAGCGCATACGCCCCGGATGTAACCCATCTTATCTTCATCGATAGACTTTGCCGCATAAACAATGGCGTAATAAGCATAATCCGTTTCTCCGTAAACGAGATACCCCTCCCCGTCTATATTTTCCATATCCAGTTTGCAGCGATAAGCCTCTAACCCAGTCAGGCCAGGTACTGCGCCGGCACCATCCAGCTTTTCCAGCTCCGAAACCCGGCAGACCGTTTTTACGGCTTCCTGCATATCTTCCAGGCCGAAAAGCTCCCTCCCCTTCACGGACTGCAGCACCATGACCCCGTCCTGCCCGTTTCTATTGGATGCCCCGATCCAGTTATCCATTCCCGCATCCTTCTGCCGCCAATCCTCTGCCAGCAGAATGCTCACGCTTCCGTCCGCCGAATAAAACTGCTTCTCAGGAATCCCCTTCCCCCCGCATCCCGCCGCCATCGCCGCAACAAAAATGACAAGAATTACCGTCCATATCCTCTTTTCGCTCTTCATCGCATCCCCCGTCCTATCCCAATTAAATAACCATCCCTTCTTCTGCCCGAAAAAGATTTGCCGGGAAAATCCAACAATTTCCCCGGCAAATATCTCCACGCCACTGCTGTATGGCAACTCAAATCTGTGCGGAAAAATGCCGCTTTTCAGGCATTTTTCGGTGTGAGAAAGACTTGCAAAGCAAGTCTTAGAAGTTCTTGGCGAAGCACCCACTGGTGCAAGCCTTAGAACTTCTCTTCGCAATGCTACCAAGTTTTCTCCAGTGCCAGATTCCAGTCCAGCTGGTAAGGGCTGTCAGGCATAGCCTTCAGATCTTCATAAACTCCCCTTCTCTCATCGCTGCTTTCTTCTGCCCAATACTCATATCCTACCATATAACTGTCCATAAAGGCATCCCAGGAACCATAAGCGGTCTGGATCACGCTCGCCACTTCCAAAGCCTTGTCCAGGGCCTCTGTTTCCGTATAGTATCCAGCAATGTAGCAGTTCGCGATAACCGATACCGCACGGCTGTAATCCCATGCAGACATCACATCTATTCCCTTTTCATCATAAGCCGCATAAAAATCCGCATACTGCTGCGCGGTCTCATCCGTTATACCCGTATAATTGTTGAGCAGATAATCCGCCCTTTCCTCTTCCGGTATCTCGCCAAAGCCGTCCTCGGCCAGCATATCCATCGTTTCCGCAAAGTCCATGCGGTGGCCTTCGCTGATCAGCCATTCGATCGTCTCATCCGCCGATGCCTTGTCTGTCACATCCCACCATTCGGACAGCATGGACTGCTGCAGCGACATGGAATCATCGTTGGCCGGCATGCCGCCGAACATGTTATAGTCCCATCCGTTCAGCGCGGTCAGAACCGCATAGGTTCCGTTGATCCAGCGGATCGTATCCGTTGCTTCCACCGTGGAATTGTTCTCAACTTCCGGCGCATTTTCCTTAAAGCTGCCGCATACATTGCGTACATAAGCCAGCTTATCATCATTCATTTTTTCCGATACATATAATATCGCATAATAAGCGTAATCCGTTTCCCCATATACAAAATATCCGTCCCCGCTTGTTCCCTCTACGGTCATCTTGCATCTGTAAGCCTGGATATTCTCCATGCCCGGCACAAGGCCGCTTCCATCCTCCTCCGTGATCTCGGAAGCGCTGTATGTATCTTCAAAAGCATTCTTTATATCTACCAGGCCGACTGCATCCACGCCTTTTACAAACTGGGCAACGACAATCCCGTCCCTTTCGTCCTTGCTGACTGCTCCGATCCAGCCGTCCACTCCTGCGTCTTCTGACTTCCAGTCTTCTGCCAGCATCACGCTCACGACCCCGTCGGAAGATGCGAATTCTTTCGTAGGCTTCTCTGCCTCTTTTGTTCCGCAGCCCGCCAATACCGCCACAAGAAGAACGGCAGCAAGCCACGCCCATGTTTTTCTTGCTGTTTTCATTACTCTCTACCTCACTTTTTCTAATTTTCTAGTTGTCCCGTCAAATATTAGTCGTTGAATATTATACTTCATTTCGCTATTTTATGCAATCACTTTATCAATGGATCCTAATCCATGGATCAAGATCCATTGATCAAGGTCCATTGATCAGAATCCATTAATCTCATCCGCATACTGGGGATAGCTCTGTGCCAGCTCCTTCATCTCCCCCTTCGTTTTTTCGATGATCATCTCCCTGTTGTAATCAATCCTTTTTCTGAGCGACTGCCGGCGGATGATCAGGCCGTGGCGGATCTCCACCATTTCCTTGTTATCCAGAAGAGCCGCCGTCTGGTGCAGCCAGATGGCCGGATCCTTGACCTGGTAGCATTTCAATATGTTCAAAAGCTCCCTCTGGCATTCGTCCAGTTCCAGTTCCGCTTCCCGGTAACGCCTCCGCTCTTCTTTTTCCACTTTATACTTCTCCCAAAGGCTCTGGAATTCCTTTGCGGATTTTACCTGATATTTCATGTAGAGGTAATCCAGAAGGTTTGTATTATTCACATAGCGTATCTTCACCCTGTTATGCAGCATAATAATTCGGTTGATCCCCTTTTCCACCCGTTTCAGTTCTTTTACCGAATCCGTATATTTCAGAAAAACAAGAACGATTACGAGGGCGGCCAGACCTGTTACCAGTAAAAATCCCAGCTGGGTATCCATCCGCAAAGCATACCGCAGCGTAAAAAGCACGACATAGCATACCACCAGCGCTACCGAACAGATCACTGCCATTCCTTTTGCATCCGCGATCATTCCCTTCAATTCATCCTTGCGGTACAAATAGGCGTGTTTCTCCCCGTCCAGCCTTGCCATATCTTTCCGTATCAGGTTCTGGTAATCCTCCGTTTCCACCAGTTTTTTGCAGCCCGCTTCGGCTTCTTCCTCCATCCGCTCCATCTGATGGTATTTTTCATCGCTCATCCGGTTCTTCTTTTCCAGGTAAACCCCTCTCCGGCTTTCCAGTTCCTGGATTTTTTCCGCGCTGGCGTTCAGCTCTTTTCTCTCTTCCTCCGGCAGAGCCTCGATCTCTTCCATATCCTTCAGGTAGGATGTCACCTTCCCATATTCAAAGTTCAGATTTTTCAGTTCTTCCTGCGCTTCCCGTATCCGGTCCGTGCTGTCTTTGATATATTCGCTCCGCTGCTCCCGATCATGCACATTCCATTCTTTTCTGTCATTTTCGATTTTTTCCCAGCCGTCCTCTTCAAATCCGGCTTCCTCCATATCCCATCCCTGCCTGGGACGGAAAATTTTTTTCCATAACTTCATTTCCTTAAATAATTTCATACTCCTCCTTATTCCATTACCATATTCCGATATTGTTCCTTCAGTTCATCGGCAATCCTGCGCGCTTCCTCCTCATAAGAAACGGAATTTTTCTCCTCCCTGCATACTTGCAGGGTAAAAAGCATCCGGTTTTCCCGCGTACCCTCAAATGCCTCCAATGCCTCTTCCATGAGTTTTTCCACTTTCAGCGCCAGTTTATGCCCCGGTCCGCCCACAGCCGTAAAATTCAGATACTCCGTTTCCTCCATATATAAGCGGCAGGCAGCCAGATAGCCGATATAGGCGTCTTCCCTTTCCATATGATCATAAGACTGACGGAAGCTTTCCGCCGCATCCCGGAACCGAAACAGGCCGGCATATACAACGCCGCAGTTATAGTATATTTTCGCCCTCAGTTCCTTCTCCTCCTCCGGGAGTTCTTCCAGCAGCCCCTCGTAAATCCTTAATGCGGAAGCAAGTCGCCGATTCCCCGCCAGATAATCCGCCCTCGCCTTTCTTTTTTCATAAAGACTCAAGCCGGTTCCCTTATTCATCTCTTCCTTGGCTTTCTCAATCTCTTCCCTGCTGCCATACCCTACATAATCCAAAACCATGCCGGCATACTCGCCGGGACTCCCGCCCTCTTCCTTTATCTGCCGGAGTTTTTCCGCCAGGCTCTTCAGCCCGCATTCCCGCTCCATCCAGTCCGGCAGCCTTCCATCCATGATTTCTTCATCCACAAGATAGGCATTTCTGATCAGGCAGTAACACAATTCTTCCACCGAATAAACATCAACATATGCCCGCTCCACGAAATAAGGCTTCTTAGCATACTCGCCAAGGCAAAGCAATACTCTGCTCAATGTTCTCCTCCTTTCCGGGCTGCCTTTGCCCGGCTCTCTCCCTTTTCTCCTTTTCGGGGTATCTATATTTCAAACACTTTATTCCATTCCCCTCCGGAAGCCGGAAAGAAACTGCCGAATCCAAGGTCCTTCACCCTGACGCTCAATTCCTTTTCCGAAAGCATTTCCGTCCTGACCTCCAGCCTTGTCGTCCACCGGGGGCGTTTCTTAAGCCCCTCCAATACGATATCGGCTTCTTTCGGATCTTTTCCGTCCAAAGGAGTCAGCAGGAGCGACAATACATCCCCGTCTTCCAGAATCACGTGAAATTCCTTCTTCGTTTCGAACCAGTTTACCCCGGCATCCATCAGGGCAAAATAGGATTCCTGCCCCCGCCGCAGCACCCGCATGCCGACATTGGCTTTCAGCTTGTCCAATCCAAGGAACACATATTCTTCCCCGACCGGCTCGATCCCGAGCTTCTCCCTTATTCCGTAACAGGCTCCTTTGCTGTATAAATTATTCCCTTGGAACACCCTCCTTCCCCTGCAAAGATAACGGAGCGACTCCGATGCCCATCCATCTTTATAGCCGTCGCCGATCAGGTATACGCAGGAAACCGGCGAAGCGCCGCATCTGTTTCTTACGATTTCCAGAAAAGCTTCGTCCAGCCTTCCCTTTTCTATCGCTTCCAGTTCTCCGTCCCCCGACGAAACTTCCCTCCGCTCCATTTCGTTATATTCATCGATATCGATCAGCACCACCTTCGGCGTCGTCCTATTATTTACGTTAAATCCATATATTTTCAGCCTTTTATTATCATAATCGCACAACAGCACATCCTGCATCCAAAGCTCCTTCGGCTGGTGCAGCATGTAATAATAATAGCTTTCCACATGGCTCTGGAAATAAATCTGATCCGTCTTTAACTGGAGGTTTGCCCCTGCCTGGGATAAGATTTCCACCATCCGCCCGTCCAGATGGTCTACGGTAAACATGATCCCTTCCAAATAATCGGGAGGCGCGATCAACGTAAGCAGCGAAAGGCTCCGCCTGATAAAAAGGGTAAGAAGCGCCACAGGGTCAAATTTTTCATCCCCCGCTTCCACCCATCCCCCGTTTCTCGCCAGACTTACCAGATTCCTGATCAGAAAGCATTCCCCCTCTTTGGCGAACTTAGCTGCCTCCCTGCCGAACAGCCACTGTTTCACTTCCTTTTTCCGGCATAAAACCGCCGGAATATTGTACTGCTCCGTACCCGTCACCACCGCAAGAGTTTCCACATCCCCTTCCTTTTGCAGAAAGTAATAGCTGATCTGGGCATAGTCATCGCTCAAGTCATACCCAATGACGATGCGGCCCTTAGTCTTTTTTACAGCCCCGTCTTTTCTTTCCAAACGCATTTTTTCACCCTTACGCTTTCTTCCCGTCTCTGCCCGGTTCCTCCATCTTCAGCCGGAATATCCGGGAAACAATATACTCCTTTTTATAATAATCTTCCAGCAGGCGGCTCTGCGATTCATAATCCTGAAGCGCTCCTGCCGCTATGACTTCATTCAGCAGGCCGAAACGCCCTTCGCCTTCCCCATGGAAGCTGTCCCCGCCGTTCACGGAAGCACTTTCGCTGAATCGCTTTTCCCCCTCTAGTTCTTCCATAATATAATAATGGAGCCGTTCGCCAAAAAAGAGAATGAATGATTTTGCATAAATCCCGCCGTACATTTCCTTCATTTCTTCCTGCTTGTACTCATTCTCCGTATAATTGCCCCGTTCTATTTTGTAATGGATCACCACGCGGCTCCCCGGTTTCGCCCGGTACTCAATCACCGTTTTATCCGCAAACCGTTCCGCCCCTGGCAGTTCTTTTATATATTCCCTGAAAAAAGCAAAGTAAATGCCGGCTTCTGACAAATCGGATAGAAACAGTCCCGCCGCCATCCGTATTTTCGGAGTTATCTCCTTCTTATTTGCCGCAAAATATTTTAAAAAGGCCATTTTGCATACTTTATGCAGTTTCTCCCCTCTCTCATATACCCGAACCGCATCTGTAAAGAAGAACGGATCAATCGCTTTGTCTTCCACAAAATAGTCATAAGAACACTGGGCCAGGAAAGCCGTTTCCACCTCAGCCTTTGCACCGCCGGACACATAGGTTTTGAACACCTCTGCCCTTTCCCCGATAAAAGCGCCGGAAAATAACATTTGTATGAGCATTCTCTCACAAACTGCATAAGTATCCACCTCGAAAGCGGATGCCGACTTCCAGATTTTTTTCAGCTGCCAGAGCATTCCTTTATAAAAATACACTAGGTAAGAAAGCAGATTTCCGTCATACTTTCCTTTTTGGAAAGCATAATAAGCGATCGCGGTCATATCCCGGTCTTCTATATACCCGTTGCGGGAAATCAGGCGGCTGCACATCCTCATCGCCGTTTTCGCGTCAATACCCTGCACGCCGAAACTCTTTATCCATTCAAAAGCTTTCTCATACAGCCCGCAGATCACCATAAACCGTATGGCTTCGCCCCTTTCCTTCTGCCCCATCCCTTCCGGTTCCAGCCCTTTCAGGTAATCTTCCAAATCCATGAGGGAATCCCTCTCATAATAATAATGGATCAGCTTCAGGCATATTTCACTTTTTCTTTCTTTTTCAATATAGGGCGATTCCGATATCCGGCGGAACTGTAGCACGTTTTCCTCCTTCACCTCTGCCAGCGACCGATTGCTTTCGCACATATAAATATCCAGCCCCGTATGGGATCTTACAAAAGGCACCGCCATCCGTAAAAGTTTCCCCGGTCCTATCATCTTCTCCGTCTGGACCGGTATGCTGGCCGTATAACGGTTCCCGTCCCCGTCCTCCAGCAGGATTTTATAGTCCTCCCCATACAGCGGCACAGCCGCACAGCCGTCGCTGAAAGGATAACGGTACTCCCTGCTGCTCAGCGCGTAACTGACCACCGCCTGGCGGATCTTCTTATTTTCCGTCCGCACGGTATGGGTAAAAATCAGCGTCACGAGCTGTTTGGCCCTCTCCTCGTTCATCAGGTTCGCTGTCAGCGTATTCTTATATAAATAGGCGAGATCCTTGTTGATTCTGCCTTTCTGAAGCTGGTAAAGCACAAAATTTTCGATCTGGGCGCAGAATTTGATATAATATTCCGGATGTTCTTTGCGCCTCCTATAGATATAAGCATACAAAAATGCATTCTTCCTGTAATCGAGCTGGCTCTGGTAAGCAAAATACATCAGCACCATTTTAGGGATTTCCCCTTCAAAATCCGCAGGCAGCGCCATCATATAATACTCATACAGCCTAGTGATGCGCAGTTCCTGCTCCACGCCCATGCTATACCAGGAAAAGCTGGCGCTGTCCGTCCGGTTTCCTTTGATCAGCAGCGTGCAGATTGCCTGAAGCGTTTCGTTATCCGGGAATTTTCCATAATATTCTTTCAGGATATAAAAAGCCCTCTCCGAATATGTTTTCATCTTCTGTATCTGGTAACGTATCTGTACAATGATATCCCTTGTCAGAAAGCCTTTTTTTGCAGCGAAATTCAATACTTGTATTTCAAAACTCTCCATTTTCATCAAGAGGGCCGGATTCATCTCCAGCAGCCGCCATGCCTCAATATACAATACCGGGCTGGTACACCCTCCCTGGAACTGTTCTTCTAAAAATAACCATCGCCTGGACGGGCTTTTTGTATACTCCTCTGCCAAATGCAGCATCAGCCATCCGATCCTCCAGTTATCCCTGTTCGTTTTATAAATCCAGGATATCCTTTCCGTAATCTCATCCACATAAGAATCTTCTTCCGAATACAAAGTGGTCAGATAAAGATAGTAACACCAGACTTCCGGCCTGCATTCCTCTTTATCGATTGCCGCCCTGATGCGCTCCATCTCCCATTTCGCCTCCTGGATCCGCTCCTGGGTGATAAAAAGCTGCGCGCGGAACAATTTTGTCTGGATATCCCTGCCATCCAGCGCCGAAAGCCTGTCCAACAGCTTTTCCGTCTCCCCCATCCATATCCTGCCGCTGACCTTTTTCCCCCGAAATGCACAGTACGCATCGACCATCTGCATCAGCAGCTTCTTTTTTTCCCGGCATATGCCGTAAAAACGCCGCTCCTGCGCATGGCTGACCACCGTCACCGGAATCCGGATCTCCCTGTGCGGGTCAGAAATACAGATGCTTCCGAAATTGCGCCCCGCGTGAAGCATTCCGCTGTCTACATAAAAAACCAGATGGAAGAGATTGCCAAGGAAATCATATTCCGATGCCCTTTCCTTCTCCACCCTCAAAAAATCCCCCTCTGCCTTTAACTCCAGAGAAGTATATCCCCAGCCGTTCCTCGTAACCCCGATCTCATGCCTGGATACTTCCTGCGGGTCTTCGATCAGAATTTCCGTTTTTTCCGGAACAAATTCGACCTTCTGCTTCTTATTGATCTCCAGAAGGAACTCCTCCATATTCCGCTCATTTCCATGGACTGCCGACAATCCTTTATACGCGCTGTAATACTGCCTGTCCAGTCCGCTGGCGAAAATAGTCTGAAACCGGGGGGAATAAAAGATCTTTACCGCTTCCTCCCAATTTTCCTTTGCCAGGTTAGTAAAATGAAACATATTTTTAATAGTCCCCATGCTGGACTCGATTTCATCTTTCTCGATCGTAACACGGTAAGGGAGTTCATATTCCCCATAATTCGTAACAATAAAAAACGCGCCCTCCAATACATCTTCCGGCTCCATCCCCTTCGAAGTAAAACGATAGGGGATCGTTTCTTTCGTCCCTATAAACTCCTCTGCCAGACACTCCATCCGCATCTGCGAGGAAACAATCCACCCCTCTGCCGGCACATCCCCGGGAGCATAAATAATAAACGAGCCTTCCGCCGTCTCCCCCTGCTTTAAGGAAAGCTCTAAAGATATGTCAGAAAACTCCAAAACATCCGTCTTTTCCATATTTTGTTTCCCTTTCCATATATACCATTGAATTATATCATCAACCGGCTGCTTTCTGCAACTGCTGGGCAGCTTGAATTCGCGGAAATCCATTTTTGCAGAGGGCATGGCATGGCGGGGAGCGGGGAAGGAAACGGGAACGGCATCCGCAGCCGCATGGGAAGGGTCCGGCATGGGCTGGGATTTTCTGCTAGAGTTGCCAATCAGATTTCACTAATGAAATGGACAAATGATATCAAACCAGCCGGGGCGGAAAAAAAGGACATCCGTGTCCTTTTTTCCTGAAATTGCCATCCGTGGCAATTTCACCCTAAGAATTCGACCATTTCATAAGTGAACAATTTCATAAATGAAATTACTGATTGTTCACAACAGCAGAAAATCCCAGCCCATGCCGGACCCTTCCCATGCGGCTACGGATGCCGTTCCCGTTTCCTTCCCCGCTCCCCGCCGCGCCATGTCCTCTGCAAAAATGGATTTCCGCGAATTCAATTTCCCTCTTGACAAATCTATGCTAAAGTTATATTGTATTAATTAAATAATACAGTAGTACAAAATACATACGGAAAGGAAGGATCATATGGCATGGAATTTGAGCGCGGATAAGCCTATTTACTCCCAGCTTGTGGAAATCATACAAATACAGATCACTTCGGGCAAATACAAGGCTGGAGACAGGCTTCCCAGCGTCAGGGAGCTGGCGGCGGAAGCGAGCGTCAATCCGAATACGATGCAGAAAGCCCTCGCGGAGCTGGAACGGAACTCGCTCATTATCACGCAGCGCACAAGCGGGCGCATCGTTACGGAGGATACGGAATTGATTCAGAAAACACAGGCTAATCTCGCCGATGAATACATGAAAAACTTTTTCCGGGCCATGAAGGAACTGGGATATTCGATGGAAGACATTTTATCGCTCGTTCAGAAAGCGGTCAGGGAAACCTGCGCCATCAGCAGCTGAACGGCAAGCCGTCATCAAGCTGAGCGGCAAGCCGTCAGCTAGTAAAATTGGAGGGAGAAATATTAATGGAAGCATTAGCAGTTATGCAGGGGTTGACGAAAGTATACGGCAATACTCTGGCAGTAAATAATTTGAATCTTACCATACCGAGAGGCAAAATCATCGGATTACTCGGTCCGAATGGCAGCGGCAAGACCACCCTGATCAAAATGATAAACGGCCTTCTTACCCCGACCGCAGGCAGCATATTAATCAACGGCATGGCGCCGGGGCCGGAAACAAAGGCAAGGATCGCCTATCTGCCGGAACGGACTTATCTGCAAAGCGGCATGAAAGTATGCGATCTTGTGGATTTTTTTGAAGATTTTTATGCTGACTTTGACAAAAACAGAGCATTTTCGATGCTGGGTTCTTTGAATATCCCGCCTACCGCGCCGTTAAAAACATTGTCCAAGGGAACGAAAGAAAAGGTGCAGCTCATCCTTGTTATGAGCAGGCACGCGGATCTTTTTATCCTGGATGAGCCGATCGCCGGGGTAGACCCTGCGGCCCGGGATTATATCCTGAACACGATTATTACGAATTATAACGAGAATGCGAGCATTCTTTTATCTACCCACCTGATTTCGGATATCGAAAATATACTGGATGAGGTGATCTTTATCCGCAGCGGACAGGTCATCACCCATATGCCGGTGGATCAGATCAGGGAAGAATACGGCCAGTCCGTAGATGCTTATTTTAGGAGGGTATTCGCATGTTAAAAAAATTATTCAAATATGAATGGAAAGCTTTCTGGAAAGTGCCGACAGCAATCAATGTTTTTCTCGGCATCATGACTTTTATTGGAATCATTTCCCTGGCCTCGCCTTTTTGGGAGCTGGATATACGGGGAATCGAGATTATGCTGGGGCTTGCCGTATTTTTCTATATTCTGGCCATTGCCGCCGGTTCCATCGGAGTGACGATTGCCATCACTGTCCGTTATTATAAAAACATATATACGGATGAAGGTTATCTTACCAATACCCTGCCAGTCACCGCAAGGCAGATTATTTTATCCAAGCTTTTTACCGGGGTCATCTGGTCCTTTATCACGGGAACAGTCGTATCCATCAGCATATTTTCACTCGTATATACCGCTTCGCTCTCTTATTCGGACGTGAATATCCTTTATGAAATCGCGCATGATTTTCCTGATCTGTTAAATTTTTTCAGGGAAGATGTCGGAATCAGCTTTGTCCTGTTTGCCTTCCTTAGCCTGGTTTATATGGTCGCGTCCACGGCTTTATCGATTTTAAAGATTTATACCGCCATCGCCCTCGGCCAGCTCTTTGCACGCCATAAAGTGGCAGGAGCCGTTATATGGTATATCGGGGAATACGTTGTTTTCGAAATTATTTCATCCTTCCTGCGCGGCATTCCATCCTATAGCAACGGTCTCTTTACCTTTTTCTTTTCCTATGGGATCAGCTATTATAACAGTTACGACTATTCCGTTCTGCTTGCTATGCTCCTGTCGATCGGATTCTGCCTGGCAGTTTGTGCGGGGTTGTATTTCCTTACCGAACATATGCTGAAGAATCGGTTGAATTTGGATTAAGCAAAAACTTTTCAGACATCTTTCTGAAAGACAACTGTTCCTTCCAAATTATCAAATCCCCCCTTTACCAGGCAAACGTCAAAGCCTGGTAAATGGGGAGCCATCCGGCTTAACAGCACACATCCTATGCCGCTTTTGCACGGGCTTCCATCATATACCGAAGAAAAGCCGGCATATCTTTGGCATCAGACAAGCTAACGCAAAGGCCTGATGTTCCAATATGCAAGCTTCGAAAAATCTCCCTGGCATTCTGGCTCCGTTTTAAGTCAAGCCGGTTTCCATCCGGCATGTGCAGCATTACCTCTCCGCTGCTTTTTTCTACCGTATTCAAAAATTTTTCTCTGTCCGGAATAAAAAATATAGTCATAATATATATCCTCCTGTCCTTTGATATATCTGTATATTACTACATAAAGCAGTTATATAATATGCATTTATTGCCGTATACTAGTATTATCCCGCCAATTATGTTATATTACTTATATATCAGGAAATATAGGAAGGAGAG
The DNA here is from genome assembly GCA_910585965.1 of uncultured Lachnospiraceae bacterium. Lineage (GTDB taxonomy): Bacteria > Bacillota > Clostridia > Lachnospirales > Lachnospiraceae > Kineothrix. Next base: position 104,714 of record CAJUHH010000010.1, read on the forward strand.
GATATGCAGACATTTATTACGGATCAAAACCAAGTAGAAAAAATAGAAGGAATGACTGTAGAGTTTCCTTATTGCATGCACGAACGGAATCTTACAGACTTTGTCGTTCCTTGGCATTGGCACGACGAGCTGGAACTGGGCTATATAGAAAAAGGGACGAGCGTGATTCGAACTATCGACCAGGACTATCCTGTCCATCAAGGAAACGGCTTTTTTATCAATGCAAATGTAATGGATACAAAAATCAATGGAAATCCAGGGCAGCCAGCGATGGAAATTAATCATATTTTCCATCCCATCTTTATTGGCGGACATTTTGGAAGCAGGATCACTTCCAAATATATGAATCCCATCCTCCAGAACCATCAGATTTCCGTCCATGTGATTCAAAGAGGAACTAAAGAAGCGGATGCTGTCCTGAATCATCTGATTTTGCTCAAAGAAATAAACGCTGAGCCAGGACAGGAGATCGCAATCAGAAACACTCTGTCTACCGCATGGCTTCTGCTCCTTGAAGAAATAGAAAAGCATTTTAAAGCCCCGCAAATAGCAGAAACCGAGAAACAAAACCGTATAAAAAGTATGATATCTTATATTCACAGAAATTTTGGAAACAAGCTTGCCTTAGAGGAAATTGCTGCTGCGGCAAACATTTCGCCGAGAGAAGCAAACCGTATATTCCAAAAAGCCATACAACAGACACCTTTCGAATATCTGATGCATTACCGCTTAAACAGAGCCAAAGAATTACTTTCCCATTCAGAGCTTTCCATTACAGAAATCAGCTATCAATGCGGTTTTACAGACAGCACTTACATGGGAAAACAATTCAAGAAAGCTTATGGCATAACACCAAGAGATTACCGGCGTGCTGCTCATACATAAATAAGAAAAATGCTCCCAGTCACGCAGGAGCATTTTTCTTCGCCTTTTGTTTCTTTTGCTTTTTTTCCCGCCCCGACTCTACCAAAGATGCCGCAAGACATACGAGGAAGCAGCTTCCGGCCAATAACCAGTCCAACCTCTTTTCTACATTCTTTTTCCGGGCTTTGACGGCCTTACGGTGAAGTTTCGCTTTGACTTTCTGCATTTTGATCCGATTCTTTTCGGTTTGCTTTAATGTTTTCCGCTGGTTATGTTCTCTTAATTTTATCGTTTTCTGTTTCTCCTTCAGCATCTTTGCCAGCGGCTTTCCAATTTTTTTCGTGATTCTTCTTGATTTATGCGTTCTGTCCATTCTAATACCCATATCCTTTCCACACTAACTCCCATAATCCCGATGAAAAATGCCGCTTTTCAGGCATTTTTCGGTGTGAGAAAGACTTGCAAAGCAAGTCTAGAACTTCTTCACGAAATGCCCTCTGGCATGAGCGTTAGAAGTTTTTCTCACACTACGCTAATCTTTATGCCGGTTCCGCAATGCGGCTGACTCCTACATATATATTGGAGATCTGATACCAAGTAGGGTAATCCACTATGCCGGACTGCGGCATATTAAATATCCTTTGGAAAGTTTTCACCGCATCCGCCGTTCGGCTCCCATAGATCCCATCCGCCGCGATTACCGGGATCGCCGGATAATTCTGGGCGATCCGGTTCAGCTGCTGCTGCATTTGGCGCACTTTATCGCCGCTGGATCCTATCGTCAGGTTGTATCCCGGCCAGGAGGACGGAACTCCGGCAATGCTTTCCGCCGAGTTGATGTACATATCGTTTCCAAAATAGTAGCGGATGATTTCTATCGCTGAATACCCTTCTTCCCCAAGATATTTGGAACCCCATTGGCTTAATCCGCTGCAAGTCACGCGGTTTCCGTCGCAATAGGAGGTAAAAATTGGCTGGCGGACGCCAGGGCGTGACAAATAATTTGCAAAAATAGTATCTACCAAATAATCAATATTATCAAAAATATTTCTTCCGCGCATCCACTTCTGGTCGTAAGCGGTGGATGATGTAATAGTAAAGTTGTAGCCTTGATTTCGGTACGCCGGAATCACCGCTGATTCGCTTTCCTAATTCTCCCCGCTTTATACAATCACTTGGCTCATTGCTCACCAAAATAAACAACTCTATTCTGATACTTGCTTTATTGGATACTTCCCGTAACTCTTATCAGCATTCCACTCCGCTATGGAAAGGACATCTATATGCTCTATCAGTTTCTTGCCATTCCCTAGATTATCCTGAAGAACAAAAGGCAATTCCATTTTTAATCTATTTCGCAGCCTCTTTCTGGCAGTCACATCTCCATTGGGATATTCAAGAATATATATGTATTGAATTGGTTTATTTTTATCTAATAATCTCAAATAATGCAAGGCATCATAAAATTTTCGTGATGCCACTAATATTTTTTTATCCGTCATTGGATGGAAAGCTTCAGGATTCTCTGCATTTGCAAGACACGCATTCTTATACTCTACCATAAGAATATACGTAGAATTTTCAATCAAAAAATCCACATCATTAATATGTATCCCTGCATTGTGATAATCTTCATGCATCTTATCCGTTGCCCATACAGCCGCTCTGCAATCAATACTGTATGCTCCGTTTTCCTCTATAAATATATCCTTCATAGTATTCTCTCACAGCTCATATATTTCATCAAGCAGTTTATTATCTGCAATCATAATATGATTGGACTTGATTTCATCCATCTTGTATGCCGACTGGCTGCATATTGTCTCACTATGCTCATCCATCCCGGAAAATATCTTTTGCGATTCATCTAAAAACAAGTTCCGGCTTTTGTATAAATTATGGAACATCACCTGCTCTTTATTTGTACGTCGAACTTCCAGATATTTTGCAAAATTATAACTATGTGTGGCCACAATAATCTGGGTTCCATTTTTCTGTAATTCCAGCAGAATTTCTGCAACAAGAGGATATAATTCAGGATTCAAATTTGCTTCTGGCTCATCCCATAAAAGAACCGTCCCTTTCTCCAGAAGACCATTTCTTATTAGTTTCCAAAGCAAACCTAATTTACGTAACCCCTCCGCCTCTAATGAGAAATCCACTTTTCTGCCATCCTTTTTTAACATATAAAAAGAGTCATTTTCTAAAATAACCGTTCCATCAATCACCTCGCTGATTTTATCAAGAATGCCACTCATAACAGAGGGCATTTCCCGTGTTTCTGGCAAAGAGGCATTTACAATAATATCTATCTGCGTTCCATCAAAAGGCATATTATATTTCTGATTCATTGCCAGAAAACCTTTTGCATGGGATAACATTTCTGTCGTAGGAATAAATACGGACTGTATATCCAACCCAAGCCGTTTACCGTAATTAACTATAGCATGACGAGAAAGATTGTCTTCAAAGCTGTGTGTGCCATCTGATACTCTGTAATAACAATAATCTTCTTTATTTTCTGCATTTTTTAAAGCATCACTATCTTTCAGGCTGTTGGAGAAAAATTCTATCAAACTCTTTGCTTTTCCCTGATCAGCCTTCCTGATTGACCATTGTGTTGCTGCATAAATCATTTTCAGGATAGTTGTCTTTCCAACTCCATTTTCACCAATCAGAACATTTATTCCATCACAAAATTCCATTTTGAATCCATCATGAAATGTATCGCCTTCTTTTATATTTTTTAAACCAGCATTATCCTTCTCCAAATGACGTTTGAACACCATTACGTTCAAAATTTCTATCATTTTGATTGCCATAGTTCATCTCCATTCACATTTATCATATCTCAATCAATTCCCGACAATATCCAATGCATGCATATAAGCATCCGAGCCGCGTGCGCACGTCACGGTCAGTTTTTTCCCTCTGACAAAAGCTTTGCAGTTGCTGATGCTGTTTACCGCATCCAGCTTCAGCTCCATAGTTCCCCCGCTGGTGGACAGGCAAAGTACATTCTGCGTGGATCCGTCCGCCACCGTCCCCGTGACAGTCGCTGGCGAAGAACGGTCTATCTCCGCAGAGCCTGTGCTTTCCTTTGTTCCCACGATGCTGGCAGCATGCATATAGGCATCGGAACCCCGATAGCAGGAAACCATCAGCTTATTGCCCGGCGTAAGCACAACGCCGTTTCTGGTATCCGTATTATTATCGATCACGAGCTGCATCTCCCCCTCATTGGTGGATAAGTATAAAAGCCCTTCCTTCGTTTTATCCGTTGCCGTCCCTGACACCGTGACTGTCGAAACATTTACCGCCGCAGCCGGTGCGGGCGTTATGCCCGATACCTGGGTGCCGGGCGTCACCGCCGCAGTCCCATTCACCGTCGGTATATTTACTGTCGGCGTGCCAGTTCCTATAGGAGTCGTGGGCGCGGCTGTCCCGATATCATAAATTCTCGCTGCATGCATATAAGCATCCGAGCCTCTCATACATGTAATATTATAGCTTTTTCCCACCACAAGCAGGGAGCATCCGCTGACATCAGTAGTGGCATCCAGTTTTATTTCCATTTCGCCCTGCTGCGTGGAAACATATAATACATTGCCCGTCGTCTTATCCCCTATTTTCCCCGTTACGGTGGCTGTTGCCGAAGAGTCAAGCGTTACTCCGGCTTCCTGTGTCTCGCTGGTAATCTTGGCCGCATGCAGATATCCGTCAGAACCGTAAGTCACGGCGACGCTCACCCTCTTATCCGGCAGAAGTATTTTACAAGCAGTGATATCCGTCCCGCTGTCCAGCTTGATTTCCATATACCCTTCCCTTGTGGAAAGCTTCAGCAGTTCCGTGTTTGTCCCCGATAAAACCGTTCCGTTCACCGTCGCCAGAATCTCAACCGCATGGGCCTCCATTCGATTCCAGGGAGCTGCTGCCAGTCCAAACACCAGACAGGCCGCTATATATAATTTTGCAGTTTTATACATCTTTAAAAATGAATGCTTTTGGGTCAACACATATTTCTTCATATCCTTATCCTCTCATCATCTGCAAACAAGGAACTGCATCCGCTTGGTCTAACAGGATGCACATTCTGACATTCGAAACACATTATATAGAGTTATCATACAATATTCACCTTGGAAAAGCAATATATTCCCAATTTCTTAAGAAGTTTATATCCAGTGCTGATTCCGGCACCACTCCGTATATACCCTGTTCAGAGTCACGGACATAATCGCCAGCACATTGGCATAAATCGCGCTTTCCGGCCATGTGGCATAAATCTCCGAGGATGCCACGTTTTTAATATAATCCTTATACTTTACGTAATAGTTCGGAGCAGAGGCATCCGAAGGCGCACCGTCATGAACGACCACATATTCTGGGATAACAACCCTGCTAAGTACGATTTCCCCTGTTTCATCCATCGGTTTGATTTCATCCTCGGGAATTTTGGGCGGATATTCCCCATATAAGGTATGATCCGGAATGACGATCGTCTCCTCCTCCCTCTGCTCCACCTCAATGGGATTCATCCGGACGGGCTGCAATGCCAGGGATTCCGGCAGGATCTCCGTCCCTGATATTGTCACCGGCTCATAACCCGGGGCATCCACCTCAATATTGTATTCCGAATAGGGCTGTTCCGACCCGGGTTCCAGGCTGTACTCCAAAGGCGGTGCCGGAAGCGATACCTCCTCTGTCTGCCCGGACATATCGGTATTCAATGTTTCTATTATGGAATCGGGCATCCCTTTATAAGATATTTTCACTGTGGCGTCCGTAACCGGGATGAGACCCATGGAGGAAGTTACACTGATTTTCAGCCTTCCTGTATCGGGTCCGGCGTTCTGTGCGGCATGTATTCTATTTACAGACATAATAAAACCTCTGCATATTTGTTTACCCCATTATATGCAGAGGTTTTCCTGCCTGTGAAACTCTTCCAATGCCTGTTCTGCCCGGCGAGGTCTTCTATTTCGTCAGCATCATCATAATATCATTGCTTCTTGCGATAAACTTTGTCATAGCTTCCGGCTTCAAAGGCGCATTCTGCAACAATGCCAAGTCATACAGCTGTTCGCAGATCATCTTCACATGATCGCCTTCTTTGTTGTCCAGCACATACTGCACCAGCGGATGGTTTGCGTTCAGCACAAGGGTCTCCCCTTCCTGCCCGAATCCCATATCCATTCCGTTCATGGCATACATTTTCATCATATCCTGCATCCGTCTGCTTTCCTCGGAAACCGTGATCATCGATGATATCTTTTTATTTTTCAATTTTTCAACTTTCACCGTGAGATTGTCTTTTTTAAGAGCTTTTTTCATAATCTTGGCAATTTCTTCTGCCTGCTCTTCCATCTCTTTTGCGGCCTTTTTGGACGTTTTTGATTTGAAGGAATCCGTCAGATCCGCATCGATACGCTGGAACTTAATGCCTTCATTTTTTGCCTCCAGCTGGGAAATAAAGGGCTGGTCAATGTTATGGGTCAGGATCACCGCATCCATTTTCGCTGCCTTAAACATATTGATGTACTGGCTCTGCTGCTGTTCGTCCGTCACATAGTAGATGACCTTCTCTTTTTTCTCCTCCTCTTCCTCTTCTACCGGGTTGCCGTCCGCATCCAGCACCTCTCCTTCCACGGGATTGCCGTCCGCATCCAAGACTTCTCCCTCTGCCGGGTTATCTTCCGCATCCGGGGCTTCCCCTTCCACAGAATTGCCGTCCGCATTTTCTTCCACGTCCGTCTTGTTGACCTCCAGGCACTCGGGCAATGTCAGATATTTTCCTTCCAAATTTTTAAAGAGAATATAATCCGTCATCTTCTCGCAGAACTTATCGTCCTTTAGGCAGCCGAACTTGATGAACGGGCTGATATCGTCCCAATATTTATCATATTCTTCTTTTTCCGTCTTGCACATGCCGGACAATTTGTCAGCTACTTTCTTGGAAATGTAGTCGGAAATCTTCTTTACAAAACCGTCATTCTGCAGCGCGCTCCTGGAAACATTTAACGGCAGGTCAGGGCAGTCGATCACGCCTTTTAGCAGCAACAGGAATTCCGGGATGACTTCCTTAATATTGTCCGCGATGAACACCTGGTTATTGTAAAGCTTGATCGTTCCTTCAATGGACTCATATTCCATATTGATTTTCGGGAAATACAAGATGCCCTTTAAATTAAACGGATAATCCATATTCAAATGAATCCAGAACAGCGGCTCCTTATAATCCTGGAATACCTTGCGGTAAAATTCCAGATATTCTTCTTTCGTGCATTCATTCGGATGCTTTGTCCAAAGAGGAGTCGTCTCGTTCAGGAGTTCCGGCCTCTTTGTAATTTTCAGTTTCTGCTCATCCTCTTCCTTTTCTTTCTTGATCTCTTCTATGACGGTATCCGTATCCAGCTTTTCTTCTGCCTTGATAATCTGCGTTTCTGTCGTATTTGCTTTGGACAGATAAATTTCCGTCGGCATAAAGGAACAGTATTTTTTTATAACCTCCCTTGCCTTATATTCGTTGCAGAATTCCAGGCAGTCCTCGTTGATATAGAGGGTGATTTCCGTCCCGACCTCAGTCCTGCTTCCCTCTTCCATATCAAATTCCGTTCCCCCGTCGCACTCCCAATGCACCGGCTTTGCTCCCTCTTTATAAGAAAGCGTATCAATGTTTACCTGGTCCGCTACCATAAATGCGGAATAAAAGCCAAGGCCGAAGTGTCCGATAATCTGGTCCTCATTCGTCTTGTCCTTATACTTTTCAAAAAAGTCCGTCGCCCCGGAAAAAGCGATCTGATTGATATATTCCTCCACCTCGTCCGCCGTCATGCCGATCCCGTTATCAATAAATTTCAGCGTCTTTTCTTCCGGGTTGACCACTACTTCTATTTTCGCCTTGTAGTCATCCGCCAGAACACATTCTCCCATCATTTCCAGTTTTTTCCGCTTTGTAATCGCGTCGCATCCGTTGGAAATCATTTCCCTCATGAAAATGTCATGGTCGGAATACAGCCATTTTTTGATAATAGGAAAAATATTATCGCTGTTTATTGATAAATTACCGTGTTTTGCTGCCATAATGCGCCACTCCCTTTTTATTTTTTTCTGTCATTTCTTAACCTGTTTCCTAGTTTAATTCCAACCCGCCCAAAAGTCAAGAGAAAATTAGCACTCATTAAAAACGAGTGCTAATAATTTCCCATTTCCCTTGTAAAATCGGGCATTTCCCTATTTCTAAAATCTTTCTAAACTGGCATGGCGGCTTGTAACGGCAGCGTTTACTCGTTAAAATATTCTTCATAAACATCAAAAAAATCTGCGGTACGGACTTCCGGGTCATCGAGGAATGCCACGCTGTCCCAGAGTTCCTCGTTCAGGTTCCTCGTCAGCGACTGCACGAACGTATCATATTCCTGGCCGAATACTTCCTTTTTCCTCTCCTCGACGATCTTTACTTTATTGGCATCCGTCTCCGCCCTGTCAAAAGTCGTGATGCATTTAATAATGTGGTATCCATACTTTGTTTCCACAATATCGCTGATTTCCCCCGTGCCGAGGTTAAACGCCGCTTCTTCAAAGTTTTCTTCCATATCCCCCTTGCCGAAGGAGTATGTTCCTTTATTGTCTTCGCTGTACTTTGCGACCAGCTGTTCAAAATCCATATCCCCGTCCCGGGCCAGCTTTAATACTTCCTTTGCCGTCTCATAAGCTGTTTCTTTTGCTTTTTCCGTATATTCTACCCTGGCTCCCGTTCCGTCCAAGGCATAGGTCTTGATCAGCACATGCTGCACCGTGATCGTACGCGCCTCATCATCGCTGATTTCGGGATTGATATCACGGATAATAAACTGGTAAACCTTGTTCGCCAAGGCATATTCCGCATACAAGCCTAAGATAGTATCCTCCGTCACTCCCATCAATGCCCTTTCCTTGTCGTTTAAAGAGGCAAAATAAGCGGCGGAAGCTTCCGCTGCCATTTCCTGTTCCTGTTCCGACAGCTCCACCTTATATTCCCTGGCAAGCAAATTCATCGTTTTAATCTGGGCGATCCTGGCCAGCGCGGTATCTTTGATATTCTGTTCCAGCGTAATTCCCTCCGCATTGGCTTTCCAAATTTCGGAACCATATACGCTCTCATACTGGTTTTGGGTATTCGTCAGATATACCATAATCTCCGGCACGCGGCAGGATATTCCTTCGATACGGAAAATCTCGTCTTTCTCGAATCCGGTAGTCAGCACCACCTTCGTATTATCTTCTATAGGCATCCCGCAGCCGGCAAAAAGAACGGCCAGTCCGATTCCCGCCGCCAGGCATCTGCCCGCCGCCCTTCTCCTCCGTCCGCATTTCCTGTTCCCAATCACTGCTTCTTAATCCATCCCTTTCAAAATGCTTCTCGCCACACTGATGCCGTTGGCGGATGCCTGCTGCAGTCCTCTCGTCACGCCGGCCCCGTCGCCAATCGCCCGAAGCCCCTTGACGCTCGTTTCAAATTCTTTGTTCACCACTACCCGGTTGGAATAAAACTTTACTTCCACGCCGTAAAGCAGCGTTTCATCCGACGCGATGCCCGGCGTCACCTTGTCCAAAGCTTCCAGCATTTCCTGGATATCCACCATAATCCGGTGCGGGAAGACCAGCGACAGGTCGCCCGGCACCGCATCCTTTAACGTAGGAATGATGTTATTCCGGCAAAGCCTCTCCTCGGTCGTCCTTCTTCCCCTTTTAAAATCGCCGAAGGTCTGCACCATAATCCTGCCGCCGCAGAGCATGTTGGACAGCTGGGCGATCTGCTTTCCGTATTCGATCGGCGTCTTAAAAGGCTTCGTAAAGTTTTTAGACACTAAAATAGCAAAATTCGTATTATTTGTTTTATACTCCTGCGATTTATAGGCATGCCCGTTCACGACTGCAAGGCCGCCCTCATAATATTCCGTTGCCACTTCACCGGAAGGATTGGTGCAGAATGTCCTGACTTTATCGTCAAAGGTCGGCGTGTATAATACGAGCTTGGCTTCATACAAGTTTTCGTTCAAAAACTGCATGACTTCGTCCCTTACTTCCACACGGACGCCGATGTCCACCGTACCCGGCATTGTTTCTATGCCGATCTCGCCGCATTTATCCTTAAACCAGTCTGCGCCTTCCCGGCCCACTGCCGATACGATTTCCTCCGCATAATAGGATTCTCCTTTATCGGTTACAATACCGACCGCCTTTCCATCCTCCACCAGGATCGTTTCCACCATTGTCTGGAAAAGAAGCGTCACTCCCTCTTCCTCCAGATGCTTTTGCAGCCTGGAATAAATCTTATATCCCTCTTCCGTCCCCAGATGGCGGATCGGGCATTCCACCAGCTTTAAGTTGGCATTAATCGCCTCCCGGCGGATCTCCCGGATTTCCTTTTCTTTATCAATCCCGTATACATTCGTGTCCGCGCCGAATTTCAAATAAATATCATCCGACTCCCGGATCAGCCGGACCGTTTCCTCATACCCGAGAATCGCCGGCAAATTGCCGCCCACATCCGGCGACAGCGACAGTTTCCCGTCGGAAAAAGCCCCTGCCCCGGCAAACCCTGTCGTAATCGAGCAAGGCTTGCAGCCCACGCACTGCTTTGTCACCCTTTTCGGGCAGTTCCTCTTTTCAATCGAACGCCCCTTTTCCACAACCAGCACCTTCAGCTCCTTTTTCTGCCGCATCAATTCATAAGCACAAAAAATCCCGCCCGGCCCGGCTCCTATAATAATCACATCGTATTTATTTTCCATATTTTTCATATCGACCTCCATCGTATTTTACTATTTTACCACAACTTCCGCCCTGCTGCCTACGTTTGTTTTTGTTACAACGATCTGTTTCTCAATTTTTTCCGCCAGTTCCGGCACATGGGAAATAATCCCGATCAGCCTGTCCTTCTCCGCCAGAGACAGCAATGTCTGGCAGGACTGATCCAGCGATTCGCTGTCAAGGCCCCCGAACCCTTCATCGATAAACAGCGTGTCCACCCGGATGCCTCCGCTGTAGCTCTGTACCACGTCGCTCATGCCAAGGGCCAGCGCCAGGGAAACCTTAAAGCATTCCCCTCCCGACAAGGTTTTCACCGCCCGGTATTTGCCGGTATAATAATCAAGGACCTGCATTTCCAGGTTGTCCTTTACCCTTCCGTCGCCGATCTCTTCCCTGCGGGAAAGTTCATAACGCCCTCCCGTCATTTTCGCCAGCCTGATATTGGCCGCCCGCAGAATCTCTTCAAAATACCCGGCCATGACATATTGCTCAAACACAAGCTTTTTTGCATTGTTCCCGGATGCCATATTGTCCAGGTCTTTGACGATTCCATACTCCTTTTCCAGAGCCTCCAGCTTCTTCCCCTTTTCCTGCAGGGATCTCCTTATCTTTTTCATTTCCTGCAGACTATGGTGCTTCGCGTTCACCAGCTCCAACGCCCTCTGCCTCTGCGCGGCCTTTTCCTCCTGCCTCGTTTTTAGCCCGTCCGTATCTTCCCTTTTCTTCCCTTTTGTTTCCTCCTCTAGGGAAGCTATCCTCCCTTCGATTGTCTGCACCCTGGCATAGTATTCCCTGATCTGCCTCTCTTTCTTCTCCATTTCCCCAGCCGGGCGCAGCGCCTGTTCGTACTGTGGAAGGGAAGAAAATCCTGCCTTTTGGTATCCCTTCTCAAAAACTTCCTCCAGCTTCTTTTTTTTCTCCCTCTGGCCGGCCGCTTCCTCTGTTTCCCTGGCAAGCTGCTTCTTTTTTTCTTCGATCTGCGCCTCCAGCCTTTGGTATTGATGCAGGATATCCTCGTATTCCTTTTCCGTCAACGTATCCAGCACAGCCATGACCTCTTCCGGTATCCGGCCGATGGCCGATTCCACTTCCTCCAGCTGCTCCGTCCATTCTTCCCGCTGTTTTTTCTGGTTTTCCGCCTCGCCCCTGCAAACTGCAGCCCTGCCGTGCAGTTCCATCAGACGTTTTCTTTCCTCCTCATACCGATTTTGAAGCTGTTGGAGTTCTTTTTCATCCGGCGCTTCTTTTGCCGCCTCCGCTACACGGGGATGCTCCAGGGAACCGCATACCGGGCATGGTTCCCCTTCCCTCACCTGGCGGGCCGCGATTCCCACCACCGCCCGCTTATAGGCCAGGTCTGCCGTTTCAAATTCCTTCTTTCTCCGTTCCGTCTTTTCTTCCTGCACCAAGTAACGCTCTTGCAGCCTTTTTAATTCCTCTTCCTTTTTTTCTGCCCTCCGGGCCGCCTCTTTCAGCTGTTCCTTTTTCTCTCTGCAGACGGACAGCAACTGATAAGCGTCCCTCGTTTCCTTCCGCTTCTCATAATATCTTCTTATCCTTTCCTGCTCCCCGGCGCATGCCTCCAATTCCTTTCGGTCCCTTTCTATTTTCCCTTCTATAGAAGCCAGCGTTTCCCTTGCATTTTTGCAGTTGACATAATCTTCCCGCAGGGAAGCCGCCTTTCCCGCTTCCTTTGCCTCTTTTTCTGTCTGTGCGATCCTGTCTTTTTCCCTCAGCAGTTCTTCCTTCTGTTTCTTCTGTTCCTCCAGCCTTTCCAGCTTCTCATTTATCCTCTCCGCAGCTTGAAACTCTTCTGCCAGCCCGGTCAGTTCTTTTTCGTATAAGGCATGTTTCTCCTCCGCTTTCTCCAATTCCTCCCGACATCGATGCTCCTCTTCTTCCAGCATAGCGATGATCTTTCCATAGGGATGCTTTGAGCCAGGAACACCCTCTTTTTCTTCCGCCCATCCGGCCTTGCCCCATTCCCCCATTTCAAGCATATGGATGTTTTCATCCATTTTATTCCGGTACTCCATTATACGTTTATAAAGCTCCCCGGAACGTTCTCTCAGCGCGCCCGCAAAACGATCGTAGATGGAAGTAGAAAAAATCTCCCGGAATATCTTGATTTTTTCTGCCGGCGAGGCCGTCAGAAGCTTTGCAAACTCGCCTTGGGCGATCATGGATATCTGCTTAAACTGCCTGTAATCCAGAATAAGTATCTCCTGTATTTTCCTGTTTACTTCACTGCCCCCCTCAATGATCCTTCCGTCAGGAAGATAAAGGACGGCATTCTCCTTCTCTTTCGTATAAACACTTTTTCCCCTTTTCTTTTTTTTCGGCCGCATATATTCCGGATTGCGCACGATACGGTACTCCTCTTCGCCATGCCGCATAACAAGTTCCACAAACGTCGGCGTGTCCTCATCGGCAAAATCGCTGCGCACGCTGTTTTTTTCCCTCATGCCGCCGCTCATATCCCCGTAAAGGGCATAAGTAATAGCATCGAAAATCGTTGTTTTGCCCGCGCCGGTGGCTCCCGTAATCAAAAACAGCCCTCTGCCTTCCAGCCCGGTAAAATCCACTTCCATCCGGCCTTTATACGGCCCCCAGCCGGAAAGAACCAATTTCTCAGGCTTCATACCTTTTCCTCCCCCGCTTTCCGGGCCGCCGCCCTAACCGCTTCCATCCTCTCTTCGTTTGGTTTTTCCCCCCGTATCATCTCATAAAAATCCTGGAAAAGCTCGGGAATGCTTTTCCTTTTTTCCTCTAAGCGGCTGGTATAAACCATATTTTCTTTTTCCTCATTCTTCACCAGCACGATCTGCATGATATTCGGATATACGCTCCGCAAGGTACCGATCGGGTCAACTAGTTCCTCTTCATCCGTCAATTCCGCCCGTATATAGTCATCGGCATCGCCCGCCGCCACGATTTCCGGCCGCATCAGCTCTTCCAGCTTTCCCCTTATCCTCCTCATCCCATGCAGGGGCTTTAAAGGGATTCGGCATACCGCAGTCTCCCCATTCCCCCCAAGTTCTACCAGATTCACCGATTTTTCCTGCCCGGCCTCTGAAAAAGAATAGGCCAAAGGCGATCCTGCATAATAAACCTCCCCTTGTCCGATCTTCTGTTGTTTGTGGATATGCCCTAACGCCACATAATCAAATCCCTGAAAAAGAGAAGCCTCCACATTGTCCAGGCCGCCTACATGGACTGTCGTTTCCGCATCGGAAAGCTCCGGCTCCCTGCCCTTGTCCGTCACAAAATAATGGGTGACTAATACTTTTCTCCCCTTTTGCTCGGTGTCCCCAGACAGCATATGCGCCACGGCTTCCCCGCTGTTTTTTGCCCCTGCGGCGGCCGGCCGTACAAACGGCATCAAAACGAAGGTTACTTCCCCATACTGGTCCATAACCTTCACTTCCTTTAATTTGTTTTCATAGATACCCGCGATATGAATCCCTTTATCTTCCAGCAGTTTTTCTGCAAAACCGAGCCTTTCCGGCGAATCGTGGTTTCCACTGACCAAAAGAACCGGGATACCCGCCGCTTCCATGTCCGTCAGGAAATGATCCAGCAGAACGACTGCTTCCGCCGGAGGAATCGCCCGGTCATAAATATCACCTGACAATAAAAGGGCATCCACCTTTTCTTTGCAGGATATTTCATAAATTTGCCTTAAAATATGCTTCTGATCCTCCATCATGGAAAAACCATTCACGATTTTTCCGATATGCAGATCGCCTGTATGCACAAACTTCATGCAGTTCCTCCGTCCTTATGCCATATCACGCGCCAAAACTCCCGTCCTCCGCCTCACGGGTTTATGCGGGAGCCATCCCGGGCAAACCATTCGTCCCCGTTGGTCAAAAGATAATCCTCTCTGTTTCGCACCGCTTCCATAAAGTCTTGGATTGATTTTAATTTCCGCCGGAAAGCCATGCCTCCGCCAAGCAAATCCGTTCTGTGGATATCCGACCCCGCTGTCATGGGCAAGCTGTGTTGTCTTCCATAGTCAACCGCCTTTTCATCAAACTCCGCTTTATTGTGGGACCGGCTCCTGTGATTGGAATGGGTGGCATTAATCCCTTCCACCGCATCCACATATTCCGGATAGAGCCGCACCTCAGGGATATAATATTCCTCCCGGAACGGATGGGCATGCACCACCATTCCCCCCGCTTCATGGATCATCCGATATTGCCGCTCCACATCGGCCGTCCGCAGTTCCTCATGGGATAACATGAATTCCTTATCCACGCCATAAATTAAAAACTCCGTCCCACGGTATCCCGCCTCATACCCGAAAAAAACATCCAGGCCGATGCGGTCTCCCGTCCGTTTTGCATCTTCATAGCCCTTTACAAACGCATTGACCCATTCTTTCCATGGCATATGCCTGTTGACTGCCGTATTCCCGCCCCAATTATGGTCTGTTACGATGATCCCCGTATATCCCGCCTCCTTACAGGCTATCGCCATCCGGCTCCCTGTGTCGGCTGCGCAGGCGCTTCCCTGGGAAGTATGCAGATGGGTCTCATAAAGATAAGGATATTCTGCCGGCAATTTTATTTTGAACGCGTCCATCACGCCACCTGTCCTTTCTACCCCTTGTTTATTGTTTGACTGATCCACATGGAAAAGGCATGGGAAAATTTTCCGGAAAAATTCTCCCATGCCCTGCTTTCTCTTCTCCGCATTTATAGAATCTCCACGAGCCATCCTTCCGGCGCTTCGATTCTCCCCATCTGGATTCCTGTCAAAGTATCATACAGTTTCTGCGTAATCGGCCCCATGCCGTCCATACCGCTGGGCAGACAGATCTCCCTTCCATGGTCTACAATTTTCCCTACCGGGGAAATAACGGCCGCCGTGCCGCAAAGGCCGCATTCCGCAAAATCTTTTACTTCCTCAAACAGCACTTCCCTTTCTTCCACTTCCAGGCCGAGGTATTCTTTCGCCACATGCATCAGGGAGCGCCTTGTGATCGAAGGAAGAATGCTGTCCGACTTGGGAGTCACCACTTTATTGTCTTTTGTGACAAACAAGAAGTTAGCGCCCCCTGTTTCCTCCACTTTCGTCCTCGTCGCCGCATCCAGATACATATTTTCATCAAATCCGTTCCTATGCGCCGTCTGGATCGCATGAAGGCTCATGGCATAATTAAGCCCTGCCTTGATATGCCCTGTGCCTCTCGGGGCAGCCCGGTCAAAATCGCTGATGCAGATCGTCAGAGGCTTCACGCCTCCTTTAAAGTAAGGTCCTACCGGAGTCGTAAATACACGGAACTGATATTCATCCGACGGTTTTACGCCGATGACAGGATTGGAACCGAACATATAAGGGCGGATATACAGCGTTGCCCCCGATCCGAAAGGCGGAACATATGCCTGGTTCGCCGCCACTGTTTTGACTACTGCATCGATAAACCTGTCTTCCGGGAACACCGGCATTTCCAGCCGTCTTGCCGAATCCGCCATGCGGGCCGCATTCAAGTCCGGGCGGAACGTCACCGTACGGCCGTCTTCCGTCGTATAAGCTTTCATCCCTTCAAATACGGTCTGCGCATATTGCAGCACCCCTGCGCATTCATTGATGGCCACCACCGGGTCTTTCGTCAGCCCGCCTTCGTCCCATGCGCCGTCTTTATAATTGGATACATATCTTTCATCCGTTTCTATATAGTTAAAACCAATATTCGCCCAGTCTAAATTTTTCTTTTCCATATCCACACCCCTGCCCTTTCCGGAATCCGTCAATTTTCCTTACTTATTATTATACTTTTTTGGAGAAAAGTCAATAAATAACGTGGAGATTCCCCGTTACGCAATTACATTCCAGAAACTGGCGTTTCCTCTCATCCGCTTTTTTTCACTCTCTCATACTTCACAAACTGATACGCGATATCGAAATAGGTCTGCTCCTCGCTGTCCGCCGTGACCTCCCATTCCTCCATCCCGTCCAGATCAGGGAAAAAGGCATCCGCCTCGTATCGATGGTCGATTTTCGTCACATGGGCCACATCGCAATAAGGCAGCAGTTGCTTGTACACGCTGTCCCCGCCCACAATATAAATATCCTCGCTCTTGTATTTTTTCAGTTCCTCCATCAATTCTTCCAGGCTGTGTGCCACCACGGCATCCCTTACCTGGTAATCCCGGTTGGATGAAAGGATAATATTCGTCCTGTTTTTCAAAGGCAGCCCCTGTGGGAAGGTTTCCAGCGTCTTGCGTCCCAATACCACCACTTTTCCCGTCGTTTCTTCCCGGAAAAACTTGTGGTCGTTCGGTATCCTTACCAGCAGCTCTCCCTTGTTTCCGATTCCCCAATGGCTGTCCACCGCCACGATCAAATTCATGTCTTTTTTCCTCCTCTGTCTTAAATGGCAACGGGAATATCCACCTGGGGACCCGCCTGATAATTCTCTACCCTTACATCATCCCGCGTGAACTGGTAAAAATCATGAATATCGGGATTCAGCCAGAAAGACGGCGCTTCCAGAGGCTCGCGGCAGATCAGTTCTTTTACAATCGGAATATGCCTGTCATAAATATGGGCATCCGCAATCACATGCACCAGTTCGCCAACCTTCATATTGCACACCTGGGCCAGCATGTGCAGCAGCACCGCATACTGCACCACGTTCCAGTTATTCGCCGTCAGCACATCCTGGGAGCGCTGGTTCAATATCGCATTTAATACCAGCCCCCCGCCTCCCTTTTCCTGCGCCGCGCCGGCGGCGGACGTTACATTAAACGTCATGCTGTAAGCGCATGGATATAGGTTCATTTCATGCAAATCCTGATGCACGTACAAGTTCGTCATGATCCGGCGGCTGAACGGATTATTTTTCAGATCGTAAATAACGCGGTCCACCTGATCCATCATCCCTTCCCTATACTGGTGCTTCACCCCCATCTGATATCCGTAGGCTTTGCCAATGCTGCCGTCCTCATCTGCCCATTCGTCCCAAATATGGCTATGCAGGTCGTTGATGTTGTTGGATTTTTTCTGCCATATCCAGAGCATCTCATCCGTAGCGCTTTTTAGCGCCGTCTTCCGCAGCGTCAATATGGGAAACTCTTTTGACAGGTCATACCGATTCACGACGGCAAACTTCTTCACCGTATAGGCCGGAGTCCCGTCCGCCCAATGCGGGCGCACCTTCTCCCCTTCCGTACTCGTCCCGTTTTCCAATATATCTTTGCACATTTGAATAAAAACCTTATCTGCCAGGCTCATCGATTTTCCCTTTCCAGCTCTATGCTTCTGCGTATACATCCCCTTTTCCTGCGGGCTGCGCTTCCGCAGACCGGTCTTCTCTTACAGCTGCCCTATCCTATCTGTCCCACTTATCGCAAAGGGAATTGATCTGGTCCGCAAACCTTCCCAGGTCTTTATTCGCCCCGCCTTCATTTTTCCTGATCACAGCCATAAGCCTTTGTCCTGCCGCCACCAGACGGTCGAAGACATCCTGGGCAACGCGTTTCTTCTTCAGCGGCTTCGGTTTCGCCACATATTCCGCCTCTCCGGTCAGAAGGTCGAACCGCGTCCCGCTGTATGGGGCATAAGCTTCTATCTTATGTTCCTCTTTCAGGCAGGAAACAAAAGACTCGCATATGCTGCTCTCGCCATGTACCACGAACACCTTTTCCGGCTTTTTCCGAAAACCCTCGATCCAGCGGATCAATCCGTCTTTGTCCGCATGTCCGCTGATTCCGGGCAAAGCCCTAATATCCGCCCGCACCTCTATTTTTTCCCCGAACAGCTTTACTTCTTTTGCCCCCTCGATCAGCGCCCTTCCCAATGTGCCGTTCGCCTGGTATCCGACAAACAGGATCGTGCATTCCGGCTTCCATAAATTGTGCTTTAAATGATGCCGGATCCTCCCCGCCTCGCACATGCCGGAAGCGGAAATCACTACTTTGGGCGAATCGTCAAAGTTAATGGCTTTCGATTCGTCGCTGGTGATCGATAAGCGGAGTCCCGGGAAACGGATCGGGTTGATCCCCTTCCTTACCAGTTCCATCGCTTCCTCGTCAAAACACTCCGTCACATTCCTCTGGAAAATATCCGTCGCTTCCACGGCCAGCGGACTGTCCACATATACCGTAAAATCGGGAAATCTTTCAATCCTCTTTTCTTCTTTGATCTGGCGGAGGAAATAAAGCATTTCCTGGGTTCTGCCCACCGCAAAGGAAGGAATGACCACATTCCCTCCCCTGTCGAATGTTTCCTGCAATACCTTTGCCAGATCCGCCACATAATCCGGCCTTCCTGCGGAATGCACCCGATTTCCATAAGTGGATTCCATAACCACGTAATCCGCCTCTTCCGTATAAGCAGGGTCTTTGATCAGAGGCTGGTCAATATTTCCAATATCCCCGGAAAATACAATCTTTTTTTCCTGTCCGTCCTCCAGGACCCATACCTCGATGCTGGCAGAACCAAGCAAATGACCCACATCGGTAAAACGGATTTTAATCCCCTCGCACAACTCCATAATATGATTATATTTGCACGGAACGATCCGTTTGATCACTCCGTCCGCATCTTCCATCGTATAAAGCGGCTCGTAGGGTTCCACCCCCGAATGGCGCTTCGCTTTCCGATTTTTCCATTCCGTTTCCTGCATCTGGATATGCGCGCAGTCGCGCAGCATAATGCTGCACAGATCCGCCGTAGCTTCGGTAGCCAGTATCTGCCCCCGAAAACCCTTTGCATACAAAGCGGGCAGCATGCCCGAATGGTCCACATGGGCATGGGTCAGCAGAACATAATCCACCATAGCCTCTTCGATAGGCAGTTCCTCTTTTTCATAATTCTGCACCCCTTGCTCCATGCCGCAGTCAATCAATATATGTCTGCCCCCGGCCTCCAGATAATGGCAGCTTCCCGTCACTTCATGAGCCGCCCCTATAAAAGTCAATTTCATATAAACGCCTTTCCGTTATTCTTCAAATGGTTTTTTAGAAGATTTTCCATTTCTTCCGCTCTTTTGGCAATATCCGTCCGGTAATACAAGCAATCCACCTTTCCATACTGCCCAATAATCGCTCCCGCAAACAATTCCAGGTCTTCTTCGCTATCCGCGTCACCATGGAAGAAAAACATTTTGCTTCCGTATTCTTTTTCCACTTTCTCTTTCAGTAATTTACCGCGTTCCTTGTCGTTATCCATCAGAGCAATCTGGTACCTGCGTCCTGCATACTCCTCAACAAGACTGCTTCCTCTGCCTTTTGCCCCTCCAACGACCACGCATATTTTCTTTCTCAACATCGTCTTCCTCTCCTTGCTTTGAATCATTCTTGTCTTTTTCAGTGCGCCTTGCCTGTTCCACCATTATACAAAAATCGACTCCCATTAGCAAGAAAGAAAGGGCTTTACGCGATGCTTTACACTTACAGTTTACTGTATACCGACTATTTTTCCGCTATTTCAGTTCGTTTGCCATCGTATAAAACTGATAATAGATTCCCCTTTTCTCCAGTAGTTCCTCATGATTCCCCTCCTCCGCGATGCCTTTCTCCGTCAGGACGAGAATCCTGTCGGAATTCCGTATACTGGACAGCCTGTGGGCTATCGTAAGGGTAGTCCTTCCTTCCGAAAGCCTTGCCAGCGATTTGGCCACGGCAAATTCGCTTTCGTTATCCAGCGCCGATGTCGCTTCATCCAGAATAATGATCGGAGGATTCTTCAAAAATACCCGGGCAATGCTGATTCTCTGCTTCTGCCCGCCGGACAGCTTCACGCCCCTTTCCCCCACATAGGTATCATATCCGTCCTTCAGGTTCCTGATAAATTCATGGGCCCCCGCCCGTTTCGCCGCCTCTTCCACCTCCTCTTTCGTGGCATCCTGCCTTCCATAAACAATATTTTCATAGATCGTTCCTGAAAAAAGATAGACGTCCTGCTGGACAATGCCCACATTTTTTCTCAGGCTCTTTAACGTAAAATGCCGGATATCCTCTCCATCGATCCGTATCCTGCCCTCCGTTACATCGTAAAATCTGGGAATCAGATTGCACAGCGTTGTCTTCCCTCCCCCGGAAGGCCCCACGATCGCCACCTTCTCCCCATGCCGGATCTCCAGGTTCAACCCGGTAAACACGATATTATGGTCGTCCGGGTATTCGAAGCTGACGTTTTCAAAGGAAATGTTCCCCTGCGTCTCCAACATTTCCTCCGCGTCCGGCTCGTCAAAAATCTCAATATCCGCATCCATGATCTGTAAGAAACGCTCGATCCCCGTCATCCCCCGCTGGAACTGTTCCGCGAACTCTATGATCCGCCGAATCGTGGCGATCATCGTTGTTACATAGAGCATATAGGCCACCAGGTCGCCGGGCACGATCATCCCTTTCACCATAAAAATACCCCCGGCCACCAGCACCGTCAGGTACATAAGGCCGTCAAACATTTTGGTGGTCGCCTGGAAAGCTGCCATATAGCGGTATGTTTCCTTTTTAATATCCAGAAACTGCCCGTTGTCCTTTGCAAATTTCCTGTTTTCCGCCTCCTCGTTGGTGAATGCCTTCACCACTTTTTGTCCAAGCAGACTGTCCTCAATCCGGGCATTCAATTCCCCGATATGATTTCTCTGTTTCCGGAAAGCGCCCCTCATCTTAAAGTTCAAGGACATGCACACCCCGGTCATCACCGGAACCACAAGAAAAATAAGAAGGGTCAGCGGCAGATTGATGCCCGCCAGTATGAGAAAGGCGATCAGTATTTTGATTCCTGCAATAAAAAATTCCTCCGGGCAGTGGTGGGCGAATTCCGTCACATCGAATAAGTCGTTAGTGATCCGCCCCATAATCTGTCCGACTTTTGTATTATTATAGTAGGTATCGGAGAGCTGCTGGAGATGGAAATAAGCATCCTTTCGCATATCCGTCTCGATCTTTGCCCCCATGACATGGCCCATATCGGCCATATAATAACTGGCCATCGTATCGATCACGCGCAGCGCGAGATAAAGCAGCCCAAGCCCAATGATCGTCCGTACCGAAAGCTCCGCCAGGCGGTACAGTCCTTCATTAGTAATATAGCGCATAATAAGCGGCAGCACCAACTCGCATATGGTAGTCAGCGCCGCGCAGAACAGGTCGAAAAACAGGGTTTTTCTGTATGGTTTAAAATACGGAATAAATCTTTTCAGCAGTTCTTTTGTCTTATATTGTCTGTTATCCATAATTTTTCTCCTCTGATTCGAAGTCAATTATATCATAACCACATACAATAAAGCAAATAAGAAAGAAAAGGTGAACCTGCTTGTTTTTTTCTGTTTCAAAATTAATCATGCTGATCGTGGCGCTCTCGGCCGATGCGTTTACTGCCGGTTTTGCATATGGCACGGATAAGGTGAAGATCCCGGCGCTGTCTGCCATCATTGTATCCTTGCTTTCCGTTCTGCTCCTCGTTTCTTCCCTGGCTCTTGGCGGCTTCTTTAAAGCATATATCCCCGCTTCAGCCGCTTCTCTCCTTTCATTTTTCATTTTGGCCGTGCTGGCTGTATTGAAGATTTTTGATAGTTCCCTCAAGAAAACGATTACGGAAGTAAACGGCGGGGATGTGGAAGTCCTCTCCCCTTCGGAGGCCCTTCCTCTCGGCTTCGCCCTCTCCGCAGACAGCGCCGCCGCAGGAATCGGCGCCGCCTCTTTGGAATTCTCACTCCCTGTCACCGCCGTCCTTACCTTCCTCATCGGCATCCTTGCCATTTATGGCGGCTGCCGTCTGGGAAGGCTTCTGGCTTCCAAATCGGATTTCAATTTTTCCATTATCGGCGGATTTCTCCTCCTTTTCCTGGCATTTTCCAAGCTGCTGTAACTGGATCAGTCTCTTTCAATAGAAGCGCTTTTTAATTCCGACTGCCGGGAATAGGACTTTGGAAAAAGAGTTTCTACAGTTTCCTCCGCAGCATTCCCGCCGTCTTCGTTTCCCGCTGCCTTATCCGTGTCGGCCCCTTTTTTATGTTCCAGGCTATGTTCCGCCATGCCGCCCATCACTAAAAGTTCATGGACGGCTAACGGCATAAAGGATAAGGCCGCCAGCCATCCCCATTCATGCAGGGAAAGCTGCACCGTTCCGAATAATCCGACAAAATACGGAATCTCTGTTACTAATGCCTGCAGCCCGACCCCGGCCGCGCAGGCGAAAATCATGGAATGGTTGGAAAAATGATTCATTCGGAACACGGATTTATTCACATCCCGCATCCCCACCGCATGAACAAGCTGGCTCATGCCCAGCACGGTAAACGCATGGGTCTGTGCCTTATTGAGCAGTTCCGGCAAAGCCAGCATGGATTTCATGTTATGCAAGTCAATCGGAAGCCCCTGTCTTGCAAGTGCTCCATAAGGAACCTGCAGGAATGCGGTCAGGCTGATCGCCGCGATCACAGCACCATAGCAAAGGGTACACGCCAGCCCTCCGTGGGCAAAAAGATTTTCGTCGCTTTTTCTCGGCTTCTGCCGCATCAGCTCGCTGCCGTCGTTTTCATCCACCCCTAGGGCCAGCGCCGGGAACGAATCCGTAATCAGGTTGATCCATAAAATATGGCTGGCTTTCAAAGGGGAAGGAAATCCGGCCAGAATGGCCGCCAACATAGTGATGATCTCTCCGAAATTAGAAGAAAGCAAAAACAAGATGGCCTTGCGGATATTCTCGTAAATTCCCCTTCCTTCCTCGATCGCCTTGCGGATGGTAGCAAAATTATCGTCCGTAAGAACCATATCCGAAGCATTTTTCGCCACATCCGTGCCGTTCATCCCCATGGCGATGCCGATATCCGCCGCTTTCAGCGAGGGAGCATCGTTTACCCCGTCCCCTGTCATGGCCACCATCTTTCCCTTTTTCTTCAAAGCGCTCACGATTTTTACCTTATGCTCCGGCGACACCCTGGCATATACCCTTATGTATTCCGCTTTCTTTTGAAATTCCTCTTCGCCCATTTTATCCAGCTCCCCGCCGCTTAAGCATTCCTCCCTGCTTTTTGCAATTCCAAGTTCCCTGGCTATCGCATAGGCGGTGTCCACATGATCGCCTGTAATCATAACCGTATCCACTCCTGCCTGCCGGAACGCTTCCACCGCTTCTGCCGCCTCCGGCCGCGCCGGATCCATCATCCCTACCAGACCCACGAACGTAAGCTCCCTTTCTTCCGCTTCCGGCGCATCCCACCGCAGAGCCACCGCCAGCACCCGCAGAGCCTCTGCGGACATCTGTCCTGCCGCATGGAGAATTTCCCTTTTGGCCGATTCCGTCAAAGCCATTTTTTTTCCACGGGAGAGCAGATACCGGGAATGCTGCAAGATTTCCTCCGCACTCCCCTTCGTATAAGATACCCGTGCATTCACAGCGCTGCCATCCGCCCTTCGGTGTAATGTCGTCATCATTTTCCGATCGGAATCAAAAGCCTTTTCTCCGATTCTTGGATAATCCTTCTCCACCTCTTCTCTTTTCATGCCATATTTTCCAGCCAGATCCAGAAGCGCCAGCTCCGTCGGGTCCCCGATCCTGCTTCCTTCCGCGACCACGCCGTCATTGCAAAGCACGCATCCGAGCAGCAGCTCCCTGTGCCTTTCCTTATCCACCTTGTCCGCAGAAAAGGTTCTGCCTTCCGCATAGCACTTTTTCACCGTCATCCGGTTCTGGGTCAACGTCCCCGTCTTATCCGAGCAGACGACATTGACCGCCCCCAGCGTTTCCACCGACGGAAGCTTGCGGATAATCGTATTCACCTTCACCATCCTAGACACGCTCAGAGCCAGGACGATGGTGACAATCGCCGGAAGCCCCTCCGGCACAGCCGCTACCGCCAGGGAAATGGCCGTCAGCAGCATATCCCCCACATCCCTTTTCTGCAGCACCGCCACAAAAAAAAGAAAGACACAGATAAAAACTGCCAGTGCGCTCAATACCTTTCCAAGATCTGCCAGTCTTTTCTGGAGAGGGGTCATTTCCTCTTTCGCTTCGCTGATCATCCCGGCAATATGGCCAATCTGGGTATCCATTCCCGTAGCGACTACGACCCCCTCCCCTCTCCCATAGGTTACATTCGTGGACATATAAGCCATATTCCTGCAATCCCCGATATCCGACTTATCTTTCGCCAGATAGGCCGCATCCTTATCCACCGGCACCGACTCGCCTGTCAGGGCCGATTCCTCGATTTTCAGGCTCATGGTCCTGGAAAGGCGCAGATCCGCCGGAACCTGCCGCCCCGCTTCCAGGCAGACGATGTCTCCCGGCACCAGGTCTCCCGCCGGAATCTCCATCTGCCTTCCGCTCCTTTTGACGATGGCATGAGGGCTTGTCAGCTTTTTTAACGCTTCTATCGCTTTTCTTGCCTTCCCCTCCTGCACGACCCCTACGAAAGCATTGACCGTGATAACCGTAACGATGATCAGGGCATCTTCCATCTCTCCAAGAAACAGGGATACGGCGGTAGCTACAAAAAGGATGAAGATCAACGGATCGTTCAGCTGTTCCAGAAACAAAACGATCTTTGTCTTTTCCTTTTGCTCCTTTAGTATATTGGGGCCGTATTGCTTTCGTCTTTCGGCAGCTTCCGCATTGCTCAGGCCTTTTTCTATATCACATTGTAGGATTTGTCCGGTTTCCCGGACGGATTTGTTTTCATACATACTTTCCCTCATTTCTGCGCGGCTTTTTGCGCATGCCAAGTTTGTGGATGCCGCGCAGACACAAACTTGATTCCCTCTCTTTTTCCTGCCTGTCCTTTTCTCTTATGCTTTTATATGCTTGTACGGAGGGAAATATGTGTGATTTGTTTTTGGGGATAAGAGGGGAAGGAATCCATTCGGGAAAGCTTTGTGCAGGGCATAGGTGCATGGGCATAGCTTTCCCGAATGGATTCCTTCCAAATTATATAAAACTATGATACTGCGTAAATGATGCAACTATGATGCATTTTTGATGCAATTATGATCTGTGGAGCTGATAGAATAGGTGTATTAAAGGATTAGTTGGATAAATTGTTTGTTTCAAAAAAAGAAAATGCTACATAAGAGGATCATGTTATGAGGAAGTGGATGGAAAAAGCTGGATGGTTATTTTTATTGTTGGTTTGTATGGGGGGTGGTTTTTCTTGTTCGTCCGGGCGGGAGATGGCGGGTGCTGGATCCGGGGAAGAACGGGAGGCGGATGCTGTCCAGGAGGTCTTGCCTGAGGAAGCGTTGGAAGGGCCGGTGTTGACAGTGGATACTGAAGAAGCGGATATGGAGGAGGGCGAAGAGGTTTTTTCTCCCGAAGGGCAGGCAAAGAAGAATGAAATTCTTTTTTTTGAGGAGGCAGAAAAACAGAATATCGGGATTAAGCCGGCAGAGGAATTGTATGGGCGACTTTTGGAAGATCAGATTTTTCAGAACGGCTTGATGGCTCTTACTGGCTTGCGGATCGATGATATTGACGGGAACGGGCAGATCGATATGCTGGTTATGGTCATGGATGCGGAGGAAAAGCCTTTTTATGGCTCAGGGGGATTGTGGTTTTATATGAACGGGGATGAACCCTACTGTTTTGAGGAGGAAGATTGTTCTTTTTATGGCTGGTTTGATGTCTTTTGGGACGATATCGACAATGATGAAAATGTAGAGGTTGTGTTCAGTGCGCAGGGGACGGGCTGCGGAGCGGTCGGTGATTTTTATAAAGCGGTTTTCAAATATAAGGATCATGCGATCACGCGGATGGCGCTTCCATCCGATTTGGAAGAGGATTATGACTGCGGGCTTCAGGTCGAGCTGATCCAGGAACCGGAAATCAATAGTTACAGCGCTTATTGTCCTTATTTTGACGAACAAATTTTTTTCCAAAGAGAAAATATCGAGGGGTACGGCCCGTCCGATCATGCGCGGACTACCGGGGGCAACGCACGGGGATTTTACGACTTGTGCGTCGCGCAGTACGAGGGCAAAAAGGCATTGCAAGCTTCCGAATATTTGTATGGGGAAGGGGGGATCGTACATAATGTAGCCGTCGCACAGTTTCTCATAACCTGGGAAGAGGACGGCACTCCGAAGGTAGTCAAATGGTGGATCAAAGAAGAAAAATCGGGATGGGCAAACAGCCATGAATCCCGGATCTGCTATGCGGACGGCTATTACTACTATGCCAGCCAATTAGACCATTATTATTTATACCGCGCCAGAGAAGACGGCGGCCAGCCCGAGTGTCTGGCAAAAATCCATGCCGGGAGCCTCTGCGTCCAGGATGATGAGATTTATTTTATCGACCAGGGCAGCGATTACGGTGATTACGGGTCGGTCTGCAAGATGAAAACAGACGGCAGCGGCATGAAAACATTATGCGAACAAGGGCGTTCCCTACAGCTCAGCGCTGAATATATCTATTTTTGCGCGGCTTACAAAGCAGCATATGACAAATCAGGAATCGTAACGGAAGAATCCTATGAATTTTCCAGCGCTTTGGAAATGCCGTTTTTTTTATATCGGATGAAAAAAGACGGCTCGGAAAAAGAGCTGATTGCTGCGGATGTCTGGCAATATACGTTGAGCCGCCGAAACGGATATACCGGCTCTATTTATTGCAGCAAATGGACCGATAATAAGATTGCTGTTTTTCAAATGGATCTGAACGGAAAAAATGAAGAAGAAATCTGCCGCTTTGACAAAAGGGGAACTCTCATGGCCTATGACAACGTAGTCTATTATGTCGGGGATTTTTATGGAGACAGGGAGCAGATCAGCCAGTACCATTCAGGACATGGAAAAACCACGACTGTCACCGTTCCGGAATATACAGATTGCTGCATCTACAAAGGACGTTTCTGCGGGCTGAATGAAGAGGTATCCGAAAGCGGGCGCAAGATAACCATTTATCGTATGAACTATACTAAAAAAGACTATGATATCCTTTACCAGAATTCCTTTTCATGCCCATATGCTGACGGAATCTATTTATCGGATCTTTATGCTTCTGAAGAAGGAATCTTTTTCCGTCAATTTGTTTCCCCCGAAGAGGGATGCCGGTGGTTCCGGCTGGAAGAAGATGCCGAAACCGGCCAATGGGTCGTGGAGAAATGGGAAGATGCGGAAGCAACACCTGTCGCCCTGCCCGCCAGGAACATAGAATACGGGGAATTGCGGAGCGTCACGTCCGTATTGGAAAGCACCGAGGGCTGGGATGCCTATCTGGCAGACCCCTTGGAATATGAGGAATTTTATGCAACGGATGAAAACGGGCAGGAATGCAACCCTTACCGAATATGCCTTCCGCAGTTCAATGATAAAATTGAAGGATACCAAAAAATAAACCGATATTTCCAAAATAGCTATCATGAAATGATCGCAGGAAAGGAGGATTTTTTTGATATGCTGGAAGAAAGCGGTTCTGCATCTGCAAACTGGTATCAATCGGTCGATTACGGCTATCTTTATATCGGTGAAAAGTATATTACCGCCGGGATCTATGAAGAAGGCTACTCCAGCGGCATACGGAACTGGATCGCCCTTCATCCGGCCACGTTCGACAGGAAGACCGGAGAAAAAGTCACTTTAGAGACAATTCTTGACATGCCCGCCCAGGAGGCCGTTGCCAGCCTGACCGGCTCTGTTTATAAATATATGGAAGGCATGGGGAGGGGTTCGTTTCTCCTGAAAGAAGATGATATCCTGTCCAAAAACTATGACCCGGAACAATTTTTCCTGTTTCCTGATGGAATCGGCATTTATTATGAAAGATATGCCATAGACTGCGGCGCCGCCGGGGATTATCTGTTTGTAGTTCCCTTCGATCTGTGAAAAGCGGATTCCCATAGAAAATAAAAAAATAGCATTGACTTTTTTTCTTTGGAATGTTATTATATTATTCGCGGCATGGAAATTACATAATCCAGTGCGTATGCGGAAGTGTCGGAACTGGCAGACGAGCAAGACTAAGGATCTTGTGATGGTTACATCGTGTGGGTTCAAGTCCCATCTTCCGCATTGAGTTAAACTCTGGGAAGCTTGAAAAATCAGGCTTCCCGCTTTTCTTTTTGTTCATGAAATTGGTTACATTTAGTTACATCATATCATCTGATAACAGCCTTGAATCGTGCAATTTGCATTAGCAAACTGGATTTTAACGCACTCTCTCGATATTTGTAATATCAAATCCAACTTTTTCGTATAGCCTTAAAGCTTTTTCATTCCATTTAGCAACATGTAGCATAATAGGCTCATTACTAATTTGGCGAATATGGTTCATTCCCCATAATAAAATTTGTTTTCCATATCCTTTATTTTGAAATTTCTTATTGACTACCAAATCATCTATTTCACTTCCATAACATGCGACAGAACCAATAATCTCTTTCCCGCTTACAAGCAAGAAAATATCCTTACTTTTTTCACCGATTTGTTTATAATCACTCAAAAAGTTATATGGCTCAATATCAAGAGATTTTCGCATTTCATAAAAGCAGGCATTATATATTTTCATGTATTGCTGAAAATACTTTTGCTCAAAAGGAATACACGAAACACTATTTTTCCCAATATCGTCTTTTACATATTTCATTTCATATGCCATTATTTCCATACTGTAATCTTCCCCGCAAATCCCGATTTGTCTTATTGCATCATTTTACTATACTCAGAGCAATCACACAATCAAAATCTTAAACAGTTTTTTATCCAAGTTTTCCCTCAATGCGAAAGCAAAACTATTTAGTTACACCTTGCAGATGATGTGTCGGAAAGCCCCTTTCTATCAGTATTTTTCACAAGTAACAATCCTTCAAGTTCCATCTTCCGCAGTTGAGAAAACGGAAACCTTGTGAATGATGAAGTTTCCGCTTTTAATTCATATCTATAATAATGAACTATTCATCAAATAAATCCGCATGTGTACCCGTGTATTTTATTGAACCAGCAGTTTGCTATGTTCATTTTCATATCCTTATCTAAACCGAAAGTTATCTGTCCGTCCAATTGTCGAATCTCTCCGATATTTGAGGATCATATAGCGGGCAACCAAAATCGATTAAAATGTCCATCAAAGAATTCATATCACTTTCCTGCATACTATAACAATCAAACCTTACAGCTTGAGAAGTGGCAAAAATTTCAAAAGAGCCTTTTCCTTCTTTCTCATACTGATTATCGCTCAACTTCGTCCAGTCTGAAAAGGCATCGGAAATTTTTTTGAGTATTTCTTCTATCGGAAGGTTTTCCAATATGTCTACAGTCTCACCATCACAGCATGCTAACTCGTAGATTTTCTGATTATTGTGAGCGGCTCCTTCTTTGTATTTCCAAAAATTCAAATCATAACTCATGATCATAGCCTCCTGTCTTGCAAATCTTGATTTATATTGCTTATCTCATTTTACTCTATATGGAGCAAGTTCTCAATATAAAACAATCCTCCGCTTCCCTTGTAACAGATAATTCATGTTTTACTGCCGCCCGCTAAGGAGCGGCAGCATATAACCTTTCACTATGCCATAAGCGCCGCGATATATGCGTTTTCAAGGTTTCCATTCGGGATATGCACCCATACCCTTGTGTTCGGTTCCGGCTTAAGCCCTATCCCATCGTTTACAAGGTATTCCCCTCCTTCTATCTGCACCTTGTATTTCAGCTTCCTGCCATGCATTTTCGTCCCTGTGACAACTGCCATCTTGTCATTGTTTATTACTTTCTCCAGTTTTTTATTGATAATCATTTCTATGCTGTCAATTATAAACTTATTTGTGTCAAACATAATCTATCTCCTATTTATATATTGGTATGTCTCGCGAGGGAGTTCCCTGAGTTCCCTCATCAATTGTGCTGCCGTACTTTCATTCGTAACATTCGGCAGACTTACGTTGTAGGTATTGTTCTGAATCTGATGGTAATTGTTATTATTAATTATTTCAGCAATCCGATCCATGGATTCAGCGGCCTGGAACATAG
>CAJUHH010000011.1 GCA_910585965.1 uncultured Lachnospiraceae bacterium
CTCCCCACCAAGCCTACCCATTTCCCGCCCCCTTCTCCCCCGGCGGTCTTCCCCCCAACATTTTCAAAATAAATTCCCCTCAAAACTTGTAATCCCCCCCTTTTTCTAGTACAATAAAAAGCACGGTTGATTGTAAACTACTTTTAAGGATTGGATGACAAATGGGAATTATTGAAGCAAAAAAGCTTATTTTTGAATATATCAGGCGGGATGAAGAGGGAAATGTGGAAGGAATTACCCGCGCAGTGGACGAGGTGGATCTGGATATCAAGCAGGGGGATTTCGTGGCCATATTGGGGCATAATGGCTCCGGGAAATCCACGCTGGCAAAGCATTTGAACGCGATCCTTTATCCGACGGAAGGGACTGTGTGGGTGGACGGGAAAGATACTGCGGATGAGAAGTATCTGTGGGAAATACGCCAGACTGCGGGGATGGTGTTCCAGAACCCGGATAACCAGATTATCGGCCAAGTGGTGGAAGAAGACGTGGGATTCGGCCCTGAGAATATGGGAGTGCCTACGAAGGAGATCTGGGAGAGAGTAGAGGAAAGCCTGAAGGCAGTGGGAATGTACCAATACCGGAAGCATTCGCCGAATAAATTATCGGGAGGGCAGAAACAGAGGGTGTCCATTGCGGGGGTGATCGCCATGCATCCGAAATGCATTATATTGGATGAACCCACGGCAATGCTGGACCCGAACGGAAGGAAGGAAGTCATACGGGCAGTGCGCGCGCTGAACCAGGCGGAAGATATCACGGTGATTCTGATCACTCACTATATGGAGGAGATCATCCATGCGGATAAGGCGGTAGTGATGGATAAAGGGCATATTGCCATGCAGGGAAGCCCGAGGGAGATATTTGCGCAGGTGGAAAGGCTGAAGGAACTCCGGCTGGATGTGCCGCAGGTGACATTGCTTGCTTATGAGCTGAAAAAGAGCGGCATAGCGCTGCCGGACGGCATTCTGACCTATGAGGAGCTGATCGAAGCGCTGCCTTTCGGGCAGAAAAAGAACAGGATGTCGAACGGATGACGGAAAGGGCATGGTGATTCCTATGGCGATTATTTTGGATCATGTAAGTCATATATATGAAGAGGGAACGGCTATGGAAGTGGCCGCGTTAAAGAATGTGAGCCTGACGATACCGGACGGGCAGTTTATCGGCCTGATCGGGCATACGGGGTCGGGCAAGTCCACGCTGGTGCAGCATCTGAACGGACTGATGAAGCCGACTTCCGGGCATATTTATTATAATGGGGCGGATATCCATGAAGAGGGGTTTAACAAGAAAGAACTGCGGAGCAAAGTAGGGCTGGTTTTCCAGTATCCCGAACACCAGCTTTTCGAGATCGACGTATTTTCGGATGTTTGTTTCGGGCCGAAGAATATGGGGCTGGACGAAAAAGAGGTGCAGCTTAGGGCATATGCGGCATTAAAGCAGGTGGGGCTGGAAGACGATTATTTTTACCAGTCGCCCTTTGATCTGTCGGGAGGGCAGAAACGAAGGGTGGCCATCGCCGGAGTGCTGGCCATGAAGCCGGAAGTGCTGATTTTGGATGAGCCTACGGCCGGGCTGGATCCGAAAGGCCGGGATGAAATATTGGATCAGATCGCCGCATTGAGGGACGAGACGGGGATAACCGTGATTCTTGTTTCCCATAGCATGGATGATGTGGCGAAATATGTGGACCGCATCGTGGTCATGAACCAGGGCGGCGTCATGTATGACGACGAGCCGGTGAATGTGTTCCGGTATTATAAGGAGCTGGAGGCGGTGGGGCTGGCGGCCCCCCAGGTGACTTATATTATGCAGGCACTGAAGGAAAGAGGATTTCCGGTAAAAACGGATGTGATTACGATTGAAGAAGCGAAAAATGAGATTTTAAGGGCGCTTGGCCGTTAAGAATGAAGGAGAAAGAATGCTTAGAGACATAACATTGGGACAATATTATCAGACGGATTCCGTGATCCACAGGCTGGATCCGAGGGTAAAGCTTGTAGCTACCATTATCTTTATTATTTCCCTCTTTCTGGTGAATAATGTAATCGGATATTTGATTGCGGCCGCGTTTTTGGCTTGCATGGTGAAGCTTTCCCATGTACCCTTCCGCTTCATGGTCAAGGGGATGAAGTCGATCGTATTCCTGTTGTTGATCGCTGTTATTTTTAATCTTTTTCTGACACCGGGAGAACCGCTGGTTATGTTCTGGAAGCTGACGGTGACGAAGGAAGGAATAAGGCTGGCGGCAATGATGGCCGTGCGGCTTGTGTTTTTGATTATCGGATCATCGCTGATGACGCTGACGACCACTCCGAATAATTTGACAGATGGCATGGAGAAATTGATGGGGCCTTTAAAACGGCTGCATGTGCCGGTACACGAAGTGGCGATGATGATGTCCATTGCTTTGCGTTTTATACCGATCCTTTTGGAAGAGACGGATAAAATTATGAAGGCGCAGATTGCCAGAGGGGCTGATTTTGAAAGCGGGAACCTGATCAAAAAGGTAAAGAGCCTCGTGCCTCTTCTGGTGCCTCTTTTTATCTCCGCGTTTCGGCGGGCGAACGACCTGGCTATGGCGATGGAGGCGAGATGTTACAGAGGCGGGGAGCATAGGACAAAAATGAAGCCGCTTGTTTACCATAAGAGGGACAGGACAGCCTATGCCGTGCTGCTGGCTTATAGCGTGGTGAGTATTTATTTTGGGAGATTTTTTAAGATATGAAACGGATTATGCTGACTGTGGCGTATGACGGCAGCGCTTACAGCGGATTCCAGGAGCAGGATAACGCGCCGACGATAGAAGGGGAAGTGAACCGCTGCTTGAGCGAGCTGCTGGGGGAAGAAGTCAGAGTGGCCGGGGGGAGCCGGACAGATGCGGGAGTACATGCGCTTTGCAATGTAGCAGTGTTCGATACGGAAACGAGGATACCGGGGGAAAAAATATGCTACGCATTGAACCAAAGGCTGCCGGAGGATATACGGATACGGGAATCCAGGGAAGTACATGCCGGTTTTCATCCGAGGCATTGCGAGAGCAGGAAGACTTATGAATATAGGATTGTAAATGACAGGTTTCCGATTCCTACCAAAAGGCTGTATGCGTATTTTACTTATGTGCCGCTGGATGAAAAAAGGATGGCGGAGGCAGCGGCTTATCTCATCGGAGAGCATGACTTTAAAAGCTTCTGCAGCGCGGGGAGCCAGGTGCTTAGCACGGTAAGGACCATTTATGATATCCAGGTGGAACGGGAAGGGGAAGAAATCGCGATCCGCGTGACGGGAAATGGCTTTTTGTACAATATGGTGAGGATCATTGCCGGGACGCTTATAGAGGCGGGAAAAGGCTTATGGGAGCCGGGCCATATGGAAGAAATCATCGCGGCAAGGGACAGAGGAGCGGCCGGGCCCACAGCGCCTGCCTGCGGCCTTATGCTGGTAAAGTATGAGTTTGTGTGAGAGTTAAAAAATTAAACCTGCCGGGCAGGCTAAATTTGCAAAATATTATTGACACACGCGGAAGCGTATAATATAATAGGGCAGTATGAGAATGTTTCGTAATGCAATGCCAAAGCCCCGGCAGAGCATTATAATATAGGGGCAGAGAAGCGCTGGGTGGATACGGCGTTTCCTGCGGATCCGTCGGTATAAAGCCATACGGTGCGGCCGGACATCTGCACTGCGGTATGAGTGCGGGCGGACAACAATAGTAAGGAATGACCTAACGGAATAGTCCGGCAGAGCGCCGGAGAGAAACTGATCGAAGCAGGAGGGAACGTAATGAAAACTTTTATGGCTAGTCCGGCTACTATCGAAAGAAAATGGTATGTAGTTGACGCTACGAATATGACACTCGGACGTTTGGCATCTGAAGTTGCTAAAGTTTTAAGGGGGAAAAATAAACCGATCTATACTCCCCATATGGATACCGGCGATTATGTGGTAATCGTCAACGCATCCAAGATCAAAGTAACAGGCAGGAAGATGGATCAGAAAGTTTACTATCATCACTCCGATTATGTGGGCGGTTTGAAATCGATCACATTGAAAGAGATGTTTGCGAAAAGACCCGAGAGAGTCGTGGAACATGCAATAAAGGGCATGCTTCCGAAAGGACCTTTGGGAAGGCAGATGTACAGAAAACTTCATGTATATGCAGGGCCTGAACACGAGCAGACAGCTCAGAAGCCTGAAGTATTAACATTTTAATTAAGGGGACGGAAAGGAGAAGATGAAAATGGCTAAAGCAGCAAATTGCTACGGAACAGGCAGAAGAAAAAAATCAATTGCAAGAGTATATTTAATCCCCGGTAATGGGAATATTGTTATCAATAAAAGAGGCATCGATGATTATTTTGGCTTGGAAACATTGAAAGTGATCGTGCGCCAGCCGCTCGTAGCAACGGGTACGACGGACAAATTCGATGTCAAGGTAAATGTACGCGGAGGCGGATATACAGGACAGGCAGGAGCAATCAGACACGGTATTTCAAGAGCTTTGCTCCAGGCAGACGCTGACTACAGACCGGTATTGAAAAAAGCAGGCTTCTTAACAAGAGACTCCCGTATGAAGGAAAGGAAGAAATACGGCCTCAAAGCTGCAAGGCGCGCGCCGCAGTTCTCCAAGAGATAATTCAAGCAAATTTCAAAGGAATTTCAGAATCCCCGAAAGCATTGAGTTTTCGGGGATTTCCTTATATTCTGAATTTCCATGAGACACCACAAAAACACACAAAATTTTCACGGTAACTAACACGTAACTGACAAATGAGAAAATGTTTTCCTTGTGTCTTGCGCAAGACAATGATATGATGTCAAAAACGGGAAAAGAGGCGGTGCCAGTGAAGCGGACAGAATACAAGAACCAACACGCAAATACTATGAAATGATTGAGGATTTGTCATATACAAAGGGCGAGGGTTATTTCGTTTATCTCAAGGAGGGCTTTATCAATGATACGACAGGCAGCAGGAGCATCCATTGTGAAAAGACATCTGAGGTTAGACGGATAATTGGAAAGACATATAAAAAATAGAATTGTGGAAGTCGGAAAAGAATGGTATAATACAGAACGACAACCGTGTTGCAGGGTAGGCTGACCTCTCATTTTTGTGGAATGGGGGTGATGCCTATGAAAAATCATTTTGATTTTAAGGACATTATGACTTTTGGTCTGTTCCTTTTGGCATTACTTACATTCGTTTTTACGTTTTGTAAGTAATTCTACATAGAAAAACCACCCCAAAACTTTGACCGAGCGACGGGGTGGATTTTTCTATCTACGTTTTGTAAGGTCAACCCACCTTGTGGGCGGTTGTTTTTTGTATTTATAATATACCATAAGCGGACGGAGAGTTCAAGGGTAAAATCACTTGTGGGGCGATGTGGGGCGACGTGAGATAATATGAGAACATAAAAATGAGGCAGGTGCGACCCTGCCTCATGCTATATTTTGTTGATTGCGTCGATTAGTTGGATAGGCTACAACAAACTAGACAGATTTTTTAAGGTCATATAAAATAGAATCAATTAGAAAAGGAGCAATGATATGACCGAAATAAAGCAAAAAAGGAAGCCGCGTAAGTACACAGATGAATTTAAGAGACAGTTAGTAGGTTTATATCATTCCGGCAAGCGCAGATGTGATATCTGCCGAGAGTACGATATTTCCCAGTCCCTGTTTGACAAATGGGTAAAACAAGCGGAAAATTCCGGCTCATTCTATGAAAAAGACAACCGCACGCCGGAACAGGAAGAACTGGTAAAACTCCGCAAGGAATACCGGCAGCTTAAGATGGAGAATGACATTTTAAAACAAGCGGCGCTGGTCTTAGGACGAAAGTAAATGTAATCAAGACATACATGTCTGGCGGATGCCAACCAATACTCCGTATCAGCAATGTGCCGCGTCCTGCAGGCAAACAGAAGCACTGATTATGACGGAGCAAAACAAAAGTCCGGCGAATCCGGCCTGGCATCTGGGATCACGGATATTTTCCAAAAAAGCCGTAATAATTATGGGACACGCAAAATAAAGAAGGAACTGATGAAAGCAGGGAAACAGGCATCCTAAAAACGGAATTTATATATAATGAAACATTTACAAATTTAAAAGAGTTGAAAAAATGTTGACGATCCAGTCTGTCCGCTAAGGATAAGTGGAGATACAAGCCCGTTCAGAGAGGCTCTTTCTTCCGGGGTGAGGTTAATGCCCTGACGGCAGTCATGCTTGACCTGCTCGTAAGAAGAATCAGCATCCTTTGCCCGATAGTAATACTTGTCATGCCTGCAGGCATGGTTGGAACAGCCATTGCAGATATAAGGGGGCTTTTTCAGCGAAGGATACACAAACGGGGTAAACTCAGGACAGTGTTTTGTACAGTCGCAGACTCTTGAACGTTTGCAAAGCTCATTGCACAGTTTTCCCTGACAGATACGGGCAGAGTGACAGGAGGAGAGAAGAGCGCAGTTATTTTTCGAACCGTAATGGGAACCTTCCTTCAGAACCCTGTGCTTCGTGTTTGTGGGTTTTTTTAAAGTGATAACTGTGGTAAACTTATATAGTCAAGTATATATAGTCAACTATATATGCTATAGAATGAAATGAGGAGGTAAGTATAATGCCAGAGATATCGTTGTTTTACGGAATCAGAGTTACAATGTATTATGATGACCATAATCCTCCACATTTCTATGCGGAATACAATGGAAATAAAGCGATTATTGAAATTGATGCTGAATTGGGAATTATCAAAGGATGGAAAACCGATGAACCGAATCAATCCGTTAGTTTAAAAGTGAGGTGAACGTTATGTTTCCGAAGGTTGTGCAGGTAATGCCAATGGAAAATTATTCCGTATATGTATACTTTGAAGACGGTAAAATCGTATGTTATGATATGACTCAAATGATTGAGAAAGAGGTATTTCGTCCATTGAAAGATATCACTGTTTTTAAAGAGGCTTGTACAGTGATGAATGATACATTGGCATGGGATATCGGGGGAAACCGAGATAATACGAAGTGTCTGGATATTGCCCTGGATACACTGTATGATTTACTAATGGCGGCAGAAAAGATAGCATTATATAAGCTGGTACTTTAAGTATAAAGAATTATCGGTTAATGATGGCTGTCCGCTCGTAAAGCAGAAAAAGGCGCAGATAATTGTTGTGCCGGATAGTAAATAACTATTGAAATCATAGAACGTATGTTCTATAATAATGTATATAATACGCTTGTAACTTGATTTTATATGGAGAAGGGATATGGAAGAAGCAAAGAAACATATTAACTATGCATTAGTTGAGGATGTAAGGCCGGCAATGTATAAACCGATGAAGTATTGGGGGAAAAAACCGCACAACATATGGAGTGACTTTATAGATTGTTATTGCCCGGATGGCGGAACTGTGTTGGATCCTTTTATGGGAAGCGGATTAGTTGCTTTTGAAAGCTTAATACTTGGGAAAAAGGCAATTACATTTGATTTGAATCCTCTGTCAACTTTTTTTGTGAATGCCACCTTGCAGAATTTTGATGAGCAAAAATTTACACAAGCAGTAAATAGAATTGCAGACGAGATTGCAAATGATGATGTGTACTCAAGGAATTATACGAGAAAAATAGATGATGAGGAAGTGGTTATTTATAATTATATATGGTTTAAAGATCGAATAACAAAGATACGGGTTAAAGATGCAGACGGAAAAGAAATTCCTGATCTGGAACCTGATGAGGTTGATGACGGGCTGTTGGCTGAAATGAAAAATATTGATATGAAATATTGGTACCCAACGGACAAATTACCATTAAACCCGTCTATTAACCAGAAGTTTATGGATGATTTGGGCGGAGATGATTTTAGCTGCTTATGGACAAAGAGGAATTTGTATATATTGTCTAAGATGTTTGATCTTATTAGGAAAGAAGAGGCGGCAGTGGTTAATCATTTGCTGCTGGCATTTATTCATACACTTCATTTGGTATGTAAAATGGTATATCCAAGAACGGAGAAAGGGAACAGAAAATATTCCGGCAGTTGGGGAAGAGCCGATTATATGATTAGAAATCATTCTATGGAACAAAATCCATTGATTGTATTTTTGCGTTCCTGTTTTGACAGGCAAGGCGTGGTGAAAGCAATGAATAATGCAAAAGACCGTCTGCCAAAGGATTTTAAAGTTAATATTGTTGATGCCCGACATGGCATAAAGAAAAAGGTTGATTTGAACTATGGAGTAATGGATGTCGCAGATTTGTGCGATTACGTGGATGAAAAGAGCATTGATTTTATTATGACAGATCCGCCATATGGCGGATTGGTTCAATACTTGGATTTAAGCCAAATATGGCTTGTATGGCTGCAAAAATATGATAATAGGTATCATCCAAATACGGAAGCTGAAATAACTGTAAAAAGAGGATATGTTGGAAGGGAAGAATATAATAGAAAATTAGTTCATGCGTTTAAGAATCTGCATAAAGTTTTAAAAGATGACGGGTATATGGTTGTGACTTTTCATAACCAGGAAATGCAGGAATGGAACGATTTTGTTAATGCAATAAGAAATGCGGGCTTTAAATTTGATAAAGTGACGCACCAATACAATAAGCGTTCAGGCGAATCAAATGTATCGAATCCATATGGCACAACGGGTTCAGACTTTTATATCAGGTGTGCAAAGAAAAGAGATGTGGATTTTACCAATGACCAATCTGAGCTGAACCATTTTATTTTACAAAAAACGATAGAAATTATTGCGGCCAGAAATGAAAAAACTCCATTTACTTTTATCGTAAATGGATTGCTTCCAGAAATGTTACAAGCAGGGCATTTGCGCCCGGAGGAGCCTACAAAGGAATTACATACGATTTTAAATGAGTACGTGGGCGAGGACAAAATTTTTAAAGTGACAGAAAACCCAAACCAAGGAGCCGGGGAGTATTGGTGGTTCCATGAACCTGGCAAGTATATTAATTACCCTGATTTGTCATTAAGCGACCGCGTGGAAGAGGCTGTATTAGCTTTCATGCGAAGAAAAGTGTCTGTAAAATATGACGATGTTGTGGCAGAAATTTTTAGGCTCTATCAAAATGGTTTGACGCCGGATCCTAAAGGGATAAGAAAAACGCTTGAAAAGTATGCAGTACCTGTTTCGGGAAAATGGAAATTAAAAGAAGATATTGTTTGTGATATTACGAAACATACAGAAATGATATATAATTTAGTTAAAATTGGAAAAAGGAATGGATATCTTGTATTTGTCGGCAAGCGGGAGCAGCCGGAAAAGTGTTCTAATAGTCAGTGTTTGAGAGATATTATTGATATTACGGATATGGCGAGAGTTTATAAGGAGGATGCTGAGAAGGAGCGTATGGAACGGATCAATATGGTCGATGCAATTTGGGTTGAAAGGGATCAAGTGAAATGCATATTTGAAGTGGAAAATTCTACTAATTTTTCGATGGCATTGCAGAGGGCATCAAATATGAATAAAGAAATTCCTAAGTTCATGATTATCCCGGATAAAAGAGAAATGGAATTGCATTCTATTGTTGATCCGATTTTTGTGAAGCTTTTCAGGGAATATAGCTGGAAATATATAACATATACTTCTATATTAAGAATGGCATCAAGCAGAAAAGTGGAATTTAATTCCTTATTGAAAATAGGCAAGGATATAGGGGCGGAATGATGGAGGAAAAAAAGAAGAGGCCAAGAAAGCCTAAAGAACTGGAGAACCAACCAGGGCGATACGATGAAAGGAACACACTAAATGATTTAACGGGTAAAGAATGGCTGCTTTTAACAAAAAGTTTTTGGGAAACGGAAACATCGAGTATTGATAAAGGTGCATATAAACATCCAGCTCCCTTTATGGTAGGCGATGTTAAGAAATTGATATCACTGTTTACGAAAAGAGGCATGACAGTTTTAGATCCCTTTGTTGGAAGTGGAACAACATTAATTGCTGCTAACATTTTAGAACGAAAGGCGATTGGAATTGATTTAAACTCTGAATATGAACTCCTTTACAAAGAAAGAATAAGTAATCTGAATCTGGAAGAATCCGGCGAGTATATTGTAGGTGATTCATTAAATGTACTCGATAGCATTGGGAATGTAGACTACATCGTTACGTCTCCGCCATATCACAATATCCTGCGTAATATGTCAAAAGGGATAAGAAATAACACTGGAAAAGATTATAGAATGTCAGCAAGAGACGGAGTGGAATATTATAGCGAATTAGAGAATGATCTGGGAAATTTTGAACAATATGAAGATTTTCTGAATGCCTTAAAATCCATAATGAAAAAGGCATATAGGTGTTTAAATAATAAAAAATATACAAGTATCATTATCAGTGATTTTACGGTAAATAAGAAAGAAATATGTGTTCAAGGCGATATTGTCAGGATAATGAGCGAGATTGGTTTTGAATTTGCAGGCACCACCATTTTGATGCAGCCAGTGAAGCCTTTGTATCCTTTTGGCTATCCATATGCCTACAAGATTAACCATCATCACCAAAATATTATTACATTCAGAAAATGTGAATAAATTTAACACAGGAAAAGAAAAAATGATCATAAGCGCCAGCCGCAGGACGGATATTCCGAATTATTATTCGGAATGGTTTTACAACAGAATAAAGGAAGGCTTCGTATATGTAAGAAATCCGAGGAATGTGCATCAGGTCAGCCGGATCGATCTGTCAAAGGACGTAGTGGACATAATTGTATTCTGGACGAAAAATCCAGAGCCGATGTTTGCCAGGCTGGACGAGCTGGCGGCATACCATTATTGTTTTCAGTTTACGCTGACCGGGTATGGAAAGGACATAGAGCGCAATATTCCTCATAAAAAGGAAAAAATGATTCCAGTATTCCGGGAATTGGCATCCCGGATAGGAAAACAGAAAGTGGTTTGGAGATATGACCCGATCCTGTTTGCGAAAAAGTATACGCCGGAATACCATCTCCGTGCATTCCGGGCGATAGCGGAAGCGCTGAAGGGATATACGGAGAAGTGCGTGATAAGCTTCGTTGATCTATATGCGTGCAACAGGAAGAATATGGAGGCAATAGGCTCTTATAGCCTGGACGGGGCCGGGCTGCAGGAATTTGCAAAAGAAATCAGCAGAATAGCCGGACAGAACGGCATGAAGGTGGGCAGCTGCGCGGAAAACATAGATTTGGGGTTTTGCGGTATAGAGCATAACTGCTGTATTGATAAGGAATGGATCGAAAATATCATCGGATGCAGGATAAAGGCAGGAAAAGATAAAAACCAGAGGCCGGAGTGCGGCTGTATGGAAAGCGTGGAAATTGGAGCGTACGACACTTGCAGGAGCGGCTGTATATATTGTTATGCCAATCGCGGCGCGTGCCGCGCTGTACATTGCGCTACAGATCGTGCTGCGGATCGCGTTGCACATGGCAATCAGGAAAGGGTTATGGATAATTGCGGCGGGTATGACCCGGCCTCTCCGATCCTCTGCGGCAGGATAACGGCAGAAGATAAGATAAGCATACGCAGGGGGAAATCTTTGAAGGAAGAACAATTAAGTTTATTACAATGATATTTGCTTTTTTGCCAGATTCATCCTATACTGGATAGAGACGGACGGGCTTTGTCCCGTAGAGGAGCGACAAGCAGACAGAACAGGAGAACCGATGAAGCTATATTTTGCGCCTTTGGAGGGAATTACGGGCTATCTTTACAGGAATGCTTATTATGATCATTTTTCAGGCGTGGATAAATATTTTACGCCCTTCCTGTCCCCCAACCAGAACAGGGCGCTCAATCCGAAGGAAATAAGGGACATACTGCCCGGGAATAACAAAGCGATTCCGCTCGTTCCGCAGATTCTGACGAACTGCGGAGAATTTTTTTTGCGTGCCGCACAGGAGCTGGAAGAAACGTATGGATATGAGGAAGTCAACCTGAATCTGGGCTACCCTTCCCGTACGGTGGCGGCGAAGGGAAAAGGTGCAGGATTTCTTGCAAAACCGGAAGCGTTGGATTGTTTTTTTCAGGAAGTTTTTGGAAAAATAAAGATAAGGGTGTCGGTAAAGACGAGAATAGGGGTAGACGAGCCGGGGGAATTCCGTCATTTAATGAAGATTTTCAATCAATATCCTCTGCATGAACTGATTATCCACCCGAGGGTGCAGAAGGATTATTATGAAAATTCACCCGATTGGCAGACTTTCAGGGAAGCGGTGGAAACGAGCCGTAATTCGGTATGTTATAATGGGGATATTTTCACGGTGGAAGATTTTAAGAGGTTCCGCCAGGTGTTCCCGGAAGTGGACAGAGTGATGCTGGGGCGGGGGCTGTTGAGGAATCCGCTTCTGGCAGAGGAAATAAAAAAGGAAATCAAGAAATCGGATTTCGCATCTGCCGCAGAAGAACAGGAACAAAGAACGAAGGGAGAGGGTTCTGCAAAGGAAGACGTGGAAAGGCTGAAGGCCTTCCATGACCGGCTGTATGCGGATTATCGGTCTGTGATGTACGGAGAGAAAAATGTATTGTTTAAAATGAAGGAATTCTGGGTATATGCGGGCTGCTCTTTTCCGGGAACGGAGAAATGCCTGAAGAAGATAAGAAAAGCTTCCCGGCTGGCGGAATATGAAGGGGCGGTGCTGGAAATATGGGAATCGCGCCGCCATGAAACGATGTCTTAGGGAATGGGGAAAGGATAGGATTTTGAAATGCATAATCAGTTGACGGAACAGGATATCAAACGAATGGAAGAGGAAATCGAATATCGGAAGCTGGTCGTACGCAAGGAAGCGTTGGAGGCGGTAAAAGAAGCCAGGGCGCACGGCGATTTAAGTGAAAATTTCGAATATTATGCCGCGAAGAAGGAGAAAAATAAAAATGAAAGCAGGATCCGCTTTTTGGAGCGCATGATAAAGACGGCGGAGATCATATCCGATGAGTCGAAAGAGGATGAGATCGGGGTGAATAATACGGTGGAGGTGCGGTTTGAAGAGGACGGGGCGGTGGAAACTTACAAGATCGTGACGACCATGCGGGGGAATTCCCTGGAAGGGCTGGTCAGCACGGAATCCCCCATCGGCAAGGCGCTTCTCGGCCATAAGGCTGGGGATCGTGTCTGCGTCCAGGTGAATGAAAGCTACAGCTACTATATTATAGTAGAAAAAATTGAAAAGACGGTGGACGACGGCAGCGATAAGCTGAGAAGTTTTTAAATTTGGGGGAACAGGACATGAAAAGGAGGGTATCGGGAAGTGGATGATAAAAAAGTGGACGAAAAGGATATAGAAAACGTGTTGAAGATTCTGGAAAATTTTTCTGCGACGGAGACGAGTCGGATGAAGATAGAAGTGTCCGAGGAGAAAGAGCCGGAAAAAGTAGAGAAGGCATACCATCATGGCCGCTGCGATGTGGGAAGCCCTTGGGCAAGGCCCAGGGGAACCCTTTGGGATGAGCGGGGAGAGAACTGCTAAGGCCGTTTGGCCATATCACATACTAGGTCGGAGAGGAAAGGAAGAGAGCGATGATTATTGAAAACATATTTAAAGAAAAGAAGCCGGTTATTTCATTTGAGATTTTTCCGCCGAAGAAGGAGGCAGAGCTGAATAATATTGACGCGACATTAAAGACACTGGCGCAGCTGCATCCTG
Organism: uncultured Lachnospiraceae bacterium; assembly: GCA_910585965.1. GTDB lineage: Bacteria > Bacillota > Clostridia > Lachnospirales > Lachnospiraceae > Kineothrix. The sequence goes on from CAJUHH010000011.1 coordinate 13,669, forward strand.
ATTTTATCAGCGTGACATTCGGAGCGGGCGGAAGCTGTGCGGATAATAAGACGGTGGAACTGGCGAAAAAGATTAAGAGGGATTATGATATCGAGCCGCTGGTTCATTTGACATGCATCAGCAACAGTAAGGAAGAAATCAGGCAGATCCTACGGCAGATGGAGGACGCGGGGCTGAAAAATGTGCTGGCGCTGCGGGGGGATGTGAATCCGAATGTGCCGGTGAAGGATGATTTCCACTATGCCAGCGAATTAGTCGCTTTTATTAAGGAGCAAGGGGACTTCCATGTCAGCGGGGCATGCTATCCGGAAGTGCATCTGGAGGCAAAGGATGCCATATCCGATATACGGAATTTGAAAAAAAAGGTGGACGCAGGGGTGGGACATTTGACTTCCCAGTTATTTTTTGACAATAACAAATTCTACGATTTCCTGACGAAAGTGAGGATCGCTGGCATCGATACGCCGGTGGAAGCGGGCATTATGCCGGTGACGAACAAGGCGCAGATCAAAAGGATGGTGACAATGTGCGGCGCTTCCCTGCCGGATAAATTCGAAAGGATATTGGAAAAATACGGGGAGAACAAAGAGGCTTTGTTCGATGCGGGGATGGTATATGCGGTGAACCAGATCGTGGAGCTGATTTCTTATGGAGTGGATGGGATACATATTTATACAATGAACAATCCTATAGTGGCGGGAAGAATCTGTGACGGGATTAAGAATCTGGTTTGATCGGACTGGAGTCAAAAGAGCGGAGTGGAGTATACTATATAGTGAACCGTGGAAACAGGGAAATCATTGGAAAGGAGAATATTCCATCATGTATGATTTAGTGATTATCGGGTCGGGGCCGGCGGGGCTTTCGGCTGCAGTATATGCCAAAAGGGCGGGGTTTCGCACGCTGGTATTGGAAAAAAGCGCGATGAGCGGGGGTCAGGTGCTGACGACTTATGAGGTGGATAACTATCTGGGGATGCAGGGCATGAACGGCTTTGACCTGGGAATGAAATTCCGGGAACATGCGGATTATATGGGAGTGGAATTCCTGGAGGCGGAGGCAGTCAGCATAACAGCCGCTATGGAAGGGGAAGAGGAAAATGACGCGGAAGAGACAGCGGAGTTAATTGCATGCGAGAATCTTGCATGCGAGAATCTTGCATGCGAAAGTCTCGCATGCGAAAGTACCGCACGCGAAATGGCTGCATGTGAGAAACAGGGTCATCGACACAGCGGTTCCGGCCTGCCGAAAAAAAAGAGATTGGGGGAAAGAGAGGGAAGGATATATAAGATTGCCACCAACAAGGGAGAGTATGAGGCAAAAGCGGTGCTGGCAGCTACCGGTGCAGTTCATGCCAAACTTCATGTGCCAGGGGAAGAAGAACTGGCCGGCATGGGGGTTTCCTATTGCGCTACTTGTGACGGGGCTTTTTTCAGGAACCGCACGGTCGCAGTCGTAGGCGGCGGAGATGTTGCGGTGGAAGATGCTGTTTTTCTGGCAAGAACGAGCAAAAAGGTATATCTCATCCACCGCCGGGATGAACTTCGGGCGGCCAGGATTCTTCAGGAACGGGTACGGGAGCTTCCCAATGTGGAGATTCTTTGGAACACAGTAGTGGATGAAATATTGGGGAAGGATCATGTGGAGAAGATTCGAATCCGCAATACCATATCCGGCAGGGAAGAAGAACTGGATATGGACGGTGTATTTGTCGCTGTCGGCATCCATCCCAATACGGAATTATTTAAAGGCTTGGTGGAATGCGATGAAAAAGGTTATATAGCCGCAGGGGAAGACGGGATGACGACGGCTCCGGGGATTTTTGCGGCAGGGGATGTGCGGACCAAGCCGCTGCGGCAGATCGTGACAGCGGTTGCGGACGGTGCCAATGCGGTTGCGACCGTACAAGAGTATTTCTTGTAGAAATGGAGTTTATATTTCTTGCTGAATTTTTTAAATTTTTTTGAATAGTTTTGGAAAGCCCGGAAAATGGGGAAATGTGGAAATCGGCATAGGTTGACAAATGTGTCGGAAAGTGTTATATTATTTAACAGATGTAACAAAATTGTAATAAATTAAAAAAGTAGGTAACATTTTCTAACATTTTCGGAGGACATAACCTATGAGACAAAAGAACGTGAAAATGGCAATATGTGCAGTGACAGCAGTCCTTGCATTTTCAGGTATGAACATAGAAGCGAACGCGGCAACGGATCTTTCATCGGTATTACCGTCGGCGGGAGTGGATTATACATTACAAGCTAACGCGACTTCCCTTAAGAATATAAAGGAAGAAGCGGATACAGAGAAGGCTGGCGCGGAGGAAAAGAAAACGGAAGAACAGACGGCGGATGTCGAGATAGACGGGGTATCCGGCAATGCATCTTCCGGGGATGCCAATACAGAGCTGGAAGGAAGCGGTGTTTCCGAACAGACGCAGGAAGTGGAAGAAGAAAAAGTAATTGAAGAAACAAAGGAAGTGGACACATCCAACCTGAGCGAGAAGATCTTAAAGGATGTGGCGAAGAAACTGGACAGGAAGGATGAGGAAGAGAGCTTTAAAAACCTTGTCATTGCAAAGGTAAATGATTACGTAAACGTAAGAAGCATACCGAGCGAAGAAGGCGAGATCGTCGGCAAGCTTTATGATAAATCGGTCGGCAGCTTTATTTCCGAACAGGATGGATGGTACGAGATCAGATCCGGTTCCGTAACAGGTTATGTCAAAGGCGAGTATTGCGTAACGGGCGACGATGCGGTGGAGCTGGCAAAACAGGTGGGGACGAGGATCGCCACTGTCACCACGACGACATTGAAAGTAAGGCAGGAACCCGGCCTGGATACAACGGTGCTTGGCATGGTACCCATTGAGGACGAGCTTGTCGTGACGGAAGAACTGGATGACTGGGTAAAAGTAAACATAGAAGAAGGCGACGGTTATGTATCGACGGATTACGTAACGCTTTCCACAGAATTTGTGCAGGCAGAATCCAAGGCAGAAGAGGAAGCCAGACTGGCAAAAGAAGAGGCGGATCGGAAGGCAGCCCAGGCGGCGGCGAGAAGAGCGGCGGAGAAATCGAATTCTTCCGGCGGCGGTCAGGTGATGTACGCTTCGGGCAACGGCAGTGAAATGGGCCGTGCAGTTGCAAATTATGCGCTCCAATTCGTAGGAAACCCGTACGTATACGGCGGAACCAGCCTGACGAACGGCGCGGATTGTTCCGGCTTTGTTATGAGCGTATACGCGAACTTCGGCGTAAGCCTTCCTCATTCATCGGCGGCAGACAGAAGCGTAGGCGCGGCGGTAAACGGACTGGCGAATGCACAGCCGGGCGACTTGGTTTGCTACTCCGGGCATGTGGCGCTGTATATCGGCAATGGGCAGATCGTCCATGCGTCCACATCCAAAACAGGTATTATTGTTTCCAGCGCAAGCTATAGGACTCCTCTTTCCGTAAGAAGGATTTTCTAGGAAAAGGTTATGCTGTGAATGGATGGCCGGGAAATAAGGATAGGAGATAACATGTATCGGGCGGATGCTTTTGGGCATCCGCTTTATTTGTGCCGCAGACTCTGTTGACATGTTCAAACAGGTGTGGTATAAGAGAATTATATCTTAGATAAGGAGAAGAGGATATGAAAAACGATATCAGATTGGTTGCGGTTGACATAGACGGCACATTTGTCCGTTCGGACTATACATACGATATTCCGAGGTTTCAACACATTTTATCCTGCATGGAAAATGCCGGCTGTCGTTTCGTGGTGGCGAGCGGGAACCAGTATTACCAGTTAAGGGATTTGTTTCCCGGATATGATGAAGAGCTGTCCTTTGTGGCGGAAAACGGGGCGTTTGTCAAAGACCGAAAGGAACTGGTTTTTACAGCGGACATGGAAAAAGAAACGGTGGATTTTGTGATCGATGTATGCAGGGAATATCCAGAAGTACGGAATGTCCTGTGCGGCCTGGAAAGCGCGTATTGCCAGCGCGGGACGGTGAGCCAGGAATTTTTTGACCTCACGAAGATATACTACCATCGTTTGAAGTGGGTAGAAGATTTTAAGGGGGTAAAGGACCAAATATTGAAATTTGCCCCGACTGTGCCGGAAGAAAAAACATACTTCTATTACGATATATTTTGTGAAAAATTCAAAGGGAAAGTGGAACCGACGACGAGCGGCCATGGCTCTATAGATTTAATCGTACCTGGCTGCCATAAGGCATCCGGGCTGAAGCGGCTCGCGGAGCGCTGGGGGATTTCGCCGGAACAATGCGCTGCTTTCGGGGACGGAGGGAACGACATAGAAATGCTGAATTACTGCGGCCACAGTTATGCGATGGCAAACGCTCCCCAAAACGTAAAAGATGCGGCAAAATATGTGTGTCCTTCCAATGAAGAGGACGGCGTGCTCGTTACGCTTGAAAAAATATTCGCTCAGTCATGAGAGAATAGCAGATGTGTCTTTTTCAGCCATTGTCAAGGAATTTTCAGAATATATCTTTTTGGGGAAAAAGGCTTGACAAAGACAGACTTGTACAAGTTATACAAAAAAGAGATTTTAAGGACATATTTCCATAAAATGGAAGGCCGGGTTATCCACATAGAAAAATGGCTGAAAATAAGGGTTAATGATTTATACACGGTTTTATCCACAATATCCACAGAAATGGATAGGAAAATGGTAGGGATTGCGGCAGCGGCGATTGGAACAGATGTTTTGTTTATTATGTTAAAAACGGGAAAAAAGGCGTAAAATGCCGAAAACTGTATTGGCATACAATAGCGCTTAAATTGTTGCATAGGTATGGCACAATATGGTATAATGTTTGAAAACAATATACTGGGCGAAGAGAAATTCAGGGTATATGGTTTGGACAATAATCCAATGAAAGGGATGAGTGGTATGAAGTTTGTTATAGTAGGCAAGAACATCGAAGTGACACAGGGGTTAAAAACGGCAGTAGAAGAAAAGATCGGGAAGCTGGAGAGGTATTTTAATCCGGAAACGGAAATACATGTGACGCTGAGCGTGGAAAAAGAGCGTCAGAAGATAGAAGTGACCATTCCGGTAAAAGGAAGCATTATCCGTTCGGAGCAGGTCAGCAACGATATGTATGTTTCTATCGACCTGGTAGAAGAGATTATTGAAAGGCAGATTAAAAAGTATAAAAATAAGCTGATAGACCAGAAGCAGTCCGCAGGCTTTTTCAAGCAGGAGTTTATTGAGAAAGATTACATGGACGACGAGGAAGTCAAGATTATACGTACGAAGAAATTCGATATCAAGCCGATGTATCCGGAGGATGCATGCGTGCAGATGGAACTTCTCGGCCATAGCTTTTTCGTATTTAATAATGCGGAGACAGGCCAGGTAAACGTTGTGTACAAGAGAAAGGGAAATACTTACGGACTGATCGAGCCTGAAGTATAATAGGACAAGCTGGAAAGAAAAATATAAAAGGTGCGTGGCATGGCCGCGCATCTTTTTTCATATATTGCAATGAGACTAGTGTGAGAAGTACTTCTAAAGCTCATGCCAGAGGGCATTTCGCTAAGAAGTACTAGACTTGCTTCGCAAGTCTTCTCACACCGAAGAACGCCTGAAATGCGGCGTTCTTCCCGTTGACGGTTTGTGCCGCCGGGGGGCGGCATGGAGGTTAAAATGCAATATTTGAAAAAAATAAGAAATGCAATATTGGTCGAAAGTATACTGCTGGTATCGCTGTACAGTGTATTTATGACGGACATATTAAAAGAAGGCATAGGGGTAGAGCAGACACAAGCGATAGAGGTAGGTTCGGTGGGGGAGCGGGAATATATTAAATGGGTGGATTTCAATGTCTCTTATGAAGCTTTGTGCGAGGCGTACCGATGGGACGTGGAGACTTATGAGGAGACGCTGGAGGATAAGGATGCAGTGCATGTAGGCTGGATCGAACTGCTGGCCTATACGGCAGCCAGGCATGGAGGGGAATTCCCGTCCGGCACGGTTTCCGAGATCGCCCGGACGGCGGAGAAGCTGAAAACCGGGGAAACAACGATGCAGGAACTTACCGGGGATATGAAATACTACGCTTATTACCTGGAGGCATACCGGGCCGTATTGGGCGGTTTTGTCGGGGAATATGAGATACAAAAGGAAACGGAGGAAGGGGGAGTGGAGTGGAAAAAATGCTATGGCCTGAAAGCCTTCTCTCCGATTGCAAAAGGGTTTGAATATAGCGATTACGATGATTTCGGGGCAGCCAGAAGCTATGGATATTCCAGGCCGCATCTGGGGCATGACATGGTTGGGCAAATTGGAACCCCCGTGGTCGCAATTGAGTCCGGTTACGTGGAGGCCATCGGATGGAACCAATACGGCGGCTGGCGGCTGGGCATCCGCAGCTTTGACGGGAAAAGGTACTATTATTACGCCCATCTGCGCCAAAATTTCCCTTACTATAAAGGGCTGGAAGAGGGAAGCGTGGTGACGGCCGGGCAGGTGATCGGTTATATGGGTCATACGGGCTATAGCAAGACGGAGAACGTCAATAACATCAAAGTCGTCCATCTTCATTGGGGGCTGCAGCTTATTTTCGACGAATCGCAGAAAGAGGGCAACAACGAGATATGGATAGACTGCTATAATTTGACGAGGTTCCTTTATAAAAACCGTTCGGAAACAGCGAAGGATGCGGAAACGAAAGAATGGTACCGTATCTATGAGATGAAAGATCCGGCGGTGGAGAAGTATATGGAGGGGAAGAAAGAGAAGGGGAGCCTTTAAGCAAAAAAGCGGAATTCATTTGGAGCGGCTTGGAGGTTGGTCTGTCCCGTCGGTATTAGAAATTGTGAAAGAGTTTTCCTGATATAGTGGCTGTAAATTGCGCTGTCACCTTCCGTCAGGGGGGACAGCGCTATTTGCAGCTATTATTGTGTCGGTGAGGCATCCCTTGTCTGCTCGATAATGCTCTGCATAATGTCCTTCGTGATCTGGCCGGTGACATATCCGTATACGTTGCCGCTGCTGTCGATCATGAAGGTGGTGGGGTAGGCGCTGATGCCGTAATAGTAGGCCAGGCTTCCGCCGGTATCCATAACGACGGGGTAGGTATAGTTGTTTTCTTCGAGAAATGCCGCGATGCTTTCCACATTTCCCTCCCTTCCAGTATCGGGGGAGGCTACGCCGAGGACGACCACATCGGACTGGTTTTCCCCATATTCCTCATAGATTTCCTGGATTTCAGGCATTTCGGCCCTGCAGGGAGGACACCAGGTGGCCCAGAAGTTAAGGAATATAATTTTTCCTTTGTAATCGGCCATGGTATGCACATTGCCGTACTGGTCCTCCAAAGTAAAGTCCGGCGCAGGGACGGCTTCCGCATCTGCGTTATCTGTTGAATCGGAATGGGAGTCTGTATTGGAATTTTCTGCGGCATCGGAATCTGCTGTTGCATCATTGGCTTCCTCTTGTTCAACGGAATCGGTTTGGGGAGACTCCGCTTCCTGCCCTATGTTCTGGCTGACGGAAGGATTGCCGGAGAGGTATGCGCTGATGCCGTTCATCCATCCCGTGAACATCATAACTCCGATAAAGATCATGAGTACGCCCCCGATTTTTACCGTATATTTCACGGCAGAGCGATATTTTTTGAAAAAGTCCAGCAAGGCTTTCGTAAACAGGCCGACTGCCAGGAAAGGCAGGACAAAGCCCAGGGTGTAGACACCGATCAGCAGGAACCCGATTGTCTGGGAAGAGGCCGAGGCGGCCAGGAGCAGTACGCTGGCAAGCGCCGGTCCGACGCAGGGGGTCCAGGCAAAACTGAAAGTAAAGCCAAGAATCAGGGCCGTGAAAGGATTCAGCGCAAGGCTGTCCGGCTGAAAATGAAAGCGATGTTCTTTGGATAAGGAAGAGCTGCCGAACACCCCCAGCTGATAGAGGCCGAACAAAACGACAATGATTCCTCCAATACGCGTAAACCATGTCTGATAGTTATGAAAAAATTTCCCCACAGCGGTAAAACTGAAGCCGAGAAGAAAGAAGGCAAAGCTGATGCCAAGAACAAAAAACAAAGTATTTCTCATAACCCGGCTTCTTTTATAAGTAATATTCCCTTCCTCGTCCGTCGTTTTTGCCCCTCCTGACAAGTAGCCGATGTACAGAGGAATCAACGGCAGTACGCAAGGGGAGAAAAAGCTGACCAGCCCTTGGAAAAAGACGGTGATCGAAGAAATTCCTGTTTCAAATGTAAGATTCATATCCTGTTTCTATCCTTTCCAACTAATATATCCCCTATCATAGCATGGGAAAGAATAGAATGTCCATATCCCAAATTTCCGCAGGCGGCATGGCGTGTCAGAAGGAGGGAGGGCCGAGAGAGGGTAGGGGCGGCTGGGGAAGGAAGCCTGGCTGAGGACGCTGGCTTTTTCTGTTGCGTACAAGCAGCCATTTCACTTATGAAATGGAGAACAGACTAGGGTGACATTGCCATGGATGGCAATGTCAGGAAACATAGGACAGGATGTCCTTCGTTTCCGACCCGATCGGTTCGACATCATATACCCATTTCATTAGTGAAATCTGCTTGGAAGCTCCAGAAAAAGCCAGCGTCCTCAGCCAGGCTTCCTTCCCCAGCCGCCCCTACCCTCTCTCGGCCCTCCCTCCTTCTGACACGCCATGCCGCCTGCGGAAATTTGGGATATGGACATTCTATTCCCTGGCTATTTTTTAGTTTGCCCACGCGATTTGCTGGGAAGTCGTCAGGGGGTATGTGCGAAGGATATCGGAAACCAAGTTTTCCCTATGCATATCGATGGCAGTAATCTGGTTATTTCCGTATGTCTTATAATAGTAGATTCCTTTTGCCGCATTCATGCAGCAGGAATAGGTGGTGATGTCATAGAGTTCCTGGGGGGTGATGACGCTTCCCCGGATCATGGATACGGAGTCCAGTATATGGAAAAACTGGGAAATGCTGCTCATTTCGTCTTTTTCGCAGATGGAGTTCAGGCTGAGATAGGCGGCTTTGACGAAACGGGAAGCAGGGGAATAATCCCCGGGCAGGCCGACACAGCCGAGACCCTGGCCGAAGGGGACAAGGCTTTTGATCGAGCTGAAACAGTTGGTCGGACAGCTGGAAGTCAGGTTCATGTACTGGCAGAGGTTGGTGGTCTGGAAACCGAAAGCGGGATTATTGGTCAGCACCCCGATCGGATTTTCGCATACGTCCATACCGGCTTTTGTATTTTCCAGCACAAGGGAACCTGTGCTGTCGGCGATGTGCCAGTGCAGGGGCGCTAAAGGAAGAGACGCGCTGAAAGGAATGCCTACCAGATGGGTAGAGTCAAGAAGCTTTTTGGCTTCCGTTATGGAGGCGCACTGGCCCAGTACCCAGAGGATCAGCTCAAAGGGGGAGATATTTTTGCTGTCGCCGGCTTCTTCCGGCGGGTAGTAAGCGGTGTCAGGGAAATTCAGCCCTGCCATACAAAGGCCCTTTTCGTTGACGGCTTCAGCATAGAGAGGATAACCTTCTATGACAGTCGCCATGCCGAGCATGGCATAGTGCTTATCCATAATGCTTGTTCTGCGGAAAGGAAGAGGATAGTTTCTAGGCGTAAAAACGACGCATTCATTAAAGTTGTATTCAAAGTCCATGGTACGGCCGAAATAAAAATCATTTGTTGTCATTGCAATACTGGTACACATGTACAAGACCTCCTTCTTGCCGGTAACGGCGGTTTATAAAAGTGTATTCCTTTTTGGGGAATTTATACTCCCGGTTTTGCTGATGGCAGGATATTTTTTCCTAAATACATTAAATGCCATAATATTTGCCATCTCTATCCGTATCTATTATAAAGAATACCATGCGACAAAGAAAAGGGAGGAAGGATTATGAAAAGAAAGGAAATGGCAAGAACACTCAGCATTTTTATGGCAGTTTGCCTGCTGATGACGGGATGCGGGAGCAAAACAGCGGAAACGGCGGCGCCAGAACCGGCTGAAGAAGCCGCTTACGATACGGCGTATGAGGAAAACGGGTATGAAGGGATGCCGGAAGAGGAGGGCGCTGGAGCAGTTGAAGGGAATTCGGAGGAGTATTCACGGCTGGAGGAAACGGGGTACGCATCGGTATACGATAAACCATTGTCCACTTTTTCGGCGGATGTGGACACGGCTTCTTACAGCAACTTGCGCAGGCTGATACGGTCCGGGTACGGGATCGATGATATTCCGGAAGGAGCGGTCAGGATTGAAGAAATGATCAACTATTTTTCTTATGGGGATCTGAAAGAGCCGGAGAAAAAGGAACCTTTTGGCGTGACGACGCAGATCATGCCTTGTCCATGGAATAAAGAGGCGCAGCTTCTCCGGGTGGGGCTGCGGACGGAAAAAATAGACTATGAAGATTTCCCGCCGTCCAACCTGGTATTTCTCCTGGATGTGTCAGGTTCCATGTACGCGGAAGACAAACTTCCCCTGCTTCAGGATTCTTTTGCCATTCTGGCAGAAAACCTGACGGAGAAAGACAGGGTATCGATCGTGACTTATGCAGGGGATGATACGGTCGTGCTGGAAGGCGAGGACGGGGGGCATACAAAAGAGATCTGTCAGGCGCTTTTTGACCTGGAAGCGGGAGGCAGCACCCATGGGAGCAAAGGGATCGAAACGGCATACCGGCTGGCGGAGGAATATTACATAGAAGGGGGGAATAACAGGGTGATCCTGGCAACGGACGGCGACCTGAACGTGGGACTGACTTCGGAAAGCGAGCTGGAAGAGCTGATTACGGAGAAAAAGGAATCGGGGGTTTTTCTTTCCGTGCTTGGATTCGGCAGGGGGAATATTAAGGATAATAAGATGGAAACGCTGGCGGATAAAGGAAACGGAAATTATGCCTATATTGATTCCCTGCGGGAGGCAAATAAAGTATTGGTAGAAGAGATGGGCGCGACGCTGCTGACGGTCTGCAAAGACGTGAAGTTCCAGGTGGAATTTAATCCGGCCGTGGTGGAGGAATACCGTTTGATCGGATATGAAAACAGAAGACTGGCCGCGAAAGATTTCGAGGACGACACGAAGGACGCAGGAGAGATCGGCGCAGGATACTGCATGACGGCATTGTATGAAATTGTGACGAAGGAAAACGTGAGCGGAAGCGGCATTCCGAGGGATCAGCTGAAATATGCGGATTTTTATGAGGAGGAAAAAGAAGAGGATAAAACAGGAGGAGAAAGCGGCGTAAACTATATGGAGTATGAATGGCTGACCGTCAGCATCCGTTATAAAGAGCCGGAAGGCACGGAAAGCAAGCTGCTGGAATATCCGGTGGACTATGCGTCTTATGTGGAGGAGCCGAGCGATGACTTCCTGTTTGCCGCTGCTGTCGCGGAGTTCGGGCTGGCGGCGATGGACAGCCAATATAAGGGGGAAGCTTCTTTGCAGCATGTGGAGGAAACGCTGGAAGGGCTGGATTTGGATGATGAATATAAGGCGGAATTTGAGGAGCTGGTGAAAGAGCTGGATGGGAATACGGGGAAGTGAAAAATATTTATTTATTGAGAAAAGGGATTTTCGGCAAAGCCAATATTTTTATAAAAACCTATTGCATTTAGAAAAAAGATGTGATAGTATTTGGCTCATATAAAACAGATAAGGAAATGCGAAGAAGGAGACTCTTGTTAAGGAAAGCGACAGAAATACGGCGTCACCGACTGAGAGCGCCGTTTGTGGGAGATAACAAAGGGAACACTCCGGAGCAGATTTTCTGAACCGTTCGAAAAGCTTACGGCCAGGTAGGCGGACGGGCGATAGGAAGATACGTTTACACGCGTTAAGTGTAAGAGTGGGCAAGGCGGTTCACACATCTTGATGGAGATGTCGGCTTGTCAATGCGGGTGGTACCGCGGGTATATATTTATTGTTTATCCGTCCCGGAATGCAGAGAGCTGTGTTCCGGGATTTTTTTTATGCGCAGCCCCATGCAGAGGAAGTATGCCGCAGAAGCGGCGCATGGGGCGCGCGGCGAGTAGGGGAAAAGCTTTTCCCCTACTCGATTGTAAACGGTCGCCCAAAGGAAACATGTCAGCATGCGCTGACGGGCGCGCGGCGCAAAGCAAACAGCGTTTTCCGAATCATAAAAACAAGAAAGGCAGGTAAAAGCTATGGCAAGAGAAAACATTTATAGGGATATTACGGTAAAAGATATGGATGAATCGTATATCGGGAAAAACGTGAAAGCGGCGGGCTGGGTGGAAAATATCAGGGACCATGGCGGGGTGTCTTTTCTTGATCTGCGGGATATGTACGGAGTCCTCCAGGTGGTGATCCGGGATGGGGAGATGTTAAGGGGGATTACAAGGGAAGCCTGTGTTTCGGTGGAAGGGCCGGTGCGGCAGAGGGATGAGGAAACTTACAACCCGAGGATACCGACGGGCACGATCGAACTGGAAGCGCATAAGATAACGATTTTGGGCAGGGTTTATAAACCGCTTCCGTTTGAAGTGATGACATCGAAGGAAACGAGGGAAGAGGTTCGGTTAAAGTACCGTTATCTGGATCTGCGAAATGCGAAAGTAAAGGAAAACATTATTTTCCGCTCCAAGGTGATCGGCTTTTTGAGGGAGAAGATGACAGAGATGGGTTTTTTGGAGATTCAGACACCGATCCTCTGCGCATCGTCGCCGGAAGGGGCAAGGGATTATATCGTGCCGTCCAGACGGTATAAGGGAAAGTTTTATGCGCTTCCCCAGGCACCCCAGCAGTATAAGCAGCTTTTGATGGTATCCGGCTTTGATAAATATTTTCAGATCGCCCCCTGCTTCCGGGATGAGGATGCCAGGGCGGACCGGTCGCCGGGGGAATTCTACCAGCTGGATTTTGAAATGAGCTTTGCAGGGCAGGAGGACGTGTTCCGCGTGGGCGAGGAAGTGCTGACGGCGGTTTTTGAAAAGTTTGCGCCGGAAGGGGCGACAGTGACGAAAGCCCCTTACCCGGTGATCAGCTACCGGCAGGCGATGCTGGAGTTTGGCACGGATAAGCCGGATCTGCGCAATCCTTTGAGGATTATGGATGTGACGGAATTTTTCCAGGGCTGTTCTTTCCGCCCGTTTATCGGGAAAACGGTAAGGGCGATAAAGGTGAGCGAGGAAATGTCCAAAGGATTTCATGAAAAACTGCTGGCATTTGCCGTTTCGCTGGGAATGGGAGGACTCGGCTATCTGGAGGTAGGGGAAGACCTTGGCTATAAAGGGCCTATCGATAAGTTTATTCCCCAGGAAAGAAAAAGAGAGCTTTTGGAACTGGCCGGGCTGGAGGTCGGCGATACGATTTTCTTTATTGCGGACAGGGAAGAGAGGGCGAATTATTATGCGGGGCAGATTCGGACCGAACTCGGCCGCCAGCTGGGGCTGTGCGAGGAAAATGCGTTCCGCTTCTGCTATGTGAACGATTTCCCGATGTTTGAAAAGGATGGGGAAACGAAACAGATCGGGTTTACCCATAACCCTTTTTCCATGCCGCAGGGAGGATTGAAGGCACTGGAAGAAAAGGACCCGCTGGATATCCTTGCCTATCAGTATGATATCGTCTGCAACGGCGTGGAGCTGTCTTCCGGCGCGGTGAGGAACCATGACATAAAGATTATGGAGAAAGCATTTGAAATTGCAGGATATGATAAGGAAACGCTGGAGAAGAAGTTCGGGGCGCTGTACCAGGCCTTCCAGTTCGGCGCACCGCCCCATGCAGGAATGGCACCCGGAATCGACCGAATGATCATGCTGCTGCGGGGGGAGGAAAATATCAGGGAAGTCATCGCTTTTCCGATGAGCGGTTCCGGGCAGGACTTGTTGTGCGGCGCTCCCGGGGATGTCACGGAAACACAGCTGCGAGAGGTTCATATTAAGGTCAGGGAATGATCAGAAATGGGGATAGAAGAATGGAAAACAGGCTTAATGATGAAATGATAGAGCATATTGGTATTCTGGCAAAGCTGGAGCTTTCAGGGGAAGAGCGGGAGCGGGCGAAAGAAGATATGGGAAAGATGCTGGGCTATATCGATAAAATGGGAGAACTGGATACTTCAGGCATAGAGCCTTTGTCCCATGCATCCGGCATGCAGAATGTATTCCGGGAAGACGAGGCGACTAACGGGGATATGCGGGAGGATGTGTTAAGAAATGCGCCGGAGGAAAAAGACGGGATGTTTCTGGTTCCACGGACGTTTGAGGGATAAAGGAAGGAGGCGCAGGGATGGAGCTGCTGGAATGGACGGCACTGGAGCTGTCAGAAAAGATAAAAGCGGGGGAGATCAAAGCGAAGGATGCGGCGCTGGCGGCGCTGGAACGCATAGAGGCCGGAGAAAAGCGATACCATTGTTATATTACGGTGGATGCGGAGGGAGCGCTCCGGCGGGCAGAGGAAGTACAGCGGCGGATCGATGCGGGGGAGCTGTCCGGCCCTTTGGCCGGCGTGCCTGTGGCGGTGAAGGATAATATTTGCACGGAAGGGCTGCTGACGACTTGCGCTTCCCGGATGCTTGGCAATTTTATTCCGGCTTATTCGGCAGAGGCGGTAAAGCGGCTGGAGGAAGCCGGAGCGGTGGTTCTTGGGAAAACCAATATGGATGAGTTTGCCATGGGTTCCACCACCGAGACATCGGCTTATGGGGGGACAAGGAACCCGTGGAATATAGGAAGAGTGCCGGGCGGTTCTTCCGGGGGTTCGGCGGCCGCAGTGGCGGCAGGGGAATGTTTTCTTGCCCTTGGGTCGGATACCGGGGGATCGATCCGCCAGCCGTCGGCTTTTTGCGGGGTAGTGGGGATAAAGCCAACTTATGGAACGGTATCCAGATACGGTCTGGTCGCTTATGGTTCCTCTTTGGACCAGATAGGCCCTATGGGCAGAAACGTATCGGACTGCGCGGCCATGCTGGAGGCGATTGCCTCTTATGATAAGAAAGATTCTACTTCCGTAGACAGGAAGGATACGGATTTCAGGGCAGCCCTTGTGGACGATGCGAAAGGAATAAGGATAGGCATTCCCAAAGATTATATGGGGGACGGCCTGGACAGGGAGGTCAGGGAGGCGGTTGTAAAGGCGGCGCAGGTGCTGGCAGGAAAGGGGGCGCTGGTGGAAGAATTTGACCTGGGACTGGCGGAATATGCGATTCCCGCTTACTATACGATTGCATCGGCAGAAGCCAGTTCCAACCTGGAGCGTTTCGATGGGGTAAAGTACGGATACCGGGCGGCGGAGTACGAGGGGCTCCATTCCATGTATAAAAAATCCCGTTCCGAAGGATTCGGATCCGAGGTGAAAAGGAGGATCATGCTGGGTTCCTTTGTCTTAAGCTCCGGCTATTATGACGCGTACTATTTAAAAGCGCTGAAAGTAAAGGCGCTGATTAAAAGGGCCTTTGACGCAGCTTTTGTAAAATATGATTTGATCCTGGGTCCGACGGCTCCGACGGCTGCCCCGGCGCTGGGAGAAAGCCTGGCCGATCCGTTACAGATGTATCTGGGAGATATTTATACGGTTTCTGCCAACCTGGCGGGTCTGCCGGGCATCAGCCTTCCCTGCGGGAAGAATTCCGAAGGACTTCCCATCGGACTGCAGCTGATGGGGGACTGTTTCCAGGAGAAAAAAATGATCCGCGCGGCGTATGCCTATGAGAAAGCCAGAGGATCATTCGGGCGGCCAAAACTGTCGGCTGACACCGAGGTCGGCGACGGCAGCTTCGGATGCGGAATTGATGCAAAGCCGGAAGGAGGGAAAAAGAGTGGAAAAACGATATGAGACGGTAATCGGGCTGGAAGTCCATGTGGAGCTGGCAACGAAGACGAAAATTTTCTGCGGCTGCCCGGCGGCGTTCGGCGGAGCGCCCAACAGCCATACCTGCCCGGTCTGCACGGGAATGCCGGGGACTCTGCCCGTATTAAATAAAAAAGTCCTGGAATACGCCGTGGCCGTCGGATTGGCGGCGAACTGCAAAATCGCGGAATATTGCAAGTTTGACCGAAAGAATTATTTTTATCCCGATAACCCGCAGAATTACCAGATATCCCAGTTGTACCTTCCCATTTGCACCGACGGGGGAGTGGAGATCGAGACGGAGACAGGGAAGAAAACTATAGGCATTCATGAAATCCATATGGAAGAGGATGCGGGGAAACTGATCCACGACGAATGGGAAGACTGCTCCCTGGTGGATTATAACCGTTCTGGCGTACCCTTGCTGGAAATCGTGTCCCAGCCGGATATGAGAAGCGCGGAGGAGGTGATTGCCTATCTGGAAAAACTGCGGATGATGATCCAATATCTTGGAGCGTCCGACTGCAAATTGCAGGAAGGCTCCATGCGGGCGGACGTGAACCTGTCGGTAAGGGAGGAGGGTTCGGAAGGATACGGGACAAGGACGGAGATGAAGAACCTGAACTCTTTCCGCGCGATTGCAAGGGCGATCGAGGCGGAAAGGGAGCGCCAGATCGAACTGCTGGAGGCCGGAGGCCTGGTGGTGCAGGAAACAAGAAGATGGGACGATGGCAAAGGGGAATCCTACGCGATGCGGAGCAAAGAGGACGCGAAGGACTACCGCTATTTTCCCGACCCCGACCTGCCGCCCATCGTCATCGGCAAAGCATGGCTGGAGGAGATGAAAAAGGCGCAGCCCGAATTCCGCCCTGAAAAAATAAAAAGGTATCGAAAGGAATACGATATCCCCGACTACGATATTGAAATCATTACCGCGTCCAAAAGGATGGCCGACCTGTTCGAAGAAACCGTGGAACAATGCGGCCAGCCCAAAAAGGTTTCCAACTGGCTGATGGGTGAAACCCTCCGCCTGTTAAAGGAAAAAGGGATGGAGCCGGAAGACATCCGTTTTTCCCCGGAGAACCTGGCGAAGCTGATCAAGATGGCCGATGAGAAAAAGATCAATAGTTCCGTGGCCAAGGAAGTATTCGAAGCCATTTTTGACAGGGACGAAGACCCGGAAAAATACGTGGAAGAAAAAGGACTGAAAACGGTGAATGACGAAGGGGCGCTTCGAAAAACCGTAGAAAAAGTGATCGCTGAAAACCCGAAATCGGTAGATGATTACTGCAAGGGGAAGGAGAAAGCGATCGGCTTCCTGGTGGGCCAGACGATGAAGGAGATGAAGGGAAAAGCGGACCCGGGGGAGATAAACAGACTGCTGCGGGAACTGCTGGACGGAATAAAAGAACAATAGATAAAAAAATAATAGATAAAAGGCATGCTGGGCGGACTTATTCCGCCCGCTTGTTTTTTTGCTCCCATGTGGAAGCGCAAACTCCCAAACTGAACTGTTGCAGACTGTCACTGCCCATTCTCCACGGAAATCAAATCAAACTTGGCAGCCGCCAAAGCGTACCGGGAAGGGGATGAACCCGCAGCGGCCTTGAAACGCGCCTGGCGGGGCGGGGATTTTCTGCTGCTGCGTACAATCAGCAATTTCGCTTATAAAATGGCCGAAAACCTAGGGTGAAATTGCCACGGATGGCAATTTCAGGAAAAAAGGACACGGATGTCCTTTTTTTCCGACCCGATCGATTTGACCACCTAAATCCATTTTATTAGTGAAATCTGATTGGAAGCTCCAGCAGAAAATCCCCGTCTCCGCCAGGCGCGTTTCAAGGCCGCTGCGGGTTCATTCTTTCATCTCTCCCAATACGCCTTGCCAGCCGCCAAATTTGATTTGATTTCCGCGCCCCTTCCTTGAAAAAAATGCCAAATTATGGTAAATTATGGTAAGTTTACCAATTCTATTGGTATTTTTTCGGAGGCATACAAAAGATGACAAGGGAATATGAAGAAAAGGATGTATACGAGGCGCTACAGGAACGCCTGAAATTCCTTTTTGAAGAATTTGATAATATCTACATATCTTTTTCCGGCGGCAAGGACAGCGGCCTTCTGCTGAACCTGACGCTGGATTTCCAGAAAAAATTTTACCCGGAAAAAAAAGTGGGGGTTTTCCATCAGGACTTTGAAGCCCAGTATACAGTGACGACGGAGTATATCGAACGAACTTTTGAACGTCTGAAAGGAGAGGCAGAGCTTTACTGGGTATGCCTTCCTATGGCGACGAGGACGGCCCTCAGCAGTTACGAGATGTTCTGGTATCCATGGGATGAGACGAAAAAAGATGCCTGGGTGCGGGAGATGCCGGAACATGAGTACGTGATCAACCTGAAAAATAATCCCATAACCACTTATCGTTACCGCATGCATCAGGAGGATCTGGCGAAGCAGTTCGGCAGATGGTATAGGATTTCCCATGAAAATAAAAAAACAGTCTGCCTGCTCGGCATGAGGGCGGATGAGTCGCTGCAAAGATACAGCGGGTTTGTGAATAAAAAATACGGCTATAAAGGGGAATGCTGGATCAGCCGTCAGTTTAAAAATATGTGGTGCGCTTCCCCCATGTATGACTGGAGCCTGGAAGACGTATGGCATGCGAATTATCTTTTTGCCTACGATTATAACCGTCTGTATGATTTGTACCATATGGCGGGGCTGAAAGTATCCCAGATGAGGGTGGCTTCCCCTTTCAACGATTATTCCAGGGACAGCCTGAACCTATACCGGGTGCTGGATCCGGAGATATGGGCGAAGCTGGTAGGGAGAGTGCAGGGAGCGAATTTCGCATGCATTTACGCCAGGTCGAAAGCGATGGGCTACCGCAGCATTACCTTGCCGGAAGGGCATACATGGGAGTCTTATACCAGGTTTTTGCTGGATACGCTGCCCATCAGGCTTCGGAACAATTATGTGAAAAAATTTAACACTTCCATCAAGTTCTGGCATGAGAAAGGCGGCGGACTGGAGGAGGAAACAATAAAGGAACTGGAAGAGCATGGATATAAAATAAAACGTAATGGAGTTTCTAACTATACGTTAAATAAGAAATCAAGAATTATTTTTCTGGAAAAAATTCCTGATAATACGGACGATATCAAGTCAAGCAAGGATATTCCCAGTTGGAAGAGGATGTGCTATTGCATTTTAAAAAATGACCATATATGCAGATCGATGGGGTTTGGGCTGAACAGGCAGCAGCAGAGGGCGATCGACATGATTAAAAAATCATACAAAGGATTGGAGGAAATCAATGGAAAAGCGTAGAAGTCCGGTTTATAATGTAATTGCAGTACCGATACAGAAAATCAAACCTAACAATTATAATCCGAATTCGGTAGCTCCGCCGGAAATGAGGCTGCTTTACCGCAGCATCAAACTGGATGGATATACGATGCCGATCGTGTGCTACTATAATAAGGAAGAGGATGAATATATTATCGTGGATGGTTTCCACCGCTATAGGGTAATGCTGGAGCATGAGGATATTTTTGACCGGGAGGGCGGAATGCTTCCGGTATCCGTGATTGATAAGCCGATTGACCAGAGAATGGCGAGCACCATCCGGCATAACCGGGCAAGGGGAAACCATAACGTGGATCTGATGAGCAATATTGTAAAGGAACTGCATGAAATCGGGCGCTCCGATGCATGGATAGCCAAGCATCTGGGAATGGACAGGGATGAAATACTGCGTCTGAAGCAGATTACCGGGCTTGCAGCGCTTTTCCAGGATATCAAATTCGGAAGGGCATGGAGGCCGGTGGAAGAGGACGGGGAAGAAACATCCGAACAATAGGGAAAGGCATGGGGAACGGAATGGAAGAGCAAAGAATATTTGAAGTATTGGGAATCGGGGAAACGAAGGACGAAAAGGAGATTAAAAAAGCATATAGAAATAAACTTCTGTCTGTAAACCCGGAAGATAATCCCGAGGGATTTAAGCGGTTAAGGGAGGCTTATGAAAGCGCCCTTGCCGGGTGCAGGCGCGAGGAAGAAACCGAGGAGGAAGACACGCCGGTAAGCTTGTATTTGAAAGAAGTGGAAAAGATATACAGTTCTTTGTCCAGGCGGCTGGACGAGGAGGAGTGGAGGCGGCTGGCAGAACATGAGCTGCTGGATGACCTGGAGCTGGAAGAAGAGATCAAATGGAAATTGTTTCGGTACCTGGCAGATCATTTCCGGCTGCCTGCATCCGTCTGGCAGATTCTGGACGGTGCTTTTGGAATCGTACAAGGGAAAAAAGAGTTCAAGGAGCATCTGCCGGAGGATTTCGTGAATTTTATGGCATGGAAATGCTCCGAGGGGAAGGATGATTCCGATTTTCCTTTTCATAAATTGGAAGGGGAAGACAGGGCGGATTATGATGTTTTTATTACAAACTACAGCCAGCTGATTAAAATTTCCAGGGAGGAACCGGAAGACAGGGAGGGCTGGCTGAAGGAAATAGGCCAGAAGATTGCTTTTATGGATACGCTTGGGATCGCCCATCCATGGTATGAGATGGAGAAAGCCAGGTATGCGGTATTGTGCGGACAAGGGGAAGAAGCAGAACGTATGGCCAGGTCGCTCTGGGAAAGAGGGGAAAAGGATAGACGCATGCTTTTTTCCGGCGCGTATATTTTAAAGGAATGCGGAAAAAGAGAAGAAGCGGAGGCTGTTTATAAGGAATTGCTGGAGCAAAAGGATATGACGGATAATGATGTTTATACTGCGTCTATTGCTTTGGCTGAAATTTGTGCCCAAAGGCAGGAATGGGAAGAGGCCAGGGAGCATGCTTTGCGCGCCAGAAAGCTTTATGTCACGCCAAAATCCATAGCTTTGATGAAGCAGTGCAACGATGAAGTCATCGCCCTTTATACAGGGGAGAAGGAGGCGGAGATCAATACGGAGAAAGGCGTTATGCTGGCATGGTGCTATATCCAGAATGACCGGACAGGGGAAGGGCTGGATTATTTCAAAAAGCATCCAGTGCTGTCGGAAGATACTGCGGAATGCCATAGGGCGAAAGCCACGTTGTATCTTATGGAAAAAATGGACGAGGAGACAGAAGCGGAGATTAAGCTCTGGCAAAAGAAGATGGAAGAGCAAGCCGCAAAAGAGGAAGGAACATATCGGGCGGCCCAGTCCTATGAGATGGAAGGCAGGGCGCTCTGGATCCGTCTGGAAAAGCTGGAAAATAAAGAGGGAGAGGAAGCGGCGGCTTTAAAAGCGGCGGCGCTGGCGGCCTTTGACGAGGCGATAGAGCGTATGCCGGAGGAGATCGACTTTTTGATGGCAAAGCTGAATTTTCTGCGCGACCCGATTTTCCATAAAGGCGAGCGTTCGGAAGAGACTGAGGTTTATAGCCAGATTCTGGCGATCTGCCATAGGATAAAGGAAATAGACAACGGCTATTACTGGGCATATTTTTATGAGCAGGAGGCCTATGAGAAGATGGGGAAAGCGCAGGAAGTCGTGGATACTTTTTATGCCGCGAAGAAGATCTATGCGGGAATGCCGGAGATCTACGAGCGGGCGGCCAGGGCATTCTGGGCGTACAGCCAGTTCCAGGAGGTAAAAAACATCATTGCCCAGGCAGAGGAAGCGGGCTTAAACAGCTATTACTTAAGAACGAGGAAGCTGGAAATGATGCGCAGGGAAGCGGAGGACAAAGACGCGATGAAAGCTGCGGACGAATATGCAAAGCAGCTGATTCAGGAGATGGAAGAAGAAGGGGACGCAGAGGATGCTATTTTGTCCGATGCTTATTTACAGAGGGCATTTGTCCATGATACCGGGTATGCCGATGAATTCCGCCAGGTGGATGAAATGGAGCGCTGGGCGGTGCGGTCGGTGGAATTGGCGGACAGCAACAGGAACAGGTATTTTCTGGGACGGTTTTATGAGGAATATAAGGAGGAGCCTAAGAAGGCATACGAACATCTGAAAAAATGCGAGGAACGGGGGCTTGATTTTGAATGGATGTATTTTTATATTGCCCAGTGCCACGAAGACTTTGAAGAATGGGACGAAGCCATCGTTTATTACAAAAAAGCCATGGAGAAAAATCCGGAAGAAAGGGATTTTATCTGGAGGATCGGCTGGCTTTACCGTAAGAAGTTCGATCGGACGGGACAGAAGGAATATTACGAGGAGGCAATGAAATATTTGAATCTCCAGATAGAAAAGTTTGGGGAGAATTCCAGGGAATTATGGCAGCTTTCGGATCTCCACGGGGATAACAGGGAGTATGTCCTGGCGCTGGAGGAGATCGACAGGGCGCTGGAAAAGGATAAGCAATGCAGGAACTGGGGGCAGAGGGGAATGCTGCTGCAGATGCTCGGCAGAAGAGAAGAGGCATTTGAAAGCTTCGAGAAAGCGATTGAAGCAAATCGGAAAAGAGGATATGATTATAACTACTCCTATTATCGGATGCACGATGATTTCTGCGGGCAGCGTGCCTATGAAGAGGGTCTTAGCTGGTTCCAGGGAAAGCTGGACCAGGTATTGACAAAGACACAGCGGGACAAGATGCTGCAGTATATGAAAGACTATTATATCGCGCTGGAAGACTGGCCGAAAGCGCTGGAAATGCTGGAGCGGATATACGGAGGGACGACGCTGGAAGATTACGTATGCGATGAATGGAAGACGGAGGGACGGCGCATCAATGACCTTCTGGATCTGTATCAGTTTTACCTGTCCGAAGAGGAATTGCGCCGAAAGACAGAGGAGGCGGAAGCCCTGCTGGAAAGGGGCGGCAAAGAGGGGATGGAAGACCGGGAAGGCATGGAAAAGGCGTATATGCAGATCGGCTACTGCTATGATGAGTATTTGTATGAAAGCGAACGGGGATTGGCATATTTTCAAAAAGTGCTGGAGCATGACGGGATGACGAAGAAAGAGAGTTCCGATTATCGTTTGGTACTGGCGGAAATTATGAGAATCCTTTGGCGGAAAGGCCAAACGGAAGAGGCGAAAAAATACCGGGAGCTGTATAGGGAGAGCCTGGCAGAGGCCTATAAAGAATGCGCCGATCTGGAAAAAAGCCCGGAAGAGCTGCATTTGGGGGAATGCACCAGCCGGAGGGTAAGCCTTTACCATTTGTTTGGGATGCATTATTATTGCGGGGAATACGAAGAGGCAAGGAAATACTTGCAGCAGATGGAGGCCTGTGAATGGTGCAGTGCCTGCATGCTGGGTGAATGCTCGGAGGAATGGGAATGCAAGGGATATATGGCGCTTCATGACGGTTGCCGGGAAGAGGCGGCGCGGTGTTTCCAGCATGCGGTGGAATGCTGCCTGAGAAGAAATGACCAGGCAAGGCATGAGTTACGGCTGCTGGATCGGGAGAAAGGTTGAAGCAGTCACGGAAATTAAATTTTGCGGCCAGCATGGGGTGACGGGGAATACAGCCGCAGCAGCCGGGAAAGGGGACGGGCTGGGGCTGTATTCCCCGTCACCCCATGCTGGCCGCAAAATTTGATTTCCGTGTGAAGCAGTACCATATACTTGTAAAGCTAAGAGGTTTATGCTAGTATGTAAATACGAAAACGAAAGAGGGTGAGAAGATTGACAGTAACGGAACAGATAGATCAGAAACATCAGGAGGACTTACAGAGACTAAGAGGTTTTCGTCTGCTGGATGATGATTTTCTCACAAAGTGTTTTGAGGGAGATACGGCAGGTATAGAGCTGGTGTTGCAGATCATATTGGAAAAGTCAGATTTAAAAGTGTTGGATATTCGTACACAGGTATTTGTGGAGAATTTGCTGAACCGATCGGTGAGGCTGGATATTCTGGCTACTGATGACACTGGAACAAAAATGAATGTAGAAATACAACGTTCCGATAAAGGGGCTGGGAGAAAAAGGGCAAGATACAACAGCAGTATGATGGATGCAAATCTTTTGGAAAAGGGTGAGGATTTCTATAAACTGCCGGAAACGTGGGTAATCTTTATCACAGAAAATGATGTTATGGGAAAAGGATTGCCGCTTTATCCGATTGAACGCTGCTTTTTAGGAACAGGTGAGAAATTTGGGGACGGTTCGCACATATTGTATGTAAATGGTGCTTACCGTGGAGATACGCCAATCGGAAAGTTAATGCATGACTTCTCTTGTATAGATGCAACGGATATGTATTATGGAATATTGGCAGATAGGGTAAGATTTTTCAAGGAGAGCAAGGAGGGAATCGAGATTATGTGCCGGGCTATGGAAGATATGAGGGATCAAACATTGAAAGAAGGAGCAATTGATTCTGCAAAAAGGATGTTGGCAGATGGAATATTGACGTTTGAGAAAATTGCGGAATACGCAGGATTGTCGCTTGATGAAGTGAAAAAGCTAAAAACAGAATGAGCAGTGTAAGAAAAACATAAGCCGGGAATCTAAAAACAGGTTCTCGGTTTTTTATACGCAGACCCGTATATAGAAGTCTGCTGATGACGCAGCATGTGGGACGCGCGGCGAGCAGGGAACAAATCGCCCCTACTCGATTTGTTCCTGCAGCCTTTGCAAATTGATCTTCTGCGCATTGTTCGTATGCTGCATGATCATCTGGTATGCCTCATGGGGATTGCCGTTTTTGATCGCCTCATAGATCTGGTAATGCTCGTCCAGAGTATCTTTTACACGGCCGGCCATTTTCAGGGAATGCTCGGCCAGCCTCTGGATATAGAGCTGGTGGTTCATAAACAAATTAATCATTTTTTCCAGGCGCTGGGAAAATCAGCTGTATACATAGGAAGCTCCGGGAGCGGAAGCACGGCCAAGCTTGTCAACCAGATCATTGTCAACAACACGATTGCGGTAGTGTCGGAAGCCCTGGTATTTGCCGCGAAGGCGGGGGCGGATCCTGAAAAAGTATTCGAGGCGATCCGGGGCGGCCTGGCAGGGAGCGCCGTTCTGGATGCGAAAGCGCCTATGATGATTGAACACAATTTTAAGCCGGGCGGCCCGATCCGCATCAACCACAAAGACATTAAAAACGTGATGGAGACGGCTCATTCGATGGATGTGCCTGTTCCGTATACGGCGCAGCTGTATGAGATTTTGCAGGCTTTAAAAATCCATGGATGCATGAACGACGACCATGCGGGGATCGTGCAATATTTTGAAAAACTGGCGGATATTGAGGTGAACGGATCGTATGAGAATAAGTGACAGGATCATTGGGGAATTAGAAGTACCCACGAAGGAAAAACAGGAAGAAGTGGAAAAACTGCTTCGGAAGCAGATAGAAAAGAGCGGACAGAGAATCGTCGTCTTGGATGACGACCCTACGGGGGTTCAGACCGTGCATGACATCTCCGTTTATACGAACTGGAAGCCGGAAAGCATGCGGAGGGCTTTTCAGGAAAAAAACCGTTTGTTTTATATTCTTACCAATTCCAGAGGGATGACCGGCGAGGAAACGGCGAAAGTACATAGGGAGATCGCGGCGGCGGTGGATGATGCGGCAAAGGAATGCGGCGCGGATTATTTCATCATCAGCAGAAGCGACAGCACGCTGCGCGGACATTATCCGCTGGAAACGCAGATACTTCGGGAAGAGTATGAAAAAAGAAACCATTGCGTGATTGACGGGGAAATCATCTGCCCTTTTTTCCAGGAAGGCGGAAGGTTTACCATCCACAATATACACTATGTGCGGTATGGAAACGAGCTTGTCCCGGCCAATGAGACGGAGTTCGCCAAAGACAAGACGTTTGGCTATACGGCGGATACGATGCCCGGTTATGTGGAAGAGAAAACAAAAGGGGAATATAAGGCGGAAGATGTGGTCTGCATTGCGCTGGAAGATATCCGTGCGGTAAGGATTGACAAGATCCGGGGGCAGCTGTCAGAAGTGTCCGGGTTCCAGAAGGTGGTCGTGAACGCGGCGGATTATCTGGACCTGAAAATTTTC
The DNA here is from genome assembly GCA_910585965.1 of uncultured Lachnospiraceae bacterium. Classification (GTDB taxonomy): domain Bacteria; phylum Bacillota; class Clostridia; order Lachnospirales; family Lachnospiraceae; genus Kineothrix. The sequence continues at coordinate 39,428 of CAJUHH010000011.1, forward strand.
TGCATTGCTTTGTACCAGGCAATGGAGGCTGGGAAACGGTTTATGTTCCGGACGGCGGCGGCTTTTGTAAAAGTGGTCGGCGGGATTTCCGACAAAGGCTTGCTGCGCCGGAAAGAGATGGTACGCGTCCATTCTCGTAACGGGGGGCTGATCATCGTAGGCTCCCATACCAACAAAACGACGGCGCAGCTGGAGAAGCTGAAAGAACGGCCGGGGATCGCATTTCTGGAACTGGATGTGACGGATGCCGCGCAGGAAGAGGTTCTGGATGCGAATGTGAAGAAATGCATCGCGCAGGAGGAAGAAAAGATAAACGGCGGCATCACCGTATGCTGCTATACGACAAGAAAAGAGCAGACCGCCGGAACGGGCGACAAAGAGGATGAGCTGAAGCTGGCGATGAAGATCTCGGCGGCAGTGCAAAGGCTGGTGGGGGAACTGTCGGCTACACCGTCTTTTCTTGTAGCGAAGGGCGGCATTACTTCCAGCGATATCGGCACGAAGGCGCTGGGAGTGAAGCGGGCGGATGTGATCGGGCAGATCTGTCCGGGGATCCCGGTCTGGAAGACGGGCGCGGACAGCAAGTTCCCCGATATTCCTTATGTGATTTTCCCGGGGAATGTGGGAGAGGATGATACGCTGCGGGAAGTGGCGGATATATTAATTGAAAAATAGAAATGGATTTAATCTGCCGCCGCAGGAGGTAATCTTTCTGCGGCGGTTTTCTGCCTTATAGGAAAGCGCGTCCTGTGAAATAAAAGTCCTTGACAAAGCGACACGGATGACGCATAATAGAAAGCGACACGAGTGTTTCAAAGTGCGCAGGGAGAAAGCGTTGAAAGAAAAGCGTTTTCAATTTTTGATTTTGAGTTTGTCAAAGCGGACATGGGGTATGGAATGAGCATAAAAGGTGATAAAACAAAACAGGATATTAGGGAAAAGGCATATCAGCTGTTTGCGGAAAAAGGATTTAAGGATGTTACGATGAAAGATATTTGCGAGCGGACGGGATTGAGCCGGGGAGGCTTATACCGCCATTATGAAAGTACGGAGCAAATATTCCTGGAAATTGTGGATGCTTTTTCCGACAGGCAGAGAAAAGAAATCGCGGCAAAAATCGCGGCGCATATTCCGGCCGTCGCTATCTTGGAGGAGCTTCTGTCCGGCTATGCGGAGGAGATGCTTGATGCGGAAAATTGTTTCAGCCTTGCCCTTTGTGAATTTTATAGCGATCCTGCGATTCCCAAAGAAAACAATTCGATAACGAAGCAGTATGGGATTTCAAAAGCAGCGTGGGTGGAATTGATTCATTATGGGATGGAAACGAAAGAATTTGCCCGTGTAAACCCGGAATCCATTTTTCATATCATGATATTTGCTTATCAGGGAGTACGAATGTATAGCAGATTGATGAAAATGGACCATGATATTCCAAATCAAATTATTGGCGAAGTAAAAAGACTTTTATTAAAGGAGGATTCTTATGGCGACTCTATTTTATAATTTTGGCGATTTCCCCGCCGCTTTTCTTAATCCGGGTGATGTCATATCTGCAAAACCGGGTTTCCCCGAAGTATGCATCAGTGCATTTTCAGAAAAAATAATCGGGAATATGGCAAAATTGCGCGGGGTCAAAACAATAGCATATTTATGTTCCGAAAATGGAGAGCTTCCCGTTTACAGTATCGAATATAAAGGAAAAGAAATTGCGTTCTATTTGTCAAGAGTGGGGGCGCCTGCCTGCGTGGTCGGCTTAGAGGAGGTTATTGCAATGGGCGCAAAGAAATTCGTCCTTTTCGGAAGCTGCGGTGTTTTGGATGAGGAAGCGGTAAGGGGCAAAATTGTCGTGCCAATATCCGCAGTCAGGGATGAGGGAACGAGCTATCATTATATTCCGGCAAGCGAAGAAATAGAAGCGGACAGGAACTGCATAAATATTTTAAAAGAATGTCTGGAAATATTGGGCTATCCCTACGTGGAAGGGAAAACATGGACTATGGATGCTCTTTATAGGGAAACCAGCAGCTTGATAGAGGAACGTAAACAACAGGGATGTCTGGTGGTGGAGATGGAGTCATCTGCCGCTTATGCGGCGGCCCGGTTCAGGAACGTGCCTATGATTCAGTTTTTATACGGGGCGGACAGCCTGGACAGTGAAACGTGGGAGCAAAGGAATTTGCTTGCCTATAGTGCTGAAGAATGCGGCGGATATGCAAAACTGGCTTTGGAATGCGCGGTTCGGTTATAAGATGTAAAAAATATGGCGACAGAAATGGAGATTGTCATATTTTATGCAGTGTGTTATAGTTTTGATAAAAAAATAATGTATCATGTATACTTATTTAATATGGATGTATTTTAGCGGTTAGATGGGTTTTTAAAAAGAGAGTGGTATAAGAGACGAGGAGCAGGAAGGATATGAAGCGAGAAGAATATATTTCCGATGCATTGGTTGTTAAGCGTGTAAATGAAGCGGTAAGGATTGAGTTGGAGAAGAAGAAAGCAATGGATGTTCCAGTATTTATATATGACAGAGAAACACAGAGCATATATCAACAGAATAGCGATGGCTCCAAGGTAGAGGTGGGAAAAAGAATGAGAAAGGAGCGGTATAGTGAGCGTGTTACCCAAAAGACCTGAAATTATTATTTGTGCCGGTCCCAATGGTTCAGGAAAAAGTACCATTACTGAATTATTAAAGCCACCAATGGATTATATTAATGCTGATGAAATCGGCATATATGCCAGTGGATATCCGCTTATAGGAGCCGCTATCAGTAAAGTTCGATGCTCTGTCCGCAGGATAAATAATGTAGATTCTGCATATATTGTTCCATAAATTCAAACTGCTTTTTGCCGGTGCAATGGCATGTATAATATTCTGTGTGAAATGCATCTAGGTATTCTGCAAAGCTTTTTAAGGTATCGTCGAGAGGCAGTTTGGAAAAATGGAATCCTCCTATAAGGACATCGGGCCGGAACCAGTCAACGATATCCAAAATTCCTTTGTGCGAGCAGCCGCTGAACAGCACTTTTTTGCTTTTCCCGTCATCTGTTGATGGTTCTTCGATAAGCAAATATTGTTCATGGCGAAAATCTTCAGGCAGAAAATGATCGTTTTCCAGCACGTTCAGTCCGAAGCATCCGAGGTCGTGCTTCCGTGCTTTATTGTTGCAGGAATAAAGCGTCAGCCCGTTTTCAATGACTGTCATGCCGCCGGTAAAAACCAGCCTTTTGTTGTCCGCAAGAGAAAGATCCAGTCCGATATATTTTTCTGTGCCATGGTAATGCGGTTCAAAAGCATGGCGGTTCAGATAAATGGGGGCTGTTTTATTTATTTCCAGAAAGGTTTTGAGGCCGCCGCCGTGGTCGTAATGCCCGTGGGAAAGAACGGCGGTATCCACGGCCGAAAGGTCGATGCCCAGCATGGCGGCATTTTGGGCAAACAAACTGGTCTGTCCCATATCAAAAAGAATCTTATGTTTTTCGGTTTCGATATACAGACTCAATCCATGTTCGGTAAGCATATCTTCCCGTTCTGTTTTATTTTCGAGCAAGGCTGTGATTTTCATTTTTCTCTCCATTTCTGCGCGGCTTTTGTCGCAACTTTATTGGTACTATGTATGTTTGCTATTCCGCATCCCCATGTCGCCTCTCAACGGCATCAATTATCAATAAGAAGAATGCCCATTGGCGTGAGCTTTAGAACTTCTTTCCGCACTACAGAAAAAGCTCATTTTCCTTATAACCGCCGCAGGCTTTTTTCAGTTTCAGGCTGCTGGCAGCCAGAAGCGCTTTATTGACGCTGCGGGCCTTATGGGGACAGAGGGCGATACAGCGCATGCAGGAAATACATTTTTCTGTGTCCGTTTTGGATGGACTGTCGGCGGGGATTGCTCCAACCGGGCATTTTTGGGCGCAGAGGCCGCATCGGATGCAAGCCTTTCCGGCCTGGGGCTTTATGGGGACGCCATGGTATTCTCGGTAGGGACGGTTTCCAGGCAGATCCAGATTTGCTGATATCTGTCCGGCATCTATTTGGGAGCGGATGGTTTCCGCAAAATGGGCAAGCTCTTTTGCATCCTTCGCATCAGGGCGGCCGGCGGCGAACTGGCGCATGATGGAATGTTCCGCAATGGCTGCGACTGCGGCTATGCAGGAAAAATGGGAGTTTTGCAGAATATCTTTCAGTTCCGCAAAAGTATCGTCATAGGCGCGGTTGCCGTATACAACGATCAGGATTGCCCTGGCCTGGCCGCCGTCCATAAGCCGCAGACGGGCTGCAGCGGTATCAGGAACTCTTCCGCCATAGGAGGGAACGGAAACAATGCAGATATCTTCGGAGCTGAAGGAAAAAGAGGAAAAATCCAGGTTTCGGTCGGACAGGTCGATAAGGGTGCTTTCTGCATGAAAGGATGAAACAAATAAATCGGATACTTTTTTTGTGCCTCCGGTGGGGCTGAATACGATATGATAAACAGACATTTTGTGTTCTCCTTGCCGGGCATTTTTTGGTGTATGATGTCAGTTTGCTGGTGTCCAGGATTTTTGGAACGTAAATCCTATCAGGAATTATAACATGGCATCCCTCTATGGAAAAGGTAATATTCGATAGAAAATTTGCATTATTATCTATTAATCTGTACACAATCACCAATTTTATTATGCATTTTTTCTTCTTAGTGATATAATAAGAAACGGAAGGAGGAGATATAAAATGAAAAATCTAAGCGTAAAAGTGAAGATGGCAGTAATTGGAATAATGATGATCGCATTTATGCTGTTCAGCATTAACTTTTCTGTCAGCAATATGAGGGCGATCAATGAACGGATCCTTCAGGAAGAAGAGGAAAATATCCGCAAGGATTATGACGATAGCATCAGGCAGCAAGTGGAGATGGTTGTTTCGCTTCTGGACGCTTATAAAGCTGATATCGATGCCGGTGTTTATACCATGGAAGAAGGGATGAAGCTGGCAGCGGATAAGATCAGGGAACTCCGGTATGGCGAAGAGGGATATTTCTGGATAGACCAGTCGGACGGGGTGAACATTGTATTGCTCGGAAATGAAGTTGAGGGAACGAACCGTATCGGTACGAAGGACGTGACAGGTTATGAAATGGTCAAAGAGTTTATCCAGGGGGCCGTGGCAGAGGGCAGCTGTTACACCGATTATCAGTATCCGAAGGAAGGCGAGACGGACCCGATGCCGAAAAGGGCATATACGCAGTATTACGAACCCTTTGACTGGGTCATCGGAACGGGCAATTATGTGGACAATATGGATAAACAGGTGGCCGAATCGGCGGAATCCGCAGATCAGTTTACCTGGCAGAAAATTCGGGTATTTTTAGCGGTATGCCTCTTATTTGGCGCTCTTATTGTTGTGTACCTTTTCGCCACTATTATAAATATTACAAGGCCGTTGAAACTGGTTGGGGGAGTGCTCCAGAGCATGTCCGAGGGGGACTTCACCGCAAAGATCGATGGCACAGCTTTGAAGCGGAGGGATGATTTTGGCAAGCTGCTGAATATTTTGGAAAAAATGAGGACGGGCATCGGCGGATTGATCAGCGATGTGAAAAAAGAGACTGGCCAGACGACGGAAAGCGTCAACGGAATGACAAAGGATATGGCCCGTCTGAACCAGGAAGTGGAGGATGTATCCACCACGACGACCCAGCTTTCCGCTTCCATGGAAGAAACGGCGGCTACGGCTAACAGTATTGATGAAATGACGAAAGAAATTGAATATGCGGCAAGAAACATCGCGGAGCGCGCGCAGGAAGGAGCGGGACGCGCGGAGGTAATACATAAGAAGGCGGCCGACGCGAAAAATTCGGCGGGCGACAGCAAGAGCAGCCTGGTCGCGCAGAAACAGTCTATTGAAGGAAACTTGCAGGAGGCGCTTGTAAAAGTGAGGGTAGTTTCCGAGATATCCACTCTGGCAGAGTCGATTATGGAAATTACAACACAGACAAATCTGCTGTCGTTGAATGCAAGCATCGAGGCGGCAAGGGCAGGAGAGGCAGGAAAAGGCTTTGCGGTGGTGGCGGATGAGATCCGCAAGCTGGCAGAACAGTCCAAGCAGAGCACGGAGAATATCAAGAAAGTAACAGAACAGGTAAATGAAGCGGTGGGAAGCCTGGCAAGGGACGCGAAGCATTTACTTACTTTTATCGATACCCAGGTGATGGAAAGCATCGGTTTGTTCGAAACGATTGCGGGCGATTATAATGAAGATGCCGGAGAGATCGATTCCCTCGTGGCCGATTTCAGCGCGATCTCCGAAGAACTTCTGGCATCCATCAATAACATTACGGATTCGCTGGAAGGAATCTCACAGGCGGCACAGCAGAGCGCCGAAGGGACGGCTAATATTGCGGAACGCGTAATGGATGTGGTGCAGATATCCGATTCCGTAAATACATCTTTGCAGGATACAAACGGAGTGGTAGGCAGATTGAACGATGCGACGGGAAAATTCCGGCTGTAAAAGGATTTGCGGGAAAGAAAAGGAAAAGCCAAAGAAAGAGCCATCCTCTGCCGTTGTTCCGGGCCATTATCAAGGACAGGGAAGCGCCGAAGACGGAAAAAGTGATTGATGTCTATACTGGATTCCTTTTCTACAATGATGACGGCAACCCGTTAGTGGCGATGCATTGGCAGCACCGATTCAACTACATGGTCGGCAGGTACAACGATATCTGCCGGGTGCAGATACCGAACATTACACCCCATGTATGTAGGCATACTTATTGCTTCAATATGTCAAAATCGGGAATGAATCCTAAAACCTTGTAGGCATGACCATGAATGTATATGCGTATATTGGATTTGACGATGCCGAGGAAGAACTGAGGCGGATAGAGGAATTCAGAAAAGCGCAGGATGAGATTGAAAAGAAGAACGATGCAAAGGCGATATCGCAGAAAATGTTTAAGGTGGTTTGATTTAGAAAATGGATGACGCTCTGGCTAAGGCTGGGGCGTTATTTTTGTGGAAAAAAGTTTGGGATGATGATATAGTATATAAGAAAATTGATTGGTTAGATGCATATCGGAAAGGGGTGTAGAATGATTATCCGAGAGGTTAATAAAAATGATATTGAGGCTATAGGAACAATATATGAAAAGGCATTTGGATATAGTGAGGGCTTTATGAAATATTGTAAAAGATTTGGTGAATATGTTAACTTTTGCGTTAAGCAAAATTATGCTTTTGTAATTGAGAATGAAATAGAAATTTGTGGAGTTGTACTTGGATATGAAAAGCCGGATTTATTTAATGGAAGAAATGTTTATATTGAATTATTAGCGGTGCTCCCAGAATATCAATGCAAAGGGTATGGAAAGGCGTTGGTTGCAGCAATAGAAAAGGAAGCAATAGATAATGGAATTAAAGAAGTGGCTTTAAGGACGGCTTGCTACATAGATGCATTTCATATATACAATCATTGGGGATTTAAGGACACTAGAAATGATCAACGATATATGGTTAGACGTATAAAAGAGGATGAAAAGTAAGGCAAAAGATACTGGGAAGTGTATTGAAGTAATTTCAAAAGCTGTGTTTGAATTAAAGAGTAATATTAGAAACTGGAGCAATCAGGTTATCGAGTTTTGTCCCAAAGGATTTGATAATATTCATATTGAAATCCATGATACGATATGCGATATAACTGTAAAAGGTGAGAGTGAAGTAGAAAATTATCATTATATAGTCGCTATTTGGGAATTAATAACATGGCAGGACGGGTACTTTTATAAACCAATATTTTATGAAATAAACATTGAAAAAAGTTGTTGACATTAAAATACAGAATAATAAGGAGATTCGTTATAAAGGAAGAAAAGAACAATCAATATGTGATGGTTTTGCAATTCAATTTTTTAATGGAAGTCCTAAGAATAACTCTGGAAATATAAACATTATATTAAGAAATCTTGATGTGATAGAATATAAAAACGGAGCGCAACTATTAAGGATAGAATCTTCAAAGGCAATGAATGCGTTAGGGAATACAAGGAATGAACTTACACATTGTATTTTTGAGCCAGATAGTTTGGGTTCATATATTGACAATCCAAATACTGAAACAGATAATATGGTAAACTTATATGCTTTTTTATTTTGGAAAACGCGTAAAGCATTTAGAAGAGGATTGTGTGTTACCTATGAATGTATTTCGCCAAATGATAGAAAGATTACAGAAAGCAGGACATACAATTTAGTAGTAAAACTTTTGACTGTACTACTAACAGGTAGCAACAACTTGCTAAAATATGCTTTGATTTGTAATATCCACTTATTTAACAGCAAGGAATGAAACACTTGGAATCCTTTGCAAAACAGGGTATTCTAGGGCAAATTAAGGAGAATTATTACGATGATTAAAATACTATTCGTCTGCCACGGCAGCATGCCGGGGAGCCGGGAATTGGCGGCACTTGTGGGGCAAAACGGGGCAAATTGCGGCATTTGAGAAAGTGGGGTACTACGGTTTTACTACGAGTGAGGGAAGGAAAAAAGAGCCTATATTTCAAGTCCTTTTTTCGTGGTCAGGCATTCTGTGATTTTACTCTGTAATCATTTCTTTTACTTTTGTTGGCAGGCATTTTCCCAAAAGTATCTCTTGGCTGTCGGAATAGCCCAGCAGATAGGCGAGCATCCCGTATCGAGAAATAAGTGAGTTCCGCTTGCCGACGTTGCGGTCGATCAACCACGATTCGGACAATGTCAGAGAATTACAGAATACTGAAGGCAATAGATGGGGGATAACAATTCTTTTGGTAAATTTGCGTAGATAAGTATAAAAGGCCAATGAGGAAGGAGGGTGTATCTAAGATGGAATTATATCATTACAGATCTATTGAAAGTGCAATAAAAGAATTAGAAAATGGTACTTTTCATTTTGCTGACCGAAATGAACTTAATGATCCTATAGAGGGATATGTTCGGGTTTTTTGGCAGGGAGATAAGGCTGCATGGGAAGGAATGCTGCGCAATTATATTTGTAGTCTTAGTGGAGCAATTGATATGTATCTGCTTCAAGGGAATGAGGATATGCTTTATCATAGAACGCTGATTATAGATTTGAAACAATTTGATAATGTCCCACTTGGTGGAATACTGAAAAAATTGGGAGATAAATTTCTAGAAGATGAAGATGTTCAAAAAATGGTTACTTTTTATGGAAACTACGGGCTTAAGGTTCAAAATGAGGAACTTCGCTTTATTTTACGATTTATTCACAATAAGGCACTAGTACTTTGCATTCAAAAATGTAGAGAATATAAGACGATACCAGCGGAAGAAGCGAATGGATTATTGAACACATTTACTGCTGAAGAAACTAATTTTCCATGGGAACTGATGAATGTAGATATAGAGGATCAAAATCTAAGAATTGAGATGGCAAAGCTGGTGGAAGATATAATTGAAGATATGTATGATTGGCATTTTGTTTGTCTTGGATTGGAAGATGAAACATTCTTGTATGGACTTCGTAAGGATGAAAATGGAAAAATTATAAAAGAGGACAAGAGTTCAGAATCCCGGCAGAGGCGAAAATGGATGACAATAGCAGTGGATTTCCCAAAGGTATATGTGAATCAGTTGATGGACTTGGTTTATCCTGAAAGCTACATAGTATGTTTTTCTGGAAAAAATAACGATTCAGCTATGTGGGGGAATTATGCAGATAATCATCGAGGAGTATGCTTGATTTATGAAACTGATGCAGAAAATCACATGACTGTGAAAGGAGAAATGTCTTATACATTAGAAACGAAACCTGTGAGTTATGGTGGAAACATCATAGAGCGCAATTTCTTTGAATCTTTTGGCAGGCTGACTCCAAAACAAATAGAGATGTGGCTTACTGGAACGGAAGAACTCAGCAGTGCTTATAAAGCCTTCAATAATGTAGAAGAATGGCGAAAGGAGTACTGGGCGGCTTATGAAGCAAAGACTTACCGAAAACTTAAAGCATGGGAATATGAAAACGAATATAGATTGGCTCTTTCAAACACATTTTATAACTTTGATAAACCAGAGAGTCGTAATTTGAAATATGAGCCTAAAGCATTAAAAGGCTTGATTTTTGGTATTAACACAACGGAGTACGACAAAGAGAGAATCATGAAAAAGTTACTTGAACATACAGATGAGTATGGTGATTTTGTTTTTTATCAGGCTGAGTATGACGATGAGAAACAGGTGGTAAATATTAGAAAAAAGAGTCTGTGGAAACTAAAGTAATTGTATAAAATTTCATATTTTAAGGCGCAGGTAGCTTTGATCTGACAAACTTTAGCGGCTATTTTTGCTAATATGAAATCGGACTAGCCGTCTATCGGCAGTACCTTTATGTAAATATATATTAGCAGATTTATACGGAATTGTCAAACGCTGCGGAGCGCTTATAATAATTGAAAAGGGGATTGACTATGTTAAAATTTATATTATAAGACAAAAAATGACAAATTATACGTAAAAAAGAATAATATTGTTTTGCTTCCTGAAGAAAAAATCAGCGCAGCTTTGGAAGAGCATATAGAAAACGTCAGACAACAAGTTTTTGAGTGCATCCTTCATAATTCTCCCTCATTTTTGAACATTTGGTAATGGATTTACTTTTGAAGACGGGGTATGGATATGACAAAAATGCCGGAGTGGTGGCAGGCCGCTCTCATGAGGGAGGGGTTGACGGGATTATCAGCGAAGATAAACTTGGGCTGGATTTGATATACATACAGGCGAAAAGATACAGCGGCAGCAATACTGTAGGGAGTAAAGAAGTCCAGGCTTTTGTCGGTGCGATGGAAAACGTTCAGAAAGGTGTGTTTATTACGACTTCAAAGTATACTAAGGAAGCAGTTTTGTTTATCGAAAGGCAGTCAAAAAGTATTAAATTAATAGACGGCAAGCTGCTGGCAGATTTATTGGTGAAATACCAAGTTGGAATTAATGTGGTACAAACATTATCTTTATACAAAATAGATTCGGATTATTATGGGGAATAATGAATTTATCGAATTTCGATGATAGGAAGCATAGGATTCTTATTCGGCTTTATCAGAGAGAGTATATTTGGCCGGATGAGAAAATAGTAACCTTAGTAAATGATATTAAACGTTGCAATAAATATTTAAGAGATGTGATATTGGATGAAAAAGAATCATGGTATGAGATTGTTGACGGAAAACAAAGAATTACTACATGTTTTTTTGTTTTACATGTTTGTATAATTATTATAACGGACATCAGAGAGAACAGAATTTGTAATTGGGATTGATGAAACCATATAATAATCAATTTTTTTTGGAAAATGATTCCATTGGTGAGTATATATTGTATATTAATGGTGCTTACCGTGGAGATACGCCGGTGGGGAGGTTGATGCATGACTTTTTTTGCACGGATGCAAGAGATATGTACTATGGAATACTGGCGGACAGGGTGAGATTTTTCAAAGAGAGCAAGGAGGGAATTGAGATTATGTGTCGGGCGATGGAAGATATGAGAAATCAGACATTGAAAGAGGGAATGAAGGAAGTTGCACTTCGTATGTTGGCAGCGGGCAAATATGAGTTGGAAGAGATTGCAGATATTTCAGGGCTTTCGGTGGAAGAAGTAAAACAGCTGAAAGCAGACAGGAGTGCATAGTAGAGTGAATGAGCCGGAAATCTAAGAATGGTTTCTGGCTTTGTTCTTTATGAGCAGACTCATATATGGAGGTTTGCAGCCAAGACAGAATGTAGATCGCGCGGCAGGCAGAGGAAAACAGGCAGGGATTACGAAGCTTTTCAGTTAAATGAGGAGATAAATGAACTGAGAGAGGAAATTGCTGTGGCAAAATCAAAATTGGAAAAGATAGAGTCTAAAGATGAATCGGATGAGGAACTAACAAATGAAAATAATCTTTATAAAGCAGAACTTGAGTATAAAGATTATGAAGAAAAGATTGCGGCGGCTACGAAAATGAAAGAGGCATTGTACAAAAAGGATACGGTAGAAACATTGCTTATGAATATCAGGAAAAAGGCAACGGCTGAATTGAAAAAGGAGATTGTCCGCAAAACGAATGAAAAACTTCAGGAAGTGATTGCGGATGATTTTATAGAGGTCGAAAGTATTGACAGATACATAAAACTGAAAGGAAAAGATGCTGCGAGCGAAGGACGGACTGGAAAAAATGATGCTGCATTATTTAAGCGATAATGAAACGATGCTTTCGGAGAAAGGGGTGAAAACGTTGAATGCCTATGCACTAAGGGGATACCAACTGATTCAAGAATACCCTTTGAGTCAAAAACCCACATCCCGGGAAGAGTTTTTGGAGGCATTTCATATGGCTGTTCAGATGTATAAGAGGGAGTCTTTAGAGGGGTAATTGGTTTCTGGCTGCCCGGCGCTGGCATTTTTCAGATAAAAGAAATATAATGGGGTAATGGAAGCCGTTGCAATAAAAAGTGAAAGAGAGTGGACCCCATGGCAAATATTTTAATTGTGGAAGACGAAAAAAAGATGCAGGAGATTATTGCCGAATATATGAAGCGGGGCGGGCATGCCTGTTTTACCGCCGATGATGGCGTGGACGCGCTGGTTATGTTAAAAAACAATCCGATGGATTTGATGATACTGGATATCATGATGCCCCAGCTTGACGGTTTTTCTGTGTGCCGGATGGCAAGGGAAATGAGCAATCTCCCCATTATCCTGCTGACTGCGAAAGGAGGCGAGGACGATAAACTGAAAGGCTATGGCCTGGGCGCGGACGATTATATGACAAAACCGTTCAGCCCGAAAGTGCTGCTGGCAAAAGCGAACGCCTTATTGCGTCGTTCTTCTGCCATAAACGACGCTCATGCGGCCAATATTCTGAACAGGGGGAAAATTTCGATGATTCCCGCTTCCCATGAGGTTTTTCTGGACGGGCAGGAAATTACTCTGACTTACAAGGAGTATGAACTGCTTTATTTTTTTATGTCCAATCCGGGTCAGATATTCAGCCGGGAACAGCTGCTGAATCGGATATGGGGATATGACTTTGAGGGAACAACCAGGACAGTAGACACGCATATCAAGACCTTGCGGCAGAAATTGGGCGATGAGGGCAGACATATTGTTACGCTTATTCGGTCCGGATACAAATTCGAGGTGACGACATGAAAAGAAACGATCCCATATATAGCGTTACAGTTCGGAAGAAAATAGTGCTGTTTTCGAAATTGATGGGGGCTATTCTGGTAGTATCTTATATATTTTCTACCAGGCTGCCTCTGGATGCGGATGCTTCCCTTGCCATCTGGCTTATCTTTGTCGCGGTGCTGATCTGTGCGGTTGATTTATGGCTTGCCCGGTCCATTTCAGAACCTCTGTCCCGGCTGAATGATACTGCCCGGCGAATGGCAGGGCTAGACTTTTCACGGCTTTGCGGGGTGGAAAGCAGGGATGAGTTCGGAGAGCTTTCCCGCAGCCTGAATGCCATGGCTGGAAGCCTTCAGGAAGCATTTTCAAAACTGGATCATGCGAACAGACAGCTGGAGCGGGACGTGGAGCAAAAAAAGCGTCTGCTGGCCGAGCGAAAAGAGCTGGTGGACAGCCTTTCCCATGAAATGAAGACACCGCTTGGCGTGATCCGGGCTTATGCCGAGGGGCTGCAGGATGAAACGGATGAAGAAAAAAAGCAAAAATATTCCCAGGTCATCATAGAAGAAACGGAGCGCCTGGGCAGCCTGGTTGCCGCACTGCTCGATCTGTCTGCGTTGGAAAGCGGAGCCATGCTGCTTCGACAGGAATGGTTTGATTTTGTCGAATTGCTGGAAACTGTTGCGGGGAGATTGCTGATGGATATCCCGGATGCTGACTTTGATCTGCAATACGAATTGCCGGAACATCCTGTTTATGTCGATGCCGATAAGAGCCGGATGGAGCAGGTGCTTAACAACTTAATTGTCAATGCAAAGAAAAATGTCCGGCCGGGCGGCATTTTGAAGCTGTCGCTGAAAGAGAGCGGCCATAAGCTGGACTTTTCCGTCTTTAATCAGGGGCCGTCCATCCCGCAGGAAGATTTGGAAAAAATCTGGATGAAATTCTATCGCGACAAGAACTCAAAATACAGCGGTTCAGGGCTGGGGCTTGCGATTGTGGCGCAGATTCTTTCTATGCAGCATATAGCGTATGGAGCTGCAAACGAGTCCGGCGGAGTATCGTTCTGGCTTTCGATTCCTCTTATGAAATAATGAAAAATTTCACATCAATTTCACACCGACTTCACATGGACTTCAACCCACCATTTTATTCTTGCACCAGGAAGAGAGAACTTTCCTGAAACAACATAGATTTGCAAAATGGAAAATGGAGGGATGAAGAATGATCGAGGTAAAGAATCTGACCTTCTCTTACGGCAAAGACAAACAGGCATTGCATGGGCTGGATTTTGCCGTAGGAGATGGGGAAATCTTCGGATTTTTAGGGCCGAACGGCTCCGGAAAGTCTACGACGCAGAAAATATTGACAGGTATCTTAAAAGGGCATGGCGGTATGGTATCTTTGTTCGGAAAAGACATCCGAAGAGTACATACACAGGATTTTTTCCAGAAGATAGGCGTATTATTCGAATTTCCTTATCTGTATACCAATTTAAGCGCTCTTGACAATCTGCACTATTTTTCTTCTTTTTATCCCAAAAAGCAGCTGAGGGATGCGGAAGAGCTGTTGGATGAGCTGGAATTGAAGCGGGATTCCTGGAGAAAGCCGGTGTCCTCATACTCTAAAGGGATGCGCCAGCGCGTCAGCATGGCAAGGGCTTTGATCAGCAGCCCGCAGCTCCTGTTTTTGGATGAACCGACCAGCGGCCTTGATCCTGCAGGGGCCGTCCTTTTCCGCAGGATAATAGAAAATGAGAGGAAGAAGGGGACCACGGTATTCCTGACAACCCATAATATGCTGGATGCGGACCTGCTTTGTGACAGAGTGGCCTTTCTTTCCAATGGGAATATTGTCGCCCTTGATACGCCGGGGAACCTAAAAGAGCAGAACAGCGACCGCAGCGTGGCTGTCGTTTATCGGTGTCAGGGCAAGCGGGAAGAGCGGACGGTTACGGCGGTGGAGATGAAAGAAGGCATTCCTTTTGCATATGACGAACTGATCAGTATTCATTCTCAGGAGCCGACTTTGGAAGATATGTTTATTCGGTATACGGGAAGGGGGCTGTCGTAAGATGCGAAAAAATCTTTGGCTGTTGTTAAAAAAGGATGGCAGGATGATGGCATCGGGGAAATTTTTTCTTGTAGCGCTGGGATCGCTTCTGGTTTATACGCTGTATATTCATTTTGGCTATCTGAGGTTTATGGATATGGAAATTTATAACGTTTATCTTTATGACCCGGCAGGAACACAGGATGAGGCTTCCCCTCTCATTCATTCAGTAGGCTCGCTGGAAGAGATGGACGCGATGCTTGCCGGGGATGCAAACGGCGTGGGTATCCGTGTAACTGATGGCAAAGCGGATGTCATACTTTATGCGGGAGCGGAAAAAATCGACCGGCACAGGGCGGATTATGCGCTGTCCCTGCTGCATCCCGACAAAGAAGACAGGCCGGAAATAGTAGGAGATAACAGCCCGGAAATGAAGAAACGGAAAGAAATTACCTGTGAATTATTATTTGTTGAGATAGTTGCCGTGGGATTTTTGGGGATGGCATCTGTGCTGTTCAAAGAAAAGAAGACAGGGGTGATCCGTGTCCATGCCGTTATGCCGTTTCCTAAGAGTTTGTTTGTCTTTTCCAAGGTCTTTCTTTTCTTGCTGGCTGATCTGGCGTTTGCCGTTTTTATGGTTTTATTCAATGTCGGAATAGCAGAGACGGGTCATATTCTTCCTGGCCTGCTGGTGCAGACCACGATCCTGTCCTTGGTCATGGCGTTTATAGGATTTGCCTGTGCGATGCTGTTAAAGGATTTCAAACAGTTTTCGCTGGTATACTTGGTGATTGCGCTTTTTGCGGCAACTCCTGTTTTTCTGTCGGCCAATACTTCGGTCAAAATGGAATGGGTTCTTTACCATCCGTTTTATCATGCTTATATGGGTCTGAAAAATGCATTTTTCGGTATGCCCGTTATGAACCCGGTTTATTATATTTGCGCGGCGTGTACAATTATCCTGCTTTTTGGCGCTGCATCTGCGGCATTTTATAAGGAAATGGGAAAGGAGGGCTGACAATGAAAGGATTGATCTATCAGATAAAAAGTGTCAGGAAAGATAAGTTTTGCATTATGTCATTTCTTCTGCCTGTAGCGGTGGCCATAATACTGAAGGCTGCCGGTTCCGTGGATCTTTCTTCTTTGGGGGAATTGCAGTTTGGAGTGGTTGCTGGTGAAGTCGCGCCGGAAACGGAATGCTGGTTGGAGCGGTACGGCACTGTTACGGCTTATCCGACAAGAAATGAATTGGTTTCGGCAATCAGGGAGCCTTCTACCAATCTGATCGGCGTGGAAATGAACGGCAATGGTATTAAGACCATTTTATCCGGCGATGAATTAACCGTATGGCAGAAGACTGCGGAAACGCTTCCGGCGCTGTATGGACAGCGGGGAACGGCAGAGCAGGCCGATGTGTACATTATGGAGCGTCCTGACATACTGGCAGGTTATCAGAATATATTTGTTGCAATGACGCTGCTCGTTGCGATGTTCATGGGTTGTACTTTTAACGCAATGAATATCATTTCCGAAAAGGAAGATGGCATCGCATATATTAATGAAATATTGCCGATGTCCTCCAAAGGATATATGGTACAGAAAATATTTATCGGTTTTATATTCGGCTGTTTGTCCTCTCTTGCTACAGCGGCTGTCTGTTTCAGGCTGCCCCCTGCCCGGGCGGCGGTTATGCTGGCGCTGATCGTATTGTCCGCCTTTGTATCCGCCATGGCGGGGCTGTTGATCGGCCGCTTTTCAAACGGGCTGATGACAGGCATGGTCTGTATCAAAATGGTGATGATTGTGTTTATGGCAGTCCCTCTGCTGTATTATCTATCCGGTGGCTCCTTTGTTTGCCATCTTATCCCATCCAGCGCCGCCTTTGAAGGAATTATGGATCTGGCTAATGGCGGCGCGGAGACTGCTGGGAAGGATCTGGCGATTCTTGCCGGTCATTGCGTGGCTTGGTTTTTGCTCTATCTGTTTTGTAAAAAATCAAAAAAGAAAACGTTATGATATTTCTCCCTGTTCGCGCAAATAGGCAAGAAATGCTTCACAGCCCTCTACGATATCCGCATAGGCAATGTCAAAACGGGAACTGTACCAGGGATCGGAGATGCTGTCCTGCCTGCCGGCATATTGCAGCAGCATGGAAATCTTGCCGCCTTTGCGGCCTGTCATTCGTTCCATATTCCGAATATTCATGGAATCCATGCCGATGAGGTAATCGTAGTAATCGTAATCCGATTTTTTTAACTGGACTGCCCGCTTTCCGTCACAACGGATGCCATGGCGGGCAAGTTCCTCCCTTGCCGGGGGGTATACGGGGTTGCCGATTCCGTTCCAGATTTCTTCTGTGCTGGTGGCTGCGGAAGCGATCTCAAACTGATCCGATATTCCCTGTTTTTTTACCATGTCTTTGAAAATGAATTCTGCCATGGGGGAGCGGCAGATGTTGCCGTGGCACACGAATAATATTTTTATCATGTTGCTAAAACCTCCGTAAATGCTTGATTTTGCTGTATTTTCAAGGGTTTCCATGTTTTATGTGGCATATTGCTTTTAACTGATTTTTCACAATTTGGCACGATTTGCCACATAACTTTATGGTCATTCTCTGTACAAATCTCTGTAAAACAACCTTCATTTTCTGAATTTACAGGACAGCTTTTTCAAGGCTTTTAACCTCTTTTTTGACATTATCGAAATCTACATGAGTGTATGTATTCAAAGTGACGCTAATATCTGAATGCCCCATTAAATACTGTAAATGCTTTGGGTTCATGCCGCTTGATGCATAATGAGAACAATATGTATGTCTGCATACATGGGGCGTAATCTTCGGCATTTGTACTTTATAGATTTTATTGTATTTTTCTACAATGTGCTGAAGTAATGGACCGCTCGGTTCTAACTTCCAACGGTATAAACATTTTGCCTTTCCGTTCAAATCAACATAATCGTACTGATATAATCCATCTTTACGCTGACATTCTCCGTTTCTTAAAACCCTTCCTTTCTTATCCCTTCTTTTTTCAATCATTACTGCTATTTGCTCCTTTCGTATGAAGAAGCCCTAGTGCAGTATTATAATACCACACCCAGGGCTATTTTTCCATTGATATTTGCCTTTATTCCATGTCTATATTGATGTGGTCTGGTTTAAAAAATCCTCAAACATTTTACGCTTTATCATAGTTCGTCCACCATTTTGAACTACGAATTTATAATCAGAATCTACATATTCATTTGCTATTCTGTGCATCTTATTTTCCCCAAGATTGAAATATATAGATGCTTCTTTAATTGTCAATAAGAATCGTTCCCAAATTGGTACTATGCTATATACATCTTTTTCTTTCAAGCAATACATATCTCCTTTATTCATCTATTGTTATTCTAGGAAGATTCTATATGCCAAACCGCACCAGAATCCCCCTAAAAGATTAAATATTGTTGGGCTTATCTTTTATGCAGTCTCGCCACATATTGCCGAATATGACGCTGATACAAGCCGTATTCCCTTTAAATAATTCTCATATGCTTCATGTACCCTGTAATGATTTCTTCTGCCTTATCAGAATCATTTTGCAAATAGACATCGTTATAATTACATTGCTCCAAGATACCTTTTGCCACTCTTTGATAATGACCATCTTTATCTAATGCCTTTGCCTGTGCAAGTAAATCTTTTACATCTAATAACAGCGGTATCTGGTCTGACTATTCCTTGTTGCTACATTCCCTCAACAGATTGCTTTTCCAATATCTCTTGTTCTTTCCCTTATGATATGTAATCATATTTTTTAATTGGTTTCCGTTTTCAATCTGCCATTTTCGGTATGGTTTCTCAAATAATCTGGTAAACTGCTGATAATAGAATTGGTTTATTTTTTCATCCGTCAAATCCGATACCAGCGTTGATTTAAAAACTTCTTTGATTTTCTGTGTTTTTTTCAGAATAAATTCAATTCTCATAATATTTTCTTCTAATCTAAATTGAATCGTCTGCTCTAAATGCTTCTTCTTATCATAAATTTTTACTTCTGTTGACGAGTTCCCACGGTAAAATGTTTCCGATTCTAAGCGTTGTTCCTTTTTATTAATTCCTGAAATTTGCCCTAGCTTCTTAAAACTTTTGGGGAGATTAAACATCATCAATTGCAAAACTCTGTGATACTTATAAAATTCTTCCTTCAGTTCAAATGTGCAGTTTATTTCCATTTCGCTGAATTTTAGATTTTGCAGATTTACAGTGATTCTATATTTTTCATAAAGGTATTGACATATTCGTTTTATCATCCTTTGATATTCCGCAACCGTCATATTTTGCAAATTACCTTGTGACTTATTCCCTATTACAATATCCATTCTGGAATAATCCTGTTTTATCCGCTTTGTTTTCTTAGTACCGGCACACATTATACCAAATAAATTATAATCTTCAATTTTCAACCATCTAAAACTGCTGCCATCTTCCAATAGATAGGTATATTTCCCATCCCTGTCAATGATAACATTTTCGTGCCTCTGCAATTTTTCAAAATCAATTCTAATAATTCTGAATCCTGCAACAACTGTTCTGTCAATTTCTATACGATTAATTACTGCGCTCGTACTTTTTTACATCCTTTCATCTTATATTTTGATACTTAGTGAATCACCTTAGACATTTCTTCATGGATCAGCCTGTGTTCCATCCAGTTTTGGCAAATGGTACTGGAATACCTCTGTATTCAGTTGTATCTATTACAAAATTAGGGATTAGCTAGGCGAATTGCCCATTGACGTACTTCTGAAATATCAGGATAATCATATTCAAAGTTTGTGCGATATTCAAAGCGTATCGTGCCAATCATACATACGAGTGTTAGCAGCACTCATATACAAAGTCGGTGTTAGCAGCATCGGCTTTTTGTATTTTTCCTAATGAATTTTCCGATTTTCGGAATAAAAAAACCACCAAGCCTTTATGCCTAGTGGTAAAATACTTGTAGATTCCCCATCCCACGGTTATTGTCTACTTTTGAGTTATGACACCGCAAATAAATTATTCTAAATATCAAACTGGATATACTGCTTATCTATAAAATATTCCTAATTGGATAATTCCATCTTTAATCTGTTTAATACTTGCATTGTTGAACTCCTTCCTATAAAACATTTTTCGTCCAAATGGAGAAAAGCAAACGTAAAAAAATACTCGATGTTTTACCGAATCCCTTTAGCCATCTCATCTATTGCGAACATATTGACCACAATATCTTCGTCCTCGCTTATACATATCAATTTGCCATTCAATTTCTTTTTTATCTTCCTCCGATAGTTTATCTATTATTTCTTTAAGTTCTTTTCGTTCAATTTTTCTTCCCTCGCTATGCTTCATCATTTTATAAACCATTTGAGCATATTCTCTTTTTTCTTCAACTGTTAGAATCTCTTTCTCACCATCTCTTTCATAATAATCTTTAATTTCTTTCCAAAATCTATATAACCTACCCATTGAAGATCTGTGTTCATTTGCTTTTTCATCATAATTTCCAGTATTTCCACCTAAAATTATTTCACCATTTTTCAACATATAATAATATTGTGGTAATCTATCAATTTCATTAACAATATCCATACGCCCACCTCAATTATAATCTTTTTATTCTTGAATTGCTGTTACTATTCCATCTTTAAAATATATATATTTATAATTCGGATAACACCACTGTTCGGTTACTCCCCATTCATACGTTGTTTTATTTATTTTTTCTGGATTGCCCCAATTGGATGCCCTAACCTCATCTGCCGTCATCCCAATTTTAGGTTCATTTGCTAAATACTCTTGTTTTTCTTTTTCTTCTGCTTGTCTTTTTTCCTCTTTCCTCTGTTCCTTTTTTTCTTCCCATTGTTTCCCTGTTTCCGATTCATACTTGATGCATGTACTGTCATCAAACGTAATTGCTATTAGTCCTGTCCTTATTTCTTCAATTCTTTCTCCTTCATAAACCAATCTTAAATCACTATATTCAGGAATCCAATCATAGGGAAAGATAACTTCAATATGTAAAATATATTCTTTATCTTCCATTTCTAAGTTAAATCCATCAATTCTTAATTGAATATCACTGTTTGTACTTTCAAAATAAGCATATTCGCCTTGTAAACCATGTAGAAACTGATACATCCACTCCTGTTCATCACTAAATCTAAAATAGCCCCCCTGTTCTTTATAATAATGCAACGTCTCGAATGCTTCATAATCACTATTTTCAATTGCGCTCTGTATTTGTTCCTCCATATATTCTTTCTGCGATGTGATTATTTCTTTGGCTAAGTCGCTAATTTTCGTTTTTGTTTCACCTTTACTAAGTAACGCTTTTCGTCCAACAATCAGCGCATTTATGTAATCTCCATTATCGTAAAATTTGACCATTTGCTCCCATATATCCTGATTAAAGGGTTCTGCATCCAAAACCGGAATAAATTCTGTGTACAAATCATCACAATTCATACATGAAAAAGTTTTTTCACCGTTTTCTGTATATGAAGGTTCTTTCGGGAATTTGTTCGACAATAGCTAAAATCGCCATTTATTCATAATTTCATATATCAAAATCTATGTTCGGTAAATCAGTAAATTAGGCGTTTTTATAAGATTTTTAAGGCTATTATGTTACACGCAATTCTTGAAAAGCTTGGTTTTCTTTGCCTTTTTAATGTTGACGTATTTTATTATTGTTCGGTAAAACTTAAAAACAACCAAATAGAAGAGTATTATTAATGCTTGGACAATCCATTTATCACGCTGACACATGGATACAATAGATATGCACTTTTTATAAAACACTGCTGCCAAATCAAATGTAAACTATCCCGACTAAAAAATGCCATGACTCGCATCTTTACAAGCAATGGCATTACTGACATCCAGTATTTTCTAATTCCTGTTCCATGATAGTCCTTATCTTATCAATATCCGTAAATATCAAATGAATCCC
Organism: uncultured Lachnospiraceae bacterium; assembly: GCA_910585965.1. Taxonomy (GTDB): domain Bacteria; phylum Bacillota; class Clostridia; order Lachnospirales; family Lachnospiraceae; genus Kineothrix. Next base: position 61,624 of record CAJUHH010000011.1, read on the forward strand.
ACGGTTATACAACGCAAGCACTTCTCCTAAATTTTCTGTAAGAATCCTGTTTAATTCATTATGTACTGTTACGGGTTTATTTTCGACTATATGTATATGATCAAAAAATTTTGCAATAATGGGAAAAGCATTCTGAATCAAAAATGCATTCTCTTTCCCTGCAAATTTACCAATGATTATTGTATTACATTTTCCATATTTTCTTTTCTTCTTTTCTATAATAACTTTATACTTTTCTACCTGTGAACTTATGGGGATCATCCAATAAAGAGATTGCTTCTTTTTATCTTGTATTGCATAGAAATGAGGACGGTAATTTCCGTTTTCTTTATTGCTCATCAAGTATCTATCCTGCACCTTATCGAAAAATTCATCTTTGATATGATAAGAATATCCCTGCCGTATTTCCATGTACTATAACATTCTCCTTTGGGCAAACCTCTTTTATGTAAATTCCCCACCGACATCAGCCGATGGGGAGCATTTACGCACTATACCATTTATACCCCACCTGTATAGCAAGTGGCATCATTTACGAACTGAATCACTTATACCCCGCACCATCAGCAAGCGGCAAACATTTACTTCTACTCATAGTATATACAGATTATGAGGAATAATCAACCTGTTTTTCATTTTTTTGCACTGGACTTCTCATCTATTTTTTGATTCTCTGTAAAACCTCTGTAAATTCATTTGACAATTAGCATTTTTCCTAGTAAATATCAGTATTTCAAAGCTTGTGTTCGTTTCCTGCCGTGCCATTTGATGACAGTCCGGCAAGCAAGGAATCCATGTTGGAAACGCTTGGAAAAGAAATAGACTGTTTCATCGGTCCATGTGACAGTCTGGCATGGAAAGGAAATTATAATATCCTCGTACTGAAAGAGGGAGAATGCTGTATTGCTGTACCATGAAAACACAGATTATCCCGAAAGAAAAAACTTCAATGGAGCGATTTGGACGGAGAAACACTTATGCTTGTAAAACGGGGAAGTTCCCATGTGCTAAACTGCCTGCGTGATGAGATTGAAACAAAGCATCCACGAATTACGATTTTAGAGATTCCCCATTTCTACGATACAAATATCTTTAATGAATGTGAGCAGACAGGCTGTATCATGGAAACACTGGATATTTGGAAAGATGTCCACCCGTCCATTGTCACAATGCCTATGGAATGGGATTATAAAATGCCCTATGGGATTGTGTACGCTAAAAAACCATCCAAACAGGTACAGGACTTTATCAGTATCATTCAAAATAATTTGGGCAAAGGGATTTGACAAGGAAATAACAAGTTTATTTATATATTTCTACAATTTAATTGTTTTTAGACGACTCAACTTAAGACATTATATTGAGGCTGCCCCCAACAACCTACCTTAATTGCGCCAATTACTATTACACCACATTGTCGCGATTCTGCCCATTATAAAGAAACCTTCTAACTTCCATAACCAAATCATTCGGATCATCATCAATCACTACATAATAAATAATATAATTATCCACATAAATACGATAATAAGAATATCTACGCTCTCGGATAGAACGATATGGTTCAAAAGATTCAGCCACTGGAAGTCGCTCCATAATAGCAGACTCTACTTTATCCAATAAGTCATTTGCTGCTTTTGGATTTTTCAGTTTCTCTGCAATATAGGTGATTTTTTCATCAAGGTCATCATAAAAAAGTGGCAGGTAGCTTAATCTGTACTTTTTACTGAACATTTATCTTTCTCCGTAGCCCTCCAAAAACTTCCTCATGGCTCATCCTTGTATCATTTTCCGCCGCATATCTATCTGTTTTATCTAATGCTGCTTCAACGCCATCCGTCAGCTTTGAATATTCTTCAAGACTAAGCACCACCATCGCTCCATATCCATTTTTTGTTAAATATACCGGTTCACCCGCATTTACAATTCTCTCAATATCAGGAAACTTATTTCTTAAATCTGAAACAGGTCTAATCTGTAACATAAGCATTCACCCCTTATCAATATTTTATCTTAACTTTATCATTATCCACATTCTACTCTACTATTCTAAAAAAAGCAACCAATGCAAAAATTTTTTTAATTTAACCCAACAATACATTTTATTATGTTTCCCTGATTTTTCTATGGCAAATGGCAGTTCCCTTTTCATGAAGAAAACTGCCATCTTACTTAGAACCTCTATTGCAAACGAAATCAATTTTCAACTCATTGAAGATAATATTCTCCATAGCATGAGTTCCTTCCAGTTGACGGAAATTGGGACGAGCATTGCGTAACCTCAAATCAGTAAAGTAATATTTGGCCGGTGTGCCGATATACTTCTTCCCCTTGATGTCATATCGGACAGCGCTGTCAATCAGGAAGGAATCACAAAGATAATCGATATACCTTTTAATGGTTGCGTACATTATGTCTGCCTGCAATATCCGAAATATAGGTTTCCCCGAACAGTAACTTCAGAAAATTAATCTTTTCCTCCGGGTTCGAAATGTTTATGACAGGCGGCAATCCGCCATAAAGCATATATTCATTCCGGCCGTCTAAAAGCTGCACCTCGTCCAACGGCGCATAATACATTCCATCACCTTTAATCTGCTCCTTGAGATAGGGATACAGAACATTCGGATCACGAAAACGCTTATTTTCAAAGGAGTCAAACGCAATTTCTATAATATGTTGTTCATCCATTCCTCCTCTCAGCAAATGATCCTTGAACAAATTGAACAATAAGTAGGATTTTCCGCAGCGTCGAATACCCGTTACCACCTTGATAAATCCATTGTGCTTTTTACCGATGAGCTTGTTTTAATAGATATCTCTCTTGATTTCCATATCATCATCCTGCTTTCTGCTGAAAATTTTTGCGAGTTATCGCAATTACATGCAGTAAAATTTGTCAAATTCAAGGCGTTTTGGCTTGCCTGAACTTAAACAGCAGACGCTAAATAAATTATTATACAAACAGAACTGGATTTGCTGCTCGCTTTTCTCCTATATAAACGGACACAAAAAAGGATTACGGTGCTTTGCCGTAATCCCTCTCTAACTTGTTAGTTTTACTCCTTTGTTCCATCTGTGTAAACTATCGATGTAACTTCATATTCAAACTGCAAATCTTCTAGATTAGTACTATATACTTTAACATGATCATCCATAAACTGATTTATATCAAAACCTAAATCATCAAAAACAGCACTCGAATTTGCGGGAATTGCCTGGCCAGTAAAATCCAATCCCAGAGACATAATATCTACCCCAAACAAATCTTTAATTGTAAATGTGCCTTGTACTCCTTTAATATCTTTAGAAGTATTATTATATACCTCAAATATAAACTCTACTCGTGGAGAATATCTTCCTGCATTATAATTGACATCCAAATTTTGTTTATCATTTACAGCTACTGTCACCTTGTGACTTTCTATAGAATCTGTTGAAGATTGCCCTTTCATGCTTGAGCCATCGTCATATACAATATTTGTAACTTCATATTCAAATTGTAAATCTGAGAAATCCGTATTATAAAATTTAACATGACTATCCATGAACTGATTTATGTCCATTTCTAAATCATCAACAGTTATAGATTCACCCGCCGGAATACTATTTCCAGTAAAATCACAATTAATTTTCAAAATTTCTTCACCGAACAAATCATAAACTGTCAAAATTCCCTGAATCCCTTTGATAACTTTGTCTGATCTATTCATAACGTCAAAAGTAAAGTTAATGCTATCAGAATATCTACCAGCATTTGTATCTTGGGGTAAATTAGATTTATTTGTTACTGTTACAACAACTTCATCATCTCGAACAGGAATAGATTCTGCATATGAATCACCACAATCTTCACAGGTAAAAGTTTTCTCGCCTTCTTCTTCAAATGTAGGGTCTTTTGTAATCTCTTCCTTATATGTATGTGGCTTTTTTGCTACACTTTCAGTTTTAGTTTCTTCACATAAAGAACAAGTAAAAGTTTTCTCGCCCTCCTCAGTACATGTGGGTTTCTTCGTTATCACGCCATTATCATACTCATGTTCACATTTACCGCATCCTGCCAGTATAACACATACAAAGCAATCATACTCCCTATGGCTGTTTTCTTCATAACATCAATCCTCCCATAAGATTATATTTTTCTCTATTATACCTTACAAATGTTCAAAATTCCACATTCTTCTCCATGCTTATCAGCTGTTTCTCACAATCCATTTTTCACGTTGACACATGGATACATTAGATATGTACTTTTTATAAAACACTGCTGCCGAATCAAATATAAACTATCCCGGCTAAAAAATATGGTCAATATCGGTCGGCGCTTTTTTTACAAGGATATTCACTCCCGTAAAGGAGTTCCTCCTTGCCCACATTTCAGTAAAAAGAGATTGGTTACATTTCAAAGGGGGATTGGTTACATTTCGGAAATGGAAGCAAAAAATTTGCCGATATATGCAATAAGCCTATAAAGAAACCGAGGTGATTGTATGTTAAAGATCGCAGTCTGTGATGATGAGCCAGTCTTTGTCGAACAGATTAGCGGCAGGATTAAAAAATATATGCCGGACGTGGCGATACAAGGCTTTTTTTCCAGTGAAGAATTATTATCGCAGGGAGAGGTGTTTGGCATCTATTTTTTGGATATTCAAATGGAAAAAATGAACGGTGTGGAAACTGCTAAGAAATTACGGGAACTGGACGAAGAAAGCGTTATCGTGTTTATAACCGGTGCAAAAGAATATGTGTTTGAAGCCTTTGACGTGGCAGCCCTGCATTATCTGATAAAGCCTGTTGATGATGAAAAATTACAAGAAGTGCTTGAAAGGGCAAAAAAAGAAATAGAGAAAAAGCAGGGCTTAAAAAGCAGGCAGATATTTATCAAAACAAGGAATAAGAACATAACTTTGAATGTTGCAGATATTCTTTACTTTGAAAATGAAATGCGTAAAATTGCAGTCCATACCGTGAGAGGAGAAATTTCATTCTATGGCGTGATGGCAGATATGGAACGGGAGGCCGGGGAGGGCTTTTGCCGCTGTCATAGAGGGTATTTAGTGAATTTATCCTATGTAGCTGAATACGATACAGAAAACATTATGCTGACCAACGGGGAGAAAATATATCTGTCAAAGGACAGATACCATGATTTTGTCAAACAGTATATGAGATACCTGCGGAATGGGGGTGTTTCCCATGTATAAAGCGGCAGAATTTGCCATTACTGCAATCAGATATTTATTTGAGGGATATTGTTTGTGCCTGCTTTTTAGAGAATTTACGAAGCCGAAGATAAGGCAGAGAACCGTACATGGCTTTTTAGTGATTATGGTGTGGCTTATCATAAAAATTGCGGTCAGATATGCCATGTATGCTAATCCGCAGATTGCGTTAGAAATGGAAATGCCATACTTTGTTTTCAAGCTGATTGTAATATATCTTATCGGCGTGTTTCTTTATCAAGGCAGTCAGTCGGCAAAGATATTTATAGCATTGCTTTTTGTTGCTTTAGACAGCATTTTTAATCAAATAGGATATGCTGCTATGCTGTTTTTGAATTATGGGGCAGAGAAATTATCAGAAGTTATGTATAACGTTGCCATAATACCAACCATGGTAAAGTATATTGATTTACTGGCAGAGGTAATCATAGAAATTTTGCTGTATCTTTCTGTGAAAATTATTATGAAAAATCATAGCCGCCCCATAGACGGAAGCAATACAAAAGAAACAATATTTTACACATTGCCAGCATTTATGGGCGCTTTAACCGCTATCATTTTTCGGTTTATCATAGCGGTTATAAACAAGGAACATCATCTTGTTTACTATGACAGCTACATAGAAATATATTTGTTCATTACTTTAATATCCGTTGTCGTTTGGCTTGCTATTCTATATAGTTTTAAACTGCAACAGGAAATGGCAGGATTGCAGGAGGAACGCACACAAAAAAATGTATTGGAGAACCAGATTTCCCAAATGGAAAATTCCATGTTGGAAATGGAGCGTTTTTATGAGAGTGTCAGCCATGTAAAACATGATATGAAAAACCAGATGGCAGTTATGGAAAAACTGTTAAGAGAATGGCGGATAACGGAAAATGAAGAAATAACCGGGTATTTTGAAGATATGCAGAAAACGCTGATGAATCTGGAACAGAAAATACATACAGGAAATGTGGTAAGTGACGCAGTTATCAGCAGCAAGTTCTATTATGCGTCAAAGGAATTAAACGGTATTTGTTTAGAAGCGGACGGCTTTCTTTTGACGGATAAGGTTCATGTAAGGGCTTATGACATAGGCATTATCCTAAATAACGGGTTAGACAATGCGATTGAAGCCTGCCGGAAAGCAAGGCTGAAAAATCCAGATAAAGAGCTGTATATCCAGATAAAGTCTTTTTGGAAACTGAACATGTTTTTCATAGAAATTGAGAACAGCTTTGACGGGGAAGTGAAATGGGGAAAAGACGGCTATCCTTGTACCACAAAGGCTGATAGTAATTTACATGGCATTGGACTTAAAAATATCAGATATTGCGCCTTAAAATATGCGGGAGATATGGATTGCATTGCAGAAAAAGGAAGATTTATATTGTCTGTTATGCTCAAGGGTTAGAGAGCAGAATTTTAAGAGGGATTACCTTTTAAAAATAAATATGGATTACAATTAAATTTTTATCAAGGAGGATTATGTTATGGCAATTACAAGAGTGAACAATTACAACAGTGTTTATGAAAGCATATATACTTCATCAAGAAAAGAAGCAGCAAAGAAAAGCAGCAATGAGGAATATCTGAATGATTTGCAGAAACAAGTACCTTATATGAAGCTGCAGATTGGATATGGGCTTAATACAAATAATGATGGCAAAGTGAATGTTTTGGATGTTAGCCCTAAGCTTCTGGAGAAGATGCAAAATGATCCAAAGGCGGCAAAGGAATATACACAGCGGTTAAAAGATATTGAAGCGGCTACGAAATGGCTTGATAATTATAAAAAATCAATAGGGCATACTGTAATTGTCAGGCATGGGTATGTTGACGAAAACGGCAATTTTTCTAATTTTTCCATTTCGATAAGAAAAGATGAGCTGAACGAAAAGCTTCGTAAAGAGGCACAGGAGAATGCCGAAAAGCAGATTGAGAAGACGCGTGAAAATGCCCGTAAAAAAGCAGAGCAGCTTTCGGAGAAAATGGCGGAAAAAACGGCGGAAGCAAAAAAGGCAGAAAAAGAGCAGGACAAGACAGGCATTATTGTTGTCAAATCAGATGCCAATCAGGATAAAGCGGAACGGCTGCTGGCAGAAAAACTGGAAAATGCAGAGGACGGGAGAATATTGCTTGATAATGATGATATGCAGAAGATCATTGAAGCAGCAAGGGAACGTGAAGAAGGACAGGTGGCTGAAAAGCAGAGCAACCGCGCAAATGAGATAGGCGCAAATCTGGATTTGAAGATATAAGGAGGCGGGAATAGGAATATATAACGAAGATAGAGCGGGGGGGGGCGGACATTTTCTTGGGCTGGATAAGCCGCCAATCCAAGGTTCTTTTTAAACCTTGATATTTTACCCCTTCTTCTCTATCCGTTTGTTATGAAACCACCCATATAGGGCAAACAGCCCCATTCCCCCCAATACGAACAAGGCATTTTTAAGTCCTGTCACAGCGACAAACACCGCAAAGATCAAGAGAACAATTCCGCTGGCAATGATTCCCGCTTGAATTGTATCTTTTTTCTTTTTGTCCATTTTGTTTTTGCCTAAGATCAGAACTGTTATAGTAACCGCCAAAACTGCCAAACCGATAACAAGAAATAGCATGCCAAGCCGGGTTAAAATGTTCAGGTCGTAACTTTTAATATAGAAATTTTCTGGATTTGCCGGATCATATCCGATCATCACATATTCGCCTGTCTCAAAGTTTCTGGAATTGGATCGAGCATTTGTTTCGCCGGTGAAAATCTTATTTCCCGCCTGATATTCTACAACCGGAGTGAACATATTCTTCTGGCCGATATATGAATACTTTCTGTAATCGATTATCCGTCCCTCTGTCACCGCACTGCAGGTTTTTTCCTGCATATGTGCGGAATAGCAAAGCCCTGCGCCGATAACGCCGAACCCAAGGGCAAATAGTGCCAGAAATAGAATTAGTAAGATTCCTTTGGCAGACAGTTTGCCGGACTGCCCGGAAACGGCTGATGTTTTATCCATTTGTTCTTTTATTCCTTCCTCTTTTTCTTAAAATCTTAGATTTATCGTTGTTTTATTATATATCCGTTTTCCCGGAAATGAAAGCAGCTTCTTATACTTTCTGTTCATGAAAGCGTAACTTGAACAGGGCGGCGGCAAGCTTCCCGTTGGTGAGGATAAATGTCTTGCCGCAGATAGTAATGGGGGGTGTAGATTTCTTGACAATAGAGCCTATGAGTGGATATGATTTAGTAAAAGCATTTGAATCTTAAAAGGAGGATGAATCATGTTGCATGTAGATAAGGAAAAGGGATTAAATTCTAATCAGCTAAAATTAATAGCCATTGCGGCAATGACACTGGATCATTTAACGTGGACGCTGTTTCCCGGTTATTCTACAGAATGGTTTGCAATTCTTTTTCATATCATAGGAAGGCTGACGGCTCCTATTATGTGGTTCTTTATTGCGGAAGGCTACCATTATACACATGATATAAAGAAATATGCTGCCAGATTGTTCATATTAGCGGCAATATCCCATTTCGCATATAATTTTTGCTTTGGCATATCCTTTATTCCCTGCCAGACAACCGTTTTCAACCAAACCGGAGTAGTCTGGTCCTTGGCGTGGGGGCTGGTTTTGCTGTACATATATGATAAAAAAACGTGGAAATCTTGGCAGAAAATTTTAATTACAATAGTTGTCTGCCTGATTACTTTCCCGTCTGATTGGAGTTGCATCGCCACTCTGGCCATTTTAGCTATTGGCACAAACAGAGGAAACTTTAAAAAGCAAATGGCACATATGATGTTTTATACACTTATGTATGCCGTTGTATATTTCCTGTTTATTGACAAAGTATACGCATTGGTTCAGTTAGGCACCTGCCTGACAATTCCCCTTTTACAGCTTTATAATGGGAAGCGCGGCTCCTTTAAGGGAATTGGGAAGTTGTTTTATATTTATTATCCGTTACACCTTTTTATCTGCGGCATAATACGAATTTTGATATATGGCGCTGCGTTTTCCACTGGAACGGCAAATTTTTAATTTCGTTTATAGAAAAAAAGCGCTTCCAGACTTAAGTGCCTGGAGGCGCTTTTTCTTATAGTTTTTATAAATATTCCTTTGCTTCTTCCAGTGACAGTTGAAACTTCTCCTGCACTTTCTTTAATATCTCATGATTTGGAATCAATGGCAATATCAATCCTGCGATTTTTAAAAAAACCAAAGATAATACCATAATCGTTGCAAAAAGAAAAGCCCTATGATATAATAAGGGCAATGGGCAATGATAAAAAATTAACAATCATTGCAATTAACCGTAAAGCATATATATGGAGGAGAAAACAATGGCAAAAAAAGTAGTTTTGGCAGGCGCTTGCCGTACGGCGATCGGAACGATGGGCGGTTCCCTGAGCACGACACCGGCGGCAGAACTTGGTGCTATCGTAATTAAGGAAGCTTTAAACAGGGCGGGGGTTGCCCCGGAGCAGGTGGACCAGGTATACATGGGATGTGTTATCCAGGCGGGTCTTGGACAGAACGTAGCTCGCCAGGCATCCATCAAAGCAGGGCTTCCGATCGAAGTTCCGGCTGTCACCATGAACGTTGTATGCGGTTCCGGCCTTAACTGTGTCAATCAGGCAGCACAGATGATCCTGGCAGGGGATGCGGACATCGTAGTAGCAGGCGGTATGGAAAATATGTCTATGGCTCCGTATGCAGTGCCCAATGCACGCTTCGGTTATAGAATGAACAACGGCACTCTGGTAGATACGATGGTAAACGATGCCCTTTGGGATGCGTTCAACCAGTACCACATGATCAAGACGGCTGACAATATTTGTGAAGAGTGGGGCCTGACAAGGGAAGAACTGGACGAGTTCGCGCTGAAGAGCCAGCAGAAGACGGAAGCTGCCCAGAAGTCCGGCGCATTCGATAAGGAAATCGTACCGGTAATGGTAAAGAAGAAAAAAGAAATGATTGAGTTCAAGGTAGACGAAGGACCGCGTCCGGGTTCCACGATGGAAGGGCTTGCGAAACTCCGCCCGATCAACCCGAACGGATTCGTTACGGCAGGGAATGCATCCGGCATCAACGACGGCGCGGCAGCGATCGTTGTTATGAGCGAAGAAAAAGCGAAAGAACTGGGCGTTAAGCCTATGGCTACTTACGTAGCGGGCGCACTGGCTGGCGTAAGGCCGGAAGTAATGGGAATCGGCCCGGTTGCTGCTACAAAGAAAGTAATGGAAAAGACAGGAATGAAGATCGAAGACTTCGAAATTATCGAGGCAAACGAAGCTTTTGCGGCGCAGTCCGTAGCAGTAGGAAAAGACTTGGGCATCGATGTGGATAAGCAGCTTAACCCGAACGGCGGCGCGATCGCGCTTGGACATCCGGTAGGAGCTTCCGGATGCCGTATCCTCGTTACTTTGCTTTACGAGATGGAAGCAAGAGGCGCGAAGACTGGATTAGCTACTCTTTGCATCGGCGGCGGCATGGGATGCGCTACGGTAGTAACGAGAGAGTAGCCCCCCATTCCTGAATATTTATCCCCCTTGGGCAAGTCATTTGCCTGCCTGGGATTTTGGCAGACATGGCATATGGCTTGCTGCCAATGGGACCAAAACAGGATAAGCAGACTTTTTCTTAAGTCTGCTTATTTCCGACATAGCCAGCTGGCATGTTTTCGGGCGATGGCCAGGCATGATGTCGGACAAGTGGACTTCAGAACGGAAAAAATAAGAGAAAAGGAGCCTTAAAAATGGATTTTATCGTATATGAACAAAAGGGCAGCTACGGCGTGATTACGATCAGCCGTGAAAAAGCGTTAAATGCATTGAACTCGACAGTATTGGAGGAATTGGACAAGACGCTGGACGAAGTAAACCTGGACGAAGTAAGATGTCTGATCTTAACGGGAGCAGGACAGAAATCCTTCGTGGCCGGAGCTGATATCGGGGAAATGAGCTCCCTGACCAAGGCAGAAGGCGAAGCTTTTGGAAAGAAAGGAAACGATGTTTTCCGCAAACTGGAAACTTTCCCGGTTCCGGTGATCGCTGCTGTCAACGGTTTTGCTCTGGGCGGCGGCTGTGAGATTTCCATGAGCTGTGATATCAGGATCTGCTCCGACAACGCAGTATTCGGACAGCCGGAAGTAGGCCTTGGCATTACCCCGGGCTTCGGCGGCACACAGAGGCTGGCGCGTCTGGTAGGCGCCGGCATGGCAAAGCAGATGATTTATACGGCAAGGAATATCAAAGCGGACGAAGCGCTCCGCATCGGCCTTGTTAATGCGGTGTACCCTCAGGAAGAACTGATGCCGGCGGCAGAGAAGATGGCGGCTGGTATTGCGAAGAATGCTCCGATCGCAGTACGCAACTGCAAGAAAGCGATCAACGAAGGATTGGATGTGGATATGGATGCGGCGATCGTGATCGAAGAGAAACTGTTCGGCGACTGCTTCGAGTCTTATGACCAGAAAGAAGGAATGGCGGCGTTTCTTGAAAAAAGGAAGGTAGAAAAATTCCTGAATAAATAATCGGAAGGTTTTTGGACAATGGTAATCATAATCCCCGGCGGCATGGCCGGACGGGGATAGTAAAAATAAACAAATACAATCCAGGAGGAACGAGTATGAAAGTAGGTATTATTGGCGCCGGCACGATGGGATCTGGTATTGCACAGGCTTTTGCCCAGACGGAAGGATATGAAGTTTTCCTTTGCGATATCAATGAAGAATTCGCGGCAAACGGCAAAAACAAGATTGCAAAAGGTTTTGAGAAACGCATTGCAAAGGGCAAAATGGAACAGGATAAAGCGGACGCTATCCTGGCAAAAATTACAACAGGCGTAAAAACGATCTGCACAGACTGTGATTTGATCGTGGAAGCAGCCCTTGAAGTAATGGACATTAAAAAACAGACTTTCAAAGAGCTGCAGGATATCTGCAAAAAAGATTGTATCTTTGCAACCAATACTTCTTCCCTTTCTATTACGGAAATCGGCGCTGGGCTTGACAGGCCGGTTATCGGCATGCATTTCTTCAATCCGGCTCCGGTAATGAAGCTGGTGGAGGTAATCGCAGGGCTGAACACTCCTGACGAAGTAGTGGAAAAAATCAAAGCGATTTCGGAAGAGATCGGAAAGACTCCGGTTCAGGTAAATGAGGCGGCAGGCTTTGTCGTAAACAGAATTCTCATTCCGATGATCAACGAAGCGATCGGCATTTATGCAGAGGGCGTTGCTTCTGTAGAAGGCATCGACAATGCGATGAAGCTGGGCGCGAACCATCCGATGGGACCGCTGGCTTTGGGCGACCTGGTTGGGCTCGATATCGTTTTAGCTATTATGGAAGTGCTTCAGGCAGAAACAGGCGATCCGAAATACCGTCCTCATCCGCTTCTTAAGAAGATGGTACGCGGCGGACAGCTTGGCCAGAAGACGGGCAAAGGCTTCTACGATTATGCAAGATAGGAAAATATAAACAAAGATATGGAGGAAATAAAATCATGGATTTTATGTTAACAAAACAACATGAAATGGCAAGAACTCTTTTCAGGGAATTTGCTGAAAAAGAAGTAAAGCCTTTGGCGCAGGAAGTGGATGAAACAGAAGTATTCCCCAGAGGGACTGTTGAAAAAATGGCAAAGGCAGGATTCATGGGAATTCCGGTACCGAAGGAGTACGGCGGACAGGGCTGTGATATTTTGACTTATGCGATGTGCGTAGAGGAACTTTCCAAAGTCTGCGGCACGACAGGCGTTATCGTTTCCGCTCATACATCTCTGTGCTGCGACCCGATCCTGACCTATGGTACGGAAGAGCAGAAACAGAAATATCTGCCTGATCTGGCAAGCGGCCGGAAGATCGGCGCATTCGGCCTGACAGAGCCCGGCGCAGGAACAGATGCACAGGGACAGCAGACAAAGGCAGTGCTGGACGGCGACGAGTGGGTTCTGAACGGTTCCAAGATCTTTATCACAAACGGTAAGGAAGCGGACGTATATGTTATCTTCGCTGTAACGGGAATGATTGAAAAACGCGGCAGAATGTCCAAAGAGATCACCGCTTTTATCGTAGAAAAAGGCACGCCCGGCTTTACATTCGGTACGAAAGAGAAGAAAATGGGTATCCGCGGTTCTTCTACATACGAGCTGATTTTCACGGACTGCAGAATTCCGAAGGAGAATATCCTCGGACAGCAGGGCAAAGGCTTCGGCATCGCTATGCATACGCTGGACGGCGGACGTATCGGTATTGCTTCCCAGGCTCTCGGCCTTGCAGAAGGCGCGCTGGAGAGGACTGTGGAATATGTAAAAGAAAGAAAACAGTTCGGCCGTTCCATCGGACAGTTCCAGAATACACAGTTCCAGCTGGCTGATATGGCTACGAAAGTAGAAGCGGCTCAGTTACTTGTTTATAAAGCAGCAATGGCAAAGAACACCCAGAAGGTATATTCCGTAGAAGCGGCAAAGGCAAAATTATATGCGGCGGAAGTGGCTATGGAAGTTACCACAAAAGCAGTACAGCTTCACGGCGGCTACGGCTATACAAGGGAATACGATGTAGAACGCATGATGCGCGATGCTAAGATCACTGAGATTTATGAGGGGACAAGCGAAGTGCAGCGAATGGTTATTTCCGGCGCACTGTTGAAATAGCCCCTTCGCATGACATCGTAATTACAGAGAAAATGAAAATCTAACGAATATAAGGAGTGGAAATACAATGAAAATTGTTGTTTGTATTAAACAGGTACCTGATACAAAGGGCGGCGTTAAGTTTAATCCCGACGGTACACTTGACAGGGGCGCGATGCTGACGATCATGAACCCCGATGACAAGGCCGGTCTGGAAGCGGCGCTTCGCTTAAAAGATGAATACGGTGCGGAAGTAACCGTTATTACCATGGGTCTTCCGAAAGCAGAGGAAGTTCTCCGCGAAGCTATGGCTATGGGAGCAGACAAGGGCATCCTTGTAACGGACAGGGTTCTCGGCGGCGCGGATACATGGGCGACATCCCAGACATTGGCGGGCGCGATCCGCAATCTGGAATATGACCTGATCATCACAGGCCGCCAGGCGATCGACGGCGATACCGCACAGGTCGGCCCCCAGATTTCCGAGCATTTGGGCATCCCGGTTATTTCCTATGCACAGAAGATCAAGATTGAAGGCGACAGCGTAATCGTTGAGCGCCAGTTCGATGACAGATATCATGTGTTAAAAGCAAAAATGCCTTGTCTGATCACGGCGCTTGCTGAATTGAACGAACCCCGTTATATGACTCCGGGCGGAATTTTCGACGCATACAAAGCGGATATCACTGTATGGGGCAGGGCAAACCTGGTGGATGTAGAAGATTCCAACCTCGGCCTGAAAGGTTCTCCGACACAGATCGCTAAGGCTTCCGACAAAGTAAGAAAAGGCGCAGGGGAGAAAGTCACCCTGGATCCTACGGAAGCGGTTGATTACATTATCGACAAGTTAAAAGTGAAACACGTAATATAAAAAATTAGGAAAAGTGTGGTGAATGAAAATGAATATAGCAGAATATAAAGGAGTATTTGTCTTTGCACAGCAAGTAGACAATAAACTGAGCGGAATCGCTCTGGAACTGATCGGCAAAGGAAAAGATCTGGCGAAGGATCTGAACACAGAAGTGACAGCAGTTTTGGTAGGCCATGAAGTAAAAGACCTTGCAGACGAGCTCGCAGCATACGGCGCTGACAAGGTAATCCTTGTAGACGATCCCGAGTTAAAGGAATATAGGACGGAGCCTTACGCACATGCCCTTGCCTCCGTTATTGAAAAATACAAACCGGAAATCTTCCTGGTTGGCGCTACAGCAATCGGCCGCGACTTAGGTCCTCGTGTATCCGCGAGAATACATACAGGACTTACCGCAGACTGCACGCAGCTCGATATCGGCGATTTCCCGATGAACCCGATTCCGGGAAAAGAGCAGCTTCATAACCAGCTGTTAATGACCCGTCCGGCATTCGGCGGCAACACGATCGCTACGATCGCATGCCCGGAATTCCGCCCGCAGATGGCGACGGTACGTCCCGGCGTTATGCAGAAAGCGCCTAAAGTAGAAGGGGCAAAAGCGGTAGTGGAAGAGTTCAATCCTGGCTTTACACCCGATGACAAATATGTAGAGATTCTCGAAGTGGTGAAATCCGTTGTGGATACCGTGGATATTATGGATGCAAAGATTCTTGTTTCCGGCGGCCGCGGCGTGGGAAGCCCGGAGAACTTCAAGATTCTTGATGATCTTGCAGAGGTACTCGGCGCAACCGTAAGCTGCTCCCGTGCAGTTGTGGATGCAGGATGGAAGCCGAAGGATCTCCAGGTAGGCCAGACCGGCAAGACAGTACGCCCTAACGTATATTTCGCGATCGGTATCTCCGGCGCGATCCAGCATTTGGCAGGCATGGAAGAATCCGATCTTATCGTTGCCATCAACAAAGACGAAACAGCTCCTATTTTCGATGTAGCTGATTACGGCATTGTCGGCGACCTGAACAAGATTGTTCCTGCTCTGACTGAAAAGCTGAAAGCAGAACTGGCAAATAAGAATTAAGATGAATTTCAAAGAACCGCTGCAAAATGAGTGAATGGGATCACTTATGGAGCAGCGGCTCTTTTTTTGTGAATACATGGAATAAGGGCATAATGCTTCAAAAATCCGCTTATATTGAAATAAGACGGAAGAGCCGATTGATTTTCGGCAGAAGGCGGAAAAGAATGGTACAAGGAGCATCAGTTCTGTCTATGGGTGAATTTTTGCATCAGTTAGCGGGGAACCCGCCCCTTCAAGTGACGACGCTTTTGGTTTTAGGAGTTATCTTTGTAAATGGGGCGACGGACGCGCCGAACGCGATCACTTCGCTGGTGGCCTCCGGGGGAATGGAGATGAAAAAAGCGGTTCGCATGGCGGCTTTTTTTAATTTTGCCGGGCTTGCCCTGATGACTGCATGGAATGCCAATGTGGCATTTACCATTTGCTATATGGTGGATTTTGGAGGGGATGCGGGAAAAGCGCTGGCTGCTTTATGCGCGGCCTTAGCCGCTATCATTCTGTGGGCTTCCGCCGCCTGGTGTTTCGGTATTCCCACTAGTGAGAGCCATGCGTTGATTGCCGGGCTGACGGGGGCGGCAATCTCCATTCATAAAGGCATGGCGGGCATTCACTGGCAGGAATGGATCAAAGTTTTGTACGGCTTGGTTTTTTCAGGTGTATGCGGGCTGGGCATGGGCTATATCGGAGGAAAATGCCTGCGGAAGGCAGAGAAGAGGAAAGGGCGCAGGATTGGATGCAGCAAAAAACAGTATGAAAATGGAAAAAGGAAAGGCGCAGGCCAGGGATTGCTGCGGAATCAGGACGGGATTGTATGGGCGCAGGCTGCGGGAGCGGCTGCCATGGCGTTTATGCATGGAGCCCAGGACGGACAGAAGTTTATGGGAGTATTTCTGCTGGGTATTTTCCTGGCTAGGGGGAACATCCCCGGAGGGGATTTTTCCGTGCCTTTATGGATGACAGCATTATGCAGCGCCGTTATGGCAGCAGGCACGGCGGCTGGAGGGGGACGGATTATAAAAAAGGTGGGTATGGATATGGTAAGGCTGCGGAGGCCGCAGGGAATCGTGTCGGATGCGGCGGCCGCTGTCTGCCTTCTTTTTTCTACCTGGGCGGGGATGCCGGTATCTACTACGCATGTCAAGACGACTTCAATTATAGGCGCGGGGCTGGCAGACGATGCTGGAACCGTGGATATGGCGGTGGTCAGGGAAATGGTGCTGGCATGGGTGGTTACTTTTCCCTGCTGCGGATGGATCGGATATATGACGGCGGAATGGTTCCAGCGGCTGATATAGGAAAATGATGTATGAAAAGGCTGAAAAGCTTGGAAAATAGGAAAAAAGTCATTCTTCCAATATCTTTGATAAATGGTATAATGATGTCGATACTTGTTTCTTGATAGCGGGGTACAGGAAAAAAAGGAGAGTGTATGGAGGAAAGGGAGCGGTGGATCGACCAACTGACGGGAATTTATAATCTGGAAGGATTTTATAAAGCAACCGAGGAGCTTTTTGCGAAAAATCCAGATAAAAAGTATATCATTGCTTATTGGGATGTACAGCGTTTTAAAGTGATCAACGAATTGTTCGGGCGAAAAGCGGGGGATGCCATATTAAAAGATATGGCGAACAAGATACGGACGGCATACGAGGGGGTAGAGGGAACTTACGGAAGAATGGAAAGCGACAATTTTGTGGCTTGTTTTCCTGCGGAGTTATTGGAGGGATCGCGGGATTTTGTCCATTCCGGTGAAATTATATATCAATATGAGGGAACGGAATACCGTTTTGCAGCATGCTATGGATTGTATGTGGTGACGGACAGGAGCATAGATATAGCGTCTATGGTGGACAGGAGCCGGATCGCTATGGATACGGTGAAAGCGAACTATGTAAAACCATTTGCATACTATGACGAATCCATGCGCGAGCATATTGTCAGGGAACAGATGCTGATGAGCGACTGCGATGCCGCGATCAGGGAGAAACAATTTGAAGTATATTATCAGCCGGTCTGCAATGCTTCGGACGGGACGATTATCAGCGCGGAAGCGCTGGTTCGCTGGAGGCACCCGGAGAAGGGTTTAATTGCGCCGGATGTTTTTATTCCCTTATTCGAACGAAACGGTTATATCAATATATTGGACAAGTATATATGGGACAGGGTATGCGCCATGCTGAAGCGGCGGCGCGACCAAGGGCTGGATGTCGTTCCGATATCCACGAATGTTTCCCAGATGGACTTTTATAATAAGAACCTTTGCGAGGATATTATCGGAATCGTAGAAAAATATGGGCTGGATCCCCATCTGCTGCGGCTGGAAGTGACGGAAAGCGCTTATGCGGATGACCCGAAAAGAGTTAGGGAGATTGTGGAAAAGCTCCAGGATTATGGTTTCATTATTTTGATGGATGATTTCGGAAGCGGTTATTCTTCTTTCAATACGCTGAAGGAACTGCCGGTGGATATATTGAAGATCGATATGAAGTTCATGGATGATCTGGGAAAAGGGGGAAAATCGGCAATTATTTTGGAATCCATTGTCAGAATGACAAAATGGATGAGCCTCCGGGCGGTGGCGGAAGGAGTGGAAACAGAAGCGGAATTGAATTTCCTGAAAAGCATAGAGTGCAATTATATCCAGGGTTATTATTTCTACCGTCCCATGCCGGAGAAAGAATTTGAAGATCTGCTGAACAATCCTGATCTGGTGGATATTAAGAGCGCGGCGACGGCGGGTTCCGATGAGAGCGATTTTTCTATTTTATACAGCGAAAGTCTGAAATCGGAGGGCGTATTCCAAAATATGCTGGGCGGGCTCAGTATTTATGAACGGGTTGACGACAGAATGGAGGTAGTGCGCGTCAATAAAGGCTATTATGAAATGATGAAAATTAATAGCATAGGAATGACAGCAGAGGAACGCCTGATCGGGAAATATATGGAAGAAAAGGATTACCAGGAGCTGCTGGAAAAATGCATGGAAGCGGAGAAGACAAGCGATACGGTGCATGCGCAGATTCGGAGAAGGAGATATGACGGGGAAGAAATATGGCTGGATGCCAGGATACGTTTTCTGGGGAATAAAGGAAAGCGTAAAATGTATTATTTTTATTTGATGGATATTACGGCGATCAAGCAGGCAGAAGAGGAAGTATATCGGAACCGCTACAGCAAGGCTTTGTTCCGGGTATTTGATAAAGTGTACCGTCTGGATTACGACAGCGGATATGCGGAAGTGCTGCATTCCGTGGACGTAGGGATGAAAGAAGGGGACAAGATCTATTACAGGGATTTTTTTGATAAGTTCCAGGGCAGCATCGTGTCGAAGCGCCGCGGGGAATACAGCGAAGCCATGAAAGACAAGGCGGTCATGGACCGGATATTGAGTGAGAGCCGTTCCGGCGGGCTTTCCGTCGATTATCGGATTAACGACCCTGAAAAAATGGGATTTGAATGGGTATCGGCCACCTTTTTTAAGGTGGAAACCGACCATGGGGAAGAGCATTACCTTGTTTGCATCAAGAGAATATAGAAAAAGGCGGATGGGACAGAATGAAAGACGACGGCCAGATTTTAAACAGCGGCATGGAATATGAAACCGTGGAATTGGATGAGGAAGGCGGCAGTATTGTAATTATTGACCAGACGCTTCTGCCTGGAAAAATGGAATTGATTCATTTGAGGACGGCGCAGGAGATATGGGATGCCATATATTTGTTGAAAGTGCGCGGCGCTCCGGCGATCGGAGTGACGGCGGCTTTTGGAATCTATCTTCTCGCGAAAGGGATCGATGCGGGCGATTATGAGAGCTTTTACCGGGAATTCATAAAACAGAAGGATTACCTGAATTCGGCGAGGCCTACGGCGGTCAATCTGTCCTGGGCGCTGGAGCGGATGGAAAGGGTCTGCCAGGAAAATAAGGAACAGGGCATAAATGAAATCAAAGAGGCTCTAAAACGGGAAGCCATTGCCATAAAGGAAGAGGACGTATGGGTATGCAGGACGATCGGTGAATACGGCCTTGGCCTGGTGAAACCGGGGGACGGGATATTGACCCACTGCAATGCGGGACAGCTGGCCACCAGCAAATACGGAACGGCGACAGCCCCTATATATCTTGGGCAGGAGAAGGGATACCATTTCCGGGTGTTTGCCGACGAGACGAGGCCGCTTTTGCAGGGAGCGAGGCTGACAGCCTATGAATTAAAGGCGGCCGGGGTGGACGTAACGTTGATTTGCGACAATATGTCCGCCATGGTCATGAAAAATGGGTGGATCGACGCAGTTTTTGTAGGCTGCGACAGAGTGGCATGGAACGGGGATACTGCGAATAAGATAGGAACTTCGTTAGTCGCGATAGCGGCGAAGCGGCACAAGATTCCTTTTTATGTATGCGCTCCTACGTCTACGATAGACAGAAGGACGAAGACGGGCGGCGATATCCATATCGAGCAGAGGCCGGAAGAAGAAGTCACCAGCATGTGGTATAAGGAACGGATGGCGCCGGAAGGAGTCAAAGTATATAATCCGGCATTCGACGTGACGGACCACGATCTGATCACGGCGGTGGTGACAGAATACGGCATCGCAAGAGCGCCTTATGAAAAGGCATTCCAGGAGATTTTTGAAAAGAAGGAAAAGGCGCTGGAGGCTTTTAGGGAAAACGGAAAATAAATAAGCGGAGACTTTTTGAAAGGAACCGGCTCGGCAAACGAGAGAAAAGTTTGCCGGGCCGGTTTATTCTAGTTCTTTTTTTTGCTGCTCCGCTTGATGATATATAATACGAGGAGCATAAGGATGACCCCCGTGGGCAGCGAGATCCAGGCGCTTTGCGTAAAACCGGCCACGATGTAGGTGACAAAGGATACGGCGGCCGCCAGAATGGCATAGGGAAGCTGGGTGGATACATGGTTTACATGGTTGCACTGCGCTCCGGCGGAAGCCATGATCGTTGTGTCGGAGATAGGAGAGCAGTGGTCTCCGCATACCGCTCCCGCCATACATGCGGAAATGGAAATGATCATAAGCTGGGGATTGGACTCGGCGAACACGGCAACCACGATCGGGATGAGTATGCCGAAAGTACCCCAGGAAGTTCCTGTGGAAAAGGCAAGAAAACAGCCGACGAGAAAGATAATGGCCGGCAGGAAGTTCATCAGGGAACCTGCGCTTTGGTTCATGATATCAGCGACAAATACGGCTGCCCCGAGGCTGTCGGTCATCGCCTTTAACGTCCATGCAAAGGTGAGGATCAGGATAGCCGGGACCATCGCCTTAAAACCGTTGGGAAGGCATTCCATGCATTCCTGGAAGTTTAAAACCCTGCGGATCAGATAAATAATGATTGTGATAATGATAGCGCAGATGCTGCCAAGGGCGAGGCCTACGGAAGCATCGGAGTTGGAAAACGATGCCACGAAGCCGGCTCCTTCAAAAAATCCTCCCGTATAAATCATGCCGATGACGCAGCATATAATCAAAGTAACGATGGGGATGAGAAGGTCGGCTACTTT
This sequence comes from uncultured Lachnospiraceae bacterium, assembly GCA_910585965.1. GTDB lineage: Bacteria > Bacillota > Clostridia > Lachnospirales > Lachnospiraceae > Kineothrix. Next base: position 82,932 of record CAJUHH010000011.1, read on the forward strand.
CCCTTTCGGGTTCGCGGGTTCTGCTTCTGTTCCCGCATTTTTTTCGCCCATGGAGAACAGGTCGCCTTTCCGCGCGTTGTCTTCATGGGATTTCATCGGGCCGAAATCCACGTTCATAAGAACGAGGGAAACCATCATGACAATCGTTAAAATCGCGTAAAAGTTGTAAGGGATGGCGCGGATAAAGACCGAGAAGCCGTCCTCTCCTTCCACAAACCCGGAAACGGCCGCAGCCCAGGAAGAGATCGGCGCGATAATGCAGACAGGAGCCGCCGTGGCATCGATCAGATAGGCCAGCTTGGCGCGGGATACTTTGTGTTCGTCCGTTACCGGTTTCATTACGCTGCCCACTGTCAGGCAGTTAAAATAATCATCGATAAAAATCAGGACGCCGAGGGCGATGGTGGCAAGCTGCGCGCCCGCCCGGGTTTTAATTTTTTCTTTGGCAAAATGCCCGAAAGCGGCAGATCCTCCGGCCCGGTTCATCAGACTGACCATAGCGCCCAGGATCACGAGGAAAATAAGAATTCCCACATTATAACTGTCGGAAAGCACGGCGGCAAATCCGTCGTTAAAAATATGCGTGAGCGTTGTTTCGAAAGAGAACCCGGAATAAAATAGCCCACCCACTAATATTCCGATAAAGAGGGAGCTGTAGACTTCCTTTGTGATAAGAGCCAGCACGATCGCTACGATAGGCGGAACGAGGGCCCAGAAGGTGGCGTACATGGAAGGAATGTATTCCGCTTCGGTTTCCGCTGCAAACGCGGTAAGAGGCATAAGCGCCATGCAGAGCAATAAAAGTCCTGCCCCATAAAACAATTTTTTCTTTTGCGTTTTCATGTTATGTACCTCATTTCTTTTGAGTATGTATATTTATGTACAAATACAAATGAATTCTATCACTAAATGGTATAAAAATGAAGTATTTTTTATATTTTTTCAAAAAAAAGTGCGGGCAATCAATCGGCCCCTGCCGGAGAAGCAAGGGCCGTAAAAAATATCTTATAAGTTTCTGAATCTGCTTTGGCTTTTGGTATTAATATACCATAGCCTCTTCTTTTCCGGTCATAACACGGATCGCGCCCTGTGCGAGTGCAAGAAGCTCGTCTTCGCCGGGATATACAGTGACAGGCGCGATAAATCCAGCCCTTTCTTTTAAGCCGTCCGTTACAGCTTTGTCATATGCGATGCCGCCGGTCATGATGATCTGGTCTACTTTTCCTTTCAGCACACATGCCATGGAGCCGATGTCTTTGGCAACCTGGAGGATAAATGCTTCGCGGATTTCCGCTGCTTTTTCATCGCCGTCTTCCACCATTTTATCCACGTCGCGCATATCATTGGTATTCAGGTAAGCGTTGAAACCGCCGTTGCCTACCAGCTTCTTATAAACTTCTTTTTCCGTATATCTGCCGGAGAAGCACATTTTTACCAGTGCGCCGGTGGGAACGCCGCCCGCCCTTTCCGGGGAAAATGCGCCGTCGCCGTCTACGGCATTGAATACGTCCACTACCTTGCCTTTTTCATGAGCGCCTACGGATACGCCGCCGCCCATATGGACAACGATCAGGTTCAGGGAATCGTAAGGAACGTTCTGTTCGCCGGCATAACGTTTGGCAACTGCTTTCTGGTTTAATGCATGGAAAATGCTGGCTCTCGGGAATTCAGGAACGCCGGAATACCTGGCGATGGGCATAAGCTCATCCACGACTACGGGATCCACGATATAAGAAGGAACTCCGATGGAATCCCCGATTTCCTTGGCAAGGATGCCGCCCAGGTTGGAAGCGTGCTGCCCCTGGACTCCCACTTTCAGATCTTCCAGCAGATCGTTCGTCACAGGGTAAGTGCCGCCTGCCACGGGTTTGAGCATACCGCCGCGTCCGACGATAACATTGAGGGATTCCATATCAAAATCTTTTTTCTTCATCAAGTCTAAAATAATATTTTTCCGAAAATCCTTCTGCTCTACGATAGAAGCGTACTGGGCGATTTCTTCCGTGGAGTGCCTTAAGGTTTCTTCAAATAATAAAGTCTCGTCTTCGAATACGCCGATTTTGGTGGAAGTGGAGCCGGGATTGATAATTAAACTTTTGATAGACATAGCCTGTTCTCCTTTATTATGATTATATTTATTTGAGGTATTCTGCTACAACTGCGCCGAGAGCAAGGGAATTGACCTTGACTTCCATGGAGTCCGAACGGGAAGTGAGGATAACCGGCGCTTTTGTTCCTGTCAGGATATTGCCGTTCTTTAAGTTGGCGGTATGCACCATCGCCTTATAAACGAGGTTGCCGGCATGGATATCCGGGAAAAGAAGGATATCGGCATCGCCCTGGATCGGCCTGTCGGTAGCGCCTTTATGCTTTGCCGCCTCCGCGTCGATGGCAAGGTCGAGGGAAAGGGGGCCGTCTACGATACAGTCGGTAATTTCCCCGTCCTTGTTCATCCGTGTCAGCTCTGCCGCTTCCACGGTGACGGGCATCTTCGGGTTTACGACTTCCACAGCGGCGAGGGGAGCTACTTTCGGGCATTCGATGCCGCATGCTTTCGTGATTTCCAGTGTATTGTTAATGATATGTACTTTGTCTTCCAGAGTAGGATAAGGGATGAAAGCGACATCCGTTAAAAACAGCAGATGATCGATGCCCTCCACGTCGAAAACGCATACATGGGATAATGGTTTGCCCGTTCTGAGTCCGACTTCTTTGTCGAGGACGCTCTTTAAGAAATGTTTCGTATCGATGAGGCCTTTCATATACATATCGGCTTTGCCCTCATGGACCAGTTTGACCGCTGCCAGGGAAGCTTCGATGTCGTCCTCTACGTTCACAATTTCAAAGTCGCTGATATCCACCTGGATGTCAGATGCAATGGCCTTGATTTTGGATTCGTCCCCTACTAAGATAGCGTCTGCGATCTTCCTGTCCTTCGCAGCCCTTACGGCCTCCAGAACAGCGGAATCCTGCGCAACGGCGACGGAAACCTTTTTCATGGGGATTTCTTTTACTTTGGAAATTAGATCGTCAAAAGTTTTGCTCATTTGTCTGCACCTCGTACTCATGAATTTTTGTGTTTTACCTTACAATTACGGTACAACTTTACTAATCGTTAAAATAATAACACTTCTTATAATTAAGGTCAAGGGGGGAGGGAGGGGATTTTGCCGCAGGAGTTGTGGCGCCGTTCCGCCACAACTCCTGCGGCAAAATCCTGTCGTGGGTGAGCTTCGATGAAAAGCGGGTTTGGGTTAGTTGGATTTATTTTTTGGTTTTTTATGAATGTCTGATATAGTGTTGATGATGCATAATATGATGAAAAGGCTTGTAAAGTTGATCCAAATGTCGCGGTATGCTGTTTTTGCCAGTGGTTCCCTTAATCCGGTGAACCAGACATAGGTAAAGGCCAGTAACTGGGACGGGATGTATGCAATGAGGTATCTGAGGATTAAGGGCTTGACGGGAAGATTCGTGCATAGCATAAAGGCGGCAAGGCCGATCAGAAGGATGATGGCTCGATCCAGTTCGTGCCAGTTGCCGCTCGGGTCTTCATAAATGCCGCTGCCGAGATATAAAATGCTGTTTAACAGTGTGATTGCAGTATATATGACGCAGTAAATTGAAATTGTCTGGCTCCATTTTTTCTTCATTTTGGTTTTCATGAGTCGCTCCATTTCTATGCCTCGTTGTTTTCTTTTATTTCTTTCAGTAATCCTTTGCATACTTGTGTGATCATTTTGCTTATTTCTTCTGCGGTAAATATGCACATATTGGTGGCGCAAAGCACCGCTATGCCGTGGGTGTAAATCCATAAGTGCCGGTATAGCTGTTCCGCTTTATCTTCGGGCAGATGGTATCCGTTTTGGACGGACAATAAAATGTCTTTGTAATTATCATCCAGCACGGGCAATACGTTGGCGACCGCAGGAGTTTGTGTCTGCTCCGACATAAAAAGCAGCTGGAACAGCTTTGGTTCCTGGAGCGCAAAAAGGATATATTGCATGCCTACGCCTTTAAAGGCTAATTCCTGCTCCAATCCTTTCCTGATATATTCGGCATAAAGGGATCTTGCGGAATTCCTGGCTTCTGCCTGTACTTCTTCCATGCTTTGGAATACCGTGAAAATGGGGCGTGCGGAACTTCCCAGTTTTGCGCCCAGTGTTCTGGCAGATAAAGCTGCCATTCCGTTTTCCCTTATAATAGCCAGGGCGGCTTGTATGATCTGGCTCCGTGTAAATTTTGCTTTTGGCGGCATATGATATCCTCCTTGATCTAAATAGACTGTTTTGAAACAAATGTTTTAAAACCTATGATTTAATTATATGCGCAGAAAATGTGTATGTCAATAAGAAAAAAACATGCAGTAGTTGAATATCAGGTGCAAATCTGCTACAATAAACAGTGGATTTTTGTAAACGATGGAATTTTACGGGAAAATGGCGGCAAAAGAAAAGCAAGGCTGCCGGTTCATGGAATCAGTGGATGACATAGGAGTTAGGGAATGAATATTGTAAATAAGGTTTTTGGAACTCACAGCGAGAGGGAATTAAAGCGTATTAATGATACGGTGGATAAGATTGAATCTTTGAGGCCCTCCATGATGCAGCTGACGGACGAGCAGTTGAGGGAAAAAACGAAGGAGTATAAAAAACGGTTTCAGGAAGGGGAGTCCTTGGACGATCTGCTGCCGGAAGCGTATGCGACGGTGAGGGAGGCGGCGCGTCGCGTGCTGAATATGGAGCATTACCGTGTGCAGCTGATCGGCGGCATTATTCTTCACCAGGGCCGTATCGCGGAGATGAAGACAGGCGAAGGAAAAACGCTTGTTTCCACCCTGCCGGCTTATTTGAACGCGCTGGAAGGAAGAGGAGTGCATGTGGTGACAGTCAACGACTACCTGGCGAAGCGTGATGCGGAATGGATGGGTCAGGTGCATGAATTCCTGGGGCTTAAGGTAGGCGTGGTGCTGAACGATATGAAGTCCGACGAGCGCAGGGAACAGTATAACTGCGATATTACCTATGTGACGAATAATGAACTCGGGTTTGATTACCTGAGGGACAACATGGTCATTTATAAAGAGCTGCTCGTATTGCGCGAACTGCATTATGCGATTATCGACGAAGTGGACTCGGTGCTTGTGGACGAGGCGAGGACGCCGCTGATTATTTCCGGGCAGAGCGGGAAGTCCACGAAGTTGTACGAGGCCTGTGATATTCTGGCCAGACAGTTAAAACGGGGGGCGGATATGGAAGCCCTTACGAAGATGGATGCCATCATGGGCGTGGAGCGGGAAGAAACGGGTGATTTTATTGTTAATGAAAAGGATAAGATCGTCAACCTGACGGCGGAAGGCGTGGCAAAGGTGGAACGGTTCTTCCAGATCGAAAACCTGGCCGACCCGGAAAACCTGGAGATCCAGCACAATATCAATCTGGCGCTGCGGGCGCATAACCTGATGTTCAGGGATCAGGATTATGTGGTGAAGGACGAGCAGGTTCTGATCGTGGATGAGTTTACTGGGCGCATCATGCCGGGGCGGCGTTATTCGGACGGCCTGCACCAGGCGATCGAGGCGAAAGAGCATGTGAAGGTGAAGAGGGAAAGCAAGACGTTGGCAACGATCACTTTCCAGAACTTTTTCAATAAATTTGACAAAAAAGCGGGAATGACGGGTACTGCGCTGACGGAAGAGAAGGAATTCCGCGATATTTATGGGATGGATGTCATCGAAATCCCCACCAATATGCCTGTGATCAGAAAAGATTTGCAGGATGCGGTATATAAAACGAGGAAGGAAAAACTCCATGCTATCGTGGAGGCGGTGAAAGAGGCTCATGCCAAGGGGCAGCCGGTGCTGGTGGGCACGATCACGATCGAGGCTTCGGAGGAACTCAGCCGGATGCTGACGAAGAACGGCATCGCCCATAAGGTGCTGAATGCCAAGTTCCATGAGCTGGAAGCGGAGATCGTTGCGGACGCGGGCATCCATGGGGCGGTGACGATCGCTACCAACATGGCGGGGCGTGGTACGGATATTAAGCTGGACGATGAAGCAAGGGCGGCCGGCGGCCTGAAGATCATCGGCACGGAACGTCACGAGTCCAGGCGTATTGACAACCAGCTGCGCGGACGAAGCGGGCGGCAGGGAGATCCCGGTGAATCGAAATTCTACATTTCCTTGGAAGACGATTTGATGCGCCTGTTCGGTTCGGAGCGGCTGATCGGCATGTTCAATGCGCTGGGCATACCAGAAAACCAGGAGATTGAGCATAAATCGCTGACAAAGGCCATTGAGTCGGCGCAGAAAAAGATAGAGAATAATAACTTCGGCATCCGTAAGAATTTGCTGGAATACGACCAGGTCATGAACGAGCAGAGGGAGATTATTTACGAAGAGAGAAGACAGGTTCTAAGCGGCCAGAGCATGAGGGACTCTATTTTCAAGATGATTACCGATATTGCGGAAAATGCGGTGGATATCAGCATCAGCGATGACGCGGATATTGAAGACTGGGATTTCGGGGAGCTGAATACGCTCCTGCTGCCCACGATACCGCTGCGCCCGGTTAATACGGGCCGCGTCTTAAAACCGAAGAAGAACAGCCTGAAGCAGCAGCTGAAGGAAGAGGCGGTGAAGCTGTACGAAACGAAAGAGGCAGAATTCCCCAATCCGGAGGCGATGCGCGAGATTGAAAGGGTGATCCTTTTAAAGGTAATCGATCGGAAATGGATGGATCATATCGACGATATGGATCAGCTCCGCCAGGGCGTGGGCCTGCAGGCATACGGGCAGAGGGATCCGCTGGTGGAATATAAACTGAGCGGTTACGAAATGTTCGATGAGATGACCCAGAATATTAAGGAAGAAACGGTGCGTCTGCTGTTCCATGTGCGCATCGAACAGAAGGTGGAGAGGGAGCAGGTTGCAAAAGTAACCGGAACCAATAAGGACGATTCGCTGCAGAAAGGGCCGGTAAAGAGGGAAACGGAAAAAGTATATCCGAACTCCCCCTGCCCTTGCGGAAGCGGGAAAAAATACAAGCAGTGCTGCGGAAAAAAATAGCGGCATAAAGTGAAAAGGAATAAAAATAAGAAGAAAGTGTGGTGAACGTTAAGTGGTAGAATTGGATCAGATGAAAACAGAATTGCAGACCTATGAAAGTCCGCTTGCGGAAGTGAGGGATTCACTTTGACTTAGCGAATAAGTCAAGGCGCGTGGAAGAACTGGAAAGGGAGATGGAAGCTCCCGGCTTTTGGGATGACCCGGAGATATCCAACCGTAAAATGAAGGAGCTGAAAAACCTGAAGGATACGGTGGATACCATGCAGGGGCTGGAACGCCAGTATGGGGATATCCGGGAACTGATTGAAATGAGTTATGAAGAAGAGGACGCGGAAATGGCAGCGGAGATCCGTTCCGAGCTGGATTCCTTTGTGTCCGTGTTTGAAGCAATCCGTATCAGTACGTTGTTGTCCGGGGAATACGATAAGGATAATGCGATCCTTAAGCTGAATGCAGGAGCCGGTGGGACAGAAAGCTGCGACTGGTGCAGCATGCTTTACCGCATGTATACGCGGTGGGCAGAGCGGAAAGGTTTTTCGATCGAAGTGCTGGATTACCTGGACGGCGACGAAGCCGGCATCAAATCGGTGACGTTCCAGGTAAACGGAGAGAATGCCTATGGGTATCTGAAATCGGAAAAAGGAGTACACCGCCTGGTGCGCATTTCGCCGTTTAATGCCCAGGGAAAGAGGCAGACTTCGTTTGTATCTCTGGACGTGATGCCCGATATCGAGGAAGACATGGATGTGGATATCAACGAGGACGACCTGCGCATCGATACGTACCGAAGCAGCGGCGCGGGCGGCCAGCATATCAATAAGACATCCTCGGCGATCCGAATCACCCATCTGCCTACCGGGATCGTGGTGCAGTGCCAGAACGAGCGCTCCCAGTTCCAGAACAAGGATAAGGCGATGCAGATGCTGAAAGCAAAGCTGTATCTGCTGAAAAAGGAGGAAAACGCGGAGAAGCTGTCCGATATCCGGGGAGAAGTAAAGGAGATCGGATGGGGGAACCAGATCCGTTCTTATGTATTGCAGCCCTATACGATGGTGAAGGACCATAGGACGGGCGAAGAATCCGGCAACGCGGACGCAGTGCTGGACGGGGCGCTGGATCCGTTTATTAATGCTTATTTGAAATGGATGAGCGTTGGAGGGAAACCAGCGGAGGAATAAGAAAGAGAAATGGAAAAGGCAGACGCTCTTGTGTGGCGGCTGCCTTTTCTATATTATAGGAAATTATGCCACAGCGTTGTAAGTCGCCAAGAAAGAATGCGAAGCATTCTTTGGAATTGGCCGCTGGGCCAATTCCTTTTTAAATATTCAACAGTTTGGAAATATCGGAAAAATTGATAAACAGATCATCATAGATATTGACTTTGACCGTGGAATCAAAAGAATATTGGATATTGAGCATATTTCCTTCAAAATAGTTCACCGATACTGTCTTGCGGCGGGGATCTACGATCCAATATTCACGGACTCCGGCGTTTTTATAATAATATAATTTGCGTATATAGTCATCGGTCTGACTGCCGGGAGAAACAATCTCGATGATGAAATCCGGCGCTCCATTACATCGTTTGCCATCCAGCTTATTTTTGTCGCATACGACCATAAGATCAGGCTGGACGACGGTAAGAGGCTTGTTGGAAAGCTTCACATCAAACGGGGCAGGAAATACATGGCATTTACTGTTTTTCTGCCGGAGGTAATTGCGGATAGAGACGAGCAGCTCTGTGAGGATAGCCTGGTGCAGCTGGGACGGGCTGGCCATATCATAGATTTGCCCTTCAAAAACTTCTGCTCTTCTATCTTCCGGGAGAGCTTCATATTCATCCATGGTAGTAATCATAGACTGCGGCTGCAATGCTGGCATGGGAATCCTTCCTTTCTGGTTTTTTCGCAAATACCTGTCTTCTGATACCAAAATACATCCGGCATCAAGAAATGTCAAGGTAAAAGAGGGAGCATTTGTAAAGTTATTATAAATGCTCCCGCAGCTTTTTCACAATCCGGCAAAGCCTCGTCCTGCTTCCAGAAACGCTGGTATGGGTTATTTTTGCCAGTTCCCGGTAGGGGAAGCCGTCCCGGTATTTTTTCAAAAGAAGGTCATACTCTTCCGGGGAAAGGACGGCCCGGTATTCCCCGAATCGGACGATGGCTGGCTCTTCGGATATGGGAACCAGGTTCTCCGCCTCGCTTTCCTCGTATACGGTTTCCCGGGCCGCGCTGGTATAATAGTTTTTGTTGAATTTGAGCGTTTTATATGCGGCTGTTTTGTAGAGCCAGCCGATACAATTTTCATGTGTCCGCAAAATCTGGATATGGCGGAAGGCTTCCAGGTATACCTCTTGTAAGATATCGTCCACGAAGTCAGGATGGCAGCTATGTTTTCTTGCATATGATCTCAATGGACGAATGGTTTCCCGATACATATCGTTAAAAAAATCTTCGTTTGATCTCATAGTCTCTGATTTATCCTTTGGCGCGTTATTTTTTTAATCCTTATATTTCTGAATATTCTGTAAAAGTATCATGGTAATGTTAATAATCCATTTGGCTTCTTTATCGGTACAGTTTTGCAGGAAGTTATTCCATTCGCTTCGGTAATAATCCACGTTATCCACATAATCGCACAGCAGGGCATCGCTGGAAATATGCAGCTGGTTGATAATCTTGAGAATAATGCGGAGGCTTGGGATGGTGCTGCCGGTTTCGATGTGGGAAATGTGCGCGGATGAACAACCTACCAGTTCCGCGAGTTTTTCCTGCGTGATGTTTTGCTTGGTTCTTTCATTTTTCAATCGTGCTCCTAAAAGGGCATAGTGAAATTCTTCCATATGAATCCCCCTTTTCTTTGTTGGTGTGTTTTTCTTTTTCATTTTAATAGAAGTTTGGACTTTTTTAATAATCTGTAAGGTCAGATTGACTTTTCCGTTATAGTTGGGGATATTTTTTTATTTCCACATTTACTTTTTCCTCCTTTCTTCCTTTTTATCATTATACCCTTTGGAAAAAGGATACTTTTTGCAAAAAGATTCAGCCGGTGAAAAAACAGCGGATATCCAACCTGACAAGGAGAAAGGAAAAAATATGGCAGAATTTAATTTAAGGTCAACGATCAACAAGGACGGCTCTGTGACGGCGAACTGGGACAGCATCCCGGGGGCGGTGAAGTATTTTGGAGAGCTGAAAATCTACAAAGCAACGAACACGGAATATATTAACTATGGTCTGAGGACAACTACATTTACTACCAAGGCGGGCCTTGCGGCTGGTAAGAGGTATGAAATCCGTGTAATTGCATATAACAGCAGCTCGAAGGCTATCCAGTCCAAAACCATAGGATTTAATTTCCCGTCTGATTTCTATCTGAACCAGCCCGTAGCGGTTCCCCAGAACGTAAAAGCGGTGGCTGACACAGTGTCGGTTACGGTGTCGTTCAGCGAGGTAAAATATGCGACGAGCTATGACATCCTATTTGATAATACGGTCTATAACGTGAAGACCACAAGCAAAAAATTCACGGGCCTTGGCGCGAAGACAAGCCATACGTATGCAGTCCGCGCGAAAAATACCAATTATACGAGCGCATACAGCACGAAGCAGTCGATTACGACAAAGCCTTTTACCCCGGCAATTCCTTCGGGCATTACCAAGACGGTCACGGAGACTTCCGTGACGATCAGCTGGGGGAAGGTGACGAATGCCACGGGCTATGACATACAGTTTGATGGCAGGACATATTCCGTGACGGGTACATCGAAAACATTCAGCAGCCTTACAGCCGGAAAAACCTACAATTATCAGATCCGTTCGAAAAATGCGGACGCGGCGAGCGCCTATACATCGGTGCTGACGGTGACGACCGCGCCGAAGCCGCCCGCGACGATTACTGCGACGAGTACGGATTCCTCCATTACGGTGAGCTGGAATGCGGTGACGGGGGCGAAAACTTATATGATTAAGTTCGACGGCTCTCCGATCCTGACCATGCAGACATCGTATACGGCTTCGGGGCTGAAGCCCAATACGTCCCACACTTACCAGGTGTGCGCAAGAAGCGCGGACGGGGAAGGCTCTTACAGCACGCAGAGAACGATCAAGACAAAGCTGAAGCTGGCGGATCCTCCGGGCGGCGTGAAGAAAACCTCCACGGATACTTCCGCCACGGTAAGCTGGAATGCGGTGACAGGGGCGAAAGGATATGACGTGCGATTTAACAACTCGGTCTATGCTGTCACCGGGACATCCAAGACGTTTACCGGGCTGACGCCGAATACCGATTACAAATATCAGGTGCGTACCAAGGATGCCAACGGGGCTGGTGAGTACGGCGCGGAACAGACGGTCAGGACCACGCCCAAAGCACCCACGGCGGTGACAGTGACGGCGAATGAAAATTCCATGACCTTGAGCTGGGGCGCGGTGGCAGGAGCGACGGGCTATGATGTCCTTTTTAACGGAACCGTTTATCCCGTGACGGGGACATCCAAGACGTTTACCGGGCTGTCCGCGAATATGGGATACATTTACCAGGTGCGCGTCAAGAATGCGGATGGAGCCAGCTCGTACTGCACATCCAAATCTACAAAGACAGCGCCCGTCCCGCCTTCGGTTCCTACGGCAAGGGCTACGACAAATTCCGTCACCCTAAGCTGGAACAGCGTCAGCGGGGCGACCAGTTATGATCTTCTTTTCAATAAAGATACTTACCGTGTGACAGGGACATCCAAGACCGTGACCGGGCTTGTTCCGGGAACGAGCTATACGTATGCGGTCCGATCCAATAATGCCGGAGGCTCCAGCTCTTACAGCAGCACAAAGACGATTACTACCATACCCAATCCGCCGGCCATGCCGACGAATGTCAGCGCGAGCGTCCGAAGCGACTCGGTGACGGTAAGCTGGGGCGCGGTGACAGGGGCGAAGGACTATGACCTGTATTTTGACGGCAAAACATATAATACCACCGGCTTATCGAGAACCATGACGGGATTATCCCCGAACTGCGGATACAGTTACCGTGTCCGCGCCAATAATGAGGGCGGGTCCAGCAGTTATTCTTCGATGCAGACCGTATGGACCTTAAAGCTGCCGCCGTCCGTGCCGACAGGCATCAGCACAAGCGTGACGACCAACTCGGTTTCTATTGCATGGGGGCGTGTGGGAGACGCGGAAAGCTATGATCTTCTCTTTAACGGAAAAGTATATGAGGTAAACGGCACGAGTAAAGTGATTTCCGGCCTGACCCCGAATACCAGCTATTCCTACCAGGTGAGGGCAAAGAATAACGGGAGAGCGAGCGCATACTCTGCGGTGCAGACGGTCAGGACGCAGATGCTGCCTCCTGCAGTTCCGACAGGCATCAGCGCGGTCCCGACGACGAACAGCGTTACGATAAGATGGGGGGCTGTCAGCGGAGCGGCAAGCTATGACGTTTCTTTTAACGGGAAGGTATACAGGGCGACTACCAATTCGCAGGTGATTTCCGGGCTGACCCCGAATACGAAATATAATTATGCGGTCCGCGCCAACAATGCGGGCGGTTCCAGCGCATACAGCGCGGTACAGACGGTGCTGACCAATGCGGTTCCTCCTGCGATGCCCACAGGTGTATGTGCGAGAGCCACAGCGGATACCGTGACGATAGAGTGGAATGCGGTGGAAGGGGCGGAAAGCTATGATATTTTATGGAATAATGTGATGTTCAATACAGAAGGAACTTCCTGGACGCATAGCCGTCTGAATGTAAATACGGATTATCGATATGCAGTCCGCGCTAGGAATCGGGCGGGAACAAGTTTGTACAGCGAAACGCAGACAATAAGGACGATGCTGCATACGCCTCTGAACGTGAGGGCGACAGCGACTACGGACAGCGTGACGGTCAGCTGGAATGTGGCCGAAGGGGCTACAGGCTATGACATCAAATTTAACGGACTGGTTTATTCCGTAGAAGGAACTTCGTGGACTTTCACAGGGCTGGAGGATGAAAAAGAGTACACCTACGCGGTCTGCGCGAAAAACGACGTGGTATACAGCGAATACAGCAAAAAAGCGTCGATCATGACCTTAAGCGCCGCGCCTCCGGTTCCGACCAATGTGAGGGCCACATCCACATTTAACAGCGTAAGGGTAAGCTGGGACCCGGTGGAAGGAGCGGAAAGCTATGAGGTGGAATTTGACGGGACTCTCCACAGCGTGCCTGGGGCGGCGGCAGGAAAAATGCGCGCAGCAGGAAAAATGCGCGCAGCAGGAAAAATGCGCGCGGCAAGAGCGGACGGCCAGGGCAACAACTATATTTTCTTCCATAACCTGAGGCCCAATACCCAGCATACTTACTGCGTCAGGTCGAGGAACAGCAGGAAAGCCAGTCAGTACAGCCCTCTTGGGTTTATCAGGACAAAACTTTTCAAGCCAAGGCGGCTTCCCAACGTGAAGTCCGGCGGAAGATACCGCAGATATCTGGACGGAAGAATAGGCCATGTGGGGCTGGATCCGGTCAACGCTTTGACAGGAGCTTTTTTGTGGAGCTATACCTGTCTGGAAGACTATGGGAAAGACGGCCTGCATTTTACGGCAATGTATGATTCCGGGCGCGATGAATATCCGAAGGCGCTGGGAAAGAAATGGACTTATTCCCTGAACTATTTGTTATATATGGATGAGGAATATGCTTATTTCAGCACCCCTTATGATGAGGTGGCCGCTTTTGTCATGGATGGGGAAAAGAGCAGCTTTACTCCAGCAGAGGGAATGCAGAGCGATTATGTGATGGGGAGAAAAGAGGATGCGTCTTATTTCGTCAGGGATGTGGACGGCACGGAATATGTATTCGGCAGCGATTTATACCTGAAAGAGATCGTGGAAGGCGGGCTGGCCGTTTACCGTTTCCAGGCGGACGAAGAGGGGCAGATCACCCATATCGAGGGAAGGCATGGAAGAACGATTGCCCTTTCTTATACAGGAGGACATATTGTCGGCGCAGCGGATGCGGCAGGGAATACGGTTGTTTTCGGTTACGAAGAAGACCAGCTCGTTTCCATTACGAATCCCGACGGCGGAAGCATGGGCTTTGTTTATGACGATGAAGGCAATTTGCTGGAAATCACGGATTTTGCGGGCAGGAGTTACTTAAGCTGCCAGTACGATGCGTCCGGCAGAGTCATCGCCCAGAATACGGCGGGCAGAGGCAGCAGCTATGCAGCCTATGACGAAGAGGGGAGGACGACGGTATTTACGGACGAGCTGGGAAATGAGACGAAGTACAGCTATGATGAAAACGGATGCGTGACCCATGTAGAGCAGGGCGGCAGCGGCGTGCAGAGTACCTACGATGGAAACGGGCGGCTGACGGAACAGACAGACGGGCTTGGCAATGTCACAAAAATGGCGTATGATGAATGTGGGCGCATGAACTGCGTGACGTACCCGGACGGAACGGAAGAACAGGTTTTCTATAATGAAGGAAACTGCCCGGTGCGGATGGTAAACCGGGACGGCAGCGAGAGCTTCTATGAGTATGATGAAAGGAACAATCTCCTCGCGGCGAAGGATGAGAGGGGCAATACCTGTTCGTATTCCTACGACGAAGAGGATAACCTGGTATCCTATACGGATAAGGAAGGGAATGTCTGGATTTATACTTACGATGAGAATGGGTATATCAAACAGGCGAAAGACCCGGAGGGGAATCATTATGCCTATGCCCATGACGCGGTCGGAAGGCTCATCTCCTATACCACGCCGGGCGGCAGGACGACGACCTACAGCTATGGAGGATCGGGGGATCTGCTCCATATGGCGGACGGGGACGGGACAGTGACATTCGCCTATGATGAAAACGGCAGCCAGACTAAGATCACGGACAGGATGGGCAATTCCCGGCGCATGGAATACAATGGGATGGGGCAGATCGCCCTGGCTACGGATTTCATGGGCAACGCCTATACCTTTGCGTATGATGCGAGAGGCGGATTGGCGAAGGAAACGGATCCGCTCGGCTTCCATCAGGATTATTCCTATGATGCGTTCGGCAACTGTACGGCATGGACGGATAAAAACGGCGGCACGACGACTTACCAGTTCGACGCGGCCAGCCAGCTGACGGAAGTGAAGGACGCGGCGGGGGGATTGACCAGATATGCCTATGATACGGCAGGACGGATAAAAACGGTTACGGATGCGCTGGATCATCAGACAAGCTACGACTACGATGCCGTGGGGCGCATTGTGGGCGTGACGGATGCCCTGGGCAACAGCGTAAGCTATACTTATGACAAGAACGGCAATCTGCTGACAAAGGCGGATGAGGAAGGCGCAGTCATTTCTTATACCTATGATAAGGAAAACCGGGTCAGCAGCATCGAATCCGATCTCGGCACCACCTGTTTTACCTATGACAAGCTGGGAAGAGTGGTGTCCGTGGAAGACGCTGACGGGCATGTGGAAACGGCGGAATACGACGGCGACGGAAATGCCACGTCGTTTACCGACAAGGAAAATCGGTGTACTGTTTATACCTATGATGCTTCGGGGCGGCTGGCGGAGGAAACCAGGCCGGACGGCGGCAAGACCTCATATGAATATGACAGCAATGGGAACTGCATCAAAATCACCGATGCGGAAGGGAATATTTATACATGGGAGTATGATGCCAACGACCGCGCGGTGAAGGAAACCGACCCGTTAGGGTACGAGACGGCTTATGCATACGATGCCTGTGGAAACCTTCTTTCCGTAACGGATGCCAGGGGAGGAAAGACTTCCTTTGCCTATGACGGGAACGGCAACCGCACTAAGGTGACGGATCCCATGGAGGGCGAAACGGTATATACGTATGACGGCATGAACCGCCTGACGAAAAGCACGGATGCGGAAGGGAACAGCTTTGCCTATGAGTATGATGCCAACGGAAACAGAACCGCTTATACGGATGCCAATGGAAATCGGTGGAGCTACGAGTACGATGCTTTGAACCGCCTGACTGGTGTCAGGGACGGGAACGACGGCAGCCTTGCCTTTTCTTATACGAAGACAGGAAGAATCGCTTCGGTAACGGACCAGGAAGGCGCGGAAACGGTCTACCAGTACGATTCCATGGGGCGTATGACAAAGATATGCGACGCGCTGGGGAACAGCCTGAGCTTTGCTTATGACAGCCAGGGAAGAGTGCTGGCGCAGACGGATGCGAGGGGCAATACGACGGCATATACATATTCGCCATCGGGCAATCTGTTGCGTGTAACCGATGCGGAAGGCGGCGTGGTATCGTATACCTATGATGCTCTGGGAAGGGTTCTGACAGAGACGAACGCCCTCGGGGGAGTCACCTCGTATGCATATGACGGCCTGGGGCATGTCACCTCCATGACGGACGCGCTCGGGAATGTGACGGCTTTTGCCTATACGGCCAATGGAAAGATCGCTTCGGTGACGGACGCGGAAGGCGGAACGACCAGCTACCAGTATGACGGATGCGGCAACCTGACCCAGGTGACGGACGCACTCGGGAATGTGACAACTTTTGCTTATGATGCCATGAACAACCAGATCCGGGAGTGCCTGTCCGAAGGGGAAGGGCAGACATGCGTCACGCTCTACCAGTATGACAGGCAGGGGCGGATGGTAAAGGAGATCAATCCGCTGCTGGATGAGAAGACCTATGCTTATGACGGCAACGGGAACATCGTTTCCATCCTGGACGAGGACGGGAACGAGACGACGGTCAGGTACGACCTGAACAACAGGCCCGCAGGCATGTGTTACAGCGACGGCAGGGAAGCCCTGTTCCGCTATAACAAGCGCGGGGAACTGGTGGAGATGCAGGACTGGAACGGCACGGCGGTGATGGAGTACGGCAGGACAGGGAAGCTCCGAAAGACGACGGACCATAACGGCTATACGGTGGGATATGAATACGACGCCAACGGGAATATTACCGGGATCACTTACCCGGACGGAAGCGCGGCAAGCTATGCCTTTGACAAAAACAACCGTATGGTAAAGGCAGAGGGCGCGGAAGGAAAGGCGGCGGCATATCAGTATGACCCGATGGGGAATATCGTCTCGATCCGGCTGCCGGGCAGCGTTTCCTCCTATTCCTACAATAAAAAGGGCATGCCCGTAAAGGCGGCATACCAGTTCGATGACGGCACCCTTATGGAAGAAAGCTATTCCTATGACGCTATGGGGCGCATAACCGGCACGGAGAGGACGGGGAATGTCCCTGATTTGTCCGCAAACGCCGCTTATGCCTATGATGCCCTGGGCCGGCTCACATCCTGGACGGAAGGGCTGTCGACAGAAGCCTACGGGTATGATGTTCTCGGAAACCGGACGGCAAGAAGCGTGGACGGGACGGTCCTTGCGTCCTGCCAGTACAACGGGATGAACCAGCTGGTAAAGAGGACGGAAAACGGCATCGATTACCATTACGGGTATGACCGGCGGGGCAACCTGACGGAAGAGAGGGCGGGAGAGTCCGTAATCAGGCGCTACCTCTACGATTCCGCCGGATACCTGTGCAGGGGGGAAAACCTGGAAAGCGGGGAAGCAACGGAATATGGCTACAATGCCTTGTATATGCGGGTAAAGAACCGCGCAGGGGGCATCGGAAGCCCGTCGGCGGCAGGAGCTGCGGTAACGGAGAGGAATTATCATTATGCGGTGGATTTCCTGAGCGGCACGAACCGTGTGCTGGCGGCCTATGAGGAAGGGCATGGAGTCTTGCGCAGTGTCTACGGCCCGGGCTATGGATGCGTGAGCCGGGAGCTGCTGCCGGAGCCGGGACAGCCGGAGACAGCGCTGGCAGATACGGCTTTGCCGAGTGCAGCCTACTTCCAGCCGGATATCAGGGGCAGCGAATGGTTCGCCGCCGACAGCCTGGGCGGCGTCCTGCGGTATGCGGGAAACGATGTCTGGGGCAGACGGAAAGGAGAGGAAGAGAGCGGAGATTCTGATTTCTACGGGCAGTTAAGGTATACCAGCTACAGCTATGACCCGGTTATCGGGAAATATTTCGCCCAGGCCCGGTTCTATGATGCGGAACAGGGGCGTATGATGGGGCGAGACCCGGTGAAGAGGGGGTTGAATGGATATCCTTATTGCGGTAATGACCCAGTTAATTATGTGGATCCTACGGGGGAGATCGCCAATATCATCGCCGGTGGAATCGCCGGAGGAGTGATCGGCGGGGCGTTCGGCTTTGCTGGATCGGCGGTATCCCAGCTGATGAGCGGGGAACGGTTCAGCATGCGGAAAGCGCTCGGAAGTGCCGCGAATGGAGCGGTAGTAGGCGCGGTGAAAGGCGCGCTGGTCAGCTCAGGAGCAGGAATCGGATTGTCCCTGGCGGCTGATTTTATCGGGGGAACTGCGGGAAGCGCGCTGGAGCAGAAGATAGGAAGCGGTAGCGTCAGCTTGAAGGAGAGCCTGGTAGGGGGTGTGACGAATGCGGTAAGCGGAGCCATTTATGGCAAAGGTCCGCTGAAGGGCTTCGGGGACGCGCTCATGAAAGGAGCAGCAAGCGGCGCGGCGACGGCGGGAATCCGTTATCTGGCAAGGGACTGGGATGAGGGAGGAAGCGACCTGGCAGGAAGCGTCCTTGACTTGGTTCAGGGAGTAGGGCAGATGGCGCTTTCCCCTTACAGCAGAAACCGCGACCCGAGGAGAGGATGCGGGGTACGTAGTTCGTTGTCGAACCGGGTTGGAGAGCCTATGGCGTATGGCTATCGGTATGACGTTGGTTCCTTGCAGAAGACAGGAAGCGTGCGCAGGAAGAAGGACGGCTTCAGTATGCTGGGGCTGCTGAAGGAAGCGGCAATCGGCGGCGTGATGGGCGGCCTGGCGGGAACGGCGTTTTATGGAGCCGGGAAGGCTTTTGGGTTCTTGAAGGATAGTGTGCGGGATATTCGAGGGAATAAGGGTAGCTCTGCGATAATAGAACAAAAACCTGATAAACAGCCTCAAACATATACTTCAGATTTGTCTAATGTAACAGGAAAAGGTGCGCGTGCCAGAAATAGGGCAATTCAAGCTATAATAAAAGAGGATTTCCCTGACTTAAAATTAACGTACGAACCGGAATACAGTCCGTTTATTAGAACTGGAGTAGCTCAAAGAAATACAGGTACTCAAATAGGGAAAAATATGTTTTCGTCCAGAGCTGATTTGAGAGATACTATAATTCATGAAGAATTGCATCATAGGTGGTGGCAAAGAGGAATAATAGATCATCATCCGATGGATTCAACAAAAGAGGCAATTTTTTATAAAACAATTAATGCTTATAAGCAAATGAGAGGTTGGAATTAATTATGGCTGTACTTAAAATAAAATGTGACTGCGGTAAAAATATTTCAAGCAAAGTGGGAAACAGAATATATAATAATAAATTGTATTGGTTTCAGTCATATTCTTGTGATAACTGTGGAAAAACAATAGAAATGGAGAGCGATGATAAAATGCCAACTGATATTAAAGATGCAATTATTGAAGAAGGAGGTAATTATGTCCTAATTTTAAAAGAAACCAAAGATAGAAGAAAAGCAGAGTTTTTATTAAAAAAAATGCCGAATAGTAGTTTATTAAGCTTAAAGCCATTTCTGGAAAGAGAATGTGAGGAAATAATTAAGGGTACTAGGAATGAGGTGTTAATTGTTAAAAATTATTTGGCTAAGAGGGGGATTGATAGTTGCATAATATAAATTAGCATAAAAAGAACGATATTTTCATTTATCAATATTGGAAAATATATTCTAATAATATAATGGATGAAAAGTTCCTTTATATTTGACAAGTTATAAAGCCGAGGATATTTTTGGGGATTGAAAAATGCCTAAATATCCTTGGCTTTGAATGGTATTTGAATGATATAATATGGATGGGTTAGTTGGGTGTTGATGAAAGTTCCGTTTTTAGAGAGAATCCATATCCATCAGCTATAGCTACGACCCGGTTCTATGACGCGGAACAGGGGCGCATGATGGGGCGAGACCCGGTGAAAAGGGGGTTGAATGCATATCCTTATTGCGGTAATGACCCGGTTAATTATGTGAATCCTACGGGGGAGATCCCTAATATTGTCGCTGGAGGAATCGCCGGGTTTTTAATCGGCGGGGCATTCGGATTTGCCGGATCGGCGGTATCCAAGTTAATGAGCGGGGAAGGTTCAGCATGCGGAAAGCGCTCGGAAGCGCCGCGAATGGAGCGGTAGTGGGCGCGGTGAAAGGGGCGCTGGTCAGCTCAGGAGCAGGAATCGGATTGTCCCTGGTGGCTGATTTTATCGGAGGGACGGCAGGAAGCGCGCTGGAGCAGAAGATAGGAAGCGGCAGCGTCAGCTTGAAGGAGAGCCTGGTAGGGGGCGTGACGAATGCGGTAAGCGGAGCCATTTATGGCAAAGGTCCGCTGAAGGGCTTCGGGGACGCGCTCATGAAAGGAGCAGCAAGCGGCGCGGCGACGGCGGGAATCCGTTATCTGGCAAGGGACTGGGATGAGGGAGGAAGCGACCTGGCAGGAAGCGTCCTTGACTTGGTTCAGGGAGTAGGGCAGATGGCGCTTTCCCCTTACAGCAGAAACCGCGACCCGAGGAGAGGATGCGGGGTACGTAGTTCGTTGTCGAACCGGGTTGGAGAGCCTATGGCGTATGGCTATCGGTATGACGTTGGTTCCTTGCAGAAGACAGGAAGCGTGCGCAGGAAGAAGGACGGCTTCAGTATGCTGGGGCTGCTGAAGGAAGCGGCAATCGGCGGCGTGATGGGCGGCCTGGCGGGAACGGCGTTTTATGGAGCCGGGAAGGCTTTTGGGTTCTTGAAGGATAGTGTGAGGGATGTTCGGGGGAATAAGGGTGGCTCATCTGTTGGGGAATTAACAATATCATCACGAAATACGAGCAGAGGGAAGCCTAATGCAATAAATCATTTTGGGGAGGATTTAAATGCAAGACAACGGAATTTGTTAAATCAGCTTCCAGAATATGATTCATCAACAATTGTAAGGAAATCGAGTGTAAACTTGAATGATCTGTCTGCATTAACAGCAAAAACAGGTGATGAATTTGCTATGTTTACTAGAGGTAGCCAAAGAATGATTATTCGCGGAGGACCAACTAAGGTAAATATCAATAGTGTGAGAGCGCAAGAATTAGCTTCAGTCGGATATAGGTGGAGCGGTCATACGCACCCGGGAATTGGCGATTGGGTGAAAACGCCTTCAGCAGGTGATAAATTAATTTTAAATTCATTTAAACAAACTCAAAGTGCAATTTATGATAGCGCAGGTAAATTTCAATTATTTGGAGAATTATAATGAAAAAAGTAGATAAATGGAAGGTAGAAAAAGAATTACAAAGAGCACTTGCAATTGAATATGTAAGAGATTATTGTAGGGAAAATAAAATTTCAATAGAAAAATTGGAGAAAGAAATATTTGATTTATCATACCAAGTATGTGGTTTTCTTCATCCAAGCGATATTGAATCGGATGGGCTATTAAATGATGTGGAAACTATGCCTAAACCCACATTAACTATTAGATATGAGAATAATATGCTTTCTATTGAACAAACAGAGTTTACAAAAGAATTTTTGAGTGCTGAGTAATTAATAATGTGTACAAAATCTGCGATATATTCGGGATTCTATGAGGAGGTATAGAGGGGAACTTTTCCCAGTTCCCTGACTAGGAAGAAAAAAATGGAGATATTTCATGGACTATGTAAAGTTCTGGAATATCTCCATTTTGTTGCTTTGCTAAAGCATAGATGACATTGATGTTTGCTGAGAGTATAATAGGGGATAAGTTATTCGGGTATTAAGGGAGATTCTGTTTTCTTTAAGAGAAGGGAAGGCCTTTGGGTTCTTGAAGGATAGTGTGCGGGATGTTCGGGGGAATAAGAGCAGTTCTGTGATAATGGAACAAAAACCTGATAAACAATCTTAAATATATACTTCAGATTTGTCTAATGTAACAGGAAAAGGTGCGCGCGCCAGAAATAGGGCAATTCAAGCTATTATAAAAGAGGATTTTCCTGACTTAAAATTAACGTACGAATCGGAATACAGTCCGTTTATTAGAACTGGAGTAGCTCAAAGAAATACAGGTACTCAAATAGGGAAAAATATGTTTTCGTCCAGAGCTGATTTGAGAGATACTATAATTCATGAAGAATTGCATCATAGGTGGTGGCAAAGAGGAATAATAGATCATCATCCGATGGATTCAACAAAAGAGGCAATTTTTTATAAAACAATTAATGCTTATAAGCAAATGAGAGGTTGGAATTAATTATGGCTGTACTTAAAATAAAATGTGACTGCGGTAAAAATATTTCAAGCAAAGTGGGAGACAGAATATATTATATCATCATCGGGAAATGATCGGCGGTATTCCAGCTGATGAGCGGTGAAAGGCGTGCTGGTCAGCTCAGGAGCAGGAATCGGATTGTCTCTGGCGGCTGATTTTATCGGGGGAACTGCGGGAAGCGCGCTGGAGCAGAAGATAGGAAGCGGCAGTGTCAGCTTGAAGGAAAGCATAGTAGGCGGCGTGATGGGCGGCCTGGCTGGAACGGCGCTTTATGGAGCTGGTAAGGCTTTGGATTTCTTGAAGGATAGCGTGCGGGATGTTTGGGGAATAAGGGCAGGGTAGATGCTATAAACAGTGATAATATGATGTTTAGAAAAGTAAACTCCCTTTTTGAAAGTGTGTGTTCAATGAAAAGAACTGTATAAATATGTCGTAGATTAATAAATAAAAATTAAGATTGGAAGGTGGAGCTGTGGGGGAAAAAGTTATCTGTTTTCATAATCCGGAGAAAACTAATGGATATTTAAGCAATTGGTATCTTTCGGATTTTTGCGTTAATAAGATTCGATATTCTTCTATGGAACAGTATATGATGCATCAGAAGGCATTGCTTTTTGATGATGCAGAGATTGCGGGACAAATAATGGACACAGCTGATGTGGGAAAAATCAAGGCATTAGGAAGAAGTGTCAAAAATTATGAAGATATTGTATGGAATGGTATGCGGCAGATCATTGTCTATCAGGGATTGCTTGAAAAGTTTAAACAAAATGATGAGTTGAAAGAGAAACTTTTGTCTACACAAAGTCATATATTAGCAGAATGTGCTGTTCAGGATAAAATATGGGGAATTGGCCTTTCGATGAAAGATGAGAGGAGATTTGATTTGAGTGAGTGGCAAGGTCAAAACTTATTAGGTTTTTCTTTAATGAGAGTGCGTACCGTTTTGAAAGCATAAATATTCGTTAAGATTTTGCAGACGGACAGGGTGTACTTATTCAGATGGATGAAAACATGGAAGAGCAAACGTATTTGAAGAGTTAATTCGTGCGACACAATTTCGTCAAAATTTGAATGATGATAGGAGCTGGTAGGATACTGGCTTCTATTGTTTGATTAAAAGAAAGGCAGATGCTGATAGAATGTATTATGGATATGATATATGCCCTAAATGTAAAAATGAATTAATTATTAGAAGAGGATGTAAGAAACATATTGATGATTTCAGCAAATGTGGCGGTGATATATGTAGAAAATGTGGAAATAAATTGGTAAATGTATAAAGACTGTCATGAAAATGGTGAACTGCGATTTTAATTCGGCAGAAGAGGCAATATATGCACAGGGAGATCTTGGAATTATAGGGGATTTCATAAGTGCCTATCTGAATATGGCGATGGCGGTTTTTGAAGTTTTGCAAATGTTGGAGAGGCAAAGCATTATGTATAAGGTAAGTCCGCCGTTTCCCTATGAAATACCTGAATTTAGGGAAATGGATGAGGGGGCATTAAATGAAATTTTAAAACTGAGTAATGAATGGGAAGAACTATATTCGAGAGACTGAAAGAGGCGGCAGTTGGCTGCACAATAGGTGGCCTGGCGGGAACGGCGTTTTATGGAGCCGGGAAGGCTTTTACTTCTGTCGGCAGACATTTCCCAAAAACATGGCCTTGCAGTCGGAAAATCCCAATAGGTAGGCGAGCATAGCATACCGGGATCAATAGCACAATGTGCTATGCGCGTTTTGCTCGCTGACGTAGCGGTCAATCAACTGCCGGACTTTCCTCGGTAATTCCATCTCGTTCAATTTGCCGGAATATTCGTCCGATTTGCGGTTGATTGTCTGGTATTCCCTGTCACCGCTTACAATGCCGTTCATGCGGACGATCATAAGCTGGCATAATGCAGAATCTTTTTCTAATCCGATCCCTCCTTCCGTGGTGTCGTAGCGTACCTATGTTTTGGAGGGATAGCAAGCGTGAAAATAAAAAAGCCGGAAATTGCTTGTAGCGTCCGACATTTTTTGATAATATATCCACATGGGGTACTGCCATAACGGGTAGGCGGTCAGTCCTTCTTCGCAGAGGGACTATCCCTCTGACAACGGGTAAAATCGGGAAAGGAGGGATTACTTTATGAGTGACTATGAACTGCTAACGGTTGTTCTGATGATTCTTGGAATCATCGTGTCGATCTTGATAGCATACATAAACGACACAAAAAAGTAACCGCCCTCGGCCAAAGGATGCGGTTACTTTTTTAGTAACTAATTTCTAAGGGCTGACCGTCTATCGGCAGTATTCCTTTTTGTGTTTTCATTGTAGCAGATTCCTCTGCATCTGTCAAACGCTGCGAGTGTTCCGCTGAAATCATTCTATACTGGATTCCGCACAGGTGGGGGTAAAAGGGGTAAATGATTTACCCCAGGGGTAAAAGTCATCAAAATCTAACATTTTGCGGAGGGTTCAAAGCCCTTCGGACGAAAGAAAGGAGGGCGTTGCCAATGTATGTTACATATCAGGATTTAATCCAGATCGGTATACTCATTGTCGCCCTTGCGAATTTGATTTATCAGGTTTACAAGGAAAAAAGAAATAGCCGCCACTACTGCCAACAGTGACGGCTGACCTCATGAGGTTAAGTTTGTTTTTGCTAGAGGGGTAGAGCCGCTTCTATGGCTTTCCCTTTCTCTATGCCTAATATAGCACATTTGGCAGCAGGATTCAAGAGCCAAACAAGCCATTGCCCCGCTTTCCTTATATTTCATAAAGCCGATACCGCTGCAGCTGCCTATATAGCAGGAAAGAAAATACCGATAACAAAATAGAAGTTGCCGCCATTATCAAACTGCTAATATTCTGGAAAGCTATGCAAACAAACAGGGGGATTAAACTGCTTAACATACCCGTTCCCATTGTTGCCAGAACAGAAATGGAACCACCCTTTACCGCATAATATTCGCTCGTCCAGTCATATTTTGGAAATTTCACATTCATATACATTCCCAAAACGGATATGAAACAGGCATAGGCCGCTGGAACGATACATAACAAAATAGCTTGTTTTAGTGAAATCCCCATTTTGAAGCCTGACAAAGCAGCGCTTATCAGTACAAAAGGACAGATTACGGTTAGATTGACTGCTATTTTAGCGTTGAATATATCAATGGCTCTTACGGGTACGGAACACATGATCCAACGATTTTTCCCCTCTAAGGACAGAGAAGCGGAAGCGGTGGAAGTCATAGTAACAAATACGGCAATGACTAACGGAAGCACTTGCCGCAGCATTTGGCTGAGACCGATTATGCCGCTTTGCTGTTCCAATGCCTCTGGGCTGACAAACAGGAGAAGAAGGGCTGCAATAAGCAGCAACACCATTCCAATCGTAGAATTCAGTGCGTAAATTGTGCAGGAAAAGTATCGCTCAAACTCTCGCTTATACATTGCTTGAAAAGGAGAGGAGGCTTGCAGAATCTTTCCTTCAAATTTAGCAGCGGAAGGATGAAACGCAGCCGTATTCATCTTCTGGTAAAAATGAGCCGCTATCCCTGCAAAAATGGCGCTGATGAAAACGGACATTCCGGCAAAGGCTAAAAAATACAGCCAGTTTTGCTGTTCAACTGCTTTTGAAATAAGCCCGGCCGGGGGATAGAGTTTGTTTGCCATGTCAGAAAACAAGATTCCAATATTCAAGATTTCCTCAGTATTCATGTCCTGCGTTTTGGCGGAAGCTGCAACTATCAGCAATACAGCCAGCGTGCTTAATACCAGTGAAAGAATATTTTTGTGTTTGGAACGGGAAGAAATAGCAGAAATCAAAACACCAAGTCCCAAAGAAATAATCATAGGAATGACAGGCAGGAATAAAAAGGAAAGAAGAAATATAATATTTCCGGAAATCCCCGCTTCTGCATTTGCCCCAAAAATTACAACAGAGGGAAGCACTACAATCATGCTGATTAAGAGGTTGGCCAAATAAACCATTGTTAATCGGCTTAAAACCACTTCCGAATTTTTCACTGGAAGCGACATAACCATATCGTAATCGCGCAGCCCGATAAGCACGCCGGAACTTTTTAAAAAAGTCAATATCAATGTAATGAACGAGCATGCCAGTGCGGAAATGGTCGGCAGAATATTTACAGCCCCCATACTCGCTATGCCCATGCTGATCATTGTACTGTAAGCAACCATCAGTCCGAGAATGAGGATGGCAAGACCGCCCAAAGCCGTACTGCGTTGTTTTTCTTTTTTGCTGTGGGAATGGAGTATGCGGTTAATGCCAAACAAATTGTAAAGCTGCATTTTTAAGAGAAGTAAATACCTATTTTTCATTTTCCACAACCTCCATGAAAACATCTTCAAGGCTTCCGGAGCCGCGTACCGTTTCCATGCTCCCGCTTATAACTAATTTTCCCTGTTTGATGATAGAAACTTTATCGCATAATTTCTCTGCAACGTCCAAAACATGAGTGGAGAAAAATATGGCATTTCCCTGATTGCACAAGTCATGCATGGTTTGTTTCAGATGAAAAGCCGCTTCGGGGTCAAGCCCTACAAAGGGTTCGTCCAGTACGAGCAGCTTTGGTTCATGTAAAAAAGCCCCGATTAGAGCAAGTTTTTGTTTCATGCCATGAGAATAAGAGCTGATCAGATTTCCCAAACTGTCCGTGATACCGAAAAGCTCCGCATACTTTTTTACCCGTTCTTCCCGGTGTTTCCTGTCAACGGAAAACATATCTGCCATATAATTCAGATATTGAATGCCTGTTATATAGTCGTATAAATCCGGGTTGTCAGGAATATACGCTGTCAACAGCTTGCATTTAACCGGTTCGGTTTTGGCAGAATGTCCGTCTATCAAAATTTCTCCCTTGTTAAAGCCCATGACACCGACAACAGCCCGGATAGTTGTTGTTTTTCCGGCTCCGTTATGTCCGATAAAGCCATGGATTTCTCCGGGCATAACGGATAGGGAAAGGTTATCGACCGCCTTTTTTCCCTGCGAATATTCTTTTGTAAAATTTTTGATTTCCAATATTGATTGCATAGTATTCCTCCTCATTATTTCATCTTACTGCTGCAAAATCCTTGTGATGAAAATGTTATCATATAGATAATATTATCATAACGATAATATAAAGTCAATAAAATTCCGCTCCATTTTAGCAGGAGCGGTAAATCGCTCATTTTGAATTTTCTGGCGGAGAAACAATTAATCCAAGCGTTCGTATTTTTCTCCCTGCTTTTGGTTCATTTTTTTCCGCGGCATGGATTACATTTGAAATGCTTTTCATAAGTTCAGTCAATTCTTCGTCCGATAAATAAATGTGTGAAAGAGAGAAACCCGACATATCTTTTTTAATGTTGATGTCCGGGGACTTGCAATATTCCCGAAATTGTTTTGCAAATCCAAGAAAATATTGTGTAAATACTTGCATGTAAAGAGTACCCGAATTTTCCGTTATTATTTTTTCAAAGTTTTCATTGAGAGGAAAGGCAAGCGCATACGTTTTTTCTACTGTGCCGCGTATTTGCGTTTCGCCGACCACTTTCAAGATACCGTCGCCCAGCATCTTTTTCAAATTGCGATATAAAGTGGCTTGCGGAATATCGCCAAGAGTATCTGATAAATGCTTTGCGGTTGCTTGCTTTTGCGAATATATCTCAAGTAACAGTTTACATTTTACCGGGTTTGTAATACACTCCATAATTTTATCCGTCATGCTGTTCCTCCTGTTTGCCGCTTTTTAAAAGGCTTCATTAAAATAACCAAGTGGCAGTTACCCAATACGAGTAACTGCCCGATAAACTTGAAAGCTATTATCTAAATGTCTTGTTGAAATATTGCTGTATCTCATCTCTTGAATGGAAAATAGTTATATTTTTCCCCGCTTGAAATAGGCTTATCTGCTTATAAATGAAAGGTAATTCATCTTGTGGAAAATTCAATATCCACTGTTTGAACTCTAAGTCAAATTCTGTTTCTACCCACGGCATGTCCTCACGAGGCTTTCCTACACGGTCTTCTGCAGCTGCAAGGCATACTCCTACTGGCAAATCCAATAAAAAGACAGTATCACAGGCTTGAAGCCGCATTGCAAGCGTTCTGGTATAGTTGCCATCAATGATCCATTTATCTTTTGCAAGGATATCTTTTAACCGGCAATCAAACTCACTTCTGCTGATTGTTGTCTTGTTTGGCTTATGCCATAACATATCGAGATAATATAAAGGCAGGCCGGTTTCGTTGTTCAGCTTTCTTGAAAATGTACTCTTCCCGGCACCCGGGCAACCGATAACAATTACTTTATGAAACATGCAATCTTTCTCCGCAGACCATGATATGCTATTTCTGATTGTATCATGGACAGGCCTTGAAATCAATATAGTTTGATAGTATACTGGATGAAACAAAGGAAAGAAGACAGTATAATAGACGGTTGGTCAACAATCCCCCAATTTTGTTATCATTTTGACAGATAGCCAGGAGGCATATATGGGACTGGGAATATTTCATGCAAAAAACGGAAGCGTATATATCGGAAATTCAGAAATGGATTATATATCTTTTGGAAATGGAAATAAAAACCTGGTCATGCTTCCCGGCTTGGGGGATGGATTATCCACAGTAAAAGGAATGGCTTTTATTTTTTCTGTAATGTATAGGGTATATGCGAAAGAATTTACAGTGTATGTTTTCAGCCGGAAAAATAATCTGCAGGAAGGATATTCCACAAGGGAAATGGCCAAAGACCAGGCAGAAGCCATGGCGGTTCTAGGCATTGGGAAAGCAGATGTTTTAGGCATATCGCAAGGAGGCATGATCGCCCAGTACCTGGCGATCGATTATCCTGAGTTAGTCAGCAGGCTCGTATTAGCAGTAACAAGCGCAAGGCCGAACGAGACCATAGACCATGTGATCCGTGTCTGGATGGAACTGGCAGAGCAAGGAAATTACAAGGATTTAATGGTGGATACGGCAGAAAAATCATATTCAGATAGTTATTTGAAAAAATATCGGCTGTTCTATCCTTTTCTTGGAAGAATAGGAAAACCGAAAAGCTTGAAACGCTTTTTGGTTCAGGCTGATTCCTGCCTGAAGCATAATGCATATGCTGAATTGCATAAAATCGTTTGTCCGGTTTTAGTGGTCGGCGGTGATTCCGATCGGATCGTAGGAGCAACTTCTGCCGCTGATATGGCTGGCCGGATCAGCGGCAGCGAATTGTTTATTTATGCGGGCCTTGGACATGCGGCGTATGAAGAGGCGAAAGACTTTCATATGCGGGTCTTGGATTTTTTTTCATAGACTACCGTCTTCCATCAAAACAATAAAATCATTAGGAAGTATCGTTTTTACCAAGCCGTTCTGATAATCTTTCACATTTCTGGTGATGATATAGTCTATTTTTGCTTTTGCCGCTGTTCTCTCGATAACTGCATCCTCATAGTCGCTGACTGCAGAAGCAAGGGCATCCATGCATTCATCCCGTGATACCGTCAGTATCCCCATAAGGGAATACAACTTTCCCATTACCTGTTTTGCCTGTTCTGCATTATGCAGATATTTCCTTACAAGATAATAGATGTCAGTAGCAGAACTTGCAGTGATATATGCATCCATGATTCGATTTGCAGCCATGAGGAAAAGTTGTTCCGCGCTTTCTTTCCAAGGGTTTCTGGATGTCAGTGCATCAACAATTACATTTGTATCAATTAGAACTTTCATTTATTTTGCACCAAGCCTATCCTTCCTTGTCTCATCCATATCTGCATTTGCGGGAAGAATCCCAAATAAGGATTTTGCGGTTTCTACCCTGTCTTGATATGGATTTGTCAGCTTTGCTACTATCTTGCCATTTTTTGTTATAAAAATGTCTTCTGTTGCGGATAGCAGCAGATATTTTCCAAGATTATTCTTTAGCTCTGTTGCTGTAACTGACATAAACCCACCCCTTTCTTTATACTATGATTATATCCAAATCGTATGATTTTGGCAACATGTTCAGCCAAAATAGGAGACTTTTTGGACCGGGTTATGCAAGAAAGAATTTATCCGTCTGCGGTTACTTTGCGCTGAAAAGATGAATTATTCCAATCACCGCAGGGAATAATACTGCGGCAACGGGCCAGACAATCCAGCTTGCCCCCCAATTATTCGTAATGAAGCTATAAGCCAGATAGACCGCAGTTGCAATGAGCCAATAAATGCCGGATATGTTTCTTATGAACGGCTGTTTTTCCTTTTTCTCTTTGGTATAATCGTTTTCCTGCAAAAGTTTTTCGAAGCTCGACCAGATCACATTGTCGCGGACAAAGATGGTTACGCCTATGCCGGCGATAACAAATGTCACCGAAAGCATGGCCGTCATGAAGAGGGTATTATCTTCATTGACCATAGCGCCGGCAAACAAAGGGATCACGGACAGGATGCACAGGCAGGTGGCGACCATATTATTTCTTGTATGCGTAGTTTTGTATTGTTCCCTGCGCTCCCTGACCATTCCGCTTACGCCGTACTCCGTCTCAAAAGCTTCATTTTCCAAAAAGTCAAAATCAGAAGATTTATTGCTATTTGAAATAAAAATGGCCACTGCCGTTGCCACGAGGACGAGCAGGATGATCATGCCTGCGCCTGCAGCCATCTGTTCCGAAAAATGGTACTTGGGTGTCTCTGCGAGCGCGCCTCCAAGGAACAGGCATATGGGGGACAGGATGCATAAAAATGTAGCATAGGCGGTTGACTGGGATGCCGAGGCCTTGATGGAAAGAAACGCATTGGCCTCCTCCATGGACACGCGCCTTAATGGGGATTCCTCTCCGGCAGAGGCGGAAAATTCTTCCTCCTCTATTTCATCTTTAAGCAAATAGTCGATGCTTACCCCAAATAAATGGGAAAGACGTATCAACTTCTCATAATCGGGAATTGACTGCGCACCTTCCCATTTAGAGACGGACTGCCTTGTGACATCCATCTGTTCTGCCAGTTCTTCCTGGGACCATCCGTTTTTCTTTCGGAGCTGTATGAGCTTATCTGCGAAAATCATAGTAGATTTCCTCCTTTTTCTGTTTTTTGATGTGTTCATTTTAATGATTTGTTTGGTTGCACGCTACCTACCGGGGCTATGCAATATGTCAATCGCTGGTTGCGGTTTATATCTGCCAGAGCCGTTTGGCGGCAGCAGAAAAAATTTATAAATTATTAAACAGATAAGAGAAGCTGTCTTATGCCTTTTCAGGAATATCCATAAGAAGGCTTTTTTTATGTTTACATTTTTCAGGAAAGAGGCTCATTACAGTAAAGGAGGAATGGTTATGTTGCGTGATTTAATTTGCAGCGCTCAGGCGGGCGACAAAAAGGCGATGATGGAACTGATTGACAAATTTTCCCCGTTATTCAAAAAATATGCCAGGAAGCTGGATTATGAAGATGCTTACGAGGATATTATTCTCTTTCATATGGAGATGATACGGTATGCGAACGCTCTCTTTGGTATAAAGAAGAACGGGTGGACAGGCAGGACATACAAAAAGGCCGCCACAGAGCAACGCAAAGACGGCAGTTATTATATAGAAGGCAATACCTTGTGGCGCGCTTATGACAGCTGGGAACAGTCGATCCGTGACCATAATGATTATATAGCAACGAGAAGCACGGACGGCGGCAGGACTTTGCGGTATTCCAAAGTGGTCGGCTGCGATGACCATGTCCTTGCCTGCCAGTATTTGCAGGAGTGCGGATATGCGACTTCCCTTACTTATAGAGAATCACTGGTCAGGGATTATATTGAGAAATATCATTTGCTGAGGTTTGATTCCTGTTCTTCATCAGATCCATATAAAAATTAGCCATCACGGCGTTGGTATATGGCACCAGCCAGAAGAACGCGATGAAAAAGGAAAAAGCGCTCAGGAGATAGAGAGGAAGGAAGCTGACCGCGATATAAAACAGCCGCCCCTTGTGTCCCTTCATAATCTGGCAGCTCATTTTCATCAGCTCCTTGGCCGAATATTGAGGAAAATCCTGCAACAGGAAAAATGTCTGGGAAAGCAACAGCCTTGTAACGGCAATAATAATGGCGCTGATGACAAGGAAAATGGACATCAGCAGCATGTAAACAGGCGAAGCGGTCGTCAAATATAAATAATAAAAAATCATGACAGGAGTCAGGCAGATATAGGTAATAAGGGAACGTACAAACTGCAGGAGGATCGCTTTGTCGGGATAAACCTTAAAACCATAAAAGATATCCCCTGCGGAAACCGGCTGCCGGCATATCAGCTTCAGATAAAGAAAAGCCTCCCCGGAATTAAAAATACCGAGAAACAGCGTTATGACAAAGCTGATCAGGTAATAAATAATCAGCTCGGGGATGCTGCTGGCAACAACTAGCGTGGACGGGATGGAATTTGCGACCAGGCTGATGATCCCTATAAGGAACATGGCTCCGATCACGGTGCCGTAATGTCCGAATAACTGTTCCTTTGACATGCCTTTTAATTCGGCGGAGGATTTGTAAGTGTTCATCGTTTCAAGTCTCCTGTTCAAATAAATTCTTTGTGCTTATACAGCCATATCCACATTCATGCCCTGGTACTTTATGGAATCGGCGGTTTTTAGATCCTTCTGGTAAGGATTGTCTTCATTATAATATTTGATCTGGGTCGAGGTCGTTCCCCCGGATACATAGCTGCGTCCGCATTCCGGGCATACGGCAGTGTGGATGGCCACATTGGCGGAGATTACCTTTCCATTATTCTGCGCCGCTTTTTTATACGCGTTGGAAACATGCTCCTGTTCGTGGGAACGGACAGCGCTTGCGGATGCCTGGGGGGAAATATGGGTGGCCGATTTAAAGGATACCATTTCATCGGAACCGTCCTGGTATTTCCTGTTCTTGCATGTCTCGCATTCGGCGGGAGAAGATTTCCTGCCGGGAGACTTGACATTGGATTCCCCCGGATTCCTGGCAATGCCGGAAGCCTCTTCCGCACTGGAAGCGCCTTTCGGGGAATTGTTGGAAACAGGATAACCGCCATAATTAAAATTATTACTAATCGGACTGATTGTACTCATAAAAATCTCCTTTCTCGCACTACCCTTCATGCCGCCTCCCGGCGGCACAAACCACCAATGGGAAGAACGCCGCTTTTTAGGCGTTCTTCGGTGTGGAACTTAGAAGTTCTTAGCGAAACGTCCTCTGGCGTGAGCTTTAGAACTTCTTTCCACACTAATTTAAGTTGAATGTCTCATTCACCCAGTCTTCCAGCGACTGCCCGAGGACGTCTTCCGTGGATTCCCCATAAATGATTTCGAACTGGGTATCATAAGTCCTGGCCGCATCCTGCAGAAGCTCCGGGTGGGAAAAAATGAACATAAGAGACGATATCAGTATCCCGAGGTTCATCAAAAGGCCGCCGATGCCGCAGACCAGCCCGGTCATAGCCTGCCCGGCCATATGGGATTTGAGGCCTTTGGACAGGATCGCCAGAATGATCGCGATGGTGCCGAGAATCATTGGGATATAAATGGTCATTAAAATAGTGGATAAAACGGAAATAATCCCAAGAATCATAGCTGCGTTGGCAAGCTTCTGGCCCGGCACGGCATATGCGGGGGGAGCCTGACGGCCATAAGGAAGATTCCCCATATTATTATTTATGTTCTGGTTGTGGTCCATGTGAGGGCCGCTATTGTTAAAATCCATAATTTTCTCCATTCGTCTTTGAGATCAGGCAGATTCCCATGCCCGAAAATATACATATTTATTGTATCACTTAACAGGCCATAATACAATCTTGAAAATTGAATAGTTTTCGTATAGGATAAGGGGGAGTGTTGAGAAAGGAATAAGGTTATTGGATATGGATATTATATGGAAACTAAGCCAGGAGCTGGCCGTACAGAAGTGGCAGGTGGAGGCGGCTGTCAAGCTGATCGATGAAGGGAATACGATTCCTTTTATCTCCAGGTATCGGAAGGAGGCCACAGGCTCCCTGAACGACGAGGCTCTTCGTAATCTTTATGAAAGGCTCATATATTTGCGCAATCTGGAAGAGAAAAAAGAGCAGGTGATCGGCAGCATAGAGGAACAGGGCAAGCTGACGGAAGAATTGAAGGAGAAAATCCTGGCAGCGGAGACTCTTGTCGTGGTGGAGGATTTGTACCGCCCGTATCGTCCGAAACGGAAGACGCGGGCCAGCATGGCAAAGGAAAAAGGGCTTGACGGCCTGGCACAGTGGATATTGGCGCAGGAAGCGCAGCATCCGCTGGAAGAGGAAGCGCGGCAATATATAGATGAAGAAAAAGGGGTAATGACGGTGGAGGAAGCCATCCAGGGCGCGAAGGATATTATTGCGGAGAGTATTTCCGACGAGGCGGACTACCGTATATACATCAGAAATATCACGATGGAAGAGGGCAGCGTGGTCAGCACGGCGAAAGATGAGAAAGCCGAGAGCGTATACGAAATGTATTATCATTATGAAGAACCGGTGAAAAAAGCGGCAGGACACCGTATTCTTGCCCTGAACCGGGGAGAAAACGAAAAAGTGCTTACCGTGAAGATCGCTGCGCCGGAAGAACGCATCCTGCGCTTTTTGGAGAAAAAGGTCATTACATCGGACAATGCCGTTACGATGCCGGTTTTAAAGGAAACGATAGAAGACAGTTACCGCCGCTTGATCGCTCCGGCGATCGAGAGGGAAATCCGCAACGAACTGACGGAAAAAGCGGAAGACGGGGCGATCTCCGTATTTGGCAAAAACTTGGAGCAGCTGCTGATGCAGCCCCCGATTACGGGAAAAGTGGTGCTTGGATGGGATCCCGCGTTCCGTACCGGGTGCAAGCTGGCGGTCGTAGACGCTACGGGCAAAGTATTGGATACGAAGGTGATTTTTCCCACAGCGCCGCAGAACAAAACGGCGGAGGCTAAGGCGGAACTGAAGAAAATGATTAAAAAATATGGAATTTCCCTGATTTCGGTCGGGAATGGCACCGCATCCAGGGAATCCGAGCAGGTGATCGTGGAACTGATCAAAGAGCTGGATACGCCGGTGCAGTACGTGATCGTGAATGAAGCGGGCGCTTCCGTCTATTCCGCAAGCAAGCTGGCCACCGAGGAATTTCCTAACTTCGATGTGGGGCAGAGGAGCGCGGCATCGATCGCGAGGAGGCTGCAGGATCCGTTGGCAGAGCTGGTGAAGATCGATCCCAGGTCGATCGGAGTGGGCCAGTACCAGCATGACATGAACCAGAAAAAACTGAGCGAGACACTGGGCGGCGTAGTGGAAGACTGCGTGAACAAGGTGGGCGTGGATCTGAATACGGCTTCGGCATCCCTGCTGGAATATATTTCCGGCATTACCAAGACGATAGCGAAAAATATCGTGGATTACAGGGAAAATAACGGTCGCTTTACGAACCGGAAGCAGCTCCTGAAAGTAGCGAAGCTGGGGCCGAAGGCATTTGAACAATGTGCGGGCTTCCTGCGCATACTGGACGGGGAAAATCCCTTGGATGCGACCAGCGTGCATCCAGAGTCCTACGAAGCAACCCTGAAATTATTGGACAGGATGGGGCTGACGATGGAAGATGTCAGAGCCGCGCAGAAAAAGGCGGCGACAGAAAAGGGCGGGGCGAAAAAAACCGCGCCAAGGCAGGAAAAGAAGCAGAACAAAGTAGTCATCCGCAATACCAATACCGCTATGGGGAAAGCCCTGGCGGCTGCCATGGGCGGCATCAGCCTTGACCATGCGGAAGAACAGGCTCCGTCCGGCGGCAAAGGAAAAGAAACAGCGTCAGCCGGCTCTTTGGAAAGGAAAATCAAAGATAAAAAGAAAATGGCGCAGGAACTGGGCATAGGGGAGATCACCCTGGCTGATATTGTGAAAGAATTGGAAAAACCGGCGAGGGATCCAAGGGAGGACATGCCGGCCCCCATTTTAAGAAGCGACGTATTGGAAATGAAGGATCTGAAACCGGGAATGATTTTAAAAGGAACCGTGCGCAATGTCATTGATTTCGGCGCGTTTGTTGATATCGGCGTCCATCAGGACGGGTTGGTCCATATTTCCCAGATCACGGATCGGTTTATCAAGCATCCGATGGAGGCCGTGAGCGTAGGAGATATCGTGGACGTTCAGGTGCTTTCTGTGGACGCGGCGAAAAAAAGGATTGCCTTGACGATGAAAATCGGGAAAGGAAATTGACTTGTAACTGGTGCGAGACAGGTGGGAAAGACGACCATGCTGAAGCATCCGGCGACAGAACAGAGCCGTACTTATGTTTCCATGGATAACAAAGCAAACTTGGCACGGGGAAGCGGAGGCATTGTTTGCATGCGTGAGGAAGTGATGCCGATTGATGCCCAAAATTGCTTCATTCCCTGCCATTTAATTTAAATGAAATTTTTCTGGCAGCAGGCCGACGGAGTAAATTCCGTCGGTTTTTTCATATTATTTTTCATATTATTAGGAAATTATGCCGCAGCGATCCTGGATATAACCAGACATCTAATTGATCAAAATCAATCATAAAAAATCATATTAGTGCAAAATAAACAAAATAATTCGGTCAAATTCATGCATATATACGATTGAAATTGACTGAATTTGAATGTATAATGCAATTACAAACAAAAACAGAAAGCGGTGTCAAACAAACAGAAAATGGAGGAGGAAAAGAAATGGTTTATACGGTGACATTTAATCCGTCGTTAGACTATATCGTTTCGGTAGAGGACTTCAGGCTGGGGCTGACGAACCGGACCAGTTCGGAGCTGATTCTCCCCGGGGGGAAGGGACTCAATGTTTCTATGGTTCTGGGGAATCTGGGAGTAGAAAATACGGCGCTTGGATTTGTGGCCGGATTTACGGGAGAAGAGATCGTCCGCAGGATAGAGCAGATGGGGGTAAGGTCTGACTTGATCCCGATCGCTGATGGGATTTCCAGGATCAATCTGAAGTTGAAATCAATCGACGGGACGGAAATCAACGGGTGCGGCCCCCGCATTGGTGAAAAAGACGTGCAGACACTGATGGAAAAATTGGATGTCCTGGAAAAAGGAGATGTACTGGCGCTTGCCGGGAGCATTCCAAGCTCCATGCCGGACGACATGTACAAGAGGATTATGAAGAGGCTGGCAGGGAAGGGCATTATGACCGTGGTGGACGCTACCAAGGATCTGCTGGCGAATGTGCTGGAATATCATCCTTTTTTGGTAAAACCCAATAACCATGAGCTGGGTGAAATATTCGGGGTGGAACTCGGGACGAGGGAAGAAGTAGTTCCTTATGCAAAAAAAATGCAGGAAATGGGAGCCGTCAACGTATTGGTGTCCATGGCCGGAGAAGGAGCCGTCCTGGCGGCAGAGGATGGAAAAATCTATGAAACCCCGGCACCGAAGGGGAAACTGATCAATGGTGTGGGCGCGGGAGATTCCATGGTGGCTGGGTTTATCGCGGGCTGGATGGAAAGAAAGGATTATGAATTTGCTTTTGCCATGGGTACAGCGGCCGGGAGCGCGAGCGCATTTTCCGAGCGGCTGGCGACGCGGAAGGAGATTGAAGCAGTATACCGCCAGGTGGTGGAAAACTCATGTTTGAGAAGCCGGATTTAAGAAGACAAAGACAAATACCTTGTCGCAGACAGCGGTCATCGAAGAAAGAATAAAAAAGAATAAGAAAGGAAGGGGCATAAAAATGAGGATTACGGAATTGTTAGATAAACGGAGTATTTCGCTCGACGGAGCGCCGAAAAGCAAGAGCGAGGCGTTGGACCAAGTGGTGGATCTGATGATCAAAAGCGGAAAGATCAGGGATAAGGAAGCATACCGGGCGCAGGTATATGAAAGGGAGGAAGAAAGCACGACCGGCATCGGCGAGGGAATCGCCATTCCCCATGGCAGGGGGGAATCGGTGATCAGGCCGGGCCTGGCGGCGATGGTGGTGAAGGACGGCGTGGATTTTGATTCCCTGGACGGAGAAAAGGTGACGCTGATTTTTCTGATCGCCGCGCCGAATACAAAGGACAATGTTCATTTGGATGTCTTGAGCAAACTTTCGGTGCTGATGATGGATGAGGAGTTTTCGAACAATCTGCGCAACGCGAAAAGCGTGGATGAGTTCCTTGCCATTATCGACAAGGCGGATGCGGAACAGGAAAGCATCGATGAGAGATTGGCAAACACGGGCGCAGCAGTTTCTGGCCAGGCCAGGATACTGGCGGTGACATCCTGCCCCACCGGCATTGCCCATACGTATATGGCGGCGGAGGGGATCGAGAAAGCGGCAAAAGAAAGGGATTGTGCGGTAAAAATCGAAACGAGGGGGTCCGGCGGCGCAAAAAATGTGCTGACAGCAAAGGAAATTGAGGAAGCTTCCTGCATTATCGTTGCGGCAGACGCTCAGGTTCCGATGGATCGGTTTGACGGGAAAAAAGTGATCGAGTGCCAGGTGTCCGATGGAATCAGCAAAGCAGGGGAGTTATTGGACCGGGCGATTTCCGGCGATGTCCCGGTATACCATGCGGCATCGGGCAAAAGCGCTTCCGTGCAGACGGCTAAAAAAAGCGGCGGCGCGGGGCATCAGATTTATACGCAGCTGATGAACGGCGTATCCCATATGCTTCCTTTCGTAGTCGGCGGCGGCATCCTTATCGCCCTGGCGTTTCTGATCGATGGGATCTGTGTGGATATGAACGCCCTGGACGTGGCGGAGCGCGCTAATTTCGGCACGATTACCCCGGTGGCGGCATGGTTTAAAAATCTGGGAGATGCTGCTTTTGGATTTATGCTGCCGGTATTGGCTGGATTTATCGCTATGGCGATCGGCGACAGGCCGGCGCTTGCCCTCGGGTTCGTGGGCGGCATAATGGCATCGGGCGGAAAATCCGGTTTCCTGGGGGCATTGGCAGCAGGATTTGCGGCAGGCTATATCATCGTCCTGCTTCGCAAGGTTTGCGACAAGCTGCCGGAGTTCCTGGAAAAAATCGCGCCGGTACTGATTTATCCCCTAGCCGGGCTGCTGCTGATGGGGCTGCTGATGTCCTTCGTTGTGGAACCGGTGATGGGCGGACTCAATACAGCGCTGAACAACGGCCTGACCGGCATGGGGGGAACGAGCAAGGTTATTCTCGGGCTGATTCTCGGCGGTATGATGGCAATCGATATGGGAGGCCCGTTTAACAAGGCGGCATATGTATTCGGCACGGCTTCTATCGCAGCGGGGAACTATGATATTATGGCGGCAGTTATGATCGGCGGTATGACGCCTCCATGCGCGATCGCGCTTGCCTCCCTTCTCTTTAAAAAGAAATTTACAAAGGAGGAAAGGGAATCGGCGCCGACTAACTTTATTATGGGGCTGGCATTCATTACGGAAGGAGCGATTCCGTTTGCGGCATCCGATCCCCTTCATGTGCTTCCGGCCTGCGTCGTTGGTTCGGGAGTGGCGGGTGCTTTATCCATGCTGTTCGGATGTACCTTAATGGCTCCTCACGGCGGCATCTTCGTATTTCCTGTAGTAGGAAACCCGCTGGCATATGTGGCGGCATTGGTTGCAGGGACGCTGGCATCCACTCTCTTGCTGGGTATCTTGAAGAAAAATGTGGAAGCATAAAAGAGTTGGCCTGGCGGCTTTATAAGAAAGGGATTGCATAATAAAAAAGAACATAATAAAATAATAAGGAGAAGCAGATCGACAGCAGCTCTGCTGCGGCAAGGCAAAAAGTCTTGCCGCAGCAGAATTTTCATATATTCAGGTACTTGGGGGATGGAGGAAACGATGTTATCCGAACAAAGGCATGAGATTATTTTAAAGATTCTGGAGGAAAAGCGCAGTGTCACCGTGGCAGAACTGACGGAGCGGCTGGATATTTCCGAATCCACGGCGAGAAGGGACATTACGATATTGGATAAGGCGGGAAAACTGGTGAAGGTATTCGGCGGGGCTGTGCTTCCCGATGGCGCTTATCAGTTTGTGGAACCCACTGTAACCCAGAAGGCAGAAGTAAACAGGGAAGAGAAGAAGCGGATCGCCGGATATGCAGCCTCCTTGATCCTGCCCCAGGATTTCGTATATCTGGATGCGGGAACGACGACGGGCTATATGCTGGATTTTATCGGGGAAACGGGGGCGACGTTTGTCACGAACGGAGTTGCCCATGCACAAAAGCTTGCGGCGAAGGGAGTCCATGTCCTGCTGGTGGGGGGGACTCTTAAGGGTTCGACGGAAGCCGTGGTAGGGACGATGGCGGCGCTGACGTTGAAAGACTATCATTTTTCCAAAGGATTTTTTGGGACGAACGGGGTGAACAAGAAGGCAGGGTTTACCACGCCGGATGCGAATGAAGCGCTGGTAAAGCGGACGGCGCTGGAACAATGCCGACAAGCATATATTCTGTGCGATAACAGCAAGTTCCATATCGTAAGCTCGGTTACGTTTGCTTCTTTTTCTGCCGGGACGATTCTGACGGACGCGAGGCCGGAGGAGTATGCGGGGGCGGCGAATATTGTTTTGTGCTGACTGGAATTTTAGGCAGGGAAATCAATTTTTGCAGGACGCATCGCGCTAGGAAATGCCAAAGGGGGCGGCGGGGGAAGGAAGCCCGGCAAGGGACGCTGGTTTTTGCTGGAGCTTCCAAGCAGATTTTACTAATGAAATGGATATATGATGTCAAGCCGACCGGGTCGGAAACGACGGACATCCTGTCCTATGTTTCCTGACATTGCCATCCATGGCAATGTCACCCTGGTATATTCACCATTTCATAAGTAAAATGGCTGCTTGTACGCAATAGCAAAAACCAGCATCCCTTGCCGGGCTTCCTTCTCCCGCCGTCCCCTTTGGCATTTCCTAGCGCGATGCGCCCTGCAAAAATTGATTTCCCGGGATTTTGGGATGCCTCCTCTTGACAAAGCCCGTCGGTCGTTATATGATATTTCCAGCAAAACTATTAATTAAATGATGAGAAAATTCTTCGGGGTCGGGTGAAACGAATTATCGTAGCGAAATATCGTAACGATGAGTCGTCATTCCCTACCGGCGGTGACAGTCCGCGACCCGTTTCGGAAAAGCGAATGCTAAAGCCAAGAAAACGCCTTGGCAGCAAGCTTTTCGGCGGCTGATTTGGTGGAATTCCAAAACCGACAGTAAAGTCTGGATGAGAGAGGAAAGTAAGAGGGACATTTTGAATGGAAAGATTCAGAATGCCATGATTACGCAATGCTGCCCCGGATAGAGATATCCGGGTTTTTTTGAGGAATTTTCCCTAAAAATTTATGTTTTCAGGAGGAAATCGTATGAACAACTTAATGCAGTCGGTAACAGAGAACCTTATTTTTGTCATGGAATTTTTAGGCATCGTCGTCCTGATGTTCGTTGTGGCTTATGCCGCAGAGAAGATGGCGAAGAAAAAAAGCGGCGATACGGAGCGGGTGCTTTCTACGAGGAAAATAGCGGTGATAGGCGTATTTTCCGCCATTTCTTTTCTTTTGATGCTGCTGGAATTTCCGGTGCCGTTTGCCCCTTCTTTCTATGAGCTGGATTTCAGCGAAATACCGGCACTGATCGGAACGTTTGCTTTCGGGCCAGTAGCGGGCGTGATGATCGAGTTTTGCAAGATACTGTTAAAGCTTGTTTTCAAAGGAACGACGACCGCTTTCGTGGGCGATCTGGCGAATTTTGTGATCGGATGCAGCTTCCTTCTTCCGGCATCCATCCTTTACCTGAATAAGA
Source organism: uncultured Lachnospiraceae bacterium (assembly GCA_910585965.1). Lineage (GTDB taxonomy): Bacteria > Bacillota > Clostridia > Lachnospirales > Lachnospiraceae > Kineothrix. Next base: position 125,051 of record CAJUHH010000011.1, read on the forward strand.
AGACGAAGAAAATGGCGATTGCGGGGTCTTCGATCGGAACCCTCTGCATGACGGTATTTGGCACGGCATTTAACGCCGTCTATCTTCTGCCGAAATTCGCCCAGCTTTACGGCCTGCCGCTGGAAACGATTATTTCCATGGGAACGGCGATCAATCCGGCGATCCACAGCGTCGCGACCCTTGTCATCTTCGCGGTGGCGCCCATGAATCTTTTAAAGGGCGGCAGCGTTTCCCTCGTCACAGTGCTGGTATATAAGAAACTCAGCCCGGTCTTAAAAGAAAGCCATAAAACGATGGCAGTTGGAAAAACAGCGGAAAATTAAATAAAAAAAGTGAAGAAGAAAAGCATGTTGTCCCGTTGTATACGGTAGACAACATGCTTTTCTTAATTTTTTTTAAGAAATTTTTAAGGTAATTCCCATAGTATTGTTAGGAAATTTCAATATAATGAAACAAGTAGTATATTTTTGCGAAAAAGAGGAAATCCTATTATTTTTTCTTGACAAGAGGTTGACAAATAATACAAAAATGATTATTGTATTAGGTGAGTAATACAGTAAGACAGAAGGGGAAGCTTAATATATAAGTGGAAACGGAGGATTCGTAAAATGAGCGCTTTGGTTGACATTCGTGATATTTGCAAGGTGTACAATCCCGGGGAGAATGAAGTAAGGGCATTGGACCATGTGGACTTGCAGATCCATGAAAATGAATTTGTCGCAATCATCGGCCAGTCTGGTTCGGGAAAGTCCACGCTGATGAACATGCTGGGCTGCCTCGACGTGCCTACCAGCGGCACCTATATGCTGCATGATAAGGATGTGTCCCATATGAGCGACAATGAACTGTCGGATATCAGGAACCAGGAGATCGGGTTTATCTTCCAGGGCTTTAACCTGATCGCCAATCTGACTGCACTGGAAAATGTGGAGCTGCCGCTGATATACCGGGGGGTGTCGAGAAAGGAACGCACGAGATTGTCCGAAACAGCGCTGGAGAAAGTCGGACTGGGGAAGAGAAAAACCCATAAGCCTTCGGAAATGTCGGGAGGGCAGCAGCAGAGGGTGGCGATTGCAAGAGCGATTGCCCAGGCGCCTCCGATTATTCTTGCGGATGAACCTACCGGCAATCTGGATTCCGGTTCCACAAAAGAAATCATGGAGATTTTAAAAGGGCTGCATGAAGAGGGAAGAACGGTTATATTGATTACCCATGATAACGATATCGCCGCACAGGCAAAACGCGTCATTAAGATTATGGACGGCAGAATCGTAAGCGATACCGCCGATAAAGACAAGGAAAAACCGAAGGAACCTGCCGCAAGGGGAGAGCAGGAATAAGAAGCACAGGAAAAGAAATATTGCGGAAGGAAGGAATGAATATGGAACTGACAAAGCAGGAGAAGAAGGAACAGAAAAAGAGGGAAAAGGAAGAAAAGAAAAGGCTGAAAGCGGAAGGTAAGACTCCGATGGATCCGGCGAAAAAGAAAAAGATCATTAAAAGAAGCGTGATCGGAGGAGTAGCCGGCGTATTTGTGTTGTTTATTGTTGTTTCCAACATTTCCAACGCAAATGCGAAGCCGATGGTCTATACGTCGCCGGTGACAAGAGGCGATATCGAGCAGACGATCAATACAAGCGGCGCGGTGGCATCGAACGAGGTAAAGACTTATTTTGCCCCCGTAAGCGTTGAGATCGGCACGATCAATGTGAATACCGGGGAAACGGTGAAAAAAGGCAGCCCGGTCCTTACATATGACGAAACGGATCTGGCAAATGAAAAAAGGACTGCGGAATTAAAACTGCAGGCAAACGAGGGAAGCTATAAAAGCTCCGTACAGAAAAACAACGAAAGCATCGGCGACCTGGGCGAAGCTAACGTGAATCTGGGCGTGTTGGAGCAGCAGATCACGGATATCGACAACCACATTAAAGACCTCCAGCGCCAGGTGGACGACAAGAAAGCGGCTCTTGCCCACGAAGGGGCGCTGCTCCAGATATCCCTGATCGATTGGGCGGACCATCCGGATTCCGATGAATATGAGAATCTTCAGAAGCTGGTACAGCTGAATACTTACGAGCAGACCAACAATGAGGAGATCCGTGCATGGGAGGAAGAAATCAAAACCTATACGGATATGCTCAATAACTGCAAGGAATACAAGTCGGAAATGAAATCCCAGCAGACTTCTGCCGAAAGCACAAAGCTGAATGCGGGCGGAAAGGAAGAACTGGAAGCGAAAAATGAAATGGAGAATATCACCTCCCAGGAAACATTAAACGCGATCCAGGAGACGGAGAACGGCATCCTTGCGGAATTTAACGGGGTAGTGACGGAGATGAACGCGGTGGAAGGCAAGACTCCGGCGGTCGGCGAGCAGCTGTTCAAACTGGAAAGCACGGAGGATGTCAAAGTCAGCATATCCGTATCCAAATATGACTTGGAAAAAATAAAGGAAGGCCAGAAAGCGACTGTGACGATCGGCGGAAACACTTACGAAGGCGAGGTCAGCAAAATCGATAAGATGGCGACCAAAAATAACAGCGGCGCATCCGTAGTAAATGCGGACATTAAGATCTTAAACCCGGATGAAAATATATTCCTCGGCGTGGAAGCGAAAATTTCCGTCAGCACATCGAAATCCGAAGCAGCGCTCCTTGTTCCTTTCAGCGCGGTCAATACCGATATGGAAGGCAGCTTTGTCTATGCCGTGGAAAACGGTATTATTGTGAAAAAACCGGTGCAGACAGGGATTTCTTCTGATATGGACATTGAAATTATCGAAGGGCTGAACGAAGGCGACCAGATATTGACAGAGGTAAACAGCAGCATCATGGAAGGCATGGAAGTCAGCGCAGTACCGATGCAGTAATGGGAAAGGCATGGTTATCGATATGGCACAGATATGGGAATATATAAAAATCGCCCTGATGAATATTAAAAGCAACAAAGGCCGTTCCGTCCTTACAATGCTGGGCATTATCATCGGCATTGCTTCCGTCATTATGGTAATGGCGATCGGAAACGGCGTCAGGGGACAGATCAATGAAGAACTGGAAAGCATGGGGAGCGGCCTCATCGAGCTGTATCTGGACACGACGCTGGACGACGTGACGGTACGGTTTACTGCGGACGATTTCGATCTGATCAGAAACAGCGTGGCCCACGTAAAAGGAGTGACTCCCGTTTTGGGAGGCTGGGGTCAGGCGAACGGCGCGAAGGGCAATTTTGAAGCCAGGGCAATGTGCGGCACGGAAAGCCTCCAATATTATTCCGCCAACGGCGGCCCGATTATCAAAGGAAAATATTTTACAAAGGAAGATGTGGAAAGTGGCAATCGGGTGTGCGTAATCTCGGAGAGCAGCGCCATCAGCCTGTTCGGGACGACGGACGTGATCGGTATGAGTTTTGAACTGTCCATTTATGGCGTATCCAATGAAGTACGCGTTGTGGGAATCCGCGAAGACAGCGCGGGCATGTTCGTCAACTCGACGATGAGCACCCGCATCGACTTGGAAATGCCTTATACAGTAATGGGGAATGATTATTATTATTATGTGGATGAATTTAATGACATCCTTGTTTTTGCGGATGCCACGGAATATTGTACGGAAGTGGCCCAGAATGCGATCAACTTATTGGAAAATAAGTACGGCATAAGAGGCGAGGGACAGATTCAGGTACAGAATATGTCGGATATGTCGGCCGAATTTAACAGCATCCTTGGGATAATCACCACATTTATTTCTTTCGTGGCGGCGATATCCCTTCTGGTAGGAGGCATCGGCGTTATGAATATCATGCTGGTATCCGTGACGGAGAGAACGAGGGAAATCGGTATCCGCAAATCATTAGGCGCAAGGACTGGCTCCATATTATTGCAGTTTCTGGCCGAGGCGGCCATTATTACCCTGCTGGGCGGACTGATCGGCATCGGGCTCGGTATCCTGGGCGGCAATGCGGTGGGATCGATAGCCGGAGTCGCCGCAAAAACACAGGTATCCACTATAATCGGCGCAACCGTGTTTTCTTCTGCAGTAGGATTGTTCTTCGGAATCTATCCGGCAAGAAAAGCGGCAAAGCTCAGCCCGATTGAGGCCCTGCGGCACGAATAGGACAGAAAAAAACCTTCAAACGGACGATGTTATCATCCGCTTGAAGGTTTTTATAAATTTCTGGATAGCCATGTGTGAAGGCGGCTTCCTTATCCGACAGAAACAAAAAATTTCGGCTGCGATGCCTCTTCTTCCTGAAATACATTCCAGGCATTTACCATGTTTTCGATATTAGCTTGTATTCCATCTTTTGCAGAGGTATTGGATTCTGCCGTCTGCTTGGCTGCATGATTTGCCTCGCCTAACAGAGAGGATTGGACTGCTGTTGCCCGCTGTTCCTGCTTCTCCATCTTTTCAAGCGCCGCCTGTTTTCTGGATGTGTCTGTGCCAAGATTCTCATCTTGGTTGATTTCCCCTTTTAAAATGGCAATGCCGTTCCTTGTTTTGGCTACAACTGTTCCCAAACGGTTCGCCTGTTCCAGAGAAGAATCCGCCGCCGCCATTGCATGTATTTCCTTGCCGGACAGGCTGGTATTCGCAGCGATATCATTATCTTTGCTTTCCTGTTCCTTTTGATCCTGCGCCTCTTCTTTGGCTTCGTCCGTCTGGCTGTCTTCTGCATCCACGCCAGGCTTCCTGTTCTGATCCGGGGATTCCTTTAAAATAACGGTGCCGTCGGTGTTTTGGGTTATGACAGTCCCCTGGCGGGCAGACTGCTCGTTGTCCGTTTGCAATTTTTCTTCGTCCGCTGAATTGGATACGGCCTTCTCGGGCTGTATCTTATCTTTTGGCTTATCCTCTCTTGCCGTTTCCCTGTCTTCCTGCAGCTCAGCCATCATGAGTTCCCTCTTCTGTGACCTGCGGAGTTCATCCTGGTACTGTTTTAATTCGGTATTGAGGCTGGATATTTCTTTTTGAAGTTCCTTCCGCTTATTTGTTTTTTCATTCGCGGACAGATCTTCCTTTGAAGACAGCTTCCGCATCTGCTGCTGCGTGCTTGTAATTTCGTTTTGAATATTTTTACTTTTTTGCCCTTTTAAATCTGCCGCAGTCGTTTGCATGGATGACATACGGTTTGTTGATGTTATACTCCCAATTCCCATAGAATCATCTCCTTTTATTATAATATTATTCTACTATCTTTTGCGGGTAAGAAGCAAGGCTTTTTTGGGGATAAAAGTGAAAAAATTTTAGGGCTGCGGGCTGCCATGAGAAACAATTTTTGCAGCCGGCTTGTTGCGGAGGGAGGCGGTGGAAACGGCAGGGGGGGACTGGAGCAGGGGTGGTGGCAGGAGCTGGTATTTTCTACTGTTGCGTACAATCAGCAATTTTACTTATAAAATGGTCAAAACCCCAGGGTAAAATTGCCATGGATGGCAATTTTAGGAAGCTTTGGGCAGGATGCCCGGTTGCTTCCGACCCGTTCGGTTTGATGATCCCTGCCCGTTTTATTAGTAAAATCTGATTGGAAGCTTCAGTAGAAAATACCAGCTCCTGCCACCACCCCTGCTCCAGTCCCCCTGCCGTTTCCACCGTATCCCTCCGCAACAAGCCGACTGCAAAAATTGTTTCTCATGGCAGCCTGTCCTGCTTCTTGACTTTATATAATTGAAGATGATAAAATAGCCGATAGAATATTTGGAAAGATACCGATGGATAAAAATTCATGTTGAGCGGGAATAAAGCGGGAGCAGTGCAGGAGCGAGGATGTTATGGAATTAGAGTTTGATGTCAGGATGACGGCGAATGTTTTATATGATTATATGTTAAGACATACTTATTATAGTGCATCGGGTTTGATCGGGACGATTGTTGGGGCGTTGATGATTGTGTGCTTTTTTTTCAGGGGCGAGGTGATTTTTCTGATTGCCGGGCTGGTGATTCTGGGATATCTGCCATGGACGCTTTTGATTAAGTCGCGGCGGCAGATGCTGAGCACTCCGGCATTCCAGGAGCCGCTCCATTATAAGCTGACGGAAGAGGGGATTGAGGTTTCCCAGGGCGGGGAGGCGCAGAAACAGAGATGGGAGGATATGAACCGGGCGGTTTCCACGCAGAGAAGTCTGATCGTATATACTTCCCGGGTAAATGCGTCTATTTTCCCGAAGCAGGATTTGGGGGAACTGGTGCCAGGGGTCGTTGAGATGATTTCGACGCATATGCCTCCTTCCAAAGTGAAAATCAAACTATAGCGTGGAAGTAGAAATTGCCGGAACAGCGAATGATTTAGGGTGGAAGGTCATATGATGTTGAACATAAGGAGAATGGAAGAAAGGGATGTCCGCCAGGCGGCAGCCCTGGAAGCGGCGAATTTTCCCGATCCATGGACGGAAAAAGCATTTTTAGAGGCCTTGCGCCTGGATTATGCATTTTATTATGTAGCAGAAGAGAAGATGGAAGAGCCGCCGGAACCTGCGGAAACGGGAAAAGGAAATGGCGTGGTAGGCATCTGCGGGCTTCGGAATCTAGCGGGGGAAGGAGAAATCACCAACGTTTCGGTGGACAGCCGTTACCGCCGCATGGGGATAGCTGCCGCTATGCTGGGAAGGGTTCTGGCGGATGGAGCCAGGCTGGGAATAGAAGCTTTTACGCTGGAAGTCAGATGCGGGAATTTTCCGGCGATATGCTTGTATGAAAAATTTGGTTTTAAGAGGGAGGGGGTACGCAGGGGATTTTATGAAAATCCGAAAGAAGACGCCCTCATCCTGTGGAAAAGGCAGGAATCAAATGGAACAATTACCACTGTTTTTGCCGATGGAGTTCATGTATAATAACAGATATGGCGATGAAATTTAGTGCATCTTGGGAGGATGAGACTATGCGTAAATATCTGGATGAAAACAGCAATGAATTAATTGCCGTGGTTTGCAACGAATGCGGCAAGCATTTATTGGTAGAAAATGGAATTTTAAAAGAAGGCTGTTTCGAAGCGGATGCAGTTTTCGGTTACTTTAGTAAAAAAGACGGGCAGATTCACAGCTTTGATTTATGTGAAGACTGTTATGATAAAATGATCGCCAGATTCAGGGTGCCTGTCCAGGACAGGGAGGCAACGGAACTGCTGTAATTCATGCTAACCTCTGCATAAGCCAATGGGGCAGCGCTGACATCTGTTTTGCCTGGCGGTCGGGATAGGAGTTGTATGTTAGAAATTTGTTTGCTTGGAACAGGGGGGATGATGCCGTTGCCGTATCGCTGGCTGACTTCCCTGATGGCGAGGATCCATGGGAAAAGTATATTAATCGACTGCGGGGAAGGGACGCAGATTGCTATGAAGGAAAAAGGGTGGAGCCCGAAGCCGATCGATGTAATCTGCTTTACCCATTATCATGCGGACCATATCAGCGGTCTGCCCGGAATGCTTCTCACGATGGGGAATGCAGAACGGACGGAACCGCTTCTTTTAGTGGGGCCGAAGGGGCTTGGCCGGGTAGTCGGGGCGTTGCGGGTGATTGCCCCTGAACTTCCTTTTGAAATCGAATGCATGGAGATCGCGGAGCAGGAACAGCGTTTTGAATTCGATGATTTCAGAATAGAAGCTTTCCGTGTGAACCATAATGTGGTATGCTATGGATATAATATTGTAGTTGACCGTATCGGGAAGTTCCAGGTGGATAAAGCTATGGGTCTGGGGATAGACCGCAGATACTGGAACCGCCTTCAAAAGGGGGAAAGTATAGAACTGGAAGGGAAGGTTTATACGCCGGATATGGTGCTTGGAGAGGCGCGGAAAGGACTGAAGGTGACATACTGCACGGATACGAGGCCGACGGAAGGAATTGTAAGGAATGCCGCAGGGGCGGATCTTTTTATCTGCGAAGGAATGTACGGAGAGCCGGAGAAGAAAGAGAAAGCGAAGGAAAATAAGCACATGACCTTTTATGAGGCGGCGGAGCTTGCAAAAAGGGCGGATGTTGCGAAAATGTGGCTGACCCATTATAGTCCGTCGCTTGTCCGGGCAGAGGACTATATGCGGGATGTGAAAAAGATATTTCCCCGTGCGGAGGCGGGAAAAGACGGCAAAAGCGTGGATCTCATGTTTGAAGAGGATTGATGTTATGGCGAAAAAGAAGAAGAAGGGAAGCAGCATAGTAAAAACAACGCTTATATTCGTTATTTTGGCGGCTATGATCGTGGGATTTTATTATTATCTTTCCATGAGGGATGCAAAAGAGAGCGAAGATGATGTGACGGTGACGAAATCGCAGCAGGTATTGATGAGGAACCTGGAGACAAGCTATCCTCCTTCGCCGAAAGAAGTGGTGAAATATTACTGCGATATTACCCAATGCTTTTACAACGAATCCCATACGGAGGCAGAGGTAGAGGCGCTGGCCATGCAGATCAGGAAGCTTTACGATGCAGAACTGGCGGAAAACCAGACGGAAGAAGAGTATCTGCAGCAGGTGAAGCTGGAAGTCCTGTCTATGGCGAGCAACGGGATTACCATTACCAGTTATGGACTGCCGAGCAGCACCGATGTAAAATATTTTTCCAATGAAGGGTATGAGTGGGCGAGGCTGTACTGCACGTTGAATATGCGGCAGGAAACAAAAATACTGAATTCGGTGGAACAGTTTTTGCTAAGAAAAGATGAAGACGGCCGATGGAAGATTTATGGCTGGGAACTGGCAGAATAAAAGGCGGCTTTGCATTGGCGCGGAGGAGAATACATTGCAGGGAATGGAAAAAAAAGACTGTGCGGCAGTCATATTAGCGGCGGGGCAGGGAAAAAGAATGCAGAGCGCAGTGCCGAAACAGTATCTCATGCTGGAAGACAAGCCTGTGATTTATTATGCATTGAAAGTATTCCAAGATAGTTTTGTCAACCGAATCGTATTGGTGACTTCGGAAGAGGAGATAGAATACTGTAAAAAGAATATCGTGGAAAAGTACGGGTTTGGAAAAGTGAAGGCTGTCGTGGCAGGAGGAAAGGAAAGGTACCATTCTGTTTATGAGGGGCTGAAGGCGGCAAAATGTGATTATGTATTTATCCATGACGGAGCCCGCCCTTTTGTTACAGAGGAGATAATAGAGAGGGGGTATGCATGCGCGGTGGAATATGACGCATGTGTCGTAGGAATGCCGACAAAGGATACGGTAAAAATTGCGGATGCTGACAATTTTGCCGCATCTACTCCGGACCGCAGCCATGTCTGGCTCATACAGACTCCCCAGATATTTTCTTATAATTTGATTTTCCAGGCATATTCCGCGTTGATGGATAAGGAGCAGGAGCTGCTGCAGGAATCCGTAAGAATTACGGATGACGCTATGGTAGTAGAGACTTTTACAAGCCGAAAGGTAAAGCTGGCAGAAGGGAGTTATGAAAATATAAAAATAACGACCCCGGAGGATTTGCAGATTGCCAGGACGCTGAAAAACTCCGTAAAAAAATATTCTAAAAATCTTTAAAAAAAGTTGTTGACACTTTTTGGGTTTTTTGTTAGAATAATTTTTGCGTTGCGGGGGGATATGAAAGAAAATCTTCGAAAGGATTCTCTGAAAAAAATATTTCTTTGCAAAGAAGCACTTCATAAACATTGGTGGAAAACGGCAATGTATGAATATGGAGGGGTATCGAAGTGGTCATAACGAGGCGGTCTTGAAAACCGTTTGTCCGCAAGGGCG